>CAVPYU010000004.1:0-101024 GCA_963710065.1 uncultured Thermoleophilia bacterium | reverse complement strand
CTCGAAGTAGAACTTTCGAAATGCTGTGTTCAAGCGGTAGGTACGGCTTGGACAATGTCTGAAAACGACAAAACCCCCGATCAAGTGACCGAGGGTTTCGCTCCAATATAAGCACCCGGCGTAATGCGGGCAATGCTTGATCAGGATCTACTCTACGATGAAGCCTATGTACTGCTTCTTGGTGCTGTAGTGGCCTGCAAGGTTGCAAATCAGTACGTACTTACCTGCTTTAAGGTCAACCGTTAACTCGGCTCCCCATCCGCCACCACGGATGTGATGGTCTTCCGCGCCTGGATCTTTATCCTCGGGCACGATCGGTGGCTTCGCATAAGCGGCCTCTGCAATTATGTCTACATCGTCCTCGGCCACCTTGTCCTCCTTTTTATCGATTGGCAGGTCGCCAGGAGCGAGGTCGCTCTTGATCACGACAAACTCGTGGTATTCCTCACCGTTGTTGGTGACCTTAAACGTAACTTTGCCGGCTTTGACTTTGTCCTTGTCAACCTTGACGAAGTATTTGTCTGTACTAGCTTCACCTAGCTCCACGTTGACTACCGTTCCCTCGTCCTTGGTAGTCGTCATTGCCTCTTCCGTCTTTGTTGTCTCGGTATCACCGTTGTCATTATCGTCTCCACAAGCGGCTACGCCGAACGCCAGAAGCGCCACGCCAAGCACCGTCACAAGCAGTTTATAGTTCCGCACAAATTACCTCCATATATGTTTTTTACCTTGCTTCGTCTCATCTCACCTTGATCTGTTTCAAAGCTCCTAAATCTAACTTTCACTTGCTTCAATCCGCAACACCAGAACTGGTGGTCTTTCCAGATGTAACTGGCAGACAATGCGCCCCATAGGATTGGTGGCCCAAGTTGAAAAACCCACCAATATTGGTAGGAGACGGAGCTGGTCAGGCGCTTCCGGGGGGATCTATTTCGACCAGCCCAGTACGAAATGCGTAAGCCACGGCTTCTGCTCTGTTGCGAAGATGCAGCTTGGTGAGGATATTCTTCACGTGAAAGTTCACGGTGTTTTCGGTGATCACGAGCTTTTCGGCAATCTCCTTGTTAGTAGCACCCTCGATGATGAGTTGAAGAACATCGTGCTCCCGGTTGGTTAAATCGTCTTTGTCGCTGCCTCCCGATTCATCTTTGCGCGCGACTCGAGCGAACTCGTCGAGTATCCTGGTTGCTATCCCTCGGGAGAGGGGAGCCTCGCCCTCGGCCACACCCGTCAGAACCTGATTGAAATCCTCCTCGGACATGTCCTTGAGCAGGTAGCCCTCGGCCCCGCTCTTTATTGCCTCGAAAAGGTCGGCGTCGTCATGGGAGACGGTTACCATCACTATTTTCATCTCGGGCATTTCGACCTTGATCAGACGGGTGGCCTCGAGGCCATTACATTCGGGCATCTGAATGTCCATGAGGACAAGATCGGGACGCAAGCTTCGAGCCTTCTCCAGTGCCTCAAAGCCATTTTTAGCCTCCCCGACCACCTTGTGTCCGGAGGCGGACAGCAGACTCTCAATACCGGCTCTAAAGAGAGCGTGATCGTCTGCCAGTAGAACTTTCATTGCCTCTGTGCTTGCCTTTGTAGGGGTAGTCGTACGATAACTTTGGTTCCTTCGTCGGGGGCACTTGCCACCTTCAGGCTACCGCCTATCGCGTTGGCGCGTTCACTCATCGATCGGATGCCAAAATGAGGCCACCCGGTGCGTACAAGACGATCCGGAGCGAACCCGCGACCGTTGTCTTCGATCCTCACCGTCAAGGTTTCGTCCGGGGGCTCGAAGACAACACTTGCTTTCGTTGCCTGGGCGTGCTTTCTCACGTTACTGAGAGCCTCCTGGATAATTCGCATGAGTTGAAGTTCGGTCGATGCCGGGAGTTTAGGGGCCCCGTCACCGTTATCGAGCTCAATGTCAACCGTGACCCCCGTCAGATCACTGTAATCCAGTAGATACTGCTTCAGATTGGCGTCAAAGTCTCCGTGGTTCGACCCTGATGACCCCAGGCCCATGATCGCCTCTCTGACGTCTGCATAGACCTGCCTGGTAGCTTCTTCCATCGAATTGAGCTGGCTTTGTGCCTCCTTCAGTTGTTCGGAGGCGACCAGCTTTTTGGTGGCCATGGTTTGAGTGTTTATATAACCAAGCACCTGTGCCAAGCCGTCGTGCAGCTCGCGTGCTATCCGCTCCCGCTCCTCCAGAACTGCTTGGTCCAATACCTGTTCATACAGGCGTGAGTTTTCGATAGCAATGGCCAGTCGCTCGCCAATACCTTCCAAGAGGCCCCGTTCCGCTTCTTTGCCCAGAGCTTCACGGTCCCTGGAAGCCACTGCCAACACGCCCACCACCTCCGATCTGTGTCGCAGCGGCAGGGCGCAATAGCTCTTGAATCCCAGCTCCTTTACCTGTTGGCGAAGAAAACGTGGGTCGTCTTCCAGGTCGTGAACCAGTACCGCCGTCCCCTTGCTGGCGGCGAAGCCCGGTAGTCCCTCGCCCCACTTGAGTCGCGTACCTTCGTGGAAGGCCGCCGACGCGATACCCTGCTGCTGCTCCAACACAAGCTCGTCCTTGTCGGATCGCAGCCAAACCTCGGCCGTCTCGGCAGAGGTCACTTCGATAATTGCCTCAAGCGCTTTATCGAGGAGTTCAGGTTGATCGAGACTGGATATTGCCGCGCGTCCGACAGTCAAGAGCGCGGCCAGCTCTTGGTTGCGCCGATTTGCCCTCCGAAAAAGAATGGCATTCCGGACAGCGAGCCCCAGATGACTGCCGATTGCTGATAGCAGGTCCAAATCGATTCCGGGTTGCGCCTGTTTAACCGCTACTCCTAAAACTGCATTTGCCAATTCTTTGGAATTCAGCAAGACCGCTACACCTGACTGGAAACCATCTCTTCGAGCTTCATCCACGACATCGGCATCCTTGAAAAGATTGACTGCCGGGACATTGCCCGCGGAAAGAGACTGATCATCGGTCACCGGTGCCTTCAGTTTCTGTCCCTGGATCTTGGTGGCCAGCTCCTGCGTGAGGCCGCTGTGGCTGCTGGCTGCGATTGACTCAATCTCAGGATCTACCACATAGATAATCCCGGCTGTCGCTCCGGTTACCTCGAGCACGCGTTCAAGAGTCACATCAAGAAGTTTTTCCAACTCGAGGTTGGCCGCAGAAGCCGAGGCAATCTGATTGGTCGTAGTCAGGAGTTCGTTTTGCTCGAGTACCCGTTTCTCCAGCCTGACGATCTTCCCAAAGATGAAGAACGAGAAGATGGCTGCGACCATTGCTACGACTAAAAACACAAAAATCACACCCGGCGGATCGTGGAACCTCTCCAAAAGAGAATGTAGAAGAACGTGTAGTATTACCACTAATAGAAGGGGCGCCAGGATCGTAAGCCACTTCAAGAATGTGAGATCGGCACGAGTCTGGGTTGGCAACATCGTTCCCCCGGATTTTCTCTGCTTTGATCCGAGGAACTGCAACCTCTTGAATCTGTCTTTGTATCTCTCCTTTGGGCCAGTCAACATATGAATACTACTTTGTTATGGAACGTTGATTATGCACTTGCGATTAACCAGTGCGCCGTAAACTCTCGCCGTTTGTGGCGAGGCCCTAGAAGGGCATCAGACTAGGTCCTGAGCTGAGAGTCGGCGCTGGGAGTTGCTTTTCTCGCTTCTCGCTGGCGCTTGATATGTGCCAGCTCAGGCCGGTCGAGTGCTCCTTCGGGGATCATCTTGTCTGGAACATCGAAACCGATCAGCTCCCAGGGCGTTGGGCCGGTGTAGTCGGGGGTAGTGAAGTTGGAGTAGTAAGCGGTCATCGACATCGCCAATATCGCAAAGAAGCCCATCCGCATCTGTGCCGCAATTGACTTTGTTGGGCCACGGCCGTTCTTCAGTAGGTTCAAAAGCCCAACCTGGATCTTTTTCGGCAACTTCACGTATGGGATGCCTAACGGGCGTGAGAGAAACTTGATCAACATGATTATGTCCTTGCGATCCTGCTCCTCCTGGTCAGCCAGAAAGAAGTCCACGAATTCGACAGAGCCGACCTGCTCCGCTCCCGGATCGCTCTCATCGCCGGGGATCATGATCTCCATTATGCAGGCGACTGTTCGCTTCTGATTCGGCGTCAAATATTTGGACGGCTGTAGATCCCTGGTGCTCACTTATATCTCCAATTTCTAGCTACTAGTCGCATCTATCCGGCCTCTCCTGCGATCTTCTCGGACGCCATCGCCGCCTGGGCCATAACTGTGTCGACAAGGTTGATGCCAGTAGACGTCGGAAAGGTCGATGCGTCGCAGACAAAGGCGCGTTCTATGCCGTGAATCTCCCAGTTGTGGTTGACGACGCTTGTCGATGGATGAGTTCCCAGCCGGCACGCTCCCTGCAGATGGAGCCCGATATCCAGGCCGATAACGTCAGTTGATATTGCGCCGGCGGCATCGAGTACGCTGTGAATCGCATCCAGCGCTTTCTTAAGCTTTTCGTTGTCGGAATCCGTCAAAGGCTTGTCAATTACAAGCCGCCCCTTTTTATCCAGGGAGATCTTGCCTGCGTTGTCGTCGCGGATGGCTGACTCCAAGGCGCCGAAGTGTCTGATGCGGCGCAACTTGCGCTTGTGATCGGCGCCGAAGTCGCCCATTGCGATCGCTGCGGTAATCGGCGGGCCGGCGATACACTCGAGTTTAAACCCGTCTTGGACGAATCGCTCATCGTCGGAAGCGACTGCCTGAAAGCTTCCGTCAAAAAGGTGCAGGTCATCCTCGAACTCTCCAAAGACAAGCCTTTGCGGGTGGCAGGCGAAGTTCTCGCCGATAGCCGGTAGCCTGTCTTTCAAGTTTGATTTCAGCAGTATCTTTGTCGTTCCAAGTGTTCCTGCGGCAAAGACAACGAGCGGCGCTTTAAATTGCTGTTTCTTCCCGTCGAGGTAAAGGTTGATCGTGTGGTCTGAGCCTACGCTGCCAAACTCCACCGAGTCGACATCGCAGTTGGCGATTATCTCGCAGCCGTCCTCACGTGCCTTCTTAAAGAAGGTCTCGTTGGTGCCTTGCTTTGAGCCAAGTGGGCAGCCGCCAAGGCAGTGGATACAGTCTTCGCAATGAGTCTGACCACGTCGCAGTGGTTTCCACTTGAAGCCGCATGCCTCCATGCCACGTACCATCGTCTGGTTGTTTGGGTTGAACGTATCGGGATCGATGACATCGAGTTGAAGTTCACCCTCGACCTTGTTGTACCACCGGTTCATCTCCTCTGCGTTGAACTCGGACTTGCCAGAGACACTGCGCCAGGATTCAAATACCTCAGGCGTGAAGCGGTCGATCAGACACTGGTTTACAAGCGTGGATCCACCCACGCCCTTACCACGGACGAAGATGAAGTTGAAGAATTTGTCTGTCTCGAATCCGCCGCTCCAGAAGCGACTTGCCTGGTATATCTGCTCGAAGGGAGCGAAATCCTCGGCCTCGTAGTTGCTGCCCGCCTCAAGTACAGCAACATGCAACCCACGATCGGTGAGTTCCTTGGCAGCCACTCCACCGGCGGCACCGCCGCCGATGATCGTCACGTCATATCTCCGTTCCAGCGCATCGGGTGCGTTGGGTATCACTTATTACTCCCTCTATTGCTAGCCGAAATTCTTTCCCTCGCCTCTGTAAGTGGGGATGGGATCGCCTAATTTACCGTTTTTTAATGGGAATAGCTCATTGAACCGTTCAAGTGGCTCACCGGCCTTCGTCGGGCGGCATACGACCAGATCTCCGATCTTAAGCGTGCCATGTGGGTTGCGTATAGGCGTTTGTACCTCGCCGAATCCCTCCATACCGGTTGGTTTGAGCCCTTCCGGGACTGCGATCACGGGCGCAGCTCCACCGCCAGAGGCATAGTAACCGCCGCCAAAAGCTGTAGCCCAGCCCGGTGCGGGGATTCGCACGATCCGCAGCAGATAGTAGAGGGACGGCCTGAAATGTCGCAGTTGTTCATGTCTGTCAAAGAGCGCAGTCTTGTAGAAGGCCGAGCCGACTGCTACCTCGTTTACCCACTTGCTTGCAGAGACCGTCTGATAGCTGCCGCTGCCGCCGCCGTTTAGAAGCGGTAGGTCTGTAAGCCCCGCTCGCTCTACTGCCTCCGCCACCTCTCCGCGCAGGCGCTCGATCGCCGGCAACGAGACCTTCTTGAAGATCTTTTCATGCGGTCTGTCAGGTGTTGCTGCGTGGTGGGCGTCATAGCCCATGATTCCGTGAACGCGCACGTTGTCGGTTGCTCCTACGAGTTCAGCTAGCGAGCTGATCTCACCGGCGTTGGACAGGGGACTGCGCCTGACACCCATGTGCGGCCCCTTTTCGCCAAGCGGCTTGAATGCAAGGTCTATCTCGAACACAACCGGTAGTTCGCATCCAACATCCCTGCCTGCCGCCGCCAGCATCTCTACATGCTCTTTCGAGTCGACGACTATCGAGGCGTTCCCTCCCTTTTTGGAGAGTTTTTTCTGGAGTGCGGCCAGTCTGTTTGCCTCTGCCCGCGACAATATGGGATAGGCGATGAAGAGATCGCTGATCTGGTAGTTCTCAGCCAAGTGCTCGGCCTCGGCAACGCGGTAGTTCATCACACCCGAGAGCACGTTGCCATCGGTGTCGGCCTCGAACAGCCGCTTCACCAGTGGTGCGCAGCGAAGAGATTTGGTGGCGATCCTCATCTTTAAGGAAGCGTGGTGCGAGAAATGCTCGAAAAGCAGGCGCCGGTTGTGCTCAAAGGCGTCCAGGTCCAGCACTGCAACCGGAAGCTCTAGGCCTCGTTGATCACATGACTGACATAAAGATTTCGGGTCTGGACTCATCGATCGTTTAGAGACTATCCGAAAACTCTGCGATTTCCGGGTAGTCTCTTAGCGCTTGTCAATCGGTACGTAATCTCTGGTGTCGTGGCCGGTGAAGATCTGACGTGGCCTTGAGATCTTGCGGTCGGGGTCGCTAACGCCCTCTAGCCACTGTGCCAACCAGCCGGATGTGCGTCCGATTGCGAATAACACCGGGAACATGCCCATCGGCAGTCCAAGTGCCTGGTAGATAAGGCCTGAGTAGAAGTCGACGTTCGGATAGAGCTTGCGACCGTGGAAAAACTCATCCTCCAGCGCAATCTTCTCCAACTCTAGAGCGATGTTTAGCAGCGGGTTGCGCCCTGTGACCTCGAAGACCTCATCGGCGTGTTCCTTGATGATCTTTGCCCGTGGATCGTAGTTTCTATATACGCGGTGTCCGAATCCCATCAGAAGCTCTTCCCTGTTCTTCACACCTTCAATGAAATCAGGGATGTTCTCCTTCGTCTCGATTCTTTCGAGCATTCGAATGACGGCTTCGTTAGCACCACCGTGCAGTGGCCCATAGAGTGCAGCGATGCCTGCCGCGACGGCGGAGTAGGGATCTACCTGAGAGGAGCCGACATCTCTTACAGCACTTGTCGAGCAGTTTTGCTCGTGGTCGGCGTGAAGGATGAAAAGCACATCCAGCGCTTTTGCCAGCCGTGGGTCCGGCTCGTACTTGACCTCCGTCATCTTGAACAGCATGTTGAGGAAGTTCCCGGCGTAGTCGAGATCGTTGTCCGGGTAGACGTACGGCAGACCCAGGCTGTGACGGTATGCGAAAGCCGCAAGCGTGGGTATCTTCGCGACCAGCCTTGTCTTCGCCATGCGTCGCTCATCCGGGTCGTGGATATCCTTCGACTCTGGGTAGAAAGTGCTGAGAGCCCCTACCGTCCCCAACAACATACCCATCGGATGGGCATCGTGCCGGAATCCCTCACAGAACATCTTCACGTTTTCGTGTACGAATGTGTGGGTCGTTATCTGATGGGCCCAGTTGGTGTACTCATCTTTGGAGGGAAGCTCACCGTTAATAAGAAGTTGTGCAACCTCGAGGTATGTGGAGCTCTCTGCCAACTGCTCGATCGGATAACCGCGGTAGCGCAGTATTCCTTTGGCTCCGTCGATAAAGGTGATAGAGCTACGGCAAGATGCTGTATTCAGGTATGAAGGGTCGTACGACATCAGCCCGAAATCGTCTTCGGATGTCTTGATCTGGCGCAGGTCGATGGCGTTAACTGTGCCATCAGCTATCGGTAGCTCGTACTGTTTGCCTGTGCGGTTATCAGTTACAGACAGGCTCTCCTGGCCAGCCTCTGACCCCGGCTTCTGCTCTTCTACGGATACCTGATCTTCACTCATAAGCTGGTAATTTCACATCATATCGACGATCACCATTCATCAGACAGATCCCATACATATTGGCTATGGCTGTCCATACATAAACGGGGCGGAGTTCTACAGGTCATAAAAAATAGACCGCGGCTATCTCATGCGTGAGCCTAGCCGCGGTCGCTGTCCCCAATGCCCGGGTAATAGAACCCGTTACTTATATATGACGTATGAACGGCCTAAACATTTCACATTTTTTTGTTAAATGGCGCGTTTTTAGCCTTTTTTTGGCTATTTTGAGCGAAATCTGGGTTTTCGCTTTTCGATAAACGCCTCGGAGCCCTCCTTGGCCTCGTCGGTTGTGACGAACTGATCGAGGCCGGCGAAGGCGAGTTGACCTATCCCTGCAATATGCTCGCTATCGGCGTTGAATGAGGCCTTGAGGAACCTGAGACTGGTCGGCGACAGCTCCAGTATCTCCTCTGCCCACGCACGGGTCTCCTCAAGTAGCTTTTTGCCCTCAACGACCTTGTTCACAAGACCCCAGCGCTCGGCTTCCTCGGCTGAGTACTGCCGACATAAGAACCAGATCTCCCTCGCTCGTTTTTCGCCGACAACTCTTGTGAGGTACGTTGAGCCGAAACCGGCGTCGAACGAGCCGACTTTCGGGCCAGTCTGCCCGAACCTCGCATGTTCTGCTGCAATCGACAGGTCGCAGATGACGTGAAGCACATGCCCGCCGCCTATCGCGTATCCGTTGACGGCCGCGATCACCGGCTTTGGGATCTCACGGATAACCCTGTGCAGCAGCTCCACCTCGAAAAGGCCGGACTCGGAAGGCCCGTAGTCGCCCGTCTCTGCCCTCTGCTTCTGGTCACCACCGACGCAAAAAGCCTTCTCGTCACTGCCGGTCAGGATCACGACTCCTACTGACTCATCGGCCCAGGCGCGTTTAAACGCGGTGATCAACTCCTCGACTGTCTTTGCACGAAAGGCGTTAAGGACATCTGGTCGATCGATCGTGATCGTTGCAATACCTTCGCTTGCCTCGTACTTGATGTCTGAGAAGTCTGGCAACCTATCGACTCACGTTCGTGGGCTGCCTTGGTTCAAGAGGGATTTCTTCAAAGTGGGTCATGCGTTTGAACTGGCGAAAACGTTCGGTGATCTCATTGTGTGCTAAACGCTGCACTCTCTCGGTTCCGAACTCCTCAACGTTGAAGGATGCCATCACCGATCCATACGTCATAGCTCTTCTAAGGACCGCGTCATCTGTCAGTTGGTGCGATTCATGGGCATCCAAATAGCCGAGAAATCCTCCAGCAAAGCTGTCACCTGCGCCTGTCGGGTCGATGACGGTCTCTAGTGGATACGCCGGCAGGGCAAAGAAGGTGTCTTTGGTGAACATGGCAGCGCCGTACTCTCCCTGCTTTGCGACAACTGCCTTCGGACCCCATTCCATTATCTTTCGTGCTGCTTTTGCCAGGTTGGGTTCATCGGTCAGCTGCCTTACTTCGGCATCGTTGATCATCGCTACGTCCACTGCGCGTATCGCTTCGATCAAGTCGTCACGCGCGGTGTCGATCCAGAGGTTCATGCTGTCCAGCGCGGAAAACTCAGCGTTCTCGCAGATCGAGCGTACTTTGGCCTGCAGAGAAGGCACTATGTTTCCCAAAAAGAGCATGCGGCAATCTGACGAGTTGTCAGAGAGTTTGGGATCGAAGTTCTCAAACACGTTAAGTTGCGTGTCGTGTGTTACTCGATCGTTTAAGTCGTAGCCGTACTCGCCGTGCCAGAAAAAGCTCTTTCCACCCTCCACTACCTCTATATCGTCGGTATTAATGCCACGAGACCGTAGGACCTCAAACTCTTCCTCACCGAAGTCATCGCCGACCACACCGACCATTCTCACATCGGTGAAGAAGCTTGCTGCCAGTGCGAAGTGGGTTGCAGCACCGCCGAGCAGGCGTTCGCGCTCGCCAAACGGTGTCTTTACCCGATCGAACGCAATCGACCCGACGACTACCAGGGACACAGACCCCTCGCTCTCGGCCCAGTCGACCGCCGAAATGGCGGTCTATTCATTCCGACCGGCGAAACAGCAGAAATCTTAATTCTTGCGTTGATCCAGCTCATCGACGTGATCGACGTTGGCTCGATGTCCCTCTTCGTCACTGGGCTCTGATCCGAACCAGGCATCGAGGATCTCCTCCATCTCGATCTCGCTGGTGCTACGGAGACTTAAAACCAGCGCGTTCGCATTGTTCCATTTCCGTGCTCCCCGCGCTGTTTCTGCGTCCAAGCACAGTGCCGCACGTACTCCCTTGATCTTGTTGGCCGCGATCGACGCACCGGTACCGGTCCAGCAGCAGATGATCGCCTGATCGACACGGTCTTCCGAAAGCTCCCGGGCGGCCTCTTCAGAAGTCCATGCCCAGTTACTGTGCTCCTTGTCGACCAGTGCTCCATGTATTACTGGTTCGTGTCCTCGCTTACGCAGCGATACCACCAAGGTCTTTGCGATTCCTACTTGTTCATCAGTTGTAACTGCAATCTTCATAGTCGCAGTAGCGTAGCCGAATAGTTGTTAACTGGTATACGTTGTACCCTAAGCATTCAGCACGTATCGTCTCATTATCGTTTCCGCTCTCCGGCCGACGTACTTGGCCGCCGGCCGGTGTGACTAATCGCCAGATCGGCCGAATAACTCTGGGGATTCGCTTAGCTCCGTACACGCTCACCCCCAGATTCCATCGATGTACGGGGATGGCGAACAGTTACGTTGTACCCGGATCTTTCTTTACGTAACACGGTCTGTATGTGTATGGTTTTTCTTTACCTAGCACGGTCAGTATGTGTATGGTTTTACCGATGGAAGTTTTCAGGACTCCCGACGAGCGCTTTGATGCACTTTCTGGATATGACTTTGAGGCGAACTATCAAGAGATAGACGGGCTTCGCCTGCACTATGTAGATGAGGGTTCTGGGGATCCTGTGGTCCTATTTCACGGCGAGCCAACCTGGGGCTACCTGTACCGGAAGATGATCACCCCAATCGCTACGCAACACCGTGTGATAGCTCCAGACTTCGTTGGGTTTGGACGCTCGGATAAGCCGACCGACAGGTCGTTCTATACATATGACCGACACTGTGAGCTTATAGCCGGCCTGCTAGAACAACTGGACCTCCAGCGTACGACGGTCGTTGTCCAAGACTGGGGAGGCCCGATAGGCCTACGCTGGGCAGCGGAGAACAAGGATCGAGTTGCCCGCCTGGTAATCATGAACACCGCACTTTTTGTCGCCAGCAAGAAACCGGCTGCAGCTTTCATGGCCTGGCGGGAATTCGCCGAGCGCAACCCCGATTTACCGATTGGATTCGTGCTGCAGAGTGCTACCAAGGCCGAGCTTCCCCAAGATGTGCTCGACGGATATGAAGCACCGTTTCCAAACGCTGAATCAAAGGCCGGTGCAGCGCAGTTTCCGCTGATCGTGCCGCTTGAGCCCAACGACCCAACAGCTGTGAAAATGTCAGAGATTCGTGACGAGCTTAAAAGATGGGAGAAACCCGTACTTGTTGCCTTCAGTGACTCCGATCCGATCTTTCAACCCAAGGTTGGTCAAGCGCTGGTTGATGAGATCCCTGGCGCCGGTGAACTGAAAGTTATTGAAGATGCGTCTCACTTTTTACAGGAAGATCAGGGAGAGAAGATCGCAGACGAGATCCTGGCCTTCACGACCTAACGGCCTTAAAATTATTTATCAGCACTAAGTCGGATCGTCGGTTACGGCGAAATATCCGATCAGCTTCAGCTTGCTACCCCGCCGGTAGCAGAACTTGCCCAGATAGGCACCTGGAACTATCTCGACGAGCTCGTCCAGCACATTCCTGACTAAAAAACTTGGATTGCCGGGCTGGTCATAGTCGAGCGCCAGTGTCTGCCGATCCGGATCAAGGCGGCCGGGGCCGGAAGATGTCTTGAAAACAAGGCCGGCAAGTCTTCCGTCGTCCAGCGTTGAGAATTCCTTATAGCTAGGCCATACCAGTCGTGCAACGTGTCGTGCCGAGGGCTCGAGCACATTGTCACCGGTCGAGTCGGCGGCAACGAACCGCTTGCCAACCCACGGCATATACAGGTTCGTGATCCAACCGAGAAGCGGATCTACCAGGCCGTGCACGGATGTGGCCACCATGATCCCACGGTATGCACCATCGAGTGCCGTGGAGGGGACACTGCCAAGACGGAAGATCCTGTTGAGTGACTCTAGGGCTGCATCTCGCTGACTCGAGGCTCTGATTCCGGCGAGTTCTATCTGTGCAATCACCTCACGGCGTAGTCTGCGGCGGTCCCCGGCATCCTTAGTCGACTTGCCACGTTGCTGCACTGAACTGACGTAGTTTTCTACCTCGTCTGGCCCTGCATCAAGTGGGTACGGTTGCTGGTCATAGAGCTGTTTCGGCGATGGTGCCTTCTGCCGCTGCGCTGTGCTCAATCTACGGCCCTCCTTGTCGTGGCTCTTCGATAGCCACACATATCTTCAAATTACCGACAAATCCCAACTCAGACTATAACCGAAGGGATGATTCCTGTGTTACCGGCGTCTTTTTGCTGCAAATCGCTGAAGTCTGACCGTCAGTTTCTCGGTCCTGCTCCCAGGGGCCGGCATTATCCCGAGCTGCTCTGCAGCGGCCTGGCGGTCGAAGTAACCTTGATACCAGGCCACCCTACCGTCTCTTAGATGGAGTAGGTCTACGCCGTCGGCCTGGAATCTATTGCCGGTCGCTGCAAAGCCCGGTGGAATCAGGTCTCCCAGCATGGTGGCTTCGACTCGCCAATGCAGTGCAAGGCGGTTGCCGTCGTCAGCCGAGTACGCCCGCTCGGGCCAAGTGAATGTCATGTCCGGGAAGGCTCTCCAGCTCTCTTCCAAGTAATTTCTCACCTCCGCGTGCCCTACCGCCGGCTCTGGTGTCAGCGGGTCGTCCCAGATAACGTCCTCCGCGCAGAGAACGAGCACCTGCTCTGCATCGCGGCTGTTCCAGGCCTCCTGCCAGATATCGGCAAACTCATCTGGTTCGTACCGTGGTATCTGTGCTTGACCTTCCATATTGTCCTTAGCTTTTTTCTTTCTAAAAATGGCCACCCTCTTGCTCCCTTCTGTACGGTTGTTGGTTAGCTTAAGGACATGGACGTAGTGTTGTCGAACACGATATTGGTTTTTGGGTCGAGCATCAGCTCCTTCCTGGATGCAGCCAGCACGTTTTTTTCCAGCCTCGCATCGATACAGTGGGAGAAACTTCTGCTCGCGCTGGCCTGTTTCCAGCTACACCTTTTGGCGCGGACGAGGGGCTGGTTCAATGTTTTGTGCGACGCCTATCCAGACGAGCAGTTTCGTTGGCGGAAGATCTACGGCTCGTATATGGCGGGGATCGGCGTCAACTCGATCTTTCCAATTCATGGTGGCGACGTCGTCAAGATCTACTTGGCAAAAAAAAGCGTTCCCAACTCCAGCTACGTAACGGTCGGCTCATCCTTTTTCGTTGAATCGATCTTTGACGTGACGATGGGGCTGTTAGTGCTCACCTTCGCTTTTACCCAGGGCGTACTACCGAGCTTCATCCAACTGCCGGATCTGCCTGCGTTCGACCTGTCCTTCTGGGCGTCTCACCCAAAGTTTTTGCTGTTCGTGGTCACGGTCCTGTTCGTCGGCATTATGGTCGCGTTTGCATTGGTCTCCAAACACGTTAAGGACTTCTGGGGACGGGTCAGGCAGGGTTGGACGATCCTGTTCGATAGGAACCGTTATCTGCGCCGTGTAGCGCTACCTCAACTGATCGGCTGGTGTCTTAAGTTGAGCGCTTTCTACTTCTTCCTAGCGGCGTTCAATGTCGATGCAACTTTGAGAAATGCGATGCTGGTCATGGCGGTACAGGCACTTTCGACCTTGATGCCGTTTACACCCAACGGTGCGGGCGCCCAACAGGCGCTGCTTGCATTCATCTTCCGTGGCGTTGCACCGCAGGCGGTTCTGCTCTCATACAGCGTTGGCCAACAGATCTTTATCGCTGCATCCAACGCCTTGATCGGGTTTACATCTATATACCTAATGGCGAAAACGCTTGATTGGAAGGTGCTACGACGTCGGGGTGAGGAAGAAAGGGCGAGAGAGAAGGAAGCAAACGAGATCGACGAGGTTTCAGAACAATCGAAAGACGAGTCCGTCGATTGGGATGAGCCTTAAGCTACTAGGCTAGACCCTCGCGCGCCTCACGTACCAGCGTTACCGCCTCCGGGAAGATCATGCGAATTGCGTCACGGACCTGGGTTGCCTGCTCGTCGCTTGACCCAGATAGCTCGATTCTTCCGACACTCGCGACGGTCAACTCTACTGCCAGCTTTATCGCGTTGTCGGCCCAGGCAACACGTTGGCCGCTCTGCATCTGTTCCGCGAACTCCTGCAGCTGCCGCCGCATATCATCTGGATCTCCACCTAGGAAACCGAAAGGGTTTTCGCTGCCTTCCATGTCTCATATTCTAGTGTTTGTATTTTAGTTCGGGTGTTGAGATCCCCCCAAGCCCTGTAGATGTTGGGTAAGCTCGGCCCCTATGGCATTACCTAATCCAGATCCAAACTCGACCTGTCTTATTACAGGCGCGTCTTCAGGTATCGGTCGGGAGTTCGCACGCGCACTGGCTATCCGAGGCCACGGTGTGACTTTGACAGCGAGACGCGAGGACAGGCTACGCCGGTTGGCCGATGAGCTTGCCGGTGAGTACAAGGTCCGCGCCGAAATCGTTGCAGTTGACTTGGCCGACGAACAGTCCCGCAAATCGTTGGTGGACAATGTCTCGGAACTTGGCCTGACAGTCGATCTTCTGATCAACAACGCTGGGTTTGGCACAAACGGCCGATTTACTGAGCTCGATCAGGATCGGGAAGTTGAGGAGGTACGACTCAACTGCGAGGCGGTTGTCGACCTTACTCGGACGTTTCTGCCCGGAATGGTTGAACGCAACGAAGGTGGCGTGATCAACGTTGCGTCTGTCGGTGCGTACCAACCGGTTCCATTCATGGCGACATATGCGGCCACCAAGGCCTTTGTTCTGAGCTTCTCTGAGGCCGTACACAGCGAGCTGTCGGGTACGGATGTGAATGTAACTGCGGTCTGCCCAGGACCAGTACCTACAGAGTTCTCCTCTGTTGCCGGTAACGAATACTCGTTTGAGATTCTGCCCAACTTTGCAATAGTTGAACCCGAGGATATTGCCGCCCAGTCGATCAAGGCCTTTGAAAAGGGGAAGAGAACGATAGATCCAGGCTTTTTCAACAGCATCCAGGCGCATTTCAGTCGACCACTTCCCTCCTCGGTAACGTTGCCAATAGCACGCATGATCTTCGGCAAGAACGCGTGAGCGGATAGTCCTTGAAACATGCCATTACCTCCTCCATCTAAGAGCTCCACTTGTCTGGTGACAGGCGCGTCTTCCGGCATCGGTCGGGAGTTTGCTCGAGAGCTTGCACGCCGGGGCCACGGGGTAACGGCGGTGGCGAGGCGAGAGGAACGGTTGGTTGAACTCGTAGCCGAGCTGGAGCGTAAGTTCGGGGTACAAGCGGATTTCGTCGTCTGCGATCTCGCGGACGCTACCGATAGACGCAAGATGATCGAGACAGTTGGCGAGCGGGGCCGCGACGTTGATGTGCTTGTCAATAATGCAGGGATCAGCAGGGTTGGCGAGTTCGTCAAGCTCGATCATGCGGATCAAATAAAGATGATCAGACTCAACTGTGAGGCTCTGGCGGATCTGACGAATGCATTTCTTCCCGGCATGGTCAAACGTGACTGTGGCGGCGTCATCAACATCGCCTCGATGGCCGCCTACCAACCGATGCCCTTCGCCTCGGTCTACGCGGCAGGTAAAAGCTTCGTCCTGAACTTCAGTACGGCGGTGAACGGTGAGCTTAAAGACAGCAAGGCAAACGTGATCGCGATCTCACCCGGGCCGGTACCGACTGAGCTTCCTGAGCTCTCGGGAACCGAGGGAGATCTCGAACGCTCCCCCGATATTGCGATCGTCTCACCCGAGGACGTAGCAAGCCGGTCGATTAAAGCGTTTGACAAGGGTAGGCGTGAGTACATTCCAGGACGGGCGAACTCCGTCTTTACACGGATATCTCAACCGTTACCGACAGGAATAAAATTGCCGATTGCAAAGCGCGTTTTCAAACGTAGCCTCGAGTAGGCCCTTAGGCCCCTACTCGGATATCTCGTAGGTAAGGCCCGTATGCTCCAAGAGATCCAGGAACTTGCGCGGGTCGAAGGCTGAGGCCGCGGAGAGCGCTCCGGAGGCGCAGTAGCTCTGTTCTACCAGAAGCTCCGCTGCCTGTACCACCGCCACCGCCGTGAAGCCGTATATGTCCTTTGCGCGGACGGTCACCGTTCGCTTCTTACCTCCGCTCACTGCTTCGCAGATAATCATGACACGCGATGCCACTCGTTTGTCTTCAGCGGGTCCCTCGGGAGCTTTCTCAATCAACTTGTCGAGCAAACGCTTTACTGGAGTCTTTAGCATTCCGCGCATAATCGGCATCGAGTACGGGACGATCCTGCCCGGAACCTTTACCGGCGACATCGAAGATGTGGTCATTACCGTGACTATGTCTCGAACGGAGGTGTGTCGAGGTACTGAGATGACCTCTCCAGACGGGAAGCGCATACACAGCTTCTTGCCGACCGGTTCGGGGAATTCAAATGTGGCTGTCTCTGGCGAGCGAGGTGCAGGCCTCCAACACCCATCTCTGTAGACGATGTCTTCGCCTTTTACTACCTCGAGAATGCTGTGCATGGTTCCTCGGCTCATACCGAAGCCCTGAGCCGAGTAAGCGATACTGAGTCTGTCAACCGGTTCGAGCCCCTCTGCAGCAATCCGGGCGGCGCAGTCACCCGGCGCGTAGTCGTACCCCATTGCGCAGACAACGGCAACTTCCGCGTCACGTGCTGCGCCGTCGAATCCGTCGACTACCTGCTTCATGAAGCCCTGCTCGCCGGTTGTATCGACGTAATGGGTTCCGGTATCGACGGCGGCTTCGACGACCGGCTCACCGATCAAAGAAAACGGCCCAGCACAGTTGATCACACAGGCGGCATCTCTCAGTAGTACTTCCAAGGATTGCGGGTCATCGACGCTGGCCACTTTAGTGCGAGCTTCTTTTTCAAGTCCGGCTGCGACTGCCTTGAGCTTCTCGTCGCTGCGGCCAGAGAGGATGAAATCGAAGCCCCGGCGGTCGAGCTCACGCGCGACCAATTTACCCGTGTAACCGGTCGCGCCATATACGACGATCGGTCCTTCCCGTTTACCCTTAGATGCTTCCATGCGCGAGACTCTACACACCCATTGAGAATTTCGCTTTCTTAAACAATTCTTAGAGTGTTATTTCGAACTTTGTACTCGTATGGTTGTTGTTGTTATTGAAATCCAAGGAAGGTGATTAAATTGCGACGGACGGGGTATTCATTAGTAGTTATATTGGCATTGCTAACGATGCCGGCTGCGGCGGCAGCAAAGCACTCAAAGTCCACTGAGAAAGCAGAGGAAGAGTGCAAGGCTGAGTTGGCGGTGGCCGGGCTTGAGAATTTCCGTGCGCTTTACGGGTCAGGAAAGAACCGTGTCCGCGCTACGCGCCACTGCATAAGGGCTCACAAGAACTTCAAACACCACATCAAGAGACGGACATACTGGCATGCGGCAAAGAAGTGCAAGGACGAACAGGCTACTGACCCGGACAGGTTTGAACAGGAGTACAACTCCGAAGGCACTACTACAGACGCTTTTAACAACTGCGTAGCCAAATACTTGCTGGAAAGAGCCTCGGAAGAAAAACATCCGTTCAGCGATCGGCTCCTAGCTATTGAAAGTTGTCGGGACGAACGGGCTGCAGATGAAGGTGCGTTCCTCGAAAAGTATCGAAAGATCGGTGACAGGTTACGTGCCAAGCTCTCACTCATAAAAAAGCCTTGGGCGAAAAAGCTACTCCGCCACCTGAAAAACAGACCCTTTGCAATCTGTGTAAGGACTGAGGTGAAGAAGATCCGCCACGGCGATCGTGATCAAGACGAGAGCGACGATAGTGGCGAGAAGCCCGACTCTGAGGACGGCACAGATACTGGTGACGAATCCGAAGAGGACGGCGAAAACGATGGTGATAAAGATGAAGATGAAGACGAGAACAGAATGGAAGGGGGCTATTGAGGTAGGTCCTTGATGAACGGGGAACGATCGCCTTGAGGGGGGTGATGTAGAAGAAGAAAATACCCAAGACCCCGGCGAACAATGGAAGAAAAACAAATGATTTTGCTTTTCTACGATTGGGCGGTAGCTCGCGGCACTGTCCAAAGTTCGCTACGAGACCCGCAGTAGTAGTAGGTACTAAGCGGGATCCCTATCGAAATACCCTCTAGATCAAGCACACGAACGGGGTCGGAACAAACAAATTCCATCAACGGACATCGGTCAAAGGGATTGGCGCGCGGCAGGGTCTCAAGATCGCGCGCCAGTTCCCTTTTGCTGAAAACGTTCACTTGTTGTAGAAAGTGTCTTGCAACCGGTTATTATCTCGTTGTGGAGCAGGAGAGTTCGGAAACAACCTCAGACCAGGATCGATTTGAGATGGTGTTAAAGATAGTTACGCCCGCACTGGACCTTGTGCTGGCGATCGGTGAGCACGTGTCCAAGAGGCTATCGCCCGGGGACCCCGACTACTACCCAGTGGAAGAACCCGAGAAATCTCAACGAACGTTCACCGGGTAGTTACTTATAGCGCTTCCGCTTGAAGACGTCTTCCTTCAGCGATTCGACCCTGTCTAAGAAAAGGATGCCGTCGAGGTGGTCGATCTCGTGAAGGATGCAGCGGGCTTCGAAGCCCTCAGATTCAATGCGACCGGTTGTGGACTCGACCACGATCTCTGTCGCGCGACGTACGTTTGCCGTCAAGTCGGGGATCGATAGGCAGCCCTCGCGACCTACCTCTGATCCTTCCGAGTGCACAATTTTAGGGTTGATCAGTAGAAGTAGGCCATTTGACTTGGTCGCCTTTGGGTGGTCGGTGACATCGACGACTGCGATTCTGGTGAGCTCACCGATCTGCGGCGCTGCTAGCCCGACGCAACCCTCGTAACTTCGCATCGTTGCGATAAGCGATCGAGATGCGACAGCTGCCTTGTGGGAGTCCGGAACGGCGGGCTCGGCGATCTGCTTGAGCAGCGGGTTGGGAAATTGAAGGACTTCTCTTACGGCCACAGCTCATCGACATCCGTGGGTTGGCCTCGTATCATTGACCACTATAAGGTGTCGCTCTCAAGAGGCCTTAGGCTGATCTCGACTCCGGCGTCTTTCCCAACTTCTTCGAGAGCCTCTTGCAGCATGTCCTCAGTAAGTCCCACGGGTAGAACGATCTCCATCATCATCGCGTAAAGAGGATTGTCGGGATCTCCGGCAAGTCGTGTGTGTAGGTCGGTGATGTTGACATCGAGTTCTGCAATCTTGTTTGAGACCGCGGCGACTATACCCGGGTGGTCTGCCCCGTAAACGGTCAGGACGTGATCGGCTCTCGTGCTTTCTGAATCGAGTTCTGCGACCGGGCGCGCAACGACGGCCTCAAGTCCGAGCTCATCGCGTACCGGTACTAACTCCTTCTCAATTGCAGCCTCGACCAGCCCTTCTGGCGCTGATATCACCAGCACCATTGCGAAGTGGCCGCTCAAGATAGACATCTGCGAGTCCTCGATATTGCAGTTCAAGCGGTACAGAGCCGCCGTAACTGCGGCTACGATTCCAGGCCGGTCCTGTCCGACCGCAGTTATCGCTAAGTGATCCATGGTGACCTGAGTTGAATCAAATAGAAAACATGCAACATAACTATGAGGATAGAGAGCTTGCAAGACGAGAACAAGAGCTAGCTCCTCTTGCCGCGCTTGCAGCGCTCGCCGCAGCGCTTGTCATTCCTGGTGGATTCATCTACGGTCAGTTCGCGTTGGGAGATGCTCCGGTTGACAACAACCCGGCCCTTTTACGGTTTGTCGCTGAAAACGGGACCAATTTCATCGCTGCGTCGATAGTTCGAGCGATCGGTTTTGCCCTGCTGGCGTTGGTTGCCTACTACCTGTACATTGTGACAAAGCGCCGCAAGCCGGATCTCGTTAAAGTCGTCTTGGTATTCGGTGTTGCTGGCCCACTTCTTTTCGCCGTCGTGTCGGTAGCGCAGACGATCTTCGTAGTAGCTGAGGCAAATGCCTATGCCGATCTTGCAACCCAGACGATTGAACGGGCGAAAGACATTCTCGAAGGTGGTACTTCGCAATTGGTGGCCGCGTTCGGCGCCGCGGCTACGTTGGCTTTCAGTTTGTGGCTTGTCATGGGCTCGCTATACGCGATGCGAGTGGGGCTTCTAACCAAAGCTGTGGGCATAGTTGGGATTGTGATAGGTGCAGCCTCCGTGCTCGGGGCCTCGTTTACACCGATGATTCTCGCTCTCTGGTTGCTGGCTCTGGCAGCACTGTTTTTCGGAGTCTGGCCGGGTGGTCGTCCTCCCGCCTGGGATAGCGGTACGGCCATACCGTGGTTGAGCATGAAGGAACGGGCTATACAATCTGCAGCAGAGCAGCAGACCGACGAGTAACCACCCTGTAGTAGGCTCATGGCGATGAAAGTTGCAGTAACCGGTGGAGCGGGTGATTTCGCTAAGGCGATACTGCCGCGGCTGCTTGGAGACGATGAAATTGAGAGTGTGCTTGCGATCGATATACAAGAGCCGAGCCTGCAACATGAAAAGCTCACGTTCAAGCAAGAAGATGTGCGATCTTCCACGATTCAGGAACTTTTCATGGGCTGTGACGCTGTCTGTCATCTTGCCTTCATCGTTGAGGAGATTCGCGACAAAAAACTGATCCACGAAGTAAACATCGATGGCTCGAAGAATGTGATTGATTGCGCCGAGGCAGCAGGTGTGAAAAAGCTGGTGATCGCGTCGAGTATCTCAGTTTATGGGTCGCATCTAGACCAGCCGGAGTTTGTTTCCGAGGATGTATTTCCACGTGGCAACTTCAACAAGTACTACTTCTACGACAAAGCCGAGGTCGAGCACTACATCGAGTGGCGTGAGCGCCACAATCCCAAGTCGAAGATGACGATCACTCGTTTGAGGCCCACAACGATTCTCGGCCCCACTATGGACAATCTATTGACCAAGGCATTCAAGTCGCGTATATCTGCCTTTCCATCTCCGGCTGTTCCGTTTCAGTTCGCACACGACTCGGACTTGGCGGAGGCGTTCTGTCTCGCGATAAAGAAGTGCCCCGGTGGCCCGATCAACCTGGGTACCGATGACTACCTGAGCGTTGAGCAGGGCGCCGCTATCCACGGGCAGAAGCTCATTCGTGGCCCGTTGAAGGTCTTTGAGAAACTCGCTGACATCGGGTATCGACTTCGTCTGAGCCCGGTATCGTCACAGTGGGCGATGCACGGTGACCCGATCGTCTCGAAAGAGAGAGCGAAGAAAGAGCTTGGTTGGACTCCAAAGTTCTCATCTGTCGAGGCCGCTTATATTCAACTGATCCAGAACGGTAGGCCGATCCTCGGTCCAGACGTTCCCGGCGGCGGGGTAGCGGAAGTGTTTTCGCGCAAGGATGTTGCAGAGGCGGCGTTTGAGCCGGCAATCGAGCAGCATAAGAAGTGGGTTGAGCAGGTACCGGCCTTGAAGAGCGTGTTAAAGAACGAAAACGAGATCGATCGGCTCTCGGACCGAGTTGAGCATGTCTTTATCCCGTACAAGGGCAAGGCCGTTCACCTCGAGGTGCATCGTGCAGATAACAAAGATGCACCGACCGTTGTCTTCTCACCCGGCATCGGCGCCTACGCGCGCTTCTATCTACCCCTTTTAGGCAAGCTGTGCGATGAAGGTATGAACGTGGTCGGTATCGACCGGCCCGGACACGGTCTGTCAGACGGTCCTCGTGGTGATGTCTCCTTTGCCGGAATCCTCGATGTGGTTGAGGAGTCGATACGTTACGCACGTGAGGAGTTCTCAGGACCGGTTGTACTGGCCGGGTCTAGTCTCGGCGGCATAATCACCTGGATGGCTTTGACTCGTAACCCTGATATCGACGCGGCCATCTGCCACAACGTGGCCCACCCGGAGATATTTCACGAGCCGGCGATGAAGGTGAAGGTACCGCTCTTGCGTCGCCTTGCAAAGATCGCACCACACGCCCCGATTCCAATCAAGCAGGTCGCCGATTTCGACGAGGTTACGAACGAACCGGTGATTCAAGAGGCGATGGAGCAAGAGTCAGACAAGATCTGGTCGTGGACCGTACCGGCCAGGACTGTTGCGGGACTGTTCGAGTACGTGCCACCGGTCGATTGGGCGCAGGTAGAGATCCCAACCCTTGTACTTGTCGGTGCCGAGGACAAGATGGTCACTGCCGAGTTCACAAAAACCGTTATTGAGCACTCGTCACCTCCCGATACGGAGATGAAGCTGCTCGATGGCATGGGTCATCTGATCTTCCACGACAACCTGGACAGGTCACTGCCGGAGTTTGTCAAGTTTGTACGAGCCAAGACAGACGCGAAGACGACCGCCTAGGTGTCGCTCGAGTTTTTCTCACAAATTGCGAATTTAATCCATGGCGACAGGGCTGGGCCCAATACCGCTGTCTGAGCCTCAGGGTAAATTGGCAACACGGAAGAAAAGGGAGGACTTAGACTCGATGTCTCAATCGAACGCCGCAGAAAGTACAGAGCAGCAAGCAGTGGAGGTCGTAGATGAGCCTACAGTGGTTCTAATTGGCCGGACAGAGTTTGTAAAACCGGACTACGTTCCTTGGCAGACAGACACCGATATCGACTCACAAGCTCTTATCGAGTTTGCTGGCAGGCAGTGCTACCGCAGCTGGTCGAATCCAGCAGGGCGAACGAACGAGGGCTACATCCAGAACATGATGGGCATGGGGCATATGAGCGTGATCGAGCACACTTTTGCCAGCTTCCATATCTCGGGTGTTTCTCGGTCTTTTACCCACGAGCTGGTGCGCCACCGGCATCTGTCTTTCTCGCAGCTAAGCCAACGTTATGTAGACGAGCGTGAGGAACCGGTTGTCGAGCCGGAGGCGATTGCATCCGACCCCGAGCTGCACCGGATCTTCTCGGAGGTGGCGGGACACTCGCAAGAGGCTTATGAGCAGATAGTTGAAAGACTGGATCAGGAGTTTGCAGATGTCGAATCGAAGACAGACAGGCGCAAGCTTGCACGACAGGCGGCGCGATCGGTGTTGCCGAACGCGACGCAGACTGAGATAGTCGTATCGGGTAACTACCGTGCATGGCGGCACTTTCTAAACCTGCGCTGTTCGACCTATGCGGAGGCAGAGATCCGTACGGTAGCGATGAAGATCCTCGGACTCTTGAAAGAAGAGTCGCCGGTTATCTTCGGAGACTATGAAGAGATCACGGCACCGGACGGCTCTCGTGCCGTCAAGCCGACGTTGTCGGCCGAATAGACCCTAAACAGCCTGGCGCACCCGTTCAGTCTTGTGCGTATCAACGACTTTCCGGACCTCGTCCCAATCGACGCCTCGGAAGTTGTGCATCGGGCAATATTTTGGGCCGCACATTGAACAGAACTCTGCGGATTTGAAACAGTCGTCGGTAAGGGTCTCATCGTGCATCGTGCGAGCGGTTTCCGAGTCGATTGCAAGCTCGAACTGCTTCTGCCAGTCGAATTCAAACCTGGCCTTTGAGATCTCTCTATCCCAACTCGCAGCCTTCCTGTTTCCACGCGCAAGATCGGCCGCGTGAGCGGCGATTCTGTACGCGATCAAACCCTGCTTGACGTCGTCCATGTCCGGGAGCCCCAGATGCTCCTTTGGTGTCACGTAACAGAGCATCGACGTGCCGTGCCAGCCAACGATCGCGGCTCCAATCGCCGAGGTGATGTGGTCGTAGCCCGGTGCAACATCGGTGACCAAGGGCCCTAGTGTGTAGAAGGGCGCCTCTTTGCAGATCTCCTGCTGTTTGCGTACATTTTCCTCGAGTTGGTCGATCGGTATGTGACCGGGACCTTCGATAATCACCTGCACATCGCGCTCCCAGGCCCGCTCGCACAGCTCTCCAAGTGTCTCCAGTTCGGCAAACTGGGCGGCGTCGGAGGCGTCTGCGATCGACCCCGGTCGCAGGCCGTCCCCGAGCGATATCGAGACGTCGTGCGTGCGACAGATCTCCAGGATCTCGTCGAAGCTTTCATACAATGGGTTTTCCCTTTTGTGGTGCACCATCCAGCGTGCCAGCAACCCTCCACCCCGAGAGACAATTCCGGTAACCCGATGCTGGCAAAGCGGTAGATGCTCAAGTCTTGTGCCTGCATGGATCGTCATATAGTCGACGCCCTGGCGTGCCTGATGTTCAATCGTCTCAAGCAGGATGTCCGCCGTCAGATCTTCAGCATCTTGCACATTCTCAAGCGCTTGATAGATAGGAACCGTGCCGATCGGGACGGTGGCAGCGTCTATGATCGCCTCACGGGTCTCGTCGATCCTCTTACCGGTCGAAAGATCCATTACCGTGTCTGCGCCCCACTGCTCGGAGAGGCGTAACTTCTCGATCTCCTCCTCCAGAGACGATGTAGTCGGGGAGTTGCCTATGTTCGCGTTTATCTTGACGCTTGCCTTTAGCCCTATCGCAATCGGGTCAAGCGCGTCGTGGTTTACGTTTGCAGGAACGATCATCCTCCCACGAGCGACTTCATCGCGCACAAGCTCTGGTTCAAGTGACTCCCGCTCTGCCACGCGTTCCATCTCCGGCGTGATCTCGCCGGCGCGAGCTAAGTACATCTGCGTGCGACAGGATGCTCCGTTGGGAAAAGTAGATCTCTGTTGCATTACGACCTCCCTACGCTGGAATTACCCAGATCAGGTTCTATGGGTCGGCACTAGGAGGCGCCATCTCAGTCGCTCACACAGCGACACCCCGGATTAACGTAGTTTGAATTCTAATTACCGAGCACGCTCGAGCAACCAAGGAGGCTCTTGAACCTCTACAGAAAAGCAGTGACCCAGCTTGCGGCGTGCTCTGCCACTTCGACCAAGGGCTGCGGGATGATGCCGAAAAACAGTGTTGCCAGGCCGAACACCGCTGCAGGCAGTGCAAACTGGATGGCGCTTGGACTTGGCATACCGGCTGTTGCTACATCATCGTTCGCCTCTGGTGAGCCACCTGCCATTGCCGGCATCGCTTCCTCATCGCCCGCAGTAGCTTCGGCAGTCTCCTCGCTCAGCCAGATAGTGGCGACGACTCTCAGGTAGTAGACCAGTGAGATCATCGTGCCGATCACTATCGCAATGGCCAGCCAGGTGTAGTTGCCCTCAACAGAGGCTTGGATCAGGTAGAACTTGCCTATGAAGCCAGCCGTTGCCGGGAACCCTGCAAGCGAGAGCATGCAGATGGTCATCGCTGTGGCTAGCAGTGGCCGTGATCGGCCGATCCCGCTCAGCGCTTGGATGTCGTCACCGAACCTTGTCTCGCTCTCCCTCGCTGCGATCACGGCAAAGGCGCCGAGGTTCATGATTGCGTAGACGATCAGGTAGAAGACCAGTGCTCGTGCTCCGAGTTGGGACGCAACGGCGATTCCGACAAGCATGTAGCCTGCCTGGGCGATACCGGAGTAGCCGAGCATCCGTTTCATCGAATCCTGTCTGATTGCCCCGATATTGCCAACTGCGATGCTGACGACAGCGAGGACTGCTAACGCGTCTTGCCAGCTTGTCGAGACCGCGGGCAACGCCTCAGCGAAGACGCGTAGGAAGACTGCAAATGCAGCTGCCTTGGTCGCCACGGCCATGAAAGCGGTCACCGGGGTTGGGGCGCCTTGATAGACGTCGGGTGTCCACATATGGAACGGAGCGATAGATACCTTGAAGGCAAGGCCCGCCATCGCAAATGCGACACCGATCAAAAGCAGTGGATCGCTGAGTAGGCCAGAGTTGTCGAAAAGCGCTCGGCTTATCGGCGCGAAGTCAGTCGAACCGGTCGTTCCATAGATGAATGAAAAGCCGTAAAGCAACGTGGCAGACCCTACCGAGCCGATGATCAGGTACTTGAGGCCTGACTCGAGCGAGCTCTTTTTTCTAACTTCGCTCGCACATAAGACATACAACGGGATAGACAGAAGCTCAAGCCCTATGAAGAGCGTTATCAGATTCTGGGACGATGCGAGCACGAACATACCTGCGATTGACGCAAGCAGAAGAGTGTGAAACTCGCCGCTGCCACACTGTCTCACAAACGACTGTCGCAACCCCATCAGGATCGCTGAAATGCCGGTAACGCAGAAGACCAAATACATTGTGATCGAGAGGTCGTCCACGCGCATCGCACCCTCGATCAACGTGTGCTGCTCACCCCACAGACGAACACTTAGATCACCAGCGACGACCAGCGTGACCACGGCGATCAACGGAACCCAGATTCGCTGAACATCGGTGTTTTTGGCTAGACCTACCAAGAGTGCGATGGCTGCTCCTCCTGCAACCGCAAATAGTGGTGCAAGACCCTGATAGTCGATTGTCGGCGCAGAGACATCCACGACTAATCAGCTTCCTTTCCGTGCGAGTCAAGCTCAAGGCGGTCTTGGTGATGCAGAGGTTTGGGGGAGGGCTTATCACCTACGGTGAGAGCTCTCTCGGCTCGCTCAACCGATCGTTCGACCGATGCATCGGTCGGTTTCAGAACGGTCTGCGGGTGTAGCGATAAAGCAACAATGACCGCGACTATCGGAACCAGCACCAGCCCGTCGGATACGCTCATCTCTCTCGTGGGCTCGGAAGAGCTGACCGGATTGTGCATCGAGCGCTGGTAGAAGCGGATCATGTACACGGCAGCGAAGGCAACACCCAGAGAGGCGATGATCGCGATGGCCATCTTCGACTCGAACACTGCGAGAAGGATCAGAAACTCACCTACGAAGTTCGCCGATCCCGGCATCGCAAGGGTCGCCAGAGCGACGATTAAGAACAGCACAGCAAGTATCGGTGCCCTGAAAGCTGCGCCACCCATCTTTTCCAAGTCCTCGGTACCGTAACGCTCCGCCAGAATCGCGATGATGACGAACAGCGGAAGGACCACCAGTCCGTGGTTTACCATCTGCAAGACTGCTCCGCTAGCGCCTTCTGGAAGTAGAGCGAAAATGCCTAGAGTTACGAATCCCAGCTGTGCCACCGACGAGAAACCGACTATCAGTCTGGTGTTCGTCTGGCTGAAGGCCATGATCGATCCGTAGAGGATGCTGATAGTTGCAATAACCAACATCAGCTCCTGGAACTGCTGGGTTGCGTCCGGGTACAGGGGTAGGACGATTCTCAAGAAACCGTAGGCGGCAACTTTGGAAAGCACGGCAGATAACACGGCAACAACCGGAATAGGTGCTGCTTTATACGCATCGGGCATCCAGCCATGCAGAGGGAAGGCCGGCATCTTCACCAGGAACGCCGCCGCGAAGAAGAGGAATATCCAACGCTGCGATCCCTCAGCCAGCGGGGTATTTTGCAACTCGGAGATGACGAAAGTGAGCTCTCCGTTCTGTGACTCGTTGAGGACACCTGTTGCGACAGCACCGACGAGCATCAGAAGGCTTCCAATAAGTGTGAAGATCACGAACTTAGTCGTCGCCCTCACACGCCTCTCGCCGCCCCAGATTCCGATAAGGAAGTAGAAGGGGACGAGCATCAGATCGAAGAATGCGACAAAGAGGATTAGATCCTGTGCTACAAAGGCGCCGAGCACCGCCGTCTCTCCAAGCAGCATCATGAAGTAGAAGAGCTTTGGCCTATCCCACTGCCGGAACGCCGAGTACGCAATCGCCGCGACCCAAAGGGTGGTCGTCAAGAGCACCAGGAAGACGTTTATGCCGTCCAACCCGACCTTGTAGTGGATCTCGAGCCCCGGAATCCAGGTTCGATCTACCATCCATTGAAGTCCCGCCACGCCTGAGTCGAACGCGATTGCCAGGTAGATCGAAAGCCCAAGGGCACCAAGTGCGAAGGCCAGTGCCACGGCGCCGACAAGCCGCTGCCTTCCTGCTTCGCTTGGAACCAGCGAGGCTACTAATCCACCGACGAGAGGGATCAATATCAGGGTCGTAAGCATCATTGTTGTAGTAAGAAGTAGAGGGTTAGTAGTGCAACTCCACCGACCAGCACCAGTACGTAGCGACGCACATAGCCGTTCTGGGTGATTTTGACCGCGACCTGACCGGTCTTTACTGCGACCGTCACGCTACCGATCATTATTCCCTGCAAGATCACTTGGTCAAATATCTGACTACAGAAGCGTCCAAACACCTCGATCGGCCGCACGATGACAGCGTCGTAGGCCTCATCGAAGTACCACTTGTTGTAGAGGAAGAGATAGACATCTTTAAAGCGATCTCGCAGCATTACCGGAACTTCGGGTCGGCGAAGGTATATGTATGCGGCAAGCGCGATGCTGGTAATTGCCACGACCGCGCTTATCACGAGGCCCATAGAGACGATTCCGTTGGACGGCGAGTCGTGCGCAAAGTGACTGTCTGCAAAGGTCGGTTCGAGGAAGCTCTCGATCAGATGGGTCACATGAGGAATCTGCAATACGCCGCCGATAACGGCAAGTACGGCGAGGATGATCATCGGTAACGCCATCGACCCAGCCTTCTCGGCGATGTGGTGTTCGGGACCGGGGTAACCTACATCGGTGTCCTCGGGCTCTCCAGTCGCCGGATTGAAAGGTGTCTCGGCGTGGTGCAGGTGACCCTGTTCGAGTTCTTTTGCTTCGTCACAGGGCTTACCGTGGAACACTCTGAAGAAGACCCGGAATATATAGAGGCCGGTCAGGAACGCCCCTATATAGCCCACCACATAGAGGATCCAGAACCAGTCCCCACGGGCAGCGATGTATGCAAGTATGTCGTCCTTGGAGAAGAATCCGGAGAATCCAGGGAACGCTGCAAGTGCAAGTGCACCTACAAGAAAGCTGATGTATGTAATCGGCATCGCTTGTCTTAAGCCTCGCATCTTGTCGATCGACTGCTGACCCGCCATTGCGCCGATCACACTGCCTGCGGCCATGAACAGCAACGCCTTGAAAAATGCGTGTGTCATCAGGTGGAACAGTCCGGCGGCATACGCTGCGGCAGCCACAGCCATAATCATGTAGCCGATCTGGCTGATAGTCGAATAGGCGATGATTCGCTTGATGTCGGTCTGAGTCAGTGCAACGGTTCCGGCAAAGATCAGCGTCGCTGCACCGATGATCGCAGCGATGTCTGCCGCAGTCGTACCCAGCTCGAAGAGGATGTGCGTGCGGGCGATCAGGTAAACGCCTGCTGTCACCATCGTCGCAGCGTGAATCAGTGCGCTGACAGGGGTCGGGCCCTCCATCGCGTCAGGCAGCCAGGTGTGCAGCGGTAGTTGCGCTGATTTGGCAAAGGCGCCGACAAGGAGCAGCAGGCAGATTGCGACGATCGTGCCTTCGTTTGGTGAGAATGCATCCGGAGCACTGGAGAACACGGTCGCGAAATCAAGTGAACCTATCTCTTGGAAGATGAGGAACGCTGCCAGCACCATCCCGACATCACCGACAACGTTGATCACGAACGCCTTCATGCCGGCATGTGTCGCCGTACGGCGCCGGTAGTAGAAGCTGATCAACGCGTACGAGGCAAACCCGACGAAGGCCCAGCCGATTATCAGGAAGAAGAAGTTGCCTGCGAGTACAAGCAGCAGCATCGAAAAGACGAAGAAGTTGAGATAGCTGAAGTAACGGTTGAAACCACGGTCCGAGGTCATATACGCGACCGAGTAGACGTGGATCAGGAAGCTGACACCGCTGACGACGAGTGCCATAAAGATGGCCAACGGATCTATATATATAGATAGCCCTATGTCCGGAGCGCCGCTTGTGGCTGCATACTGATAGAGAGTTGATGTGATCGCGCGGCTCTCCTCGGGCAGATCCTGCAACTTGACCAGTCCAACGATCGAACAGATAAATGCGCCACCGATCGCAGCCGAGCCGATCCAGCCGGCCATTCGTCCGGGCAGGACTCGCCATCCGAAGGCGTTGATGAGCGACCCTGCCAACGGCAGAGCGAGCACTAGCCACATCCAGCTGGTGATGCTCATTTAACCCTTCAGCTCCTTAATCTCGTCCAAGTCCATCGGCATTCCACGCTTGAATAGCGCGACGATCAGGCCCAGCCCGATAACCACCTCGCAGGCGGCCACGACCATTACGATCAGTGCGAATATCTGTCCATCAGGCGTGCCTGTCATGCGGGCGAACCCGATCAGCGACAGGTTGACAGCGTTGAGCATAAGCTCAAGGCAGAGCAGGATCACAAGTGGCGAACGCCGGATCAGCACTCCGGTTGCGCCGGTGCAGAAGATGAACGCTGAGAGAACTTGGTACCAAACTATGTCCACCGTTTGCCTCCCATGACTATTCGGTCTCTGTCTCCAGCCCTTTTCGACGCCTGGAAAGCACGACTGCGCCGACTGCTGCCACAAGCAAGATGAAAGAGGCGACTTCAAACGGCAGCAGGAACTTGGTTAAGAAAAGTTCTCCGATCTGGGCTGGGGTGCCGAAGCCTGCTTCGACATCTGCACCGCTGCTGTCTAAAAGCGTGAGGCTTGATCCCACAATCGCGACTGTCAGCTCGACAAGCAGTGCCAGCGCGAATATAATCGCGGCGACTCGCGCCGTTCCGGAGCTGATTACGACAGGCATGTCCCGTCCACCAATATAAGCAACGACGAATACATACAGAACCATCACCGCACCGACGTAGACGACAACCTGGGCTGCAGCGACGAACTGTGCTTCAAGCAAAAGGAAAAGTACGGCGAGTGAGAAAAGATGCACAACCAACGACAAGACGTTGTAGAAGGGATTACGAAACCAGACCACGCCGATAGCGGCCGCAAGTGCAGAAAAACCGGCTATGAAAAAGACGACGGCCTCCATGCTACTGACCCTCCTCGCTTACTGGCACTCGTACCGGGTGATCAACCAGAAGCATCTCCTTGGTAAAGATGAGATCGTTGCGGGTGTAGTCCGATAGCTCGTAGTCGTGCCCCATAGTTATCGCGTCGAATGGGCAAGCGATCTCGCAGTAACCACAGAAGATGCAGCGTGCGAGATTGATCTCATAGACAGCTGCATAACGCTCGCCTGCCGAGACCTGGTTTTCAGGTTCGTTCTCTGCGGCAACCACGCGAATACAGTCGGCCGGGCATGCAGCAGCACATAACGAGCAGCCGACACACTTCTCCAGACCGGTGTCTTCGAACTTGTGCAGCTTGTGACGGCCGCGGAAGCGCGGGAATACCGGTGTCTTCTCTTCCGGGTACTGGACTGTGACCGGACCCCGAAGGAGCTGCATAAGCGTCGTCTTCAAACCGCGACCTGTCTCGCGGAAGATTCGCCACCCGCTTCGCGCAATACCGCGCTTGGGTCGCGAGACGACGATCAACTCTTCCTGCGGGATGATGCTCACAGGACCACCACCAGTATGGCCGTGACCAGCGCGTTCAGTGTTGCCAGTGGTAGCAGGACCTTCCAACCGAAGGACATCAGCTGGTCGTACCTCAAACGGGGAACAGTGGCACGGATCCAGATGAAAAAGACGAGCAGAGCCGCTATCTTCACAAACGTCCACAGAGGGCCGAGCGCATCGGGGCCCGGGCCGCGCCAGCCGCCGAGGAACATCACGACTATGATCGCAGAAAAGATGATCATGTTCATGTACTCGGCCATGAAGAACGATCCGAATCGCATACCACCAAACTCGGTGTTGTAGCCACCGACCAACTCGGCATCTGCCTCGGGCAGATCGAAGGGCACGCGGTTGGTCTCTGCGAGGCCGGCGACCATGAAAACCAGAAAGCCGACGATCTGGGGAACGATGTACCAGATATGGTTCTGTGCCTCCACGATTTGGGTGAGTGACAGCGTTCCCGCCATCATCACTACGCCGATCAGCGCGAGCGCCATCGAGATCTCGTAGGAAACGAGTTGCGCCGCACTACGCATCGCCCCCAGGAACGAGTACTTGGACCCCGAGGACCACCCGCCTACGAGTAGGCCGTAGGAGCCGAGCGAGCCGAAGGCGAAGGCAAACAGAATGCCGATTGGAACATCTATTCCATATAGGCCGAAGTCACCCCAGGCGCCAGCGTTCCCGAACGGGATGATCGCCAGAGTGACCATTGCCGCGAAGATGGAGATGACTGGTGCCGCCGCCATCAGGAACCTCTCGCTCGTGATCGGACTCGATATCTCCTTGCCCATCAGCTTGATCGGATCGGCAATCGGTTGCATCAAGCCGAAGGGGCCGGTGCGGTTGGGACCGTACCGTGATTGCAAGCGCCCGAGCAGCTTGCGTTCTACCAGCGGCAGCACGGCCGTGAGGCTCAAAACAACCGCGATGATCACGATCGGCTTGACCAACAACACCCAGGTTGGCTCTACCACCTCAATTGTCGCCAACTGCGTCAAGATCGCTTCACCTCAACTTCAACCAGTAGTGGCTCGCCGCTGGACAGAACTGAAGCTCCGTTTTCGGCCGCACCCTCGAACAGAAAAGCTGTCCCCGGCACTGCTGTCGCCGCGACGTCAGCGATCGCTTCGATCGAGTTCCCGTTGCCTGAAACAAGAACGGTGTCACCATTTGAGATTCCCAGTTTTTCGGCGTCATGAGCCGAAAGCAGTACGCGCTGTTGCTCTTTAAGGTACTTAAGTGGCTCCGAACGATCGGTCTCGATCGAGGCCCAGAGGCTACTGCGTATACCAAGGCGCAGACTCGAGCCCTCAAGCGGGGTGGGGGCCGGTGGGCTATCTGAGACCATAAGGCCCAGCTTGACTTCAGCGGCATCAGCTACCGAGTAGCTTTCCTGCCAACGTACGCCATGTCTGGTCGTATCTGCAAGCTCGACGCCCGCGTAGTACGAAACGGCTTTTCTTATCGATTCATAGATCGCGGAAGCTGTTTGCGCAGATTCGCTCATACCCAGACGCTCGCTGAGCTCAGTCAATACCTGCCATTCCATTCGAACTTGGTCTGGCTTTGGGACGGCAGAGCGCAGACGTTGGATGCGTCCGTCTGGGTGCGTGACCGTACCCTGTTTTTCAGCGTAGCTCTCAGATGGGAAAACGACATCGACCGTTTCTGCCATCTCATCGCTCAAAAACTGAGCATGGGCGACGACGAAATTTGCGCTTTTAAGCCCCGTCACCCAGCCTGGTGAATTAGGTAGGTCTCTAACCGGATCGCTGTGGAGCAAGTAGATCGCATCCAACTTCCCGTTCTTCAATGAATCGGGCATCTCTGCGGTAGAAAGACCGGTGACCTCTGAATCTCTAAGACCTGGCTCCATGTTGGGAAGACAGCCCACGTCTCTTAGGCCGCGGCCGTTGGTTCCAGTCGTCACTTCGAGCAGCCCACCTGCGTTCTGTTCTTCACATCCGAAGAGCTGCGCGATGTTCACAAGGCTTTTGAGTGAGCTGTCTCCGCGCATTCCATGTCCGACTCGTTCTCCGAAGACGATGACCGTCTTCTCGCTTCCCATGCCAAGTTCTGCCAAGTTGCGCAGATCCTGTGGATCGACTGCCGCAAGCGCGGTAAGGTCTTCCAACGGGCTTGATTCAAGTCCCTCTTTTAATAGACCGTAGGATTCGGGGTTGTCGGCCCCCGCTTGACTATCGCTCTCGTTCAGATCGAGAAAAGCTTTAGTCAGCCCTGTAAGTAGTGCCTCCGTCGATGCGGGTTGATGTCTGATGCACGCCGCATTTGCATCCAACGTGGTAGGAGCGCTTGTCGCAACTACCAGCTTGGCGTCACCCAAGCGGACAGCCTTTCGAATGCGCAGGTCGAGCACCGCCATCTCGTTGATTGGATCGGTGTCGAGAACGATAATCAGCTCGGCGTCGTCGAGATCCTGTACCGAGGCCTGTAACTCGGGCCGATTGAGTTGTCTAGCGCGGTTGGGGCTGAGCTTGCCCGCGATGCGTGAATCGATATGTGAAGACCCGAGCGCCTGTCTCATCAGAGCCTGGACCAGGAAGCCCTCCTCATTTGTCGTTTGGCCACCGATCACAGCTGCGACATTCGGAGCAGCTTTTCTCAAGCCGCTCGCCGCCGCATCTAGCGCTTCATCCCAGCTCACCGATTGCAACGATCCGTCCCGGCGGACCATCGGCTCAGTGACTCGGTCTGCCGATTCGAACATCTTGAATGCGTAGCGGCCCTTGTCACAGAGCCAACCATCGTCGACACCCGGGTTGCCCATCTCGTCTCGTGCTAGAACGCGCTCGATCTTTTCATCGCGAACTGTGAATTTGACATTGCACTGTGCTGGGCAGAGGGTGCAGATCGACGACGACGATTCGATATCCCAAGGCCTGGCCTTGAAGCGGTACTCGGTCGACGTAAGTGCGCCGACAGGGCAGAGCTCCGTAACGTTGCCAGAGAACGGGGCGATGTATTCACTGCTGTCGAAAGTACCCACGTAGGTGGCCGCGCCCCTATCTATAAGAGCAAGCTGGTCGTCTTCGGACACCTCTTGAGAGAATCGCACACACCGGTAGCAAAGGATGCATCGCTCACGATCGATAGTGATCAGGGGTGAGAGCTTGACCGGTTTTTCAAAGTGCCTCTTTGCTTCGACCGTTCTTGATTGCTCGGGTCCCCATCCCATGGTCACATCCTGCAGTGGGCACTCACCACCCTTATCGCAGACCGGGCAGTCGAGCGGGTGATTGACGAGCAGGAACTCTGCAACTGCCTCCTGGACCTCCTTGACCTGGTTTGAGACGGTGTTGACGACCATGCCGTCCTTGACGGGGGTGGAGCAGGCGGTTTGAAGTTTGGGGATGCCCTCCACCTCAACCAGGCACATGCGGCAGGCGCCAACCGGTGGGCCGAGTTTCGGTTCGTAACAGAAATAGGGGATCTCTACGTTCGCCTTCTTTGCGGCGTCGATGAGCATCTCTCCATCACGTGCAATGGCCTCTACGCCGTCGATCGTGATCGACACAAACTCGATCTTCGTCTCACATTTGATGACGGTCTCTGGGCTCATACAGCTACCGCCTCGCGCTTGGTCTGCCTTGCTGTCTCTATATGCTGCTCGATCTCATCGCGGAACTTCTTGACGATTGCGCTGACCGGCATCGCCATCGCGTCTCCCAGTGGGCAGAGGCTGTGACCGCTGATGTTGTCTTGGATGGAGGCAACGACATCCAGATCCGAGGGTGATGCGTCGCCCCTCTCGACTCTCTCTAGAATCCTAACGGTCCAGTTCGTTCCCTCACGGCAGGGCGAACACTTGCCGCAGGACTCATGGTGGTAAAACTGAGCAAGTCTTAAGAGAACACTGACGATCGGTATCGAATCATCGACGACGATTATCGAGCCAGAGCCGAGCATCGAGCCTGCTTCGGCGATCGACTCAAAATCGTACGGGATATCCAGATCCTCGGCCTTGAGTATTGGGGATGAGGACCCGCCAGGAAACCATGCCTTGATGCTCCTACCCTCCGGTGGGCCACCGGCCATCTCCTCGATGATCTTGCGCGCCGGTATCCCAAGCTCGATCTCGTAGTTTCCGGGACGCTGGATACAACCGGACACTGAGACAAGCTTTGTTCCGGTCGATCTCTCCGTACCTATAGATGCATACCACGCGCCGCCGTTTGTGACGATGTGTGAAACATTTGAAAGGGTCTCGACATTGTTTATCAGTGTCGGTCCTTTGAAAAGCCCTTCGTTTGCCGGGAACGGAGGCTTGAGGCGTGGATTGCCACGCTTGCCTTCGAGTGAATCGAGCAGCGCGGTCTCCTCGCCGCAGATGTAGGCGCCTGCTCCTCGATGGACGACCAGACTCAAAGAGAAGCCGGAGTCAAGAATGTTGTCGCCGATTAGTCCCGCCCTTGTTGCTTCTTCGATCGCTTGTTCAAGAATGACGGCCTCTTCCTCATATTCGCCGCGTATGTAGATGAAGGCCTTGGAGATACTCGCAGCGTAGGACGAGATAATGATGCCCTCGATCAGCTGGTGCGGATTTTTGTGGACTAGCTCGCGGTCCTTGAACGTTCCCGGTTCTGATTCGTCACAGTTACAGCAGAGATACCGCTGGATGTCACCACGAGGCAGGAAACTCACCTTCTTGCCCATCGGGAATCCCGCTCCCCCTCTTCCGCGTACGCCAGAGGTGTCGATCTCTTTGGTGACCTCGTCAGGAGACATCTTGAGCGCCTTCGTAAGAGCCTGGTAGCCACCGAGCCGCTCGTAGGTCTCGATCTTCTGCAGGCCCGGCTCGTCTATGTTCTTAAACAGTATCTCGCTCATTTTGATTGCTTCCGCCCATAGTCGCCGACGAACTCCTTCTCCGGTAGCGGCTTCTCACCCCGTCTGATCTCATCGACTGCCGTTGCTGCATCCTCTTCAGTCAGCGGCCCCCGGTAGTGGCCATCGATCGACGCCATCGGCGCCATCTCACAGCCACCCAAGCACTCGAACTTCTCAAGCTGTATCTCGTTGTCGGGACTCGATCCACCGACTTTTGTCTCGCAGGCTTTTTCAAAGGCCTCAAGAACCTGGTCAGCTCCGCGCATCTTGCAAGAGAGGTTTGTGCAGACCATGATCTTTTTCTCACCCACGGGCTCCAGGTAGAACATGTCGTAGAAGCTGGCCACCGACTCGGCGTATGCTGGGCTCACTCTCATAACGGCTGCGACCGCTTGTAAAGCCTCCGGTGAGCACCAACCGAACATATCCTGGGCAGCGCGCAAGGAATCGATGACCGCCGAGTGGCGATCGGGATACTTGGCCATAGAGGCCTCGATCTTCTCCCTCAAGTCCTTGGGAACTTCGATCTCGTGCAGCTTCTGAGTCATCTGTCGATGCCTCCGAGGATCGGGTCGAGCATCGCGAGGTTCGCAATAAAGTCTGCGATGTATCCGCCCTTGCACATCGCTTCCAGCGCTTGAAGGTTTACGAACGAGGGGTCGCGGAAGTGAACTCTCGCGGGCTTAGATGAGCCGTCGGATACCACGAAGCAGCCCAACTCCCCCCTGGGACTCTCTATCGGCACATAGGTCTCGCCTTCGGGTACGCGCATTCCCTCGGTTACCAATTTAAAGTGGTGTATCAATGCCTCCATACTGGTGGCCAGCTCGTCTCGTGGCGGCAGGGCCACCTTCCGGTTGTCTGTTATGTGGGGGCCTTCGGGAAGTCCTTCGATCGCTTGCTCGACGATGTTGCAGGACTCACGCATCTCCTCCACTCGCACCCGGTAACGGTCGTAGCAGTCGCCTTCACTGCCGATCGGGACTTTGAACTTGAAGTCAGCGTAGGCGCTGTAAGGGTCGTTCTTGCGCAGGTCCCATGGCACACCCGCCGCACGTAGCAGGGGGCCGGTCACTCCAAGCTCAAGAAGCTTCCCCTTATCGACGGCGCCGATCCCGGCGAGTCTTTGAAGGAGAATCTCGTTTTTCGAGAGGATCGCTTCGTACTCGTCGCAACGCTCGCGAATTATGGCGACCGCTTCCAGCACCTTTTTGTCGAATCCTGGAGGTACATCCTCTATCACTCCGCCTATCTGGAAGTAACGTGTATGCATCCGCTGGCCGGAAGACATCTCGAACAGATCGAGGAGGGTGTCGCGCTCACGCCAGCAGTAAAGGATGATCGAAACTGCGCCGAGATCGACTATCGATGTCCCGAGCCACATGAGATGGCTTGTGATCCGGTTCAGTTCGCAGTGGATCACCCGCAGGTACTCCGCTCGCTTGGGTACCTCTTCTTGCAGCAGGTTCTCGACCGCCATGCAGTAGGCCTGCGAGTTGAAGTAGTAGGAGAAGTAGTCCATTCGCTCGACCAGAGGGATGGCCTTCCAGTAGGATTTGTCCTCGCAGTTTTTCTCGATGCCGGTGTGGACGTACCCGACGACCGGCGTGACCGACCGTATGACCTCGCCATCGATTTGCACGATCAGCCTCAGAACTCCGTGCGTAGCCGGGTGGTGCGGGCCGAAATTGATCGTGAAAAGCTCAGTTCGCCCATCGGTTTCTGAGCCGTAAGCGTCGTGTGGGGACTCAACCACACTTCGTTCAATGTCAATTCCCGGTGGCTGTTTCATTGCGGTGCTCACGAGTCGTTCGACCTGTTTTCGTTGAACGTGAACTCGATCGGCTCGCCCCCCATGGGGAAGTCCCTGCGCTGCGGGTGCCCGCCGTAGCCGTCCGGCATGAGAATTCTTCGCAGGTCGGGGTGTCCGCGGAACACTATCCCAAACATGTCATAGATCTCGCGCTCCTGAAAGTTGGCGGTGGGGAAGAGGTCGGTGCAGCTGTCGATCTCTGGCAGCGATTCTCCCGGATCGTCGATCGACACCTTGACCCGAACACGCTCTGCCCTTTCCATGCTCAGAAGCTGGTAATGCACTCCGAATCTCGGTTTCTTTGGTAGATAGTCGGCGGCATATACGCTTGACAGGAACCTGTAGCGCAGCTCTGGATCGTCTTTTAGATGGCCGAGGACGTCTCTTATCCTGTCGGGGTTGACCACCAGGCAGGTGCTGCCGTTGTGGCACGGGGCATCGATACTCAACCCCGGGATCTTGTCCCGGAGGCTCTTGACGATCGGCTCGAGGTCGTTGTTATCAGTCACGTTCCTCCACCTTGATGTCAACACCGTCTTTTCTGTAGCGTTCACGCCAGCTCTGGTCGGGACGGCCCTCGATTTGGCTCCTAAGTTTGAGGATTCCGCATAAAAGGGCCTCCGGGCGCGGCGGGCATCCGGGAACGTATACGTCTACCGGCATGAACTTGTCGGCCCCTGCAACCAGAGCGTAGTTGTTGAAGACTCCGGCGGTTGAGGCGCACGCTCCCATTGCGATCACCCACTTGGGCTCCAGCATCTGGTCGTAAAGTCGCCTGACTACCGGTGCCATCTTGATCGAGACGCGGCCGGAAAGGATTATCAGGTCAGCCTGTCTGGGTGAGGCTCTGAAGACCTCGTAGCCGAAGCGGGCGATGTCGTGTCGTGGCGCACCAGCGTTGATCATCTCCATGGCACAGCAGGCAAGGCCGAACCCCATCGGCCAGATGGCGCGCGAACGTCCCCAGTTGAAGGCCTTTTCCGTGGTGGTCATCAGCACACGCTCCTCGACGTGTTTTTCGAGCTCGGCGTCGGCCGCGGATACACCTCGAAGTAGTTGCGAACGATCTAGCGCCAATCCAGGGCTCCTCTCCGCCAGACGTAGGCAAACGCCACCGCCAGTAGCGCAATGAAGACGATTGTCTCAACAAGGGCAAAGACGCCGAAGGCCTTGAGCTGAACTGCGACCGGATATAGAAAGATCACCTCGACATCGAAGAGGATGAAGAGCATCGCAACAAGATAGAAACTTATCCCGAACCTCATCCCAGATCTGACCTCGCTTGGAAGACCGCACTCATAAGGATCGGCCTTCACCTTGCTCGGTCTGCGGGGACCCATTAGAACGCCCGCCATCGTAAAAGCGATACCTGTCGCAAGCCCTATAAGCGAGAATACGATTACTGGCAGATAGGCTTTCAACATGGCAGGGTCTGGTTTATACCAGACTTTGTGACAAACTGATACTTACTACTAATGGTCTCAACTCGTTCAACATGACCCAGATACACGGCTACGCATCGATAGCGGTACTCGGCCTGACCCTTGTCGTAGGGATCTGGGGTGTTGTCTCCTGGATTGCCCGGCATCCATCGGTCCTTTTCTGGCATCTGCTAAGGGCCGCGCAGGTTGTGATCGTCGTTGAAGTCACCCTTGGCGCTCTGCTGCTGGTGGGCGCCCACAAGCCACTTGAAGACCTCCATATCGTCTACGGTCTGTTGCCGATGGCAGTTATGTTTATTGCTGAAGCGATGCGTGTCGGTGTGGCCGCTCGCGAGACGGACGACGTCGATATTCACACGCTTGAGAGCGCAGAGCAGCGTGCGATCGCTATGCGCATTGTTTGGAGAGAGATGGGCATCATGGCCATCGCCGCACTACTTGCATTTGCACTGGCGCTTAGAGCGGCGATGACTGCTGGCTACTTATAACAGCTTTTATTGACGGCGCCGGCTCGCCGCCATAAAGACAGCTTCCGCAAATCATTTGGGTAGCCGTCATGCCGGCGCCGCAATGAGACCTCTTCGTCGTGTAACTTGCTTCCCCTGCTGCCTGGTTGGGAACTTTGCATCTCCCTATTTACTAACAGTAATCGTTCCCCGTACGCCGAGATCTTCATCCTTTCCTATGTTGCTGGTTAGTTTGTAGGTACCTTCGCGAAGTACGGTCTTGATCAATCTTGAACCGTGCTGGAAAGTCGGCGTTCTGGCAACCAGGCGCTCACCGTCCAAGATCATCAGGTTGTGGGCAAGCTTCCCATCATTGATCGCCTTGATCTCAATCGTGCCAGGTCTTGCAGTTATCTTGTTTGGGCGGAGTCGATATTCCGTGATTGCGACCGTTACCTTGCCGTCCTTGACCTCTGCGGCCGTGTCCTTATGCCAGCCGCACGACGTCAGCGAGGTTGCCGCTGTTATAGACAGTAGTACTGTCAAAATAAATGAGGAGCAATTTGCATCGATGGAGCGATTTGTTTCCATGAATTGAGTATTATGCCGCTCCGTGCATCACATGCTCAAGTTCACCTTGTTATTAACTGTGACCGCGTTAGCAGCGTTGGCGCTTTCTGCGTGCGGAAGTAGTGGTATCAAGGTCTCCAAAGAAGATCCCAACCGGCAAGGTGCAGAGCTCTTTGCAGAGCGATGCTCGGGATGCCATACACTCGAGGCAGCCGGCACCGAGGGCTCGTCGGGTGATTACAAGACCAGCGGGCCGGATCTCGACAAGATAAAGGAGACAGAGGACTCGGTTCTGTACGCGATCTATAACGGCGGTTTCGGTGGCGACATCATGCCGTCCAACGTCGTAACCGGCGAGGATGCAGATCGTGTAGCCAAGTTTGTCGCCGAGTATGCTGGCAAGAAGCTGAAGCCGCTGCCTGGTGAGAAGAAGTCTCTGGATAAGTCGGGGAGCTCCCAACGCTAGACCTGAAGCTGATCCGCAGTGATCCTGAAGGCGTGAAGGCTGCACTGAAGAGACGTGGCGCTGAGGAACGCCTGGATGTAGTGATCGAGTTGGATGGGCGTCGTCGTGGGCTGTTACAGATCGTTGAGGAGTTGAGGGCCCAGCAAAACAGGGCCTCAGAGGAGATCGGCAAGGCAAAGAGGGAAGGTGGGGAGCCAGAAGCCGCGATCGCCGCGATGAAGGAGGTAGCCGGCAAGTTGAAGTCGGAACAGTCCAAGTTGGCCGAGATCGAGGAACGGCTCGATCTGGAGTTGGCAAATGTACCCAATCTGCCTGACCCAACCGCAGCGCCCGGGCTGACCGAGGAAGAGTGTGAGGAGCTTCGTAAAGTGGGGGAGCAGCCTAAGTTTGGTTTTGAGCCAAAGGACCATTTGGAGTTAGGGATCGATTTGGGCGTTATCGATATGGAGAACGCGGCAGAAACATCGGGGTCTCGATTCGCATATCTTCTAGGCGGGCTCGTCAAGCTGGAGCTTGCACTCGTCCAGTACGCGATAGACAAGTTGAGTAGTAAGGGATTTATTCCGGTGATCCCGCCGGCCTTAGTGCGTGAACGAGCTATGTATGCGACCGGTTTTCTACCGACCGATGAGAACCAGATATACAAAGCCGCCGATGACGATCTCTATCTAGTCGGCACCTCGGAGGTGCCACTTGCCTCGCTCCACGTCGACGAGGTGATGGACGAGTCGAGACTTCCCTTGAGGTACGTTGGGTTCTCACCATGCTTCAGGCGTGAGGCCGGTGCGGCAGGCAAGGATACGCGCGGGATCTTTCGCGTGCACCAGTTTGACAAGGTCGAGATGTTCTCGTTCTGCAACCCCGAGAAATCCGATGCCGAACACGAGCTTCTGCTCGCGATCGAAGAAGAGATCCTCTCAGAACTTGAGATTCCATACCGCGTTGTGAACGTCGCTGCGGGAGACCTCGGTGCATCGGCGGCCAAGAAGTACGACTGTGAGGCGTGGATGCCTGGCCAGGGGAGCTACCGTGAGGTCACATCTACTTCGAACACCACCGACTATCAGGCGCGCAGGCTTTCCTGCCGTTTTAGGAGTGGAAAGGGCAAGCCGCGAGTACTGCATACATTGAACGGTACGGCGGTAGCCGCCGGAAGGACGATCATCGCGATCATGGAAAACCATCAGCAAGAAGACGGCAGTATTGCAGTACCGGCAGCCTTACACCGCTTTGGGGCGCCGTCAGAGTTGACCAAATAAACGTGAGACCCGGGTAGCCCGAGCAATGATGGTCGGCCTGTCAGGCCTCTCTTGGTTTCAGCGCGTGCATGAAACTGACCGTCCATTTGCAGATTGTGCACAAATTCAATCGTGACGAATTGGCTCCTAAAGGGTCTGTATATATAGCTATTCAAAGGTAAGCCGTTGACACTGAGGATCGATCAAAAGAGAGCGAGTCAATTGGAAGCTGCCGGTACTGATCGTTCAAACCTGTACAAGCGCATAACAGATGGGTCGGGCGAGAGTGTCGTGATCGATCTGAGCGGGATCGAACACGTTAATGCACAGCTTGTAAAGGAACTGATGCAGCTCTCTCGGCAGTTGGACGGAAAGTCTCGGAATGTAGTTATTAGGAATCCAGAGGTCGAAGTGACTCGCACGCTGCTTCTATCTGGGCTTTTCAAGATTACAAATTCGCTGGAACTTGAGCACACTGGGTCGCCTTAGGGCCTTATTGGCTAAGCAGTACATCTATATAGATCTGAGACACGACCCAGTCGATCCGTCATCCGTCTCCAGCGTGAGACAGGCGTTGCATCCGTCACACAAGCGTAATTAGACCGTAATTTTTTACCTGCTGGCGCGTCTTTATAAGTAGAGCCTTTTTAGGAGAAGGTAAAACCATGGAGTTCAAGCTAAATCAACATACAACTCATGCGGCGGGAGGCGCCAAGCGCTCTGCAGTAGAGGCGTGTGATGAGGCAGCTCGGACATCCATGGATGATCTGGTACTTGACTTGAGCGGTATCGAGTACGTTGAGGCGTCGTTTCTAAAAAGCATGCTTCGGCTCGCCCGTCATCTCGAGGGCGACTCACGCCGTCTTGTCATCCAGAACCCCGAGCCACAGGTGGCTCGTGTCCTTCTTCTTACGGGCTTTCTGCATCTCTCCGACGCAATAGACCTGAAGCACACCGTTTAGATCAAGCACCCGTCCGTCCACAGCTTGATCAATCGGTGTGCTTTAGGCATCCCATTTTTTTAGGATAAAAGAAGGGCGGCCATCCTGGCCGCCCTTCTACCTTTAAGTAACGTATTTACGCCTATTAAGCGAGATTCGCTACCTCTTTTTCTTCTTCTTGGCCTGCTTGCACTTGGCAGTCGTTTCAGCCACAAGTGGATCGGCATCGAAGAACGTGGTCGTCAGAGACGCATTCCACACATTATTCTTGCACTTACTCGGTGTGGTCATAAGGTAGATGGTCCTGCGCTTCTTGCCCTTACCGATCTTGCGCTTCGGGTTCCTTGTGACGTTTGAGCTGAGAGATTGGATCGCAAAGCTCTGTCCAGCGACAAGCTCGTGCAGAATGCTTGAGTCCACAACGATGGTCGGGGCTCCACTGACGAGTTTAATTTCCGCCGGAACGGCCAGCCTTACTCCAAGTGGGTCGTATACAACGGCGAGAACAACAGAGAAAACACTGCCTGAGTTTGTCTTGACGATGCAGACCTCCCCGGATGTATTCAGCGTGTCGATCAACGGCAACCCTCGGGCAACGACTTTCAGCGTACCAAGCCGGTACTTGGACTTGGTGCACCTGCCAGCATCTTCGACCTTCTTTACGTCGTCCGTGCTCGTAATTGCACGCTTATCGAGCTTCGCCTTCGGCAACGTGATCGTAAGCAACTTGGGTATAGGCTGCATCGCCATGCCTGGTATTACGTCGACCGTGCCTGCAAGAAAAATCTTCTTGAGAGGTTTGTTCGTTACGGCCGGGGTAACTTTTACCGTCTGGGTCCCTCCCGGAGCTACCGCATGTGCTGCGGTTGCTCCGAACGCCAGCATAGACACCGCCAGCAATGACCCGAAAATTGAGATCTTTTTCAACGTGATCCTCCTCCTCTATAAATACTTGGCCTGTATGGCCCTTTGCTTTAGAGCCGAAAGGCCCCTCCCAACAACATGCCTGCGGGAGACCGGCACGCCCCTGAAGCCGAGTAATCTATCGCATCTTGCGTAAATTGCGTACATCTTCTCAAATGTATTTCTGGATCACCACCGCTACAACGTGCGATGCCAAACGCCTACTGGCAGTAGCAAGGACTGAAATGGTCTAGCAACCCTTACCTTTATTATGCGATAACCGTTACTTCTTCTTTTTCTTCTTGGCCTGCTTGCACTTGGTCGTTGTCTCCGACACGAACGGATCAGCGTCAAAGAACGTGACGATCTGGGACGCTTTCCACACCTTCTTCTTGCACTTGCTCGGCGTGGTCATAAGGTAGACAGTCCTGCGCTTCTTGCCCTTACCGATCTTGCGCTTCGGGTTCTTGTTGACGTTCGCGCTGAGAGATTGGATGGCAACGCTCTGTCCAGCGACAAGGTTGTTAAGAATGCTTGAGTCAACAACTATGGTCGGGGCTCCACTGACGAGTTTAATTTCCGCCGGAACGGCGAGCCTTATCCCAAGTGGGTCGTATACAACGGCGAGAACAACAGAGAAAACACTGCCTGAATTCGTCTTGACTAGGCAGACCTCCCCGGATGTATTGAGCGTGTCGATCAAAGGCACTGCTCGGGCAACGACTTTCAGCGTACCAAGCCGGTACTTGGACTTGGTGCACTTGCCGGCCGCTTCGACCTTCTTTACGTCGTCCGTACCCTTAATTGCACGCTTGTCGAGCTTCGCCTTCGGCAACGTGATCGTAAGCAATTTGGGTATAGGCTGCATCGCCATACCCGGTATAACGTCAAACGTGCCTTCAAGAAAAATCTTCTTGAGAGGTTTGCTCGTTGTGGTCGGACTTACTTTTACCGACTGGGTTCCTGTCGGAGCCACCGCATGTGCTGCAGTTGCTCCGATTGCCAGCATAGACACCGCCAGCAACGACCCGAAAATTGAGATCTTTTTCAACGTGATCCTCCTCCTTCATAAATACTTGGCCTGTATGGCCCCTTGCTTTAGAGCCGAAAGGCCCCTCCCAACAACATGCCTGCGGGAGACCGGCACGTCCCTGAAGCCGAGTATTCTTTCGTATCTTGCGTAAACTGTGAGCATCTTCTCAACTCTCTTGTTCGCGCTACCTTGCCACAGATAAACCTGCCGGTTTCTCGCGCACACCTTAAACACGACCTTGTAACGTTTGTTGCGGCATGAAAAGCTGATTCGTCAGGTTGCTGTGTAGCGGTAGTCTTAGAGTTGGCCTGTACCCGGAGGGGTGGCAGAGCGGTTGAATGCACTGGTCTTGAAAACCAGCAGGGGCGATTCCGTCCCTCGGGAGTTCGAATCTCCCCCCCTCCGTCGCTTGGGGGCTTGTTCGAGAAGAACGGCTCGTCCGGCAGCCTCGTACAACGGGCACGACAGCCATCCAGGCTGTCATCCCTGTGCCCGTCGTAAGCCTTCTCGAAAAAGCCCCCTGCGCTCTTGCCCCCTGAATTAGGGTTCGTGCGCTTGGTTGGGTCTTCTCGATACAAACCCCTTGTGCTCAGTAATACAAAATCTGCGTATCGGCAAATTTCGATTGGTTATTGAGAGCTGTTTGGTGCGACTACTCGTAGCGCTTTCTCTAGTAGTGGGAGCTCCTGCTCAACGATCTCCCAAACGCGCTCTGCATTTACGCCTAGGTAATCGTGAACTATCAGGTTACGGAAACCAGCAACCGACTCCCAACGGATATCCGGCATCGAATCTTTTAGTTCATCGGACAGTCTCTTAGTTGATTCAGCCAGTGTCTGAAGATTGCGCAGCACAGCATCCTGGACAATCACTTCAGCAAGAAACCTACCTCGGTCGCCGCGGCTGAAGTCGTTGATTTTGTCTATGCACTCCAGAATGTGAACTACGTACAAATCGTCACGATGGCTCATAAAGGAACTGCTTCCTCAAGCACACGGTCCTTGATGAACCAGTGGAGAGCCTGTGGCTCCACCACATCTACATGACTATCAAGAGCTTCTTCTAGATCCCGAATCAGATCCGCTTGATCGAGCAAGCTGTGCTTCGGCTCAAACTCAATGAGCAGATCGATGTCACTGTTAGTCTCAGTTTCTCCACGAGCGAGTGAGCCGAAGACACGCACATTGTGACCATCGTACTTGGCAACCAGGGAGATAATCTTGTCACGTTCATTTTTTAGATCGTCTAGAACCATTGCCTTATTATTACTGATCGGACTACTTCGTTCCATGAAACTCCGCCATCGCTTGGGGGTTTGTTCGAGAAGAGCGGCCCATCCGGCTGCCATGTACGACGGGCACGACAGCCATCCAGGCTGTCATCCCTGTGCTCGTGGTAAGTCTTCTCGAACAAACCCCCTGCGCTCTGGTGCTGTGACAACCCCCTGCGTTCTTGTATAAAAAAAGTGTGGTACAAATGGCACCGTGCGGAGTCTTTACAGTAAGGCTTCCGTTAAGGAAAAATTGGAGATCTATTTTTTGTTGATTTTGGTGTAGTGTGTTTCCTGGGAGATTATTGAACTCAGCATGTTTGAACGACTGAAAGAGAAGCTCAAAGGGCCACAGCCCGCAGGTGCTCCTGAGATCGTTCGCGGGTTCGATCTTTCGGATGGTCTGATATCTCAAGACGGTGTGAGCGTGGATGGAGATGGTTGGCGTGTAGATGTAGATAAATCCATCACTGTGCGCCTGTTCGAACTAGACGATCCCGGTATCGCACAGTGCATGGTTGCTTACCGAGCAAAGATCAAGACTGCCGATCTGGACGGCAAGGCGTATCTGGAGATGTGGTGCAGGGTTCCAGGACGCGGCGAGTTCTTCTCCAAGGGCGTAAAGAATGCGGCCAGTGGTACAACCGATTGGGCCTCCTACGAGATTCCGTTCTATCTAAAGGAGGGCCAGCGGCCTGACTTGATCAAGTTGAACCTGGCGGTCGAAGGCAGCGGTACGGTATGGATCAAAGAGTTGTCGTTGGAGAAAACGCCCCTGAAGTGAAAAACGCGTTTCTCCGATCTATCATTGCGTTTTAGGAGAGGTGGCCGAGTGGCTGAAGGCACTCGCCTGCTAAGCGAGTAAGGGGGTTATACCTCCTTCGAGGGTTCGAATCCCTCCCTCTCCGTTGTGTTATGTCTCGGGACATGCTGGACACATGTCTCGGGACATAGTAGACACTTTTTCACCGTTTATTGGTTGATAGTTACGGTTAGGGTCGAGAGTTAACTGTCTGATCAGCTGCCCATCTTTGTCGACTACTCTGATGTTGCGATCAGCAATGAGGAGTCTTATTGGCTGGCCTTTGTAGGCTCTGCCGATTCCTATGTGATATAGGCGGCTTTGGTGGCGCAAGGTAACGCTGCCGGTTTTATCTACCTTGTCGTTTCGAACTCTGAAGTAAGTATCAGTGTCTGCTGCCTTAACGGGCCCAGCTTTTACGCGATCGTTAAACGCCTGTAGGGGTGTGCGGCGCCCCAGGGCCCTGTGCGGGCGAACGTTGTTGTAGTAGTGGACAAAGCGATCAAGTTGCACTTGAAGCTCTGCATTGGTCTTTGCAGGCGCCTGCTTTGCCAAGTACCTCTTTAAGGTCTGATGCAGCCTTTCAACCTTTCCACAGGTCTGGGGATGGTAAGGCCTGGAGTTCTTATAGACGATGCCAAGCCGCTCCAGCTCAGACTCGAGTAAGACCTTGCCTTTCCTAGCCTTAGCGGTAAAGACCGCACCGTTATCGGTTAAGAGCGATGCCGGCAGGCCATGGTAGGAGCAGACCTTATGGAAGGTACCCACGACATCGGCTGCCTTGGTGGTGGTATAGACATCAGAGGCTAGAAAGAGCCTGGAGTGGTCGTCTTCGAAGTTCAATATCTCAACGTCACTACCGTCGGCCAAATGCCAGTGAGTGACGTCGGCCTGCCACATCTGGTTGGGCAGGTCAGCTTGGAAGCGCTTGATTGATGAGTGTGGGCGTCTCTGTGGCTTGGGGACGACCAACCCCTTGCGCTTAAGGATGCGCCAGATAGTCGTCACTGAGGGCGTATGGTCGAGCTGTTTGGCCAGGTGAAAGACAATCGTATGTGCACCGGCATCGTGGCCGTCGCGCTCAATCTGCTTACGCAGCTTGACTATGGCCTTGACAACCTTCTCACTAACCTGGTGTTTGCAAGACTGTGGCCTACGAGAGCGTGGCTTTAACGCCTTATAGCCTCCCTTTCTAAAACGCGCAATCAACTCATAGATCCAGCTCTTTGAAACTCCGTGAGCCTTAGCTACCTCTCTAGCACTCCCAGAGCATGCCCCATAGCTCGTAGAACTTGAAATAGCGGTTCTCCCGCCTCGTCCGCTTGCGTTGCAAGCGTTAGAGGTGACAAAAATCCAACAAGACAGGAGGAACCACTGTGAAAGAGACAGTAACGGTTGCACAGGCTGTAACCAAGCAAGAAGACATCTTGCCCGCTCGAGTGCAAGAAGCGTTAGGTGAACTGGTAGGTGCGGCAAGAGAAGGTCTTATGGCCCTATCGGTCGGTGTCGGCTTAGGTGTTGTCGCTGAACTGATGGAAGAGGAAGTCGATGAGATAGTAGGGCCCAAGGCCAAGCACAACCCGGAACGCAACGCTGTGCGCCATGGGCATGAGCAAGGCCAAGTCACGCTTGGTGCACGCAGAGTGCAGGTCAAACGACCACGAGCGAGATCGGCTGACGGTTCAGAGGAGGTAGAGCTTTCGACCTACGAGCACTTCGCCGACCGCGATCCGCTCTCACGCGTGGTGGCAGAGCGCATGCTGGCAGGAGTGTCGACACGCCGTTTCAGACGCACGCAAGAACCGGTTGGAGAAGAGGTCAGCTCCACAGAGCGCTCAACCTCCAAGTCATCGGTATCACGAGAGTTCATCAAGCGCACTCATAAAGCTATGGCACAGCTTATGAGCCGTCGTTTAGACGATGTACGCCTGGCAGTGCTGATGATCGATGGAATCGAGCTTTCCGGTCGTACGAATGTGGTGGCGCTTGGTATCACCACTGAAGGAGTGAAGGTACCACTGGGCCTGTGGGAGGGATCTACCGAGAATGCAACAGTAGCCACAGCGCTACTGTCGGACTTGGTGGCCCGAGGCCTGGACCCCGAGCAGGGGATACTGTTTGTAATCGACGGATCGAAGGCTCTGCGTAAGGCGATTGACGATGTCTTCGGCCATCAGGCCCCGATCCAGCGTTGCATACGTCACAAGGAACGTAACGTACTCGATCACCTGCCTGAGCGTGACAGGCCGGCTGTCCGGTACCGATTGCGTAAGGCCTGGGCAGAGAATGGCTACGATCGAGGCCTGTCGCAGCTTAAGGTACTGGCCGGTGAGTTGGAACGAACACATCCCAGTGCCGCCACGTCGCTTCGGGAAGGTATGGCAGAGACCCTGACAGTTAACCGTCTGGGAGTAGGCAACAGCTTAAAACGCACATTGGCTTCAACCAATCCGATCGAGTCGATGATCTCTGTCGCTCGCACAACGCACCGCAATGTCAAGCGATGGCAGAAGGGTGATATGGCTATGCGTTGGACTGCTGCCGGAATGCTCGAAGCAGAGAAGCAGTTCAGGCGGATCAACGGCTATCGAGATCTCGCCAAGCTGGTCGTTGCAATCGAAGGTGAGTTCAAGTGCTCTACTGATTTGTCGTTGCCATCGAGTGAGGAGGTCGCTATGGTCTCAACCGTCTAACCACCGTTGAGGGCCGCTGTCAAAGTTCTACGATAGGTGGGGCAATCTCCACTCCTACCCTCTAAAACAACCGCGTCAACCAGAAAACGCTCTTTGTACATACAGACACCTCTTTCTCGTAGGTGTCCAGTATGTCCTGACACATCTGTCCACTATGTGGTGAAACCACACACTGCTGCGCGCGCTAGCTTTGAGAGACACAGTCGTCTCGTGCAGGAAGATTCGAACCGGAGAAGTATGGTCGCCTGTGGGTCTTTTTGAGAGGGCGGTTCATCCTGCCACTACTTACGGTGGCACGCGAGCCATCCTGGCTCGCGCATCCGTGTGAATGCCACCTTGAGCCTCTCAAAAAGACCCCCGGCGCTCAAGGATAAAAAAAGCCATCGACGCTCCTGACGGGCTGAAGTCGCGCTAGGCTTGCTCCGACATTTACCAGAGGGGGTTGGTGTATATAAATGACCTGGGCTCAGCAGGGCCAGGCGAAATAAGTCCGGAGCAGTTCATGAAGCTCGTCAGTGAAGCCTCAGACGAGCAGATTGAGCAGGGATTGAGTGAGAACTGGGATGTTGCAATCGAAGGGATCTTCGATGGGATGAGCGAACATTTCCTGCCTGAAAATGCGGAGGGCTTGGATGCAGTACTCGAATGGCGGCTTACCGGTAAGCCCGACGCTGAGAACGACCGCTGGCAGGTCGTTATCAAGGATAAAGAGTGCAAAATTAGTCGTGACAGTTCCGAGACACCGTCCGTTTCGATGGAACTGACCGGAGTCGACTTTGTAAAACTAGCGGCCCAGAAGATCGTCGGTCCGGCGCTGTTCACGAGCGGTCGTCTGAAGATAGAGGGTGACATGACACTCGCGGCTCGCTTCCAGATTCTGTTTAAGGTGCCGCAGGCCGCAGCTTAAAGCAGCAGCAGAGGCTCATTCTGTCAATATAAACTCAGGGAACGCTCTGGATGTACTGCCCATGGCATCTAGAATCCTAAACAGGCGCCCGTAGCTCAGCTGGATAGAGCGTCGGTCTACGAAACCGAAGGTCACAAGTTCGAATCTTGTCGGGCGCGTCGAACGCTATTTACCATCGGCTGACTGTGTCCTTAAGATGATCAGCTAGCTCATTTACTTTCTAATAAACTCGCATCACTGCTCATGGGGTTTCCGTTCCCTCATTGAGTAGTGATAGATAGCTATGGTAAACGTAGATCTTCCCTCTTTGCTTACCTGTTGTCTCTCGCAGAATCTCAGCATTCTCGAGCTTCTTTAACGCGTTATAGATCGGCGGCTCGGAGGTTTTGAGAGCATTCCTTGCGGATGCGGCCGACGTCACAACCACTTTCGCAACATGATTGTGCAGCCGTAGCGCGGTAACACTCCCGCGCCCGATGCCTTCGAGTTTGCGTCGGTCTTCTTCTATCAGCTTAACGATCTTCCTTGTGGTTTCGGTAGTCGACGCAGAAACCTCAACGATGCCTCTTAGAACGAACTTGAGCCAACTCTCCCACGTACCATCGGTACGAATTTCTTGTAAATGGTCGTAATAGGCGGTGCGGTTCTGCTTTAAATAGAGACTGAGGTATAGAAGGGGTCGTGACAGAATTGGCGGGTCGTCGGAACACAGAAGTAGAGTCATCAGCAATCGCCCAACACGACCGTTCCCGTCAAGGAATGGGTGGATTGATTCGAACTGTGCGTGTGCAAGAGCGATCTTGATTAGTGTCGGCGTTTTTGATGGCTCATCGTGAACAAACTTTTCGAGAGATCCCATCGCGTCAGCTACTTCTGGAGCTGGTGGTGGTACAAAACGCGCGTCCCCTGGGCATGATCCCCCGATCCAGTTCTGTGTTTTTCTGAACTCGCCAGGACTCTTGTCTCCGCCACGAAATCCTGAAAGCAGGATCCCATGTACTTCTTTCAAAAGACGGTTACTAACGGGGAATCCGTCTTCGATTCTTTTCAACCCGTGATCCATCGCAGCGATGTAGTTTGAGGTCTCTGTTATGTCCTCGATCGGTACTCCAGGTACCGAATCGACTTCGGAAAGGAGAAGATCGGACAGAGACGACTGCGTTCCCTCGATCTGGGACGACAGGACCGCCTCCTTCCTGATGAATGTGTAGAGCAACATATCTGGATCCGGCAGAAGTAGAGTTACGCCATCGAGTCGTCCGAGCTCCTGGTTTGCTCTACCCAGTAGATCTTGGATCTCAGTGTCGATCTTGAGAGGGGGATTTGGCGGTAGCGGTTTCGGGTGAAAGGCGTAATACGGTTCAGGTGCACTCTGCATCTGTACAAGAGTCCCTGCGCGTTGACTTACAGTTCTGGATTGTGTCACCGTTCAGCCTTTCTCTACCTAAGCGGTCGTTTAGTTACAAATCATCTTACTAAACGTTAAGGCGTTATCGGTTACTAACGGTAGACATTGGTTAGCGTTCGTTAACTAACGCTATGTTATGTCTGGATTTGGTCAAACTGTCGAAATAACTGCCGTGCATCTGTTTGCGCGGGGGGCTGAAGCCCCATGGTTATGGGGTTTTGAACAATCTCTGCTCCCGTCTATGAAACCAAGAAAATCCAATGATTTGGGTTTTCTATGCACGGGGTCTCGGACGGTGCGTCATATGCACGGGGTCAGATCTCGGACGGTGCGTCACGTGCACCAATTTAGAGCTGACCCCATAGTGCACGACAGTGCTCGATCAGACCTTAGGTGGGCGCTGCGGCCACGAGCTACACTCGAAGCGCCTGCGCGGTGCGCCGGATGTATCACCCAGAGATGTCGCGTCTGTTGAACGCCAGCACGGCGAAAGCCGCAAGCACAGCCGCAAGCACAAGCAAGACCAGCGCGTGTTCTATCTGGAGCCCGTTACGCAGTGGATTGCTGTCGATGTAGTAGAAGAACGGTGACGCCTGCTGCCAGGGCTCGAGCCAGTCCGCGAGCGGTGCCAGCGAGTTCAGCAGGTAGGCGAAGACCGCGACGCCGGAGGCAACGCCGATGTTCAGCGCTCGCCTGCCGTTGATGCATCCAAGTAGCAGGGTCGCCGCGCCGAACACGAGCGTTAGCAGCAGACAGCTCGCTATCGCTGCCGCGATCTTGTCAGCTCCAAGCTCCATATCGACTAAGACGTCTCCGACTACTAGCGCCAGCCACATAACTACACCGAGTAGTACAACCATCGCCACGACGGAGCCAAGTTTCTCCAGCACCAGACGCCTCCTCGAGATCGGCGTAGCCAGCAGCAGGGAAAGCGTTTCCTCCTGCTCCTCCTTGGCAATTGCTGCCGAGGCTGCCCCGATCGCAAAGATGAAGAAAAGCAGTGGCAGAAAGAAGGAGAAGAGCTCCACGTTCAGGTAGCCAGCGCCGGTGGAGAAGTTGGCTGCCTCCCCTCCGAAGAGGGCGCGGACGGCCTCCGGGTACTCCTCGAGAATCCGCTCGAGCCCAGGCTGGTCGCGTATCGTCGGATAGAGGCCTATATACATGAAGGCGACGCCGACCAGGCTCAAGCTCCACCAAAAGAGGGAGCGGCGATAGTCGCGAATTGTCTTGCTGAAGACGCTACCGAGCATTCGGCTCACCGATACCCTCTCGACCCCCATCGGCCTCGTAGTAGTCCAGAAAGATGTCCTCGAGGTCCGGCTCGCGGCTGTTGAGGTCGACGACCTCGTAGGTGGCCAACTGCTTCACCAACGGATCGAACGAGCCACGCACCGCCAGCTTGGCGTGGCAGTCCTCGACGGACGCACTCTCGACGGAAGGGACGCCGGCGAAGGCGTCGCTCGGAGGCCGGCTGGCGAAACGAACCTCTACATGGTGCAGCGCACTGGCCTTTAGCGCCTCAACGCGTTCAACAGCTAATAGGCGCCCCTGGTTGATCATTGCTACGCGATCGGCGATCTGCTCGACCTCGGAAAGCCGGTGCGAGGAGAGAAGATGGTGGCCCCCGCCTCGGTCATCTCCCCGATCAACTCGAACAGCTCCCTCTTGATGAAGGGGTCGAGGCTGGCCGCTGGCTCGTCCATGAGCAGCAGCTTCGGCCTATGCATGAACGCCAGAACAAGCCCGACCTTCTGCCTGTTGCCCGTCGACAGATCGCCGATCGGGCGGTCAGTGTCGAGGTCGAATCTGTCGGTCAGCCGCCTCACGTAAGACCACTCCACTCCGTCGCGTAGGCTCGCGAAATACTTGAAGTGCTCGTCCGCGGTAAGCCGTCCATACAGAGCCAGGTCGCCGGGTACGTAGCCAACCTGCCGATGTAGCTCGTTTTGTCCCTTCACGTCAGAGCCGAGCAGCTTGGCGTGGCCGGTCGTGGGCCTGATCAGATCGAGCAGCAGCCTTATCGTCGTAGTCTTTCCGGCGCCGTTTGGACCGAGATAACCGAATACCTCACCTTCTCTTACCGAGAACGAGAGCTCCGATACAGCCGTCGTGTCGCCAAAGACCTTTGTCAGGCGGTGGGTTGTGATTACGTCAGACACCTTTAAAACGTTGATCTTAGAGGATGCTGGCGTTTTGGCTGTGTGGGCCTCGGCGTTTTAACGAGCTCGGCATGGTTATAGGGTTTTCCCTGATCCCCACTCTTGTCTACGAAACAAAGAAAACCCAAAGCACCATGGGGTCAGCTCTAAATTGGTGCACATATTGCACCATCCGAGACCCGATCTGACCCCCGATCCGACCTGACCCCCGACCTGACCCCCGATCGACCCCCGACCCTGACCCCCGACCAAAGGCCCGTAAATTTGTCCATATCTACCTGAAGCACTTCATTCACAACGCTGACTCGTCGATCAAGCTAGCGTGGGACTACGGCGAGACAGGCGGCGGGTCAATATTCGACTTGAAGATGTGACACAATATTCAGAAGGTTGCTACAGGCATTCTTTGCAGCTATCTCAAGCCCAACATTTGAAGCATGATTGATAAATCCAAAACTCAGCAAGAGAGCCGCTCAGTCGGGGGGTCTCATCGAAGTGGGCACACGCAACTTACGCCCGTCCTTTTAGCGGCGGTCGTATATGCCGCGGCATACTACTTTCTGTTTTACCACGTGGAGCTATTTAACACAGACTCTTTTGCCGTGCTGATCGGTAGCTTGATTTTGTTCAACGCTGTATTTGGGTTCGTCATTGGCCGCTGGTGGTCACTACTACTTCCCGTCATCATGGTTCTAATGAGCATTTTCTACCCGGCAGATATTACCCTTGAATCTTCTGTGTATTTGGAGATTCTTTTTTACATATTTGTGCTACCAGCTGTGGCATCGATTGCAGGCGGTGTTGTCATCCGTCGGTTTATTGAAGCCCAAGGAAGTAGATAATCGTTTTTTCTCGTATGGCTGCTGACACCCGAGCGTTTGACAATCTCAGAGCCAGTACGTAGATCGACTACACGCTACCTCAAGGCTTTGCTAACCACCACGTCGCTTGAGTACATCTCTTCTGTAAAGGAACTTGCTTTGACTCTGTAGGGGCCACCACCCGGCGTTAGAGGGATCGACCGCTCACCCGTCAAGCTCTTTAATCGAAATGGATAGCTGCGGGGTGCGTATCGCTTCCCTGCAGAATCGACCGTCAAAAGAACATACTTTGGCCTACGTTTGACGCTCTTGGGCATGTACTTAAATGAGTAACGCACCACAGCGCGATCGCCTCTTATTTGGGCAGCGATCTTCGGACGTGGAGGGACTATGCTGGAACTCCGACCACTCCTTGCGCCTCGCTGCTCAAGTCTACAACTGAAGCTGTCAGCGAATGCCGACGGTGTGTTCCACTTATTATTATTACCTTCACCAGAAGGCCCCGAGGGGCTGTTGCCGGAAGCGCCCCATTTGCCCGGCCAGAGTATCCAGTTGGGCGGAACGGTAACCGACTCCATGGTCGGGTATTTCCAATCCCCCACGCCGTTAGCTCGGTCTTTCACGGTCGGAAAACTTGTGTTGTATTTACCGGGCCTGAAGAAGGAGGCATGCGATCCGCGAGCGACATATGTAACAGGTCCTCCCTCTACGGTCTTTTCCACTAAATCCCAGTCGCATGTCTCACCGCCACCGTGTTGCGCGTAGGTAGCTCGTTTGGGCACTCTGTCTGCTTCAATCTGCAACTGGATCATCTCCCAGTCGCCTTCGTGTACGCCGAAGCCTGACGAGTGAAAATCGTTGTAGTAGGAGTAGAACCAGTACTGAAGCCAGGTCGCACCGTCGTTTGGGTCAACAACTACGCGGCCGTATATCTTGTTGGCGTAGAAGGGATCGGCGTGCATTCTTTGAGCGTCCTTCTTATACTTATTGCCGTAGTCGAGGAAATCGTCCGAGTTAACTTCGGCGCCGCTTGGGTAGTTGGGGCCAGGACCGAGAAAACCAAGGGGAAAGTCTGGTCCGCCGCAGTAGGGATAGGCTGCAGCCAGTATCTCAAACTCAGATTTCATAAGGAGATTCGGCGCTTTATTACGAGATTCGCAACTGCCGGGGTTGTCAGTTGCTTGTGCCGCTGAGTCGTAGTAGTAGTTTTCCTGGCTGTCGTGTTTAAAAAACGGCTTGTAGATCCCAAGTAGCTGCTCGTAGTCTGGGCCGCCGCCGCTTGATGCCTTGCGGAAGTTAGGGTAAAAGCCATCCTCGACGATTCTTCGCAGATTTGACCCATCGGTGTCAATCGCCCAGATGCCGGCACCGTAGCCCCCGACCCATAAGTTAAACAGTATTGTCTCACCATCGGCCGACCATGTTGGGTGCGTAGCGTGACTTACCCCCTCCTCATATAAGTACGTAAGACGGGTAAGCCCTGTGCCGTCGGTGTTAATCGTCCAGATGTCCCCTACGCCAGTCCAGAGGCCCCCTCCAGGACAGCACGGTTGCGGGGCGCGGTTAAAGACAATCTTTTCCCCGTCAGGGGAAATGCAGGCCGCATGTCGTTGTACCCTTCCCCCTCGCCGGGCGAAGATGTAACCTCCTGCCTGTCTGAGCCGTCAGGCCTCATAGTGACGATCTGGCCGTAGTTGTACCCGTCGTGGCCCGTGTTGTTAAAGTCGGAATAGACGATGAAGCTGCCGTCCGCTGAAAATTCCGGGTACCACGTAGGCAAGGGCCCAAACGTCAACTGTGTCAGGTTCTGACCGTCCAGGTCGATGGTGTAGATGCCGGGAGGACCAAGTCCTCCGTAACGCTCAAATACGACCTTCTCTGTATTCGGTGAAAAGTTGGCATACCGGCTGACGCTGACAGTGTCGTCGAAGAGAAGCCTTTCGTGCTTTGGCCATCTGAGTCGACCAAGTAGAGATCATTTGTCCAGTCTCCGAAAGATAGCTTGTCAAAAACGACTGTGCTCAAATCCGACGATATTGCCGGGTCTATCGTACAACTGGACTTGATTTTGTCCGTCGGCGTCGGCCATCCAGACTGTCTGCTGTACGTTGTATACGAACTTCTCTACCGCGTTGGCAGTGCTGGAAGACAACAACAAGGATGAGTACCAACGCTGTCAGCACGCATCTCAGACTCCATTGCTTATAAGCCGGTCTGGGATTACTGGACCTCATAAGAATCTCGCAGCTACTTAAGAACAAAAGCCTTGATTTATTCATGGTCTCCTCTCTACTCTTCTTCCCAGATCACAGAGGTTCTACACAGATACATTTCTCCCGCCTATGTAGACGCACAGCATGGCAATTAGTGACACAGCATTTTTCATGTGCCTTAAATGGCTTCTCTCAAGCTGTTCATTTACGTTTCGTGTTTAACAGACGCTAAGACTTTGAGAATGGTCCGCACAAATAGACCAAATTCCAACAAATACGGATTTACTAGAAGAGTCAGCTTTCTTTGCACTCACCTTCGCGCTAAGACTGACAACGGCAGGGAAACAACAAAAAGGACAACACAAGCAATCGAAAATAATCGAAAATAACCGAAACACATATAGAACGAACCCGCATAAACACTACGAGGCCGAAACGTGCCTAAATCAAAAAGAGAACTACGAAACCGAAGGTCACAAGTTCGAATCTTGTCGGGCGCGTAGCAGAAGCCATGCGGTTCCCGTTTAATCCAACGCGGGTTTGCGGTCTAGGTTTGGACTGGCTGGGAAGCCAACCTAAAGTGCAGCGATGCCTTTGCCGATGAGGAGCGCTCCGAAGGCAAGCATGAGCACGATCATGATCGCGTCGTTGTGTTTGATGAACCAGGACTTCAGTCCTTCGAGTGTCGTTGTCGCACGGTCTCCAGCGATCACTACCCAGACGACCGGCGCGAGGATTGTGATGCTGGCGATGACGGTGAGCACAGCAATCGAGACAATGTCGCCTCCAGTCTTCAGATCCACCTGGGCGATTTGAACGGAAGCGGCGATCGCGAGAATAGCGTTCTTGGGGTTCAGTGCGACAAGCGCGGCTCCGAGACCGAGAGCCTGGAGCGACTTCATCTCCTCGACTCGTGACATCCACTTGGGCATATGTACTTCATCCGGGTCGGTTGATCTCCTCCGGCGATACCGGTGCGCCATAAGCACCAGCACTGCACCTAGACCGATATGAAGCCAAGCCCGTCCCGATAAAGATTCCTCTGAGCCGATGTCGAGAGACTGACCAACAACGAGAACGATCACAGCAATCGCGATAAGAGCCACAACCCACCCGACCACGAACGCTAGACCGTTTGATCGGGCACGAGCAGAGAAAAGTACGAGGATGACACCGATGATCGGAATCGGGCTGATTGCGATACCGACAACAAGCGGAAGAAAATCGCCGATCGACTGAGACATAGATCAGGAGCATAGACACAGAAGTGTCTTGTAGGTGACATGCACTGGATCACGTCTTGCATGCTGCATCACCGATCCAGATCTCACCTTAAACGACGGCGCAATCAAGATATATACTGCCTTATACATATTGACCGGCATAGAAATACTGGTGGAGGTTGCACGGCAAATTGGCGCGGGCTTCGTCAAGTTGAAATAAAGGGATCGGGATGAAAGACAGTCTGAAGCAAGATCATAGGATTGAGGGCCCAGAAACATATGAGGACGGGACGGATGACGAGGTTGCCGAGAGCTCCGGTTTGACTGAAGCAGCGGTTCCAAACCAGCGTGGTATTCGTATGTCGGCTTTCAGCTTGCGGTCACGATGAGTTCGCATCAGTCTGTCGGCACCCCGCTTGGTCCGGACGAATATGAGCGCGCGTCCTTATTCGGCCTTCCGTAGCTCCGCAACCAGCGCGCCGAGCGTGCCACCGAATTGGACGTGCACAAACTGTTCCCTAAAGATAACGAAAGATAGTGAAACTCATTTTCAACTTTGCTTTAGCAATGAAATCGGTGGTCGTATATGTGCCCAGGGTTGCTCTGCTTCGATCTGTGCCGCCAGCGATACTAAAGTTGCGTCATCGTTGGTTCGGCCAACGAGGTGAACTGATAACGGCAGGCCATCAGATGTGAATCCTGCTGGAACAGCGGCTGCCGGTTGACCGGTGAAGTTCTGGGCCAGAGTGAAGGGCATGAAGCTGAGCATTCTCAGGATAGTGCTGGTAGGGCCACGGCCCTCCCAGGATCCCACCTCTAAGGGAGGCTTAGCCAGTGTCGGCGTTATTAGTACATCGAAGTCCTTACAGGTTTCATTCATGCGATCGGTCAACGTCTCGCGTGTCTTCAGCGCCCACTGCGCAAGCCGGTCACCGAATAACTTGCTTATACGCAAAGTGGCTTGAGTTCTACGTTCAAGTCTTTCACGGTTATCAAACGGTGCAAATTCTTTTCGGACTCCGTTCATGTATAAAGCAAACATTGCCGGTATGCCGCGAATTCCATAATCTATGTCGAGTTCCTTGATTTCGTGGCCCAGACCTTGCAGGAGGTCAGCAACTTCGTACACTGGCCCACAAACTTTATCACTAGCTGGCACGGGAAGTGGTGATTTGAACGAGATAGCTATCTTAAGTTTGCGTGGCACTGACAGTGCAGCCTCGTAAAAACTTTGAGTAGGTGGGGGAGATGGAATCGGATCGCCTTCCTCCTTACCGATTATCGCATCGTGTATTACTGCGCTGTCAATCACACTGCGGGTAAGCGGCGCAGTTTGGACCATTCCGTGCCACTGGTAGTTGCGCTCAGGGCTTTCTTTTGTCGAAACCCTCCCCCGCTGAGTCTTCATCCCAAAAAGGTTGCAGCACGCGGCGGGGATACGAATTGAGCCGCCGCCATCAGTTCCCAAAGCCGCACCCACGCAACCCGAGGCTACGGCCGCCGCGCTACCACCACTTGAGCCACCCGGAGTTCTCCCTAAGTTCCAGGGGTTCCGGGAAATTCCCCAAGAAGCAGACTCGGTCAAAGCCCAAGCGCCAAACTCAGGGAGATTTGTCTTTCCGATGATGACGACGCCAGCTTTTCTCAGTCTTCGAACCACCGAGCTGTCGGCGATCGCAGGCCCTAGATCGACGCCTGTGCCGCACATGGTCGACTCCCCTTCAACATCTATGTCGTCTTTGATGGCTACCGGCACACCCAGGAGTGGTGATTCATCACCAGCGTCCAAGCAATCTTGGGCCTCATCTGCGCTTGCCAAGGCCTTTTCAGCAAGTATCGTCCTAAATGCGTTTAGCTTTTGATCTAGGACAAATAATCGATCCAAGTAGTAGTTGACCAGCTCTCTGCTTGAAATCTCCCGACAGCGGATCATCTCGGCCTGTTTAATGACACCGGCAAATGCAAGTTCTGCATCACTTCCGGCATCTATACTGACCTGTGTTTGACTTGGTTGATTTTCTTGAGAAACAGGGTTTTTGATCATGATGACTCCAATCAAATATAGAAAACCCTACCAGCAAGTAGGAAAGTGTAACAGAGAATCCTACTGGTGAGTAGGAACTACTATTAGTTAGGAACTAGATCTACGAAAAGGCAGTCATACCTTGGCATCGGAGAGCACAACAAATCGAGAAAGAGCGGAGCACCTGGGTCCGGAGCAGCGCAGGCCCCTTGTCTTGGACGCAGCCCTGCCGCTATTTGTAGAGCGTGGCTACTACGAAACATCGATGGACGCGATCGCGGAGGCTGCCGGAGTGACAAAGCCGGTTCTATATGACTGCTATCCAAACAAAGATGCCCTTCTAACGGCGCTGGTAGATCGGGAGGAAGGGCGCGTGCTGAAGCAGATGACAGATGCGTTTCCTAAAAAACCCCGACATCAACAATGTCGAGCAGTTACTGATAGATGCATACACTGCTTCTTTTGAAGCGGTAGCCGCCAACCCTCTTTCGTGGAGAGCAATCTTTATTGCCGGATTAGATATCCCGGAGGTAGCTGAGCGTATTCATAAGGGACGTAACAGTCAGGAAGCACTGGTAACCGAAATAGTTAGGGCTTACCTCAAGAAGCAGGGAGTGTCAGATTCGGATCGCTTGGGAGTGCTGTATGCGCGTGTCATCATTGGGGCCGGGGATGCAGTTGCCACGCTGATGCTTGAGGATCTGGAGGTTTGGGATCCAGAAGAGCTGGGCCGGATTCTAGGCCGAACTATTATCAGAGGAGAAGCAGCTCTCAGAGATGACGTAGGTATCTGACCTCGTAGCTCGACAACGCTTGCTGTCTCTGGCAATCATCGTCAGGCAACCTCTGGGAAGCTTCGAAAGCCGCATCAGCGGCTGCTTCAGTCTGCATTTTGCAACATCAAGCCAAACCGAAGGTCACAAGTTCGAATCTTGTCGGGTGCGTAGGGGGGTGTCGTGGATCGTCTAACAAAAGAATTGTAGGCAGCTAAAAACCTAGAGCCGATTAACGTCTATTCGTTCGTCTGCCTCTCGACCTATCGTTCATCGGCCTACGACCTGTGCGGCTGGAGTTTTTCTTTAAATCTGCCTCAAACTCTTCTTTTAGACCCAGGCCTGTGGCTATACGTCGCATGTCTCGGAACTGATCGATAACAACGAGGCTGGTGCCTGCGCCGGAATTACCTGCGCGACCGGTGCGGCCGACCCGATGCACGTAAGCGTCTCGGTTTTCCGGCGCATCGTAATTGATCACGTGATCGATGTCGACGACATCGATCCCTCGGGCGGCGACGTCGGTAGCTACCAATGTATCGACGGCACCCGCCTTGAACCGGGCGAGCGCCTTTGTGCGCCGCACTTGAGAGAGATCGCCGTGGAGTGTGTCGGCTTTCAGCTTGCGGTCACGAAGGGTTCGCATCAGTCTGTCGGCACCCCGCTTGGTCCGGACGAATATAAGCGTGCGTCCTTGTTCGGCCTTCTGCAGCTCCGCAACCAGCGCGTCGAGCTTGCCACCGAATTGGACGTGCACAAACTTGTGCGTAGTTTTAGAGATATTCGAGGGCGGTTTGTGGATGTGACGTTTGGTGTCGTGGGTGTAAGCGTTGGCGAGTTTGCCCACCTGACCTTCCAAGGTCGCGGAGAAAAAGAGCGTTTGACGGCTATTCGGAGTCTGGGCTACGATACGGTCGACGGCGGGTTTAAAACCCATGTCGAGCATACGGTCGGCCTCGTCGAGGACCAATATTCCAACCCTCTTTAGGTTAAAGGCACGTCGATCTAGTAGATCCTCCAGCCGGCCCGGTGTCGCGACGACTATATGGGCCCTCGCGGCTTTCTTCGCCTGCCCGTGCAAGCCAACCCCTCCGTGCACGACTGCGACCTTCAATGCCCGCGAGCGAGCGATATCTTCAAGCTCATCGACGATCTGGCAGGCCAACTCTCGTGTCGGTGCGAGAACCAGCGCGGCTGGGCGATGCGTTGCTCCGACTTGATCAAGTCGACAATAGGCATGCCGAACGCGAGTGTTTTGCCCGAGCCCGTCGGAGACTGGGCGAGCACATCGTGCCCGTTGAGTATCTCTTCGACAACTAGGTTCTGAACCGCGAACGGCTTGATGATGTTGCGCTTTGCGAGCGCATCTGTAACTGGTTTTGACACACCGAGATCGGTGAATGTCCGTGATGACATCTGTATGTAGCTCCTTATGAGTGGATGAGACCCAACAACTCAGATCGCACTCAATAAAAAGCGTGAAAAGAATGGGAATTCTGGGCGCCACGATGGCTGCCCGATTAATGAATGCTAACAGTATTTAGCGCAGATGGCTTAAAAAAACTCTTTGGTGCTCGCTGACGAGGCTACTGCCGTGTACTCGATTCACGTTCCATCTGGGCAGCTAGCGACGGTGGGAGAAGGGCCCCGATAAGCCAGAAGAGGGGGAGGAAGATTCCTAGAATAAATAGGAATAGCCGTCCATTTCTCAGGGTCGCAAACCCAAGGCCGATAAGCAACATGATGTAGAAAGCCCCGAGTATGGTCAGGAATACAACTTCTAAGTTCGTCACAGGGCCACACCTCTCTCATCATGATCTTAGAATCGAACTACGGATTGCATCAAAGACTAAGACCTCGGCCGCGATCGGTCAATCGGTCCTTGCCACAATGCGGTCCAGCTCTACCTCAGCGCCCTCCCGTGTATCTGCCAGCACTATATATACAAGAGGCGGACCACCGAAAAAAGTCGCGTTCTCACCCTCACCCACATATATTGCTGGTCGTTGCTTCCCATCTGGAAGCTGTAGCCAGACCTTCTGCCCCTCGTGGAATAGATCGCTTTTCATCGAGCTATCGTACGGCAAAAGGAGCGCTAGATCTAGGGCTGTTCGTGGATTTTGTGATTAACGCCTTCCCTGGCCAGAGACCGAAGGTCTGAAGTTTGAATCCTTTCATGCATATTTCAATCTAATCTACAAGAGACGGCTGTACCATAGAGAGTACGGGTTTCGTGGAAAATGTAGTGCTGGCATCTGGCCGTCCATCCGGAGATCAAGAGGGGTTGTGTTGGAGTGACGAGTGGAGAAGGTAGTTACGAGCTAGCTGAAAACAACTGGCTAAGCGTGGACGGTAACGAGGCGGTGGCCAGAGTTGCACACAAGCTCAGCGAGGTCATCGCAATCTATCCGATTACCCCGGCTTCACCGATGGGTGAGTTCGCAGATGTATGGAGTTCAGCAAAGCAGCCCAACCTCTGGGGTGCCGTGCCAGATGTGATCGAGATGCAAAGCGAGGCTGGCGCTGCAGGAGCCCTTCACGGTGCAATCCAGAAGGGTGCTCTCGGCACCACCTTTACGGCCTCGCAAGGGCTGCTTCTGATGATTCCCAACATGTACAAGATCGCTGGCGAGTTGTCTCCAACAGTTATCCATGTGGCGGCTCGCACAGTCGCAACGCACGCACTGTCGATTTTCGGTGATCACAGTGACGTGATGGCAGCACGGGCGACCGGTTTTGCGATGTTGTCATCCTCCTCCGTACAAGAAGCACAGGATCTCGCACTGATTGCGCACGCAGCAACGCTAAGTTCGCGTATCCCCTTTTTACATTTCTTCGACGGTTTTCGTACATCGCATGAAGTCTCCAAGATCAAGCCGTTAAAAGATTCCGTCTTCGAGGCCCTTATCGATGATGAGCAGATAGCGCTTCACCGTTCTCGTGCGTTGAGTCCTGACAAGCCTGTGTTGCGCGGTTCGGCACAGAACCCTGATGTCTTCTTCCAATCACGTGAAGCAGCTAATCCCTTCTACATCGCCACACCTGAGATCGTGCAAAAGTTGATGGATGATTTAGGGAAACGCGTTGATCGTCACTACAAGCTGATCGATTACACAGGTGCGCCGGATGCAGAACGTGTGGTTGTTGCAATGGGATCCAGTGTGTATGCCGTCGAAGAGACGGTAGAAGCGCTTATTGGGCAAGGTGAAAAGGTTGGACTGCTAAATGTTCGACTGTTCAGGCCGTTTCCTAAACAGGCACTCAAAGATGCGATACCGAAAACTGCGCGTTCGATCGCAGTCCTAGATCGCACTAAAGAGCCGGGGGCAGCAGGTGAGCCGCTGTATCAAGATGTGGTGACCGCGTTGGCAGAACAGACTGCGGCTGACGATGTGATGCCCAAAGTGACCGGTGGGCGCTACGGGCTTTCTTCAAAGGAGTTTACCCCGGCTATGGCCAAAGGTGTCTTCGATGAGCTAAAGGCCGATTCACCACGAAATCACTTTACCGTTGGGATAGTCGACGACGTAACGCATACCAGCCTTGACTATTCACCTGATTTCTCGACCGAGGGCGAAGGCACACGCGCTCTATTTTATGGGCTGGGCAGTGACGGCACGGTTGGGGCATGTAAGAACACAGCCGAAATCGTCAATCGGAACACCGACATGTACGCCCAGGGATACTTTGTCTACGACTCCAAGAAGGCAGGCTCCGTGACCGTGTCCCACTTGCGATTCGGGCCTGAGCCGATTCGATCGAGCTACCTGATAGAAAGGGCCAGTTTTATCGCATGTCATCAATTCAATTTCATTAAACGGATGAATGTGTTGGAGACGGCTGAACACGGCGCAACATTTCTCCTTAACAGCCCATTCGGGCCTGAAGATGTTTGGGGAGAGCTACCTGAGGAAGTTCAATCGCAGATCATTGAAAGTGAGCTCAAGTTCTATGTGATCGATGCAGTTGATGTTGCACGTGAGGCGGGCATGGGCAAGATAATCAACACGGCTATGCAGCCGTGCTTTTTTACCCTTTCAGAAGTACTCCCTGCAGACGCTGCTATCGCTGCGATAAAGGACTCAATTGAAAAGACCTATACCAAGCGCGGGCAGGAGGTAGTAGATCGCAACTTTGCTGCCGTGGATGCCGCGCTCACCGCATTGCACCCCGTAAATATCCCAGATTCTGTGTCTGGAGATATGCATCGTCGCACGCTGGAGCTTGACGATGCACCAGAGTTTGTTCAACAGATAACTTCTCGCTTGTTGGCAGGCGAAGGTGATCAGTTACCGGTGAGCGAGCTGCCCATCGATGGCACATTCCCTACGAGTACTTCGAAATGGGAGAAACCGAACATCGCAACAGAGATCCCAATTTGGGACCCAAGTATCTGTATCGACTGTGGACGTTGCACGATCGTCTGCCCGCATAACGCGCTTCAGATGAAGGTATTCGATCAGTCCGAACTGGATGGTGCTCCCAACGGTTTTCTTTCAAAGGATTTTCGCTCGAAGGATCTGCCAGACATGCGGTTGTCTATCCAAGTTGTCCCTGCCCACTGCACCGGTTGTGGGGTGTGCGTCGACATGTGCCCGGCCGTGAGCAAGGAAGACCCCGACCATAAGTCGATCAACATGGAGCCGGTAAAAGAGCATAGAGAACGCGAAGAGGCCAATGTTGAATTTTTCAACGGTATCCCAGTATTGGATCCGCGCGCGCTTAGCCCGGCATCGGTCAAGGGCTCCCAAACTCGTGACTCTCTGTTCGGGGTTTCTGGGGCTTGCGCGGGTTGCGGCGAGACGCCTTATCTAAAGCTACTCACGCAACTGTACGGCGACCACCTGTTGGTGGCAAATGCCACCGGTTGCTCTTCTATATACGGGGGCAATTTGCCGACGACACCGTGGAGCACGAATAAGGACGGTCAGGGCCCGGCTTGGTCGAACTCACTGTTTGAAGATAACGCGGAGTTCGGCCTGGGAATGCGCTTAGCGCTCGATCACAATATTAAATATGCACGTCACCTGGTAGAGCGTCTGAAACCACAGATCGGTGATGAGTTAGCTAACGACATCCTTGCCGCTGATCAGGCCGATGACGCTGGCATCGTTGCTCAGCGTGAGCGTGTCGCGACCTTGAAGGAGCGGCTTGAAGAAGATGGAAAATCCGACGACGTTAAAGTGCGAGAACTTCTTGGCGTCGCTGATAACTTAACTCGTAAAACTGTTTGGATCATCGGTGGCGATGGCTGGGCGTACGACATCGGTTCCAGTGGGGTCGATCACGTGCTCGCTTCGGGTCACAACGTCAACCTGCTAGTCCTTGACACCCAGGTCTATTCGAACACGGGTGGACAGACCTCCAAGGCGACTCCGAGAGCTGCAGTCGCAAAGTTTTCAGTTGCTGGAAAGCAGACCGGTAAGAAGGATCTCGGAATGATCGCCACAACCTACGGCAATGTTTACGCTGCACAGATTGCGATCGGTGCCAATCCTGCCCAAACGGTAAAGGCCCTTACCGAGGCCGAAGCATGGGACGGGCCTTCGATAGTTATCGCCTACTCAACCTGCATCGCACACGGAATCGACATGGAAAAATCGATGAGCCACCAGAAAGCCGCCGTGGAGAGCGGATTTTGGCCGCTGTATCGCTATCACCCAGGATTGGATGTGGAAGAACAGCCCTTCAAGCTGGATTGCAAGGCCCCAAAGATCCCACTTCGTGAATTCGCGATGAACGAAACACGTTTCAAGATGCTCGAGCGCCGTGACCCGGAGACCGCAAAGCATCTACTCGATCTTGCCCAAGCAGATATCGATGAGCGCTGGCGCCTCTACGAGCAGCTATCAAAAGTTGAGCGCACCCTTCCCTCAGGCGAGAAGAAAACCGGATCAGACCTGATTGACGAAGCTGTTAAAGCAGGGTAAGCCCGAGGATCGAACGCGCCTACCTGGCTGAACAGTTCAGTCTGAAGGATCTTTCAGAGATCGTTTACAGCACGACTGTTGGCTCTCGCCATTATTAAACCACTGGCACCTAGAGCGGTGTTCCCAACAGCCATTGACCAGTTGAGCGTGCCTCCGCTGTCGCCGCGTGCGATCGCTGCAGCGTGATTGAGGCCAAGGAGCATGAGAGTCAGTGAGAAAACGGTGCTGTAGAGGTTGTCATCAGGTGACTTGATGAGTCTCGCAAGCCCGTACGCATGGGCCAGATCAAACAGCGCGATCTCTCGCTGATACCATGGGCTGTAATCCCATGCGGCACTCTTTGCCAACTTACGTGGGCGAAAAATATGGCCAAGTGCCGCACCTGCCATCGCTACAGAAAAGTAGGCGGCATATCCAACCCGCAGCCGGCGCAACATTGTTCTTGAAGAAGAAATTTGAGGTGTAGTACTTGCCATACGATTAACCGCCTTCCCCTCGAATTAATAGATTTGGTACGTTAGCAGTCACTTAAATAGCTACTTGTTAACGCAGGATCGCCGGATATTTTCAGTGTGGTGGCAGAGGCGTTGAGTCGATCGGTATCTCCGGCAACCATTCGAGCCACGACGGCAGGTACCAGTTTCGGTCACCGAGCAGTCGCATTATCGCCGGTACAAGTACTGAGCGGATGATCGTTGCATCTATCAGCACGGCTACACCAAGGCCGAATCCAAACTGCTCGAAAGCAACGAGGTCACCGGCGGCAAAGCCGCCGAATACCGAGACCATGATCAGCGCGGCTCCGGTGATGATGCGCGCCGTTGAGCTAACGCCGAACTGAACCGACCCCCGGTTGTCACGGGTCTGGTCGTAGCGCTCACGGATGCGGCTCAAGAGAAAGACGTGATAGTCCATCGAAAGTCCGAAGAGAATTGTGAACAGAAACAGTGGTATCCAGGTCTCAACAACGTCGATCTGGTGGAACCCGAACAGATCGTTGGCGTAGCCCTTTTGAAAGACGAGAACCAGCAGGCCGTAGGCGGCACCGACGGAGAGCAGATTGACGAAGATCGACATTACCGGTACAACGATCGAGCGGAAGGCGATCGTCATCAAGACGAAGCTCAAGATGAGCACCAGGGCCACGACGATTGGCCAGTAAAAGTTGGTCAGATCGAAGAAGTCGATGTTCAAAGCTGTGTTGCCGGCTACCTGTACCTCAACTTCCGTGCCGGCAAACGCTTCCGGTATATATTGCGAGCGCAGCTCTCGGACAGCACTTATCGCTCCCTTATCAGTGGCGCCGCCCGCCACCGGGAGGGACACAACCGTGAGATCTTCGGCACGGTTTGTTTCGACGCTCATCTGCCCGAACGCGGACTTAGGCAAGCTGCGATCGAGGCGCTTGACAGCTGATCGGACTGCTCGTGTATTCACATCCCCGTCGATCACGATCTCGGTCGGGGATATACGGCCGGCGTAAAACTTCTGATCGAGCGCTGTGAAGGCCTGTTTGGACTGCGATCTGTCATCGGGAAGGGTGTCTACTCCGGCGGCTCCTGTGTTGATGTCGAGAGTGGGGGAGGCGAGGATAATCAAGACCCCGGCGCTGACGATCAGGCTGACAACTGGACGGCGCATCACACTACGGGCAACACGTCCCCAGAAGCCGCCTCCAGCTCCCTCTGCTGCGACTTCGGCCCAGCGACCAAAAAACGGCACCTTGAGCGAGTTGATTTTGTCACCCAGTAGACTGAGAATGGCGGGCAGCAGGGTGAGCGCGGCAAAAACCGACACAAGGACGACTGCGATGGCGCCGATCGCCAAACTCTGGAAGGTAGTGGTGGGGACGATCAGCATACCCAGAAGCGCGATAACGACAGTCACCCCGCTGAAAAGGACCGCTCGGCTGGCGGTGGCGCCGGCGGCGGCGATCGCGTCCATCTTCTCGAGTCCTCGGTAGCGCTCTTCTCGATAACGCGAAACTATGAACAGGGAGTAGTCGATGCCGACAGCAAGCCCCATCATCACAACCATGTTGGTGATGAAGAAGGAAAGCTCGAAGGCCTGTCCGACGAGCGAGCTTATTCCGAGTGCCACCAGGATCGAGAAGATTGCAAGAACGACCGGAACAAGCGATGCCACAATTGCGCCGAAGACCAGCACCAAGATCAAGAGGGCTGCCGTGACGCCCACCAGCTCGCCGGTCATCAAGTCCTCTTGTGAGATCTCCTGGAAGTCCTTGCCGATGCTTGCATTACCGGCAGTCGACACATCAAATTCCGGGTCGTGATCGGCAACCTTGACCACTTCGAGAACGCCATCGATGTTGTCGGATCCAGTGTCTTCGTCGCCGGTCATGACAAAGGGGAGAATCGTTGTGTGGCGATCGGCGGAGACCAGCAATAGATTGCGCTTTGCGTAGTAGTTTGTCCCTTCGGCGATGACACCGTTCCCGAGCGCCATTATGCCTCCGAAGAGAGTCTCTACCTGTTTTTTATATGCCGGGCTGTTGACCGTCAGCCTCGGTGAGTTCACAACGACAATTTCCTCTATCTTCTCCGGGCGCAGGCGCTCCTCTATCAGATTCTTGGCACGCTTTGACTCCGGCTCGTTGGTGAAACCCTCGTCAGTTGTAAGTGCTCCGGGCAGCAGCTTTATGGTCAGCACGGACGAAACGGCGATCAGGACGAACCAGACCGCAATCACAAGCCACGGCTTGCCGCTACAACGGCGGGCCAGTCCACTTGTCGATACAGAAAGTTTTTTCATATCCGAACGACTGAGGAGTGTATCTAGCTACCGAAAAACTTATATCGAAGCGATATCGCCGGTCTCGGCCTGTTTGTTCAGCATCTCTGGCAGCATAAGGTACGAGGACATAAGGAAGAAGACGCAGCTGCGTTTTTTTAGCTTTTGTTCATTGCCGGTATCTTCTTGCACTGGCGGGTCAGGGCTCTTTCGCATAACTTTCCGGGAGGGTAACGAATAGAGCGGGTATGAAATTAGCTGAAATAATAGTTCCAGATGAGCGGTTGACCGACGGAGTCATCGATCTTCGGCTCTGGTGCGAAGAAGACGTACCGGTTGTTGTGGAGACCTGTCAAGACCCCGAGATACACCGTTGGATGCCACTGCCGTGGCCATACACAAAGAAGGATGCCCGTGAGTGGATAGGCAGCCACCCCAATAAGCGTGCCGAAGGTGAGTCGGTGGTTTTTGCCATCACCGACGCAGGCGAAGATGCGGCGCTGGGCTCGATTGGGTTGGAGGAGATCAATTGGGAGCACCGACGTGCGATTGTTGGGTACTGGATTGCAAGACATGCACGCCGACGGGGCATTGCCACACGAGCCGTGCGAATACTGTCGGAGTGGGCGTTTAACGACCTGGGCCTGATGCGTCTAGGGCTTCTGGTATTCACGGGAAACACCGCTTCGGAACGCGTTGCTGAAAGCGCCGGTTTCGAACGCGAAGGCCTGATGCGATCGTACTTTCGCGTCAAAGATGGAACGGTTGACGCGACCATGTTTTCGCTTCTGTCAGCCGATGCGGCTAGCGACGATAGCTAGAGACAGTTCGATGCTATATAAAGCGACCTAAAAAAAGATCAAATGGGGTTCACAGAGGTGTAGACTCCATAGAGATATTGAGAGGTTGGCTGGGGATCGCACCGTAAACCCAGCATATCCGCGCATGAATTGGGAGGGTGATGATAGGCGCGGGAGAAACAGAAGGAATAGCCCCTGAAAGCTACAGGGACTTTTTCGAAAACGCACAAGATATGTTGTTGATTACCGACGCCGAGGGCTTGGTAGTTGATGCTAATCGAGCGCTGCTGGAAGGGTTGGGATACTCAAAAGATGAACTGATGGACTTTCCGTCCTGGGAGCTCATCCATTCAAGAGCGGGCGCTAGGGAGAACAAAAAGGCTTGGCGGACCCTGAAGAGGAGAGGCCAAGTTGACAGTTTTGGGACGATGTGGTGCCGGCAGGACGGAAAAGCTATAAACGTATGCGTAGATGCGAAGGCACGCTATGACGACAAGGGTGATTTCGTCGGTGCATATGTCATTGCGAACGACGTAACAGAGCAAAGGCGGCTCGAGGCGGATCTGAGGGAAAGCGACGGCCGCTACCGGCGCATCGTTGAGACGACCAACGAGGGTATATGGATGATCGACGCCGAGGATACGACGACGTTCGTCAACGCCAGGATGGCGGAGATGTTGGGCTACAGCGTGGATGAGATGTTGGAGAGATCTCTCTTTTCGTTTATGGATGAGGAGAACAAGGCGATCCTTGGGAACAGTCTGGAGCGTCGTCGAAAGGGGGTTCGCGAGCAGTATGAACTTATGTTCATTCGCAAAGACGGCTCTCCTTTATGGGGGCTGATAGAGGCGAGCCCTCTGGTCGAAAGGGAGGGACGTTATATCGGGGCGTTTGCGATGATTACCGATATCACGGCGCGTAAGCAGGCGGAAGACGGCTTGCGCGAAAGCGAGCAGCGGTTTCGTCAGGTTGCAGATAACGTCAGGGATGTCATCTGGATGATGACACCCGATACCAGGAAGATGCTGTACATAAGCCCGGCATACGAGGAGGTGTGGGGCCGAAGTTGCGAGTCCCTATATAAGTCGCCGATGGAGTGGGCTGAGGCAGTCCACGAAGATGACCGTGAGCGTGTGCAGGTTGCTGCCCAAGATCTTGGGGGTTTTGACGAGGAGTTCCGGATTGTCAGGCCCAACGGTGAGATACGTTGGATCCGGGATCGCGGGTTTCCCGTTAGAGACGAAAACGGAGAGATCTACCGGACGGCGGGGATCGCGACCGATATCACCGAGAAAAAGCGGGCTGAGCAGGAGCTGCAAGACGCACGCGACAATCTTGAGGGTAAAGTTGAAGAGCGAACTCGCGAGCTCTCAAAGACCGTAACCAGGTTGAAGCAAGAGATCGAGGAACGCAGAAAGGCAGAGCACGAGATTAGTGAGCAAGCACAGACGCTCCAAGCGCTTTTTGAAGAGAGCTTCGACGGAATCCTGGTCGCTGATGCCGAATCGAGGGCGATCAAGTACGCAAATCCTGCTTCCTGCAGGATGTTTGGATACAGACAAGAAGAGATGCAGAAGCTAAGTGTGTCTGACCTCCACCCCAGGGAGGACCTGCAACGTGTATTTGCCGAGTTTGAAGCTCAGGTCCAGTGTGAGAAGACGCTCGCTGAGTCGATACCCTGCTTGAAGAAGAACGGGTCGGTCTTTTACGTCGATTCCAGCTCAACTATTGCCATAATTCAAGCTAGGAGATGCCTAGTGGGCTTCTTACGTGATGTAACCGAGCACCGGCAGCTAGATCAAGATCTATAAACCAGCAATAATTCCCCACTGATTATATTGGTGCTGTGGCCCTACTCGTAATGCAGCGCCTCCATTACGTTGATCTTCGAGGCACGTCGTGCCGGCGCTATCGCGGCCGCAATACCTGCAACTCCGGCGAGCATCAGTAGAACGATCAACAGCGGATACGGGATCGATAGCACTAGGCCCTCATCCTCCAGGGCTTTAACCGCGGCGATGGCGAGTACGAGTCCGATCGTTGCGCCGATGATCGCACCGATCATCGCGGTGATGATCGATTCGTAGCGGATCATGCGTCTTACCTGACGCCTGGAAGCTCCGATTGCCCTCAGCATGCCGATCTCACGTGTACGCTCGTAGATGGTGAGGATCAGCGTGTTCACCACACCGAACAACGAGATGATTACCGAAAGCGCGAGCATAACGTAGAAGAGCACGATGATCTGGTTCAGTTGATCGCGCCGGTCCTGTTTAAGTTCCTTTTGAGAACGTGACTCAACATTCGGAAATCTTGTCTTAAGAACCTTGTCAACGCGATCACGTACGGTTTTGAAGTTAGCATTTCTTGCGAAGCCGATAAGAGAGAAATCATCATCTCGGATACCGAAGTCCTGCCGGAGTGAGGTGATCGGGATGGCCGTGGTAGTTAACAACAGGTTTGCCTTGTCTCGCACATTGCCGACAACGTTGTAGGTGACGTTCTTGCCGGTAGGTGTCGTCATATGGAGTTTGTCTCCAACTTTTACTCCGTGATCGTCTCCCCAGTCGGCCTCGATGATCGCATCGTCTTTCCCCATCTTCTCAAGCGTCGAATTCGAGCCCCTCTTCCATTTGATGATGCTTACTTTTGATGCGGTATGAGGATCGATACCGTTCACTTGCTGCCTGCCAGATACGCCCTTTACTCGGGCATCACCGCCTGCGACCGGAGAGACCGCCGCCACCCCGTCAACTTCGCTCACGAACTTAGACGTCCCACCGGGAATTCTGGAAAAACCGTCTGTGTTGACGAGAATGAGGTCACCCGAAAACGATTCGTCAAGTGCCTGATCGAAAGATTTGGTTAGTGCTGAGGCAAAGGTGGCGACAAACGTGATGAGCGCGAGACCGATCATCAGCGCAGCGGCTGTTGTTGCAGTCCTGTTCGGATTCCGTAAGGTGTTTTCACGTGCCAGTTGACCGGCGATCCCGCCGATACGCTCGAGCGGCCAGCCGACCAGTGCAGCGAGCGGTTGCATTACACGGTTGCTCAACATCGCAACGCCTATGAAGAGCAAAACCAGGCCAACGCCCAGAAGTTTCAGTGCGCCGCCAAAGCTGTCCGAGCCAAAGAGCCCCCAAACGATCGCGAGAGCGCCCAATGTGACGAGCACCAGCCCGATGATCGTCCCTCTCCTTCGGCGGTCGGCGCTTCGCTCGGTTCCATCCTCGCGAAGGGCTTCGAGGGGCGTTACACGGGTAGCTCGGATCGCAGGCACAACAGATGCGACCGTTGTCGCAACCACACCGACCAGGACTCCGATGATTATCGTGTTTGCTGTCACAACAAGCCCACTCGATGGGATCGCTAGTCCGAACGCCTTGAAAATCGCTATCAGGAAGAAGACGAATCCCATCCCACCTAGAAGGCCCAGGACTGAGGCGACCAGACCTATGACAAACGATTCGAGCAGCACAGTGGCGAGTATCTGACGGGCAGAGACGCCGATCGTTCGAAGCATTCCGAACTCCCGGGTACGCTGGGCGACCGTAATTGAAAATGTGTTGAAGATAAGAAATGCTCCGACAAACAGTGCTATCCCGCCGAAGATGAGCAGAGATGTTGAGACAAATGAAAAGCCTTCCTTAAAGTCATTTGCCGCCTCATCGGCGGTCTCTTTGCCGGTCTGAACAAGAACCGTCGCAGGAAGGACTTTCTTGACCGCCTGCTTAAGCTCTTCTTGCGATACACCCTTATCTGCCGCGACCGAGATCTCGTCGAACTTGCCTTCCTTATTCGTCAGGTATTGAGCCTCCGGAAGTGTGAATATCGCAATGCTTGCCCCGAGTAGATCGACGCCGGATCCAAACTGGCCAATGCCGACGATCTCGTACTGCTTCAAAGGTTTGGTTGCGGCGATTCGCAAGGTGTCGCCCACCTTGTAGCCGTCACGGTCGGCGGTCTTGCTGTCGATAGCGGCCTCATTGGCGTTTCTCGGTTCATGCCCTTCTGTATATGTCCACGGACTGAAGCGGTCGCTGTCAACGGATGCAACGAAGTGTGGCGGTCCCGGCATGCCGATCCGCTCACCTTTCTCGTCAAGGATCGCGGCGGTTGGATCGAAGATGGACCCGGTTGTCTCATCGACGCCATCGACGCCTTCTACCTTCTCAAGGAGATCAGCACTGAAGGCTGGAGGCTCAGCATCGCGTGAGTCCTCGACCGTCTCCTTGGGTGAGACGCTCACGTCGACACCCTTATTGGCATCGGCAAAGATATTGTCGAACGAATTCTGGACGGTGTCGGTCAGCATCAAGGTGCCGGAGATCATCGCCACGCCGAAAAAGACGGCGAGTGCCGTTAGGATGCCACGTAGTTTGCGCGATACCAGGCCGCGTAGTGCGATGGAAAACATGGGCTATACAGTTTGCATGCGGGCGAGTATCTCGTCCGCGGACTCTATCTGGCCGTCGTAGGTGACCTGTCCATCTGCCAGTACGATCACCCGATCTACATATGTAGCGATACGGGGATCGTGCGTGACCATTACTACCGTCTGGTCGAACTCGTCCACGGACTTCCTGAGCAGCTTGAGCACATCTGCACCGGAACGAGAGTCCAGGTTTCCTGTGGGCTCGTCTGCAAAAACGACTGCTGGTTTAGTAACGAGTGCCCGCGCGATCGCCACGCGTTGTTGCTGCCCACCCGAGAGCTCAGAGGGGCGATGCTCGCGCCTGTCGGTGAGGCCCACCGTTTCGATCAGCCCGTCGAGCCACTTCTTATCTGCTTTGTCACCGGCGACCCTTACCGGCAACGCGACGTTTTCTTCCGCGTTTAAAACCGGCACCAGGTTGAAAAACTGGAAGATGAAGCCAAGCTGGTCTCTGCGAAGCTGCGTTAGATCTTTGTCTCCAAGGCCCGTTATCTCCTTGCCGTTGATCCAGACCTTGCCGCTGGTCGGGCTGTCGAGGCCGGCGAGAATGTGCATCAAAGTCGACTTTCCGGAGCCGGAGGGCCCGACAATTGCAGTTAGCTCGCCCTTGGGAAACTCCAGCGAGATTCCTTTCAGCGCATCCACCGCCGCTTGGCCCTCACCGAATCTGCGATTCAAGTCTGAGCACTTCACAATTAGCGAGTTTTCCATAATCTCCTCTTCACCCGTTTATTACTAGATGATCGATCAGGCCTTGATATCTGATGATCTACCTGGCCTAGACGGACGAGCCTATCAAAGTGCTCGTGGCTGCTTCTACTACGGTCTCTCAGCCTCTTGCGGACCTGTGTTATGTCAGTGCCGGTCGAGCTGTGTCTGTACGCGCCGTAATAACTCTTGTGGGCTGAAGGGCTTATTTATATAGTCATCAGCACCGGCATTTAGGCCGCGGTTGATCGCCGACTCTTGCACGCTCGCACTGAGCAAAATCACTGGAATCTCGCTTGTATTTTTGTTTGCACGAATATTTTCTGTCAGAGCAATGCCGTCAATCTTTGGCATCATCACATCAAAGATGCACAGATCGGGTTGCTTTTTTTGTACAGCTTGTAGCGCCTCCTCTCCATCGATAGCGGCAACGACGTTGTAGCCCTCACTACTCAAGCAGTATTCGACCAGGGTTAGAATCGCATTGTCATCTTCGGCGACGAGAATCAACTGTTGCCTATCTGTTTCTGCCAGGCTCATGTGTTTGGGATTGATCTGTCGCAGCCCCGCTCTCTTGACCGCTCTGGATATGTGCACTGAGTGGTAGCTCGACCGAGAAAGTAGTCCCCAAACCCTCTTTGCTGTCGACCGACACATGTCCTTGATGCCCATCGACGATCGCTTTTACAATCGAGAGACCTAGACCTATACCTGGCACTGATTTCTCTACGGCAAAGGGTGCGCGGAAAAATCGGTCGAACAGGCGCTCCTTGTCTGCTTCCGCTATCCCCGGACCTGTATCCGTTACCTGTATCAATACATTGGGGTCTTCGCATGAAACCCTTACTGTGACCTTTCCATCCGCTGGAGTGAATTTGAGCGCGTTTGAGATCAGATTGTCGAGCATCTGTCCGAGCCGGTCCGCGTCACCCTCGATCATTGGAACGGGCTCGGCCTCGAACTCGAGGTCGACTCCGGCCTTGGCTGCGTGTGGTTGAGCTCCCGTTACACATTCGGAAGACATTGCCGCGAGGTCCACAGATCCGGCCTCCAAGATAAAGCTGCCCGTCTCAATCTGTGCGACAAACAACAGATCGCCCACCAACCGTTGCAGCCGCTTTGTGCTTTGCCCGATAACTGAGAGAAACTGCCTCTGATCGTCGGTTAGCTCGGCCTGTCCATCCCCGTCTCGCATGATCAGCTCGAGGTATCCGACTATCGATGTGAGGGGTGTTCGAAGCTCGTGCGATATAAGAGCGAAGAACTCGCTTTTTACACGGTCTGCCTCTTGTTCTGCGTACTTCCTTTCCATGAACTGTGCCAACTGGTTACCGATGGCATCCAAGACAAGGATCAGGTTTTCATCTATCTCCTCTCGCTTTTTGCTGTGCAACTCGATGACACCGACAACTGCTCCCTCGCTCTTTATCGGGAAAAAGATGGCACCGTGTAGTCCTAACTTCACCGCCAGTCGCGCTCTCAGATACCCCGACTCACGCACATAGTCATCTGTCCACAACGGCTCGCCCGTTGCCCATGTGCGCCCTGGCAAGCCCTCGTCGTAATCGAATGTGATTTCACAAGTGCGTTTAACAAAATATTCCAATTCCGCCGACTTGTGCCAGCAACTTGCGCATCTGAGCAGATTCTGCCTACGGTCAACGATCCAAACAGTGCCGAGTGCCCAGTTCAACTGTTCACAGACTGCCCGAATAAACTCGTTTGAAGCTGTCTCCAGCGTATCGGCCTCGGCAAGAGCTTTGGATGCTTCATACTGCGCTGCCAGGCGCTGCCTTGCGCGCTCGCGTTCGGTGATATCGAAGAAAAAACTTACGTTGTACTTCTGTCCGGCCAACGTGTACGACGTTGTGCTGATATCGGCGAAGAAGATCGATCCATCTTCCCTCAGGCAAGGCATGTTCGTAGAGACGGTCTTCTCGCCTCTAGCCTGCGCTTCGAACTCGGCATCTATTCGATCCAAGCTCTCTCGTGGGTGGATGTCGATCGTTCCCAGGCTCAGTGTCTCCATCTCGCTATACCCAAACATACGAGCAAAGGTGGGATTGACATAACTGAACTGCTCCGTTCTTGCATCTGAGACCGCAACCCCACTGGGGCTCGAGTCAAATAGGTGCCTGTACCGTGCTTCCGACCTACCGAGTTCCTCAACTGCCTGCATACGTGCTGTGAGCTGACCCAACTCATTGCCCAGACTGTTTATCTCATCGGCAAGCTCCTCGTTGTGAGGCCTTGACTCTTCGCTGTGGAGTTCAAGTACACCTACAACGCGACCTTCGCTCTTGAACGGATAGTAAAAAACACCCCTTCCCAGTTTTTCATCAAACTGCGCCCACAGACTACCTGGCTCACTTTTTACGTCCATCGACCAGATCGGCTCGCCGCCGGCCCAAACGCGGCCTGGCAAGTCTTCGCGGTATTTGAACACACGTTTCCTCGTACGTTTTTCAAAATCTGCAAGTTCGGTCGACCGATGCCACTCTCCGGCTCGGTGGAGCTCTCCTAGCTCGTGGTTTACAACCCAGACGATGCCCAGCTTCCAGTCCATTCCCTTGCAGACTGCCCGAATAAACTCCGTTGACGCCTCCTCCAATGTGTCGGCCTCAGCGAGGGCTTTCGACACCTCGAAGTGCGTAATCCCTTGACGCCGATCACGCTTTTGCTCGGTGATATCACGCCAAGTGCTCCGGCTGAAAAGGATTTTGCCCTTTTCATCGCGGACGGCCGTCGCATTCAGGCTTATGTCGATCGTGTTCCCGTCGCTGCGCATAACCCTAAGCTCAACGTCATGAATTTCTCCTGTTACTGTAAATGTTTGAAAAGCCTTCTTTGCATCTTCGATGCTGTCCGGGTGATAGATATTGAAGATGGGCCTTCCGATGAGCTCGTCTTTTGTGAAACCGAGCTTGTCCATGGCTGTTTGATTGCACTCCCTGATCGTTCCAGTAGTAGGTGTTACTGAGATGTACATGTCCGGTGCCTTTTCAAACAGGTCCTCGTAGTAAGCCTCTACTTCCTTTAACTTTTCCACTGCCTCAACCCGCTGGGTTATGTCGCGGAAGAAGCTTAGAAGTTGTAGCCGTCCTTCCTGGACCCGTGGTGCCACGGTTACCTCGCTCAAGAAATGAGAGCCGTCCTTTCTGACGCACGGTAAGTTGTTCACGACTGGCTTCTCGCCTGTCGAAGCTGCTTGAAACTCTGAAAGTGCCTCTTCGACTCGATCCTGGGGATGGAAATCGGTCAAGGCCATTCCCCGCACCTCTTTTTCTTCGTACCCAAACATGTGGCAGAAGATTGGATTAGCGTAGACAATTGATTGTGTCTCTACGTCCATCACAGAGATGCCATCCGGGCTCTCTCTGAACAGTGTTTCGTACGCCTCCTTTTGCTCATGGAGTTGCTCCTCGACCCGTTTACGCCCCGATATATCTTGCAGTATTCCAACGAACATTCGCCCGTCGGATGTTTGGAACTCATCTACAGATAGATGTATCGGGAAGATCGATCCGTCCTTCCGCTGTCCGGTTGCTTCTCGACCCAAGCCGATGATCTTGGCTTTTCCCGTCTCAAGGTATCTATCTATATAGTCATCGTGGGATGAGCGATGTGGATATGGCATCAGCATATTCACGCTCTTGCCGATGACTTCGCTGGCTCTGTAGTCGAAGATACGTTCCGCAGCCGGGTTAAATGACTGCACGATGCCGTGAACGTCGATCGTAATGATCGCGTCGACCGCGGCCTCGATTAGAGCATCGGAAAACGATCTCTGATTGCTTGCATTACCCATGAATCGTTGCCTATCAGTCTATTCCCGGTTGGTGAGAAAAGCCAGATCTATACTTGTCCTTTTCAGTACCGACGGGGCCGAGGATCTATCCGAAAGGCCTGTGTATAGACTCCACACGCAAATGCTCGGGCGAATCTCACGTTTTGCATCAGGACCGCGAACCAAGTGGGTTGCGCTTGGCGTGCTGATCGACACCTATGTCGTCCGAACCGTTCTTGTACCGGCTATCGCGTTCAAGTTGGGCAGGTGGAACTGGTGGCCGTCAAAAGCCTAGAGACCACTTTGTTCTAATTACTCTGCCGGCTCCTTGGCCTTGGTCGATTTCTCAATCAGATCGGCAAGCTCGCCCGACTCGTGCATCTCGGTGACGATGTCGCAGCCTCCCACCAACTCTCCACTGATAAAAAGTTGTGGGATCGTTGGCCAGTTTGAAATCGCTGAAAGCTCCTTACGTATTCTGGGGTCAGGCAGAATGTTCATCGCGTCATAGCTATGCCCAACATCGTCCAAGCACTGCACTACCTTCGCTGAGAAACCGCAGGACGGCTCGTCTGGTGTACCCTTCATGAACAGGATTATCTCTCGTTCAACGATCGCAGTTTTGATCTCTTTTTGTATCTCATCATTAGTCATCATGGGGTTCGTCCTCCAGGACACTTGATTTAATAGACAATGCGTGCACGCTGCCGTCGTCGAGCTGCTCTTGGAGGCTGGCATAGACCTTTCGGTGCTGATCCAGCCGTGACAGGTCTTTGAACTCTGGCGCAGCGACTTCGACTGCGAAGTGATCGCCGGTTCCCTTTGTGTCGCGGACCGCGATCTCGGCGGCCGGCATATCGGCTTGCAGCTTTGTTCTGAGCTCGTCTGGCGTCGGCATGATGTTGACCTTATCTAATTCCGACGCATAAAGTCGGAATTAAGCCAACTTCAATGGAAGAGCCTGTATATTAGTTTGTAACAACATGTTACAAAGTCTGGTACGATCGATATATGGCCCGCAGGATCGTGATTGCCGGAGGTGGTTTCGGCGGTTTCTATACCGCTCTCGCTCTTGAACGGCTTCTACCTCCCGACAGTGCCAAGGTCACGCTCGTCAATGATGTCAACTTCATGCTCTACACACCTCTGCTACCTGGAGCGGCTGGCGGCTCATTAGAGCCCAGACATGTGGTGGTGCCGCTGCGGAAGGAGCTTAAGCGTACCAACCTGCGCCTTGGACGAGTTACCGGCTTGAACCGGGAACATCAGAAGCTGGAGATGACAGTTGCGACCGGTGAGCGGATGGACATCGATTACGACCAACTGGTGATCTCATTGGGTTCTACTTCAAAGATGCTCGACATCCCGGGGCTTGCAGAGAATGCAGTTGGATTCAAGACCTTGGCTGAGTCGATCTATCTCCGAAACCACGTGGTCGAACAGCTGGAATTAGCTGAGTCAACTGAGGATTCACAGGTGCGTCGAGCGAGGCTTGGATTTGTGTTCGTAGGTGGTGGCTATGCAGGGGTAGAGGCACTGGCGGAGCTGCATGATTTTGCGACCGCACTTTTACATCTCTACCCGCGTTGTCGTATGGCCGGCATGCGCTGGGTCCTTATCGAAGCAACCTCGCGCATCCTCTCTGAGATCGAACCCGAGCTGGCTAAGTTCGCCGCACGGGAAATTGAGGGGCGTGGCATCGAGATACGCACCGAGACAACGGTGGAGTTGTGTAGTGAGAATGAAGTCAAGCTTTCGACAGGTGACGAGATCCCTATGCATACGCTCGTCTGGACAGCTGGAGTTGTTCCAAGTGCTGAGGTCGGCAGGCTCGGTCTCCCATTGGACGAGGGAGGGCGGATCAAGGTATCGAGTCAACTGCAGGTAGAAGGGTGCAACGATGTCTGGGCGGTCGGCGACGCGGCAGCTGTTCCTGACCCAGCCAGCCGTGGAAGACCCTGTCCACCTACGGCCCAGCACGCGATTCGACAGGGGAGAGTGGCTGCCAAAAACGTGGCCGCAGCGCTCGGGGTGGGCAACTCCTCGTCGTATCGATATCAGACTCGTGGCCTGGTCGTAGACCTGGGTCGCAATCAGGCGGTAGTCAGTATCTTCGGGTTCAAACTACGCGGGTTTTTAGCATGGTGGATAACTCGTACGTACCACATGTACATGATGCCCGGGCTGGGCCGCAAGCTACGCTTGATAGCTGACTGGACAGTCGGTGTGATCTTTAGTAGAGACCCTGCTGAACTTAGTCAGATCGGGCATCCGCCAACTCTGGAAAAAAGTCAAAGGGTTGAGATCGAAAGCTAGTGCGCCAGCTTGCGTCTTCTTAATGGTTGGCAGGAATTGCAGATGTAAGTTCCTCGGCCGCTGAGCCTAATCTTCACGATCTCGGTGCGACAACGTGGGCAGGCCTGACCTTCACGGTTGTGGACTAAGAATTCGTTCTGCATGCTGCCGCTGCCCCCGTCGTAGTGACGGAAGCTGTCGATGCTGGCTCCACCAGCCGAGATTCCTGCCCGAAGAGATTCGACGATGCTCGTGTGAAGGTGCTGGATTTCGTTCGTGTTCACCGTTCCCGCAGGTTGGGCAGGATGGATCTTGGCTCTGTAGAGCGCTTCGTTAGCATAGATATTGCCGATGCCCGCGATCCGAGATTGATCGAGCAAGAAGGACTTGATCGGTCTTGTGCTTTTTTCGATCAAATTGGCCAGCAGCTCTGGAGTGAACTTGTTACTCAGCGGTTCAACGCCCAATCGTCCTTCGAAGTATTCGGATAGATCGTGTTCGCTTATAAAAAGCGTTGCTCGGCCAAAGCGGCGTGAGTCGATAAATTGGAGATGAGCTTGATCGTCCAGCTGTAGGAATGCACGTAGATGCGGTTGCTCATCGGCTGACGCTTTTCTTGTGTAGAGCAAGTTTCCTGTCATGCGCAGGTGAAGGACTAGGTAGGAACTAGGACGTTCGTCCCCAATGGCTCCCAATTCGAAAACAAAGTACTTACCACGTCGCCCAAGTTTCAGAATATGGAGGCCATTGAGCTTGTGCTCAAGCTGAGCTGACGGAATTGGCTCGCAAAGCTTTGGGTCGAAGATCTCGACTCGGCTAATCCTGCGTCCTTCAACCAAGGGCGCAAGCTGACGCACGATCGTCTCGACCTCGGGTAGTTCGGGCATAGCGCCCAGCTTAGCTTTATCGGTCGAAGGTGTAAGGCTGCGAGCCGTTGATCTTTACAGCAGCGAGGTAGAAAAGTGTGTGTGCCCAGACGTGGGGCTGTGCCTGGCCTGCAAACGGGCGGCCGTTGAACCTCTTCCATGTCTCCCCAAAAAGGCCGGTGTCGGTTGTTAGGCGACCGGCCATGTATCGCAGCACGCTGTTTAACATGCGCTTTTTGGCACTTGATAACGGTGACCAAGCGTAAGCGAGTCCCAGCAGCGGTTTTGCCTCGTACGAGCCAAGGTCCGATGTCAACGACGCGTACATCGCCTCGCGCACCTTGTCTGCCTCGCCTTGCATTCGGGGATCGCTGTACCTTCTGAAGGCGACCGGCCAGAGAAACGATCCGCCGGTTCCGTAGTCGACCTTTGCCGCGTCTTCGTCGGAAGGGCTCTGCCGGTATGCACTGTTTTCGGTGTCGTAGAGGGTGTCGATTGCGCTACGCAGTCGATAGAACCTCGCTCTCCAAAGAGCTACTCGTCTGGAGTTGTCACGCATTACTCGCGCTGCCATCAGAGCCGATTTGAGACCGAGATACACAGCTGAGGCACCACTCAAGGTCTGGCTTGGAACTATGTGATCGTCCTCCCACGCCCAGCATTGGAGGTGGTTTACGTGATCTTCGCAACGCGTTAGATAGTCGGCTGCCAGGATTATCGATGGATATACGTCACGTAGGTAGTTGCGACCCTGTGTAGGGCCCAGATACTTGTAGTGTCTAGCAAGGGTCCAGATCCCTAGGCCGGTTTCGTCGATCTCGTATGGGATAGGCCCGCCGTCGACTCCGCTCGCATATGAGTTCATCGGCCAGTTGCCTACATCACGAAGGAAACTGGGATTGTCAGCGGTCGTCTGGACCCGTTTGTAGAAAAGGTTGTGGTCTGTGACCATTTCGTGATGTCCGTTCATGTCAAGCATCTCATTGATGTAGGCACCGTCTCTGATCCAGTCCTCTCCGTAGGGACTTTGAGTGTTGCTCGAGGCTACGATCGAGCCGGACTCGGCATCGGTTGCCAGCCGCGCGGTTATCAACGACCGTTTTGCGACGTTCACCACGCGACGGCTGTTGCTTGCTGGCAGCTTTGTACCAACTAGCCAGGACCGCCAGTCACTTGCGACAGAGTCCATCTGCAGATTGAAGCTGGTGCCACGAGACTGGTTGAGCGTGTTTACGGCACTGTTGTGGTCTGGGCCGGAGGCGATTGTCAAGCGTGCCTCGGCGTGCCCTGCACCGTCGAAAGAAAGAGTCGTGGAAAGTGTCCCGGTAACCTGGCCGATCGCCCAGTTGTTGCCGCTCAGCGAATAGGGGGGAGCACCGGCTTCACGATAGCCGTCCGCTGGTTGGAACGGGAGTAGGTTCTCGTAGTGGTCTGTGCCTACCTGGTGCTGATAGTCGGGCCCGTCCCAGCCGAAGGCGTGTGCAACGGAAGTAAACCGCAAGGTCGCAGCGTCTAATCCGTGCCAGGAGTGCACGATGCTGTGCGAGTTGCTGTCGTAGGAGGCCTGCTGGTCGGTCAGATGGGGAAAGCACCAGTCAAGAACTGGGGCGAGTGGAAGGTGAGACGCAATGGGGTTGAAGTTCTCGTAGTAGACGAGGCGTGCGCTGGTTACCGGGGAATCCGATCGCCGGTCGATCGAAAACCTTCGCACGAGTGAGTCGAGCGGTGCAGGAGTCACGAGGTCTGTCGCCGTCACCGTTAGCCCTAAGTCCGAAGGTGACCGATAGGTAGTAACCGGAACAGGGGTGTCGTTGGAGTTGTAGCGTTGGCTTACATCCCAATCTCGTAACCAGGCAAAGTGTGCCTGACCATTCGCCTCGTACCAGATGCCAACGAAGCTGCCCTCGTTGGGATACCTGTTTTCAACTTTGCCATCCTCGTCACGCCTTAGCGCCATGTACTTGACCTGGTTGTAGAGACTCGGGTTTGGATACTTGTAGAGGGTGATTGTTCCTGCCTTGTTTTCGTTCACTGTGAGCCTGCCGTTTCCGGCCTGTACGTTTACATCGGTCGGGCCATAACCCTCAAATGTGGTGTTGGCGTCGCCGAAGCTAAAACAGGGAGGTAGATCGGCTGCCCCGGCGGGCGGGGCGAAAAAAACGCTTGTCAGAGCCGCGAATGAAGCCACCATTGCGGCGTTTCTGATGGGAGCCGAGGTTCCTTTTAGCTTTATCACCTCTATATAGAGCCGACAGGTGGCATTTTGTGACAGGGGTAGCGGCAGAACGTTCACTGTTAATTGGCGTGTCGAACCTGTTATATATGGAGTAATCAATAATGGAAGACTCGAACGTACAGGCACTAATAAAAGAAAATCCGCAGCTCGATATCCGCATCGATGCCGATAGCATCGAGCGATATGCACGGGACTACAGCTCTTTCAGGATTAGGCCTGCGGCGGTTGTCAGAGCTCGCCATGCTGAGGACGTTGCGGCTGCAGTGCAGGCGGCGGTCAAGTATGGACTGTCGGTTACGGCACGTGCTGGGGGATCGAGCGTGGCGGGCCAATGTCTTGGCCACGGTCTGATAGTCGATACCTCTGCACTCGAAGCTATAGAGATTGACGAGGATTCGGTGCACTGTGGGTGTGGTGTGAACCTCGACAATCTGAACCGCGAGCTGGCGAGGGTAGGGCGGACAGTGGGACCGGATGTGACCTCCTCGGATATGGCACGAGTTGGAGGTCTTCTATCGACGAACGCTTGCGGCGCTCGCTCGACTCGCTACGGACGCTTCGGTGAAATCCTGCTGGAAGCGCAGGTCGTCTGGGCAGATAGCGGCCAGGAGTTGCTGAGGCCGGGCGAGGTCCCAGGTTGGCTAGAACCCAAGTTGAAAAAGCTCGACAAGGGCCTGAGCGATGGATTGGAGAGTTGGCCGCAACAACACAGAAGCTACGGCGGATACAGGCTCGATGCATATAAACGATCTCGTGATGCTCTGTCATTAATACCCGGGTCGGAAGGAACGCTCTGCCTGATCACCGGCGCAAGTTTGAAGACCGAGTCACTTCCCAAACGGCGGGAGGTCGTTCTACTGGCGTTCGAGAATATTCTCGATGCTTTGGAGGTGGCTCCCAAGGTTGCAGAGACCGGCGCGTCAGCGGTTGAGCTTCTCGATTCACACATAGTTGCTGGAGCGCGTGAGCGCGGCAAGATGGATTTCATCGGTGACGACGCGCAGGCCGTGCTGCTTGTGGAGTATTTGGACAGCGATCACAGTGCCGAGGAGTTATTCGAGCCTGAGCTGAAGCGCAATCTATGTTCATTGGGGAAACAAGAAAGGGAGGCTGCCTGGAGCCTGCGACGGCAGGCACTGTCCTTGGTAGAAGATGTGGGGCGAGTACCGATCGCCTTTTTTGAGGACCCAGCAGTGGACCCGGCCCGTGCACACCGGTTTTGCGAATCGCTGCTGGAGCTTTTATCCCACTTTGGGTTGGATACAGTCATCTACGGCCACGCGGGGGCGACCTGTCTCCACGTGCGACCACTATGTGACCCCGCCGATCTGGAGTTGGCCGCCAGGCTCGAGCTCTCAGCCCCGGCAGTGGCCGAGCTGGTTAGAGAGTACGGTGGAGCGGTGACAGGTGAGCACGGCTGGGGGCGCTCACGCTCTTATCTAGCACGTGAGACGCTTGGTAGCGAGACATACAGCGCGTTCGAGCAGGTAAAGCAGGCGTTTGATCCGGAAGGGGTACTGAACCCTGGAATCATCGTCGGTGGAGTTGAGCCATTTACAGCTTTTCGGCCATAGTGGGTTTTCAAGTCTGAAAAAGCCCGACAATCCCTAACTGAGCCTGATAAAAACGATAACTGCCGAGGCTAGCACGCAGACGATGATGATGACTTGTAAGACTATCCAGAAGCGAGGCATGGAAAAACTTTATATAGTGGGCGCATGTACAAGGTAATTATTGTAGGTACGGACGGTTCGGATACTGCCAAGGTGGCAGTTAGTAGGGCCGCCGGGCTTGCCGAAAAGACGGGCGCGGAGTTACATATCCTCAGCGCATACGAGCCTGTTCCGAAGGCAAAGTTGAAGTCGGAGGCAAAAGATGTGCCCGAGGAGTACCAGTGGATGGTCAACCCTCGCGAGGAAGTCGATGCGACTCTGAAAGAAGCCGCAGAGAGCCTGAGCGAATTCGATATCGAGTTACAGACGATTGAGCGCGAGGGCAGTCCGGCGGATGTCTTGCTTCAGTACGCAGAAGACGTAAAGGCAGATCTGATCGTCATGGGCAACAAGGGAATGACAGGAGCGCGCCGCTACTTTCTTGGCAGTGTCCCGAACAACGTATCGCACAACGCTCCCTGTGACCTCTTGATAGTTCACACGACCGACTGACCGGTCATCGGCGGGTATTACGGAGCAACTGCCGCAGCGGCGTTGATGATTCCTGCGCCGTAGTATTGGTCGAAGCCGGGTGGACCCAGATCGACGGCGGTGTTCTTCAGGTGTTCTTCAACACTGGCTGGGCTCGGTCGTTTGCCCAATTTACCACTGGCGATCACCATCGCGGCTGTAGCAGTGACGTGCGGAGCGGCCGCCGATGTTCCAACCTCGGCCAGTAGACTGAATTTGTTCGGCTTGCGTTTGAAGGTCTGCTGATAGATTCCCCGGCCGCTCTTTTTAACAGTGCAGCGCTCGTCCTCTGCTATCACTCTGTCACTGCCGCCACCCGGTGCGACCAGATCGGGCTGTAAGTTGGAGTAGTCTCCCAGGCAAAGATTCTCTGTCGTTGCTCCGACTGCTACAACGTACGTAGCTCGGGCAGGAAGTGCCGACTTGGTCAGCGCAAAGTTGCCTGAGGCAGCCACTATAAGGACACGCTTGCGGTGGGCGAATCGGATAGCGGATAACACCTGTGGGATGTGTTTGGCACTTAGGGACGCATCGAACTCGACGCTTAAGTTGATGATCTGTGCCCCTCTTTTTGCCGCGTACCGGATAGCCGCAGCTACGTCATCAGCTCCACCTGTTCCTGCATAGTTGAGAGCCCTAACAGGGATGATTCGTGCTTTATAGGCGGCGCCGGTCAAGCCCTGACCGTTGTTCGTAGACTGTGCGATAGTGCCGGTGACATGCGTTCCGTGGCCGTTCTCATCGACCGGGTACGGATCGTCGGCCACGAAGTCATAGCCGCGAAGAAATTTTGTGTTTTTAAGATCGGGAGCCTTTCGATATCTCTTCATCTTTCTATAGGCGATGCCGGTGTCTATGACAGCGATCTTTACTCCTTTTGCTCCTTCCTTGCCAAGTGCGTCAAGTGTGGACCACGCCGCAGGGGTATTGATTCCAGCTGTCTCAAGGAAGTTCCACTGTAGTTGCTTCCAGTCGGTTGGCGCTCCGAAGCCAGGGTCGTTGGGGTCGGATGCAGCGACACTGGCTTTTGCGTTCGGCACCGCATAGGCAACCGATGGGTTTGTAGCCAGCTTTTCTACTGCTCCATCGGTGTCGATGTCCGGCCCTAGCTTGAGTGTCCAGGTGCCAGTAGTGGGCGAGATCGAGACATCCTTTGCACCTATCGACGCAGTGATCGAGTGGCGATCGCTTGTAGTTGTGCTGCCACGGAACTTGACAACTACCTCGTCATCGAGATACTTCTGGTTGGCATTGGCGGATGCTTTACCTGCGTCTGCAAGAAGAAGGAGACAGAAGATAGACAGTAGGATGCGGATCAACCGCGCATGAGCGATATGAGGTTTCCAAATAGTAAAAATCATTGTATGTGTGCTTCTAACACACAAGTATGGAATAAGTTATCCGATAATGCGACCCCTTTTCTGTTCTGCGGACCTGATACAAGGTCCTCTTTTAATCTGAAGGTGTGTCTGTGAAGGCACTAGTCACCGGTGCTACCGGGTTTGTCGGCTCTCATCTAGCAAGGCTTTTGGCCAAGCGCGGGCACGAGGTTCGCGTGACATACAGGGAGAAAGAACGGCTGAAACCGATCGAGGACTTAGAGCTTGAGTCGGTCAAGGTGAACATCACCGATGAGCGCGGGATGCGCCGAGCGGCTAAAGGATGCGATGTCGTATTCCACGTTGCAGGCTATGTGGGCTCTCGGCCGAGGGACACCGTCTGGGAGACGAACGCCAGGGGACCGGAGGTCGTATGCCGGGCAGCGGTCCGAGAAGGCGTTGGCCGCATGGTGCTGACCTCATCAGTTGCCGGGATCGGCCCGGCGCCAACCGGCCAGATTGGGGACGAGCAGCTGCAGTATCGCACCGGCAAGCTCGGGCTGATTTACGTCGATGCCAAGCATGAGGGAGAGGCTTGTGCTCTTGCCGTATCGGCAGGCGAAGATATCGATGTCGTGATTGTCAACCCCTCATATGTTCTTGGCCCGGACGATCCATCGGGCACATCTACTCGAATAATCGGCAACTACCTGCGGGGAAAGGTGCCCGGAGTTGTTGACGCCGATATAAATATCGTTGACGTTGACGATGTTGCAAAAGGTCACATCCTGGCCGCACGGAAGGGTCGTCCCGGTGAGAGGTACATACTCGGTGGTCACAACATCCACTGGACCGAAGTTATCGAGGAGGTCGCTCGAATCTCAGGGGACCACTATCCGCTGATAGTGGTCCCGCCCGAAGCTGCCCCGGTGGCGCGTCTGCGAGAGTCGATTGGCCTCTATATGCCGATAGCTGCCGAGGGTCTGGAGTTGATGAGGCAGAACTGGCGCTATTCGTCGGCAAAGGCGAAACGTGACCTTGGCTACAAGGTAATGCCTTTGAAAAAGACGATCAAAAGGACCGTTGACTGGTATTTGGAACAGTTTGAAGCGGTGGAGGAATCTCCCCAGAGCCTGTCTCCCTTAGGCATCCTCTCGTCTGCAGTACGTGTGGCTGATAGTGCCAGGCTACTTTCGATTCTTCGTCTTGCTGAACAGGCAACCGGGAGGCGGTTTGTTATCGACTGACGGTTCACAATGAACCGTTTCTTTCCACGTGATGAGCACTTTATGAGGCTGGCGCTTCGTGAGGCCAGCAAGGCATTGGAGCACGACGACGTTCCGATTGGCGCAGTGGTGGTAAAGGAAAGCGAGGTTGTCGGTGCGGGCGGTAATGAGCGGGAGCTGCGTGGTGATGCTACAGCTCATGCAGAGATCCTGGCGATCAGGGAAGCCGGTCGCAAACTGGGAGGGTGGCGCCTGCCCGGCTGTGTGCTTTACGTGACGATTGAGCCGTGCGCGATGTGTGCCTCGGCCACAATCTGGGCGCGGATGAGCCGGGTCATCTTCGGTGCGCGGGATCCAAAGACCGGTGCCGCGGGAAGTATCGTCGATCTCTACTCGGAGAAGCAGCTCAACCATCACACTGAGGTGGTGGGAGGCTTGCTGGCCGAGGAGTGCGCATCGCTTCTGCAATCTTCTTTGGCGACAGGCGATAGCTGATTCAATGGCGAACATGTAATAACCTTGAGTAACCGGCAAACCCGGATATCTGGAGGGGTGGCAGAGCGGCTGAATGCGGCGGTCTCGAAAACCGTTTCGGGCTTTTGGTCCGACGGGGGTTCGAATCCCTCCCCCTCCGTTCACTGGCTGCGATTGCGGCTAGCAATGCGGGCTTGCGGTACGGGGCTGGAGGCCGTACGCGATGCACTAAACTGCCGCCTGAGACCGCTCAGAACCGCCTGAGTAAGTCGCGTACTGTTGCGCAATTGTCGTGCGCACCCAACAAGCCAGTTGGCCTTGTACTAAGAAGATTCCGGTTAGGAGACCACCGGCCAGAATGCCTTGATCTTGCCTCTTCTAGGAAGGTAGCCCTCGGGTGTCTTCTCAATGAGCTCCATCTTCAGTAGAGCGTTCAGATCTCGTGTCAACATTCGGTCTGTTTTGGATGAGTACATCTCTGCCAATTCTGGGCTTAGATGACGTAGATCCGACCTTACAACTGGACCCTCCAATTTAGACAGATCCAGAACAAGCTGCCGCCTCCGTGGATCTGCTGACCCAAGTGCCTTACCAAACTCTTGGTAGACATATTGTTCCCAGCGATCCTTCAGTTGCTGTGCCCGAATGTGATTTAACTGCTGACGCAATCCTTCCACAAGGCCGGTTATTCCATACTCTAAGAATGCTCCGATTTTCCGAGATCCGCTGGCATCTGCCAGTTCCTGGTAGTACTCCGGACGTGTCAAGTTGTAGTGATTGCTCAGGAGATGTGCAGCGGGAGTAGGCACGCCAGCTGCAAGCAGTATCCGTAGTTCAACCAGGCGCGCGGTCCGTCCGTTCCCATCACCAAACGGATGAATCCAGGCTAGGTATAGATGCGCTACGACAGCCTTAATGATCGCGAACGGCAATTCCAGCTCGTCGTCAGGAGCCTGAAACGCATCCCCGTTTAGCCAATCACACAGGCGCTTCAAGAGATACTCGCAATCTGTTGCAGGGGGCGCTGAATAGCTATGCACGCCTACCTGGTGCTGCCTAATTTCTCCGGGTACTACTCCGTCTTCAAGCTCCAGGCCCTGGAGGATCAGGCGGTTGTACTCCACTATGGTTTCAGAGTCCAGAGCTGGATGTGAGTCCCGACGCAATTGGTTAGCAACTAGGTTGCAGGCCTCCACAATATTGTCGATCGCAAGACCCATATCCTCCTGTGTGGCGGGCAACGTGAGATGCCCTGCAATGCGCTGCCTCACTTGGTCCTCGGTTAGCGTGCTTCCTTCTATCGCCGTTGTGGCCAAAATGCCCTTTGTAACAAAAACCTGGTGTAGTTCTGCTGCGATAGATGGGCGAAGCAGCGAACCGGTGACATGCTCGATCTTTGAAGCGGCCTCACCCAGAAGCAGCCAGAACCTATAGGTGACCTCGTTGAGGTCGATTTGGAAGGTAATCCAAGGATGCGTCTCCTTGTATGTCCTGCTTGTTGTCATGCTAAGTGTCCAGTCCGCTGTCCTATCAATTTCCTTTACCAAAAGGCTTTTCTCGGAAAATCTTAGTGAGAGAGACTATTGTAGTGTCCATACTATCTGGCGATTGTGATGTCTTCTAGGGAACGGGGGCAATCATGCCGGGTTACCTTTCTTGGACACATGTAATTCCGTCCGGTCGATCCCATGACAGAGGACGTGTCAGGCCAGGCGACGTTTGGGGCTCCAAGGACGCTCAGCCGAAGGTGACGATGATCAGGTCGAGCGGTAGCTCATCGCCGTTTGTGCCGTCGCTGTCGGACCTTACAACCGGCAGCTTCTTTGTCGTGTTCTCCAATTCGTCGAAGAGCTTGGTGGACTGGATCTTGCCGCTGGTCTCGAACGCAGTCGATCACGTAGGGGACGCCCTCGGAAGTGAGCGCCGAGGGCCCGTCCATGATGTGGAAGTGCAAGTGGGGGGCGGAGCTGTTACCGGTGTTGCCGACCAGCCCGATTGGATCGCTGCGCTCAACCGTGTCGCCCTCTTTGACTTCGATCGAGCCCGGCTGCATGTGCGCGTAGACCATGTAAAGCCCGTCGCCGATGTCGACGACGACGCTGTTTCCGTCCGCCTCAGGCAGACTGATCTTCTCGGGCAGCGCGCCAGGAACCTGCTCGGGGAGATCGTCGATCACGGTCATCACGGTGCCGTCGGTCGCGGCGATCGCCTGCTCTCCGAAGATCGTGTAGTCGTTGGGATCGCTCGGGTCGCCGCCCTTCTTCACGGTGCGACCGCTTGGATCGAGTTGCTCCCAGTCGACTGCGAATCGCTGGGCCAGCCACTGGCGGTTGTCGATCGGAAGCAGCGCTCGCCGGTGGCGCTCCGAGGAGCAACAGCTGTCGGCGGCGATGTAACCGGAGCCCTTCTTGAGTGGCGGGCCAACGACCGGCACGTCGAGCTCCTTGTTGACGGCGACCGTGGCGGGCGAATTGGTGACGCCGCCCTTGGGCAACTCGTCCGCCTCAGCCGTGATCACGTGCTCTAGGGCGTCGGGGACCTCGGCCCTATTCTCGAACTCGGGCGAGAGGTATAGGGTGGCGAGCTGACCCTCCGAGATCTGCTCGACTCCTGAGCGGGTGCTCGGCAACGCCAACGCCGCAGCAATCTGCTTTCCCTCTAGCGTCTCGATCACCTTGCCGTCCGGATCGAGGATCTCGACGCGGGTCGGTGTCAGGGTCAGCGGCGTGGCATTGAACAGCTGCAACTCATAAGAGGCGATGAACTTGCCATTCGATCCCTTGAACGGCACAGCGGGCTCTCGCGGCGTGACCAACAGTGGCGCCAGGTCAGTACTCTCGCTGACCCCACGCTCCTCGCCGCTGACGACGCTGGTAACACTGCCGCTCTCATTGTCCTGAACTCGTGCCGGAGTCGTCGTTGCCGCCACAACCGACGAGCAGGAGGAGACCAGTGGAAAGCAACGCACCCGCGAGCGCCGTTCTTTGTACCATTGACACAGCGGTCATTCTACCTTCGATGCCGCTTCCGTGCGCGGAACGGCACCGGGGTCAGGTCCCAAACCGTGCGCTACTTAGTTCTTGTCAGATACTTCTATGCATTGCGATCGCTTTGAGTCTGTGACTAACCGTCGAGTGGTGGCAACCAAACACAGCGACCACCTTATGCATCGAATATCCGTACTCAATGCAGTCTCTGCAAGTCCTTACCTCAATCGGTTTCACCCCGATTCAAAGCAAAACCCAAGCAGCGCAAGCTTGTGACCGGCCAAACAACTGATAACGCACCAATTCGGACCTGACCCCGAATGTGATTCGTGAACTAAAGGACTCTCTTGGATGGATAGTCACGAACCCTGGCGACCTACATCCAATTTGGTCTCATCGGGGCATTAGGGCAAGGGATTTTTCGCTTCGAGTCTTTGAATCGGAACCAATCCGTTGGGCTTCGCCACCACTCGCCGGCGTCAAGGGAAGTAACCATTGGGGAGTTAAAACATGGCCTCGCACCACGAGCAGTATGATCCTCTAAGGGCCAATTGGAGGTCGTCCAATGCCCCAACTCATGGACAAGGACGAACTCAGGTCAATTCTTTTGGCCCGAGAATCGGGCCCTTCGTTCCAGCTGTCCTTGCCATTAATAACGAGCTTTTTCTGAAAGACCCTTGGGAGTGGTAGCAGTCGATAACAAGATGCGAATTTCTTCCAATAACGCCTGTTTAACCTCTCGTACTTCAACCAAAACGACCTTACACGTTTGCCTCGCTTCAAAAACGCCTCCACAATCTCCGCACGCTTCCTAGCGACCTCGACCTTCATCTCCAGGTCGGCATTCCTTTTAAAACAGTAGTTGCGCATCGGATTGACACTTTTAATCGCTGGTTTACGTAGGCCAGAGTCTCGTTTTCGTCCGGGCTCAGGAATCTGTCTGCAAATCCAACAGTGTTATTTCTGAATTGTGCCCCACTGTCGGTTGTCCTAAACGTTTTCCCACGCTCTATAAGTAGCCGAGAAGTAAGTTGAACAAACCTGTCGGTTGTTACCCCTGACGGTACGTTAAGCGTCGAGATATAAACGTCCGTCTCCCCTCCTGCCAAAGGTCTGCCAGACCCACGATTGAGCGACACGTCCCAGTTCAAACTTCGGCGCAAGACCGATTTATCGCATCTTGACCTCTTGCACCTGTAGATACGCGCCCCTTGAAATCTCAACCAAACCTTATCGGCAAGTGCATACACCTTGATCCTCTTGACCTCTAACCTGAATTGCCTGTATCGCCAACTCATGCGACAGGAAAATGCCAATGGATTTGATCGGGCGCAGACGCAAGTCTTTGTTAGAAGGCTGATAACCCGAATTGGCTTTGAATGCCAGATCGATCCAGTGTTCTGCTTCGCCGTCGGCAAGCGGAGGTGCGCTATATGCCCGAACAGTAATCGGAAAAACAAGAGCCAGCGTCAAAAAGCCCAGGGTGAGAACAAGGTTTGTTGAATTGCGCTTGAGGGAAAATCCCATTGTGACCCCTAAACCGAACCTTCCTGTTTCTGACTCAGTGATAGTGCCATGATAGGCAAGCTTCAAGCAGCAAATTACATAGTGTCGTCTCCACCTTCTAAGACAGAAATATCATGGCCGCCATGAAGCCGTTTGCTTTTACTACTTAGACGCGAGTAATGAGAGATTGTGACGGTCCAATATATTACTTTTGTGACGTTTTTGACAGTTTCGTGACAAAGAAAACTAGTATGACCGAGTTATTGACCCCAGATGAGGTGAGTTGCTTAGAACGCTCTCGTGTGCTACCGAGACTCACCACTGTCGTCCGGTTTGCTAAAGCGCTTGAAGTCCAGCCTGTCGAGTTACTCAAACACATCGGTTAGTCGCGCCTTTTTATAGGCGCAACGGGGTCTAATATGGTGCGTTGGCGCTTAGGAAAAACTCTGGAGCAAACCTGTACCCGAGCGGATCTAAGTATCGCACCATTCGGGACCTGATCCCGAATGCGTGACCTTTTTAACACGGGCCGGATCGTAGTGCCGAGGTAACCTATTCCAAGGCCGAGCGTTGAGTATCAATCTGTAGTCTTACGATGAAATGATCGTCGTCACCGTCGATATCGCAATTCTCGCCACGGCGGCACAAGCCGATAGTTCAAATGAGCCATGGAAGTGGATTGCCGCCACTGCCATAGCGTTTCTTGCCGTCATCATTTCCGGCGCAGCAGTTTGGCTTGCAAGGCGGGCAAGCCAAACTTCGACTCTTAGCTCATTAACTCAACAGTGGGTAGCCCTAACAGCGAAAATCGAGACCGATGACGTTAGGAATTCGGCAGATGCACGTGCGTCCAGGAGAGCACGCTTTCACGTAGGTGGCTATGTTGCCGAGCTCACTAATCGTCGTCTACTAAACAAAAAAATTGTCGACGCCCTCTTCCGGATTGACATCATAATGATGCTCGGCTCCCCACCCCAGAAATGCGCCCATAAGGACGCTGCGGGGGTCGATTCGCGATGGATCAAACCGATCGAGGAGTACGTTGGCGTAGATCGGGAAGAAGCACGCCGCGCTTGGCTTAGGAAGTAGACCACCGAGATAAACTTGAGGGTCACAAGTAGTTAGTTAGCGAGATTAGTGGAGTTGCTCGCACCTTCCAGAACAAGCTTGTGCGTCGTTCTGCCAGCGCGCGAGGTCGAAAAGCCGATACTTAGGGGTCTCCAGCCGTCTTATAGACAGGCCGCAAACGGTCTGAAGGTAGTGAGGATGGGTTCGCAATTGGCTATCCAATGGTTTGCACTCGACACTGCCCGGCGTCTACCATTGGGCGGCTATGCAACGACAGAGGACTGATTTGTCGTCAAATAATTTAGACGCCGCAGAGCTTTATAAGTTTATTCTCGCTGACTTCAAGACCGCCTGGGAAGCAATGGCAGAGAGTGATAAGCCGCTTGGAGGTGGCGGTGGCTTTATGTTCGCCCGGCAGGGTATGAATCTGCTGGAGTCTTGCGCTCGCCTTGCCGATGGACCTGCTCGAGAGGATCTGGTAATCGCGCTTGATGACATTGACACAAAATACTTCACGTCTGTGCCGAGCCGGAAGCGCCCAAAACCCAAAGACTTCAAGCTGCCGGGCACAAGCAGCGCCAGCTCCAACTTGCTCGATTATCTCTACGACCTGATTAAACACGGCCAAGCTCATCAGTATCAGCAGATGTACGCGATAGTCTCGGACGGCGAGTTCGGGATCTCGATTTCTGGGGTCGATAAGGGCTTCGACCTGCACATGGCGCTGTCCAGCCGCAGACTCCATCTCGCATACCGAATCAAGGCCGGATTATTGCAGGTGCATTTTCGCCCTGAGGTATTCATCTCGGACCTAGAGCGCGCCGTGGACGGAACCAGGTTGTTTGACCGAGGGCTGACGTTTAAATACCTTGAGCGCGCTTCCCATGACGCATACAATTTCTCGGTGGCGGCACTAGCCAAATCGCTCGAGAGTGCTGGGCACGAGCACTTGCCCGTCGTCGAACAACCGGGTCACACGTTCAGCACATCTTTGGAGCAGCTTTCTTACGGCGGTGACGACTATCGAGGGACCCCCTCCGTGATGCATCTGCCAGGTACAGTTGATCCTCGTCGACTCGGCCTTGGCGGACCGAAGCGAAGTACATAGAGGAGCAGAAGGGGGACACGTATGCACCGGGGTCATGCACCGGGGTCAGGTCCCAAACCGTGCGCTACTTAGTTCTTGTCAGATACTTCTATGCATTGCGATCGCTTTGAGTCTGTGACTAACCGTCGAGTGGTGGCAACCAAACACAGCGACCACCTTATGCATCGAATATCCGTACTCAATACAGTCTCTGCAAGTCCTTACCTCAATCGGTTTCACCCCGGTTCAAAGCAAAACCCAAGCAGCGCAAGCTTGTGACCGGCCAAACAACTGATAACGCACCAATTCAACCGACCCCAGTGGCTCGAACCGCTGTTCACCGCTCGTTTCGGTGTAAAACTTTGACCATATCGTTATCCCAAAATCTCACTCTCTTAACGACGCGGGAGGACAGGAGGTCTGAGGTTAGGTTGTGCTGGAACTGCTTTGTAGTTCTTTAGAGCCATTCTCGATTAGTCCACTATCCCGTTTCCTACGTGCTCAATGAAAAGCGCCATCCCTGAGCACGGATGAAATCTAAGGTGTTTATGCACGGCACCTTGAAATGGTCGCAAACGAAGGGGATTGATGGCTTGTCTTTCGTTCCGCGCCGCACCTCCTCGGTCACAACTGTATCGCCGATTACCCTTGCAAGACCTATCACCCATGGATCAGCAGCATTCCTGTCCCTGTACTCCATCACCATCCTTGGGAACTTACTCAGGATCTCCGTCACCGACTCTTGCACCAATTCATCGAGAGGGTGAAACAGCTTATCGGCCTTAGTCTTGACCCACCGGTGAAGCTCATCTCCTTCTTTCTTCTTGATCTCACGAAGGACTTCATCTGGGCTCTTTATCTCATCCTTGTCTATCAAGAGCCCGACTTGATCCCAGTAGTCCTGGAACACATCATAAGGATAGAAGAGTCTGCCAAGGTTCTATGAACGCACTTGTGTCGAAACAGTAAAGCGTCAAATAGTCCTCTCAAATCGCTTCTGCACCTCTGCCTCGACCTTCGGCAAGTTGCCTATTTTGATGTCAAGATATCCGGCGATGGCGGTTGAGTTAATAACCTTTGGCGATGTCGCAGCAACAGTGCTTATATACTCCGCCCCAAAGTCGCGCACCTTCAATACATGGAACAAGGCCGCCCCGGCTTCCTTCGTCTAGTCGGTCGGTTTCTGCGCCATTGTCGATAGAAGGTCCGGTTAGTCTTATCGAAAGTCAACAAGCGAAGTAGCGCAGCTTCTCGGCTTGTGGTAAATCGAATGGCAATATCTTGGAGTTGCTCATCGGTCCATTCGCCATCTTGTGAGCCAGTTGAAACTATCGGGTTGCTCAAGAAATCGTATCTTGGCATTAGGCACGCTGCTGCTGCTGCGTTGCAAAATACCTCAGCAATACTATGCCCGCTCGGATTGCAGATGCCCTCTTCGCTAGTCAATAGATGTGCTAGCTCATGAAGCAGTGTGAAAATCCGACCCCTCGGTGAATCCTTTCCGTTCAAAACAATGACAGGTACGGGTGAGATCTCTGAAAACCCCCTCATTTCCTTTACTGGTACGCTGTCGTAACGCCCAGAATGCAATACCAGTATTCCTTCGTCTTCTACGCGAGTGACCAAACCTCGAAGAGCGTGATATTCCTTTTTCCATCGACGTCATTAGAGCAGTTAATCCCAAGAGAGAGCGCATTTTAGAACCAACCTCTTCTGGGTCCCGCGATTTTAGGGGAGCGAGCTTAGGACGAGTTTCGCCTAGTTCATGAAGTAGATCGTCGTAAACCTCCTGCTGTTGACGCACCCGATCCACAAGTGTCCGCAGTTCGGGTGGCCACTTGAGTTCTTCACCTTCAGGTAAACGGCGGAAGTCCTTCATCGGCTTGAATCCCTTCGGTTTCTCTGGTGAGTAGAACAGAGCCAGAGAACGTTTGTACAACTTGGCCAGCTTTCTAAGCTGCGCAATCGTGGGTCTGCTGTCACCCTTCTCCCATGCCTCAAGCCGTTCCGGAGAATCTTTTATTTTAGCTGCGGCAACTTCGAGCGTATAACCACTATTTTCTTCAGCCGAGTAAAGAAGCGAAGAGTTGCATCTTGCTGTAAGGTCTCTTGACATCACCCTAGCTCCAAAAAATTAGACTGGCACCCGCCACGCAACGGGAATTGGTTTGCAGCATAATCACAACTACGATGTTATACATGTCTGTCCTTCTTTAGCTCGTCAAATTCGCTCTCAGCAAAGTCACGGTCACGACGCCTTCTTCAGCTCCGCTTTGGCTTTCTCACGTGCCATTTCATCTGCGAGTACTGCCTCCGGCACGCTAAGCGATTGCGAGCAGGTACCGAAGGGATCGGAGTAGCTGCTATTCGTCATCCAGCTGAGCGAGCCTTGCTTGGGTGTTCGACCTCTCCAGGTACGTATCCATAAGAGAGGCGGCCTCTTCCTCGGAGCCGGGGAGCAGGTGGCCGTAGAGGTCGTAGGTGGTCTGGATCGAGCTATGACCCGCAAAGGTTGAGAGCGCTTCTGGGCTCACGCCTCCGGCGATCATTAAGCTGGCGAAAGTATGGCGGCATGAGTGCAGCGTTATTGGCTTGAGCCCTGTCTTCTTCCACGCCTTCTTAGCCCGGCCGCCCAACTCTCCGTCGTGGAATGGCTTGCCGGTAGGTGATCTAAAAACGCGCCCCTTGTTATGACCCTCCCACACTCGGTGCTCTATGAGCTCGTCTCTGAGTACGGCAGGCATGGGGACAGAACGCTTCCCCGCGCTGCTTTTCGCCTCTATCTCCCCCGCAACGCGGTCCCATGCGCAGCGGGGTCAGGTTGAATATGGTGCGTTGATGCTTAGGAAACACTCCGGAGCAGACCTGTTCCCGAGCGGATCTAAGAAGCGCACCATTTGGGACCTGACCCAGAAGGCGTGACCCCGAAGGCGTTGATAGGGCGGTTAGGTGATGCTGCATTAGCTACGATGCTTGCGCCAACCGCCGCGGGCGAAGTAAATGACTATGGCCAAAGCGCCGACGCCGAAAAAGCTGTTTCCGACCACCGAGTCGTGCGGGAAGGCGAAGAGGCCTATCAGGATCAGTACCAGGCCACCGTACACCAGGCCGCTCTTGATCAGGTCTTGCCGTGTCGCCGGTCTTCGCTTGTCGGTCACGTCGTGAGTGTAAATGAGCCAGGGGTAGGCGTGGCGTTGCAATGGATCGTGCGCGCAAGCGAAGGACTGGGGTTAGTATGGACGGCAGGAATGGAACAGCTCTTTACCGATATTGGCAATGCCTACCAGCATGGGATCGTTCTTATACGGGCCGTCATGGCTCGACGAGGCTATGCCGCCGCGTGAAAAGGTCATTGAGCTGATGGCGCAGGATCACACGTTGATTCGCCGGCCCATCATCCGGACCATTCGGCTGCTCACGGTCGGTTGCGACAAGCGCAAGATCACCGAGATGCTGCAGATAAACGCCAACGGCACCGGCCAGAGAGAAGATCCCGGCAGTATCGGAAACCGGCGTCCGCGAAATAATCGCGAAGTCGCTCCGTCAGCAAGCAAGTAACAAATACTTTTCTTTGAGCAATACGTGAAACGTCGAAGGCTACAC
>CAVPYU010000003.1:0-20981 GCA_963710065.1 uncultured Thermoleophilia bacterium | reverse complement strand
ATATCGATAAAAAGGCCAGAACCGGCGTTCTGACTACCGTACACGGCAAAGTAGAGACGCCGGCCTTCATCCCGCTTGCCTCGAAGGCGACGGTGAAGTCGATGCTTACCGATGAGGTCGCATCGCTGGGGTTCGAGATGGTTCTGGGGAACGCCTACCACCTGTTCCTTTCGCCGGGGCACCAGCAGATCGGAGATCGCGGAGGCCTGCACAAGTTCATGGGCTGGGACGGTGCGCTTATCACCGACTCGGGAGGCTTCCAAGTTTTTTCGATGGGACATGGCAGGGTCGCAGATGAGATCAAGGGCCGAGCGCGTGTGAGTGTGGGGGAGGAGAGGCATGCGGAGATCCTGTCGATCGAGGAGGAGGGCGTCAGGTTTCGCTCCTACCTGGACGGGTCGGAGAAATTCATGGACCGGAGACATCGATGGAGGTCCAGGCGGCATTGGGATCGGACATCGCGCTGGCGTTCGACGAGTGCACGCCGTTCCATGCCGGCCGCGACTATACGGCTCGTTCTATGGAGCGCACACACCGTTGGTTGGATCGATGTATTGAGTGGCATGAGCAAAATGGCGCTGACAATCAGGCACTGTTCGGCATCGTGCAGGGAGGCGTTTACCGTGATCTACGTGATATCTCGGCCGAGAGAGTTACTGCGGCGTCCGTTTCTGGGATAGCTATCGGCGGGTCGCTCGGTCAAGAAAAGGAGCAGATATATGAGGTCGTGGAGTGGGTTACGTCAAAGCTTCCCGAAGAGATGCCTCGGCACCTTCTTGGGATCGGTGAGGTCGACGATCTGCTGGCTTCCGTCTCCCTCGGTGTAGACCTGTTCGACTGCGCGATGCCGACCCGCCTTGGGCGGCACGGGATGGCACTTGTTGCGACGCCGGATGCCCGATGGCGCATCGATCTTACGAAGTCGGCCGCACGGGGCCAGGAGACACCTATTGCCGACGGTTGTGAGTGCGCAGCGTGCAGTCGTTACTCACGCTCCTACATCAACGACTCGATGCGGGCCGGTGAGATCACCGGAATTCGGCTTGTCACCATGCACAATCTCCACTTCATGGTGAAGTTGATGGAAGGGATACGAGAAAGTATCGCCTCGGGCAGCTTTGATCAGTTCAAGGAGTCCGTGTTAGCTGGTGCAGCGCCGTGGGATATCTAATGTTTTGAAATATGTCCGAATGTTGTCCCTGGGACGATGGACCGTTGATATTCACCGGATAATTTCGCGCCAAGTTAGAAATTTTCCGCAATTTGGGTGAAGATTTTTAAAGATTTTGCCGATAAGTGAGGTTGTGGACGGGCAAACATTTGGAGGTGTAGAGGAGATGACGCCGCATAGAACCCTGCACGAGACTCAGATGATGAGCGTTGGCGAGGCAGCAGAGTATCTCGGTGTAAGCGCAGCGTCTGTCAGACATTGGTCGGACGAGGGTAGGCTGCCTGTCTATCGGACTCCGGGTAACCAACGTCGTTTCAGAAGGACAGACTTGAAGAGCTTCGTAAGCTCGATGCGCGGATTCGGGACTTCCGGGTAAGTTTCAGACGGTCATTTGCGCGTGTTGTCGCGGACCAGATCCTTTAGGCCTTGGATCTGATCCTCGACAGAGTCCTCGACGACCTGTTTGAACTCGCGTGATTGCTGGGAGTCTGAGGTGAGGATTACAGCACCTGCGACACCGCCGCCGAAAAGCAAGAGCAGAAGTAGCGTTACGAAGAAACGCTTGACCCCGCTGCCTTTCTTTCCCTCTGTGTCTGCTTGTTTTGGCTCCGCACTTGTCGCCTCCGCAACCATCGGTTCCTCAGCAGTGCGCCCGATGATCTTTGTCGCAGCGGTTTCCGGTTCAAGTCTTCGGGTCTGGACGTCAGTTGCCGCGTAGGGAGCGACATCCTCACCGGCCAAAGCCAGCTGCAGGGCTTCTCCCATCTTTCTTGCGCTGTTGTACCGGTTGGCAGGGTCTTGCGCGAGCGCGCATGACACGGCTCTGTCGAGCTCCCGGGAAATCTCGCCTGAAAGACTCGGCAACGGCTCGATCTCCTCGTTCTGTTGCTTCAGCGCCAGCTCCGTCAGAGAAGATGATTCGTACGGCAGCTGACCGGCCAGAAACTGATAGATCACAACACCGAGCGAATAGATATCGGACGCCGGAGTCGCCTCCTTGCCGTGCGCCTGCTCGGGTGATATATATGCGGCTGTTCCCAGTACAGAGCCCGCTTTTGTAACCCTGGTCTGCTCAGTGGCCATGGCTATTCCAAAGTCTGCGATTCTTGACCGTGCCGTCTTCTGCAATCAGAATGTTTCCTGGTTCGACGTCACGGTGCACAATGCCTTCGCGGTGTGCATATTCCAGACCTTCGCATGCTTGACGGCCGATTCTCACCGCTTCCTCAACCGGCAGGCGTCCACTTTCACGCAGTAGCTGCGCCCCGGAACGGCCCCGTACATACTCCATGACGATGTAGTGATGACCCTCCTCCTCACCGGAGTCGTATACCTGGACGATGTTCGGATGGGTCAGGCGTGCTGCCGCTCGCGCCTCGTTTCTGAAGCGAGTCAAAAACGCTTCGTCTTCAGAAAGGTGTTCGGCGAGGATCTTGAGCGCAATTTTCCGTTCAAGTACATTGTCCAGCGCCAGATAGACAGTTGACATGCCGCCCGCCCCAAGCCGGCCCTCGATCTCATAACGGTCGGCGAAGACGTCACCAGCGCCACGCATTACCTGCCTCCCTCGACGCCGCCGCCGGCCGGGGGCGGTTCGACACCGCCAGAGCCATCATCGGGCGGTGGCACAGGCTCGGTGGTCGTACCGGTATCGGTTGTATCTGTCGTTTCAGTGGTCGTTGTGGTTTTAGTCGTCTCGGTCGGCACCGTCACCGTCGGCACCGTCGTTGTGGTGGTCGTCTCGGTGGTAGTCGTACTTGTCTCACACTCGTCGTCAATGAGTGTGCGCAGTCGTTCCAGACCCTGATCGATTCTCTCCTTGAGTTTGTCATCAACTGACGGTTCAAGTGAGCCTGCGTCTACCTCTGTCTGAGTGACTGCACCTAATGCGGATTCGCAGTCGTCTGAGTCGAAGCGGGCCTGGATCCTGTCCAGATCGTCAATCAGCTCCTGCGCTTCAGCCGAGGTCAAGAGCTTTCCCTGCTTTTCGTCTCCGCAAGCAACAACGCCCGCTGCCGCCATACCGAGCAGTCCTGCAAGCACCATGGGTAACACTTTTCTAACCATTTTGCGAGAGTCTAACGGTGTAACAGGCGAAGTTGCCGAGAAGCTGTTTATGAAGGCTCTTCAGGAACACCGCTTATGGCGAGGCTGTCAGGCCTCGAGGCGTCAGTAAATTCGCGAAATAGACCCGTAACGACGAAGGACGCCTGCTCACCGACATCGACAGTATGGTCGCCGACCCGCTCCAGATAACGTGCGACGAACATCATGAAGCTGGCCCATTCGCGTGCGCCTGCATCGCTGCCGACTTCGAGCGCGCGATTAAAAACCTTTCTGTTCAACTGATCGACAAAGTCGTCCTCAGCGACCAGGCTTTCCGCCAGCTTCACGTCGCGCTCGGCGATTGCCTGCTTTGCCATCGACAGCTGCGAGATATCCTGCTCGCCCATCTCCTTGATCCAGTCGAGTATCTGGGTGTCTGGGGGCGGCTTGCTGCCGGCAAGCGGAACTAGCTTGGAGATGTTGACACAGAGGTCTCCGATTCGCTCCAGGTGGACGCTGGTCTGCAGTAGAGCCAGTACCAACCTGAGGTCGATCGCCACCGGCGCCTGTCTTGCCAGAAGGCTCAAGATGTCGTTGTAAGTGCGCAAGTAGTAGGCGTCGATGTGCTCATCGTCGGCGATGACCATATCTGCCAGCTCCTGGTCCTGGTTGAATATCGCTTCCACCGTTCGCCGCAGTGAGTCAACAACTCGATCACATATCTCCAGGGTGGCTGATTCCTGCTGTTGCAGCTCTTCCTGGTATGACATACGTGCTTCGTTCATCAGCCAACCTTCCCGGTCACATAGTCCTCCGTCCGCTTATCGGCAGGGTTTGTAAAAATCTTGCCTGTTCTGTCAAACTCTACAATCCGGCCGGTTCTGTCGCCGGATGCCTCGGCATCGATGGTCAAGAAGGCGGTCATCTCAGAAACGCGGGCCGCCTGCTGCATGTTGTGAGTCACGATTACGATCGAATACTTGTCCTTCAGCTCAAGCATCAGATCTTCGATTCTGTTGGTTGCGATCGGGTCGAGTGCCGAGCAGGGCTCGTCCATCAGAATAACGTCGGGCTCAATCGCCAAGCACCTGGCGATGCAGAGGCGCTGCTGTTGCCCCCCGGACAGGCTGAGTGCGCTGTCGTTCAATCTGTCCTTGGCCTCATCCCATAGTGCCGCTCTGCGCAGTGCGCGCTCGACCGTTTTGTCGAGGTCCTTCTTTTGCCTTAGAACACGTGGTCCAAAGGCGACATTGTCGTATATCGACTTTGGAAAGGGGTTCGGCTTTTGAAAGACCATCCCAATTAGCTTTCGCACCTCCACCGGGTCCACTCCGTCCGCGTAGAGGTCTTGGCGGTGATAGTAGACAGATCCTTGCACTGTGGCTTGCGGGTCAAGTCATTCATGCGGTTGAAACAACGGATCAGCGTGCTTTTGCCGCAACCGGACGGGCCGATCAGAGCGGTGATCTTGTTCACTGGAATCTTGATAGAGATATCCTCGATCGCCGCTGTGCCGTTGTAGCTAACGGTAAGGTCACGCGCGTCGAAAATAAGTCTTTGTTTCGTGTCGGCAACGTGGGCTCCCGTATCGGTTTCTGGTGTTGTATAGCTCGGCGTTTTCATTTTAGATGGATTTGTATTTATCAATCTAATCGACAGTATCACCACCACTTTCGTTGATAGCGGTTTCGGATGAATATCGCGCCGGCGTTCATAATGAGCAAGATCGCCAACAACACGATGATCGCCGCTGCGGCCAGTTTCTGGAACCCTGGATTTGGCTGGGTGGTCCAGCCGAAGATCTGCATTGGAAGCGACGTGAACTCACTGAATGGCTTCAGCAAGCTGGGGTTGTGAGAGAGGTAGACGGGTACGGCGAGCATGAGCAGCGGTGCGGTTTCGCCAATAGCACGCGAAAGCGCCAGTATGGAGCCTGTGGCTATGCCCGGCAGAGCTGACGGTAGAACAAGCCTGCCGATCGTCTGTAAGCGCGTTGAACCCAGTGCCATGCCTCCCTCACGGATCGAGTCAGGCACAGCCCTTATCGCCTCACGCGCCGCAATTATCACGGTTGGAAGTACCAGCAGGGTCAGGGTCACGGCCCCGGTGATCAAGGTACCGGTTCCAAAATCAAATCCTCTGGCTATAACGCCTAGGCCGAGAATCCCGAAAACGATCGATGGGATTGCCGCCAAGTTCTGGATGTTGACCTCCAGTACGCGGTTGTACCAGCGATCGGGGCTTGCGAACTCCTCCATGTATATTGCTGCGCCCACGCCCACCGGCACGGCCATGAAAAAGACCAAGACTATGAATGCGATCGTTCCGATGATCGCAGGCTGGGCACCGGCCTTTGCCGGGCTCGCCGAGCCGAAGTTGGTAAAGAGATTGAGACTCAATCCGGGAATCCCCGTGACCGCGATATATATGAGCAGCACTATCAGCGAAACAATTCCCACCGCGAGACAGCCGGCGACGATCGATTTGAAAGCTGCTCCCCTGACACGATCTCTGCGGTTGCTGCCGGGGATTACCGCCACACCGTCAGCAGTCGCTGAGCCGCCGGTTGCGTGCAGGCTCATGAATACACCTCACGATACTTACGCACGAACCTTATGCTCAGCATGTTCATCAGGAACGTGGCGGTAAAAAGTGTTGCTCCTACTGCAAAGATCGTTTTGTAACCGGTGCTGCCAGTGGGCAGGTCTCCAACACCGGCAGCCGCAATGAACGCTGTCATTGTCTGCATCGCCTCCACTGGATTCCAGGTCAGATTCGGTTGACCGCCCGCAGCGACTACGACGATCATTGTTTCGCCGATAGCCCTCGATATGCCCAGAACGAAGGATGCGACGATCCCGGAGAGAGCTGCCGGAACCACCACCTTGATCGCAACTGTCATACGGTTTGCACCCAGTGCGTAAGCGGCTTCTCGCAGCGTCCCCGGCACCGCTGACATTGCATCCTCTGACAGTGACGCCACGGTTGGCAGGATCATTATTCCCATTACAAGCCCCGCCCCAAGCGCGTTGAAGTTCTGGATGTCCAGAAATGGAAAAATCTTCTGCAGCAGTGGGGAAACAAAGAGGAGGGTGAAAAAACCGTAGATGATCGTAGGGATGCCCGCAAGCAGTTCCAGCGCCGGCTTTACCATCCTTCTGGTTCGCGAGTGAGCGTACTCGCTTAAATAGACGGCTGCGCCAAGTCCCAACGGCAGGCACACGAGGCAGGCGACAACTGTTACCACCAGCGTTCCGGCAACCAATGGTAAAACACCGAACGATGCAGGTTTGAAGAGGGGTGCCCAGGTGGTACCGAAGAGATAGTCCCAAACCGGCACTTCCCGGAAAAAAGCTATCGAGGGTACGACCAAGGCGTATATGATGCCGGCCGTCACGGCCACCGAGACCAAGGCACAGAGAAACAGCAGAGCCTTGATCAGGCTTTCGCCCAGACGGAGCTTCGCCACTCCGAGAGTGACGTTGCTCCGTCCGGGAGGCCCCGTGCGGGAAGTGCCCTGTGGCTCTGGCGGTGTTGGATCCATCTAGCCGGTTAGCTCATCCAGCTTCTTGAGCGCATCGTTTTGCTGTTTCTTGGTCGGTGGCACAAGGCCGGCGTTATCGGCTGCCTTCCGCACGTTCTTGATGTAAAAGCGGACGAATGGCTCGGCCGCCTGGTTATCGGAGAGAGCTTTACTCGAAATGTAGATGAACAGGGGACGGGAAAGCGGTTTGTATTTGTCGCCTTGAATTGTCGCGTTGGACGGTTTTATACAGCCCGATCCGTCATCGACTGCAACAGCTTTAAGCCTGTCGGTGTTTTGCGCGAAGTACGAGTAGCCGAAATAACCAAGACCGCCCTCGTCACTTTCGATACCGGTTACCAGCACGTTGTCGTCCTCTGAGGCGGTGTAGTCTGAGCGGCTTGCGCCCTCCTCACCGTTGATCGCTTCGGTGAAGAAATCAAATGTGCCGGAGTCGGTCCCCGGCCCGTAGAGGGTGGTCTTCCTATCCGGGAAGCTGTCGTCGATCTGGTTCCAGTTATCCACATCGCTTTTTGTGTTCCATATCTTGTTGAGCTGATCGACCGTCAGGCATTTGGCAAAGTCGTTTTCCTTGTTTACCGCGACCGTGATGCCGTCATTTGCAACACGGAATTCCTCGTAGTCGATACCGGCCTTCTTGCAGGCCTCTTTTTCTTCATCCTTGATCGGGCGAGAGGCGTCCGATATATCTGTCTCGCTTGTGCAGAACTTCTCGAAGCCACCACCGGTGCCCGATATACCGACGCTTATCTTTACATCTGGGCTGTCTTCTCTGTAAAGCTCCGCTACGGCCTCGGTTAAAGGGCCGACAGTGCTCGATCCGTCGATCTTGACGCTACCGCTCTTGCTGCCATCGTTTTTGCCGCCGCATCCGGCGATTATGAGCGCCAAAGCCGTTGTGAGGATAAGCAAGGTGGGTACTGCAGCTGATGTCATCTTTCTCAACACTGCTTTTCTCCTTCATTGTTTCTACAGTTCATTGCTGCAATTCTGACTAAATATCGGCACCGCTTGGTTAACAAGTTGTGATTTACATGTGAAAAAGCTGTTAAAAAGCGATGAATATCGTCAAAACGTGCCGCTAACTTCTCTATGCTTCCTGCGAGATGATCTACCGGCTGCTGTGCATAATCGATAACGACACCGGCTTTGTCCAAGTGTTGGACAAAAGAGCGGAGGCAGCCGGTTGGCAGAGAAGGATATTCTCGGTTGTACCGCGGGTTGAGGAACTTGCCTCTATGAGAGTTGACGCTCTGATCGTGGATATTGAGGCTCTCGGCGCCTCAGGTTGGGAGTTCCTGGAACTGGTCTGTGGCTCGCTCCCCGATCTTGGCGTCATCGTCTGTAGTGCCAAAAGCAGTACGAGACAAAGGGTGCAAGGCCTCAATCTGGGTGCAGACGATTGGATTAATAAACCCTGTCATCCAGAGGAGGTACTGGCAAGGGTGGAGGCCGTGCTACGCAGGCATAAGCGTGGTGGAATCACTGAAGACGCCGGACCTCTTGTCGTCGGAGAGGTTGAGATCAGGCCCGATCAATTTCAGGCATTCGTTGGTGGCAGGAGTGTTGAGCTGACGAGGAGGGAGTTCGAGCTTACCCATCTACTAGCCTCCGCAGCAGGTCGCGTAATTGAGCGCAATGACATTTACACACGGGTGTGGGGCTACGCAATGGCACACGGAGACCGATCGGTCGATGTCTATGTGCGGAAGATTCGCAAGAAACTGAGTCGTTTCTCGCCTGGGTGGACGTATATACATACTCACTTTGGCGTTGGGTACCGCTTGCACGCCGAGCCGGTGGGCGATGGTGATCAGGCATCGGTGACTGAGGAGGCTTCCGAGCCTAAGACTTCAGAAGATCGTTCAACCAGCTCGAACAAAGTTAAACCTTCACGAAAGGCAGCGAACATATGAGGCTTAGAGTAACCCCACAGGACCGCGAGTTTTTCACCCTCTTCAGCGCGGCGGGAACGAACATCCTGAAGGCCGCCCAACTACTGGAGCAGATGATCAACGAGTGGCCGGATGGCTCGGGGCTTGCGCGGGAAATTCTTATCTGCGAGCAAGAGGGCGATCAACTAACACACGACATCATCCAGCGCTTGAACAGCACCTTCGTTACGCCCATGGACCGTGAAGATATCTATGCACTGGCCACAGGGCTCGACGACGTGGTTGACTACGCAGAGGAGGCGGCCGACCACTTTGGTCTTTATAAGGTTGAGGCTCCGATGGAACAGGCGTCGCAGCTTGCAAGTGTGCTGGTTGCCTGCAGTGAGCAGCTGTCGGAAGCAATTGGCAAGTTACGAGGGTTTAAAAACCTCGAGCCGTACTGGATCGAGATAAACAGGCTGGAAAACGATGGCGACCGGATCGCACGTGATGCCGTCGCATCGCTTTTCGTGGACGGCATCGACCCGATATTCGTTATCCGCTGGAAGGATCTGTTCGAAATGCTTGAAAATGCGATCGACGCAACTGAAGACGTTGCCAGCATTATCGAGAATATCTGCGTCAAGAATGCCTAGAGACGCGACTACTACAGCTACAGATAGAGAGATGTCCATGATAAAACGCATGCAGAAAAACAGGGGTTAATAACTTGGAAGGCGTCTCCCTACTACTCGTTGCGGTTATCGCACTAGCCCTGCTGTTCGACTTCACAAACGGCTTTCACGATGCTGCGAATGCGATCGCAACTGCGGTCTCAACGAGAGCGATGCGCCCGCGCGTGGCTGTCCTTATGGCTTCGACATTGAACTTTGTTGGCGCGTTTGTGAGCCTTGAGGTCGCGGCAACGGTTGCAAAGGGAATCGTTGAGGTTGGCGACGTCACCTTGACGATCGTTATCACAGGACTTATCGGCACCATCAGCTGGAACCTGATTACCTGGTACTTGGGACTTCCAACCAGCTCATCACACGCTCTTATCGGCGGCATGGTCGGTGCAGTCGTAGTCGCTACCGCGTTCGAAGGTGTCCAGTGGGGAAGCCTTGTGGATAAGGTGATAATCCCATCCGGTGCTGCACCGCTTATCGGGCTTGTCTTCGGGGCGATCATTGCCGTGGCGGCCACATGGGCGGCGAAGGGCCTCTCACCTAGTGTCGCAAACCGCCTGTTCAGATTCATGCAGATCGGCTCGTCCGGCTTCATGTCCTTCACGCACGGGCAAAACGACGCCCAGAAGACGATGGGGCTGATTGCTTTGGCGCTGATCGTGTCGGGGCATCTCGACGCCGATAACTTGAAGATACCCATCTGGGTGATCGTAAGCGCAGCCTCTTCGATCGCGTTGGGCACGTACATCGGAGGCTGGCGCATCATCCGTACCGTTGGCTCTAAGATCGTCAAGCTTGAGCCCCATCAGGGCTTTGCGGCTCAGACTGGGGCTGGGTTGGTGCTCTTTTTCACCGGCCACGTAGGCTTTCCTGTCTCGACTACCCATACGATAAGTGGGGCGGTCCTAGGTGCTGGTGCTACTAAGCGTATATCGGCCGTTCGCTGGGGAATAGCCGGCCAGATAATGATTGCGTGGGTGATTACCATCCCAGCCACCGCGATAATGGCAGCGATTGCATACTCACTGACGCTGCTTCCAGGCGGCCCGTTTATTTTGACTGCCGTGGTTGCCGGAGTTCTGACTCTCGTTCTGACTCGGATTCGAAGGCAACGAGAGCGGGTATCGGCCAACATCCAAGACTGAGATAACTTGAGCGACAATGTCCGCAACATAGCGATAGTGCTGCTGATAGCGCTGGTAGTTGTCGTTGTGCCTGGACTGGGTATCGTCACTTCATTGGTCTGGTTGATTTTGTCGATCGTTTTTGTGGTCGTCGTTGCCTGGGTGCTCTACGGACTCTGGAGGCGTCACCGATCGGAAATCACTAATCTGAGCGGCTGGCGGCGACAGTTTTTTTTCGGCGGGGCAGCGGTGGCACTACTGACGCTGGTAGCGACACCTTTCTTCTGGAGGCAGGGAGGAGTTTTGGTGTTGGTGTGGCTCCTACTTTTGGGGGGATCTACCTACGCAGCTTTCAGGGCTTTCAGCGCTGAGAGTGACTACTTCTAGCACTGATGTCTCCCTGATTAGCACTAGTGTCTCCCTGAGCGTCAGCGAAGGGCCTGACCTAGTTCCTTCATTCGCTAGCGCTCATTCAGGATGACATCCGTGTCACCCTTTTTACACTTGAGGGCTGATCTGTCGCCTTATTCTCTTTAGTGTGCTCGTCGATATAGACGATGGGTCGGTTACAGAAAAATGACCGAGGTCAAGCAAGCGTAGAGCTGCTCGGCGCATTACCTGCGTTGCTGATCGTGCTGGCCATGGCGTGGCAGTTGGTGCTTGCAGGGCACACCGCTTGGCAGACTGCAAATGCGGCGAAGGTTGCAGCTCGAGCCCAGGCCGTTGGTAAAGACCCTATAAAGGCCGCCAAGAGTGCGCTACCCGGATATCTGAAGGAAGAGCTTGTTGTGAAGACTACTGACAAGCAAGGGCACCGCGCGAACGTCAAGGTGCAAGTGCAAGTACCGCTGATACTGCACCGTTGGTCGATGCCACTCAGCGTGTCGTCTACCGCCGGTCCACCCCAGAAGCCGACATGAGCGATGCAAACGAAAAAGGGCAGGCATCTGTCGAGATACTCGGCGCCGTACCCGTACTGTTGCTAGCGGCACTCTGTCTTTTCCAACTGCTCGCCGCTGGCTACGCGATCGTGATCGCAGACAATGCATCCCAGGCGGCAGCTGTCGCTGTCGCAAACGGCGACGATCCCGACGATGCGGCGCATGAGGCTGCGCCCGGGTTGAGCCACAAGTCTGTCCGAGTCGTACAGCGCGGTGAGAAAATAACGGTTACATTGCGGCCGCCCGGCCCGGTAAAACAAATCTCGGAGAAGCTGATGGTTAGCAGCAGCGCTGTGGTGAGAAGACCGGAGGACGACCGGTGAGCTCAACTGCGTGTAAAAGCGAGAAGACTGTGGGCGAAAGACCTGTCAGTTACCTGCTGAAGAAGGTGGCAGACTTCCTATTGGAGCCGGCCGAAGTGGACCGGAGGCAGCTATCGAGCTGCACCTCGGAAGCCGGAGCCCTCAACATTGGACTTGTACCGCTCGGGCCGGAGATCGACTGTTCGAAAGTTCAGCTCGGACTCGCTCGCGTGTTGAATAAAGGATCGTCAGCTATCGCTGAGGGATCTGCAGGAGATAACCAACCGAAACACGTGAAGATCTGTGAAAGCCAGGAACAAACAGCACCGTCCGACGACTTGGACGTAGTCGTGCTTATTGCGGGCAACGGCTCGGTGCCCAGGATTTCAGCCCTTTCACGCCGGTCGCTTCTGGATAGGGGAATATCGTCACTACTCGTCTACCGCGGCGATATCGAGAGCTACGAAAGCGATGGATGGAAGGATGTCGCTGATCAATACCTTCCCGAGAGTCGCGTCGCAGAGCGGATGGGCGAGACGATCTCGCTTCCCTGGAGCAGGTATTCGTTATCGCTTCAGCGCCTGGCGTGGCGGTGCCTTGAACTTACATCAATCCCCTGATCGATGAGCCATCAACGCGGTCAGGCGCTGATAGTGATGATAGGGGCGATCTTCATGCTGGTCGTCGGTGCATCTGTGCTCGCAGCCTTCGGTTTCGGCTACCTGGGTAAGGGCCGCGGCCAGCGCGCATCTGACCTGGCCGCACTGTCGGCAGCGAGGGTGATGAGAGAAAACTACAACAGGCTGTTCGTGCCAGCCTACGGCCGGCTTGGCCGGCCGAACCCCCAACATCTGGAGAAGTACCGATACTTGCAACTTGCAAGAAGAGCGGCCTGCAAGTATGCGAAAGATAACGGCGCCACGGACTGTCCACGGGTCGATTTCCCTGATTCGGACAGCTTCGCTCCGACTCAAGTCAGGGTCAGGATACTGGAGTCAGTTTCGTTGTCTCCTGGCGGCGGTTCAAAAAAAAGGCGGGTTGAAGTGAGTGCAGCAGCCGATGCCGAGCTGGTACCTCCGAGCGGATACGGATGGTCACAACCCGATTTCGCCGTCGGTGGAGGATACGATGGGCGACTTGTATACAGGCAGGGTAAGCCGATGCGTCCCGATGTGGCGCTCGCCTTCGACAGGATGGCGGCCGCAGCCCAAAAGGACGGAGCGGGGCTGATTATCAACAGCGCTTACCGTTCCGATGCAGAGCAGGCAATCCTTTGGCGTAAGAACCCCGATCCAAAGTGGGTTGCGAGGCCGGGGACAAGCCTGCACAGGAACGCAACGGAGATCGATCTCGGCCCTCCCGCTTCATACGGCTGGCTTGCGACAAACGCCAAGCGCTTCGGTTTCGTTCAGAGGTATTCATGGGAAGCCTGGCACTACGGTTACATGTACAACCCCCGTTCGACCCCGACCCATCTGCGCGGCGCGGGTAAGCCCGCCGAAGTTGGAGGTGAGGGTGGTAGTGCCATGCCGTCGTTTGTGCCATCGGCATACGCATCTGCAATAGCGCACTCGGCATCCAGGCAGAACGTCTCTGCTGCGCTGCTGGCAGCACAGTTGTATGCAGAGTCGAACTTCAACCCCTTCGCTTCAAGCAGCGCAGGCGCGCAGGGCATCGCCCAGTTCATGCCATCAACTGCGCGTGCGTACGACTTGAAGAACCCTTACGATGCCAAGGCAGCGATAGCTGCACAAGCACGAATGATGCGCGAGCTACTGCAACGGTTCTCCTCGGTACCGTTGGCACTTGCAGCCTACAACGCCGGGCCGGCGCGCGTCGCTGCATGCGGTTGTGTGCCAAACATCCCCGAGACCCAAGCGTATGTCGCGAAGATACTTGCGTTAATGGGAGGTACCGGTGAGATTGCAGCACCAGCTATGGACGTGAAATTAGTTGCGTGAGAAAAGTAGTGGGCTAAACTATGTGTATGCGTTTACACATTACACTTCCAGACAGCCTCATTAAAGAGCTGGACGGGATTGCGGGGAACCGCGAACGCAGTGCGTTTATTCGACTGGCCGTCGAAGAGGCAATTGATCAAGAGCGACGCTGGCGGTCTTTCAAGGACGCATATGGAGCACTCGTCGACGTCGAACACGAATGGGACTCGGACCCCGCGGGCTGGGTTCATGATCAACGGCGCTCGGAGAAAGAAAAAAGGATTGGCTGAGCACAGCCTTTAAATGAAGGTCGTACTTGACACAACCGTTCTCATCGACTTGCTTAAGGGGCGGGAAGCTGCCAGTAAACAAGTTCGGAAATTACATTTCGCAGGTGACAAGCCGGCAACCACGCCGATAAACATTGAGGAGATCTACCGTGGGTTGAGATCGAGCGAGGGAAGTTCGGCAGCCAAACTTTTCGATTGGTTGCACATCCTGCCAATTGGACGACGCGAGGCTGAGTTGGCAGGCTCTTGGCGGCGTAAGTACTCATCTGAGGGGCTGACACTCTCACAGGCCGACTGCCTGATTGCCGCAACAAGTTTCATCTGCAATGCGATGCTCGTTACCGGGAACCCAAAGGATTTTCCGATCGAAGATCTGCAAGTTAGGCACTGGCCGACCGGTGAATAACAGGTAGTCTTGCGGCCTATGCCGTTGTTCGGTCGGAAAGATGAGGCAGGAAGAGGGGGCAGCTCGGCAGACGTGGTTGTCGTCGGCGCCGGCATCGCCGGGCTGGTTGCGGCTCGTGAGCTTGCCAAGGCCGGCAAGTCGGTGCTCGTGCTCGAGGCAAACAATCGCGTTGGCGGCAGGGCGTACGCCGAGAAGATCGGAAATGGCACTTTGGATCTTGGCGGGCAGTGGATCGGTGCCGCACACACAAAGATCAGACAGCTCGCTGGTGAGTTGGGTCTTGAGATATTTCCCACCTACGTTGAAGGTCAAAAATACTTGGACATCGACGGCTCGGTTTCGACCTACAAGGGAAAGATCCCAAGGATCTCGCCGCTGGCTTTAATCGACATACAGAGGGCGATGTGGAAGCTGCAGCGTCTACAGAAAAAGGTGCCGTGCGATCGGCCTTATGAAGCTATCGATGCCGCCAAATGGGACGGCTCAACGCTAGAGAGCTTCACTAGAAAGCAGTTTTTCTCAAACAAAGCAGGAAAGGCTCTGGATCCCGCGATAAGGACAGTCTTCGGTTGTGAAACCTCTGAGCTCTCTATGCTCTTTTTCCTTTTCTACTGCAACTCAAGCGGTGGCCTGGAAGCTCTGATCGAGGCTGAAGGTGGCGCGCAACAGGACCGGATCGATGGAGGAATGCAGCTGATCCCAGAGCTAATAGCGAAAGATCTTGGTGAGAGGGTTGTGCTCAGCTCTCCAGCCATCGCGGTTGAGCAAACCGATAACGGTGTGTCGGTGAAAACGAAAGAAAATGACTATCGAGCCGATCGTGCGATCTTGGCGATTCCGCCTCCGGTCACCACTCGCATCGAGTTCACGCCACAACTGCCTTCGTCGAGGCGGCAACTTGCCCAGAAGATGGCGATGGGTGCGGCGATCAAGTTCAATTTAACGTACAGCTCACCCTTCTGGCGCGACAGTGGATTTACCGGTGAGATCGTCAGCAACGAAGGGCCAGTCAGTGTCACTTACGACAACACAACGAACGATGGAAGACAAGCGGCTCTGGTCGGCTTCATCGTCGGCAAGCATGCGCACGAGTGGTCGGGACGCAATCAGGGCGAGAGGCGCGAGGCAGTGCTGGCGCATCTGGAACGGTACCTGGGTCCACAAGTGAGGTCTTTTGAGGAGTATGCCGACAAGGACTGGTCCGAGGAGGATTGGATCGGGGGCGCTCCCGTCGGCTATATGCCTCCGGGCGCAATCAGTTTGGTGAGAGATCAGATCGGGATGCCCACAGGTCGCGTTCATTGGGCTGGAACCGAGACCGCAACAGAGTTTTGCGGTTACCTGGAGGGAGCCGTGCGATCGGGCGAGAGGGCGGCCGGCGAAGTTACGGCTGCCCTTGAATCTGACCAACCTGAAGCTAGATGAGTAGCTGGTTTTAAAACAAGACTTTTGGCTAGATGGAACGTACTAGCTTAATAGGATCCTTTTCAGGACGGTAGCGCCGTCGATCTCGGCGCTGTAGAGAACGAGGAGTTTGCCTCGATAGCCCTTCTTCCTCAGGTTGTTGAGGGCACGCCTTCCCAGCCTTGACCTGCGGTTGAAGTTCTTGTAGCTGAGCTTGGTCTGCCTCTTGCTCGACCGCGTCTTTTTACGCAGCTTGCCCACCTTTTTCTTTTTCAGGAAACGGACTCCACTGGTTGAGAACTTCTTGCGGGTCAGGATCTTCTTTGACACCCGCGTCCGCGTCCCTGGGATGTAGTAGCTCTTGCCGCGCCGCAGCAAGATCACCATCTTGATCTTTTTACAGACCACGTTCTTGCCGTTGACCGTGCCCCAGTTCATCGTTCCCTTCACCCCGTGCGTGAACAGGCGCCTTGCCTTACCTTTAGAGACACGCATCACCTTGTTCTTGGTCTTGCGCAGCTTGGGTGAGGTTATCTTCAGCTTGCAGGCTTCTGAGGATGAGGATGTCTGGGCAGCTGAGCTGGGTTCCGAAGCCGACGGGCTTGGCGTTGGAGTTACCGGATGGATCGTGGTAACGGCGATGAAGCCGGCGCCACTGCCAGGCGGCAGGTCTTGCGTACCGTCTAGTGCTAGCTCTCCTGTTCCTTCGTCGATGTCGTACTGAGAAACCGTCTCGCTGTTCAAGTTTACGACGTACAGGCTCGATCCATCCGGGTTGACCGCGATGCCTTGCGGTGAACTGCCTGTTGCAACAGTCGCGGTGCTCTTGGGCGTAAGTTCCCCCGTCTCCGGTTCGATGTCGTACTGAGAGATACTGTCGTCGGAGCTGTTCGTTACGTAAAGACTCGAGCCATCCGGGCTGACTGCGATATCAGAGGGCCGGTCGCCAGTTGCCACTGAGGGTGTGCTCTTCAGCGACAGCTCTCCGGTCACTGTGTCGACATCGAACTGTGAGACGCTGTCGTCGCTGTCGTTGGTAGCGTAAACGCTTGTGTTATCGGGGCCGATGGCGATGTCCGACGGCCAGTCACCTGCAGCCACCGTCGCATTGTTCTTAGGTGACAGCCCTCCAGTAACCGGGTCGATGTCGTACTGGGAAACCGAACCGCCGCAGCAGTTTGCGACATACGCACTCGTGCCATCCGGGCTGACGGCGATGTCTTTCGGCCAGTAACCTGCATCCACCGCCGCTGTGTCCTTAGGCGACAGCCCTCCGGTAGCCGGATCGATGTCATATTGAGACACGGTGTTGCCGATGTTTGTTACGTACGCGCTTGCGCCGTCCGGGCTGACGGCGATTCCCTGCGACGTATTGCTGTCAGTCGCGACAGACGCCGGTGCTTTCAGCGTCAAAGCTCCGGTGGCATTGTCGATGTCGTACTGTCTGATTGCACTCTCGCCCGAGACTAGAACATAGGCGCTTGTGCCGTCCGGGCTCACCGTGATTTCACCCGGTTGGGATGTAAGTCCACCCACACTTGGCGGGCTAAGCGGGGAGAGGGCGCCCGACGATGGATCGATACCGAACTGATAGATATCCTTTAGACCACCGTTGCTCGCGGTGACATAGACGGCGCTTGCTGCGAAGGAATTCACTGGCATAAAAAGTAGGCAGAGAGCCGTAGCTGTCAGCACGACCGCCCTTGTTAGGCGTCTGGAGTCTCTGGAGCGACAGGTGCCCCTCTGAACGCGTCCTCGATCTCGATAATTAGTGTTATTGCAGTGCCACCAGCGCATCATTTTATGCTCCCCTACCTTGTTTAAGCTGAATCGACCAGTCTGAATACAGACAACTGTGCCTCTAAATAGTGCCGAGAGTGATTGTGTCTATCCTAAATCCCGACCTACGGCGAGATAGTGCCTGAAGCGCTGTCAACCAATCGAGTTCCACAGGCTTCTGCAGGTTCGAGCGGTCCCAGCATGTACTTCTTCACTTGGAAACCGGAATCTTCTGGCACATCTTGCCACCGAACCCGGAAGTTCGCGGACTCCGACTTTTCACCGGCCCTGTTTACAGCCTTCAGGTAGTACCTGCCGAGATTATCGACGCAGGTCATGTCTCCGCCGTAAGGACTGGTTCCGTTTTTCTGTATCCACTTGCTCTGATCGGAGCCATCACCGCACGCTCCACCGCCGGGGCTGCCGGCGTAGCCACAGAGCGTAAAGTCGCTTACCTTGGTGATACCTGCGGGCGCCTCTACAGTGGTGTTGTTGTGAAACTCACCGATTGTCAATGTGTAGCTGCCATTGTTTTCGGTTACCCATAGCCAGTTGTGGCCTGAGAGGGCAGTATCGCCAGGGCCTGTTCCCGTTCCTTTATAACAAGCGACTGCACCTTCTGGGCAGTCCCCGCCAGTTTCGCTCTCATCCACCTTCAGCACAAGCTCAACATCGGATACGCTCACCGGGTTGTCGATACTCCCGTCCCAGCTGAGCACGTTCACCTTAATCGAGCCCACATAGGAGCCTTCGACGAGGTTCGACGTTGGGTTGACCTCAACGCCAGGCGGTGCCTTAATTTCAATGCGCTCGGTCAGCGATGAGGCTTCGTAGCCACCCGGCGAGCCGGAGGGAGGCCAGTTTGCGACCGTGGCGCCACAGGCCAAGAACTCACCGGTCACACTCGAGACTGCGTATTCATCGAGACTGTCCGGTGTATCGATGGTGAGGTCAAAGATTGCAAAGTCGTTGGGGTAGGGGTCGCCATCGCAGGCGGGATCGGTGACGATCTCTTGCTCAGGGACGTAGATCATATAAACGGAGCCGGAGTCCAGGCGGCCGTTGTTGTCGGCACTGTATGCGCCGAGGATCACATCATCTCGCCCGTCACCGTTCATATCTCCTGCATCTGAGACTGAATAGCCAGCATAATCGTCCTCGCCAGCGCCGTCGATGCGGAACCCCTCCTCTTCGCCAAAATCGTTTAGGTCGATGGTCGCAGACGACACCGAACCGTAGATGACATAGGCGGAGCCGGAGTAGGAACGGTCGTTGTTGTCGGCATAGCGGGCGCCAACTATCAGGTCATCTCGCCCGTCGCCGTTCACGTCTCCTGCGCCTGAGACCGATATGCCAGCATTATCGTATGAGGCAGCACCGTCGATACGGAACCCCTCCTCTTCGCCAAAATCGTTTAGGTCGATGGTCGCAGACGACACCGAACCGTAGATGACATAGGCGGAGCCGGAGTAGGAACGGTCGTTGTTGTCGGCATAGCGGGCGCCAACTATCAGGTCATCTCGCCCGTCGCCGTTCACGTCTCCTGCGCCTGAGACCGATATGCCAGCATTATCGTATGAGGCAGCACCGTCGATACGGAACCCCTCCTCTTCGCCAAAATCGTTTAGGTCAATAGTCGTAGGCGACGCCGAACCGTAGATGACGTAGGCGGAGCCGGAGGTGTCACGGCCGTTATTGTCGGCGCCGTAAGCGCCGAGGATCACATCATCTCGCCCGTCACCGTTCATATCTCCTGCATCTGAGACCGACATGCCGGCATAATCGGACGTGGCGGCCCCGTCTATCTGCACGTTGGCGTTTGTGAGGAGGTCGATTGCGACGATAACCTCAACCGAGCTGCTTGCAGCCACACCGTCGCCCGCGGGGTTGGTGGCAGTAACCACGCAGTTGACCTGGGTGCCGGCGTCCTCCTCAACCAAGGTGTAGGTCGAGCTGGTGGCGAAGATGATGTCGATACCGTCGCGCATCCACTGGTAGGTGAAGCTCTCCGGATAGTTGATCCATGTGCCCTGAGAGCAAGAAAGTCCGCGGCCTACGTAAGGGCTACCTGTGATTTGGGGTCGGTCGATGTTTATCGGATCGTCTGGCACCTGAATGGCCGCATCAATTTGTATACGCGGTTTGACGCGGTCGTTGGCTCCGGGGCGTTTGTCGGTAACCGATATGCCCGTGCCCTTTAAAACATTGAGTACCCTGTCGACGCTCGCCTCAGGCTCCTGCGACTTCAACACCGCCCAAGCTCCGGCCACATGCGGGGCAGCCATAGACGTACCCGACTTGTATGCGAAACCACCTCCGGGAATAGATGAATTTATTGAAGAACCAGGTGCTAGGAGATCGAGGAAGCTAGCACTGTTGGAGAAGTCAGATACCTCGTCTGACTTTGTCGTTGAGCCGACACTAACTGCGCTTGAGATGCAGGCTGGAGCACTGATTTTACTGGCGTTATAGCCGTTGCCCGAGGCAACTGTTGTGGCAATGCCCACCGAGCGCAGGTTGTCGATAGCTTCCTTCTCTTCTGCGTAGATACTGTCGCAAGGAGCACTGTATCCACCGCCACCGAGGCTCATGTTTAGCGACGCTATGTCGTAGTCATCCCGAAGTTCGTAGACTCGCTCAATGCCAGAGATGACATCGGACCACCAGGCACCTAAATGCCACCCGTTTATTGGGTCATAGACCCAAGAAAACGCCATGATCGAGATCAGATCAGCATCCTTGGCGACCCCTGAGAAACTGGAGCCACTCCCCGCAGCGATTCCTGCGACGTGGGTACCGTGGTCACACCCAGACTTTGGGCAGGGCACGCCGGCGCCCTCATAGGCTCCTACCACCTCTCCGGGACATATATTTTTACTAAGGGGGTTGCGCGAGTCGGTCGAATAGCAGGCCTCGGAAACCACCTTTCCAGATAGGAATGAGTGGGCCTTGTCAACCCCGGAATCGATCATCGCAACTGTCTGTCCCTGACCGCTGTATCCCATCTCCCAAGCGTTGTCGGCTCCGATTAAGGGAACGCTGTCGGCGAGTGTGGGGCGTACGATCGTGTCCTCGCTGATTCTGGCCACGCCTTGAAGAGAGTTAACCTCTTGCAAGGCCCGCGCGTTGACCTCCATCGCCATGGCCGGAATGAACTTGAAGCTTTTCACCCTTTTCACGGAGGTTGCTTCACGAGCAGACAGCTTGGAAAGCACAGATTGCTGCAGTCGAGAGATTCGTGATCGTTGCGCGCTGACGGCCTTGCGGTTGTTCAGCTCCCCCTCCGGCTTGAAAGAGGTCTTCAACCCAACGATGATGTGCACGCTGCCCTTCTTCTTTGCCCTTGAGAGGAGCTTGTTATTAGTTCGAGCACCGTCGTCGTTGGCCGTAGGAGCCTTGTAGCTATCTAACAAAGGCAGTTTGTTGGACGATTGCGCCAAGCTTTCAAGAGGGCTCGCCAGTGGCAATACCTTG
>CAVPYU010000002.1:0-518483 GCA_963710065.1 uncultured Thermoleophilia bacterium | reverse complement strand
CGTAATGGAATACCTGCGGTCCCAACTCGCTTACCGCGCAGGTCCTTGGGGGTCTTTATGTCCTTCGAACGCAGAGAGGCCAGCGAGGTGAGCGGCTTTTTCACGATCGCTGCGACTGCCACGACAGGGAGCCCTCTCTCCCTGGCGATCAGAACTTCTGGCTCGTATGAGATTGCCAGGTCTACTCGCTCGGCCGCGACGTTCTTTATCGGTAGCGAGGGATCCGACGGAGGCTTCGCATCGACCTTGATGCCGACATCCTTGAACCGGTCTTTGGCGATGCCTGCATAGATCCCGGCGTGATCGGGGTTGGGGAACCAGTCGAGCGCTACCTGGACCGTTCGCGGTGAGGCCGTCGGGCTGACACTGTCAGTTTTCTCCCCGCAACCTATGAGAGTCGGCACAGCGACCAGGGAGATGGAAATAGCCAGTAAAAGTGAGGTTTTTCCTTTGTTGCACGTCAATGTAGATCTCCCTTTCTCGCCCACGGGGCAAGTATTCGCTCGGTCAGTACCACCAGGCCGAACAGGCCGATGGCGAATGCGCTAAGAATAACGATTGCTGCGAACACCCTCGCTGTTTGAAGCTGCGCGGTCGCTTGGACCATCAGATGGCCGAGGCCGGCATCTGCACCCACGTACTCGCCGAAGATAGCTCCGATAGCTGCGATCGTTGCTGCTATTTTGGCGCCCGAGAAGGCGTACGGCAACGATCCCGGAAATTCAACGCGGCGGAAAATCGACCAACGGGAGGCGTCCAGCGTGCGCATCATCTTCACCAGATCAGGGTCGGTCGAGCGCAGGCCATCCAGCGTGTTGACGGCGATCGGAAAGAAACAGATCAGCGCGACGATCGCAAGTTTGGGCCTGATATCGAATCCGAACATGATCACCAGGATCGGCGCCAACACGATAACGGGGATAGTCTGAGACGTAATCAGTAACGGATACACGGCTCTCCTCAGTGCCTGTGAGAAGTGCAGCAGTATTGCGGTGCCAAGTCCGGCTGCGACAGCGATCAGGAAGCCAAGGAAGATCTCCTGAAGCGTGACCAATGAGTCATTGAAGAGGAGGGATCGATCGGTGACAAGGGAATCTCCTACCTCTGATGGTGCGGGGAGGATGTAGCTGTCGATCGACAGTGTCTCGGCAGCTACCTGCCACAAAACGATCAGAGCGACCGCCAACAGTGCGGCGGGTAGGTACTTGCCGAGACTACGTTTCAACGCTCTAATGCCTCCAATGCTCTCTCCTTTAGCACGGCGAACTCGCTTGAGGTAACTACTTCGTTACGGTCGCGCCGGTCAGCAAGGTCGATGGCCAGACTTTCGATGACCCTGCCCGGTCTCGGAGACAGGACCACTACCCTATCGCACAAGAAGATCGCCTCCTCCACATCATGTGTAACCAGCAGGACCGTGCGCGGCTGTTCGTCGAGTACATCGAGAAGCCACTGCTGCATCTCTGCCCTGGTGATCGAATCGAGTGCCCCAAAAGGCTCATCGAGCAGGAGAACGTCTTTTTCAACCAACAATGTACGTAGGAACGCGACCCTCTGACGCATGCCGCCGGAAAGCTCGGCAGGTGTGCGTAACTCGAAATCAGCTAAGCCAAGGCGCTGGAAAAGCGGCGCAGCGTGGTCACGCGCAACCTTTCGACTTAAGCCCCTGTTTTCCAATCCCAGACATGCATTGTCGAGCGCCGACCTCCAGGGCAAAAGCAGGTCCTTCTGTGGCATCAGCGCACACTGGGCAAGTCTTGTCTGTAGGTCGCGCGCACCGTTGACGGTGCAACTTCCCGTCTCGGCCTCTCTGAGGCCACTGACAATCTCTAGAAGCGTTGTCTTACCGCAGCCGCTTGCGCCGACTATTCCCACACGGCTGTGTTCAGATACGGACAGGCTGATCTTTTTCAGTGACTCAAGCTCTTGGTAGCGGTGCGAGACCGCTTCGAGCTCGATCCCCATTATGATTTTTCACCGAAACCCGTCCCCCTGGCGATAACTCTCACGAACTCCTCCAGGTGGGTCGTGGTCCAGCATTCAAACACTCTGGTGCAGTGGGGTTCATAGGTCGAGATAACCGAGTCGCCGTAGTTCCAGTAGAGCTTTGGCTCCGGGTTGAGCCAGAACGTCCTGCCTGCGTGTTTCGAGATGCGTGAAAACGTGTCGGCATGGGGCTCGCGACCGTTAGTGCGCGCATCGCCAAGCACGATTATCGTCGACCTAGGATGCAGGTCATCGGACACGAAGTTGAAGAACTCGAGCCATACTCGCCCGTAGTCGGTATAACCCGAGTCGTCCGCGACTCCACCTTCTTGGTTGATCTGCTCTGAGATGGCCCTGAAGTCACGTTCCCGTTCGAATATGTCCGTGACCTCCGAGATGCGCTCGACGAAGACAAAACTCCTCAGTTTTCTAAAAGCGTCATGCAGCGCGTGCAGAACCGAGAGGAAGAATACGCTTGCACTGGAGACCGATGTTGAAACGTCACACAGCACGTATATCTCGGGACGTCGTGGTCGCCTTGGTCTGAACTTCAGCCGTAGTGGAACGCCGCCGGTCTCAAGTGATGCTCTCATGGTGTGACGTATGTCGACCTGCGCTGATCGACTGTGTCCACGCGCCTCATGGCCAACGGTCGCCAAACTTCGCTTAAGTTGCGCCACAACTCTGTGTACCGCTGCCAGGTCTTGAGCGGGAGAGGTGGGCAGTGCTCGGTCCAACTCGGCGAGCGGTTTCGCCGGTGGAAGCTCGCCGGTACGATCTATCTGAGTTCGCTCCAACTCTCGGCGCAAGTACTTCTCGAATCGCTTCAAGCTCTCGTCGGGGATGTCCATCTGATCCTGCTCGGTCCCCCGGCTGTCGCGTCCACGACGTAAGCCCAAACCTCTGCGAATTCGCTGGACATCGACGCCCACGACGCCTGAGCCCTCGCCCTCACGGCCGAACGCCGCGATCGCCAGGCGAGCCAGATCACGCATAGCGCCATCGCTTCTCTCGTGCAACGCTCGTGTAATTGCCTCGCTTATATCGTCCAGCTCGAACTGCTCCGATCCAACCTGGTGCTGCTCCGATATTCCCCGCTCAGACGCAGCAGCTTCCGCCGCCCTGAAGAAAAAGCGGTCGAACAGAAGATCGAAGACCCATCGTTCCCGTTGACCCTTGGCAACACACGCGGCCAGCGCTTCTTTAAAGGCCGATTGGTCGTCCCAGCTTACCGAGTCGATCGCGTCGAACGCATCCAAGAGTTCTGCGGTGCCGACCGGAACACCTTCATCTCTGAGTTGACCGAAAAACTCGATCAGATTTACGGGCAAACTCTCGCTTGATGCCCGTGATTCAGATTGACTTCTTGCCGGCCGGGAGGACGCCATCTCCGATCCTCACTCCTACGCGCTCGGCAACCAGATCAAGATCCGATCTGTGCTTGACGATGACGCTCATCGTCTCACGGAACACATCTTCGTCGATCTCTTTTGCGCCGAGCAGAATAAGTGCACGTGCCCAGTCGATCGACTCTGCGATGCTGGGCGGTTTTTTCAAATCAAGGGCCCGGATCATCTTCACGACTTCGACCAGCTTTCGGGCTATCGTGCGGTCGAGATCCGGAGCATGTAGCTCAACGATCTCCAGTTCATGCTCCAGCTCTGGGTAGTCCAGCCAGAGATACAGGCACCTGCGTTTCAGCGCCTCGGTCAACTCTCTTGTGTTGTTCGAAGTGAGTACGACCAGAGGCTGTGTCCTGGCTTTGACCACACCTAACTCGGGGATCGATACCTGGAAGTCCGAGAGGATCTCCAAGAGCAGCGCCTCGAACTCCTGGTCGGTCTTGTCCACCTCGTCGATCAGTAGAACGACGGGCTCTTCAGAGCTGATCGCGCCGAGCAGAGGCCGCTCGAGCAGGAAATCTTCGGAAAAGATGTCGTCCTGTACGTCGTCCCAGGAGCTTTCCGACTCGACCTGGATCCTCAGAAGCTGTTTACGGTAGTTCCACTCGTAGAGCGCTTTTGACTCGTCAAGTCCCTCGTAGCACTGCAGCCTCACCAGCTTGCGACCCGAGAGCCTGGAAAGAGCTTTGGCGAGTTCTGTCTTCCCTACCCCAGCGGGCCCCTCGACCAGAACCGGCTTGTCCAATGTCCAGGCAAGATAGGAGACAAGCGAGATCGACCCTGAGGCGAGGTAACCCGCATCTGCCAGTCTCTCCCTGACCTCTTCAGGGCTCGATGGCCCGGTTGTGGTTCCCTTTTTCTCAGCCACGTACCAGATGATACTTTGCCGTACAGCATTGCGCGCTTGGCCTTTGCCCTTCCCACAGGGATAGGCTTTATACGGCTAAGGAAAAGTTCTAGTCAGGGTTCCGACTGGCCCTGCGCTTGCTGAGTCCAGTCAGCGCCAGTGTTATCGCAGCGATCAGCGCGACGAGCACGCCCCACCTAAGCTCCATCTCGACCGATGCGCCCTCGAACGAGATCTCAGGCCGGTCGAAGCTGCGAAATACGATCAGGAATATCGCCCACACGCCAGCACCTGCGATGACTGTGCCGTCCGAGATAGGCAGCGGCAGAGCGTGGCCCTCGGCGCGAGCAAAAAGTAGAAAGAGGACGAAAGCCGCAGTTAGAAGTAGCGCTATCTCGATCGGAGAGAAGGTTCCTATCGCAGAGTGCTCGGCGATGATGCTTCGAACCTTGACGTTTTGTACTTCAATATCCAACTTTCCCCGGTACCAGGGAAGTAGCTCGCTCACGACAAGCACTAAAGACGCGATCGCTGCGACTTTGTCCGTCGAGCCAAGCTTCCCGTAAGCTGACCGTAGATTCGATATTACGTCGAGCGCTCGGCGCCCGAGGCTTTTATGAGACGAGGTTTCCTCGATTGTGGGTTTTGCCTGTTCCTCCACTACTCTACGGGAATGTCCTCGACTTCGGTCGTCGGTTCTTCCTTGCGCTCGAGGTGCTCCATATAGCCGTCGATGAACGAACGCAACATTGTCAGTGCCTCGTGCTGAAACGTCTCCCACTGCTCTTTGAATTCGGGAGGAGCGGTTGCCCTGACCACATCAGCAGTCCTGCAGATCGGGCATAACTCCACGCACTGGCGCTCGGAGCCTTTGTGCGAATGTGCATGTTGGTTCTGTGGATCGGCACCATCCCTTTTTGACCTAGGCTGCCACCAGGAAGGTGGCTCGCCGGCTGCAGGCGGAGGTCTGCCGGCACCGCCTTGTGAGTCTCTCTCACCACTCGCGGCTCCGAACACACCTTGTTCATCCGGTTTCGAGCTTCCCTGATCTTCGTCCATTCCGCCGGATTGTTTCTTCTCGCCGGCCGATCCCTCACGTCTATCGGGACTGTTTTGCCACAGCCGTCTGGGATGCCTTCTTGGATTCTCTGTTTCTCCTCTACCTGCCATATTATTTCTCGAACGTGACCTGCAGAGCATCTGATTGCGGATCAAACTTTGCGCCGGTCGGTCGGTATGCACGCAGGGTTGCCGGCAGCATGATGTTGCGTTTTTGGCCCGCGACCTTGACAATTAGCTGCGCACCTGTTTTTTTGAGTTCAACATCTTCCTTCTTTGTGAAAGGCATGGCTATCTTCATCTGAGCGCAACCGTTGTTAACGGACAGCTCGTGGCTCAAGCTCGAATGCAAGATGGCCCCGGGGTCGTGGTCACAAAACAGTTGCTCGCTCAGTCTCCCGAGCATCTCCTCTCCCACAACCTCACGCTCGAAGTAGGGAGCAGTCAGGACGGGAAGTGGATTGAACGATTCGCGCACCAGCTTGGTGTTTTCTTGCTGGGTCTGTCTCCACTGATCGAAGTAGCTTCCAGCCACTTCTTTCGGGAACATGCGGTTGACGATCACTGCATCCGTAAGGTATCCGTAGAGATTTAGATAGGTGAACGTTCGTTGTGCTTCCTGGATAACCATGCGATCGGGATTCATCACCAGTCTCACAGACGTCGTTCGGTGATCACGCAGGATGTCGCTCATCTCAGCCAGGTTTCCAACGAACTGTTGGACCTCACCAAATACGTCGCCTGAGGGAAGCTCAATGTCCAGAAGGCCTCGTGCAAACGGTCGCGCTGCAGACACCATTCGCTTCTCCCATGGCAGTACTTTTTTAAGCCACCACCTAGCAACCTCCGGGAAGGAAAGTAGTCTCAGCGTTTCGCCCGTTGGCGCACAGTCCACGATGATTACATCCCAGCGGTTGGACTGGTTGTGGGACTTGATCTGGAGGAGTGCAAAGAACTCGTCCAGACCGGGAGGGACTGTCAGCTCTTCGGCTGCGATCTCGTTGACCCCACGCTCCGAGACAACCTTTGCAAGCCACTGCTGTACGGCCTTCCAGTTGTGCTCGAGTTCCTCTTGGGCGTCGATCTGTTGGCCGTGAAGGTTTTTTCTTACAAGGGTAGGGCGGGCCTTCAACTCAACCTCAAACGAGTCCGAGAGGCTGTGTGCCGGGTCGGTCGAAAGGATCAGTGTTTTCAGTCCGCTTTCTGCAATTCGTAGAGCAGAAGCGGCAGACACACTGGTCTTTCCAACGCCACCCTTGCCTGTATAGAGGATAATTCGCGGCATAGCTATCCGATTCTAGTGCGCCGGTGAACTAACTAAGGGGTCAGGTCGTGCAATGACACATCCGCATCCACCGTATGCTGAGAGAAGTGTGTCATTGCACGACCTGACCCCGTGCTGGAGTTACTTCTTCTTTTTCTTGGCCTTGATTACCCTGATGCTGCCCGTAGCAGGGTCGCTTTTGTTGCCTGCCAGGTCGGTTGCGGACAGCGAGTAGTTGTATGTGCCAGTCTTGTCGCCGGGGGCTGTCCAGTAGATCTTCCTGCTTCCATACCCAAACGACGCTGATGTGGCAAAGACAGTTTCACCGTCACCGTTTCTAACCGCCAGGCCGACTCTGGATACCTTTGAAAGTTTGAACCGGACCCTGGTTCGCTTTCCCTGTTTAACAGGTGCCGGTGCGGCTCGCGCATCTGTGAGGGTCGGTGCAGTTTTCAAGTAGTCGGTGAAGTGGGCAGCGGTTGTGCAGTAGATATTGTCGGCGGGGCGGCCAAAAGTCTCCTGAACCCGCGTACAGAGCCTTTTAAGAAAATCTCGTTGCAGCTTGTGGTAGTTGAGGTCGGCCTCACGGCCCGGTCGGTACAGAGACCAAGCTCCAGTGTCATACCTTGGAAGCTGGTTTCTGGCCGCAACATCTCCTTTATTGAAGAGGTCTAGAGCCTGTTGGCTTTCAGCGTGCACAAACATGTCGTGGAGACCGATAAGTGCTTGCAGATCTCCGTTCAAAACACGCAGCGACGGGGCAAAGTTGTAGAGCACATACCAGTTGCCGCCCCCACTGCTCACCCTCACCCCCTTGGGAGCATTAGCAGTGAAGACTGGGAGCATCGATCTTGCGATCGTGTGGTAGTTCGTATCGTTCAAGGAGACCCCTGCACGAGCGAGCGCTTGAATGCAGGTTCCCTGAGCCATCGCTGAAAACCAAGGGGCACTACCACCGCCGAAGGGGAAGTAGTACTCGAGCGTTGCGAACGTAACTCCACCTGGCGCACTTCTTTGAACCCGTAGGGCGATCAGCTCGTCGAGTAACTCCTTCAGTTTCTCCTTCTTGCCCCCTGACCAGTAACCGTTTGCGGTGCCGCAGTTTGCAAGTGGCTGCATCCGTAAACCCTGACTCGCGTAGTACTGGAAGATGACATTGCTACCGGTGAACGTTACGCGCGCCCCCACTTTCGGCGCGCCCTTGGCACCCCACCAGCGACGGTTTCCGTCAAGCTCGAAAAAAACTGCGGGCATGCGACCGCCGGTCAGCTTCTTCAGCCGCGCCAGTCGCTGTACCTGTGCGATGACCGAGCCGAGCTCTTTCTTGCGTGTGTAGCCCAGGCGCTTCCAGGTCGAGACAGCTCTCCTGTAGATACTGAGATACTCGTTTCGAGCCTCGAGGTCTATCGTGCCCTTCTTGTGCGCCCGTTTTATCTCGCCGGTCACCGTACGTTTCTTCTTTGCAATCGAGACTCTCACCCTTCTAGGGAAGCTCGGCTGCGCCGAACGAGTGACACCGATCCCGGGCATATCTGTTGCGCGGACAGGCGGCAACTCACGCACATACTTTATGCGTATGTTGTTGCCGTCTAATTCAAGTAGTTGTCTGTCTTCTGAGGCAGCAGTTGCAGCAGCGGGCAAGACGAGCAGACCAGCAACCACCGTCGCAGAAGCACATAATTTTGCATTCATCCTGTTGTATGAGAGTAGCGATACGGCCTAATGTTGCGCTAAAGACGATTTTTTTTGCAAAAACTCGATCAGGATCCGATTTATCTCATCTGGTCGTTCCTGCTGTGCGAAATGCCCAGCATCTTCGATGTAGTTCAGATCGAGCGGTCCGCTCACCCACTTCTCGAGTTTCTTACGTGTGTCGGGTACGAGTGCGCTGTCCTTCAGGCCCCACGTGACCGACGTCGGAACGGAGACCTTCTTGAGGTTCCTCCAAGATCTGAGAGGACTCTGCCTGAAAAGCTGCCTGTAGTACTGCAACCCCGATCTCAGAGACCCGGGGATCTTCATCGCATCGGTCAGGCGCTCGACATCCTCGTCCGTGATCGACTCCGGGGCTCTTCGCTGTGCGTCTTTAAAGATCGCCTTAATAGATCGGTGGTTGTCTCTACTAAGAAGTCTTTCTGCCACGCCGGGGATCTGGAACATGTAGATGTACCAGGACCGGACGATCTGGCTAGTTGTAACCAGGTTTTGGGCGTAGATTCCCGGATGTGGTCCGTTTATGATGGCCAGCCCGTCGACACTGGGCAGGTGCATAGTGCACAACCAGGCGATCGGGGCGCCCCAATCGTGTCCAACGATCGAGTATCGCTCAAGCCCAAGTCCTTTTGCAAGTCCGGCGACGTCTGCTACAAGGGTGTCCGTGTCGTAACCACGTTCGGGCTTGTCGGTTTTGCCGTAACCACGCATGTCTGGCGCAATAGCAGAGAAGCCCGCGTCGGAGAGTGCATCTATCTGATAGCGCCACGAGTACCAGTGCTCGGGGAACCCATGCAAAAGCAGCACCGGCGGCCCAGACCCTGCAAAGACATAGTGCATGCGGATACTGCCGGTGTCGACGAACCCTTCCTTCAAACCTTGCTTGAGCATGGGGTGGAGGTTAGTGAGATTTTTGAAGATTCGCGGGCGTTAGACGTATCGATTTCTAAAACACAACCACTGCTGACATGGCAAAAAAGCAGCCGTATGTGGCGTGCCGGACCCCATGTCTTGACACAAGTTCTGTCTTGAGTGCTTAACTTAGGGGTTGTCAACTACTGATTTTGGCAATATTCTGCAATACGTCCATGCTTTCAAGGAGGGTGGTTGTGTCAAAAATCATACGAACTAAATTTTTCATTTCGACAGCCGTTTTGGCCGGTGTGCTGGTTACGTCGGTTGGGCTAGTTGCTTGCGGCGGCGGCGGTCCGGACGCTCAGGAGATTGTCAAAAAGACCTTTGCGCAGAAGGACGGGTCATCGGTCAAGTCGGGCAAGATCGACCTGACCCTGAAGGGTGAGCTGCAGGGGATCAAGGATTTCGACGGGCCGTTTAATATCAAACTTTCCGGTCCGTTTGATGCGAGCAAAGAGAAACAGTTCCCGAGGTTCGATCTCGATCTAAGCATGAGCGCCGGCAAGACGAACATCAGCGCCGGGGCACTGTCGGACAGCGAGAAGATGTACGTGAGCTTCAACAAGACAAACTACTCAATTCCGGACCAGCTCTTTGCCATGGTCAAGCAGGGCTACGAGCAGGCCCAACAGGAATCCAAAAAGCAAGAGCAAGACAAGGACGAAGGCTCCGACGACAAGACTTCCACAACTTCTACGTCACCATTGGGGATCAACCCCGAGTCTTGGCTGACCGACGTTGAGAAGAAGTCCGACGTTGATGTTGGCGGTCAGAAGACCTACCAGATCAGTGGAAAGGTCGATGTCGCCAAGATAATCGATGACATCTCCAAGGCGGCTGGACAGGCATCGTCGCTCGGTGTTGCCGGGCAGACTGCGCCACAGCTGACCGATGCAGACAAGAAGGAGTTGAAGGAGAGCATCAAGGACGTGAGCTTCACGCTAAACTCGACCAAGGACGACTTCGTTCCCGTGCGGTTCGAGTTCTCGGCGGATTTCACCGTTCCCGAGAGTCAGCGTAAGGATGTCAACGGCTTGGAGGGCGGCAATGTTGAGCTCTCCTACGAGTTGACCGACATCGGCAAAAAGCCGGAGATCATACCTCCCGAAGACGCCAAGCCTCTTGAGGATCTACTCAAGGAGCTAGGCCTTGACGATGCCGCTGCGTCGTTGGGTATGTTGAGCGGGGGCTCATTGCCGGGCTTGGATGGAGCGGTTCCAACTCCGGACAGTTCGAGCGGCGGCGGCCCTGGCGATTCAGGTACGAAGACGACGCCACCAACGACAGGCGGACCATCGTCAGAAAATACGCAGGAGTATCTGAAGTGCGTGCAGAAGGCCAAGGGCCCGGAGGACCTGCAGAAGTGCGTGGAGGAGCTGCAGAAGTAGCTATCGGCGTATAGATATCAATCACTACCGAGAGGCCCGGCTACGACCGGGCCTCTAGTCGTTAGGCGCCGTTAAAGTGCTGTTGCGCCTATGCTTTTCAACGTGATCTCTACAAACCAGCAGTTCCGCGATCGAGACAGGCTCTCATGACCGTCATCCTGCTCGCAGCCAGCTTTGTCGTTATCCTCATCGGAGCCAAGCTCTTCACCAATTCGGTTGAGTGGGCGGGCTTGAGGCTGGGGATGACGCAGGGAGCGGTTGGGAGCCTACTTGCAGCGGTTGGGACCGCATTACCAGAGACGATGATCGCTGTCGTTGCTCTACTTCACGCGACAGGGGACTCAGAGGAGGTAGCGATCGGCGCGATAATCGGTGCTCCCTTCATGTTGGCGACGATCGCGATGGTTGTTGTCGGCGTATCAGCGATCGCTTACTCTAAGCGCCGCCCACAGGGGACCAAGCTGGTTGTACATGAGAAGATCAGGCAGGCGCGACTTGCTCTTCTTCGCCTCCGCGTTTGGAGCTGCCCTTGTAGTTTCATACCTACCGAACGGATCGTTCCGAGTTGTACTGGCCTTCGGGTTCGTCACAGCATATGTCGTCTATTTTGTACACACGCTGAGAACTGAGGGCACAATTACCGATGAGCTTGAACCACTGACGTTTGCGAAGAATCGGAGCAAGCCACCGACGGCGCTGATTGCTCTGCAGCTGCTAATATCGCTGGGATTGATCGTCGGCAGCGCCAACCTCTTCGTTGAGGAGCTGATCAAGCTGGCCGAAAGCCTCGGTGCCTCACCACTGATTCTCGCTTTGATTCTTGCGCCACTTGCAACTGAGTTACCGGAGAAGGCAAACAGCGTCTTCTGGGTGCGCGATGGCAAGGATACGCTTGCAATGGGCAACATCACCGGTGCGATGGTGTTCCAGAGCACCATACCGATCGCGCTAGGCATCGCCTTTACCGACTGGAAGCTGGAGGGGACGGCCGTTGTATCGATCATCCTCGGCATCGCCGGTGCGGTAGTAGTCGGCGCATACTTACGGCTACGTGGCAGGATCGGACCACCTGCTATCGCTGCGTGCGCGACACTGTACGCGCTATTTGTTGGCTACATAGTGTTTTTTGCGTAAAAGAAATGCCAAATCATTGGGTTACGAAAGCGGGTTTCGTAGTTAACTTCGGTTAGTGCCGCAAGCTACCTCCCCGTAGAAAAGCAAAATCATTGGCTTTTCTTTACTCGCGGCCGATCTCTTGTACTTCGTCTAACCCTAACTCGTCACCCTGCTGTTCGGCTGCTGTCAAGGACACGGATTCAGCTCCGCCTAAGTGGTATCGGGTCTGAAACTCTTCAAGAATCCGATCGCACTGATCGCGGTCGACCGGCACCTCTTCCGAGATCCGTACCAGTTCCGCACCCTCGAACTCTTCCATATTGAAGATGTTGCCATCCAACTCAGGAGAGTCGTCGACGATTATCATTACCTCCGTCTGAGGGTTGAAGTACATCCCCGGCCTGACGAAGAGATCCTCGCTCACCTGTTGCTCATCATCAATCATATTCGCCTCCTAAAAAAATTCTCTCACCTGCGGCGATCAAAGGCAAGTAGATAGTTACCGGGCGGTTTAAGTTTGACCTTAGAGCTCGGTACAGGTACCGTTAGTTGGCCATTGACTGACCAGTCAATCGCCTCCAGGAATCAACCGATTCCGTGGCGGTAGTCGAAGCACATCGACCCGGTACGGAATGAAAAGAAAGGGTGTTTGCTCGTGGTTGACTTCACACTAACCGACGAACAAAAACATATACAAGAAACTGCTCACGATTTTGCCGAAAAGGAGATAAGGCCGGTTGCCGCGGAATACGATCGCGACGCAACTTGGCCACAAGAGATCCTTGGAAAGGCGTGGGAGCTCGGCCTGATGAACGGCCATATTCCTGAGGAGTATGGTGGGCCGGGTCTCGACAACGTGACGGGTACGTTGATCGAGGAGGAACTGGGCTGGGGATGCTCCGGTGTCGCTACATCAATCACTTGTAACGGCCTGGCCTCTGCACCGCTTTTAATCGCCGGCTCCGAGGAGACAAATAAGAAGTATCTAGGGATGCTTACCGAGGAACCCGTCTTTGCCTCATTCTGCCTGACTGAGCCCGAGGCGGGCTCCGATGTCGGCGCTATGCGTACCACGGCAGAGAAGAAGGGCGACAAGTACGTGATCAACGGGACCAAGCAGTTCATCACCAACGGTTCGCATGCCAGTTGGTTCACTGTCTTCGCCAAGACTGACCCAGAAGCCGGTCATCGCGGCATGTCAGCTTTCGTGGTTCCGAAGGGTGACGGTGTGACCGTTGACAAGAAAGAAGACAAGCTCGGTCAGCGTGCCTCCGATACCGCGACGATCAGCTTCCAGGATGTCGAGATTCCTGTGGAGAACCTGATCGGCGAGGAAAACAAGGGCTTCAAGCTGGCGATGATGACCTTTGATAGGACTCGTCCGGGTGTGGCAGCGATAGCTGTCGGTATCGCCCAAGCGGCGTTTGAATACTCCGCTGAGTACTCCAAAGAACGCGTGCAGTTCGGCGTTCCGATAGCGATGCATCAGGCCGTCTCCTTCATGATCGCCGATATGTCGACCAAGATCGAGGCTTCCCGCCTGCTTGTTTGGAAGTCCGCAGCGCTGCTCGATGTGGGCAAGTCGAACACACTTGTCTCCTCGCACGCAAAGAGGTTTGCTGCAGACACCGCGATGGAGGTGACCGTTGACGCCGTACAGGTTCACGGTGGCTACGGCTACATCAAGGAGTACCCGGTCGAGAAGCTGATGCGTGACGCCAAGCTGATGCAGATCTACGAGGGCACCTCGCAGGTCCAGAGACTGGTAATCGCACGCGAGGTTCTGATGCCGCGTAAAGCCGAAGCTCCGAAGGCTGCAGCGCCCGCTTAATCAGCGAGCGATAAACCTTAAATATGGAAGGAGGGGCCGTAAGGCCTCTCCTTTTTTATTTGGCTCGTCGGTGCGGTAGTTGCTGAATCCAGCGGCGATTCAGGTTACGATCACTGCATATGCTGGTCTGTTTGATGCGACAAAAACTATTTGTAACGCGGTTTGGCTGGGCAAGGATATGAGCTCGGGTCCGGAAGATCCTAAGAAGCGCGGTGGAAAAAAGCGCGCCAAACAGGTAGCTGAAGCAGCCCGCTCTGTCGATGCAACGGATATAACGCAGAAGGCGTTTCGTCCAAGAGTGAAACCCACCAAACGTCCATCGGACGTTTTTCTAGGCGAGTTTCGAAGACGGGATGTGTTCCCGCTTCTCATACTGCACTTCTGCTCGACCGAGCCCTCATACGGAAACAACCTGATCTCGCAGATCGAAGAGCTCACATCCGGCATCATGAGCGTCAACCCGAACACAATCTACCCGCTGCTTCGCGAGCTCGAAGCGAAGGGCTTCATCGAAGGACAATGGGAACATCCGGAAAAACGAAGTCGCAGGTTCTACTCTATAACCGACGAGGGGAAAGAGGAGCACAAACGGCTTCGATCGGCAGTCAAGCCGTTCCTTGACGCCATCGTGCAGGGTGTGAAGCTGATCGAGAAAGAGATCTACGGGTAGAGCCTGCTACTAACCGTGGCGAGTAACCCATATATCTTCTGATAAGAGCCAACTTGCGAGGATCAGCTCAAGGTTAACTAGGCTTTGATACCAAGCAAACCAAGATTTGGAGGAATCCAGCTCCTATGAGTGTCTATAAAGCCGCCGTAGTAGGCGCAGGAACCATGGGCGGGGAGATAGCGCAGGTCATCTCCTTTGCCGATATTGAAGTTGTATTGAAGGATGTGGACCAGAAGTTTGTAGATGTGGGCTTGGACAAGGCCCGCAGTCTCTACCAAGGCCGCGTCGATAAAGAGAAGATGACGGAAGATGAGCTCAAGCAGAAGATGTCGCTGATCGAGGGAACAACTAGCTACGACAGCTTCGGCGATGTCGACTTCGTCATTGAAGCCGTACCTGAGAGGATGGATATCAAACAGGCCGTATTCGCAGAACTGGACGAGGTGACTCCTGGACATGCGATCCTCTCGTCCAACACCTCGGGGCTTGCGATCTCCGAGATCGGTGAAGCGACGACCAGGCCTGACAGAGTCATCGGTGTGCACTTCTTCTATCCAGCTTCGATGATGCGTTTGGTGGAAGTCGTGGTTGGCAAGGATACGTCGGAGCGAACGGCGCAGACTGCGGTGAACTTTGTTCAGCAGATAAGGAAGATGCCGATCCGGTGCGACGAGGTACCGGGCTTTGTTGTCAACAGGATCTTGAACTCATCGGTGTCAGAGGTATGGCGCCACCAGGACGAGACAGGCGAATCGTATGAGGAGATCGATAAGGCGATCAGCGAGGCGAAAGCCGCGCCGATGGGCCCGTTCTTCCTCACCGACATGCTGGGGCTTGACACCGTTCTGCATGTCGCAGAGCAGATGACCGAGTCATACGGTGACCGCTTCTACGTACTGCCGAAGCTGAAAGAGTTGGTGGAGGCCGGCGACTTCGGTCAGAAAACAGGCAAAGGCTTTTACGAGCACGGCTCGTAGGCGCGTATCGACGATTAAGGAGAAGCAAAATGGAAGCAACAACAGCAACAAAAACCGAATCGGTGATAGAGCGCTTCACGCTTAAGGCTTTTGTGGAAGCCTGCCTTCTGCTTGAAGAAGGGGCCGTGGAGGCCAAAGACATCGATCTGGGAATGATGGCGGGCGCCGGCATCCAACCTGGGCCATTGGCGAGAGCTGATGAGATGGGCCTCGATACCGTGCTCGAAGCACTTGAGAGCGCAAAAAGCGAGTGGGGTGAGAACTTCGAGCCTCCCGCGATATTGAAGCGTCTGGTTAACCAGAACCGTCTGGGCAGGAAGTCGGGGCAGGGGTTCTTCCCCTACCCACAACCGGACTCTGATTTTGAGCAGAAGGAGACGGTTCTCTTCCAACAGGATGGCAGCACCGCCATTCTCTGGTTGAACAGGCCACCGGCCAACCCGTTGAGCCCTGAAGTACTCAAGGACCTGAATGAGGTCTGGAAGCACTGCGAGTCTGCAAGTGATATCAGGGCAATGATCATCACTTCGTCTAACCCATTCACCTTCTCGGCAGGCGCCGACATCAAGGCGTTCACCAAAATGGATCCCGAAGAGGGCGGGAAGATGCTGGAAATGGGTCATGCGATGCTGAGAGAGTGGGAGACGTCTTCCAAGATAACGATCGCGGCTGTAAACAGCCTTGCGTTTGGCGGTGGTTGCGAGATCTCGATGGGCTGTGACTTCCGCATCGCCGCGAAGTCGGCGACCTTCGGCCAGCCGGAGATCAACCTCGGAATAATCCCGGGACTTGGCGGTACTCAGAGGCTGCCACGTCTAGTAGGTGAGGCGCGAGCACTTCAGATGAACCTGACCGGGGACGCGATCTCGGCAGAGCAGGCGTGCGAGTACGGTCTGGCGAACGAGGTTGTGCGAGACCACGAGCTGTTCGATACGGCTCTTGCCTTGGCTCGCGATCTGTCCTCGAAGGCTCCAATTGCGGTTGAGCAGATCAAGAAGGTCTCGAACAATGCGGACCTGGATGAGGGCATTAAGGCCGAAATGCAGGGCTTTGCCACCGTCTTCGGATCCGAGGACGCCAAAGAGGGCATAACCGCCTTCTTGCAGAAGCGGAATCCGAAGTTCACAGGTAGATGAACAGAAGCTAACTAGTTATTTAGTTTTTGATCATGCTTGCGGCGGGCGGGTCCTGTCGCTGTAGGGGATTTGTGCGAGTCCCAAAATTGGGACATCGCAAAACCCCCTACACAGCGCCACCCGCCCGAGTGGTGTCTGAGTACCTCCTATTCAATCTGTTTGGGTCAGCTTCTATGCCCTAAAAATGGGAGGTGTGCTGGTCTAGGCGGTTGAGGCCTAGGTGTTGGGCAATTTTGAGGGCTTGGGCGAACTCTTTTGATGTGAGGCGGCGGTCGATCTCTGTAAATCGGCTGCGGGTGCCGACCAGGCCAGCCGGGAAGTACTGGTCCATCAGGTTCAGATATGTGTCTGTGCTGATCTCGGTAGCAATGAAGTCGAGGATCGACTCGGTCTCATCGAGCATGCCCGGCATGACAAGGTGCCGGACCAGAACTCCACGGCGGGCGACCCCGTTCTTGTCCAGCTCTAGGTCGCCGACCTGGTCGTGCATCTCTTTGATCGCATCTCGTGCAACCTCTGGATAGTCGCGCTTGCGAAGGTATCGCCGCGCTTTGTCAGTGCTCCACATTTTGAAGTCAGGCATGTAGATATCGACCACTCCATCCAGCAGCCTCAGGCTGTCGAGGCTGTCGTAGGCACTCGTGTTGTAGACGATCGGTAGCTTCAGGCCGCCCGCGATAGCATCCGGCAGCGCTTGGAGGATTTGAGGAACCACATGTTCGGGCGTAACCCAGTTGATGTTGTGGCAGCCTTGGGCTTGAAGCCCGAGCATCATTTCGGCGAGTTGTGCGGACGAGACCGATTGACCGGTGGCCCGCCAAGAGATGTCGCTGTTCTGGCAGAACACGCATTTGAGGTTGCAACCGCTGAAGAAGATCGTTCCCGAGCCGCGCCGCCCACGCAGACAGTCCTCCTCTCCCATATGGGCAAAGCATGACGAGACCACCGCTTGGCGCCCGACTGAGCATAGCCCCGTCTGGTCGTTGAGCCTGTCGACGCTGCACAGCCTCGGGCAAACGGTGCAGATCGGACCGAGTAGCTCATCGGCTCCCTTCGCCCGGCGCGCAAGCTCATTGGACTCATGCAATGCCAGGTACGAAGGCCACGTATCGCTCATCTAAACAGTTTCCTCTCTCTTTTCGATAGTAGCGCTGGCATATGTATATCCACTTATTCTTATCAGTGACCTTTCTGTATCTTGGGCTCACATATCATTCCCGGGGCCAGAACAACCACTGGCACACTGATGTCCGAGATCGAAAAACTTGCAGAGCTGATAAAAAACGCGAGGAACGCTGTTGCGCTCACCGGCGCGGGCATCTCTGTGCCCAGCGGGATTCCAGACTTCCGTTCGCCGGGCACCGGTATATGGGAGAACGTCGATCCGATGGAGGTCGCAAATATCGATGTGTTCCGTCGTGACCCCAAGCGGTTTTGGAGCTTTTACCGCCCTCGCTTCAATATGCTGGAGGACAAAGAGCCGAACCCCGCACATACGGCTTTGGCAGAGCTCGAGGGCCGCGGAATGCTCAAGGGGGTAATCACCCAAAACATAGATCGCCTTCATAGAAAAGCAGGCTCGAAGAAGGTCGTTGAAGTTCACGGCACGGTAGAGACGAGCAGCTGCCTCGACTGCAATGAGAGTTACAAGCTAGAAGAGGTGGAGACGCTGTTCGACGATGAGGAGATCGCCAGATGCAAAAGCTGCAACGGCTCTGTAAAGCCAGATGTCGTCCTGTTCGGCGAGATGTTGCCCGAAGAGGAGATCTTCGAGGCACAGCAGCTTGCAAGCGCAGCCGATCTCATGCTATGCATAGGCTCATCGCTGGTAGTGCAACCTGTCGCATCGCTGCCCGCACTTACTGCCCAATCGGGTGGCAAGATTGCAATCATCACCAAGAGTGAGACACCGTACGACTCTAACGCTGCAGTTTGTATGGACGGCGATGTGGCCGAGGACATGCAGGCTGTTCTGCAGCTGATTGGATAACGCCCGTAGGACGATCGCCCGATCTTCGAGTGGATCGAGTTCACCTGTTTCCTTTGTCCCCAGGCAAATTGTTATGCCTCGTGCCCATAACAAAACTTTTGCCTTTGCGTAGTTCTATATAAATACTTAGAAAGTAGGGACGATGCAAAAGTCAAGGATGATTACAGGGTCGCTCACGGTTTTAGTTGCGCTCCAGGCGTCGATGTGGGGCACTCCCATCTCAGCTTCGGACGTTTTGACCGTGACCGAAGCAGGCGCAAAAGTACGCACATACAGGGATCGTCAAGGTAGGCCGATCCGAATCTCGTCGGAGTCGCCTGCAGCGACTCCTTCAACGTACGCGAAGATTCTGCGCAACTCGGTTCACGGAGGCGAGATCTCAAGCGTGACGGTCAGGATAGTGACTTACAAGGCACTCTACAGGATATGTGGCGGACCCGTAGGCGGCTGCTACAAGGGCTCCTCAAAGTCACTGATAGTGCCGGCAAAGTCGGCGCTTGCGACGAAGTCAGTCTTGCTGCACGAGTACGGCCATCATCTGGATCAATACGTGAGAGGAGTGGGCCCCGAGCTAAACGGAGGCCGCCATTGGTTCAGGGCGCTGAAAGTCGGGAGCCTGATAAAGAAAGGCGAGCTTGGTTACGGGCGCAACTTGCCCTGGAACAAGAAAGTCAGCGAGATGTGGGCAGAAAACTACGCAGGAGTTCATGTCGATGAGTCATTTTGCTGGAGGTCGATCGGCTGTCTAACCACCAAAGGCCGGCGCGCGATCATTCGCGATGTCACGGGAAAGAGACCGCGCGTGCGGAAACCCAGGACGGTCGAGCGCTCTGTCGATCTGGGAAAGAAAAAGAACCGCAACATCACAGTCACAGTAAGCAGAGCCGGGGGCAAACTACTTGCAAAGGCTGTCCCCGCGGCAGAGATACCTGACGATGGCGCAACCTGCAATATCAATCTTTTGCGAGGCGGCAAGATCGTCGATATCGCTTCCGGTCTTGGAACTGTTACCTTGAAAAGGCGCCACGCAGTCGGTGGCAAATACGTCGTTCAGCTAAACGGCAGCAGCATAGGCTGCAAAGCAAAGGTCAAGATCACCGTTCCCTAGTGAGGCCATAAGCCCTCGAAGGGGGATCTGGTGAGGCCCTATTTACCGGCCACTGATTTTCGATCGACAAGCGCCGCAAATTCGTTGGCTGAGCCTCCGGTGTCAATCCACTTTTTCTCGACCACCTTGCGTGCCTCGTCGTACGAAGAGCCGCTTGCGCCTGGATGTGAGCCGGAGGCGGTGAGCACCGATCCGTCGGTGAGCCTGACCGTCACCTTTGCGGGGAAGTTCAGCCTGAACGAGGATGTATTGAAGTCCGCCAGGCTTCCATCGCTGCCGTTTCCACGCCTGAGCAGTCGTGGAACATTGCGCGGCGAGAGTTGGTTGATCAAGTACGCGCGGACTCTCTGATGAACTATCAGTCGGTAGATGTCTGATATCTGGACACCTAGCTCGGTCATGCCGACATCGCTCATCCGTTGCCGGATCTGCGGCAGGCGGCGGACCGATATCGACCTTGCCTCAGAGGCGAGGTCGAATCCGGCGGCGAGGCCGTACAGCAGGCTGAACGTCATATCCCACGCCTGTCTTGTATGAATCCGGTCGGCAATCTTTTTTATCGCATCGGTATTTTCTGCAAGCCATTCTGTGTCGAGCTCTTCTGGCGAGAGCTTTCCGGCCACGAGCATTACCGCCAGGCTCAATCGCACCGAGAAGTTGACCGTAACGGACGTGATCTCGTGTCCCTTGCTCATCTCTTCCATCCCTGTCGTTATCAGGGACGTCTCTACGTCGAGGGAGTCGACCTGATCGACACCAAAATCGTGTTCCTCTATCAGCCGAGTCAGAGCATCGACCGCAGTCTGTAAGTAGGCACAACCTGGATAGGGTTTAAATGCAAGAGTGTCGGTCAGCCACACATCACCGAACGCCTCCAGCTGTTGCGGCCTCGGCAGGAAAGAGAAGGCCGTCATCAGGCCTCCCGGGTGCTCTATCACGTCTAGCGGGCCGGTGAATCCCTCTGCTGCAAGGAAAGCTGCCCGGACGCCCTGTGCCGCCGGTTCTGCAGCGGTGAGGACCTTGGTATCCGGTCCCATGAAACCCGGCCACAACCCGTACGGAGGCTGGTAGAGGGCGGTCGCAATTGCATGTGCGAGCTTGCCCTGGTCGAGCCCTATCGACTTGCCTGCCGCCATTGCCGCTCCTGCGCAGTGGATCGACGACCAGAACTGCCCGTTGTGTGGGCCAATGACCAGTGCGGCGCCGATTCTCGCAGACAGCTCGTTTGCCAGGATCTGTGCAAGGAGCGACGTCTCACCGTCAGCTCCGAACGCCTCTGACGCTGCTTGGGAGGCCCAAACCGACGAGTGGCCGGTGTGGCCCATATAGAGGTAGTCGTCCCAGTCGTGCGCGATCGAGGCAGCGGCATTCGCGTAGGTCGCCTCTGGCGCCGCCAGTTTCTGTGATGTGCCTACAACGCTGCATGGGCCCTCGGACTCATTGCCAAGGACCGCCGAGCGCAGGCGTTTAACTGGCCTCGACGAGGTACCGCCTCTGGCCGCGGCAATCGTATTGGCTCGCTGCAGCCGTGCGCGGGCGACAGTCGCCTCGGGCACGTCGCTCAACTTCGTGCCAACCGCCCAAGCGGCAATCTCCTCAATCTTGGTTATCGGCAATTTGTCCCCCGTTTCGTCTATGAAAAGATGCTCTCAAGCCTGAATCTTAAGCTGTCCCTTCAGTGTGATGGTAACCGTTCACGTAGTCTCATAGTGTGTCTGGGGTTCAGCTTGAAAAGAGCGCTTCGTCCCGCCACTCCTGGGACGCCACGCAAGCCTTCCCTGGCTTGCGCATCCATGTGCAGTCGTCCCAGAGCCTTTTCAATCCAAACCCCAGACCCACCGCTTACACACTCAACCCCAGATTCCATTGATGATTGGTAGGGGGTGAACGGTTACGTGTGATGTAGATAGTTTGTTCTACACGACAAGAGGGCTCACGAATATTTGTCATTATATTTACATAATTTCATGAAATGTTACATATATAATGTAAATATATGTTTGGCATGAAGATTGTGAAGATAACCAGTGGAGGTCAGATATCGATTCCGGCTGCAATCCGTAAGCGCTGGGGAACCATGCGTGCGTCAGTTGAAGACGAAGGAGACCGTCTAGTGATACGCCCATCCCCTGACGACCCAATCGGCGCAGCTCGTGGTTCGTTGAAGGAGATGCTCAAGGGCACATCGAGTGAAGAGTTGCGAAGGCAGATAAGAGAGGAAGAGATAGAGGCAGAGGAAAGGAAGTACGGGCGTTGATATTTATCGACGCATCTGCACTCATTGCGCTGTTGGGTGATGAGCCTGCAGCACCTGGTGTAGAGAAGTTACTGAGAAGCAAAGAGCAAGCTGCTATTTCATCGGTCAATCTCGCAGAATCGATCGATGTCTTGCAGCGCAGGAAGTCCGTACATGTGGATCACCTACGAATTCATCTGTCACCCATGCTTTCAAAAAACCTTACCGTGATAGACGTCAACGCCGATCACGGATGGAAGGCAGCGACTGTACGTGCAGCACACTATCACCGAAAAACCTGCCCACTTTCTCTTGAAGACTGCTTCTTGTTGGCAAGTGCAACCGAAGGAGACAGCATCGCCACGACGGACAAGCATGTTGCGGCAGTGGCGAAGGCCGAGGGGATCGAAGTCCTAGATCTCTGACAAGTAAAACAGTAACCTCATACAATTCCTGTCTTGTGCGAAGAGTGAGGGGATTTTATGGGTGCTGCAGGCAGGTTGCTGGATCGTTTTGGCCAGACTCAGTTTGACCGCAGGGTCAAATATCTAGATCTGGTCAAAGCATCTGAGGCCGAAGGGCTGGTTGCCCGTGCCTATGAGCAGATGAGCCGAGAGTTTGGCCTCGTCGCCGAGCCGCACGCGGTTCACTCATCGAACCCAGAGCTTTTGGCTGCTGCGTGGTGCGCCACCAGGGAGACCCTGGTGGCGGGTAAGGCCGCGCGTGATATCAAGGAGACCGTCGCTCGTTCTGTATCGGAGGCAAACAGTTGTTCATACTGTGTCGGTGCTCATACGATGATGCTGCAAGCGGTCGGTGCGGGCGATTCTCGATCAGTTGAGCTTGATCGGATCGCAGCCTGGGCAAAAGCCACCAGGTTCAAGGGAGCCGCCGAGTTGGAGGACCCGCCCTTTTCGTTCGACGATGCGCCTTCGATCATCGGCACGGCGATCACCTTTCACTATGTAAATAGAGTTGTCGATGTCTTCCTGCCCGACTCGCCGATGCCGGTAAGGGTTCCGGGTATGGACGGGATTACAAAGAAGGTAGGGGCGAAGGTATTTTCATCGGTCGTCAAATCTGAACATCGGCCGGGTGAGTCACTGCAGCTTTTGCCGGATGCCGAGTTGCCCGAAGATCTTGCCTGGGCAAGCGGGGACCGATTCGTATCGGGTGCTTTCGCACGGTTTTCTAAAGAAGTCTCGTCTGCCGGAGAAGAGTCGCTAAGTGAGACAGCGCGAACACGGGTCGAGGAGCAAGTGGGCAAGTGGAGTGGCGAGGACATGGGACTGAGCCGGAGCTGGGTCGATCAGGCAGCGACCGGGCTTGAGGGCCAGGCACTCGACGATGCGAGGCTGGCGCTGCTTGTAGCTCTGGCGCCGCACCAGGTCGACGAAGCACTTGTAAACGACTTTCGCAAAAGACGTCCGCAGGACTCACAACTGATAGGCGCAGTAAGTTGGGCGGCGTTCTGTGCGGCGCGCAGAGTGGGGAGTTGGTTGAAGCTCCCTGAGCGCTCCGCCGCAGGTATTGCCGAGTAGTTTTATCCGTACCTGTGGCGGCGGATAAAGCGCTCCATCCGTGCGACGACATCGTCGACGACCGATACAGCTTCGGGCTCGATATCGCCGGTGAGTGCACTGTCGGCTATCCCCTCGAGTTTTTTCTCGTTTGATTTGAGCCACTCCAGATCTTCCTGCTGTTTTTCTGAAAGCTCTTCTTCACTCTGTTCTGTCTCTGCAAGCAGGGCTTCAAGCGCCAGGTCGGCCTGAAGTGCTGCGTGGCGTGGGCGGTCCGAGTTCAGATCGAGCCTTGCGCGCAGCATCAGCTCTTCGGCCAGAAGGACCGTTTCCTTTCCACTGAGGATCGCTGCAAACTTGGTCTGCGGGTCGAGCATCTGTTTCCGCTTGCGTCGGCCCTTTTGGTCTTCTGGCGCGGGCATCTCCAGTGCATCCGACCACTCACCTTCGGCGATCTGCTCGCCACGGCCGTAGCCGATTCTCACGGTCACTGGGTCGTTGCGAGTCAGCTCACTTGCGTACGGGTCGCTCGAGGCAAGTCGGTGCGCCGCAAGAGCACTGTTCAATAGCTTGAGTGCCTCTTGCACCTGGTTCTCGGCAGCCTCAACGGATATCGAGCGATCGGCGAGCCACTTTGCGGCCCCCTCCTTGTCGGAGAACTTTTCGGCAACAGTGATGGTTGCAGTGGTGCCAGTCTCGGGAAGCGGCGCAGTGCTGTCCGCGCTCCTCAGCTTCCACCGCCCGAACCGTCTCGACCGGCCGGCCCGGGGGCCACTCAGCACCAGTACGTCTGCACCGTCTGTGTGACGCCGGATGATGTAGCGGCCGTCGGTTATTGGGAGGTTGAATGGAAGATCAAATTGGACGAAGGCAAAAAACTGGGGTAACTGTTCATCGCTGGCAATCATCGATGGAATCTGGGGCTGAGCGCGTAGGGAACTAAGCGAAGCCCCAAGTCGTTTGTCCGATGCAACTGTAAGTCACACCGGTCGGTGGCGTGTACGCCGGCCGGTGAGCGGTAACGACGATAAGGCGATACGTGCTTAATAGATAAGAACTGGGAGTCGGTGTCGGAGCGTTCGCCGATAGCAGTTACTGGGAAGAGACTTTTTCTTGTGTTTTCTTTTCGCTCTTCTTCGCTGGGATCGCCCACTTGCCTGGCTTATTGTCTTTCTCCGGTTTGGTTGGTGGAGGATTCTTGCTCAGCTGCTCCTCCACACTGTTCCACCACTTCACGAGCTGCTTTCTGCTTTCCGGAGACAACTTGCGGTCCTTTGATTTTTTGCCGTAGCCAACGTGTATGTGATCCTTGTGATCCCCGTCCGTCCAGCTTACTCCCTCTTTTCCGTCAAGCTCGTAGGGGGAGATAACCTCCGTCGCTCTGAACTCCGTTGGCAGTACGAGCTGGCTCAGCACGGAGCTCCATGTCAGTCCCGCTACCTGATCGTGGTCGTCAAAAACCGCCTTGCCGTTGATCGCTGGAATGTCCACGGCTCTGCCGAATGGATGATTTGAGAGGTTTCCAGAGTTCGTGTAAGGAGAACGACGTCCAGCCTTGAGCGAGCTGATCTCAGGCGTGAAGCCCTGGGTTGCAAGCTGGCCGATGCTGTTCAAGACGAGTGGGGAGATGCTGTTTTTTTCAATGTTCTTGCGTCCTCCCTCATAGATCTCCATATCATCGTCGGCGAGGATCAATTTCCCTAGCCGTTCCGGGTAGTGGGTGGCCAGCCACGCGACGTCCTTAGGCAGGAGCCTTTTCTCTTTGACCTGGAGCAGAGATGTCGGCCCGACGATCTTGTGATAGCCGGTCGCTGTCACAGCCTTCCAGACATCGAGAATCAAACCCGGTTTGGTGATCGGTTTGCCGGTTCCGTATGGACGGATCTCAAATTTGAATGGGCCGTTTACAGCGCCGATCTTTGAACCTGCAAGCACCGGCGTCCCCTTCTTTAGACCGACCAGGTCGAACTTGTCTTGTGGCAGCTCGTCGACCTTCTCCGTAGTGTGTGACTTGAAATACTCTTTGACCTCGCTCTCAGGTACTCCAGAGGTCTGACCCAACTTCAGAGCGGTCTTGACCGTCTTCTTCGAACGTGCCGGGTTGTGGAATAGCCGTCGCTTATCGGAGTCGTCATTGAACTTGTTCACCTTTGGGTCGGGCTTCTTCTCTGTTTTCTTTGCATCGCTTCCATCGGATTTACCGGCCGTCTTCTGCCCAACCCTGGTAGCCGATGCCGCTGCGGCAGGTTTCTCTTCATCTTCGTCTGTGTTTATCTCGGGATTGCTCAGATACTTGTTCTTGAGCGCTTTATCGTTGGGGTGTGGCACGGCCTCCGCAGGGTCAATTCCCTCATATACGTAGGTGTGGCCTGATGAGCCACGCAGCACCATGCGATAGCTGCCGTTTACGTTATCAAGTCTTTCGATCTCACCATTCTCCGCTGCGACGACTGGGCTGTTATTGGCAGCGGTGATCTCAACCTTCCCTTTGTCGATCTTGTAGGAGAAGTTCTCCTGGATCGGGGTAGTGCTTCGACCAGCTTTGCAGTCGATTCCAGGAACTGTCCGCAGCTGGCATACTGCTCGGTCAGCTTGAGCACCTGTTTCACATAGGCGTCGCTGTGGTTGTATGTGAAGATCGCCTTGAAGACATCTTCATCGAGACCGGACTTGGTCAGATAGTTAGCTGTACTTGCGAAAGCATCGGCCGCGTTGTCTGGATCTCTATTGCCATCTTCGTCGCCGTCAACACCGTAAGCCTTCCAAGTTCCATCCAGGAACTGAGTTACCCCTCTGGCTTTGGCTGACGATACGAGCCCGGATTTGAACCCGCTCTCGATATTTCCGAACGCCAGCAGGTTCCATGAAGATACGCCGTAGAAGTAACCTGCGGTTCTTATCCACGGCATCATCGCAAGCGGTGGCAGCAGCAGGTTCTTCTGACACTTCGAAAGCTTTTCCGTTGTAAAAAGAACTTCGCCGAGTAGGGCTTTGTCTTTGTCTGAAACTTTGTCGAGTGGGTTGTCTTTGTCTGAAGACTCTGAGCCTTTATCCTTCTCGTCCTCGTCTGGACCGAGATCCGACTTCCCCGATCGCGTCTCTCCCTTCTCGGCTTTCCTTTCGCCGGGCTCTTCCGGATTCGCTCCTGGATCGGGGGCAGGTGTTGGAGTTGGCTCCGGCGCAGGCTCTGGAGCGGGAGGAGGAACAGGAACTGCCGTTGATTCAACTGAGCCATTCGCCATATCCGCGATCGCAGTTGGGACGGCCATCGGTCCCACGGCAAGTACGTTTATGCCAAGAATGACTATCAGATGTCTAAATTTCATAAAATAACGGCCCCATGGCCCCTGATCCCTTTGGGGCCTTTTCCCAGTGCATGGATCCTACACTTAAGAATATCCTACCTGGCGGCATATATTGGAGATGACGGTTAGCTTTCAGTCTCATTGCACCCTGCTTATACCCTTTATATCCCTCCATATATATAAGACGCTCAGCCTCCTGAAATGACACGGTCAAAACGTAAATCTTCTTTAAAATCGGTATATCGGACCAATTACTTAATAGGCAATGAAAAGTTCTTTAGGTAGAACGCAAAACGCTAGAGGAAGTTACGTAAAAAGTGGGCGAGAGGATAGGGATGTCGATTCGTTGATGCCTTGCATGCACACACGGCCACAAAACTCTAAACCTCAGCTTGAGCCTTAGACATTTGGCACTATTTTAGGGCTTTTTAGATTCCGTCGTTGGTATGCTGCCCTTGCTAATCAAGATACGAGCTTTTCTCGGTATTAGACGAAGCGGAGGTCAATCGACCATGGAAGAATTGAACAACTCAAACGGCTGGCGCGACCGAATACAACGCCAGGGTGAGGATGCGGTGGGCTGGCTAGCCCAAGAGGTGCTTGACAACCAAGTAGTTAAAGGTGCGGTTCAGGGAGTGACGGACGCAGGGCAGAAGGTATTTGAGACTCGGGAGATGTTTTTCGGTGTACTCGACCTATCTTCAGCTTCGGAGATGCAGAAGTTGACACGCCGACTGCGCTCCATTTCGCAGCGCTTGGAAGACGTCGAGGACGGATTTGACAGGCTGTCAGAGCGGACTGCGGGCGCGAGTAGTGCTGACGTTGCGACAAAAATAAGCGGTCTGGAGGATCAGCTTGATGCACTGTCGCAGCAACTACAGAAGGAAGCCGATAAACGGTAGTATCTTCTTTTCTCTGACAAACAAATTAGCTTCGACCCGGCAATCGACCGGGTGGCTACTTTCAAGTATCGGACATATATGAACGATGAGAAGAAAAAGACGATTCCAGAATCGGTCGGCGAGGCAGTTGAGCGCACCTTTCAGTCAACTCTCGGGTCGGCTGCTGTGGGCAAGGAACGCGCGCAGGAAATTGTGGATGAGATTGCAAAACGCGGCGGCGAGAGCGCACGCTCAGCCGGCGAGATAGGTCATCGTATAAGAGAATCGATAAAAGACTTGCGTCTGGCAACCGGCGAAGATGTAAAAGGTCTGCACGAGCAGGTATCCAAGCTTGAGAAACGGCTTGCCGAGATCGAGCGTAAGGTTGGCGACGGGTCCGGTACTGGCTCCGACGCCGGCGGGAGTTGAAGTAGCACTCCGGGCGATGGCAGCTCGCCGGGTACTCATATGTGGTGTCTCCTCATTCTGGGGTCAGGAGCTTGCTCGCAAGTTGGAGCAGGATTCCGGGGTTGAGTACATTGGCGGCATCGATACAAAGGCTCCGACTCGCGATCTAGAACGGACCGAATTTCTGGAGGCCGACGTTCGTAGTCCTGTGATGTCGACGCTAATTCCAGCGACCAAAGCTGACACAGTCGTCTATGCCGGGCTCATACTGGAGCCGTCTTCGCTCTCGAGCACGGCAGCCCATGACGCGAACGCGGTCAGCACTCTCCAACTTCTGACCGCTTGTGAAAAGGCAGAGAATGTTCGCACAGTGGTAGTCAGGGGATCTGCTGCTGTGTATGGAGCCGAGCTTGCAGCGCCCTCTTTCTACCCCGAGGAGGCGGCCCGCGCCGGGTCCGAGCGAAGCCGATACCAGAGGGACATGTACGAGCTTGAGAGCTATTTCGAGACCTTCTCCCGCAGACATCCACATATCGCCTGCACGATCCTGCGTTTCCAGCCCTTGATCGGACCGTCTGTAGATTCGCCAGCAACCAGGTTCTTAAGTCTCCCGGTCGTCCCGACACCGATGGGATTCGATCCGCGGATACAGTTGATTCACCAGGATGACGCGATCGAGGCCTTCTACACGTCGGTGAAAAAGTCAATTCGCGGGCCGATAAACATCGCCGGTGAGGGCACGATATCCCTGACCCGGCTTCTCCGACTTGCCGGAAAGGTGACGGTGCCGGTACTACCGTCGCTGATGAATCGGGCACTTAAGACTGCCCGCGTCTTTGGTACGAAGGAGTTGGGCAGAGACTTCACGAGAATTATTTGCAACGGGCGCGGAGTCGATACCGGCAGAATGCTGGACGAGCTTGGATTCAAGCCACGATACTCGACGGTCGGCGCCGTACAGGACTACATCGAAAAGAGCAGCAGTAGGAGAGTTGTCTCGAGCTTGAAGGAGGCGACAATTGGCGCTGGCTGAGAAAATTGGAAGCACGGTCAATGGGCGCGGGCCTGCGCTTAAGATGCTGAACAGCCTTCGCGACCAGCTGGAAGAGGGTCGTACCGGAATATCAGGTGCACTTGAAGAGATGGCGGAAGGCCTACCCGTTGCCGCAAGGCAGGCCGTGACGGGGATGATCGAGCGACTGCGAGGCAACTATACGGAGGACGAGTGGGGCTTCGATGAGGAGTTTCTAGAGGCTGTGTACCCCTTGTTCGAGTTCATGTATAAGCACTACTGGAGAGTTAAGCCGATCGGTGTCAACAACGTACCGGCACACGGTCGGGCACTGCTGGTTGCAAATCATGCCGGAATCATGCCTTGGGATGCCACCATGATCGGTGCATCGATAATCAAAGAGCACCCGTTACCGCGTGTCCCACGCTTCATGGCCTTGAACTGGGCTTTTGCACTTCCTTACATAAGCTTTTTTATTCGAAAGGTTGGTGGGACGGTCGCCTCACCGTACAACGCCCAGAGAATGCTGAACCAGGATCACCTGGTAGCGGTATTTCCGGAGGGAGTCAAGGGAGCCGGCAAGATGTTCAAGGACCGATACCGCTTGCAGCGGTTCGGCAGGGGTGGCTTTGTAGAAATAGCCCTGCGCACGAGTTCACCGATAGTTCCCGTTGCCGTTATCGGTAGCGAGGAGATCCATCCGATGATTGGGAACATTCCACCGTTAGGCCGTCTGATCGGATCTCCATATTTTCCGATCACGCCGACCTTTCCGTGGCTTGGCCTTCTGGGAGTGATTCCACTTCCTTCTCGTTGGAGAATTGAGTTCTGTGAACCGGTTGACCTCTCGGACTACGGGCCCGATGCTTGCAATGACCCGAACCTGGTATTCGAGCTTTCGGAGGCCATCCGCGAAACAATTCAGGAGAAGATATATGAGGGCCTTGTCGAACGGGGCAGGCCTTTTGGCCTTCTTTAATCCCTGCAGATCGGTTATAAATAGGTACTAATGGACCAGAAACGTCAACGTCGTGCCGTCGAGTCAGAAGAGATCGACAAATCGCGCCAAGCATATCTGGACGGGGTCGTTGAGACTTCTAGACAAGCAGCCGAGAGTTTTCGTAGCTTCGACCAAGAACAGATCGACGAGATCGTTTGGCGCATGGTCGTGGCAGGCTTGAACAATGTCGGCGAGCTCGCCATGGCCGCGATAGAAGAGACGGGCTTCGGAGTCTTGGAGGACAAAGTCATTAAAAACTACACAGCGACCGAGTTTCTATATGACTACCTGAGAGATAAAAAAACGGTCGGAATCATCGAGGATGATCGGGAGCGGAATCTAATGAAGGTGGCCGAGCCGATCGGCGTCATCCTGGCGATCCTGCCGCTGACCAACCCAACATCGACAACGTTGTTCAAGGGAATCTGTGCTATCAAAACCCGTAACTCTGTGATCATGCGCCCCTCTTCCCGCGCCTACCACTCGTGCGTTCAGGCGACCAACATCATACGGGAAGCAGCTGAGCAGGCCGGCGCGCCGAAAGGTTCGATCCAAGTGCTTGAAGAACCGACCAGGGCCGATACCCAGTTTCTTTTTCATCACCCGGGCATAGATTTCATCTGGACGACAGGAGGCCAGCAGATCGTTAGGGCGGCAAACGAGGCCGGCAAACCGACTCTCGGGGTTGGCCCCGGAAATGCACCCGTCTATATCGAAAAGAGTGCCGATATAAAGATGGCAGTTGTCGACATCATGGTTTCGAAGACCTTCGATGCCTCGCTTATATGTCCGGCCGAGCAGACAGTAGTGGTGGATGCCGAGATCTACGGTCGCTTCGTAGATGAGCTTGAGGCGATGGGGGGACGGATATTGAAGCCCAAAGAGGTCGAGAAACTTGCCGGGACCGTCTTCAACGAGAACGGCGAGATGAACATGATGTGTATCGGTCAGAAGGTCACGACTATTGCGGAGATGGCCGGTTTTGAAGCGGGTTCTCATCACAAGGTGCTGGTTGCCCCAATTAAGATGGACGAGAAACCAGAACATGAGATTCTGCTACACGAAAAGCTGTTTCCCGTACTTGCACTGGTCAAGGCTCACTCGACAGACGAGGCGATCTCGATCTGTGAGCGGGTTACAGAGATCGAAGGTCTGGGACACACCTCCGCCATCTTCTCGGAAGACGATGCGGTCGTACAGGAGTTCGCCAAACGGATACGCACAGGGCGGATTTTGGTCAATGCGCCAACTGCCGTAGGTGCGTTGGGCGGTGTCTACAACGACTTGACCCCAACATTCTCGTTAGGCTGCGGTACTTGGGGTGGATCGACAACCACCGAAAACGTTAATGTGGACCAGTTGATGAATGTGAAGACGGTCTCAAAGCGCAGAACACCACCGATGTGGTTTCGGGTACCGCCCGAGATCTACTTCAACCGCTACGCGATCGAGAATGTTCGTGAGGTCAAAGCGGAGAACGTGATAGTCGTGACCAGCCGGGGCACTGAGCGTCGGGGGACGATCGATCGACTTCGTGCACACATGCCTGATGCACACCTGCACGTATTCTCAGACGTGGAGCCGGAACCCACCGTGGAGGGAATCGAGAAGGGGGCGGAGGCGCTGAGGCTCTACGAGCCAGACGCACTGATTGCAGTGGGAGGGGGCTCGGTCCTAGATGCCGCCAAGATAATGCGCCTCTTCTATGAAGACCCAACCGTGGATTTCAGGGAGCTTGCATTGCCGTTTCTGGATCCGCGAAAGCGGGTGATCAGATATCCGGAGATGTCGCACAAGGTAAAGCTCACCTGCGTTCCTACGACGTCCGGTACCGGCTCTGAGGTTTCACCGGCGGCTGTAATAACAGACGAAGAACGTGGTCGGAAGGTGACGCTGGTGGACTACTCGCTGGTTCCACAGATGGCGATCGTCGATCCCGACCTTACTCTGAGCATGCCGCCTGAAGTAACGGCCGACGGAGGCATCGACGCGCTAACACATGCGGTAGAAGCCTTCGTCTCTATATTTTCATCACCTTACACCGATGCGCTCTGCCTGCAAGCGATCAACCTTATATTCGAGAGCCTGCCGGTTGCCTTCTCGGACGGCTCGAACATCGAAGCCAGGACCAATATTCACAACGCTGCAACGATCGCCGGCCTGGCTTTCTCGAATGCGTTTCTCGGAGTCAACCATGCACTTGCGCACGCCTTGGGGGCCAGATTCAAGGTAGCGCACGGCAGGTGCAACGCGCTCTTTCTTCCGCACGTGATCGCTTACAACTCGTCGCTGCCAAGCAAGTTCATGCCCGCTCCAAACTACACGAGCTATGTCGCACCTGAGCGTTACGCGCAGATCGGTCGTGTGATTCTGAGGCTTGCCGGTACCGACGACGACCACCAGCGTGCCTGTTTCGAGGAGAAGGTCAAGGAGATGTTGACGGTGGTCGATATGCCCAAATCTCTTCAAGAGCTAGGAATAGGTCGTGACGAGTTCGAGAAGGCGCTGCCCGATCTTGTAAAAGCAGCTTTCGAGGACCTCTCCTCAAGGACCAATCCGCGCATGCCACAACTGGAGGAGCTGCAGGATCTGTTTGAGCAGGCTTGGACCGGCTGGTCTTAGGGGGTCAGGTCGTGCATCGTGCATTAATGCACGATGCACGACCTGACCCCAACCCCCAACCCCAACACCACGCCTCATTAATACAGAATCCACAATCTACGACTAACGTGACGATCTCCCAGATAGCAGCGGGCATACCCGCTTTAATCGTGGCCTACTAGAGAGCATGACGATGAAACGTAGAAGGAGACATGAGATCACAATGGCAGAGGCCTCACGGAGAGTGGGGGTGACGTCAGCAACTCTGAAACGGTGGGCAGAGGACGGGGTGGTTCAGCTGGAAGACGGCTGTTGGACGAATGCTGTCGTTGCTCACGCGGTTCAGGTGGCGAGAATGAGGGAACGCGGCCACAGCCTTGAGGAGATCAAGAAGGCCATGTCAGAAGGTCGTCTGGCGACGGCACTCGTGGAAGATTTGCTGAAGAGCGACGGTGGCACGGTCGACCTTCCAACAGCTGCCAAGCAGACCGGGCTCGAGTCGGCACTGATAGAGCGGATCTGGGCCAGTATAGGTATCCCTTCAGGTGCTCCTGAGAGGATCGACGCCGAGGATCTAGATGCGCTACACAAGGTGGCGCAAGTGCTTGCGGCGGGATTCCCACTGGTCGCGCTTCTGCAGCTGATGAGGGTATACGGACAGAACTTGCGGCAGATAGCGGATGCCGAGACCCATCTGGTACACATGTACGTGCATGAGCCGCTTATCAAGGAGGGCATCCCCGGCCCCGAGATGGCAGAAGAGATGGAGGAGTTGATAGGGGACGTGCTTCCGCTCACGACACCGTTGATGGACTTCGTACACAAGAAGTTTCTGAGCTACTACATAGAGCAGGACGTAGTAGGGCACATGGAGGACGATCCAGACACAGAGGAACTGGGCAGGGTCAAGGTGGCGATCGGCTTTGCAGACTTAGCTGGCTTTACTCGCTTCACCGAAGAGGCCGGTGAGGACGAGGCACTGGATCTGGTTGAGCGATTCGTGCGCCGGGTAGAGGAGTCGATACCAGAGGAGGCACGAGTCGTTAAAACGATCGGTGACGAGGTGATGGTCGTATCTAACGATCCGCAAGCGCTGACCGAGTGGGCGGTCGCCTTCCAAAAGCAGTTCAAGGAGCGGCCACTTCCTCGTATCGGGCTGCACTACGGAGCGACCATATATCGGGACGGAGACTACTTCGGCAGTGAGGTGAACCTTGCTGCGAGGATCACGGCAAGGACGCAGGCTGGTGAGGTGCTCGTCTCAAAACCCGTTAAGGCAAACTGTCCTAAAGACGAGGAGCTGAGTTTCGACACTATCGGTAAGGTTGACCTCAAGGGGTTCAGCGAGCCGATCCCTCTGTACACGGTCGAACTGAAATAGACATCAAGGCGTTTGCGCCCGCAGACCTACCAAGGCTAGCGTTTTTTCGCCTTTGCGCCTCTCTTGACCTTGAATAGTAGGCCCTTGCTGCTGGGGCGCTTGCTCGCGCTCTTGCTCTTACCACGTTTAACAGTGGCGACCAGGCTCTTGCGGCGGAAGCCGTTGTGTGCGTATGCAACTACGTAGATGCGGAATCGCTTTGCTTTGCGCTTACCACCTACAAGTCTTATCTTTGTCTTGGTTCGAGGCTCTTTTCCGTTCTGCTTTTTATCGGGGTCCTTGAGCTTCTTTACCGTGCGGCCGTTTACTTTTATCTTGTAGTAGCGGATTCCTTCGGGGTGTTTGCTCTTTCTCCACTTGACCGTCACCTTGCGGCTGCGCCTCTTTTTCTTGCCCGTGTAGTAGGTCTTGCCTGCCCTCGGCAGAATCAGTTTGAACTTGTCTGGTCTCAGATCATCCGCACTGTCGTCATCATCGGCTACCGGCATCGTCGTGCCGTCGCAGAGGGTCGTCGTCGGGTTGCGTGCCCCGCCCATCAGGTTCAGTGCAGCATTGATATTCAGGCGACCACCTGAAGCGACGAGTCCTGAGATCCCGCTGGTGACGTCAACTGAAGACATCAACGCCGACCTAACTTGGCTCGGAGAGGCGGTCGGATTGCTGGCCAGAAGTAGCGCTGCAGCCCCGCTTACATGGGGCGCTGCCATCGAAGTGCCGGAAAAACTGGAGTAGCCACCGGGCACGGTGCTCAGAATGTTGGAGCCCGGTGCCGCTAGATCGACTGATCCCTGACCGTAGTTGGAGTAACCGGCGAGCGAGTCGCTCGAATTGGAGGCGCCGACGGAGATAATGTTCGAAAGATTGAAGTCGGCGGGATACGAGGGGAAGATGTCGTTGTTCATCCCGGAGTTGCCGGAGGCCGCAACAAAGACGGCTCTGGAGGCTGCGATCGCGTCTCTGAGCGCCTGTTCATAGCCTCCGCCACCCCAGCTTGCGTTGATCACGTTTGCTCCCTTGGAGTTTGCATAGTCGATCGCTGCGATCGCATCCGCTGTAGTGCCAAACCCGTCGCCGTCGAGGAACTTGACTCCCATCAACCTAACTCTCGGGCTTACGCCTACTGTACCGGTCTGGTTGAAGCCCACCGCTCCGATCGTTCCCGCAACGTGTGTGCCGTGGCCGTGATCGTCGCCGGGGTCGCCACTGCCATCGACAAAATTCGCTCCATGGACATCGTCTGAAATCCCGTTGCCGTCATCGTCTTGTCCGTTACCCGGTACCTCGCTGGGGTTGATCCATAGGTTGGCCGCCAGGTCGGGATGGGTGGTATCTATACCGGTGTCGGCAATCGCGACGGTTACGGTGCAGCTCCCGGTGTTGTAGTCCCACGCTTCCGGCGCGTCGATATCGGCATCGAACGAGCCTCCGTTGCCCTCGTTGTTGAGGTTCCACATCTCGCCGAACAGTGAATCGTTAGGTGCTTGATAGGCGCTAATCACACGATTTGAATGGGCGTACTTGATCGCTCCTTGGCTTTTAAGCGCATCTATCACGTCGTCTTTTTTATCTGAGTCGACACGAACTACTGCGGCGTCGATCAATTTGTGACCGACTCTCTCCACGAACTCTCCGCCGGCCGCTTCGACGGCGTTTCGCTCGGCCGTGCCGCTGGCACCGGCTTGGAAGCGGACGATGACCTCGTCAGAGACCTCTGCCTGCTTCTCTGCTTTGGTTTCGTTGTCAGTAGAGGCTGCTGGCTTTGCTGCGAAGGCAGGTGACGTGATCAGCAGTGCAGCGGCTGCCACCACGAATCCATCCTTGATTAACCCGCCGGGGTTCCGTCCCCTCATGTGATTTAGATCGTCAGATGAGCGTTATTAATTAAGCGTCTGGGGAGAAATGGACAGACGTACTAGTCGGCCTCCTCGACCCCTCATTGGGCCTACTATTTGCATGATCATGGATTCCAGACCTACAGTTGAAGAAAATGTCTTGAAGATCGGGGTCGTGGAACCGGACGAGAAGGTGCTCGTGATGCTCTCCGGCGGCTCAGACTCTGTGTGCTTGGCGCACTTGATGGCAGGCAGGATCAAGACCGCCGGCGTGTCCGCGTTCCATGTGAACTACGGCCTGAGAGATCAAGCCGACGAGGACGAGCGTTTCTGTCGCAAACTCTGCAGCCAGCTGGGCGTCGGGTTCTTTTCTGGGCGCGCGTCGCTGCCGGGTAAAGGCAATGCCCAGGCGGAAGCGCGCGAGATTCGTTACCGGCTAGCCGAGTCGATACGCATACAAAAAGGCCTCGATCTGATTGTGGTCGGACATACGCTTACCGATCAGGCCGAGACCGTCATCTATCGATTGGCAACTTCACCCGGACGCAGAGCGCTGCTCGGAATGCGGGCCAGGGAGGGACGAATCGCGCGGCCACTTCTCGGGACGACCAGGGAGGAAGTGCGCCAGTACTGCCAGGCAGAGGGCCTCACATGGCGCGAAGACATCTCTAATGAAGACCCAACGTATGCGCGCAACAGGATAAGAGCGAACGTCATACCAGAGCTTCAACGGATTAATAAAGCGGCCGAGAAGAACATAGTCGCGACTCGGGATGCCCTCTTCGACGAATCGAAGGTGCTCGACGGGATTGTGTGCGGGGCGTTACACGAGGTTGGTGCTGGAGGTCGTCCACCCAGCGTGCACGGGGATCGTCTCAAGGAGTTGCCTGTCGCGCTGCAGCGTCTGCTCGTCCGTGAACTCGTACAAAGTGCGACAGGGGGAGAGTTTCCGCTCTCCGCAGAGCGGGCTGACGAGGTGATCGAGCTGTCGACTCGACAGGGCAGCGGCGGGATCGACCTTGGACCGGTGAGAGCTGTCTCTGAATACGGGGTCTTGAGGTTCCTCCCGGTAGGGGAGTTGCCCGAACTGGAAGCAACGACGCTCAAGGTCCCCGGGACTTGCACGCTCGGCGAATGGGAAGTGACGAGCGAACTGTTGGCTGAAGTGCCCGTCGGACTGTCGGGTGGGCATGACCAGGCACTACTGGATGCGGATCTTCTGGGGAGTCAGGTAACTGTGCGACCTTGGAATGAAGGAGATCGGCTGAGACCGCTCGGTATGGAGGGAACGAAATCCCTACAAGATATTTTCACTGATCAGAAGGTGCCGAGGTCGTTGCGCGGGCGATTGCCGGTGCTTGACGTGGGGGGCAGCGTAGTGTGGGTTGCCGGTGTAGCGCTTTCCGACGAGTTCAAACTGACAGAAAAAACCCAGAAAGCAGTGAGAATAAGCGCGCGCCTGATCGATTAGACTCGACTACATGAAGGACGACGCGATAGGAAAGATTCTGGTTCAGCAGGACGATCTGCGGCACCGTGTGGGTGAGTTGGCCCAAGAGATCAGTACCGACTATCAAGATGAGGAGATATTCCTTGTAGCGATCCTGAAAGGAGCGATGTTCTTCATTGCCGATCTGATGCGCCAGCTGCAGATACCTGCACAGGTCGATTTCATGTCTGTCGCAAGTTACGGGGCGGCGACCGGCTCGTCCGGGGTGGTACGAATCCTCAAAGACCTCGACTCCAGCATTGAGGGTCGCCATGTGATCATCGTCGAAGATATTGTCGATTCGGGTTTAACAGTCAACTATCTACTGCGCAGCCTTCAAGCCCGCAATCCCGCTTCACTTGAGGTCTGTGCGCTATTGAACAAGATAGAGCGCAGGCAAGTGGAGCTGCCAATGCGGTATGTTGGGTTCGAGATCCCAAACAAGTTCGTGATCGGCTATGGCTTGGATATTGATCAGAACTACCGCCAGCTTCCATATATCGCCGAACTCAAAGATCAAAAAAATAGCGATTAAGCGCTTCTTTTGCAGGTTTAGAGGGTCTAATTCCGTAGATATGTATAAATTTGTTGTCCCGCGGTGGATCTGACCGTGTTACCCTGAAAATTGCAGGTTTCCTGCAATAATCATGTTTTTACAACTAACTGATTGAGATAACGTGGCTCGATTCTTCAAGAGCGCAGCATTTCCCATCCTAGTGGTGGTCGTTTTAGCATTCCTTGCCAAGGAGATCGTGAACCCTGGTCGCAAGGAGGAAAAGCCCAACTTCACACAGTTCATCGCTCAGGTGGAGCAGAAGAAGGTCAAGAGCGTGACCATGCAGACAAAGAACAACAACCTCGAGGTTACGCTGAAAGACGGAAAGACTAAATACAAGACAGGTTATCCGGAAAACTACGAGCCGCAGATAGTCAACACATTGCAGCAGAACCGTGTAACTGACTTCAAGGTTAAGGGCAAGGGCGGTAGCGCGTGGGTATCGATACTCACTTACATGCTGCCATTTGTCTTCATCATCGCTCTATGGATATTCCTGATGAACCAGATGCAGGGCGGTGGCTCGAAGGTAATGAGCTTCGGCAAGTCCAAGGCGAAGCGAATGTCGGTTGACACTCCAAAGGTGACGTTTCGTGATGTCGCCGGCGTCGATGAGGCGGTTGAGGAGCTGCACGAGATCAAAGACTTTCTTGAGAACCCCAAGAAGTATCAATCCTTAGGAGCACGAATACCGAAAGGGGTGCTCCTCTACGGGCCTCCGGGTACCGGTAAAACACTGTTGGCAAGAGCGATCGCTGGAGAGGCGGGCGTACCGTTCTTCTCCATCTCAGGATCGGATTTCGTCGAGATGTTCGTGGGAGTTGGAGCGTCGCGGGTAAGAGATCTGTTCGAACAGGCCAAGCAGAACTCACCCTGCATCATCTTCATGGACGAGATCGACGCCGTAGGCAGGCATCGAGGCGCCGGAATGGGTGGCGGTCACGATGAGCGCGAGCAGACGCTGAACCAGCTGTTGGTGGAGATGGACGGATTCGAGATGAAGGACAACATCATCCTGATAGCAGCGACCAACCGGCCCGACATACTAGACCCGGCACTGCTGCGCCCAGGACGCTTCGATCGTCAGGTGGTAATCGATCGCCCAGACCGCAAGGGCCGAGCAGAGATACTCAGGGTCCACACCAAGGGCAAGCCTATTGCTGGTGAGATCGATTTGGACGTTCTGGCCGGTCAGACTCCAGGCTTCACCGGTGCGGATCTGGCCAACATGGTCAACGAGGCAGCGCTGCTTACGGCTAGAAATGGCTTGCGAGAGATCGGCATGGATGAGCTAGAGGAAGGGATCATGCGCGTGATCACCGGCCCAGAGAAGAAGAGTCGCGTCATGTCCGAAGACGAACGCAAGATAACCGCCTATCACGAAATGGGGCACGCGTTGGTTGCTCACTATCTGGAAGAGACCGACCCTGTGCATAAGGTCTCGATAATGGGCAGAGGCCAGGCACTTGGATATACGATCTCGCTACCGACTGAGGACAAGTTTCTTACATCTCGAGCAGAACTGGCGGACAATATGGCGATGACGCTCGGTGGACGCGCTGCCGAAGAGATTCAGTTCGACGAGATAACTACCGGCGCCTCGAACGATCTTGAGAAGGTGACGGAGACGGCTAAGCAGATGGTGATGCGCTACGGCATGTCGGAGAAACTTGGACCGCGCGTGTTCGGGCATGACCAGAACATGCCGTTCCTGGGCAGGGAGTTCTCAAACGAGCCCGACTACTCCGACGAAGTCGCGCGCGAGATAGACGAGGAGATACGGCGTTTCATTGAGTCGGCGCATAAGCAGGCCAAGGACCTTCTGCTTGAACGCAAGAAGCATTTGGACAATCTTGCCCAGCTACTGGTGAAGTATGAGACTATCGAGCGGGAGCAGTTCATCCAGCTTTTGGACGGAAAAAGCGAGGAGGAAGTGTTCGGTAAAGAGGAGGAGGAAGCAGAAGCTTCGCCAACCCTTGCTCCCAAGGGCGAAGAGCGCCAGCAGCCTGAGGGTAGTTTCAAGAGGCCACCAAAGCCTGGCCTTGCGGGCGGTGCCGCCGAGATGTCCAGCGAGTAGCCAGTCGGCTACCAAGATTCACCGATTTTTATGGAGGGCTGATACCGCCGGTATCGGAGGATCCACCGGAATCGGAACTGTCGCTGCCGCTGGAGCCGGAACTTGAGTCCGAGCCTCCCTGGCTGCCCGAGCTTTGACCGCCGCTCTGCGAGTCCGTCTGCCCAGAGGTCGAAGGCTGGTCTGCTGGAGCTGAGGTGCCGCCGTCGGTCTCTCCATCTCCGGTCGTATCTGTTTTGGTCGTGCTGGTGTCGTCTTTTGAGTCGCTGGAATCTGAGTCGGACGGTGGAAGCAACGGCGGCACGGTCTCGGTCTTGGTCTCCGTACCGGTGTTGTCGGACCCTCCTGTACCGCTTGCAATAGCGATACCGACGACCACGAGCAGCACAAGGACTACCCCCGCGACTATCCGCCTTCTTATAATTGTCTCGCGCGAAGTTCTCCGTGCCATCTATCCATCTCCGTCTAGACTGAATGGGTATATGAGACTAGCGGACAAAGTCGACAATGGAGCAGAAAAGCCTGCGATTGTGGGAATAGTAAATGTTACGCCTGACTCATTCTCAGACGGCGGTCTTTTTCTTGACGCCGATGCCGCAACTGCAAAAGCGATTGAGTTGGTGGAAGAAGGTGCGGATGCAGTCGATGTGGGAGGCGAGTCTACGCGCCCCGGTGCAGAGCCAGTGTCGGCGCAGACAGAAATACAGCGGACCGTTCCAGTGATTGAAAGGGCTGCTTCAGCAGTAGATGTACCAATCTCGATAGACACATATCGACTGGAGGTGGCGGAGGCGGCAGTCAGGGTTGGAGCATCTATGGTCAACGACATATCGGCGTTTAGGATGTCACCTGATCTAGCGGGCCTGTGTGCCGAGCACGATCTGGATGTGTGCCTGGTGCACATGCAGGGTGAGCCACGGACGATGCAGGACGATCCCAAGTATGAAGATGTCATTGACAATGTGAAATCTTTTTTATCTGAGAGAATGAATTTTGCAGTCTCTCAAGGTATTGATGAGCGAAGAGTAATGCTCGATCCAGGAATCGGATTCGGTAAGACACTTGAACACAACATAGAGATCCTTGAGCGGCTAGAGGAGCTGGCCGAGCTGGGCCGTCCGATACTGATAGGCACATCCAGAAAAAGCTTTCTGGGGAGCATCACAGGCAGGGAAGTCGGGGATAGAGTCGCAGCGACGGTTGCAAGCAATGTAATCGCCTACTTGAGAGGAGCAAGTGTGTTCCGAGTGCACGATGTCGCTGCCAATCGCGATGCACTGGCCGTTGCACGAGCGATCTTGACCGTAGGGATAGACTCTTAATAACGTATCTCGATAGGCTTCAATCGATAAAAGGTGAGCAACGGGCTTCCAGACTCCAGCGAGGGAAATGTCACCGTAGAGGTTACGGGGCTGTCTGTGTACACCAATCACGGCGTCGAAGAGGCCGAGCGCAAGATAGGTCAGCGGCTTGTTTTTGATGTCAACTTTGAGCTCGAGCACTGCGATGCGATTCTCACCGACAGGCTCGAGGACACCGTTGACTACGGCGAGGCATGTAATATCGTCGCTCTCGCCGCAAACGAAAGGCCGCTGAAAACACTGGAACGGCTATGCGAGATGGTGGCGGAACGACTGCTTGACCGGTTCACAGCTGCCCAAGAGGTAACGGTAAGGATCGCCAAGCCGGAACCGCCGATCTCTCTGCCCGTGAACGAGGTCGCCGTTGAGTTGACTAAAGAGCGTTTGGAGGATGAGGACGACGGCGTGTCTTCTGAGGACGATGAAGAGATGGATGACTGACGGAATTGCGGGTGATGTGGTCGGGACCGCATCTATTGCCTACCTTGGCCTCGGATCAAACACGGGGGACAGGCTTGCAAACTTACGGTCTGCCATCGACCTCATCGAAGGTGTGGATGGGATAGAAGAGGTGGAACCTTCGGCCGTCTACGAGACCGAACCCGTTGGGGAGGTGACAGATCAGCGCGATTTTTTTAACCTTGTGGTCAGAACAGAGGTCACACTTGGCCCAATCGAGCTATTGAAGCAGTGCAAGCGGATCGAACGAGATCTTGGACGTGAAGTGACAGAGAGACACGGGCCACGTACGGTCGATGTGGACATCCTTTTACTTGGCGACTACACGGGTACGTTTGAAGATGATGATGCACCGATCGAGAGGCGCGCCGTCACACTGCCGCACCCAACACTTTTGCAGCGTCGCTTTGTTTTGCAGCCGCTTGTTGAACTGGATCCGGAACTGCAACACCCATCGGGGGTAAGGCTAAAGGATGCCTTGGGAGCGCTGGCCGCAGACCAACAGGTCGTAAAGAAGGTGTCCCCATAGGTGATAGCTTCTAAATTAATCGATAACGCGTACACTCAATGACATGCTGTTAGCGATAGACGTAGGCAACACCCAGACCCATCTCGGCATCTTTCAGGGAGAGGATCTTCTGGAGGATTGGCGCGTGGTTACTGTGCGCGAGTCGACATCTGACGAGCTTGCTGTTCTGATTCATGATCTGCTCCAACTGAACGATCTTGCAACCGAAGACATCGACGCGATGATCGTTTCTTCGGTCGTGCCTCACTACGTTCCTGAGTATCGACGCATGTCGGAGCGTTATCTAGAGGACAAGGCGATGTTTGTTGGCCCAGGTATAAAAACGGGCATGCCGATCCTGATCGACAACCCGCTCGAGCTCGGAGCTGACCGCTTGGTAAATGCGGTGGCGGGATACGAACGCTTCCATTGCTCCTGCGTGGTCGTTGACTTTGGGACCGCGATCAACTACGACGCAGTCTCGGCCGAAGGTGAGTACCTTGGAGGGATCATTGCACCTGGTATCGAGATATCGATGGAGGCGCTTACCGAGCGAGCAGCGAAGCTTCCGGAGATCGATCTGGCAGAGCCGGAGCATTTAATAGGTAAGAGCACTGCAGCGAGTATTCAGTCGGGAATCGTCAACGGATTCGCAGCACAGATCGATGGAATTGTGGGCCGGTTGCGCGATGAGCTTGGCGAAGACACAAAGGTAATTGCGACCGGTGGACTGGCAGGATCGATTGCGCCCTTTACGGACTCGATCGATGAGGTCGATGACCTTCTGACGCTCGAGGGATTGAGGATCATCTATGAGAGGAACGTCTAGTCAAGCATCGCTTGATGCGCCCTTCAAGATAGGGTCTGTTGAGATACCGAACAGGGTTGTGCTTGCGCCGCTCGCTGGAATAGGCAACTGGTTCGTGAGGCTGCAAGCTCGGCGTTTCGGAGCAGGACTTGTCGTTTCGGAGATGGTCTCCAGTTTTGGCATCTACTACGGCAATAGGCGCACCATGGATGAGCTTTTGCGCATCCATCCGGATGAGCACCCTATCTCGGTTCAGCTGTTTGGGCGCGACGCAAAGGTGATGGGAAGAGCTGCCGAAAAGGTAGCTGAAGCTGGTGCCGACATAATCGACATCAACATGGGCTGCCCGGTGAAGAAAGTTCGAAAGACCGGCGCAGGAGCAGCACTTCTTGGTGACCATGAAACGGCAATAGAGATCGCAAAGGCGACGGTATCGGGAGGTGGGCTGCCCGTCACTGTCAAGCTTCGCTCTGGTCGTTACGACGGATCGGACGAGGGAATACGTCTCTCCCACCGCTTAGTCGAGGAGGCCGGCGTTGCAGCGATAGCTATCCATCCCCGACCGGCAGGGAGTAAAAACGACGGAAAGCTCAACTATGAGTTGGCACGAGATCTCTGCGATCAGCTGCCTGTCCCGGTGATGGTCAGTGGCGGTGTTAAAACAGCTGAAAAGGCTCGCGAGATCTACCAGATGACGGGCGCGACAGCGGTGATGATCGCTCGTGGGTGCCTTGGCAATCCATGGATCTTCAGTGAGCTTTTAGACATTGGCACCGCGCCAACACGGCTGGATGTGATTACGGAGATGCGCTGGATCATCGTCGCTGCAGAGGAGCATCTTGGTGCTGAGCGGGCGTGTAGATACCTAAGGAAGTTCTACCCGTGGTATATAAGAAAAATGGGCCTGCCAAGAAAAGCTGCCGAGCAGCTTGTTATGGCAGCCACACTCGAGCAAGTACAGACCAAACTGGAATGTATCGAATCTGACACCGCTGAGCCGGTGCTCGTCGCCTGATTCCTAAGTACTCCATTTCATAAGTACGCACACGTATAATACATCCTGAGTCAGCCTTAGTGTTGATGCATCCTTGTCCTTCTGAAGAGGAGTTGTGATGTCAAGACAAAGCCCTTATCGGATTAAGCTGACCGAGGAAAAGCGGCAGATACTGGAGGCGAAGGCACGCCAGTATACGTTGCCGTATCGTGAAGTCGTGCGTGCACAGATAGTGCTCATGGCCGCCCGGGGAATGCGCAACGACGAAATCGCACTGCGCCTCAACACCCGTCGTGAAGTGGTCTCGATGTAGCGCAAACGCTTCTACGAGCATGGTATACAGGGCCTCGACGACCGACCTCGGCGGGGCAAGCCATCGATCCAGGCGCGCAGGCGAATCCACGAGACGCTACCCGCTAAAGCAGGAGGTGGGCAGCGAGTTGAGCACGAGTATGAGCGGATGGGTGCGCTCTGTTATCTCGCGGCCTGGGACGTGCGCCGGGCGAAGGTCTTCGGGCGCTGCGAGGAGAAGTCCGGGATTGCGCCTTTCGACAGGCTCGTCGAGCAGGTCATGACGGCCGAGCCCTATGCCTCTGCTCGCCGGGTCTTCTGGGTCGTCGACAACGGCTCCTCCCACCGCGGGCAAGCCTCGGTCGATCGTCTCCAGAGCCGGTGGCCAAACCTCGTCCTCGTCCATCTTCCGGTACACGCCAGCTGGCTCAACCAGATTGAGATCTACTTTTCGATCGTTCAGCACAAGGTCTTGCAACCAAATGACTTCGATGATCTCGCTGCGGTTGAGCGGCGCCTGCTTGCCTTCGAGCGTCATTACGAAGAGATAGCCGAGCCCTTCGAGTGGAAGTTCACCCGTGCTGATCTTGACAAACTGTTGGCGAAGCTCTCGGCCCGCGACACGTCACTCGGCATAGCTGCCTGAGATCAAATGGCATAGACCGAGAATACGTTACCGAACTTACGAGCCAGAGCACTAAGTAGCGCACCGTTTGGGACCTGACCCCGGTGAAGGGGATTGTCGTCGAGGTCGTGGCCGAGGTCGGCTGTTCCAAGCGATGAGGTCTCTAGGGGTTCCAAAACGCCAACGTCCAACTTGAAGTCCACCCACCTTCGCCCAGATATCCTCGCTTCGATTCAACCGGAATGTTTTGTTCACGAGCAAGGTGCTTGCTCCGGTCGACAAGGGATTTGCGGTAGTCCTCCGGGTCTATGTGTTTGTCAGGCATTTAGGAAGTGCTTCCTTACCTCGTCATCAATCCACTCATCGTCCAGACCTTCGTGGCCGAGCAGGCCCTTCGATATTGCCCCGTTGACGACCTCACCGATTTGAGTTTGGGGTCGTGTCGTGCAACGTGCATTCGGTCCCATTGATCAGTTCCGTAAAACCGCTCATGCGTCAATGCACGACCCGACGCCAGACTCGAACACGCGCACCTAGCGCGGTATCTGCCGCCCGTTAGACGAGCCTCGTCATGCCACCATCGACCAGCAACGCCGTACCGGTGATGTAACTGGCGCGCGCAGAGCACAGAAACGCGGCTGCCGAGGCGAACTCCTCAACTGTTCCAAGCCGGCCGGCAGGCACATCGCGCAGCAGCTCTGAGCCGTTCGCGCCGAGCTCGCGCTGCCGATCGGTGGCGATCAACCCGGGAAGCAAGGAGTTCACTGTGACCCCATCTCCGGCGACCTGTCTCGCGATCGTCTTCAACGCCGCCAGAAGCCCGGCACGATGCGCGCTTGAGAGAACCAGAATCGGGTTCGGCTCCCTGACCACACTCGAAGACAGCGAGAGCACACGACCCCATCCGCGCTCACGCATCCCCGGGATGACCTCCCGCACCAACGTTAGCGCTCCGAGCAGCAGCAGCTCGTAGGCCGAGCGCCACTGTTGTTCCGTAAAGGACAGCGCGTCAGCGCTGGCCGGTGGGCCGCCACTGTTGGCGACAAGAATGTCAACCGGCCCGAGCTCCTCTTCGACCGCGCGCACCAATCCCGCGGTAGCGTGGATGTCTCCGGCGTCGTGAACAAAAGGACTGGCGCCGATCTGCTCCGCAGCCCGATCGATTCGCTCCCGGGAGCGAGAGCTGATCGCGACCTTGGCGCCCTCACTCGCAAGGGCATACGCGACACCGAGGCCGAGACCCTTCGAGGCTCCAGTCACCAGCGCTACCTTGCCGTCAATTCCGAGATTCATTCAACTCCTACGGGGCTGTCGCAAGCACGGATCGCTCCCGCCTCGCGAGCATACCATGCCCTTTCTTCTCGAAGAGATCAGGTCTTGCTGTGTACTCTCGTTCCAGCTTCAGCTTAAGGTCGGGGTGGACTGTTTGACCTGACCTCTAAGAATAGGAAAACAAACCTAAAACTCTAGGGTTCTTGAGCTGTTTATTCGATAACAGGTAAACAGATGAAGGGATAGGCATGGAAGCCGCGGCGATTAAGTTAAATACAGATAGCAACCCGTACGGGACGAGGAGTCTTCGTGGAGCAGGGGATAGGGCGATGACCAAGCCCGCCGTGATTCTGGCTGTCTCATTCACTGTGCTTGTGGCATTGGTTTACGGTCTGGCGGCACCGCAGGCCGCATCTGCCTGGCCATGCGTAACGATGGCATCGCTTGGAACATCGGGAGGAGACGTTCTCAACGGTAACTCGGTGGGGAATACGATCAAGGGCAGAGGCGGCAACGACACGATCAATGGCAATGGTGGAAGAGATTGCCTGTATGGAAACGCGGGGAGTGACGACTTAAACGGCGGATCGTCCAAGGACAAGCTTTACGGAGGAAACCACAGCGACGAGTTGTCTGGTGGTAGCGGAGGCGACCTGTTGAAGGGCAATAACGGAAGGGATGAGTTAAACGGCAACTCCGGCAATGACAAACTTTACGGCGGTACGGCGAACGATGTCGTCAACGGCGGAGCGGGCTTTGACAGGCTTTACGGAGGGAGTGGCCGCGACGAGTTGAACGGTGGCAGCGGTGGAGACACCATAAGAGGCAATTCAGGAAGGGACTCAATAAATGGCGGCTCGGGTCAGGACGTAATTTACGGGGGCAGCGAGAACGACACCATCTTTGTAGCGGATGGCCATCGCGACGTCGTGAATTGCGGAGGAGGCTATGACACGGTAGTAGCGGATGAATATGACATACCGTCGGCAAACTGCGAGGTCATAAATGGCGAGTTACCGCTTGCTCCCGGGGCTTGAATAAATCGAGTTAGGAGTTAAAAGGTCAGGTCTGAAATGGTGTAGTCGCAGACTCAACGTGATCGCCTCGCGGAGGAATATCTGACGTCCTTACCCTAATATCAGCAGGCAGCCCAGGTGTCGAACCTAGTTGGCCAGGATATGGTGTCCCGACTGATTCCGAATCGCTGCCTTCAGCTCCCAAGTCTTGCGTGGCATGACACTCGCTCGCTAAAATAGCATGAGTAATTAAGACCCAAAAACCGATTATTTGTGACACCTTTTGGTTGATGACCACGGCTAAAGGGTCAGATCTGAAATGGTGCGTTGTTGGTTGTTCGGCTGGGCTCAAGCCCGGGCTGCTTGGGTTTTTGCTTCGAACAGGGGTGAAACCGCTCAAGGTAAGGACTTATTGAGGTTGCACACATTGAGTACGGATATTCGATACGTCAGGTGGCCTCAGCGCTGGGTTGTCACCACTCGACGGTTAGTCGCGGACTCAAAGTGATTGCCCCGCCGAGGAATATCTGACAAGACCTACCTAAGTAGCGCACCGTTTGGGACCTGACCCCGGAGATGGGATATTTCAAATTAAATCCCGCTATTTACAGGAATATACTGGACCCGTGAGGCATATTTCAGGGAGCAAGCGGTCTACCAAGAGTCCACCAAGGGAACTAATAATTTGTTCGTGCGTGGCTCGCGAGAAGCCGTGCACGAGAAATCAAGTAGGTTTATTTGCGGAATTAATTTGTAGTCGTCAGGAATTAGATGTGAACAAATCCACACTAGGAGATGATATGAGACAAACTATGACGTTGAAGGCAAAGGCCCTCTTCCTTGTTGCAATTTTTTCATTGACAGCGCTTATGTTCACCCTCAACACATACTCAGCAGATGCGTTCTTCGGCTGCTGTGAAAAACAACAAAGCAAAATCATAATCATCGATGACGATGATATGTGGGACGACATGTTTGGATTGCCCGTGCCCGGAGGAGACCCACCACCAAATGACCAACCACCAAATGACCAACCACCAAATGACCAACCACCGAATGACCCACCACCAAATGACCAACCACCGAATGACCCACCACCGAATGACCCACCACCGAATGACCCACCACCGAATGACCCACCACCGAATGACCCACCACCGAATGACCCACCACCGAATGACCAAGGGCCGTCAAAGAAGCAACTTTACGATGAAGCTGTCAGAAGATGCGCTGGTAATCCTCCAAACCTTGCGGGGAAAGGCCTACATCCAAGGGATATGATTTATATCTTGGATCTGTGGTGGAAGAAAGAAATGAATTGTAAGCAGATATATCTTTTTATGCTCGACGAAATGTACGAGATAAAAAAATAAGTAGGTTGGTACAGCTTGAAAATACTGACCCCGGAGATGACCCCGGAGGTAAGACCCGGAAAGCTCACCTCTCAAGCTAACTGACGTGACATAAAACCAGGGATCTCGTGTCTTATATGGTGGCTATAAACCCTGTCTTCTTTTAAGCAGGCGTAGTTATGGGCCAAATAAGTAAGGACAAAAGACCAGACGAAGGGAAGACACTGAGAAAATCACACCCTCACAAGACCAACCTCACCATCCTTGCAGCAACCGCATTGGCACTCACTCTGCTGGTCTCCTTGCTACTTGTGGCCAATCCCTCACAAGCTGCCTTTCCGGGTTTGAACGGGAAGATCGCCTTTGATAGCGATCGCGACTACTCATGGGAGGTGATCGCCATGAACGCCGACGGTACCGAGCAGACAAACATAACCGACAGTCGTTGGGAAAGCTACGAACCTGCCTGGTCTCCCGATGGCTCAAAGATCGCCTTCTGGGGTTTCCGCCACGGCGCCTATTTCGACATCTTCGTAATAAATGCCGACGGCACCGAGGAGAGAGACCTATCCAACCACGTTGCGAACGACTTTTCCCCTGCCTGGTCTCCCGATGGGGAAAAGATTGTCTTCGCAAGCGGTAGCTACAACTACACCGAGATCTACATCATGAACGCCGACGGGTCCAACCGTACAAAAATAACCAACAACCAGAACTACGACGGGCGCCCCAACTGGTCCGACGACGGGCAAAAGTTCGCCTTTACGAGCGACCGCGACGGCAACGACGAAGTCTATGTTATGAACGCCGACGGCACCGAGCCGACAAACCTAACCAATCACGTTGCGGACGACTACTCCGCTGCTTGGTCTCCAGACGGGCAAAAGATCGCCTACTCAACCGATCGCGACGGCAACGAAGAGATCTACACCATGAACGCCGACGGCACCAGGCAGAAAAACATATCCAACCACGAATCAAACGACAGTCGCCCCGACTGGCAGCCGCTCTCGGATAACCCAAACCCGCCCAGGCTCTCGAGGCAATGCCCGTACAAGCTTAAAATGCGATTAAACCCCCACTGCATAAAGAGAACTCCTTGTCAGTAATAAAAACCAATAACTTTCTCTTCGTTTACAGCAGGCTGTGTAACTTGAGGGAAAAAACCCTGAAAAGTCCATGAGAAAATTACACCCTCACAGGACTAACCTCACCCTTCTTGTAGGAGTCATGCTGGCACTGACCCTCCTAGTCTCCTTGCTCCTTACGGCCAAACCCTCACAAGCTGCATTTCCGGGCAAGAATGGGAAGATCGCGTTTTTAGCTATCGCGACGGCAACCCCGATATTTACGTCATGGACGCCGACGGCTCTAGGCAATCAAACGTTTCAAACAATGAGGCGATCGACTTCAAGCCCGCTTGGTCATCTGACGGCAAAAAAATTGCGTTTGTAAGTGATCGCGACGGTGACTTAGAGATCTACGTCATGAATGCGGACGGTTCCAACTCTCAACGACTCACCGACAACGTGGCAGTCGACCTAAACCCAGCCTGGTCCCCGGACGGCGAAAAGATAGTGTTCCATAGTAACTACGACAACATGAGCAATATAGAAATCTACACCATGAATGCGAGCGATGGCACCGGATTGACCAGGCTCACAAATGACCCCGAAATTGACTCCTATCCCGACTGGCAGCCACTCTCGGATAATCCGAACTCACCTAGGCTCTCGAGGCAATACCCGTACGAGCTTAAAATACGATTAGGCCCCTGCATAAAGATAACTCCTTGTCAGCAAAAAAAATAAATAACTTTCTCAACTCTTACAACAGGATGTGCCTAACCAACGTTCCTGGGTTGGCCCATCTCTCTAAAGACGCGCTTGACCCTTCTCGATGTAGTCTTGTGCGGTCGCCGCTTCCGTAGAGCGTATCCCTCTATCTCCTGGCCGTCCTTCTTGGTCACGAAAAACCATACATCGCGGTAGTCGTCGTAACAGAGATCGCCTATTTTGATCGGTGTACTTGCCACTATTCTTGCTTCCCCCTAGGTAACTCAATCATTTTCTGAGTCTGGCACAGTGCCTGGTCCATCTGCGACTTCGCCGGTAAGTCGACCTGATGATCTGAGTCTGCATGGTTGCAAATCTAATTACACTTTAGTGCACCGTTATCGCAAAAAAGGCACTCTAAGGTTATGGAACGGGTATCACGGGCACTAGAAGAGACCTCGAAGAGATCGGAATCAGATGACAAGTGAGATAACGATCTATACGACCAGACTGTGTGTGTACTGCATCCTTGCCAAGCGACTCTTAAACCGGCTAGGGCTGGCGTATGAAGAACAACGATACTCCAGATCGGCCGACGATCGCAAGCAGGTTGCAGCGCTGTCTGGTGGTGGGCTCACCTATCCACAGATCGTGATCGACGGCGAGTCGGTTGGCGGCTATTCCGAGCTGGTCAAGCTACACCGCCAGGGAAGACTGGCAGAGATCGTCGGTAGCTGATCTCCTTAAGCGGTACGGACTGATGTCAGTCAGTACCGGATGGAGGATTGATCAATAATTGACCAAGAGCCAAAACCGTGGGAGACAGTTCACCACATAACCTCCAGGAATGAGGTCAGTCGGCCCACCTTGCACCCTAAATCTACCCCCAGGCAGATTGAATCATCCGATCGCCGTATTTACCATTATGTGTAATATTTATATAGGTAGAACAGTCAAGTTGCGCTGGAGGCGCGTACTGAAGTGAAACTTGTTCAACGAATTGCGTCTGCCAGAGAGCAGACGCTTGATCGTGTCATTCGTATAGGCCTTGTGGCCGTAGTGGTTGGCGCCGGAGTTGTTGGTGTCGTGTACTACGTTGACCAGCAAGCCGCTGGGGGGCAGTCGGTCTTGCAGCGAAAGGTCAGTGCAGCTGAGGACGCTGTTAGACAGAACCCAAGTAGCGTTGGGCAGCGGCTACAGCTCGCTGAGGCCTACCGCGCATCCAATAAAATAGATAGTGCCCTCGAGCAGTACAACGAGGTCCTGAAGGTTCAACCGAAGCAGCGGGCGGCGCTTCTCGGGCGAGGCGAGATTCTTGCCGAGCAGGGAGACCTTTCGGAGGCTGAGGAATCGTTCAATATTCTCGTTCGCGTAGCCAAGGGCGGTGAGTTTGCCGCCGTTGATCCGCAGCTGGAATCTGCCTACTATGGTATTGGCTCGGCTGCACTAATGAAAGGTCATATCAAGACAGCGATAGCCTCTCTGCGGAGAGCTGTAAAGGTCAATCCCACCGACGCCGACGCCCTTCAGCTGTTGGGGGTGGCCCACCTGAAGGCCGACGCTCCCGGTAGTGCTGTCAAGGTGTTCCGCAAGGCCGTCGTGCTAGTGCCCACCGGTTGGTGTGAGCCTTACCAAAACCTTTCAGTTGCATATAGAGCGCTGGGTCGCAGAGCACAAGCCGAGCATGCGGGTGCAATGGTTGACTTTTGCCAGAAGAAACCCGACGACGCAGCACGACGGCTGAAGCAGCTCACGTCAGGGCCGGCTGCAGTTGATGCGATGCTCGGTCTCGGGATGATCGCCGAAGCTAAATCCGACCGAGCAGGCGCAATCCGCTATTACAAGAAAGTTCTGGTCACCGACGCTGCGAACTCAAATGCACGGATGGGATTAAACCGGCTTGGTGTCGCTACAAAGAAGGAGTCGCCCTCGCCCGAACAGGCCGAGCACGGCTCGAATGGAGTAAGTGAGTGAGATGTCGATGACAGACGATAAAAATCCGCCGACCCCGCCTGTTAACGGGCAGGAGCAGTTCTCACGCAGTGGCGAGATAGGCCTTGGCGAGGGACCAGATGGTCTCACCAATGAGGTGCGCAAGCGTAAACAGGGGAAGGCTTACATGTCTATGGGGATCCTTGTTATCGCCGCTCTGATCATCTCAACCCTCGTTTTCCTCACGCTATTCGGCCACTCTCCAATCCCAGGAATGAACAAGACAGAGCCGGCTGGCTACAAATCAAGTATGTATGGGTCAAGCCGACCGTTGGGTGTCGCGGTCAGCAACTCCGGTGAGCGCATCTACGTAACAGAAAGCGATGGGGATCGTGTAGTTAATGTCTACGATCAATCTGGTGACAACGTAGGCACGCTCTCCCCTCCTTTGAAGACGAGGCCGCGGCGCTTGCCTGTATATGTGGCCGTCGACGCTCTGACGGACAACGTTTACGTGAGCGACCGTCAACGCCGTGCCGTGGATATCTACTCGCCGAAGGGTGTCTATCGTGGCAAGTTTAAGCCGAGTGGGTTCAGCATGAAGGGCTCATCTCCTCTTGGTCTTGCCTTCGATAAACGGGGCAATCTCTACATGACCGACGTGAGTGGTCCAAACCAAAGGATTCTGGTATTCGGGCCCGATCGGAAGCTCTTGCGCAAAATTGGATCCAAGCGCCAGCTCTTGTTCCCTAACGGGATCGCGATCGACAAAAGAGGCAGAATATATGTGAGCGACAGCAATCACGGCCGGCTCGCAATTTTTAGTTCGACCGGGAAGCTCGTTGCCTCAATCGGCCGCGGTGTGGGCCCAGGAGATCTGGGCTTGCCACGTGGAGTGGCGATAGACGTCAATGATCGGCTCTACGTGGTAGATACAACGAACCAAAATGTAAAGGTCTACCACCTAAGTAGAAGGAAAACACCCAGCTACATTGGCTCATTTGGTGACGAAGGGACTGGAGACGGGGAGTTTGAGTATCCAAATGGGATCGACGTCAACGGCAAAGGAACGGTCTACGTCACCGATCGTGAGAATAGTCGTGTTCAGATCTGGCACCAGTAGGGCATTTTTTAATTTCCCAGTCGAGGTGTGGTCTCAATTACAACGGCGTAATCGGTGCCGACCCGACATACAGCAAGGCGGTGGTATTATTTGATCTGGCGATGCAGTCATAAGCTATCGTCATGGCTCGGATGCAACAGACCCGGCGCGCCCGCGCCCAGGCTTGTGCCATATGGCACAAGGTTTGGATGCGAGTGTGTGCGGGCTGGTGGCTCAGGTTAACTGGGTCTACGGGACGATTGCAGGCACCGACGAAAAGTTCCTGCGGATTGACAAGGGCATCTGCCAGAAGTGCTAAAAAGAGGAAATCAAAAGTTAATATTTACTGACAGACTCGGTGGCAGGTAGCCAACCACTGCCGGGTAGCAGCTAAGGAGTCCGAAAATGATAAAGATGGTGCGCTTAGGCATGGGCTTGGTCCTAGGTTGCGCAGTTCTGTTAGTGGCGAGTCCCGTTTCCTCGGTCGCGGACAACGGGCCGCACGAAGCCGGTGCGGGCGCCATCGCAGATACTTGCGCCAGCTGTCACCGGGTCCACACGGCTAAAGCAACCAATCTAATAAATGAAGACTCGCAACTAGCGCTTTGCTACACCTGCCATGGCGCGACCGGTGCGGGGTCCAACCTCGACGTCGAAGGCGGCGTTGCCTATGGTGATAGTAGTAGCGGCAGTGGCGGGGCTCTTCGGGGTGGCGGCTTCAAATACGCCTTGATCGACTCGGCTCATCCAACCGGTCAGTCAGATTCGTTCTTCAACTCCAGTGGGAAAATACCGGCGAGAGACTCGGGTAAGGAAGTAAACTCGACGCACTCGGTCAACTCGACCAGTCAGACCGCCTGGGGTAACGGAGGCATCAGTACTATCCCGGACTACGGCAAGTCTATTCAGTTGAACTGCGGCTCATGCCACGATCCCCACGGAAACGGCAACTACCGGATCTTGAGACCGATCCCGAGTGGCTCTGGGGAGACATCGGGAGTGAAAATCGATGACGCCTCTACCAAGGACTACACAACCAAGAACTACTGGAACGCCGGGGACAGCAATGCGCCCGAATTCATCGAGGACATTGGGTCGTGGTGTTCCACATGCCATACACGCAGCCTCTCTGACAGCGGTAGCTCCGACTCTGGCGACGCTGTCTTCACTTATCGCCACCGTTCCGATGGTACTTCGAAAGGCTCGCCGAACTGCATCCAGTGCCACGTGGCACACGGTTCCAACGCGAGTATGAGCGAGGCGGCGCCAGTTAACTGGCCCGACGGCGAGCAGGCGGGTACCGACAGCATGCTCCTGCGGATTAACAACTACGGTGTTTGCCAGATGTGCCACGAACGTTAAACGAATGAGGAACAAGACTATGCGGACGATGGTTTTAATAGCAGGATGCACGGTTGGACTGCTAGTCGGAGTTGCTCCTGCGTTTGCGATCAGCGACTCTCACATAAGAGATGGGAGCCGAACCCCGACAATTTGCGCGAGCTGTCACGTCACCCACACCGCCCAATCACCGAATCTCCTAAAGGGGGGGTCGAGTTCTTCCTCAACAACATCCGCATCAGCAGCCACACCACCGACAACTGCCCGCGGGTCATCAGCACGCACGCAACCAGCCTTATCTCTAACACTGGGGCGTGATGTTCCAACTGTCGCGCGCGCCACCTCGTTCGTAGCGGCGATACTGTGGTTGCCCCACCAGCGGTGCTTTTAACACCTGCCGCTACCGTCTAAGTGGCACTGGAGAGTACGCGTTGAACCATCTCAGGCACCACTACCGCTGAGTTTTTTCAACAGCTACTTTAAGGGCCCTAAGGGATAGGCCCTGAAGCTGTCTGAGCCAAAAGAGAGTTCCTATCCAAGCCGGGGTGTCCGGACGACCGGCTTCTGCGGTTTCACAGCCATACCTAGGTTACGGGACATAAGGTTTATTTATGAGGGCGATAATGTCTAGGTTGGCCGTTGTTCTACGTTCTTCTAGACTTAACAGTGCAGGCAGACCCATCGCAATTCACACCGGGATGCCCTAGCAGCTGGCCCGTGCGGGATAGGTATCATATCTATAAGTTATGGATCGAAAGGAAAGTTCAAAAGGACGGGCAAGCCCCGGTCGGCGGGAGTTCTACGCTCTTCTAGGCGTAACAGCGCAGGGAGACGGGGACGCCGAGGAAGCACACAACGAGCTCGTCCAGTTTCTAAAGGGCGCGCCCGACAGTGTCCGCCAATGGGCCGAGGACGAGATTGCTGCGGCGGATAGGGCGTACGAGCTACTGTCGAATCCAGCGGCTGCGCAAACTGCTCGCCCTCGACCGATCAAACGGTTTGCAGTTGGTGTCGCGGTTGTTGCGATTGCTGTTGGAGTTGGCGTCGGTATCTACCAAATGGGAGGCAGTCCAGGCACACCGAAGGTCCAGGAGTCAAAGGCGAGCCAGGGCGAAAAACGGAGCCTGTCATCGACAGAAGAGGCGGAGGTCGATCAGCTGATGAAGAAGGTCCTGGAAAAGCCGAAGGATGTCGCCTCGATGGTCCGGCTTGGCAACATCTTCTTTGGGGCAGGCGACTACAGCTCCACCGGCAGCTGGATGGCACGAGCTGTCAGACTCGATCCAAAGAACGTAGACGCACGTCTGGCGCTCGGTGCAGCGCAGTTCAACCTGGGCGGAGCCGCCGACGCGGAGCGGCAGTGGCTCCGCGTTACCGAAATCGACCCCAAGAACATAGAGGCATATTATGACCTTGGCTTCCTCTATCTGAGCAAGAAAAAGCCTGACATGGCCGCTGCGAAGCGGGCGTGGAGCAAGGTTATCGAGATAGCTCCGAAATCTTCTGCGGCGGAGACCGTTGCCGACCACCTCAAGCACCTGAAGAATTCAAAGACGCTGGACAGCTCTTCTTCACCGGTCGCACCGAAGTCCGGGAGTGGGCAGTGATCCATGGATGGAATCAGCCCCCCGATCGCCTCTCTCGCGGGGATAGTGTCCTTTGCCTCAGTGGGCTGCGCGTGATAAAAATTGGTAGGCTCGATTCTCGGGCGATCGAGAAGGCTGTAAAAGAGATAGGAGGTAGCGGTGGGCGATAAACCACATAAGGATGACACGCCGGAAGGCAAGCCCGAAAAGAAGGCTCGCCGTCGCTTCAGACGCACCCGATCATGGCTCAGTCGGCACGTGAAACCTCCACGTACAAGGCGCGGTCTACTCTTACTAGTTGCGGTTGTTGCCGTGACTGGAGTTGTCGTGGCGGTCTCGGGAGTCCAGGCGCTTCATTGGTCGGAAACCGTGAGTTTCTGCAAGCAGTGCCACACAATGGAGCCTCAGGTGAAGGCCTATGAGATCTCACCTCACCGCGAGGTGCCTTGCGGCGAGTGTCACGTCAAACCGGGCGTCAGCGGATGGGTCGAGGCGAAGATAGGTGGAGCGTTACAGTACTCCAAGTTGATCACTGGCACATACGCTAAGCCAATCCACTCGCCGGAGCGCGATAAGCTTCCATCGACCAAAGACACCTGTGAGGAATGCCACTCCGAATCAGATCTCGCCCGAGAGGGTGGCGCGATGAATCTCGTCTTGCAACCCCAGTACAAGAGTGATCGGTCCAACACGAAGGTGCTGACCTCGCTGATCGTTCGCGGCGGCAACACAGGCGATAAGCCCGGCACGCAAGGCGCCCACTGGCACTTAGACAAACGCATAGAGTTCAGCAGTCGCGGCGACGAGGAACACCAGAAGGTAGATTGGGTCAAGGTTACCTCCAAGAATGGAAAGTCAAAGGAGTTCATCGCTCGATCGCGCGTCAGTGTCTCCTCGGACGTGCGACCGGAGATCGAAAAGATCAAACGCAGTGAGACTACACGGGAGATGGACTGCATCGATTGCCACAATCGCACAGGACATGACATTCCCGCTCCCGGAGACGAGATCGATGACGCGATCGCCGCTGGCAAGATCAGCCAGGATATCCCCTATATCAAGCGCGAGGGAATGTCGCGTCTGAAAGCGACGTACCCGTCGACAGAGGCCGCGGATCGGGCGATCAAATCCATCCGGAAGACCTACGCTGCAAAGTACCCGCTTGTCTTGAAGAAGCAGGACCAGGCACTTAACGAAGCGATCGAGGAGCTGACACAAATCTACCCCGAGGTCGCGACCCCGGCTATGAAGGTGACCTCCAAGACCTATCCAAATAAATTAGGCCACAAGTCGTCACAGGGCTGCTTCAGCTGCCACGATGACGGTCACAATCAAGTTAAGAAAGGGCGGGTCTTGAGAAAGACGATCCCCTCAACGTGCACTACCTGCCACTCGTTCCCGCAGGTCAACTCCGAAGTTCCCAATGTGTCCCTCAGCGGAAAGCCCAAAGACCACAATGCGGCGTGGCCCTTCAACCACGGCAAGGCCGCCGATACTAAGGGGGTTAAGGGGTGCACTACCTGCCACCAGCCGGCTTCGTGTACTAGTTGCCATCAAGGCTCCAAGATAAAGTCCTTGGCAACTCCCGACGGCCGTAGGCGATATAGATCACAGAAGAGAGAGAGTGATCGCGGCGTAGGCGAGACAGACACAAGCCAGCGGTTTAAGTAAAGCAAGGACATGCTGGTAGTTTCTGCCTTGCGACGCAGGACAGAGCAGTTTGGTAGCTCGTCCGGCTTATAACCCTAAGGTCTTAAGGGAGAACGCTGCCCCGCTATAGGCACCACTGGGGTCAGACGACAATCACATACGCGAGGACAGTCCGAGCCCGACACGTCCCAACCCTTGTTCTGTTAACGACCCCGCTTCCGAGACGCGTGCGCCGCGCTCAGATCAAGCGCAACCGCCAGGATTAGGGTCCCCACCCAAGCGTTGACTGGGTCGGCGGTCAAAGGCTCATTACCCCCGACGTTGTTTGCGATGAACCAGACTATGAACCAGATGATCGTCATTTAGTAGCTCCCTCAGCTAGGTGAGTGGCATCGTGCTGCATACGCCGTTTCACGCTAGCAAATTGGTTAAGGGGCCAGGTCTTGCAATGACACTTCCAGCGTAGGCTTAAGGTGTGGGTGAACCGTTAGAGCTGACGCCTTAAGACTTAAGGCTTTTGTAATAACACCGTGTTAGCCTTCCCACGTGCCGGGAAGGGCATAAAGAAGAAATACTTGAAGACGACCAAGCGTAGTGACGGAACCCGCCAGGTCACCTCTACGCCACTGTAAGCTGCTGGCTGAGAGCGCTTAAGACACGAAACCAGTCTGCGCTCGTCCAGGTATATCGGTAATCTTGCGGCATGAGTTGGCACCTTGGACGCCTCGCGGCTTTCGACATCGAAACGACTGGCGTTAGCTACGAGTCTGATCGAGTCGTGACTGCAGCCGTGAACCTGGTCGGCGACGACCGGCCTGTCGAGAGTCACGAATGGCTGGTGAATCCCGGTGTTGTCATCCCTGCTGGCGCGACCGCTGTGCATGGGATAACGACGGAGCAGGCACAGACGGACGGGCAGGCTCCAGTGGAGGCGATCGAGGCGGTCACCGCCATGTTGGCAGATCAGGTGAATCTAGGGGTGCCGATAGTCGCCTTTAATGCACGCTTTGACTTAACTCTGTTGGATCGTGATGCACGTCGACACGGTGTGAAACCGTTGAGTGAACGCGTCGGAGGACCAGCCGGAATACTGGTTGTCGATCCATATGTCATCGATAAGCATTTCGATCGCTTCCGGCGCGGCAAGCGGACGCTTGATGTGGTCTGTGGGCATTACAAGGTCCAATTAGATGGGGGCCATACTGCCAGCGTCGACGCGATTGCCGCCGCTCGGGTTGCCTGGAAACTCGCAGAGACATTTGCAGAGCTGGGTGAGGCAGACCCTCGAACCATTCACGACCAACAGGTTGTCTGGGCAGCCGAACAGGCAGAGTCGCTGGAGAAATATTTCCAAGACCAAGGACGCGACGAGAAAGTTGAACGGGCCTGGCCGATCGTTCCACTGAGTGCCGGGAGCACGCCATCTAGGATCTGATCCCAGTGACTAAGCCTTAACCACCGTTCCTGGGTCGGCCCATCTCTCTAAAGACGCGCTTTACCCTTCTTGACGTTGTTGTGTGTGGCCGTCGTTTCCGCGGGGCGTATCCCTCGATCTCCTGGCCGTCCTTCTTGGTCACGAAAAACCATACGTCGCGATAACCGTCGTAACAGAGATCACCTACTTTGATTGCGGTACTTGCCAGCGCGGCATCGGCTTATTCGGCGCTTCCTCGACCGTAGCAGAAGCTCCTGATTCACCACTAAATTGGAACAATGACTGTCATCGGACGTTGGAATTGAGGGCCATCACTACCGATGATCGGAGTCTACTCGCTAGGTCCGGACAAGATGTTCTAGACCTCTAAACCCGTTCTATACCCAGCGTCTATTGACAGACAGGAAAAACTGGGAGAAGATGTGGTTATGAACAGAAAGACACTCGCTGGGCTGTTTTTTATCGCAATCTTCATTCTGCCGGTCGTTGTAGCGCAAGCGGCTACTGCACAGGTTGCATGTGTAAAAAAACAGGTGTACTGCAAGAAGGTCACATTCAAGCCAAGTGGCACCAAAATCTACTTTGCGCTCTCGAAGAAAAACCTTGACAAAAAACGAACCGGACGGTTTGCTCTGATGGCCTATGCTTTGAGGAGAGCAAGCGGTGGCGTTGGCAAGGTAATTGGCAAGGTGCGGGTAACCACCGGTTTCAAGCGTTCCTCAAAAGTGAAGAAGGTCACGATTCTGACGCCCGGCGATGACGATGCAAGCGTGATCATCAGATTCAAGGTCACGCCATCAGTTGGGACGATAACTTTAAACCTGGCTTTGTCGCCAGACACAATTTCTCTGGCAGGGTAAGTTTCCCAATCTTTCGCTCGGAATGCGGGAGCTGAAAGCCGTGTGTGATCGCAAGACGTGGCTCCAATGCCTATCGGACAAATGACCGTATAATGAAATTGAGATCGGTGTGGAGATGATTGTTCGCCGACACTCGGTGCATTTGCTCCCCAGGGGTTGCACAAACCGATATACCGAAGTAACCTGGCTTTATAAACGTCAAGGAGGTCGTTTACATGATGTCGATAGAAACTGTCCCGGGGAAGATGGGCAATCTAGTAGTCATTTCAGCGTCTATTCTGTTCATCTCTCTACTGGTAAGCGCACAGGCACGTGCAGATCTAATAGGCCCTCCTCTTCCGCAACCTGTCTCTGACAGCAACACAGTCACATCGAAGTACTTTATGCAGGGTCAGATCGATTCATCCCGCGGCTTTAGCTACGTGGCGCCTTCGGCAGGGACCGTATCGATGCTCCGACTTCAAATTGGCACACCTGCTTACTACTACTATCCATTCGAGTTTTTGATACTGAGGCCCACCGGCGCATCGAATCAGTTCACGACCGTGCAGCAGATCAAGGGACAGGAGAACTCCACTTATAATACGGCAACTGGGGTCAGTGAAAGCACGATCAACCCGACGCAGATTGAAGCCGGCGACCACATTGCCATCGTCAACAATGGGACAGACGGAAAAGGGACGGGCTTCATCTCCAAGGCACTGGTACCGGGAACCGCCAATGACATAATTCACGTTTCGACTGTCGCTGCTTCTCCGTTTCAATTCAATCCGTGGGAAGGCGGACCCAACGCTTACATCGCGATGAATGCGGAGTTCACACCCGACAAGCCATCTGACACGACTGCCCCAAAGCTAAGCGGCTTCAAATTCAGCCCCAAGAAGTTCCGGGCGGGAGGAAAAGGGAGCAGTGCGACTGCCGCAAAGAAGAGTAAGAAGAAAAGGAAGGCGAAGAAGGGCACGACGATCAAGCTGACCTCTTCCGAGGATGCAACCGCGACGATTACGTTCAAGCGTGAGGTGAAGGGATATAAAAAAGGCAAGAAATGCAAAGCGCGCAATAAAAAGTCAAAGAAGGGCAGGAAAGCCAAGAAGTGCACAAAGCTTAAAGAAGTCGGCTCGATGACTACGGTCGTTTCCGAAGGTGGCAACAAAATTGCCTTCAGCGGCAAGGCCGATGGCAAGAAGTTGAAGCAGGGCCGCTATCAGGCCTTGGCCACCGCAACCGATGAAACCGATAATACCTCCAAAGAGGTAAAAGCCAACTTCAGGATTGTCAAGAAGTAGCCGATCGATCAACCTCCACCGGCGCACCAGGGGTCAGGTCTAAAATGGTGGACGATCGGTTATTCGGTAGGTCTCAAGACTACCCTGCTTGGGAATATGCTGTAATCGGTTCGGAGGTAACAAAGAGCGCTGGGTGATGGGGGACTCTTAATAGGCGTTGTGTCATAAATTTGTAATAAATCCGTACTATCTTTTCCGTATGCTGGTTAGAAGCTGGAAACCTGTCTGTTTGGTCCTTCCGTTGGTCAGTGTCATGACATTTTTTCTCCTCACCAGCAGCAGTGGTACATCAAGCGTTGCCCAGGTCAAGCCGGCAGCCAAGGGCTCCAAGGTAAAGTTGCGCAAGTCCCGGTACGGAAAGATCCTTGTAGACGGAAAGGGCTTGACTCTCTATCTCTTCACCCGGGACAAAGGGAAGAATCGCAGCCGCTGCTACGGAGATTGTGCGACCGCGTGGCCACCGTACCTAACGACGGCAAAACCGCGTGCCGGGAAGGGTATTAAGAAGAAATACTTGAAGACGACCAAGCGTAGTGACGGAACTCGCCAGGTCACATACCGGGGTCACCCTCTCTACTACTACGAGGATGAGACCAAGGCAGGCCAGATTCTCTGCCAGGCAGTCGATCAGTTCAGTGGAATCTGGTATGTGGTCAACTCAAAAGGGAAGGCGATCAGGAAGAGCTAGCTTGACCTCAGTGCCTAGAAGCCGTTCTGAATTCAAGACTATGGTGGTTGGGTGTTTGGTGGGTTAAGTCATAAAAGAGGCTAAGGCTGCTGGTGAGACGTCGGGCGGAGCGCTTATCTCCCAACAGCGGTAGAGCTTTCCGTTGCGAACTTCCCAGATTGCAATGAACTCCGCGGAGGGCTCAACGTCATCTGGCTTATCGGCGGACGAAACCTTGAACAGGTATCTCAGCGCGACTAGTGCCCCATCCTCCATCACATGGCTAATTTCCACCTGTACGTCTCCGTGCTTTTCAGACAAGTGCTTACCGTGCTCTAGTACATCTGCTCTGTCGTAGAAGGTATAACCATCTGGTCCATGCCAGTGCTGTTCGTATTCAGCGTGTAAAAAACTGTCAAGAACGGCTACGTCTCTCCAGGCATCAGATGAGTAAAACTTCAGTACGACGTCTTTGGGAGATTCCACATTGTTTAGCGTATGGCAATAACTCTACAAGGTCAATTGTGCAAAGTCTCTCACGACACAACCGGGGTCATGTCTGCAATCACATCAACTGCGATAATACCGAACTATTAGGTTACGAGCCCGAACACGAGCAGGCTCAAGCCGTAGAACGCCACTACTGCCGCCAGCCCAACGAGTGTAATGCGGACTGGAGTCATAGGCGCCAACCAGCGGCTTAGCACTCGTGTGACGACAGGCATGAACACCCAGGTAAGCAGGGCAACACTGATTGCGTTGCCGATGAAGATGGCTAGGAACCCTGGTACGTCCAGATCCTCAAGCCCTGGGTTCAGGGCGATGGTCTCAACCATAACTATTGGGTAGAGAGACAGTAGGACCGCCATCGCCTGCTTCCAGTTAGGCACCGCCTCACCATCGACGATGTTGAAACTGAACCAGCTGCCGAATGAGCTACCGACTTTTCGCACCTCGAAGGACTCGACGACCTGGTCCAACTGATCTGTAAGTTGCTTGCGCTCATCCGAGTCCAGCCACCTCTGCATGTTTTGCTCGGTATCAAACCGGACAAGCGCGGTCCACTCCTCCTGAATCCCCGGGACCGGCTCAAGGAGCTGTGCACCGCGGTAGCCCTCGCGTTTACGTTCTGCGTCGATGAGTTGCCGCTCGATCTTTAGGAAGGCGTCCTCATTTTCTGGCTTGACCTTGTGTGGAATCACCATCGTCACACCCTGGTCGTCCTCCTTGCCACCGGCCATTGCGTGCTCCACCGCGGGCTCTGCCAAGAGAGACGGCGATTCCTTTAGAAGTTCACGTCGTACATCTGAGTTGAGCCATTGGGCCAGCTGGTCGGACGTCTGAAAGCGGTAGATAACTGTCCACTCATCCTGAACACCTGGCACCGGCCTAATCCGCTCGGTTGCAACGGAGCCGGCTGACTTCTTTACCGCAGCGTCGATGCGATCCTGCCAATCGTTGTACGCATCCTCACATCCTGGCTTGATCTTGTTCGAGATGACGATCGTCGCGGCCTGGGTTTTTCGGTCCGCTCCCTCTGGTCCGTGTGAGCTCACTTGTAGTTCCCGCTCCTAGTAGGGGTGCCTGTCTTCCTTGGACATCCACGTTTTGTAGGCCTCGGCGCCGAGTTCCGGGAACACGTGCTCGATCGGCAGCCTCCGTTCGGAGATCGGTTTAGCAAAGTCCTCATACTGGAACGCATCGTCAAAGCCGACCCCTCGGGTCGCCTCGTAGTCATTGGAGAAGTAGACGGCCTCTAGTCGAGACCAGTAGATTGCTCCCATGCACATCGGGCAGGGGGCGCCGCTTGCATAGATCTCCATTCCCATCAGCATGCGTGCGCGTTGTGGCACGATATCCGGGGAGCCTTCGGGTTTGTCTACGAGCGCCAGCGTCGATTCATTCTGCTTGTCTTCGGCGATCGTGGGTGCATAAGGATTTAACTCGCTCACAGCTTTTCGGATTGCCTCGACCTCGGCATGAGCCGTAATGTCGCCGGTGACAAGAACACGGTTCTGTCCCCGAGCGACGATCTCACCGTCCCTGACGATAACCGCCCCAAACGGTCCGCCCCAGCCATTTTCGACTGACTCAGTTGCAAGCCTTACTGCCTCTGCCATGAATTCCGCTGAAGCCATCGCACCCTCCTGTCGGTCTTAGCCCGGGCTTTGCACCCTGACTCTCTATCCCACTGATCGGCACCCTAACAAGCAAGTTATTCGCCCCGGAGGGCGGTCAACTAGGTCGGAAACACGCACACAGAGTAGATATCTACATCAGTCTTGGATTTCGCTGCAATCAGGCGAACTATCAGCGAACGCTTGCCGTATTTACCGTCGATAATGACGTTGGTTCCTTGAGTCTTTGAGGGTAGAGGAGTGGGCATGATGCCACCGTTTTTGGATCCCTTTGGACAGTTGAGTTTGACTCTCTGCTGTGAGTTTGGTTTTGGTTCCCATGCTGTCTTGATCAGATGTATATTTCCAGGAATTGTCTGGCCCTTTGTCAGCTCGCCTGGAATATCGATTGGGACCGTAGATGGGGCCAACAACGTCTCAGTAGAGGTTGGTTTAAGCGCCTTTACTTTATTGGAACAGAGTGCTGAGACATTGACCCAACCATTCTGCATGATCGCACCAAAGGCATAGCCGTAACCGAACTTACCGTCCTTGGTGAATCTTGATATATCAATATGCGAACCCTTCACCAGTACACCGATGAATCCAGACTGAGGTAAGCCAGCCTCTTGGTTGACTGTTACATTCTCACACGCTTTATATAAACCCTTTTTCTTCGCTCCCTGAGCATCGGATACCAGGACTGCTGCGGTTGTACCCAATGCAGCAACAATAAGAAAAGCTGTCATCCAGTGGTGCCTAGAAATAGAAATCGGTTTTGTCATGCCCTGTACTCCCTCTTTCTTGTTGCGTATATATCCAAGACCAACATCTTGTTTATCGAAGCCAGCTATTTCCACGTACTATCGGCATGTTCTAAGGAAATGTTTATACGCATGTCTTAAGTTAGTGGCACTTTGCTCAAATCCTGCGCCACTTCAAAGCACTTGCTGGAGAAGTTCACTGGTGCATCGGAATTGGGGCACTGGTGGCGCTATGGACCTCAGCACTGGGTACGCGATCGGCCGAGGGGTCTCTTTGAACAAGACCTCCATAACCGCTGATACTACTGTGTCAGCTTAACTGTTGACTCCTAGTTGTGCATATATCTTCTCCTTCGTATGAATTTTCTACTGTGAGGTCTACTCAGGTCTCTTTAGGTGGTCTTATGCCACACGTTGTCGTTGGAGTTGCCCCGGCTTCTCAGGTCAGGTCTGGGTCTTTAAGCGACCAACCCCAAAGGTGGAGCTTGCCGGGGCGTTTTTGTCGCACTTGCATGGGCGACAAACTTTGAACTCTTCTTGCTTTGAAACATTAGAGTGAGGTGACCCAGGTTCCACGGACACCAGTTTATTTCCATTGCTAAGTGTCGGGAATGAAGTGTAGTAGATCGTAGGAGCCCCCTTCATGCGAGCCCGTAGGGCGAGCAGGAAGGGGGCTGGCGCGTTCGTGGTAGAGCTGCTCGAATTCGATCGGTGGGATGTCGCCAAGGCTCTCATGCAGGCGGCTGTTGTTAAACCAACTTATGTATTCGACTGTTGCCAATTCCAGCTGGGTGCGTGTGCGCCAGATTCGATCGGCTATAAGCTCGGTTTTGAAGCTGTCGACAAAGGATTCGGCTAGAGCATTGTCGTAGGCATCTCCTACGGAGCCGACAGAGGCCAGTACCTTGTGGTCGTCAAGCTCTTGGCTGTAGTCGATGCTCGTGTATTGACTGCCCTGGTCGGAGTGATGGACAAGCGCGAGGTCGGCTCCGGATTGACGTTGAGCCAAGGCCATCTTGAGCGCATCTACGACCAGATCGGTGCGCATGTGACAAGCAAGCTGCCAACCAACCACCATGCGAGAGAAAACGTCGATGATGAAGGCCAGAAACGAGAGGCCCTCCCATGAGCGTAGGTAAGACAGGTCTGCGACCCAGAGCCGGTTGGGATGATCGGCCGTAAAGTCACGGCAGACCAGATCTGGGCGTCTTTTGGCCTCCAGGCAGGGCTTGGTGGTGCGCCAGGCCTTACCGCGACGCTTGGCGCCGCAGATACTGTTTTGGCGCATCAGTCTTTGCACTCTGCCACGGCCGACCTTCTCGCCGGTGCGGATGAGAGCCTTCCACATCCGGCGGTAGCCGTAGGCAAAGTAGTTGGAGGCGTGTATTTGCCTGATGCGTTCAAGCAGTCTTTCGTCTTCTACTTCCCGGGCCGAGCGCTTGCCTGTGGCACGCTGGTAGTAAGCAGAGGCAGACACGCCCAGGGTCAGGCAGATTGGCTTTACCCCGAAGCGCAGCCGATACCCGTCTATGAATGCGCTCACTTTGGTCGGGTCGTATCGAGCTCCGTCGCAAAAAAAACCGAGGCGGCCTTTAGGATCTCATTGGCCTTGCGCAGCTGCCTGTTCTCACGCTCAAGTATCTTGAGGCGTTCACGTTCTGAAGTTGTCAACATGTCCTTGCGTTCGCCCGCATCTGCCCGGGCCTGGCGGACCCAAAGGCTTAAGGATTTATAGTTAATGCCCAGGTCACGGGCTACTTGGGCAACTGGGTGGCCGGATTCAAAGACGAGGCGAACAGCTCGCTCGCGTAGTTCGACGGGATACTTCTTTCTTGTCTGCATAGTCTGATGATCTCCCCTCAACAGGACAGATTGTCCCTTCGAGGTGTCCGTCAAACTTGGGCTGGCTCAGAGACCTGACCCCAGTGCTCTGGCATATCTAAAGAGGGCGGTTGATCAGTAGCGCAGGGTGGCAAGAATAGTGCTACCTTTGACACGGACGCAGTTGGCGGTCAGATGGAGCTTATAGCTCCGGGCCGGGGGTCAGGTATTGCAATCATTGATGGCGATACAAGACATGACCACATGCATTGTAGTTGCGGTCCAACGCGTGCTGTCGCGTATAGCACTAAGCGCAGAAGCACTACTTTGAAGGCTTGGCTAGTTACTAGCTGGTCAAATAAACTCAACGGAAAGAGAACCTACTATGGATCCCGTCGGTTATGAACTGCACACGAACGTGAACGGTACGGGTGATGGTGTCTTTGCGACACGTAACTTCAGTATTGGTGACACCGTAATTCTCGGAGTGATTGAGAGTCGGCTTGAGTGCAACGATTCTCACGCAACCCAAGTAAGTCTCACCGAGTTTGTACGACACGCAGACATGGGACCGAAGGCCAATCACTCATGCGGCCCAAACTGCGGTATGCGCATCAATGACACCGGTGCGTTTGACTTTATTGCCCGTAAAAAAATAGTCAAAGGTGATGAGATCACTTTTGACTACGCTATGCGTAACTACTCAATCGAATACTTTCCGAATCGCTGTCTGTGTGGATCAGAACAGTGTCGGGGCCACATAACTGGGTGGAAAAATCTCCCGGATGAGCGCAAGAAAGAGTATGAGTATGAGAGCCTCGTCGCCCCGTATCTTTTGGAAATAGACCGAGAAGTTCTCGCGAGTCCCAGGGACAGACAGCTATCCAGTGTGCTAACCAAGACATCGAGGCAGGTATTCGGACGATCCCATCCAGACAGTGATAATGCGGAACTAGTACTCAGCGATACTGAATAGTGCCGGCCCATAACCTTAAGGTCTTAAGGGAGAATCGAAGCCCCCGCTACTCGAAAACTGCTGGAAATGAAGGCGCTCTGGGAGAGGAGCATCCGTGCCTAAGATAGGATGAACCAACCACCAAAACCTGCGATGCGGAGGAGATTGATTATGACCGACTCAAAGAAACTCACGACCGAATCCGGCGCGCCAGTTGCTGACAACCAGAAATCCCAGACAGCCGGTACTGGTGGGCCAGTGCTGCTACAGGACCAGCATCTGACCGAAAAGCTAGCCCGGTTTAACCGTGAGCGCATTCCCGAAAGGATCGTGCACGCCCGAGGGTCGGGCGCATATGGGGTATTCGAAGTCGTAGACGACGTTACCAAGTGGACACGGGCAAGCTTTCTGTCCGAGCCGGGCAAGCAGACCGAGGTCTTGCTTCGATTCTCGACGGTTGCAGGCGGGAGAGGCAGCGCCGAGGCGGTACGTGACCCCCGTGGGTTCGCGGTGAAGTTCTACACCGAGGACGGAAACTACGACCTGGCCGGCAACAACACACCGATCTTCTTCATTCGCGACCCGCTCAAGTTCCCCGACTTCATCCACTCCCAGAAGCCTGACCCCTACACCAACCGTCAAGAGCCCGACAACGTGTGGGATTTCTTTTCCTTGTCGCCCGAGGCTACGCACATGTTCACCTGGCTTTTCGGCGATCGGGGCATTCCCGCCAGCTATCGACAGATGAACGGCTACGGGTCCCACACTTATCAGTGGGTCAACGCGGGGGGTGAACAGTTCTTCGTCAAGTATCACTTCAAGACCGACCAGGGAATCGAATGTCTCACCGCTGCAGAAGCCGCCAAACTGGCCGGCCAGAACGCCGAGTCACACAATGCGGATCTGATGCAAGCGATCGATCAGGGTGAGTTCCCGTCGTGGACGCTCAAGGTGCAGGTCATGCCGGCCGCAGAGGCTCGCGCCTACCGGTTCAACCCGTTCGATCTCACCAAGGTGTGGCCCCATGAGGACTATCCCCTGATAGATGTCGGCCGCCTGACCCTCAATCGCAACTCTGACAACTACTTCGCCGATGTCGAGCAGGCTGCATTCGATCCAGGTAACTTCGTGCCCGGCATCGGCCCGTCACCCGACAAGATGCTGCAGGGTCGGCTGTTTGCCTACGGCGATGCCCACCGTTACCGACTCGGCATCAACCACACTCGCCTGCCGGTCAACTGCCCCCACGCAGCCGAGGTCGCCAACTACGGCCGGGATGGCGCCATGTGCTTCGACGATGACTCCGGGCGGTCCAAGAACTACGAGCCCAACAGCTTCGACGGCCCGACCCAGTCCGATCAGCCTCTATATAGTGCCCTCGAGTCCGATGGTGCTAGCGGCACCTACGAGTGGGAGTCGCACCCCGACGACAACGACTTCGTTCAAGCCGGCACGCTTTACCGGCTGATGTCCGATGATGAAAGAGAGCGGCTGGTCGACAACATCGCCGATGGTCTCGCCCAGGTCAGCAAGGACGACATCATCGAGCGCAGCATCAGCAACTTCCGCAGCGCCGACCCTGATTATGGTGACCGCGTCGAAGCTGCTATCAAGTAACGGCGACGCTGAACTATGTGTGGGGCCGAGGGGTCAGGTCTTGCAATCACATATGGCAATGCAAGACGTGACCCCATGTCTAGACATGACCCCACGCACCAACAGGCGACGCGTCTAATCTTCGTCTGATGAATTCAGCGACACAGATTCTGAAGGAGGTGTTTGGATACACCTCTTTTCTTGACGAGCAAGAGTCGATCGTGGAGAGCGTGACTGATGGCGGAGACGCGTTTGTGCTGATGCCGACCGGTAGTGGCAAGTCGCTCTGCTACCAGCTACCGGCAATCGCACGCCAGCGCGCCGGTCACGGCGTCACGGTCGTTGTCTCACCGTTGATCGCACTGATGCACGACCAGGTGGCGATGTTGCGGGAGTTGGGTGTGGAGGCCGCGTACCTCAATTCATCTCTTGATCCAACCATGTTTGAGATAGTTCGCAATCGGATGCTCGACAGCGATCTCCAAATGATCTACGTGGCACCCGAGCGCGTCACCAAAGATGATTTTCTGGACGATCTTTCTTCTTTACACAGCGCCGGCAAACTCAGCCTATTTGCGATCGATGAGGCGCACTGCGTGTCGCAGTGGGGCCACGACTTCAGACCCGAGTATGTGGCCCTCAAGGTCCTACACCAGCGATTTCCCGACGTTCCGCGCATCGCACTTACGGCCACCGCCGATGGACGGACTCGTAAAGAGATCGTCCATCATCTCGATTTGGGGGACGCACCAACCTACATCAGTAGCTTTGACCGTCCGAACATCAACTACAAGATCGTCGAGAAGCGCGACGCACGAAAACAGCTGTTGCGTTTTATAAAAGACAGCCATGCCGGTGAGGCCGGGATCGTTTACTGCCTTACGCGCCGTAAGGTCGAGGAGACCGCGAAATGGCTTTCAGAAAACGGCATCGATGCGTTGCCGTACCACGCTGGCCTTGACGCTGCAACGCGGCGACGCCACCAGGATCAGTTCTTGCGAGATCAAGGAGTTGTTATGACGGCAACGATCGCCTTCGGAATGGGTATCGACAAGCCCGACGTGCGATTTGTGGCTCACCTTGACATGCCAAAGAACATCGAGGGTTACTATCAAGAGACCGGCCGGGCTGGACGTGACGGCGAACCGGCGCAGGCTTGGATGACCTACGGCCTACAGGATGTCGTGCTCCAGCGGATGATGCTTGAGCGCAGCGATGCAGGCGAGCAGCACAAGCAGGTGCTACGCCGCAAATTGGATGCGCTGCTTGGGCTCTGTGAGAGTACGCACTGCAGGCGCACCCAACTGCTTGCCTACTTTGATGAGAGTTCAGGCGATTGTGGTAACTGTGACAACTGTCTTGAGTCGCCGGAGACATGGGACGCCGGTGAGCCGGCGAGGATGCTATTGAGCTGTATCTATCGCTGCGAACAGAGCTTTGGCTCGATGCACATCTTTGACGTACTGCGGGGCAAGAGCACCGAAAAGGTAGAGCGCTTTGGTCACGATCGTCTCTCGATATTTGGCGTAGGCGCCGATATAGGCCAGCAGCAGTGGCGCAGCGTGCTGCGTCAGCTGGTTGCGCGCGGAATGGTTCGTGTTGACCACGATAATTTCAACGTGCTGCGCCTGGCAGCCGATTGGCGCATGTTTGTCACAAGCGAGGACCCGTTACCAGCGCGTGTTGAGGCAAAACCGACCCGCGCTGCGCGAACTCGCAAAGTTGACGACCGTGAGCCCCGTGAACTTGACTCGGAGGGCGAGCAGCTTTTTGAGCGTCTACGTGAATGGCGTCGTGAGCAGGCCGATGAACGCGGTGTTCCCGCCTTCGTGATCTTTCACGATGCCACCCTGCGCGAGATCGCAGCAGCTCGGCCAAGCAGCATCACCGAACTCGAGGGCATCAAGGGCATCGGTACTACCAAGTTGGATAACTACGGCGAGGCGTTGGTCAGCATTGCGGCCGCCAAGAGTGTCACATAGGCCCTACGACAGACCGGTCCGAGCTAGTTCCGGGACGAACGAATCGATTACTAAACGGCTAAAGTTTCGCCATGGACTATCTGCGCGTAGTTGATCTGACACAGCCGCTGATGCGCCAGTTCGCCAAGCTTCATGTTTTTTTCTATCGAACGACAGGTGGGCGAATAGGAGCTCGCATGCCAGGTATTCCGTTGATGTTACTGCTAGATCACGTTGGCGCTAAGAGTGGAACCGGGCGAACAACCCCACTTGGATATATAAGAGACGGTGATAGCTTCGTTGTGGTGGCATCCAAGGCCGGCAACCCCAAGCACCCGGCCTGGTATCACAATCTCCTAGCCAACCCAAAGACCACAGTGCAGGTCGGTGGCGACGAGATAGTCGTAAATGCGCGAGTGGCCGACTCCGAGGAACGGTCTCGCTTATGGCCCAAGGTCGTCGAGGTATACGAAGGCTACGCCGGCTACCAAGAGCGCACCGATCGTGAGATCCCGCTGGTGATTCTTGATCCCATCGGTGGCGCTACTGGCACCACGTAGTTTTTTGCGCAGAAAACAGACAGCCTAGATCAATCAGCCCGAGGCTTGCGAAAGACGAACTTGACGCTTACTTTGATGCCTTCAACATGGGTTGCCTTGAAGTGATATTCGGAGCCACCGAGACGGAACTCCTTGTTCGAGATATCCACGGACCCCTTGTATTTCTTTGGACTGACAGTGATGCTCTTCAGGCGGTAGTCGGTGTCGGGCAGTTCAATTGTGTAGGTCTCTTCGGCTCCGCTTTTATTCAGCTTGACCGTCTTCGTGAATGTCTTGGGTGCACTTTTGGCGACTGCCATCGAGGTACCAAGCACCCCCAGACAGAGAATCGCAGCTATCAATGCAGTCGACACCGCGGAAATCCTGCGCATGTCATTACTCCTTTCTGTCTGTCGCTATCCAGGAATCATCATATACCGGCGGGATCAGGAAGGTTAAGCTTGAACAGCCAGCTTTCCCCGTGAGCGAAGTATCTCTTCGTTGGCAGCGACAGTGAAGCCCACCAGTGCCGAGTCCAGGTAGGCCCGCACGCGATGAATCATGTCGCCCTCGAACTCACACACCCAACAGTATTTGTTGGGGAACGGCTGACCTCGCAGGCCTTGGGCATTTGCGGTCATCTCCACTACAGCTGTGTTGCTGTCAACCAGGACGTTGTCAACCGATAGGGCGATCCCGTCGGGCATTATACGGTTGAGGCGCTCAAACGTATTGCGTGTGAACTCATCCTTGGAGTTGTAATGCCCGGCAAGTGGGTGCGTTCCCATCACCGTCCAGGACACATCGTCAGCCACGTGCTCGAAGAACTTCTCACCTTCCCCAGTTTGCAGATGGGCGAAGATGTCACTTACCTTCTGGTGCGTGGGCCGTATGGGCTCGTCAGCCATCCCTCGTTCCCTTCAATCGGTATCGTCGTAATTGCTCACTATAAACGTGTTAGGCCGATTTCATATCGCTTGCAGGATCATTTCATCTGAGAGCGAAATGTTGTAACCGGATATCCGTATCGCCGGACCAGTGGTGGTCGGGCGGATCGGTCCGAAGTTGTTACCGGTAGAAGAAAGGTGCACAAATGGAAAGCTCTTCTGTAGCTCCGCAGACCCGAGAGGCAGTAGCAGGGTTGAAAAAGCTTTGGTGGCTCTGGCTCGTACTTGGAATTGCCTGGGTGATCATAGGCTTGGTGATTCTCCAGTTCGATCAGGCCTCAATTACTACGGTGGGAATCATTATCGGACTGATGTTTGTAGCTACTGGGCTTCAGAACTTTGTGTACGCCTCCTTTGTTGAAAGCATGAGATGGCTGTGGGTGATCTTTGGATTCTTATTTATAGCGGCGGGAATAGTCGCCTTTATCAGCCCTCAGAACACCTTTGCCGCGATCGCAGACATCCTCGGTTTTATATTTTTACTCATAGGTATTTTCTGGTCGATCGAGGCGATGGCGACCCGCGAAGCAAACGATCTCTGGTGGGTTGGACTTATCGGCGGATTGTTGATGATCATCCTCGCCTTTTGGACCGCAGGTCAATTCTTCATTGAAAAAGCGTTCCTACTTCTTGTCTTTGCCGGAATCTGGTCGCTGATGCAGGGCGTCATGATGATCGTCCGTTCATTACAGTTTAAAGATATCGACATTTATATGTAAACGGCCTTTCAAGAGATTCGCCTCCGGGCCATGACAGAGCACTTTGTGCTGGCAAAATGGAGCACCAGTAAAGGGCTAGCCGAAAAGTGGGAGAGAGGCTTGCAAGAAAAAAAGGCCCCAGCGATTGCCGGGGCCAGATGCTCGTCAAGACGGACACGGGCCTTCGTACTATGCTTTGCGGGTGGAGTTGATACATACCTGTTACAGAGTTTTTGAGATCGAGCGGTCGGTTCAGTTCTACAAGCTACTCGGTTTTGAGGAGCTAATGCGGATGCCTATCGGCGACCAGGCGATCAATGTCTTCATGGGGCTTCCTGGCGATGGTGCGCGCCTGGAGCTAACGTATAATTTTGATCGATCTGAGCCTTACGAGATCGGCACTGGGTATGGCCATATCGCCGTCTGCGTCGATGACCTCGATAGCACGCTTGCAAATTTAAAAGAGAAGGGCATCAAGCCAGAGAAGCCCCCCTATCAAGTACTCAAAGGCGGCTCGCGAATCTGCTTTGTGCGCGACCCGGACGAGTATCGCATCGAGCTAATTGAGAGTTGAGCATTCTGGTATAAAATTAGGGCTATGTTTCGCACATTGGCCATCTGCTCGGGCATTGCAATGGCGATCGGTGTGGTTGGCCCGCCCGCTGCATCGGCAATAAGTTCATACTGCAGCCCGTCCGGGGATTTTTGCACCAAAGCGTCAAAAAAAGGCGGAGTCCGTTATCTTGCGCTCTCGACTTTCAGCCATCGTGGACGGGTTCGCGCATGTGTTGATGGCCCCGCCAGTGGGAACAAATGCCGTAGTTTCCGCCTGCATCGCGAGAAATACGGCATCTACGAGATAAAGGTACGTTGGAGCAGACACTTCAAGAATGAGGGCAGAGGAACGTACAAGGTCGGATTTTACACCGGCGGATATCGACTCGGGCCCAGACTGTCTTTTCGGGTCGGTTAACCCTCCTGAATCTTGCGCAAAAATTGTGGCGAAAGATGCAGTTGTCACATAGTTTTTACGGTGCTGGGTGTGCAAAGCGCTGATTTACCGATAGGGAGGCGACTTGGCGCATCTGACCTGCGATATTGGGCTTTTCTCGCGCTAGGGTTCTGCGCATGAGAAGCCCAAGAGATTTTTTCAAACCACTGGCAATAGACGCACCTGAACCGGTGCGTGAAATCCCCTTCAAGCCATCGCGCATGATCCATTTTCTCGATTTCTCGAGTGAAAAGATGGTGGCCAAGGTACCTGACATCGCGCCGAAGGTAGACATCCTGCTCGGCAACCTGGAAGACGCTGTTCCGGTAGACAGGAAGATCCCGGCAAGGGACGGGCTGGTAGAGGTTGGCAGCAAGATTGAGCTGGGTGACACTCAGCTTTGGACCCGCGTCAACGCTCTTGAGTCGCCCTGGGTGCTGGATGACCTCACCACGCTGGTAAGCGAGATAGGTGACAAGCTGGACGTGATAATGATTCCCAAGGTCGAGGGGCCGTGGGACATCCACTACGTCGACCGCCTTCTGGCCCAGTTGGAGGCCAAGGCGGGGCTCGAGAAGCCACTCCTGATTCACGCCCTCCTGGAGACCGCTCAGGGAGTGGTCAACGTGGAGGAGATCGCAACAGCATCACCACGTATGCAGGGCATGAGCTTTGGACCCGCCGACCTGGCAGCAAACAGGCGGATGAAGACCACACGCGTAGGTGGTGGGCACCCGGCCTACAGAGTCGTTGAAGACCCTGATCCGGACAATCCTGAGGCAGATAGGCCAACTGCGCAGCAGGATCCGTGGCACTACTCGATCGCGCGGATGGTCGATGCCTGCGCCAGCGCCGGAATACTTCCTTTCTATGGCCCGTATGGAGATATCAAGGACGTTGAGGGCTGCGAGGCTCAGTTCCGAGCATCGTTCCTGCTCGGCTGTGTCGGCGCCTGGTCACTGCACCCGGTGCAGATCGGCATCGCCAAGAAGGTGTTTAGCCCGGACCCCGATGAGGTTGCCTTTGCCAAGAAGGTGATAGAGGCGATCCCCGACGGTCGAGGCGTTCACATGATCGACGGCAAGATGCAGGACGACGCCACCTGGAAGCAGTGCAAGGTGATGGTCAATCTTGCAGAGATGCTTTCCCGTAAGGATCCCGAGCTGGCAGAGATCTACGGGTTCGAAGCGGTCACCACTTCGTAGCTTCTACATACTGTCGATCAAGGAAGCGTGAGCTTTAAAGCTCACCGGTCAACTCTTTTGCAAAGGTCCCACCACCGACGATTCGCTCTGCATGGGCGCCTGCTACGTTCTGTAGAACGCGGTCTGATGTAACTAACCAGTACTTCTGCCCCTTGTCTTGATAGCCGTGCGCCTCACGCTCTATCCAGCTATCGGCACTACGACGGCCGGTACCGACAACCGAGCAGCCGGGGCCAAGTTCTCGCCTTCCCACCACATCAAGAGGTGCAACGCCGTCGAAGACAACAATCACCGCGTAACCCTGCTCCGCACCCCACGACCAGCACAGGTCAACCAACTTCTGGTCTGGGATATTGGGCCACTTTGACCGCGCAACGTTTCGGGCGTCAATCAAGGCTGTCAGCTTTTTCTGGCTCAAAGGATCTTACGTTTTTGGACGTGCTTTGGTCTTTCGTATGCGACCTGCATCTTACGCTAACTCCAGAAGTACCTGATACGGATCGCCGTTAAGCTTGAACTATTTCCCGACCGCATTTCGGTCGTGAGAGTTTTTTCAATCGATTGGATTCAGTCTCAACGAATCGACGGCAACAAAGTAGGCAGACTTGCGTTATGCATATCTACCGCCTCAGCTACCGTCGATTCAAACCAGATGCTCTGGCTATTACTACAGCGTAACTGTTCACCATCCCCCGACATCGATGGAATCTGGGGATGAGCGTGCAGGGAGCTAAGCGAATCCCCAAGTTATTCGGTATCAGTAAACAGCTACTCACTCCGGCCGGCGGCGTGTACGCTGGCCGGAGAGCGGAAACGGCGATATGGCGATACGTGCTGAACGCTTACCCTACAGCCTAGGACTTGGTGATCGCTTTTCCGTTGGGTGCAACCACGTACCAGATTCCGCCGAACTCGTCGACTCCTTGGCAGAGTACCTCGCCGGCCTCATCCTCGTCGACGTAGTAGTAGAGCGGTTGTCCGTCGTATGTGACTTGGGTGCTGCCGTCTCGCCGTTCGGTCGTACCCAGTAGATCCTGGTCAGCGCCCGACTTGGCCTTCGGCTTGCCCTTTGTGAAGAGGGGCGGCCAGGCCTTCGCGCATTCGTCATAGCAGTCGCTGGAGTCTGACTTCTCACGCGTAAATAGATAGAGGGCGCGACCGGTTCCATCGGTAAGGATCTTGCCATAACGAGTATCTACTACCTTTATTTGAGCCTGTGTCTTCTTGCTCATCGCCGCAGCGTTGGCGGGCGTTGACTTCTCCATCGCTTCACCGGACTTATCATCCTTCATAGCGTCATCGGACTTCTCGTCCTTCATCGCATCGCCGGACTTCTCCGTTGTGGTTGTCTCCGTGCTGCCACTGGTACTGCTCTTATCGTCATCGCTACCGCAACCGACCACACCGAAGATGACCACTGCGCTAATCGACGTTACTGCAATTGCTGCTTTAATCATCGCCTTTTACTCCATTCTGTAGTTTTCGATGGGTCGAAGTCTGTAGGACAACCATTGCGATTTTCTTACATCGACTCTAATATTTCCTTTGCGGCTGGAAGGGTGAATGAGAAGCGTGCACCGCCGCTGGGGCAGTTCTCGGCCCAGATACGACCTCCCTGCGCCTCGATTAGTCCATGGGCGATCGCCAGCCCCAACCCTGAGCCACCGCTCTTCTTTGCTCGTGACTGGTCACTGCGCCAGAAGCGATCAAATACCTGTTGGGGCTGTCCACCTGTTATTCCCTCACCGGTGTCTTCCACAGACACACAGATCTCATCTGCCTGCTGCTTCACCGAAACAGCCACCGAGCCATCAGCTGGCGTGTGGCGCATGGCGTTGGTGAGCAGATTCAGCAGCACTCGCTCGACCTTGTCTGGGGCACAGTGTGCCGCAAGGTGAGACCCGTCGAGTACGCTTTTCAGCCTTACCTTGCGAGTGTCGGCTTCGGCCTTAACTGTTTTTATTGCCGAGTCGACTACTGCTGAAATCGGAATTTCCATAATCTCCAGCGTGAGCACACCGGCGTCGATACGGGCAAGCTCGAAAAGGTCATCGATTAACTTACTCAAAACACGGGCCTGCTGCTGCATTGATGGGATGTACTCTTCGGGCTCGACGATCCCGTCCTCGACGGCCTCAAGCATCGCAAGTAGGGAAGCGAGAGGCGTTCGAAGATCGTGGCTTGCCCAAGCCACGAGTTGACGCTTGGCGTCAAAGAGTCGCTCGATGTCGTTGGCCATCTCGTTTATCGATGCGGACAGTTCGGCGAGTTCCGTGGGCCCGTCATCGGGCGCTCGGGCCGATAGATCGCCGCTGGCGATCCTCACTGAGGTGGCTCTTAGATTATTTATGCGTTCGATCAATGGGCGTGCGATCAGTAGCGCACCGACTATTGCGGTCGTCGAGGCAGCGACGGCAACGGCAAGAATTGTCAAATCGTGGCCGGAGTTGAACATCAAAGCCCCCGAAAGGAGGACCGCACCAAGGGGAAGCACAACGCTCACCAGCGCAAGCCCTAGAAGCTGGAGCCGCAGGGAGTGCAACCTCCGCATCACGAGTGAGGCGGTCAGCCCAACGGCCAGCACCATAACAGCAACGATCAGTGCAAAGTCGATCATGACACGAATCGGTATCCCGCGCCCCACACCGTCTCAATGTAGTGGGGGTGGGAGGGGTCGTCCTCGATCTTTTCACGTAGGCGGCGGATGTGTACGGTGACCGTGCCTGCATCGAGTTCCGAGTGGAAGTCCCAGATCCTGTCCAGAAGCTGATCGCGCGAGAAGACGATACGCGGATGGCTGGCTAAAAACCACAGAAGATCGAACTCCTTGACCGTCAGCTTGACCGTATCTCCATCACGGATAACCTCGCGCGCACCGGGATCTACTTTTAGACCATCAAACTCCAGGGCCTCGCTTCGCGCGTCGATCGGTGAGGTACGTCGCAGCACAGTCCGTACTCTCGCCACCAGCTCGCGCGGCGAGAACGGCTTCGTAATATAGTCATCGGCGCCGATGTCGAGACCAACTATCCGGTCGGTCTCTTCACCGCGCGCTGTCAGCATCAGCACCGGGACTTTATAACGATCACGAATCCACCTGCACACCGCCAGGCCATCGGTACCGGGAAGCATCACGTCCAGAATGACCACGTTCGGTGACTGGCGCTCGATAAGCCTCTTGGCATGGTCGCCGTCGGCCGCTTCAAGCGTTTTATAGCCTTCGCGGTTCAGGTAGCGAACCACCACCTCGCGCACGATCGGTTCGTCATCTACCACGAGCACAGTTGTCATGACATGAGGGTAGCTCTCTATGCTTAACAGATTCTTACGAGGTGTCACTATGTAAGGAGTTTGTAAGCAGGCCCGTTTACCCTAGCCGGTAATGATTGTCCTACTCGTATTCGCGTTTTTAGCCGGTGCTGGCACCGCCCTTTCGCCGTGTGTCTTGCCGGTGCTGCCGGCGCTTCTTTCAGCCAGCGCGACTGGCGGGCGTCGAAGGCCACTCGGCGTCGTGATGGGCCTGGCGATTACCTTAACCATCATCGTAGTTGGATTCGCGTCGCTGGTGGGTGGAGTGGGACTCGGCTCGGGCCTGTTGAGAACGATTGCAATCGCCGTGCTGGCGATCTTCGGCATGGCCTTGATTGTCCCTAGTATCGGCGACAGACTCGAGCGACCCTTTGTCTGGCTCTCTCGCTTCGGACCTCGGTCCGCGGGTAAAGGCTTCTGGTCGGGCATAGGTGTAGGGGCAGCACTGGGAGCGGTCTACGCGCCCTGCGCCGGGCCGGTACTTGCAGCGGTTATATCGGTTAGCGCGTCGCAAGGGACCAACGCTCAACTGATCGTGATCGCTCTGACCTATTCGATCGGTTCAGCTGCCGTGCTACTGCTACTTGCGCTGGGCGGCTATAAGGTGATGGAGAGGATTCGCCGCGCCGGACGAGGACCGTTGGTTCAAAGAGTGCTGGGCTCAGTGCTGGTGGCGACCGCCGTCCTGATGTCTTTCAACTTTGACGTTAAGTTCCAGACTGCGATTGCCGACAAGCTGCCGAGGTTCATAGTCAACCCGACCAATGCGATCGAGAAGTCCGATGCGGTTGAGTCGCAGCTGGGCAAGCTACGAGGTAAGTCGAGATTTGACTCGGAGGGCGGCGCCTCAAAAGGCCAGCGCGAGGACAGTGTCTCCAAGGCCAAAATACCAGGTGTCAAGACCCCGGAGCTTCCGGTGCTCGGTGCAGCACCCGAGCTGGTCGATACGCAGAAGTGGTTCAACACGCCCGATCGCCGCCCGTTGACGCTTAAGAAACTTCGTGGCGACGTCGTCTTGGTCGATTTCTGGACCTACACCTGCATCAACTGCATTCGCACGCTCCCGTCCCTCAAGACCCTGGATAGGCGCTATGGCGACAGAGGCCTGACGATCGTCGGCGTTCACACGCCCGAGTTTTCGTTTGAGGAAAAGGCCGACAATGTCGAGCAGGCGATCGCTGACAATGACCTGAAGTACCCAGTCGTGCAGGACAACAACTACAGCACCTGGAACGCTTACGACAACCAGTTCTGGCCGGCCAAGTATCTAATCGACGCCAAGGGCAAGGTGCGCTACACCCACTTTGGCGAGGGCGAGTATCGCGAGACAGAAGCGGCGGTACGGGCGCTTTTAGTTGAGGCCGGCGAGAGCGACCTCGGCGACACGAAGGAGCAGCGGATTGAGCAACCATCCAACAACATCACACCTGAGACATACCTTGGGTACGAGCGAATCGATCGCTTTGAGCCAAGCCCGATTCCCAAGGGTTTGCACACCTTTCCGAATTTCAAGGGACGGCTACCGCGAGATCAATTCGCCTACTCCGGCAGGTGGAATATCCTCTCAGAGCGTGCGATCGCCGTACGTGACGCTCGTATTGATGGAAAAGTACGAGCCCGAAAAGTGTTTCTGGTGATGAGTTCTCGAGGCAAGCGGTCAAGGACGGTGCAGGTCTTGCTCGATGGCAAACCAATCAGCGCAGCGAGCTCTGGTGAAGACGTGAAGGATGGCAAGGTCACCGTCACTCATCAGCAGCTCTACGAGCTTGTCTCACTATCGAGCGTCGAGGAGCATCGCCTGACGTTGAAGTTCGCCCCCGGTGTTTCGGGCTTCGCTTTCACATTTGGTTGACAGCCCGCGCAAGGAACAGGCGTAGATCACATCGCGAGCGGGTTTTCGCTCGCGATGAAATACCAGGTGATCAGTTACCATCTATAGCGTGAGACTCGAGGGGAAGAAGGTTTTGCTTACCGGTGCCACTGGCGGTATCGGACACGCGATTGCCCGCGCACTGGCTAAAAAAGGCGCGAAGCTCGTGATTACCGGGCGCAGAGTTGACGTGCTCGAGCCGCTCGCCTCCGAGGTCGGCGGTCAAGCTGTGGCCTTTGATCTGGCGGACGCCTCTGATGTTGACGAGCTTGTTCAGTCGGTAGAGGCCGTTGACATTCTCATCGCCAACGCAGCGCTTCCGGCTGCGGGCAAGTTGGAGGAATTCACAGTTGAGGAGATCGATCGGGCGATGGACATAAACCTGCGGGCGCCGATCGTCTTGGCAAAGGCTTTCTCTGAGGGGATGGCCCAACGGAGAGAGGGGCATCTGGTCTTTATCTCCTCGGTGGCAGGAAAGTTGCCGTCCGCTGAGTACTCTGTGTACTCGGCCACCAAGTACGGCCTGCGGGGGTTCGCGCTCTGCTTGCGTGAAGACTTAGAACCGAGTGGCGTGGGCGTCTCGGTTATCTGCCCGGGGCCGATCCGCGAGGCAGGCATGTTTGCCGAGGCCGGTGGGGAGTCTCCGATCGGTAGCAACAGCCCGGAAGAGGTCGCAGGGGCCGTTATCCGCGCGATCGAGAAGAACAAGGCCGAGATCAACGTGGTTCCACCTGCCATACGAGTGACGATGGCGGCTGCGAGCGTGGCGCCCAGCGTGATCAACATAGCCAACCGCAAAGTAGGGCTTCGCGGGCGCATGGCTGATCTGGCAGACAAACAGAAGCACAAGCGCTAGAGGCGCTCGATTTCGGTTCAATCTCAGTAGAGGCGCGGATAGCGCTACTGCCGCCGGACAAAGCCCACCAATCAGATGAAGCCGCGAGCAGTTCTCCTGCTACGCGGCGGGCTTATAGATCGTTACCACGGCTGCGCCGCCGAGTCCTATGTTGTGCTGGAGGCCCACCTTCGCCCCCTCAACCTGCCGCTTGTCGGCATTGCCGCGAAGTTGCCAGGTCAGCTCGCTGCACTGTGCGAGGCCGGTGGCGCCAAGTGGGTGGCCCTTAGAGATCAAACCACCCGATGGGTTTACCACCCAGCGTCCACCGTAGGTCGTGTCCTCGTTGGCGACCAGTTCATGGCCTTGGCCTTCGGGCGCCATCCCGAGCGCCTCGTAGGTGATCAGCTCGTTCGCCGAGAAGCAGTCGTGCAGCTCGATCACGTCGACGTCGTCGACGCTGACCTCCGCTTCTTCGTAGGCCTGCCGTGCGGCCTCCTTGCTCATGTCGTAGCCGACAATCTTGATGCAACTCTCCTCGAAGCTGGAGGGCGTGTCCGTCACCAGCGCCTGGCCGGCGATCTCGACTGCCTGCTCCCAGAGATCGTGCTTATCCACAAACCGTTCGCTGGCAACGACTGCGGCGCCAGACCCATCTGACGTAGGGGAGCACTGGAGCTTGGTGAGGGGCTCGTGAATCATCTTCGCGGCCTTTATTTCCTCAAGCGAGTATTCCTTCTGGAACTGTGCGTACGGGTTGTTGACCGAGTGCTTGTGGTTCTTCCAGCCTATCCAGGCGTAGTGGTCGAGTTGCGAGCCGTAGCGCTCCATATGCTCGCGCCCCGCGTTGCCGAACATCTGTGGAGCGGGCGGCGAGGCCTCTGCCTCTCGCACCTCGAACATGGTTGTAAAGTGGCGGTCGATCGGATTGACCCGGTCCGTGTACTTGACGCCTAGCGATCCCTTCTCCATCTTCTCGAAGCCGAGCGCCAGCGCGCAGTCCGCCAGGCCACCTCTGATTGCCTGGCGAGCCAGGTACAGCGCAGACGAGCCGGTCGAGCAGTTGTTGTTGACGTTGACGATCGGGATCCCGGTCAGGCCGAGTTGGTAGGCGGTCCGCTGCCCGGACGTGGACTCCCCATAGCAGTAGCCCACAAACGCTTGCTCGACAGAGTCGTAGGGCACGCCGGCATCCTCGAGCGCCTTTGTTCCTGATTCGCGCCCCATGTCTGGGTAGTCCCAATCGCGCGAGCCCGGCTTCTCGAACTTAGTCATTCCAACACCGATCACAAATACACGGTTGCTCATAGGTCGTCGACCCCTCTCAAGTGGCTGCCTTGCGGTCGATAATAATCGCAATCCGGTCAGGATGACCGTCCATACGCAATGGTTTAGACTGGCCGCTCCGAACCAAAACGAGGAGGGACAAGAATGATTGAGCTTATTCCCGGTCTTCCACCCAACGTGCTGGGGTTCTCTGCCAAAGGGGAGCTCAGTGAGCTGGACTACAAAGAGACGTTGATTCCGGCCGTTGAGAAAATGCTCGCCGAGCAGGGAAAGATCCGCCTGCTCTATGTAATCGGGCCGGAGTTCACCAAAGCGACCGGCGGCGCAATGCTGGCAGATAGCAAGCTTGGCCTTGAGCATCTTCGTAGCTGGGAGAAGCTGGCTATGGTCACCGATGTTGAATGGATCCGGCACTCAGTGAAGCTCTTCGGCTGGGTGCTCCCGAGCAGGGTCAAAACGTTCAAGAACGCAGAGTTAGACCAAGCAAAGGAGTGGGTCACTGAGTAGCTCTTTATAGGACAAAGCCTGGTGTGCGCACCGTTACGTAGCCCAAGCTCTTACCGAAGGAGAGGGCATTGACGTTCACCATAGAGCCGATAAGTGTTAGCGTATACGCTAACATATACGTATGGACTCCGAAGGCTCGTTGCTGCCAACGAAAACTACCCGGCTGATAGACGCAATTATTCTGCGCAGCGGCCTCAGTCAGGCAGAGTTGGCACGTCGTGCAGGGATTCCACGATCGGTACTCAACGCCTATCTGCGAGGACATAGGCAGCCCGGTGCCGATGCACTCGCACGCTTGTGTGCAGCGGGCGGTTTCGAGTTACAACTAACGGCACGTTCTGCCCCCGTCAACCCAAGGCGTGCCGGGCGACTACTGACTCAGGTTCTCGAACTGGCTGAAGCGCTTCCATTTCGTCGCAGCGAGAGGCTTGAGTACCCACGGCTTGCTGAACTGGTTAAGCCGTAAAAAAGGCCGATGAGCGAACTGATTGACAAGCTGTTCGCGGTACACGACTCGCTGACGGTAGCTGGTCTGGCTCATGCCTTTGGTGGGGCGATAGCACTGGCATATTGCACAGAAGAGCCGCGAGGTACCCGGGATATCGATGTAAATATTTTTACCGACTCATCAAACGCCGAAAAGGTACTCGCAGCTCTGCCTTCCAAGGTCTCCGTATCACCCGACGACATCGAAACCACCATGCGTGAGGGGCAGACACGACTCTGGTGGGGCGATACACCTATCGACATTTTTCTGAACAACCATCCGGTTCACGATGCTGTTGCTGCCGGGGTTACATGGGTGCCGCTATCCGGGCGAGAGATACCCGTACTTGACTGCGCAGCGCTTGTTGTATTCAAAGCTTTGTTCAACCGCACAAAGGACTGGGCCGACATTGAGGCGATTGCGGAGGTCAGCCCACCCCACATCGATCAGGCCAAATCCATGCTTGCGGAACTGCTCGGGACAGACGACCCTATCTACGGCCGACTCGACTCCTTGCGATCCTGAAAACAATTTATTTAAAAACTTAAGTGATACAGGCTTGATGCCAAAATAGGCCAAGTATGCGCGGGCTCAAGTTTGTGCTTCGGGGCGGCTGCGAACGGGTACGTAGAGTGGGGTCTTCTTGGTTTATTGCCGTGGCCTTTTCTGGCTTTACCTTTTTTAACTGCTACCCAGAGAACCGAGTTCGGGTTCAATGGTGACTCGAACCTGAGGTTGTATCGACCTTCCTCGACCAAAGTCCTGGTCAACCACCGATGGACGTAGTAGATTGTCGGGATGCAGGTGGGCGGAGAGGAAGATAAACCGATAGACAAGGAGGAATCGGAGCGCTATTCGACCGCTCGGAGACGCGGCGTCAACCTGTTGGTTGTCCTTGGATCGTTCTTCCTGTTCCTTGGAATCTTCACCGAGTCGATAAACCGACAGGTACTCAACAGCAATGAGTGGGCGCGAACTAGTACCGAGCTGCTCGAGCAGGAGGAGATAAAAGAGGCATTATCCACCTATCTTGTAGCCCAGCTGTACGAGGTGGTGGATGTCGAGCAAGAGCTAAAAAAAGCTCTGCCAAAAGATCTCAAGGGTCTTTCTGGTCCAGCGGCCGGAGGCCTGCGCGAAGGGGCGCAACGACTTAGTAAGGAGGCTCTCGGTACCAGTGCACTTCAGTCCAGTTGGAGGGAAGCGAATCTCCAGGCACACAAGGCGCTCCTGCAGATCCTCGAAGGAGGCGGAGGGGTTGTCAGCACAGATCAGGGTACGGTAACTCTAAACCTTCGCCCGCTGATTGAGCAGGTGGGGGAGCGGGTCGGCGTGCTGGACTCGCTGAAGGGTGGACTACCGAAGGACGTTGGGCAGCTAGAGGTGCTGCATGCCGATGAGCTTAAAGAGGCACAAGACGCAGTCACGGTGCTGCGGGGGTTGGCGATAATGTTCGGGCTTCTGGCACTGGCGTTCTATGTCGCAGCAATCTGGCTGGCACGAGGCAGGCGGAGGAAGGCTCTGATAATCGTCGGAGTTGGCTTTCTGGCGTCCGGTGTCCTGGTTTTGGTCGCACGTCACTTTGCCGGTCAAGCGATCGTAAATGCGCTCACAACGACTGCAGCAATCGAGCCGGCCGCGGGTGCAGCATGGAGCATTGGTACAAGGCTTTTACGAGAAGTTGCAGTGGCGGTGATCATCTATGGAATTCTCCTAATGGCTGCCGGCTGGGTTGCAGGACCATCGAGCGCAGCGATGGCGATTCGCAGGTCGATGGCGCCGTATCTTCGAGAGTATCTCGGCTACGTCTACGGTGTGCTTGCGGTTACGCTTCTGATCGTCATCGGCTGGGGGCCGACCTTAGCGACCAGGTCATGGCTCGGTATTCTGATCATCATCGCACTGTTGGTGCTTGGAACAGAGGTTCTTAGGCGACAGACGGCCAGGGAGTTTGCAGACGCAGGTGTTGGTGACGCCGTGCGAGGAATGCGCCAGGCGATCAGGCGTGGCTGGACCTCTGCAACAACAAGTGTCACGGCTGCACGTCAGCAGGCAGGCGATAAAGGTGCGCCGGTCGATGAGCCAGATAAAAGGCTCGCACAACTAGAGCGCCTTGGATCGTTGAAAGAGAAGGGTGTGCTAACCGAGGCGGAGTTCGAGGTTGAGAAGCGGCGGATCTTGGAGCCGGGGTTGAAGACTGAGGGTTGAGGCAAGAGGTCTCGTGCTTGGCACCGTAGCCCAGCAGTTCATTGAAAATCGCTCAAAGGTTGAGCCTACTGTTGCTTTATAATGTAGTTATGGCAGTATCAAAACGTGATCGTGCCTTTATGCGGCGGATCGGCTTATGCAAAGCTGACCTGCACAAGCGTGATACCTACGAGCATCTGTCATTTTCAGTGCCGGAGCGCTTAGAGCGAACGTGGTATATCTATCGCTCAACCAACATGAATGCCAGGAATGAGTTACGCGTGGACAATCCGATCGCTTTCTATGAAAGGGCCCGTTCCCTGGGTCTCTCCGACAGATAGGCAAGAATTTGGAAATGGACGCTTTTGCGTCACTCAAGAGATTTCTTGCCGAAACAGATCTCCCTTATGTTGTGATCGGTGCATATGCCGTGAACGTGTTCTTGGAGCCACGCTATACAGCCGATGTAGACCTGCTCGTACAGGCAACCGAAAGTGATGTTGAAACACTGAAAGATGTCCTGATGGATAACGCTTTCTCAGTTCAGACAGAACAGGCGACCGATGAGGCCTCCGTTCCAGACGTCATAAGGTTCAAATCAGATATCGATGCGCTTGTTCTCGATATACAGATAGCAAAGACCGACTATCAGAGAGAAGTGATCGATAGAGCGACAGAGGTTGGCGGCTTACGAGTTGCAACCGCTGAAGACCTAATCATCATGAAGCTGATTGCAGACAGGGCTAAAGATCGAATTGATTTAGAGGGGCTAATCGCTCTCCCAGACTTAGACTGGCAGTACGTCCACAGATGGGCCGTGATGTGGGATGTCGAGGGCAGGTTAACCGCAGTTCGGAAAAGAGATGATTGACAAGGAGCTCGTAGTTTCGAGATGCGTTCGGTTTTCGATCAGAGGTTCTGCAGAAAAGGGGCATTCTTTTTACCGCACCAATCCCCTGGAGCGGCAGTTATCGGATGTAGTAGTGAGGATGTCACCGTTCGGCTGAGCGTCATAATTGGAGCATTCAGCTATTACTTGGGTGTTGAGACTGTATTTAACATACAATATGGCCATGGCGGTTTCAAAACGTGATCGTGCCTATATGCGGAGGGTAGGCCTGTGCAAGGCTGAATTGCATAGGCAGGGCGCTGCCGAACATCTGTTACTTTCGGTACCGGAGCGCTTGGAACGAACCTGGCAGATCTACCTGTCGACGCGCATGAGTTCTAGAAATGAGTTGCGTGTTGATGATCCGATCGCTTTCTATGACAGGGCCCGTACCTTGGGTCTCTCTGACGGATAAGCAAGACTTCGAAGATGGACGCAATTGCGTCACTGAAGAGATTACTTGTCAAAACCGATCTTCCGTATGTGTTTATCGGTGCATATGCCGTAAATGTGTATGTGGAGCCCCGTTATACGGCCGATTTAGACCTGGTTGTACAGGCCACCGAAGATGATGTCGAAGCATTGAAAGATGTCCTGCTGGCCAATGCTTTCTCGATTCAATTTGAACAAACAATCGATAAAGCGTCGGTTCCAGACGTCATTAGATTTAAGTCAGATGAAACTGCCCTAGTTATTGATGTGCAAATATCAAAAACCGACTATCAGCGAGAAGTGATTGATCGAGCAACAGAGGTAGATGGCTTGCGAATTGCAACTGCCGAAGACCTGATAATCATGAAGCTAATCGCAAACAGAGCAAAAGATCGAATTGATCTGGAGGGTCTGATCGTACTCCCAGATATTGACTGGCAGTACGTTCAGAAGTGGGCCTCGATGTGGGATGTCGCAGATAGGCTCGCCACGCTGAGAAAAAGAGAGGAATGATCCTGACCTGCCACCTCTGATCTGATCCAGCTGGCACATGATTTGGGGATGGTTACAGGGTGTGATGCTTTTCGTGAGATCGTTCCAGTTGAAGGCCATGGGCAAGTACTTGTAAAGAAACGCAAGAGAAGGCGAACGCAAGTATCAGTCGCTGCCAAGTCTCAGCCATAAGGATGTTTTAAACAAAGCCTTTGCAGCCTCGACCGCAAGGAATGGTGCGATGGAGAGAGTCAGAACGACACCGACTTCTTTGATTCCAAGAGGTACAGTGCCGAACGGATTATTCAGTGCCGGCAGATATATGGATAGCGCCAGTAGCGCCATCGAGATGCACACGCTGGCGAATAGATAGATGTTTCGCCCAGATTGCCAGGCTCTTTTACGTGGCGAGCGTATGGCGAATACAAGTGCCAGCTCGCTAACGGCGATCGTCGCGTATGCCATTGTCTGTGCCACACCCCCACCGTATGCGCGGCCGACAAGGAAAGCGCCCAGTGCTGCAGCTCCGACAAGTAAACCCACCAGGCCGAGGGCGGCCCAAGAGGTACGTCCGAAGAAGCGCGTTCCCCGCTCTGGTGGTCGTTGCATCACATCGGGTGCCGCGGGGTCACGTGCAAGCGCTACCGCCGGCAGGCCGTCGGTGAGTAAGTTGACGGTCAGGATCTGTATGATGGTCAACGGCGCTCCGAGGCCTGCGAGCACGGCGACTATGAACAGAATCACCTCTCCGAAATTTGCCGACAGTAGGAAGGCAACGAACTTACGTATATTGTCACCGATTGAACGACCTTCGCGGATAGCAGCGGTGATCGTCGAGAAATCATCGTCAGTGAGCACGAGATCGGAGGCCTCGCGTGCTGCTTCAGTGCCGGAACGCCCCATTGCAACTCCGATATCCGCCCGGCGCAACGCCGGGGCATCATTGACCCCGTCTCCTGTAACAGCCACAACTTCCCCTGCTTCCTGAAGGCGCTCGACCAGTCTGAGCTTGTCGGTTGGAGTCACACGTGCCGATACCATGTTTACCGGTATTTGCAACTCCTAGGCGATTGCTTTTGCGGTTGCAGGATGGTCACCGGTGAGGATTTCGACCTGCAAGCCGGCCTTGCGAGCTGAACTGACCGCATCTCGGGCCGTAGCTCGCAGAGGGTCGCGCAACCCAATCAGCCCAACCGGGACAAGCTCGCTTGTGGCCTCTTCGTCGCTCAATTGAGTGTCAGCTTCGATCTGACGCTCGGCCACCGCCAAGACGCGCAGCCCATCTGTCGCCCAGTCCAGGGTAAGGGCATCGAGCCTCAAGCGCTCATTGGTATCGACCAGGCAGCGATCGAGAACTACCTCTGGAGCGCCCTTGACGCAGATGCGCACCATGCCGCTCTCTTGGTAGAGAATTGCCATGAGCCTCCGCTCCGGGTCAAACGGGATCTCTCGCAAAACGGTATGCCCAGTCCTCAGAGGTGCGGGCGATATCCTTCGTTCGCTTGCTGCCAATAAAAAATGCGCCCTCTATCGGATCCCCTACAGCTTTGAGCTCTCCACGCTCTTTGATCAACACGGCTGTCGAGGCAAGCACTACCGTTTGCAGCAAAGACTTTTGGTCGTGTGCGCCCGTCGGCGCGAGTGCATGTACACGCAGGCGATTCTCGGTAAGCGTGCCTGTCTTGTCCGAGACAACGACTGTTGCGCTACCAAGCGTCTCACTCAGCGCATGGATTGCACGTTCTGCGCCTGCCTCCTGCGTGAAACCGAGTACCCCGTTTAGGATCACTATTACAAAGATTGCGGTCGCCTCCACACGATCACCGATCGCGAACGAGACGATGGCTGCGACCATAAGCAAGGCAACCAGTGCGTCCATAAGTTGCCGGGCGGCTATCGTCAAGTAGGCTGGGCGTAGGCTACGTTCCAGCACATTAGGCCCGTAAAGCTCAAGTCGCTCTTTTGCCTCGTGCTCGGACAGCCCTCTTTGCGGATCGACACCCAAATGGGCGGCTACCTCAGTTGCAGAAAGGGTGTATGCGCCCTCAATCGGATCATCAGGAGGGCCACCATGTATGGCTGAGTTGGTGACCATTTAAATGGCCTGCAATAACAGCAGGATAATCAGGAAACCTGCACCTGTGGCAAGTGCTCCGGAGCCCTGGTATTGCTGCTCTTCAGAGGGCGGGACCAGTGCTGACACGGTCAGGTAGAGCATCCCACCGGCGCCAACAGCTTGAAGTACACCAACAATTTCTGTGTTGGCATCGCGCAGCAATAGCCAACCTACGATCGCCGAGACCAGCACGCTCAGTCCAATTACCGACGTCCAGGTGATGACTCTGTGCGCAGCGTTTGAGACACTGCTCCGCCCACCGGCGATCATCTCGCCAATGCTAAGGCCCTCGCTAAAGTTGTCGACTGCGATTGAGGCTGCGATCAGGGCACCTACTTCTGGCTGGATAACAACACCGGTGCCGATCGCAAGTCCCTCGATCAACTCTTCCACGCTGGTGCCGCCAGCCAGTACGGTTGCGCGGTCTCCTCGCGGGTGGTGGCTGCGGTGATATGTCTCGACACGCTTGTGCTGAGCGGCGTGTTCACCAGCCAGTCGCCAGCGGTTTATGAAAAGGTCGAAGAGCCAGATCGTTGCGAATCCAGCCGCAAACCCCGCTGAAGCAGCAAGCGTGGAGCTTAGTTCGATTGCCTTCGGGACCATTTCCAGAGTCACCGTCCCAATTAGAACGCCCGAGGCGAGCCCAAACGCCAGTGACATGGAAAGACTTGTCGGCTTGCGTATCAACGCTATGACACCACCCAGGACGGACGCAATCGAAGCGGCTCCGGCAGTGATCAGGATCAAAAGCATCTGATAACCCTAACGCTTGTTCCACCATTGCCGTAATCTAGACGCATGGCATATGACGAGGATCTTGCGGATCGCGTAAGGGCGCTTTTGATTGGCGAGCCTGATGTAACCGAGAAAAAGATGTTTGGCGGAATTGCCTTCATGGTCAATGGCAATATGGCCTGCGGCCCGAACGGTGAGTATCTATTGGTCCGGGTTGGCGCCGACGCCTATGATGAAGCACTTACACGCCCCGAGGCCAGCGAGATGGAGTTCACCAAAAGGCCCATGCGCGGCTTTGTCCAGATCCATCTTGACGATCTCGAAGACGACGCTTCGCTCAGCGAGTGGGTCGATCGAGGCGTTGGCTTCGCAAAGTCGCTTCCACCCAAGGTGAAGAAGCGTTGAGTCTGACACACTTGACGCTTGGGCTATCGGTACCCACTAACTCAGATTGCCAGTGCTCCCTTTAGCAGCAGGTAGAGTCCGAATGCAGTAAAGATGACAAGCGATATCGTCCTTTTGTGACGCCCGGTGAAAGCTCCGATTCGACCCAGTATATTTTGTGCTGACCGAGGTGCAACTTGGTAGAAAGCCATCGGCAACAGTATTGGCAACATTGCGAATACGATAAGGATCGTGAGAGCGATGGCCTCGTTGAATGGTCCAACCTTTGCAATATCGATCTCTTTGAGGGCGGCTATAAATAACACCAGCGTCGAGAAGTTGGTTGCCATCATCACAACACCTAGGCCCAGCGTCTCGGCGATGCCGGTTTTCTTGGACGGGCTATGTGCCGGTGATGAAGGCTTTGGATGCCGTAGCACGGTGCGCACTGCCAAGGCGAGTAGAACCAGCCCGAGTACAAGATCGACGGTTGCCTCTGCATCGCTTTGATGTGCAGCCTTCGACACCGTGTGGGTGAGGGCAACGAGTCCTACGATCCCGACTGCCAGCAGGACTGCCAGTGCACCGACACCAAAAACCGCCATTCGAAAGCGCGGACGATTTGGCGATCCCAGGATCAGCACCGCTACCGCCAGGATTGTAGGGCTGATGGCTGAACCAAGCGCCAAAGGGATCAGCTTTGCCAGAAGGACGTCCATTATCTGCCTCGCCTTTTTCTATATACGGTGATGCCATCCTGCATCTTAGAGCCTAGGTTTAGCTTTCACCGGGCCTTCGCCGAGAAGCTTCGCGGATAGTCTCCTGGACAGATTGGTGCGGCTTTAAAACTGTAAGGACTGCTATTTGCCTGCCTTGTCGAACCTCAAAAGCTCCTCGCGTCCGCCGCCGCCGGATACACCCAGCACTGACACCGGGCCGACATCTTTTGCATAGAGCTTGTACTCCAGAACTTTAGGCTCCAGTGGCGTGTAATCCTTGGTAAGGAGGACATTTTTGAAGTGGCCGAACGGCACTTCGGCCTGCTCGTCCAGACTCAGGATCTGCGCGTTATCCTCTGCCTCATCGGCGTAGTACTCCTGCCGGTACTTCATGCCTGGCCGCGGGTGCGCAGGCAATATGACACCGGCCTGTGCACCATCTACACCGGCTTGCCACGAGCCTGCAGTCGTAACAACCTTTCCGCCCTCATACTCCTTGGTGTCTTCTCCCAGGTACCAGATATCGCCCTTCCTGTCCTGTGCGTACCAGTCGAACGTGTCTTCGACCAGCTCGTCGCCTTCTCGTACGACATCATGGACCACGCGCGCTTTCACGCCATCGATTGTCTTGATACGGTCCGTAACCGTGACCTCCACGCGTTGCCGGTTGCCCTTCTCATCGGTCTCGCGATATACCCACCTGCTTCCGGGCCTCATCGGCCAGTAGCGGTTGTCGATCTTGGTTGTGAAGTCGGCCGGGTCGAGTTCGACCGGTTGGCTCCCCTCAGGCAAGCCGCTCCGGACGTCCTCCTTGGTCGTCGCGTTTTGTCCGCTCTGCGTTTGACCGTCTTGGTTTGAGCCGCAGCCGCCGGCAAGAATGACTAGTGAGAGCATGACCGTAACCGCTCGGGTATTCGACATGTGAAGGACCTCCTTTGCTCATTTACATCACGTGTAGGTGACGTCAGGATCGGCAAATCTTACTTTTTAGGCCAACATATATCAACGACAGATATGCACAGCAAACGCTTGGTGGGAGTGGACACAGTTGACGGCAATCGCGACCCATAGACTTTGATCGGTACGGGACAACGGTGGCTGGCCGCTAATACAGCTCGGACCTGGGGCACTGGTGGCGGTATGACTTCTTCTTGAGCTGCAGGTCGTAGAGCGTGCGGATTGCGTTGGCGTCGAACCACTGTGGACCGCAGGCTACCTTGCCCTTCTTGACCTTGTGTTTGCACCGTCCGTAGAGACCGACGCTGGGATACATCAGCGAGCATTTCACGGTTGTGTGCGTAAGCCCTAGAGCATGGCCTATCTCATGTGCTGCTACTTCGGATTCGATCAGACTGCCATCGGCTTTCCCGAGGAATCTCGTGTTCAGTTGAACGTACCCGATCGGGGGTGGCGATGCCAATCCCGCCCAACTTTCATTTGAGTACACGGAAACGATCGTTATGTTGGTTATCTCATCCGATTTGGCCGGGATGATCTTGAGCTTCGTAGCGTCACGCCAGCGTTGGATAGCCCTTTTTACTGCCGTTTTGTACTTCGACTCGTTTCTGTATGTAATTCTGGTGGTCGGCCAACGAGAGTCGGTGATCGGGTAGTCGATTCGGCTTGTAACGACTGAGTCATACCCACCTGGTGCACTGTCGATGTATGTCGGCAGAACCGATCCAGGTGCCGATTCGGGAACGGACCCAGCCAACGGAACGAAATGCGCGATCATGATTCCCGCTGCAGCTGACGTAGCTACGGCAAGCGTTACCAGTTTCCAGCGTGATGTCGTCCTTGACTGCATACCTGTCTCAACAACAAGGATACTCCTACAAAGTTCTGTTCTATCGACGTTTAGATTGTACGACAGTGCCGGCTATCAAAGGATCCCTACTGAAATAGGCAGTTAACCGTTGGAGTCTGACCCTTGATTACGGCCGGCGCGGATCGCCTCGCGCTCTGCCAGGCGGTGTTTTCTGCGCAACCCCGCCTCACGCATGCGGCGCTCTTCCTCCTCTGTCTCTGCAACCAGTGGGGGGATCTGGGTCGGCTTACCGTCGTCATCGAGTCCCACCATCGTGATGTAGGCGGTGCTTGTGTGCCGGATCTCGCCTGTACCCGGGTTCTCGGCCTCGACTCGCACTCCCACCTCCATCGAGGTGCGCCAGGCTGCATTGACCGTCGCCTTACACGCGAGAAGCTCTCCTACGTTGACCGGGCTCAGGAAGGTCATTCGGTCGACGGCTGCGGTTACGATCCGTCGCCTCGCGTGCTTGATAGCTGCGATACCTGCCGCCTCGTCGCACAGCTTCATCACCGTTCCACCGTGGACTAATCCGGCAATATTGGAATCGGTGATACCCATCCACCTGATCAAGGTTGCGCTCGGTTCGCTGGCTTTTCGTTGCTCCATGGGGTAGGAAGGCTAGCGCCGTACGCTACTTTTCCGCGGCAGCACAGAAGCCAATCAACTTAGGCCTTCTTGACATTCGCTATCCGTATGACAGACAATAAGAGATGATTTGCGCAGATAGATGTGTCGCAATGGGCATGTTCTTTTACCCACGGGGAGGGTCGGCACAGGTTGTTCGCTATCTGTGCCCTCAGCTCCAGACGCATGGGTGGCAGGTTACCTTGGCGAGCGGGTCGCTCGGTATGCAAGGAGAGCGAACAAACGCATCGACCTTCTTTGACGGCGTCGACGTAGTAGCCATGGACTACACGGATGCAGTCGAGGCTTTCGACGCCGGCCAGGATCCGATAGCGGCGAAAAACCCCGTTCATCCTTCCTTCGAGGATCGGTCGGATGTTGCGGACCGGGTGTTTGCAGCGGTAACACCCAGTCTGGGCGATCATTTGGTAAATGCCTGGGAAAGAGTGTTTACCGAAGGCTGGAAGACCGCCCCCACGATCGTTCATCTCCACCACCTAACACCGATGCACGAGGCCTCCTACCGCACATGGCCTGACAGGCCGACGATCACCCATCTGCATGGCACCGAGCTGAAGATGCTGAAGCGTATCGAGCGCTTGGTCGTAATTGCCGAGACGTATGACACCGATCTCGCCGGGATGGCAGATCGGCAGCTGTCCGGGGCGTTGCTCGATGCAGGCAAACTTTCGCCTGAGCAACGCCGTCTATTCGAGCAGACTCGATGGGATGCATGGAGATACGGTGAGCACTGGCATCAGCGCCTTTGCAGCGCCGGTCGTAGGTCGGAGCGTCTGATTGTCACCTCTCCGAATAACAAACAGGATGCGATCAGTTTGCTAGGTGTTGACGAGCGACGCATAGAGCGTATACCCAACGGTGTCGACACAGATCTGTTTGACCGGCGCCCGATCAGTATTGAGGAGCGAACAGCGTGCTGGCGGCGCTGGCTGGTTGAGGACCCACGCGGCTGGGATGAGTCGGGTCGGGTCGGAAGCATCACCTACACAGACGATGACCTAAGCCATTTCATCGACCAAGACAGGGGGGAGCGGAAGCCGGTACTGTTGTTTGTAGGGCGGTTTTTGAACTTCAAGCGTGTTCCTCTTTTGGTGAGAGCGTATGCTCGTGCCCGGCCGCGATTTCGGATACCGGTACCACTGGTTGTTTGGGGAGGCTTCCCGGGCGAGTGGGAAGGTGAGCATCCTTATTCAGTCGTGCGGGATGAGCAGGCCGAGGGAGTATTTTTCACCGGTTGGCGCGGGCATAGAGAACTCCCGCGTGCTCTTTCATGTGCGGATGTATTTGTTGCTCCGTCCCACAATGAGCCGTTCGGACAGGTCTTTCTGGAGGCAATGGCATGCGGGTTGCCCGTGATCGCCACGCGCAGCGGCGGGCCGGTTTCGTTCGTCAACGTAGAGCCTTCGGCGCCAAACGGCTGGTTAGCTACCCCCGACGACGTCGACGGTCTCGCAGATGCGCTGGTAGAGGCAGTCAACAGTGAAAACGAACGCCATAGGCGGGCAGAGAACGCCTATAACCAGGTCCGTACCAGCTATTCCTGGAGTTTCCTGGCGAGCAGGTTTACCGCCATCTACGAGGAGGTGCTCGGCGTTACCTAACGGGCGTGAATATGCTCATTGCATTCTTATCGGATTCTCATTATCAGCGATTCCGGAGGCCGATCACCTCTACGGTTGTAGATACCGGACAAAACACATGTTACGACAACAACAGGCCTATCAAGTGCCCAGAAACGGGTGGAAATTTCAACGGTCAAGATGCGCGGTACCCGGGCACAGGATTCTCATACAAGGCGATCGATACCGGCATTTTCTCCCAGAAAGAGAGAGGCTTAGTTCTGGCCGAGTATGACCCACGGTGACCATACTCGCCAAGCTGCGTATGTCTGTCTCGGCAAGTGCGATTCTGTAGACGGAGTTGATACTCACGGCGCTGGAGCCCAACGAAGCGACCCAAAAAGCGGTCACCCCGACGATTGACCGCCGATGCGTGGTCTGAAGGACGATGCACGGATCTATAACTGCGCACGCTGTGTTCGACGCAACTAATGCAGAGATCTGCAAAAGAGTCGCTCGGCCCGGAACCCAGTCAAGTGCCCAAGCATGCGTATCAAGCCTTAGTTTGATACGCATGCTCTCAGACAACAACAGGCTCATAGATAACAAGTATCTGTAAGCCGATATGACTAACTGCAGCCACCAAGTACCTATCTAGCAACGTGTTCTTAGGGTTGCCAGACTTACTCAGACTTGCTTCATCTGAGAGCCTCGCTCGTGATAGAGCGGGGATATTTAGCTGGCAGCGGTTAGATTGATTCTACGTTGACGGCCTTAGGGCCTTTATCGCCCTGTTCCTCTTCGTACGAGACCTTGGCCCCGTCCTCGAGTGAACGGGGGCCGTCACCGAGAATTCCTGTGTAGTGGACGAAAAGATCGCGACTCTCATCATCTGGTGTGATGAAGCCGAATCCCTTGTCGTCGTTGAACCACTTCACGGTTCCGGTTGGCATGTGTTCCCTTCCTCTAACTGCTGCGTGCCAGGAGATGGTTTCCATCAACGACCTGCCAGCATTACTTAACTACAACTCCGGACCCGAAGGCCCGAACTAACGGGCGTAGAGTATCAGGTTTGACGGCCCATACAGCAAATCTTTGATCTATCACCCTGAAGACCACTTCCTATGGCAGTTTCACAAAAGCTCAGACCGTAAGGATTTTCGCCTCCATCAGAGATGACTATGAGCGCATATAACGATCAGCGCAGATAGGGACCGAGCGAGCGGAAGATGGAGTCAGGAACAGGGATGAGGGCGCGCAACATTCGATACCAACTTTTGTTTACTAACTGTGGTCGCTGTCCCCAGCGCACTATCCTCTATGTATAGCCTGGTTTCAAGGAGGAACATGGTTCGGTCGAGATATATGCGCATAGCGTCCGCCTTTGCCCTTGCGGCCATCTCTATGGTTTCCGTGATCACTGCAGCGTGGGCGGCACCGAGGCCTTGGCCCGATACCTCGAGTGGAATCCACGTCTTCAACGATCAGCTCAACCCTGGCCTGACAGATGCCCAGGTCAACTTCTCTGCAAGCAACTACTCAGGATCGCAAAAGCTCTATAGAGGTGAAGCGGACAAAATCCGTGGGCAGAACTCAAACTTCCTGGTTCTGCACTACAGGCTCGGGCACGGTCTCGGATATAGGTTGATCGAAGGCGGATGCAATCCCACCGGAGGCTTGATCCATGTTGTCGAGGGCAATGAGTGGGTTCAGGAGTATCCAGCAGGTGGGGGTGAGGCTGCCTGGTTTGTGGGCTATTCGGGCAGCACGAAGGTGCTCAACTGCGACTGGGGTTGGTACTTGATGGACATAAGTAACGACAGCTGGCGTAACTACTGGCACGGTGAAGTGCTGCGTCAACTTCGGGCAAACGACAACGACGGCGTCTTCATGGACTCACTGAGCGTGCCCAACTATCTGGGAGCGGGTAGTTACAGCCCTGCGCTACCTGCCGTTGACGAGGCGTTCGAAAGCGACTGGAGCACAAAGATCAGAGATTGGATTCGGTGGCTACAGGCCCGCTCCGTAGGTGACTACTACCTGGTGCCCAACGTAGGTAGCTGGATCACCTCCCGCGAGAGAACCGACTACACCGATGCAGACGGTGTGATGGTTGAGGGCTTTGCGCTGGAGGCAGACAGGAGTCCCTACAACCTCGAGGACTGGCGGCTCCAGATGGATCGCATTCTCAGTTTGGTGTCGCGAGGGAAGGCAGTTATCGGCCAGAACTACGCTACAGGCAGTCAGGAGAGGATGTTTAGCCTCGGCACGTATCTGCTCGTCAAGGGCAATCGGACATTCATCAATATTGACAGTGGCGAGGACCCGGAGTGGTGGCCGGAGTACGACATTGGAATCGGCAAACCTACAGAGAACGCCGGTACGAGCATCGGCGATCTCGCCTACGCCTCTGACGGTATCTACAGACGCAGCTTCGACAACGGCCTGGTGCTGGTGAACGCCACGAGCCCCTGGGACGGGACAGGCACAACCCGCACGATCGACCTGGGTCGCACCTACCAGCTTGCCAAGACGAATGGCGGTGGCGACGTTCCCGAGTCCGGCTCCAAGCCGGGTGGCGTGACATACGAATCGGTAAGCCAAGTGACACTGGCCCCGTATTCGGCTGCAGTGTTAGTGGGCTCTACTCCCCCAAGCGCATCCGGAATCAAGGTCAAGTTCACTCGCCCGCGCATCAAACGTCGTTCGAGAAGGCTGATGCGCAGAACGTTCGCCAGGTACTTGAAAAGGGGGTTGAAGGCCCGAATCAGCTACGGCGGTGGGAAGATAAAGAGTGTTCGCGCAACCGTTGTAAGGAGGAGAGGCAAGCGCTGCTATCGCTTGACACAACCACGTAAGAGAACTTCGTGCAAAAAGACGTACAAGCGTGGCGTGTTGCTGCGCCAGCGTGGCGACTACAGCTTGCTCACTTACAGGCCGATGGGCGCCGGAAAGCGGGCGCGGCACTCAAGTAGAGCTCGCAGCGCCCTGAAAAGCATGCGGAGGAGCAAGAAAGCCCTGCCGAACGGTCGCTACAGGATAAGACTAAAGATCTATACGACGGACGGAAAGAAGAAGACCATTGACTACGCGGTAACTATTCGTAGATAGTTAGCGGGAATTGTTTTCTTTGGAATGTGCCTCCTTGTGTAGCTGCGGGTAATGTCTACGCCCATGCAGAAGGTAAAGCGTGTCGGTCATAAGGGTGCGGATCTAATAGAGCCAGGAAACACAAAGGCAAGTTTCGACGCTGCGCTTGAGCACGGTGTTGACATGATCGAGTTCGACGTGCTTCCGGAGCGGTATGGGAGTAGGCTTGTATTAGCCCATGACTACAAAGACGCGGCTCGTAGCGACGTGCTAACGATCGAGGAGGGACTCGGCCATCTTGCCACAGAACCGTTTAGTCAGATCGAGTTGGACGTCGATCTGAAGTTACCGGGATATGAGCCGGAGGTTCTGGAGTTGCTCGACACCTTCGGGCTTGCCGAGCGTTCTTTGATCTCTTCGCAGTATCCGGCCAGTCTGGCAAGGATCCGATCTAAACAGCCAGACATAAAGCTCGGCTGGTCAGTACCCAGGGCAAAGCGCGACTTCACCAAATCACTTATATACAAGCTGCCCGCGCTTTCTATCTTGGCTTTTATGAAGCTGGCGTTTCCTGACAGGGCCGCGAGGGCAATTCGCGCCGGCCACTGCGACGCGATCATGGCAAACCGGCGTTTGGTCAACAGCAGGCTAGTCGAGGCGGTGCACGGAGCCGGTGGAGAGGTCTATGTCTGGACGGTGGACGATGCCGCAACGATCGGCAAGCTGGGCGAGCTTGGCGTGGATGGCATCATTACCAACGACCCCAGGCTGTTCGTTTGAGGGTCATCTCCAGCTCCTGAAAGCTATCACCCAGTCAAGAGGGCCTGTCTTTGAACCAGTCAGCCGCAGATTTAAGTGCGGACGCGGCATCACGCGGTTGAAAGCTGAGACTTTTTCTAGCCTTTGAGCAGTCGAATACCATCGGCCAGCGGGCCAGACGGACCTCGTCGAGCGAGAGCAGGCTTTTGTTTCCGCCGTTCAACCGAGTCGCCTGCTCGACCAGCCAGGCTGCTCCGAATAGAGGCCAGTACGGGACCCGTATCCTTGGTGGTTTGCGGCCCGCGTGCTTTGCGATGGTCGCAAAGACATCTGCCAGGGGGAGGTTTTCACCTCCCAAAAGATATTTCTCGCCGCTCACTCCCTTCTCGAACGCAAGCAGATGAGCAGTCGCCACATCTTCGATAGCGACTATGTTCAAAGCGGTGCCTGATACGTAGCCTCTAATTCTGCCACTTACTACGTCGGCGATCATCTGTCCTGTCGGGGTCGGTCGCCTGTCACCCGGGCCGACCGGCGTGGTCGGGTTGACAATAACGAGATCGTGGCCCTCAGTTGCCGCCCGCAGGCCAAGTTTCTCAGCTTCCAGCTTGGTCCTTTTGTACGGGACTTTCAACTCCCATGAGGGAGGCGTGTCGCTTTCTGTAGCAAGGCGTCCCGGAACCGGCCCACAGGTTGCGACGCTACTTGTCAGGACAATTCTTCTCTTTCGACCGCGTACTGCCTCATCCAGGAGTCGGCGTGTACCTTCGACATTGACTTGCGCCATCGCCTGGTGGTCGGATCGTGAGTAGCTGTATATTGCGGCGAGGTGGAACACCGTGTCTCGGTCGGCAAGAGCAGAGTGCAGGGCGTGTGAGTCCAGGATATCTCCGACAAAATGCTCAACGCCTGCTGTCTCTCGAGCAGGCGCAACACTGTCGAATGCCCTCACATCTGCTCCGGTCTCGGCGAGCTTTGCGACGACGTGCGAGCCGATGAACCCAGACGATCCGGTGACAAGAGCCTTCATGCTAGTTGGTTCGCTTCCCAGTCACTTGCGCCGTGTACCGACTTTCTTTGTACGGGGTTTTCTCTTGGCGCCAACTGCATGTGTTGCCATAGAGAGCCCAAAGCCGGTTGCCGCCAACGGCAGCCTGCCAAGACGGCCGATTACGTCGTCCAATGCTTCCGCAAATATCCGAATCTCGTCTTCATTAATCGTTAGCGGAGGGGTCGCCTTGATCACATTCATCTCGTGGCCGGCTACCTGCGTCATGATTTGGTGGCGTTTGAAAAGTGGCACGACGATCATCTGGGTGAAGAGGCCTGGTTGGCGCTTCTCGATGGCGCTCCACACCCGCCTGTTGAGCCCTCCGGCCGGTGGCCCAAACTCGATCGCCCACATCAGGCCCATGCCCCGCACTTCAGACACGACCTCAAATCGCTCGACCAGAGGCTCGGTCAACTCCATGAGAAGACTGCCCATGCGTCGCGCGCTGTCGACTAGACCCATATCGTCTATCTCAGCCAGCGTTGCAATTCCCGCGGCCGCTGCAAGATCGTTGCCCGCGAAGGTTGAGCTGTGAACGACGGCCCTTTCCATACGGTCAAAGACGGCGTCAAACACTTGCCTGGTCGTTAGGGCGGCGCCCACCGGCACGTATCCACCGGAGAGCGCTTTGGAGGCGAGCACGATGTCGGGCTCGAGTCCCCAGTGCTCCAGTGCGAAGAATTTGCCGGTACGACCCAAACCGGTCTGGATCTCATCGACTGCGAAAAGTGCACCGTGTTTTTTGCAGAACTCCTGAGCTTCAACGTGAAAGCCCGGTGGAGGGATGTTCACACCCTTGCCCTGGATCGGCTCGACAAGAAACGCGGCGACATCTCCCTTCCCAAGCTCTTCGGCCAGTGCATCGATATCGCCAAACGGGATCGCCTTACAGCCAGGCAGGAGCGGCCCAAATCTATCCCTGAACTCAGGATTGCCGTTGACAGACAGCGAACCCATCGTAAGCCCATGAAAGCCGTGTTCACAAAAGATGATTCGTGGCCGGCCAGTCGATGCGCGGGCAAGTTTCACGGCAGTCTCAACTGCCTCTGTTCCCGTGCTCGTAAGCACCACTGCACCGAGTCTTTCAGGCGCCCGTGCAAGCAACTGCTCGGCAAGCACGCCTGCCAGTAGGCTGACTCCCATCTGGGGTAGGTTGGCGGTTCCTTTTTCAAGCAGAGCTTTGAGTTGACCCTTGATCGACCGGTTGTTGCGCCCAACTCCGAACACGCCGTAGCCGGCAAGCATGTCGAGATATTGTTCACCCTTGTCGTCAATCAGATAGGAACCGTCACCTCTGACCCAGGTACGGTCGAATCCGATCGTTCTGAGAACTCTGCCCAGCTGGGGGTTGAGGTGACGTTCATTGAGCACGAACTCTTCGCCCATGCGTTCAGAGAAGATCTGGGCTATATCTAGATCCGGCTCCATCTGAACCGATAGCCCACGCTATCTAGGGCTGCGCCTCGATCGCCGATCCGGGCACGATGTCGTCGCTTCCATCGGGCCAGCGCACCCAGGCTTTGTGACCGCCGTCGTAGTCGTCGCCTAAAAGAATCAAAGTTGCCTGTTCGCCCATCGCTGTGCATCCATCACTTCCCTCATCATCAAGGCCGCGCCATAGGCGAATGAACGAATTTCCCTCCCACTCATCGGAAACGGTCGATGCCTCGGAGTGGCCCGGTCTCACTACCGTAGACGCAGGTAGCTTCATCAGACCTTCCATTATCGAGTTTTTGAGATCCTGATAGGTCGTATGTCCCGGCGCCCGGACCCCGCCGACCGAATTTCTAAAGAGAGTGTCTCCGGTGAAGAGCTCTTGATCGTTGACAAGAAATGACAGCCCACCGGCCGTATGTCCGGGTGTGGCTATCGCTTCGACAGTCAGACTGCCTATCGCAAGCTTTTCCCCGGCATCGATCGTGCCGGTTGCCTTTGGAACGTGATCTTTCTCGAGCGGATGGGTCAGAACCTCGACGTGTGGGCATCTGTCGAGTACCGCTTCGAGCTCCGCCACGTGATCGAAGTGGTGGTGGGTGAGCAACAGATGAGTGAGCTTCAGGTTCTCACCTACCACTGTCTCAAGAAGTGGCTCGACCGGGCCGCCCGCATCGATGATCACGGCGTACCCACCCGGCTCGTCATAGACGAGGTAGGTGTTGGAAAGCCACTGATCGTGCATCGACTGCTCGACAACCACGCCGGGATAGTAAACCAACCGCAATCTCAAGAGGCCGCTAGATGGCAAGATTTCGCTCAGTACTTTTAGTAAGGCTCCGATTGTGTCAACATTGACCTATGAGTGTGGAGTTGACCGTCTATCTTGCAGGGGAGATCCACAGCGATTGGCGCGCGCGGATTGAGCATGGAATAGAAGCTGCGGAGCTGAGCGTAGAACTTCTTTCGCCGGTCACAGATCACGGTGCCAGTGACGCCTGCGGTGTGGAGATACTCGGCGACCAGAAAGATCCTTTCTGGAAAGACCATCTGGGCGCAGGAGTAAATGCGATTAGGACAAGGGCTTCGATCGAGAAGGCGGATGTCGTTGTCGTTCGTTTTGGCGAGAAGTACAAGCAGTGGAACGCAGCATTTGATGCGGGGTACGCGGCTGCTCTGGGCAAGTCGATTATCACGCTTCACGACAAGGAGCTGATACATCCGCTCAAGGAAGTCGATCGGGCAGCCGATGCTGTTGCAGAGACCCCCGAACAAGTTGTCGAGATTTTGAGATACGTATTGTCAAAATCATGAGATAATGAATTAAATAACGATGAGGCACAGGCACCACTACACAATTGAGGAAGCAAACGACTGCCGCCCGTGGGTAGCAGAGAGGCTCGATCGTGTTCGTGAGGCGATGGAGGTCCTTGAGCAAGACGGGGTCCGCGACTTGATCGACGAAGGGGGCCAACTGTCAGGAGGTAGCTATCCAGGCAGAGAGGCGGCAAAAGCGACCCTGATCGTAAGTGCGATCGTTGCGGAGCTACAAGATGCAGACGTAATCGTGCACGATGCTGAAAAAGGACTGGTCGATTTTCCGTCGATCATGAACGGCAACGAGGTCTACCTGTGCTGGCAAGACGACGAGGATGAGGTTTCGTGGTGGCACAGCCTCGATTCGGGATTTACCGGGCGCCATCCAATATAAGAGCCCATCCCCGTAGGTCAGCTATTGCTACGCCCACCGGTAAGATTCCCTCAAGGAACTCGAGTACAGCTATTTAACCTTCAGAGGGAGCTTGAAATCATGGGAATTTTTAAGAAAAAGGAGCCGAAAAGCCTTGCCGGCACCGTGGTTGCGATAACCGGTGGCGCTCGCGGGATCGGCCGCATCACAACGGAGGCACTGGTTCATGAGGGTGCACGTGTTGGGATCGGCGATATCGATCTCGATGAAGCCACAAAGACTGCCGAGGAGATCGGTAGCAACGTATCTGCCTACAATGTTGACGTAACCAGTAGGGAATCGTTTACCGAGTTCTACGATCAGGTCGAAAAAGATCTTGGCCCTGTCGACGTGCTTTTCAACAACGCCGGCATCATGGTGATCGGCAAGTTCGCAGAGGAAGAGGATCGCATTACCGAACGCGAGATCGATATAAACGTGAACGGTGTGATGCTCGGAACGAAGATCGCGCTATCGCGCATGCAGAGTCGGGGTCAAGGGCACATAGTCAATATGGCTTCTGCGGCCGGGAGGGTAGGTCTTGCCGGTGAAGCGAGTTACTGCGCGAGCAAGTTTGCGGTTGTCGGCTTGAGCGAAGCGCTGAGGGTTGAGTTGAAAGATACCCCCGTTGACATAAGCGTCGTAATGCCGAGTCTGGCAAACACAGATCTTGCCTCCGGGATGACCGCCGGTCGTTTCATAGACCTGATTGAGCCAACTGATGTCGCTGATGCGGTGGTCGATGCTCTCAAGTACCCAAAGTTCGATGTCTATGTACCGAAAAGGATAGGCCCGATCACAAAGATCACGTCGATCTTGCCGCGAAGCGTTCAGGATGCAGTCGGCGGCATATTCCAAACCGACAAGATCGCGACCGAGTTCGATTCAGAAAACCGTGCAGAGTATGTCAGCCGTTACTCTGCAGAGGGTTCAAAACATGGTGACCCCAAGTAACTCGCCCAAGGTCGAGCTTCTTTGGTGGGAAGGTTGCCCCTCATGGGAGCGTGCATTGGGGAATCTACGCGAGATTATGCGAGAGTTGGGTCTGGATCCATCAGAGATCTTAGTGCGTGAGGTCGATGGGGAGGAGGCGGCACGTACCGAGGAGTTCTACGGCTCGCCGACGATAAAAGTGAACGGCAAGGATATTCAGCCGCCCAGGCCGAAGGAGCACGTGGGGCTTGCCTGTCGCATATATCACCTTCGGGACGGACGGGTATCGCCCACTCCGGACCCGGAAGACGTCAAAGACATACTGGTTGAGGCGATCGGAGAGAGGAGCGAGAACGATGGAAAGTAGTGGGAACGGTTTCAGGGTTGGTGATAGGGCGCCGGAGTTCGAGTTACTCGATACCGAAGGGACGACACATGTGCTTGCTGGGGTGGAGGCACCGGCGACGGTCGTCGTCTTTACCTGTAATCACTGTCCCTACGCGATCGCATGGCACGACCGGATCGCATCGGCAGCGGAAGACTACTCAGGAAAAGGAGTGCGCTTCTACGCGATCAACTGTAACGACGCCGAACGCTATCCAAACGACTCGTTTGAGGAGATGCAGAAGCGAGCGCGAGAGGGCAACTGGCCGTTGCCCTATCTGCACGATGAAACGCAAGAAGTGGCACGTGCCTGGGGAGCCAAGACGACGCCGGATCTATATGTGCTCGACTCAGAATTGAATCTCGCATACCGGGGCGCTCCGGACGGCGACTACGAGAGGCCGGAAGAGAACGCGAAGTGGCTGCGAGATGCATTGGATGCGGTGTTGGCTGGGGAAGAGCCAGGGTTAGCTGAGACTGAGCCGGTCGGTTGTAGCATTAAATGGAAGCCGTAGCGGTTGGCCTGACATCCTTTTGACCAGGGAATCGGCGAGCAGGTCCTGTCGCTGTAGGAGGCATTTCGAGTCCTAACAGACGGACTCGAAAAACCCCCTTTACAGCGCCACCCGCTCGAGGATCCGGTTCTCAAACTCCAACTAAGTTGTCACCTGCGCTGGCAAAGACTGCCATCCAAACAGAAGTTGGATGGGGAGTTTGTGACAATTCTGACATGAAAGTTAGCTTTCAGTTAAAAGGAGGATTGGCGGATTTCCCTAATACATGGGCAGGTGAGAGATAGAAATGTGAGTTGGGTCACATAACTCGGGGTAAAGACTTGCGGCGTCTTGTGTTCTCGCTAGGGTGCTCGCAAGTTCTTAAGCCGAATTCCTGCCAGATGCAGGGACCGGGGGAACCGTAAGTTGGGGCGAATCCTCATCAGTTTTGAGGAGACGCAGGCTCTTTCAGCGTCAGCCCGTCAGCTAACCCCGGAGGCCGACGAAAGAGAGAACATTGATTTCGGCAAGTAAAAAGCCAAATAAGGCCATACTGCAATATCTTGCTACGGCAATGGCCAGCGCTTTGCTTCTACCCTCAGCAGCTTTTTCAGCGAGTGGTGGCATGGAAGGCGAATTAACGTCACCTCCGCCTCCGCCCCAGGAGACCGGCATAGTCGCTCCAGGATCCGGAGGTGTAATTCCCGATACCGGAGTCAAACCGAGTGCGAAGATCGCCGACGGTAGGATCGCACTTCCTGTTGGGGCACCACAGTACGCTGTCGATTTCGCAAATGCAGCGTCAACAATCGCCGCTGAAAAGCCGGGCTACAGGCTTGGTGGCGGTCACAAACAGAATGAACTGGAGGATTTCTTGAAGTATGGGAAAGTAAGCTCCGCATACGATTGCTCTGGGTTTGCAGGAACACCTCTTGTTGCTGCTGGCTTACATAGACAGGTTCTTCCATCTGGCAGCTACATGGGGTGGGGCAAGGCATACAGAAAAAAAGTGGACGAGGACACGGCCTGGGTCCATGTCTACGCCCATGGTGGACATTTGATGGCCCAGATAGGCTCGGCTGACGATGGTGTGTTTATAGACACCAGCAACCGTGCCTACGGTCTCAGTGGCAAGGGCCCGATCATTACCGAGCGAAGTCGCAGAGTGAGCGGTTTTAGACATCGCGTACCAAGCAAGCGGGTACTGGCTCGTGCAGCGCGCATAGCCAAGCGTGCAGCGAACAACAGCTAGCCGGTCCAATAAAGCCTTTTCTCGCCTACCGCCGATGCCACGAAGGTGTTTTCGAATTCACCGCAAGGCGATCTCTAGCGTCAAGTGGACAGCATACTCGTCGCTGTTTTCTTAAAGAGTTCCAGTGCGTTTTTAAGCTCTTCGGTGTCGCCGCTCTGGATTAGCTCCAGTGCGAGGCCGTCGAAGACCGCCATGAAGAACGTGATCACCGACATGCGATCTTTGTCCGACAGGTCTATCTCGTCCTGGGCCTTGATTCGATCGGAAAGCAGCGATCGATACCTGCCCCTGGCTTGACGCATGATCCCTCTTAGGGGCTTGTGCCCGATCGAGTGGGCCGAAAGGTCGAAGTAGACCCTCTGCAGGTCTGCAGCTCCGTGGAAGAACTCCCACATATCGTCCACCACGTTTTCAACCAGCGTGTCAACCCCCTCTTCACGTGTGAGTGATTTCTCTAGCACCTCCAGCACTGTCTCGCTCAGCTGCTCACCTACGGCCTCAACAAGGCCGTCCTTGGAGTCGAAGTAGTACTGGATAAGCGCCTTGTTTGCACCGGCCCGTTGCGCCACCTTCTGTGTGGTCAGCTCAGCGTAGCCTTCGCTCACAAGCAGGTCGTGTGCAGCCTGAAGTATGCGCTCTTCAGCGCCGGTAGAGGGGCGCCCCGGACGCCGGGATTTCGAGGTAACTTGGCTCAAGCTGCAGTCGCATCCTCCTCAACCCGTGGGTCGCTACCCAGTTCAACACCGATCGCAGACAGTTTCTTCTGCAGGGAGTTTGCTGAATAGGCGAATATTTCACTTGAGTGAATACCCAAGATGGGGTCGGTGTAGTCATAGGGATCGTCCGCCCAAGGCGGAACCAGAGCCAAGGTAGCCACTGGGAGGGTCTTCTCTAATGTTTCTGATATCACCGTACGTGCCTCGGGGTTCTCTTTGATCGCATCTGCAAGAAGTCGGATACCAAAGCCTACATGGCGAGACTCGTCACGAGTAACCAATGTGAAGCCGTGCCGGAACCCAGGAAACAAGTCCAACTGCTTGAGAGCTTTCATGATGAAGTGAGCCCCGGTGAGGGCCAGCGTTCCCTCGACGATAAAGTGATAGATGACAACACCCTCATACAGGGCATTCCGATCTGATGGGTCTCTGCGAAGACGGTCAGCTGCATCGTGGAGTAGCCCGTCGAACAGTTCACCCCATTTTTCATTCATCAAGGGACGGTGCATCTTCAGGTTTTCGCTTACATCCTTGGCCGTGACTCCGTATACCTCCCGATAGAGACGGTCGAAGAACATCACGTGTTTTGCTTCATCGGAGATCTGTGTTGCCAGGAAAGCTTGGCATCGTCGTTGGGTGCAGCTATCGCGAAGGGCATAAGTTCGGTGGTCACGCGCTCTTCACCAAGGAAGAAGCTCGAGGTCGACCAGATTATGCTCTCGCGCATCTCGTCGGTGAAGAGCTCGGATTCCTTCCACTGTCGAGCATCTTCGGTGAAATCGATCTCCTCCGTGCTCCACTGCTGATTTTCCCACCGTGAGAAGAGCTTTCGATAGGTGGGGGCGGTGTCGACCATGCGGTCTATCCCTTTAAAAACGTTCTCGATATCTTCCTTTTGCGATGCACCTACCGCACCACCATTTTGAGATTTTTTACGCGAACTGGACACAACAACCTCCAATACTCAATTTTAGATAATTATTAACCGACTGGGTAAATAATGCAAGACAACATTTGCACAACGTTCAGCGGACGCTTGCATCCGGCACAGTCCCTATATTGTTGGTTAGAAGATAAGGAGACTTGACAAGTGATTTTCCTAGTAGTAGTGACGGCCACTATGGCCGTAGCGCTTTTTGCGTTAGTTATAAGCACCGTGCATCACCGTCGTCAGACCGCGGATGAGTTGAGATCGCTCCAAGAGCTGCAGCGAAAAGACGAGGGGATGCAGCTTTTAAACCAGAACGTACTCGGTTTACGCCAGAGTGTTGAGGGCAAGGTGAAGGAAGTAAACGATCGTCTAGGCACCGCTGCCGAGGCGTTCACGAGGGTCCAACATGGTCTCGGGCGGCTTGACAAGCTGGGCGAGAGTGTCGAGGGGCTGCAGTCGATGCTTGGATCTCAGAAACTGCGGGGAAACCTTGGCGAGCAGGTGATGGTCGATCTACTCAAGGACTTCATCCCGGCGGACTATCGTAGGACTCAGGTCACCCTGAACTCTGGTGTCAGGGTTGACGCTGTCGTTGAAACCACAAGCGGCATGATCCCGATCGACGCAAAGTTCCCCCTGGAAAACTACTTAAAGGCCGCAGAGGCGCCGGGTGACGACCAGCGCAAGACAGCACTGCACGAGCTCTACAAGAATGCGCGCAAGCACGTCCGTGATATCTCATCGAAGTACATCTGTCCCGGTGAGACAACAGACTTTGCCGTTATGTACGTGCCCTCGGAGGCCGTCTATGCTGCGATTCTCGAGGATCCGGAGATAGGGCAGGCTGCGCGCAGCCGTGTGTTTATCGTTTCGCCATCCACCTTCTGCGCTTTCTTGAGCCTGGTGATGCTCAATCTGGAAGGTGAGCGACTGGCCGACGAGGCACGGAATGTGATGGGAGCACTACGCGGCATCCAGCAGCTCGCCGGCAAGTTCGAGGACCAATTGCAAGTCATATCAGGCCATGTGCGCAAGGCAGGCAACGCGATGGGCACTGCAGACAATCAGTGGAACAAGCTGAAGGGCTCGATCGACGCGGCGACGGAACTCGATATCGAGGTCGAATCACCGGTGGAGCCAACGTCGTCCGGCGACGAGGATTCACAGCAGCACCTTCAGGCGGTCTGAAATCAGCTACAAGGCCTGTTACTTACTTAGGTGGCATGCGTAGTGCGCCGTCGAGACGGATAGTCTCGCCGTTAAGCATCTTGTTCCCGATGATATGAGCGGCAAGGTCGGCGAATTCGTCGGGGCTCCCTAGCCGGCTGGGGAATGGAACCTGCTTGCCGAGCTCCACTCTCGCTTCTTCGGGAAGCGCTGCCAGAAGAGGCGTATCGAAAGTACCGGGTGCGATCGTGTTGACCCTGATTCCCCGTGACGAAAGGTCTCGTGCTGCGGGCAGCGTCAGGCCCACGATGCCACCCTTCGAGGCTGAGTAGGCCAACTGGCCTATCTGGCCGTCGTACGCAGCTATAGACGCCGTATTTACACAGACGCCTCTCTCGTCATCGATCGGTTCGCTGTCGTTCATCGCGGCCGCTGCCATACGTAGCGCGTTGAATGTCCCGACTAGGTTCACACGCAGGACAGTCTCAAACGGAAGAAGCTGGTGCGGTCCTCGTTTGCTCACCGTACGCTCAGCCCAACCGACGCCCGCACAGCAGACCGATATACGCAAGTTTTCGGCTGCCTCCACGGCCTCCTTGACCTGATCCTCTTCCTGAACATCACACTGTTTGAACTGTGCACGATCTCCGAGCTCATCGGCCAGCGCCACGCCCTTTTCCTCGTTCAGATCGGCTATCACAAGGTTGCCGCCGTCCGCGTGCAGTCTTCTTGCAGTGGCCGCTCCAAGCCCTGACGCGCCGCCGACAACTATTGCTCCTACTCCTTCGATCTTCATGGCGGCAAGCATAGTTGGCGAGTGCGGCACATGTGGCAGACGCTCACGAAGTCGAAGTGGCGTGCGATTTGAACTATGGGTGTATAGTCCTCGGCTGCAAATCAGTACTAACTACCTAAAAAAACTATGAAGCTTGCAGTTCCTAAAGAGAAGGTTGAAGGCGAGACGCGAGTCGCGCTGCTGCCGGATGATGTTTCGAAGCTGTCGGAGGCAGGAAATACAGTGATTGTCGAGTCTGGAGCCGGTATTGAAGCCGGGTTTACAGACTCTGACTACGAGGACGTTGGGGCGACCGTGAAAGCAGACGAGCAGTCCGTGCTGAACGATGCAGACGTAGTCTTGAAGGTACGGGCACCCCAAGATCAGGAGTTGGAAGGAATAAAGAAAGGCGCTCTGCTGATCTCGTTTCTGGCGCCGCTCACAAGCCCCGAGTTGGTCAAGAGTTTGGCCGAACATAACGTAACCGCATTTGCGATGGAGATGATCCCTCGTACGACACGCGCACAGTCGATGGATGCATTGTCGACGATGAGTACAGTCTCCGGTTACAAGGCCGCTTTGATAGCGGCGGCCGAGTTGAGCAAGTTCTTTCCCATGCTTACAACAGCTGCTGGCACCGTTCGCCCGTCGAAAGTGCTGGTTATTGGGGCAGGAGTAGCAGGCCTGCAAGCGATAGCCACAGCGCGCCGTCTGGGCGCGCAGGTAGAGGCATTCGACACCCGTCCGGTCGTAAAGGAGCAGGTGGAGAGCCTTGGAGCAAGATTCTTGGAGATCGAGCTGGAAGCGGGAGACGCCGAAGCCGAGGGTGGCTACGCGAGAGAGCTGACCGAGGAAGAGCAGCAGAAGCAGCGGGAGCTTATGGACAAGGCTGTGACCGGTGCAGACGCCGTGATCACGACCGCATTGGTTCCAGGCAAAGCAGCTCCCGTTCTGATCACTGCCGAGACTGTCAGGTCGATGAGGGCAGGATCGGTGATCGTCGACCTCGCGGCCGAAGCCGGGGGTAACTGTGAGTTGACTCTCGCCGGCAAGGAAAATATCGATAACGGCGTCAGGATCATCGGCCCCTTGAATCTACCCGCATCTATGCCGGCGCACGCAAGCCAGCTTTACTCAAGGAACGTTTTCACTCTGATCGACTATCTGATTGAAGAGGGCGAGTTGAAGCTCGATTTTGAAGATGAGATCACAAAGGGCACGTGCGTCACCAATGAGGGTCGCATAGTCAACGACAATGTACGCGCAGCGGTCGAGGGTGAGTAGGAGATGGGTAGCGAACTTCTAACCGAAATAACTATCTTCGTACTGGCAGTATTTGTCGGTTTCGAGGTGATATCAAAGGTGCCGACGGTGCTACATACGCCGCTTATGTCGGCAACCAACGCGATACACGGTGTCATTTTGGTCGGTGCGCTGCTGGTTGTGGGCGCCTCAGAGAGTGTATACACAGACATTCTCGGCACCGTCGCAGTGATTTTCGGCACGATCAACGTCGTCGGTGGCTTCGTCGTCACCGACAGAATGCTCGAGATGTTCAAAAAGAAACCTTCTAAAGAGGACGAAAAAGAATGATCGCAGCAATCGACCTTCGTGATCCCGACCTGATCAACTCCGCCTACCTCATTGCGGCCGTGCTCTTCATCCTTGGGCTGCGGCAGCTCAGTTCCCCGAGAACAGCACGCTCGGGCAACTACTTGGCAGCCGTTGGTATGGCGATCGCACTGTTTGTAACTCTGTTGGATCGTGAGATACTCGACTTCAAGCTAATCATTTTGGGCGTTGTGATCGGCACGCTGGTCGGCGCAGTCTCTGCCCGCAAAGTTAAGATGACGGCGATGCCGCAGATGGTTGCGCTTTTCAACGGCGTCGGGGGTGGTGCAGTCGCGCTGGTTGCACTGTCGGAGTTTCGAGAGGCGATGGGTCATTCAGCAAGCCTCCCGGTGGACGTCGCAATAACGATTCCGCTGAGTGCGCTTATCGGCTCGATCAGCTTTGCAGGCAGCATGGTCGCTTTTGGCAAGCTGCAGGAACTGATCGGCAGTAGCCCGGTAACTTTCCCTTTGCAAAAAGCCTTCAACTTCCTTCTGATTGCAGGCGCTCTGGTTGCGGTCGCGGCTATCGCGATTCTGTCGGGTCAGAACAATCCAAGCTTCGAAGAGTGGCTTTTGATAACGCTGGTCGGAGGGGCCTTACTTTTGGGCGTGATGATCGTGATCCCCATCGGCGGAGCCGACATGCCGGTTGTCATCTCGCTTCTCAACTCATTCACAGGGGTGGCCGCTGCACTGGCCGGATTTGTTCTTTCAAACAGTGCACTGATGATCGGCGGTGCGCTAGTAGGTGCGTCCGGTACGTTGCTGACGATCCTGATGGGTCGAGCTATGAATCGCACACTATGGAACGTTCTGTTCGGTGCGTTCGGCGGCGGCGGAGCGGCAGCCGCAGCAGATCTAGGCGATAGGACCGTGCATGAGATCAACGCCCAGGACGCTGCGATCATGCTGTCCTATGCAGAAAACGTAGTCTTCGTACCGGGTTACGGGCTTGCAGTTGCCCAGGCACAACACAACGTACGTGAACTTGCAGACCTATTGGAGAAGCGCGGGATAGATGTCAAATACGCGATCCACCCGGTTGCGGGCAGAATGCCCGGGCATATGAACGTGCTGCTTGCCGAGGCCGATGTTCCTTATCCCCAGCTCTTCGATATGGATGACATCAATCCCGACTTTCCGAGGACGGACGTAGTGGTTGTAATTGGCGCAAACGATGTCGTCAACCCCAGCGCGAGAGACGATCCTGGCAGTGCAATAGCGGGCATGCCGATCCTAGAGGTCGACAAAGCGAAACAGGTAATCGTCCTCAAGCGGAGCATGAGCCCCGGTTTTGCCGGAATCGACAACCCGCTTTTCTACCTAGATAACAACGCGATGCTTTTCGGTGACGGCAAGGACTCAGTCATGAACATCACCAAAGAGGTGGAGCAACTGTAACCTACGAGTTACCGCTCGAGCCAGCTTCGGGCTGCGTTCATCGCTACCGCCATTATCGTATGCTGAGGGTTGACCCCGGTGTTTGTCGGCAGGACGCTTGCGTCGGCTACGTAGAGTCCCTCGTATCCATGGACGGCAAGGGAGGGTGAGACGACCGACCTATACGGGTCGGAGCCCATGCATGCTCCACCCAGAAGGTGCGTGACGGCCATCTTTAGATCCTTACGGTCTGGGGTGCGCTCTGCGACCCACTCGGGAGCTTTCTCTGCGTCCAGCTCTTCCGGCCAGCCGTGTACGCCGGGCAGGATCGCCTCGGCTCCGGCTGCACGCATTATCTCGGCTACTGCGACGATACCGAGCTGTACCTTTTCAAGGTCACTGTCGCGGAGGCTGAATCTGACAGAGACTCCACGTCTGCCCATAGGTTTGCTCTCCCCCTTTGCGCCCGAACGGATAGCGGCTCCGATGAGTACGCATCGATTTAGTGAATCGACATGTTTACGTAAGCGCTGACCAGCGCCGGGAAGTCGCATCGTTCCCAGCTCCGGTGGGGCGAGCAACGTCTCCAGCTTTACGCCACGTTGGCGATGCTCCATTACCTCGTATCCCTGCGTGGCGCCGGTCCAAGGGTCTATCGGCGCCGGGAAGCGCCCGGCGATGGAGACTCCGGGGTTGCACATCAACCCACTTCCAACCAGCGGCCCACCTATCTTGCATCTTTGGAGCAGAGCCGGAGAGTGCAGCGCACCGGCTGCGAGTACGACTCCTTTACTGGCTCGAACGCGGAGGTATGTGTCGGGCGCTTCTGGGTCTTCAGCTTTGCACCTGGCTATGGTCGCAACGGCCTTGCCTCTCTCTATCTGGATCGATTCGGCGCGCGTGTCCGAATAGAGGCGAGCACCGTCTTCGATAGCTCGCGGGATGTAGGTTGTGTCCATACTCTGCTTTGATCCGGTTGGGCAGCCCTGAAGGCAACGGGCAGTGCCCCGGCAGTCCGAGACGTACCTGGTGATCGGCCTTCCGGCCCAACCGAGCGATTCGCATCCCATGCGTATCAGATCGTTGGCTCTCCCGGAGAGCTCGTCACTGACAGGACGTGTACCCAAGTCTGACTCGATAGTGTCGAAGCTCTGTGTAAATGCCTCCATGCTGTGCACGTCGGTCAAACCAGTATCTGCCGACATCCACTCCGCATGTAGATCCTCCGGTAGGCGCCAGACGATCGCGCCATTCATGACCGTCGTACCACCAACGCAGCAGCCTTGAAGATAAGGGATCATCGGCCGCCCAAGCATCGTCGTCATGCCGCCATCACGCATCGCCTTGCGCATCGTTTGCGCCATCGAGGTCGTACGCTCCTTAGGCGGGAACTCGGGACCCTCTTCGATGATTACAACATCTTGGCCCGCTTCACTCAGTGTTCTAGCAACCGTTGCTCCACCGGCTCCCGAGCCAACAACCACATAGTCTGCTGCTTCATCTTTTACCACCGGCTTCACATTGTCAGCTCCCGGGTGCGGCTAACGCTGCCGAGGCGTGCCTGAACGGTACGCGCCGATCTCGTTCTGCCGATCCAGCTGTCCCAAGACGGCCAGACTGACCAGCGCTTTCAGAGATTGATAGGCCTGTCGAACAGCGTAGAGGTGACTCTCTTCAAGTCTCTCAAGATAGCGATTGCGATCATCCTGTCTCAGCCCTCGGAGTGTTCGTGCCTTGCCGATCACTACAAACGGGGACGAGTGAACGATCCTTATAAGCGCTCTTGCACCGACACCGGTGGCAAACGGAGCGCTCGCAATCTGCTCGGCTATCGCGTCCGGGGTTGATGAATTGTGGGCATCGCTGTCGTTCATCTTGTCAGACTCAGGAAGGATCGCAGCTGCGACAACACCGGCCCGTTTGCGGCTTTTCGGTCCCATCCTCAAGGCTCGCCGGCCGTCCACCGGTTGTGGCACAAGTTCGGTCGGGTTCCTGTCGATCGATCGGTTCGCTCTTATCGCAAACCAGAGCATTAGGAAGACCGACACACCGTCAAGCAGCGCCGCACCCATGAACGTCGGGTTGTGTGGGCCGGCGATATAGACGATCAGAAAGCCGAGACTTGAGAGCCCCTTCAAACAGACAAGTGCAGGAAGGATCGGGTAGAAGCGCCGAACGTTTACCAGTATCAACGTGCACATGACACCGAGCGTCATGACATTGCCGGCACCGAGAATCCACCAGATGTATGAGTCTTCGGTGGCTGACTGCTTGCTGTCAAAAAGCTCGCCGATCCAGTAGAACGAGCTAACAGCGGCGTCGGGATCGAAGTAGTAGGAAAAGGCCGGCAGGATGAAGTTGAGCGCCAGCAGTGCGTAGACGATCACGAAATTTCGGTATCGCTTGTTAGGCTGTGTCCAGAATCTCTTTAACCAGCTCATAAGTCAGTCCGTAGTCACGGCACTCTAATTGAGCAGTTCATATTCTGCTCTGCCAATTCATCCAGCGTTTGTGAGTGGTAGTGTCAGATAGTTGTGAAAGAGATCGTCTTTATCGAGCAGATCGAATGTGAGCACCCCGGTCTTCTTTTGACGGCGTTCGAGGCTGAAGGGATATCGACAGAGATCGTCAGGCCGTATAGGGGCGATGCAGTCCCCGACGCGCTGGGCCCCGACCAGGGGCTGATCATTCTAGGCGGGCCGATGAACGTCGACGAGACGGACAAATACCCCCATCTGGCTGAACAGATCCGGCTTATTAAGGAGACCGTCGATCAGGGACAGCTCGTGCTCGGCATCTGTCTGGGCTCGCAGCTCCTGGCCAAAGCGCTCGGTGCGCCCGTCTACAGAGCTCCATCGGAAGAGATCGGTTGGGAAGAGATCGAGTTCACCGATGCCGGGCGTGCTGACCCGATTCTTGAAGGGCTGTCCGATCCGCTGCCGGTGTTCCAGTGGCATGGAGAAACGTTTGAGCTACCCGATGGTGCAACACACCTTGCCTCTTCAAATGCCTGTGCAAACCAAGCCTTTCGTTACGGTTCGCGGGCGTACGGCTTGCAGTTTCATTTCGAGGTGGACCGTGAGATGGCGCAAATATGGGCCGAGGCGTACGCGACGGATAAAGACCTACGTGACCCGGAGTGGCGAATGCGTTTACTGAGTGGTTTCGAGGATATGGAGGGCGTGCGAAAGCGCTGCCAACGGATCGTTCACAACCTTATCCGGATCGTTGAGTGACAGTAGGCCCTTACCGAACCTTCTCGCAGTTCTTCCACTTGTCGTGGCTGTCCCTGATTAGGGTGTCTCTGCCGGAGCCGCAGTTGATGAAGTCACGCTTGCCGTCCAAGGACTGGATTACGTCCGTACCTGGACCTCCGTGGAGAGAGTCATTGCCGTATCCGCCGTTTATCTTGTCGGAACCAGAGCCGCCATAGATTACGTCGTTGCCACGACCACCTTCGATCGTATCTGCACCGGAGCTGCCGATCAGCTTGTCTGCACCGAAGCGACCGAAGATAACGTCGTTACCACGTCCGCCCTCGATCCTGTCTGCGCCCGACCCTCCGTCCAGCTCATCGTTTCCAGAGAGGCCTTTGATCGTGTCCTTGCCACCGTGGCCGAGTATAGTGTCTGCACTTGCCGTCCCGGAGAGCCTGTCTGCACCATCGTCACCGGATATCGGATAGCGACCGTCGTCGTCACCGACAGCAGACGGGTCGTACTCGATGATCACCTCGCAGCCACGAGAGCTGCGCTGTTCACTTCTAAACTGGGTGTAGCAGACGTCGTACCCTGGACCACCGTTTAGCTTGTCAGGGCCTGAACCTCCAAAGAGAGTGTCGTCCCCCGGCCCTCCGTAGACATTGTCCGGTCCGTCTCCGCCTAATACAGTGTCGTCGCCTGCACCGCCCTGGACACGTGGGTCTGAGCCTGCGCCGCCGTCTACGTGGTCTGCTCCTGGGCCACCGCTCAACGTATCGGGACCGGATCCACCGCTTACTAAGTCAAAACCTGTCCCGCCGCGGGCAACGTCCCCTCCGCGGTTACCGAAGACAACGTCGTTTCCTGGGCCACCGTCCAGGAGCTTGTCGTCCCCGTAGCTTTTTTCAACCAGCCAGTCGTCTCCTGATCCACCGCGCAGCCTGTCGTCGCCGTGGCCGCCGTCCATGTAGTCGGCGCCTTGACCACCTGAGGCTCTGTCGTTTCCTGATCCTCCCAGGATCTTGTCACGGCCTGAGCCACCTACCAGTAGATCGTCTGCCGATCCACCATTAAGCGTGTCTGACCCCGAACCACCGAACAGCCTATCTCTGTCTGAGCCCCCGAAAAGCCTGTCGCTGCCCGCACGTCCGAAGATCGTATCCCTGCTTCTTTTACCTCGGATCGAGTCGCTTCTGCTGGAGCCTTTTAGGTGGTCTGCAAACCTGGTGCCGGATTTACGTCTGAAAGATCCGCGATTTGCTCCTGCTCGGCGGGCACTCGAAACCTTCACTGCTTTGCTATCACGAACAACCTTCTCAACCCTCATCACGTGATCAATCGAGTCGACCGTGGCTGAGTCTTTGCCCTCTCCTCCGTCGACTAAGTCTGCCAAGCCGTTACGGGTGTCGATTTCATCTGCGCCCGGGCCTCCGTCCACTTGGTTTCTTCCAGGCCCTGCGATGATCGTGTCTGCCCCTTCACCGCCGAAGACGACATCGTCTCCCGGGCCTCCGTCAAGTGTGTCGTTTCCGTCCTGGCCGAAGATGCCGTCTGCTCCGTCACCGCCGTTTATCTGATCGTTTCCGTCGTTTCCGGCAAGTGAGTCTCTGCCCGAGACTCCCTCGATCGTCTCGGCGCCAACGTTCCCGTGGTAGTAGTCGGCGCCCTCTGAGCCTGGGAAGTGGGGGTCGCAGGCGTCTCCTGTGCCGTCTCCGTCTGTGTCTTCTTGGTCTTCGTTTGGATCCTTTGGACAGTTGTCTTCTGCGTCTGGAACATCATCTTCATCGGCATCATCACCCTCTTCATACTCTTCGTCAGCAGGGTCAGGAGGGTCGGACGGCGGCGGTCCGGATCCTTCGCCATCGTATGGGTCGCAGGCGTTTCCCATGCCGTCACCGTCAGAGTCCTTCTGGTCGGGGTTCCAGTTGTATGGGCAGTTGTCGGAGGAGTTGGGGACACCGTCGTTATCGGCATCGGGGTACTCACGAACATGCACGTAGCCCTCTTCAATTCCGTACCCACTCCAACCTATGTAGTCACAGTAGGCCCAAGAGACGTGTGTTGCCATGTAGATTTTGTCTTGTGACTCATCGCGTATTCGGAACTGGGAGTACGGGTAGCGGGTTGGCGCTCCGTAGCCGTCGCCGTCGGGGTCGTTAGGATTTTTATAAGGATCGTTTGTATAGGTGACGTGCCCTTCAACCTGGGCTGTGCTGCCGTCGTATGTAGTGCACTCCACGTGTCCCCAGTACTCGTATCGTGCGTACCACTGGTAACTGCCGTTCTTCCACTTATAGACGTCTCGCATCCAGTAGAAGGTTCCATTTGGGACACCGCCGTACGGGTCAAACCAGTAGTTGGGATTGTCGTAGCCGTTATAGCCAGATTCGTTGTCGTTGAACTGAATCTCTCGGTAGTCGGAGGCGTACTGCCAGTATCTGGCCTCACCCCACGCACCTATATCCGAGGCTGTTGCACTACTGGGCAGCGCTGCGATTGAAACAAGAAAGGCAACAAGAAAAGCTGCAAGCCCGCACTGCATCCACCGAACAGGCACAGTCTGTGATGATCTGGCGCACAGCATTTGGAGATCCGTCTCCTATATTTTTCGTCCTTGAAATGGCAGCCCAATCGGGCCGCTGCCTCACATTCTGTATCGACAGGTATGTCTACCGGCTTTACCCGTTATTTGGCTTTATAGACGGGTATACGGGTCGAAAGGTCGTTAAGAAACCTGTCCTTCTCGGTCGATCAGGAACGAAATACGCACATATGCACGCCACTCGTCTAGGTTTTCCCCTCGCAGCCCTGTTGAGACTACGTCGACCGCCTTGATGTTGCGCAGAGTGTTCTTTGCCTCCGCCAGAGCCTGATTTACAGCATCGTCGGAACTCTTTGACGAGCTACCCACAAGCTCGATTATCTTTGTTACAGCCACTTTTCTCCCTCCATCGTTTTCAGTTGCTCCGGCAACAACTTGCAAATAGAGCCGAAGCCGCAAGTATCTTAGTGGCAATCTAAATGGAAACTCAAGCCAGAGTCAAAAAAGCCATGCGCTCGTTTTGGTCAGAGGTTAAGCGCGTCTTCGACAAACTTGGTGACGACAATCTCTCCGGATATGGAGGGAATGCTTGCGTTCTATATGATCTTCTCCCTTCTTGCGTTCTTCCTTCTACTTGTCTTTGCTGCGGGGACCCTGTTCAACAGCGAGACCATCGTTTCGGCGACCCTCGATGAGTTGGACCGTGTTTTTCCAGGCGTTCCGAGGTCTGACATGGCGGAAACGATCAACTCGATACGTGGCAGTGCCACCTCGGTTGGGATAATCGCGTTCATAGGCCTTCTCTGGACAGGAAGCTCTCTTTGGAGTGCGGTTGACGCTTCAATGGCCAAGTTATTCAATGTCCCACGCAGGAGCTTCTTGCAGAAGCGTTTGCGTGGGACGTTGATCACCGTGTTTCTGGTCATATTCTTTTTGATGGTGATCGTGCTAGCTGGAATGCTCGGGATAGATGCTGCTGGCGTTAAGAAGCTTCCCTTCGGAATATCGAAGATTCCAAACATACTGACCTATCTATCCCTCTTTTTTACGTGGTTGATCTCCGCAGGGTTGATCACCTTCATATACAAATTCGGCCCGAATACGCAGATTCGCTGGCGCGATGTGTGGCCGGGCACTCTGTTTGGATCGATTCTGATCACGGCCTTGACTCTCCTGTTTCCCGCGTACCTGGCTCTGGTAGATATAACGCGCTACGGCGCGGCGTTTGGATTCCTGGTCCTGGTCCTCACCTGGACGTTCCTGGTCTCGTTCGCGATCCTGCTTGGTGCTGAGGTTAATTCACTTAGGCACACTGCCTCGGCAATAAAAGACGACGACTAGTAGAGTTAAAAGTTCACGGTCTTATATGAAGAAGAGTCGGCCACACTGTCGGCTCTCATCGACTTGCATAATGGAGGCTGAAAGACGATGGAAAGTTCGTCAGAGACAATCGCACAGCCTGTGCGTCACACCGAATATCCAGATCGTAACCTTGCGCTAGAGCTGGTCAGGGTTACTGAAGCAGCGGCGATGGCGGCTGCCCGCTGGATAGGAGTTGGAGAGAAGAAGCTGGCCGACCAAGCGGCTGTTGACGCAATGCGGCTGGTTATGGGCTCGGTACCGATGGACGGCGTAGTCGTGATCGGTGAGGGCGAGAAGGACGAAGCACCGATGCTCTACAACGGCGAGGCTATCGGCGACGGATCGCCTCCAAAGGTCGATATCGCGGTCGATCCTCTCGAGGGAACGACCCTGACCGCGTTGGGCCAACCCAATGCAACATCGGTCGTGGCGCTGTCCGAACGCGGCACGATGTTCGATCCAGGTCCCTGCGTTTACATGGAAAAGATTGCGGGCGGCCCCGAAATAGCTGACCTGCTGGACCTTGACCGACCACTAGGCGAGACGTTCAAGCTGATCGCCAAGCGCAAGAAGTGTGATGTGAGAGACATTATGGTTGTAATTCTCGACAGGGAGCGGAACCAGCCCGGTGTCGATCAGGTGCGAGAGGCCGGTGGCAGGATTCGCTTTATCAGTCATGGAGACGTGTCTGCAGCAATGATCGCGGTAAGCGAGGGCACCAGTGTCGATCTGCTTTGGGGTATCGGTGGCACTCCCGAGGGTGTCTTGTCGGCCGCTGCGATCAAGTGTCTAGGTGGCGAGTTTCTTGCAAGGCTGTGGCCTCGTAACGACGAGGAACGTCGGCAGGCGGTGGACCAAGGCTATGACCTGGAACAGGTGTTAAACAGCAACGATCTGGTCGCCGGCGGCGACGTCTTCTTCGCTGCAACCGGTGTTACCGAAGGCGATCTGCTCGAGGGCGTGCGCTACCCGGAATCCGCTGGCGCAACGACCGAATCCCTTGTCACGCGTTCCAGGTCAGGTACTGTGCGCCAGATCCAGGCGCAGCACGATAGAAACAAGCTTCGCCAGATTACGGGTGAGCGTTATGGCTAACCGGCAGACGGGAGTCCATTAAGTTTTCAAAGCAGGGTGATATCAACCCTGGCGCCGGCCTCCACGTCGCCGGACTTCGCCGGTATCAATGCCAGGGCATCGGCGCCGAGCATCGATGTCAAGATGTGAGATCCCTGCTGCTTGGTCGGCTTGGCATGCCAGCCGTCGTCTGCTGTACGTAAAGAGCATCGGACAGCCTCCATGCGCCCGGGCTTTTTTTTCACAGTCTCGTCGAGGATTGCCGATGCGCATACGTCTGGGGACTGCATTCCTTGCAGCGCGTGGAGCGCGGGCCTAACTAGCAAATGAAATACGACCATCGCTGAGACAGGATTACCAGGCAGCCCTACGACCAAGGTCTCCCCCTTACATCCAAACCAGGTGGGCTTTCCCGGTTTAATCGCGACTCTCCAAAACTCTTCATCGATTTCAAGCTCGGCGAATGCATGCTTCACGTGGTCATGCTCTCCAACCGAAACACCCCCACAGACGACCACCAGGTTGCACTTCAATGCGCCAGATATCGCCCTTACGGTTGCATCGTGTTCGTCGGGAACGGCAGCTACTGATAGGCATTCAGCGCCGGCTTGCTCTATCTGAGCGGGAACCGAGAAGGCATTTGAGCTATAGATCTGCCCTTTTCTGAGTTTTTCGTTTGGCATCGCAAGTTCATCTCCGGTGGCAAGAAGATTCACCTGTGGGCGACATCGACATCTGACACTGTCCATTCCGATCGAGGAGAGCACTCCCAGATCCGCGGGGCCGATGCTGACCCCGCTTTCGAGCACAACTTCATCGCAGCGTATGTCTTCACCTGGAAAACGAATATCTTGTCCTTTGCGGGCTACCTTTTTTACTAAGACGTTCCCCTCTTCCTCGGACGTATCTTCCACACGCACAACACAGTCTGCGCCCTCAGGCACTACCGCTCCGGTCGAGATGCGAATTGCAGTCCCTTCGACAACTGGCTGAATGGCCGGTGAGCCGGCCCTCGACTCGTCGATTATCTTCAATGTCGCGGGCCCGTCTTCGTTTGCTTCACTTGTATCCTCGGCCCTCAATACGAAGCCATCCATCGCTGAGTTTGCAAACGGGGGGACGTCGATTGGACTCATAATAGGGTCGGCTAACACTCGGCCCAGTGCTTCTTCGAGTGCGATCGTCTCTCGGCCAACCATTCGCGCACGAGCAGCATCCTTGACAATCTGCCGCGCCTCCTCGAACTGAAGCAACTTTTTCATAGACTGCGAAGCCTACGTCAATTTTGATCGTATCGAGGTGTTCACAAGTTTCTAATCGCTCGGGTTGTCCCGACTGCGCAACCGCCGCAGTCCGTTGGGAAGCCACCATGCTACGAGCGCTATAACGAGGGCGTATGCGAGATTGAACTGGAATCCAACGGCACCTACGAAAAGGGCAAAAATCCATTCGCGAGCACTTTTTAAATCTCGAAGAAGCCCCATGTGCAGAATGCCTGCGGCCGCAAGAAGTGCAGCGAGTATCGGCAGGGGAAAGGCGGCGAGCAGGTCTCCCAGTCCGGCACCCACGCCCAAGGCCAAGGCGACAAGTGCCACGCCCATCGTTAGGGGTGCGCCACCGGTACGGGCACCGAAGGAGTAGTGGGCGGTCAGCCCTCCTGCGCCGTGGCAGACCGGCATACCACTGATAGAACCGGCAAAGATGTTTGCCACACCAAGAGATTGCGCGAGCCTGCCCGGTCGGATCTTGTCGGCCTTTTCCTTGAAATAGGTGTGCGCAGCATCGCTCGCTGCGACACACGAGTTGGCAAAAGTAAGGGGTAGTTGTGGAATTACCAGGGCCGTCAGAGCGGTTAGCAGAGCCTCTCCATCAAGAGAGGGCAGCGATATTGCAGATGGGCCAATCGAGACGCTACCCGCGCTTTCAACGAGCATCACAACTATGCCAAAGCCAACCAGCACAAGTGTGATGGAGAAGCGCTTCAGGGCGAGCGTTACTACCAACGCTGCAATAGCTAATGGAAGTGCCCAGTTTGTACTTAGGGCGTATTCGGAGAACCCACCGGTCGGATCGGTCACAAGTCGCCAGGCGATCTTTAAAAAGAGCAGCCCAACAGCCAACTGTACGCCACGAATAAGTGCGTTTGGGAAAACACGTGAGAAAAGATCGATCAGACCTATACGACCCAAGATCAAGAAGATCGCCCCGATCAGTAAAGCACCGGCGGCAATCTCGTCTGAGCCCAGCCCCTTGGCGATCGCGATTGCACCGAACGCCTTCAATGGCTGCACGGGAATCGGCAGATTGTAGATATACGCCACGGAGATATATAAGAGTCCAGCGGGGAGCAGAACGGCTGTAGCAGAGAGGCCGTTCATGACGATTAGTGCAAGCGCTATCGGTAAAAGGACGCCGAGATCAGCGACCGCGCCAGCAAGCTCATGTCTGTTGAATCTCATGTGGACTATGGATGAATTTGATGATGTTTGCGAGGCATCCTGTACAGAGGTGGCTAGCTATGACGGATTAACAGTAGCCCATCGTCAACAACTCGTATCAGGCCTCGATGTGCCGCTTCAAGCCGCCAAGTATCGCTGTGTGACCAGCTCTTCCTGGTAACAAGCCAGCCGTCTAAGATGATCGCATTGCAGGTGACGCATGCAGCGTCGAGCTCGTAGGCATGCTCCAATGCAAGGTCGTGAGGAATCTGAACCGAGCTTGCAAGTCCGTATGTGGCCCAGACCGGTTGACCTTTGCCCGCCGCGAGATGTAGCGCTCGCCGCGCCTCCTTTGCGCCTTTTACTTCAACCAGGTTGAGCCGGCCTTCTTTTCGAAGTGCCCGTGCATCGACTCCGAGATCCTTTAGGGTCTTACGAAGCGGTTTGATCTGATTCGGGGCATGGAGTACCAAGAGCAACCCCCCAGAGCCGATCGCTATGTTCCAGAATGCTTGCTCTATGGTGGCGAGGTCACCCTTTTTCGTGGCTGGCCGAACGTGATCTCTCGGTTTGAGGAAGTTGCGCAGATAACGCTCAACGCTTGTCGTGGTCAAGCCGGCGTGTGCGGTATCCTGGTCCTCCGGCTCCATCAAAAGGCCGTTCTCTACCATTTCCCGGTCGTCTGTATGTGGCAGACTGCGCCCGACAAACTTCTCAACATCCGACAACGAGATACGCCACTCCTTGCCGACCTTGGTTGCTGACAGCCGGCCACGTCTGGCCCATCTGTAGAGCGTGTCTGGTTTTATCTTAAATAGGCGTGCGACCTTCTCTGATAGTCAGGAGGTCTGACCCCGGTGGCTGTGTCGACGGCGAATCCGGCATCTTGTTTAGAGCCTATCGCAAATTCGACCAGTAAAAAACGGTTCTTCCGCCTTTATCCCGGTATACGAAAGATATTGATATCTATTCTGTACGTATCCAGCGTGCTCTAAGCTGTGAGCCTCAGATGCCCTCGGCGAACATTGGAAGGCTCTGCCAATTCGATCTCGGCAAGCCGCTCATCGGCCATCACCAGTAGCTCCTCAGCATCTACTGAGTCGTCAGGGCACACCATGGAAGAAACTTTCAATACGCTTTGAGCCCAGCGTTCATCAGTACTTTGAGCCAGCGCAGCAACGACTCGTCCCGGCCCCCGAGCACGCTGAGTGGCGGTTCGGGCAGTAATAGGTAGCAGCCCGAGTCGTGTGGGATGACCCATCGATTCGTCGCACAATCTCCTTAATAACCACACGACACGTGTTGTCGATCCGCCGTTTACTGTCTCGCTTGGCCTGCGCCGCTCAAGCACGAACTTCATCAATGAGAAGGAATGGTCAAACCTCTCATATGAAAGCAGGTGACGTTCGACCAGTTGCTGTAGGCCGAGGGTGATCGTGCTTACATGAGGGTCTTCGGTAACCGTAGAGCCGAGACTATCGATCGGTTTGATGCTGTTGCCTGCCACCGAGGGCACTTCTTTTGTTACGTCGAGCAAGGTCTCGAACAAGGCGGTTCAGTTGGCCGATAGAGAGGCCCTCAAGGCTTTCCACGGGTCTTTCCTCTACAAGCAGGCCTAGCCAACGCTTTGCAATCGCCTGTCTCTGAGGCAGATCAGCATGCCTATGCTCGCCTCTTGTCGGGTCTGAGCCGTGCATGAGAGTCGGCCTTCTAGGTACACGGTCGTTCTCCTGCGCACTGAACGGAATCTGTCGGTCGTTATCGCTTCTTTATCTTCTGTTCTTGACACCGATAGAGGTCGTGCCGTTCATGCCTAGCGCCTTCGCTGCGCCTGCAGTCAGGTCGATGTTGCAGGCGCATACATCCTGCACCGTTGTTTTCAATACACGGCCGTTCGCGAAGAGCTCGACCTTTGAACCGCAGGGTAGAGACGGGTGCGCTACAGCGATGTTCTCCTCGGTTAGCACCGGACCACAGGCCATTCGGTTTCCATAAAATCCAGGTCCGAACCATGTTGCAACTACTGGTTTGTACACGGTGATATGTCCAGTTAGAACAGGGTCGTTCGCACTGATAAAGAGACTGTCCCTGCTGTTGCTACTGAGCACGACTCGATAACGGTATTTGGCGGCGGTTGATACCTTGACCGGCAGTCTGAAATGTCCACTTTTGCCAACTCTGGCAGATCTAACCATTTTCCACTTTCTAGAGGTACGGATCTGGAATTGTGCCCTTGTACGACCAGAAGATGCGGGTCGTTCAATCTTGCCTGTTACGGCTACAGACCGGCTTTGTAGTGCATACAGCTTTCGTCGTTCCGGCCCGGTGGTGCCCGGGTTTGATTGGGCCTCTTGCTCTATGTCAATTAGTTGACCAGAAAGCAGTGGGCTAAACCCACCGCTTGATAGAGAGAAGGCTGGAGGAGCCGTTGCGCTTGCAAGCGCGATTGCGGCGATGGATGCCGAGGTCACTATGAAAGGTTTCAGCAACCGGCGACCGTTTAGCTTGTGACATATGAAACTCAATTTACCTATTCCTTTTTGCCTACGGAGTTAGCTGTCGGGCTCGCGTCGGAAAAAGACGCTACGGCTCACGCTGTGAACGGTGATCGTTCACCGAGTCGATTCGCCCCGCCGGGAGGGCGCACTGCCCACCCGAATCGGTTCCCCCGTCCGCCATGATCGTGATCACGGCGGTTCGGCTTAAGTTGCTTAATTTTAAGTAGCTGAGTATAGTCGGATGTCAAGCTGTAGCAACCGAGCACTAAGAAGGTCGTTGCAAAGTTCACAAAGTGATGGATTACGAGCCTGCCCTCGACGTTATAAAATTACAGCAGGTGGAGCGAATCTATGAAGAAATTACCGTGATAGTAGGAGAGCTTTGCCTCGTCTATTTTATCACCACGTCTGATAGCGCTGTCTAGGCACGGAGCCGAACCGTCGGGCTCGTCCTCGTCGAGACCATCGCCAAACTCGTCGTCGAAATTGTCGTCAAACTCGTCATCGGTGCCGTTCGAATCCTCGAAATCGTCTTCGTCTAGCCAGTAGTACTCGTCGGTACAGAAGACCACGCTTTCTTCGTCAACGACTGCATAGACTGGTTGGCCCTTGGCCCTATAGAAGATCAGTTTTCCGGACGATCGCTTATAACTCACAACACGGTTCACATAGTTGCGAGCCTTAGTGAAATGCTTCGGACTGGTGCCAAGCGACCTCTCGTGTCTGTCTCTTATCCCGTCCCGGTCACGATCGGCCGGCTTTGCGACCGCTGTGGGTGCAGCTATCAGGAAAATTGCAATCGTAAGTATTAGCCCTGTCAGTCCCTTGACATTCATCCCGGCCCCCTGGCCTGATGGTAGTTGTTGCCCGTCCTAGCTTGTTCCTGATCTAACTATCGAAAGATAAGTAGTTTTCCTGGAATTGTTAGTCGAATTTGTGGACGTATGTACGGTCGGCGGGCAGCTACTAGGCTCTACGGGCGAATCCTCTTGAAAATGGCACCAGCAGCTTTCGTGGTCAATGTGAGTCCCGTGTTTACAGCTCCTTTGACGGCACCCTCGGCCTGTGAGAGCATTGTGGCCGGTGTTTGAGAAACTCCGTCATCTTTACTTGGCTCGCTTCGAGAGGATGTCTTCGGTCTATCGGCGCCAACCTTTTTCGAACTCGCTCTCGGGGCGCGCTCCATGGTGGACCTGCCTCGTTTTTCGCTTACCCTCTGAGGCCTGCGTTTTGGCAGGCTGGAGAGCACCTCCGGGTGCTTTTCTTCAGCATCCCGGTTGGACCTATTCGTATCGTCGATCATCTTGAGACAACCCTAGATGATTAGCTTGAAGCCCACAAGCGATTTGCTCGAAACGATGATTACATCTACCGTTCCCTGAAATGATTGATCCAGAGATACAGGAGTTAGTCGAGGTACGAAATCTGTTAGCCAGAGGAAAGGGCCAAGGCATCCTAAGCTACAGCGATGTCGCTGACGCCGTTTCGGCGCTTGAATTGGACAAGGCGGACATCGAGAATCTGTACGATTTTCTCGAACAGGCCGATATCGAGCTGGTCGATAAAAAGGAGTCCGTTGAGGTCTCGCCGGAGGCCGTGCACCAAGAAAGCCAGACCGTCTCGGTACATCGTCACGAAATAACGACCGACTCGTTGCAACTGTTCCTTAAAGATATTGGCAAGTTTGAGCTTCTTACCGCGCAACAGGAAGTAGACCTTGCGATGGCCATCGAACGAGGTGAACTTCCTGCAAAGAAGAAGATGATTGAGTCGAATCTGCGGTTGGTGATTTCGATCGCAAAGAACTATCGAAATCAAGGATTGCCGTTTCTCGATTTGATTCAGGAGGGAACGCTTGGACTTGTGCGTGCGGCGGAGAAGTTCGATTTTCGCAAGGGCTTTAAATTTTCCACGTATGCGACTTGGTGGATAAGGCAGGCGATAGCTCGTGGATTGGCCGATAAGGCGCGAACGATCCGTATGCCGGTACACGTTGTAGAGAAGTTGAACAAGATCAGTCGTGTAGAGCGAAGGCTTCAACATGAAATGGGTCGCGAGCCGACCATCAAAGAGATATCCGAAGAATCGGGCATCGATGTAGCTGAAGTCGACGCGATCAAACACATGGCGCAGGCGCCTGTCTCACTAGAAAAACCGGTCGGTGAAGAGGAGGAATCTCAGTTTGGTGAATTTATAGCCGACGAGCAGGCCCCCTCACCGTACGAGCAGGCAACCAATGTCTTGGCTAAGGAGGCGCTTCACGAGGCACTGGAGAATCTCGGGTACCGTGAGCGGCGTGTGCTCGAGATGCGCTATGGATTAGGTGGTGAGCGGGCCCGAACGTTAGATGAGGTTGGGAAGGCGTTTAACGTGACGAGGGAGCGTGTACGACAGATAGAAAATCAATCTTTGAGGAAGCTTCAGAGTCTTGCAGAGACCCAGAGCCTTCGTGAATTCGGGTAGGCAAACGATAATTTACATACCGAACGGATGTACGATCAACGAAAGTAAATTGAAGATAAACCCTGGTTTTTTTTGAGTAAGGCACTAAGCTGTAATGGGGATGACTGATGGGAGCCATAGGCTCGCTTGCTCCTCGTGAAACAAGCGGAATAACAACTCGCCTGATTCTGGACTATGTTCAGAAGGAACGTGGTTCAGATGGGATACCGCGGTTACTCGAGACAGCAGGTGTAAAAGAGAGCGAGAGAGAGCTACGCGACGAGAATCGATGGTTCACCTATGAGCTAAAACACAGGCTTTTCGAAGCCTCGAAGAAGGTGTTGAACGATCCCCGTGCCCCATACCACATAGGGCAGAAGGCGATTGAGCTCCGAGTGGGCGTTCCGGTGATCCTTGCACTAAAGGCCTTCGGATCGCCGAAGCGTGTCTATCAGAACGTTGTGTCTGCTGCGGGCAAGTTCACGACAACACACAACACAGAACTGGTAGAGATCGGTGACGAAAGCGCAAAGATTAGGTTCAAAGACATTCGTGGCGTGGGAATCAAGGGAGCCGATAGAGACTACAACACCGGATTGCTTTCATGCGTTCCAACTCTGTTTGGCCTGCCCTTTGCACACGTGCACCAGACCAAATACGTTGAGGGCCCGTATGGCTATTACGAATATGAGGTCACCTGGGAGACCCAACGAAGATCGGCTTTGAACGGGCTGCTTGCAGGGATGTCGGTCGGTGCGGCGCTGGCGATCGCAGTCGTAATTCTGAGCGGGCCAAGCTTCTTGTTCGTTGTGGCTGCGTGTTGTGCTGTCTTGGGTGCCGTTATCTATACATTGATTAGTAGAACACGATTGCGCCGAAGACTGTGGCGCCGCCTCCAGGGTCAGCTGAAGCAGCAGGAAGAGCGCCAGAGGCAGCTCGAAGCATCGTTGCGAGACCTTGTCTCTGTGATCAGAATCGATGACCTTTTATCGAAGATAACTGCACACGCACAGGCGGCAGTGGCAGGTAAGGAGTACGCACTTCTTCTTTGCAAGAAATCTGGGCTGTTATCGACAGCTCACTCAACAGAGGTCTCTGACTCGGTGCTTAAGACACTGGAGGAATACACAGCTGAGCTGATGGAGAGAGAGATATCCGAACCGATGGCGGTCAACAAGGTTGAGGAGGAGATAGGGCTTGAATCTCTCGCATACGATCCTCAACGGCCCGTGGGGTCTCTGTGTTTTGCGCCACTTCTATACAAGGACGAACGGCGAGGCTTCCTCGTCTCTATTTCGGATCACAGCCATGGCTTTCTGCCACTCGATGTCGATCAGCTGGAGTCCTATGCGGCGCAAGTTGCTGTTGCGCTTGCAAACGCAGAGGTCCTTACCAGGCTCGAGGAACAGGCGAGCAAGGATCCCTTGACCGGGCTGTTGAATCATCGGGAGTTTCACGAGTCGGTTGCGGCCGAGGTTGAGGTATCGCGAACGGGCGAGCGCTCCCTGGGCCTGGTCATGCTGGACTTGGACGGCTTCAAAGTCGTAAACGATGAACTTGGCCATCGTGAGGGTGATCGACTGCTGCGAGCGGTAGGTGGGTGCATAAACTCCTCCAAAGGTGAGGGATGCTTGGCTTTCCGGATCGGGGGAGACGAGTTTGCTCTTCTTCTTCCCAACTCCGATACAGACGAGGCGAGGAAGGTTGCTGAGAAGATAAGAAACTCGCTACCCCAAAGTGAGCCCAGTTTCTCAATATCTTTTGGAATTGCCGAGTTTCCAGCAGACGGTGAAGATAAAGAGACCCTGGTCACGGCGGCCGGGCTCGCTTTGCAGAAAGCCCAAAGGGTGGCCGCAGAGTCCAAGGAGCTCCATAGGGAGGACGGCAAAAAACGCGCTGATCGGCTGTCTCGTCCCTCGGGGATCGAGAGTGCAGGTGAGCTTGAACGACTTCAAGTCGGAACCCTTTCGCTTGAAAAGCAGCACCGTCAACTTGCGCTCGCCAACAGGCTCGGATCGAGGGTGGCACGCCTGGTCGATCCCGGCGAAGTCTGCAAGGTGGTCGTCGAGGAGCTGCACGATGAGTTCCACTACTACATGGCCTCGATGCTGGTTCTCGACAAAGGGAAGCGGCGCCTTTATCTGTCGGCGGGCTCGGGACGTGTGTACGAGCGTTTAGAAGAAAGAGGAAACGGCTACAAGTTGCCACTCGATAAAGGAGTAGTTGCCAAGGCGGTTAACGAATGCATGACGATCGTCATAGACGACGTACTCCTCAACCCCGATTTCAGAGGCGGTGAACACAATCGGGAGACACGATCAGAGCTCTGTGTGCCGATCAGGGTTGGAGACCGCGTGTGGGGAGCGTTGAATCTTGAGGAACCACAGGTGGGTGCGTTCGACCAGGACGATGTGGCGCTGATCAACACGATCGCAGAGCAGATCGGTAGCGTGCTTCAGAGCGCTGAGCTCTACGAGGAGCTGGAAAACGCATACGTTGCGACGGTGGAGGCCCTATCAGGTGCTCTTGAGGCCAAGGATCGCTATACGGCCACCCATGCGCGAGAGATCGCCGAGATGGCGGTCTGCGTAGGAGGCGCAATGGGCATGTCGAGCGATGAACTGAAGACTCTGCGTTACGCAGCTCTTTTTCACGACATAGGGAAGCTCGCGATACCGAGCGAGATACTGAACAAGGACTCAGAGCTTGAAGAAAAGGAGTTTGAGGAGGTCGCAAAGCACACGGTTATTGGCCAGCAGATACTTGCACCCGTTCCATTTCTGGATGAGGTGTCGCCCCTGGTTCGGCACGCGCACGAACGCTGGGACGGCAAAGGATATCCCGACGGGCTGATTGGGGAGGCGATTCCGGTCGGTGCGAGAATCATCTTCGTCTGTGACGCATTCCATGCGATGACCTCCAACCGGCCGTACCGCAAAGCGAGGCCAAGGAAGGACGCGCTTACGGAGCTGCGGTCCGAAGCGGGTACACAGTTTGACCCGGACGTAGTCGAGGCCTTCTTAGGCCTATATGAAGAAGGTCGATTTGAAGACATAGGCACAGACGACGCGGATATTCACCTGCACTCAGATGTCATTGGGTATTGAAGTAAGGCAGGCCTTTGGCTGCAATGCAGCCTGCATCTAAGAGGAACTTTCAGGCTACTTGTAAAAAATGTATACATCCCGTCAGGGCTAGCTGATCGATCTCCATGGTGAGAAACAAACGACCAAAGAAAGGTATTCCATGACAAAGCCCAACCTATATATGCATCTCAGACGTTTTACGGAAGACGTTGCGAGAGTTCTAGGTAAGGCGGTGTCTAGAGGCGAATGGATACCTTTCGAGTTGGTGGAAGAGCCCGCAGGCAGCTCTGTGCTCTACAACTACCGCTCGCTGGTCGGCGATTTCATAGATTCTAAGTGGGACGAGATTTCCTCGCTTGAGAGCTTCAAACTTGCCTCTGGAACGCTTACATGTTGCAAGAGCCTCGACCAGTACCTAAGTGAGTTTGGTCCAGGAGGCGCCGCGCAGGTCAGAACGGCACGGGAGGGCGCGGCGCTTGCAGTATTTGTCAATCGCATCTGGCGGGATTCGTCCGACATGGACTTGTCAGATGGTCAATTTGAAACTGCCTACGCTGAGCTGGAGGAGTTTGGAATAACAGGCAACGACTCAGTAGAGGAGGCGGGAGACGACGGTGTTTGGCTCGAACAGTCCGATGTGAAAGCATTAGCTGCGATGCTAAATGAGCTCGAGTCAATTGCACCTGAGCAAAAACGGATGTTCTTGCAGAGTGCTTCACCTCTAATCAAGTTGCGTCTACAGAGACACGCCGCGCAGCTGTCTGATGATCGTACGGGTATGCGAGATGTCGGTCGAATGCAACCACCGTTAACCCAAGCTGGGGCTCAAATTATTACCGACGAGAGACTGAGCGGACCTGCGGTGGCCACGACTGGACAAGGCCAGACCTCGACCGGAACAGGAGGCGATTGGATCGGTGGACATCCGGAAGAGCTTTCGCTTCCGCTGAAGCGTCCGACACAAATATCAGATTCTGGTGACTCTGCGGAATCGTCGCTTCTGTACGACGATATCGAGGATGCCAACGACTTCTCGGCGCCCGTCTGATTAGTGTGAGACCGAGTCGATGATCGCCTTCCGCTCCTCGGCGGACGAGAAGAGATACCTATTTATCTGACACAAGCCGTCGATGTCATGTATGTCGTCGTCGAAGTAGGGCACCTGAACTACCCGGTTTTTTCTCACCTTCTTCATTAGGCGTGCGATATTTTGATCGTCGCGGGCCGCAAGCATCTGGTAGTCGTGTAGGTTGTCGTACACCTTGTCGGCCAGCCTCGCACCTGCCTCGGTCCCGTTCATCGATCTCGAAAGGATTCCACGGGAGTCTTCAAGTATTTCATCGAGCGGTTTCTCGTAGTTTTTTTCAGCGTGTCGAAGATGGTCGGGATGTACCTTGTTGATTATCACCGCACCAAAAGGCAACTTCGACTGTTTCATTCTCTCCAAGAAAAAGATTCCTTCGTCGATCGACTCCGGTTGAGGAGCAGTTACCAACATGAACACAGTTCGTTTGTCCGAGATCAATCGGTTTACCGCTGCAGCGCGTTCTTGAAAACCACCGGCCATGTCTCCGAAACTCTGGAAGAACTCCGATAGGTCTTTGAGTAGGTCGAAGCCGGTGAGTCTTTTGAGAATCGAAAACAACATCGAGGTGCTTCGCCCGAATACGCGCATTCCGAAGCGTCCCCCTTTAAGAAAGAACTGCAACGATTTGCCCTCGATGAAGTTGGTCAGCCGCTCAGGGGCATCGAGGAAGTCCAGAGCATTCCGTGATGGCGGTGTGTCGAGTACCAGTAGGTCGTAGCGGCCCTCGCTGTGAAGCTCAAACAACTTCTCCATCGCCATGTACTCCTGAGAGCCGACCAGAGCGCTGGAGAGCTCCTGATAGATGCGGTTGTTTAGTACGTTGTCCCTTGTCTCGGCATCAGGTGCGTGATGCTCTATCAACTCATCCCAGGTTCTTTTCGGATCGAGCATCATCGCCCACAGCTCGCCCTTCATCTCAACTCCGTTCTTTTCAAATCGCTTTGGTTCGATCAGACGTTCCTCGTTGCCGAGTCTCTCCAAGCCAAGAGCGCTGGCAAGTCTTTTTGCTGGATCGATCGTTACGACTGCGACCTTTTTTCCCTCAGCAGCGACACCCATTGCGATAGCTGCCGCAGCAGTGGTTTTCCCCACACCGCCGGATCCGGCACAGATGCAGATCTCCTTACCTTTTAGTGCCTCGCCTATATTCATAGAACCGACTCGATCGGTTTCGCCAACGATTGGAAGTGCTCCACATCTAATTCGTCTTTAAAAATGAACGGCAGGTCAACGACTCCGGTGTCGGTTGACTTTTTGAGACGTCGGACCTGATTTCGCTGAAACAGCTCCCGTGTTGACTCTGAGATAGCGGCCCTAAGGGCTGCCCGCACGACCATCTCCCCGGAGTTGTTACTGCCTATCTTGGAAAACTTGCTTTTTATCTGTTCCGTCTCTGATTTGGTAAACCGCTTGGGGTAGAGACAGTTCATAAAGATACAGTCAAGTCCAATTCCCATCTCGTCCATCAAGCGCTGCTCGAGTTCGATCGTCTCAGTGACCGGCATCTCCTCCGGCATGCAAACAGCAACGACGCCGGTCTTTTTACTGTCAGAGATGAAGTTGTGAATTGTCATTCCCTGCCTCTTTACCGGTCCCATCTTTGCTATGTCGGCAAACAGCTTTGGAGTACGAAGCATGCCAATACCGTGTCCAGTTGCTGGGGCATCGACGATTACAAGATCGTAGATCTGTCCCTTCTTTACCCTGCGTTGGGGCTGAGCAAGCTCCCAGGCCTTACCGATAGTGACCAGCTCTTTCATGCCCGGCGTGGCTACGGCAAAGTAGTGGAAGATACGGTTCGAAAACATCAAGTCTGCAACCGGTTTGACCTTTATCTGCAGACGCATGTACTCCTCGAGGGATCTGTCTGGATCGATCGAGATTCCGTGCACCAACTCGTGTAGCTTAGCTTCTTCGAAGCCGATCCCCTCGCGGTGAAAGAATCGCGACATATGCTCCTGTTTGGCGACCTCGCAGATAATTGTGCGCTGACCTCTCTCGGCTGCAGCCAACGCCAGTGCTGCGGACACAGTTGACTTACCGACCCCGCCCTTGCCGGTGACGAAAATCATGCGCTTGTCCAAGAGTGAGTTCATACGGGTCTGACAGATGACGTTAGCGTAGAGGTAACTATTCACCACGGGCAATCATCGATGGAATCTGGGGATGAGCGTGCAGGGAGCTAAGCGAATCCCCAAGTTATTCGGTATCAGTAAAAAGCTACTCACACCGGCCGGCGGCGTGTACGCCGGCCGGAGAGCGGAAACGGCGATATGGCTATGAGTGTTGAATAGATATGCGTAGAGAAGGAATCAGGCTGTAGCGTGCGAATTAAGCGCAGATGGGGCTTTTTGAAAAGTTCAACCGATCCGATGGGCCTGAGAAGGAGAATTCTGTGAACCATCCATCTTCAAACGGAAAGAGTTCTACACAGACTGTTGTGAAACCCAGCGATCTACAGAACGAACAGATCGTCGATACTCCCAACGGCGCTAACGGCGGCGTTAGAAACGGCGCTTCGGCCCCGATCAACAGTGACAAAGTGGTGGAGCCGCCCGTAGACCATGCCAAGGTCATTTCTTTTGCCAATCAAAAGGGTGGCGTTGCAAAGACGACCACGACCTTGAACCTGGCAGTTGCATTTGCCGAACAGGGCTACCGCGTACTCGCTGTAGACCTCGACCCTCAGTCCAACCTGACGATGAGCCAGGGCATGGATCCGGATGAGATTGAAAAGAGCATGTACAACGTATTAGCTGACGGTCTATCTATAAGAGAAGTGATCCGGAAGCGTGAGATCGACATCGCTTGTGCCTCGATCGATCTTGCCGGCGCCGAGATTGCACTCAGCTCTCGGATCGGCCGTGAACGGGTCTTTAAGAAAGCCCTGCAACCGGTAAAGAGTGACTACGACTTTATCTGTATCGATACCCCGCCGTCTCTAGGGCTATTGACGATCAACGCGCTGGCAGCCTCAGACGAGGTCATAGTTCCGGTGCAGTGTGAGTACCTGTCGATGCGCGGGCTGGCACAGCTGCAGAACACGATGGCGATGGTCAAGGAAGAGCTGAATCCAAATATAGAAATCGCCGGGATTCTGCCTACCATGGTCGACACTCGGACCGTGCATGCAAAAGAAGCGATAGATATCCTTGAGGAGAACTTTGGCGGAATGGTATTTGCGACAAGGGTGAAAAAGACGATTAAATTCGCCGAGGCGCCGGTTCAAGGGACCTCGGTTCTAAAATACGATACAGAAGGTAATGCAGCTGCCACCTATCGTGAGCTGGCAAAGGAGGTACTAAAGAATGGCGCGTAATAAGCGGTCGAGTATGCGGGAAGGGCCACTTGCCGCGCTTTTTAAACGTACCGATCACGGTGATGACGAGATTGCCGATCAACAGGAGCAGGCTGACCAAGAGTCACGTGAGGCCGATAAACAGCAGCAGGGCCAAAGCAAGGGAGCCGTAACCGAGTCCCCAAGTCCGACTAAGCGCCTGAAAGAGGCGTTTTCATCTGCAATTCCACACAACATTATGGACAGATCAGATAGTCCCGCTGGGAGGCCGGACCCCACCATCGTTACCCAGGAGAGCGTCAGTAATCCAACAATTCGTGTCGTTGGAGTTGGGGGCGCCGGAGTGAACGCGGTCAATCGAATGATCGAAGCCGGCGTAGAGGGCGTTGAATTTATCGCGATAAACACCGATCTGCAGTCTCTACAGGAGAGTGCCGCAGATGTGACAATCCATATCGGCGAGCTGATAACCAAGGGTCTTGGTGCAGGGTCGAACCCAGATGTTGGAAGAGAGGCCGTCGAGGAAGATCGGGACAAGATCAAGAGCCTTTTGAAGGGCAGCGACATGGTGTTCGTTGCGGCCGGCGCAGGTGGAGGCACCGGGACAGGTGCGGCACCGGTCGTTGCACAGATTGCCAGATCGATCGGTGCGTTGTCGGTGGGCATAGTTTCCAAGCCGTTTACTTTCGAGGGCTCTAAAAGAAAAGACCAAGGTGAGTTCGGGGTAACAGAACTTCGCAAGCAGGTAGATACATTGATCGTTGTCCCCAACAACCGCTTGTTATCCGTGCTTGAACGCGGTACCTCGATGGTTCAAGCGTTTGGAGTAGCCGACGATGTTCTGAGGCAAGGCGTACAGGGGATTTCGGATCTGGTAACCCTTCCCGGTCTTATCAACCTCGACTTTGCCGATGTCCGTACGGTTATGTCAGACGCTGGGGATGCGCTGCTCGGGATCGGTATGGGAGAGGGTGAACAGCGGGCGATGGAGGCGGCATCACAAGCAGTGTCCTCGCCGCTTCTTGAGACCTCGATCGATGGTGCTCACTCCATACTGTTGTCGATCACTGGGGGTAGCGACCTCTCTCTTTGGGAGGTAAACGATGCTGCAAAAGCGGTTGCCGAGGCCGCACACCCCGATGCCAACATAATCTTCGGAGCTATGGTTGACGAGAAGGTAGGAGAGCAAGTTTGGGTCACGGTCGTGGCGACCGGCTACGGAGAGAAGCCTGTGAAAAGGCAGAAACTGAGGGAGTCATCTGCCGATCAACCCAGGTTTGGCCGACACGACCCGATCGACAAGACAGAGAAGAAGAGGGACACTGGAAGGCCTACCGGTAGGGCGCTGGGAGAGATCGATGTGCCCGAGTTCATGCCGCGCGGGTAGCAGGTAACTCCTTCCTGCAGATTCTGGATACAGCCGTGATCTTTCGGCCGGTGCCAAGTGGGTAATCAAGGTGTTGTAGCTGCCGGTCACCCATTGACGGCTGAGGCCGGTGCAGCAGTGCTGCGAGAAGGTGGAAATGCAGTCGATGCTGCAGTCTGCGCGATCATGACCTCGTTTGCCGTCGAGAGTCCCTTAACGGGGCTCGGAGCAGGTGGCTTCATGTTGATCCATCTCTCAGATGGCGAAGATCATTTGCTCGACTTCTTCGTGGCTGTACCAGGGCGAGACGCGGATTTGAGCAGACGTAGCAGACTGATCCCGATCAGCGTCATGTTCGACCAAACGCCACAGATATTCAACATAGGCGCCGCAGCATGCGGTGTGTACGGGAATCCCAAAGGAGTTTGGGAGATCGCTCAACGCTTTGGGAGGGTTCCGTTGGACGAGCTCGCCAAACCTGCAATCGAGTACGCTCGAAACGGATGCAGAGTGAATCCGATGCAGGGCTACATTATGGAGATTCTCGATCCAATTCTCACTGAATACAAAGAGACGAAGGTTCTTTACGCACCGCAGGGACGAGTTTTAAGAGAGGGCGAGATCTTTAAATTCCCAGAGTTGGCGAATGCGTTGGAGTTGTTGGTTCAAGAGGGCCCCGAGCCATTCTATACGGGTGAGATCGCGGAACAGGTAGTAGATTGGGTGTGCGAACGCGGCGGTACGATCACCGTGGAGGATCTTGCTGCGTATGAGGTGATAGAGAGAGTTCCGGCCCGTGCAGAGTACCGTGGGCGAAAGGTACTTACAAACCCACCACCGTCGTCGGGTGGCATTCTGATCGCATACTGCTTGGATCTGATCAAAAGGCATGGTGTTACACCGACCCTGGGCCTGCTGGTTGAGGTGATGGAACAGGCAAACCGAGCCCGCACCGACCAGTTCAATCGATCCCTTCACGAGGATGGGTACCTGGAGCGGTTCTTGTCAGGACCACATATCGACAAAGCAGACGAAAGTATTCGTCATCGAATTAACAGGACAGGTTCGACCACACACATCTCTGTAATCGACCGTGAGGGAAATAGTGCCAGTACAACCTGCTCAAACGGTACAGGCTCAGGAGTACGGCCTCCCGGCACCGCTGTTCATCTGAACAACATGCTCGGTGAGGAGGATTTAAACCCACTGGGATTTCATGAATCGGAACCTGGGCTACGTGTTACGAGCATGATGGCGCCCACATCCGTAGTACGTGACGGGGAGGTTGAGCTAACCCTTGGAAGTGCGGGATCGAACCGAATACGCTCTGCGATTCTGCAGACCATCGTCAACGTCGTCGACCTAGGACTGCCAGTGGAAGAAGCTGTAAATTCGGCCAGGGCCCACATTGAAAATGACATCGTCGATCTCGAGCCCGGCTTCGACAAGTCGGCGATAGAGACACTTGGGGGTGCAGGCTACGAGAAAAACAACTGGCAGGGGATAAACCTGTACTTTGGCGGTGTGCAGGCATGTGCCCGCAATCCCGAAAGCGGAACCGTGGCAGGTGCCGGCGATCCCCGGCGCGGTGGCGCCGTCGCGTACGCCTAGGGGTCAGGTCTGGATTGGTGCATCGCAGCGCACCAATCCAGACCTGACCCTAAGAAGATTTTCTAATCGAAAATCGCCACACACCGCTCTCCTCGCTCTGCTCAAGAATCTCGTGGCCTTGGTCAGTACACCAGGCCGAGATGTCCAAGGGTGACTCTTTATCGTCTGAGAGCAACACGACTTCATCACCAGGGCCCAGTTCACGCAACGCCAACTCTACCTTCAAGCGCGGTAGTGGGCACTTGAGTCCGCGTGCATCGACAGTCATCTACTTCTTAATATCCTGTGGGAGTCTTCCGTGCATGTCATAACACGGGCTTCTTTGCCGATAGCAACAGGTTGTAAAAGAGCCGTGCCGGCAGGACCGGCTCAAGCGCTGCGCCGTCAACACGCTGAAGCGTGACGTAGGTTCGGAAGGCCAGTCTCCGCCAGCCGTCAGGCACAGAGTCAGGCTTCGCACCCGATTCCAAAGTGCGCGCGAACCACCCGAACGCGTTTGCTAGAAGCTCCTCACCGCTGACTCGGACCTGTTCGAATCCGGTGCTTCTGGGGATTGTACTCAGATCGCTCGGCTTGAAAGCGTGAACGTCGACCTGCCGTTCCAGCTCAGCGGCGACGCTTGAATCCTTTTCGTTCTTTTGATCAGGACCGTCTCCGTCTGTCCTTTTCGTCGCTCCGAGTGCCGCTCTCCAAGCCCATCCCAGGACCTGGCCTGCTCCCTTGGGAATGGTCGCAAGCCTGTCCCCTGAAGCGGTCGGCTCGCCGCAGAAGATAAGTGTGCCACCGGGCTCTAAAACTCGCCAAAATTCATCAAACGCATGCCTTAGGTCAGGTAAATGATGAAGCACTGCGTGACCAAAGATGAGGTCGAAGCTTCCATCGTCGAACGGGAGCGATTCGGCCTCGCAACACACAGTATCGATCTCGACATCGATCTCTTCTGCGTTTTTTTTCAGCGTGTCGAGCATGCCTGGCGAGATGTCGGTTGCACATACCTCGTCAAACACTCCGGCTCTTGCAAGATTGAGCGAAAAATACCCCGTGCCCGCTCCTATTTCCAGAGCCCTCTTGAAGTGGCTGGGCTCGCCACCCAGTGCCTTTCGCACCTTGGTCATAACCTGATGTTCACCTATGCGGTCGAAGTCGATGCCCCACTTGAAGTCGTAATCGGATGCTGCCAGGTCGTGGTACCGGATATTCGCGTCCCTTATCTGGTCTTCTGCAAGATGCATAGGGGCAAATATACGTTAATTAGAAATTCACATACCCTTTTATCCGATGTCGGCCACCATAAACCAACAGAATCTGTCAGCTGATGCGCCACCCTTGGAGCTCACGGGTGAGCGGACGCTCCCGGGTGTAGCGAAGGAAAACTACTGGTTTCAACGTCACTTCGTCGTCTACCAGTGGATAGCGAAAAGGAGCAACGGCCTAGACGTTGTAGATATGGCTTGCGGGGAAGGCTACGGCTCTGATGAGCTGGCCAAGAGCGCGAAACGTGTCACTGGAGTGGACGCGAACCCGGAAGCATACGAGCACGCACGAAAAAAATACGTTCGATCAAATTTGAAGTTTGAACGCGCGCTTGTCGAGGAATTTTCAGGCAATGTTGCCAACGAAGCGATCGTTTTCTTGCAGACTATTGAGCATCTTCAAGATCCAGACCAGGCCTTGAAGCATTTCGGCAACCTACTTGCCCCTTCTGGAGTCTGCTACATAAGTACGCCAAACCGTTTGACCCTTGCGCCACCCGGTGCAGATAAATCGGACAATCCCTGGCACGTGAGGGAGTACTTGGCGAATGAGTTCGATGACCTATTGAGGAAGCGTTTTCAGCAAGTTGAGTTATACGGCGTGTTTCATGCACGCAAGCTTAGGCTTCACGAACTAGCACTTAAATGTGGCTGGGACCGGGTTCACGGACGGCTGGGGTTGAGCAGGCGGTTCTATGGGAGATTTGTCCCTTCGATCACCTCTGAAGATTTTCACATAGGTCACGGCGATCTCGATCGGGCCTTGGATTTTCTGGCCGTGTGTAGGACGTAGACCGTTGGCAGAATCCGATAAAGGCGCGCTCGCTCTGGTTCTGCACTCTCACATGCCGTACGTGGAGGGATTTGGAACCTGGCCGTTTGGAGAGGAGTGGCTGTTGGAAGCCATGGCCTCCGTCTACCTGCCACTGATTTCATTGTGCGATAAGTGGGCGAACGATGGGCGCACCGGTGTGTTGACCTTGGGACTGACACCGGTTCTCTGCGACCAGCTTGAGGCACCGGGCCTGGCCGACCGGTTCCGTACTTACTGCACCGACGTCAGGATCAAACTGTCGGACGAACAAGCGAGAGATTTCAGACAGAAGGGTGAGACCGAGGTTGCAGAAGCACTTGATCGGATCAAGCAGGACTATCTCGTAGCGCTTGATCTGTTCGAGTCACTTGGGGGCAAGCTGCTCCCTGCCTTCGAGAAGCTACAGAGTCAGGGCGTTGTAGGTATTTGGACATCGGCTGCAACGCACGCCGTTCTGCCTTTACTTGCGACCGAGGCAGGCGGACGACTACAGCTAGATACTGGAGTTCAATCACATAGGCGGCGCTTCGGAGGTTGGAGCGGCGGTCTGTGGCTTCCTGAATGTGCGTATTCGCCTGGAATAGAGCGGTGGCTCGACGAAACCGGTGCCAATGTGTTCTGCGTTGATCAGACCGGATGCGGCGAGCGTTTGGATTCGCTCGAGGCGATCAAAACAGCGGCGGGACCCGTTGCGGTACCGGTGGATTGGCCGACTGTAGAGCTTGTCTGGGGCAATGACGGCTATCCGGCACATGCCGAATACCGCGACTACCACATACACAGCATGCACGGCATGCGGCCGTACAGGAACGGAGGAGGCGCCTACATCGCTGAGCGTGCCGTTCCAGTCGTGCGCGGTCATGCACACGATTTCGTTACAAATGTTGTCACCTTGCTCGACGAGTACGCGAGCGCACGCTCGCGTCCCGGTCTTGTGACCTGTGCGCTGGACACGGAGCTCTTGGGGCACTGGTGGTACGAGGGCTTGAGTTGGCTTGAAGAGGTAGTGGATGCTGCGATCGACGCGGACTTGCGGCTCACGGTACTGCCCGACGGGCTGTCCGATTTCCAGACACGGGATCGTGAACTTCTCAGCGGAAGCTGGGGAGAAGACAAAGATCTTTCGACCTGGGACTGTCCAGAGACAGCCGACCTTGTGTGGGCGGCGCGACAGGCAGAGATAGAGCTGGTCGATGTGGTTACCAATTCTGCGCTGGAGAACGGGTTCGGTGGGAATGTGAGCGATAGGTTGGGGGAAGAAGCAACCCTTCGCGCGTCAAGAGAACTGTTGGCGCTGCAGTCGAGTGACTGGTGTTTCATGGAGAGCCGAAAGCTGGCCGCTGACTACCCGGTTAAGAGAGTTCATCAACATAAAAAAGAATTTATGAACGCCGTAGATCAGATCACTAAGAATGGCAGAGCTAACGTAAACCAGATCGATGGCCACTTGAGATCGCTGGCACCGGACATCGATCTAGGCTCACTATTTCTTCCGTCAACAGCTACCCTGGCACCTTAATGAAGCGCGTATTAATGCTTTCATGGGAATATCCGCCGCTGATAGAGGGCGGTCTTGCCCGCCACGTAAGCAAGCTCTCTGAGGCACTCGTTGACCTTGGAGTGGAAGTCCATGTACTGACCCGCAGCGGTGGAGAGTCTCCTGACGAAGATGTAGTCAACGGCGTTGTCTTACACCGAGTACGTGAACCGGAGCGGCCGGCCGATCTGGAGGAGTTCGTCACCTGGGTCGTTCAGATGAACCTTGACATGCTTGCATCAGGAGTCGAGATAGCACGAAAGTACGATTTTGACCTGATCCACGGGCACGACTGGTTGGTTGCCTATGCGGGCTCGCATCTTGGCAGATTGTTCGACACGCCGCTTGTCTTCACGATCCACGCAACCGAGTACGGTCGGCACCAGGGTTGGGTCGACAAACATCCACAGTCATATATCCACGGTATCGAGAAATGGATAACGAATCGCGCCGACAGAGTGATCGCCTGCTCTGCCTATATGCGAGAGCAGATAGCGGACATATTCACCGTAGATGCGGGGGATATCGAAGTGATCTACAACGGAATCGATCCTAGGGATCTAAAGCCACAGGAGGATCTCGACGATCTGCGAAATCAATTTGCCAACCGGGACGAGCGTTTGATCTTGCTGCTGGGACGCTTGGTCTACGAGAAGGGCTTCCAACTCGCACTAGATGCGATGCCGCGAGTGATATCTGAGTTGGGAAACGTGCGCTTCGTGATCGCCGGATCGGGAACGCATGAGCAGGAGCTCCGCAAACAGGTAACCGATTTGGGCCTGGACGATCACGGCAAGTTCGTCGGATGGATCGGCGATGACGTTCTGCACTCGCTCTACTGCGTTGCGGACCTGACGGTCGTTCCCAGTATTTACGAGCCATTCGGGCTGGTCGCGCTCGAAGCGATGGCATCGGGAAGCCCGTGCATAGTTGCAGATACCGGGGGCTTGAAGGAAGTCGTTCCGAACGACGACGTGGGGCTGAGGTTCAAATCTAAAGACCCGGATTCACTTGCCGAAGTCGCAATAAAAGTACTACGCGATGACGATCTTCGCCGGAGCCTTGCCGAGGAGGGCAGAAAGCACATTCTCGAGTTTGACTGGGCAGACGTCGGTATCAAGACCAGGGATCTATACCTATCGCTCTGTGGTCTCACCACGAAAGAGTCTTCGGCGACTCTCGCATCCTGATCACACGGGCGGGTACTCCCGCAGCGACGGCATTGTCCGGTACGTCTTTTGTCACAACGGCACCGGCACCGATTATCGCGTTGTCACCGACCGACACACCGCGCAGGATCATGGCGCCGTGGCCGATCCAGACGTTTGAGCCGACATTCACATCTCGCATGTAGATTCCCTGTTTGCGAACCGGGACCTCGATGTCGACAACGCTGTGGTCGAAGTCGATCAGCATCACTCGGTCGGCGAAGATGCACTGCTCGCCAACGTAGATATGCCTATACGCCGACAGCGTGCACTCTTGGCCAAAAACGGTTTTCGAGCCGATATATATCTCACCCTCGTGGCAGCGCAACTTTGTACCGTGTCCGATCCATACCCATCGGCCGAATCCGATACGACCACGCTTGCCGATCTGCACGGCCACGCCTCTACCGAGGAAGAGCATTCCTGAAAGGTTCATCCGCCAGCCTGACCGTGTGAGGTACCTCCGCCAAACAAGCCGCGCCAAAAGTAGAGCGTACTTCGGCGTGATCATTCGGTTTTCAGCCAGGAACTTGAGGCCTTTGATAGGCCCTCCCTGCTTTTTTTTACTTGAAATTGACCGATTCAAAGCTGCCTCTATCACTGACGGATTACAACATGGGGCACAGTGCAGCTGCCGCGATGTGCATAATAGGCGTCGAATGAATCGATCGAGACCGGAACAGACGGATCTTGCCAAGAGGTTGATCGCAGGTGATAAGCGTGCGCTGGCTCGAAGCATCTCTCTGGTAGAGAACGGAGAGGCGGAAGGGCGTGAGCTCGTCAGGTCGATCTACCCGGAAACCGGTGGGGCGGCGATCGTCGGTGTAACGGGTTCACCGGGCGTCGGTAAAAGCACACTGATAGGCGAGCTAACCAAGCGCTCACGAGAAAAAGACAAGAACGTGGCAGTGCTCTCAATCGATCCGTCAAGCCCATTCAGCCAAGGAGCGGTGCTCGGCGACCGGATTAGGCTTGCCGAGCACTTTACTGACAGCGGTGTGTTCATTCGCTCGATGGCTTCTCGAGGTGCACTTGGGGGCCTGTCGGAGGCGACGCTGCAGTCGACGCTTCTAATGGACGCATCCGGTGCGGACGTGATCTATCTCGAGACCGTCGGCGTAGGCCAGGCAGAGGTTGACATCATCGACCACGCAGATACTCTGCTCCTGGTGTTGATGCCCGGTTCCGGAGACTCGGTCCAGGCGCTAAAAGCAGGAATCATGGAGATTCCGGACATAGTCGTTGTGAACAAGGCCGACCGTCCGATGGCGGACACGATGGTGCGTGAGATTCGGGGAGTACTGGCACTTGGCCCAAAGACCGGCTGGGAGGTGCCGATCGTCGAGACCGAAGCATCGAACGGCGTTGGGATCGAGGATCTCGAAAGGCAGATCGACATGCACCGCGAGTACGTAATCGGGGAAGGAGAGTTGGATGAAAGGCGCCGGCGAAACCTGATGAACGAGGTTATGTCTATTGCAGCATCAAGACAGCGCCATCGACTGGAGGACCACGTTCGTGGGAATCCTGAGGTCGAGAAGCTACTGAACGATGTCGCCGATCGCCGACTCGATCCGGCGTCTGCCGCCGATCGCTTGCTTGAGTTGTAGGTTTGCGCTGGCTACTGGCCGACAGGCGCCATAGCCGCTGTTGCCAGAGGAGTATCGCTCTCATAGACCGTACACTCGTCTATCGAATCGCTCTCGCCTTCTGCCAGCATTGTCGCAGCGCTGCTATCTTCAGCCCACTGACCGGAGCCCGTGACATCGCCACACTTGACCTCGACAGTTGCGCCCTGTACCTGGCTGCGAAGGTCGTCTGAAGCCTCGTCGTTCAGCTGCAGGTTGAAGCCGCCTTTGTTGTAGGTGACGATCATGCCGTTGTTGGTGCCGCGTACTAATCCTTCAGGTGCGCCGCCCGAGCTGCCTGTATCTGTGCCGCTCTCAGTTGTTTGGGTCTCACCACCACCGTTTGTATCGGTTGAGTCATCGTCACTGCCACCGCAACCGGCAAGTACGAAACCGGCACCAAGAGCCACCGCGACAAAAAGAACTGCAAAACGCCTAGACAAGAATCTTGTGTCCACTGATCTCTCCTAACTGGTTTTTGTCAAACATACCCCGAATCCGTCCGTTGCGCCAGGGTGTAGATATAGATAGAAACAGTGGTGGATCGCTTAAGTACGGTTCTTCTTTATTTTTTTGCGGCTAGCACCCCAGCTGCCTGGCGGTAAGTGTTCACCCCCTACCACGCCGGCAATCCCTTAACTCAGGCTAGCGAAGTTAGCTGTCCATCAGCTATGCTAAGTTAAGAATTAACTAAGTAAAGAGTGTGGTAATATGAGCAGGGAGCACGAAGAGCTAATCAAGTACCTGGCAAGTCTGGGGTTTGAGCGTGATAAGAGTAAACATAACAAACTGTACGCACCAAAAAGCCGCCGCCCGATCATTATTGCGTCTACGCCGAGTGATCGGCGAGGTTGGCGCAACACGATCGCTTATCTTCGCAGAGAGTACGGTGTTCAATGGCCGCCAAAGAGTAAGAAAGAACTGAGATCGGCGAGACGTAAACAAAAGAAAGGAGGAAAGTAAAATGACCGAGTACAACGTATATGTAAAGATTGTTGGATCTGAGGAGATCCCCGAGAACCAAGTCGAGGCTGCGTTCGAGGATTTTGAACGCCACAAGATGATCGCCGGTCCAGTGGTCGGTGGTGGCAATAAACCAAACGAGATCAGTGCTCATTACAACGTAACTGCGCCAGACGCCGAGGAGGCTGCAGATGTCGGCATTCTCCTTCTGACCAAGGCGATCAGCTGCGACGGCGCCGTCGTGGAAATCTGCGCGGAGCCATACATAGACCCGGAGCTGCTGATTTCAAAAGCTGAGATAGCACGAAGGCTACAGCTCTCGAAGGCACGTATCAATCAGCTCGCTGCCTCTGAGTCGTTTCCACTACCTGTCAAGAGAGCTGGACGCTTTGCGCTTTTTAACTGGCGTGACATAGAGGCCTGGCAGAAACATAGGCGTCAGAGCGTGCCTCAGCTAAAAAAATCACTTAGAACAAATTCCTAGGTAGAAGAAAATTGCCGAATAGCTAGCACCCCAGCTGCCTGGCGATAACCATCTGCTGGACCTCGTCGGTGCCCTCGCCGATCGTCATGATCTTCGCGTCGCGGTAGTAGCGGCAGACGGGGTACTCCTCGATGTATCCGTAGCCGCTGTGGACCTGAACGGCCTCTTCATGCGGTTTTCCGGCAGGTTTGTAACAAAATTGTGCGAATTGCTTGGTAGGTGAAAATATTAACTCGCAAAAACGTAAATAGTGAAGGACCGGGTCTAGCTATATCCGGTCTCCGGACTAGGATCGGACGAACACTTAATCTTGTGAACGGAACTGCCACTTGAACGAAAGCCACTTCAGCGAAATTGAGAAGGTACTGCTTTATGTCTCCGACGCCAGACAGCGCGCCGGGAAGACTTCAAAAGATCTAAAAAAAGCAGGAGCGGAGCCGCATTTGGTTGCTGCCGTTGAAGAAGCGGAGCGTCAGCTTCAAGCTACCCATAGGAAGCTCATGCAGTCAACCTACTTTGCCGTAGACGATCAGAAGCGGCTAGCCGTCTAAGTCGGGTTCCGGGTCTCAATCTCTCAAGTAGACTTCGCTTGCATCGCCTTGCCATATTGCTGTAGTCGGGTTCCGGGTCTCAATCTCTCAAGTAGACTTCAGTCTCACGAAGCATTGCGTGAAATCCAGTCGGGTTCCGGGTCTCAATCTCTCAAGTAGACTTCGAGCTTCAAGGCACCATTCGCCGATATTGTCGGGTTCCGGGTCTCAATCTCTCAAGTAGACTTCTTAGCGCCGTTGAGAAAAGAGGCCGCAATGTCGGGTTCCGGGTCTCAATCTCTCAAGTAGACTTCCGAGTGTGAGGGCGTCGATCTAACTAAGGTCGGGTTCCGGGTCTCAATCTCTCAAGTAGACTTCCGGACGGCTTGGTAGTCGCCGAGCAGGCGTCGGGTTCCGGGTCTCAATCTCTCAAGTCAGACTTCGTCACTTATTTCGTCTTTGCACTTTGGAGTCGGGTTCCGGGTCTCAATCTCTCTGAACCACCCCGGTTTTCTTGGAGACCAATCCGTATGAGAGGATTAGGCAATGTCAAGAACAACCAGGTATCCCAAAGAAATACGTGAGCGCGCGATTGCCCTGGTGCTCGAGCACCAGGGCGAGTACTCGTCGCAGTGGGCGGCAATCGTCGCGATCGCATCTAAGATCGGCAGCACTCCCGAGACCCTTCGCCGCTGGGTGAGACAGGCCGAGCGCGACCGTGGCTTATCGGTAGGCCCGACCAGTGATGAGATCGCACGAATCAAGGATCTCGAGCGTGAGGTGGTCGAACTACGACGCGTAAACGAGATCCTGAAGGCCGCTTCGGCTTTTTTCGCGCGGGAGCTCGACCCGCGAGCACCAAGGTAATGAGCGAGTTCATCGATGAGCACCGTGAGGACTTCGGAGTCGAGCCGATCTGCAGGGTGTTGCAGTTTGCTCCGTCGACCTACTACGCGGTTAAGCACCGACAACGGTATCCCTCGGCGCGCGCCCTGCGCGACCGGGAGCTTGTACCGCAGATCCGCCGCGTTTTCGAGGAAAACATGAGCGTCTACGGGGCAAGAAAGACATGGCTGCAGCTGCGTCGTGAAGGCATCTTCGCTCCGCGTTGCCAGATCGAGCGCCTGATGCGCTCAGAAGGGCTGAAAGGCGCTCGTCGTGGCGGTAGACCGCCTCGCACGACGATTCCCGACCAGGGCGCTACTCGCCCAGCGGACCTGGTCTGCCGCGACTTCTCGGCAAGTGCGCCAAACGAGTTGTGGGTAGCTGATTTCACCTATGTCGCTGCCTGGGAGTCGACCGTCTATGTCGCCTTCGTTGTCGATGTGTTCTCACGCAGGATCGTGGGCTGGCGCGCCGAGCGTAAGATGAAGACCGAACTCGTGCTCGACGCTATCGAGATGGCGATCTGGTCACGCGATCATGAGAATCTTCCCACAACGGAGGGTCTGATCCACCATTCCGACGCCGGCAGCCAGTACACGAGCTTCGCCTTCACGCGTAGGTTGATCGAGGCTGGTATCGATCCTTCGATCGGATCGGTTGGTGATGCCTACGACAATGCTCTAGTCGAAAGCGCGATCGGCCTCTTCAAAGCTGAGATGATCGAGCCCAACAGCCCATGGCGCACCGTTTCAGATGTTGAGCTGGCGACCCTCAACTGGGTCGATTGGTACAACAACCACAGGCTCCATGGAGCCTGTGATGATGTTCCTCCAGTAGAGTTCGAGGCAGAACACTTAACTGGAGTGGTTTCTCAATGAAAACTGTCTCCAATGAACTCGGGGCGGTTCACTCAAGTAGACTTCCGAGTGTGAGGGCGTCGATCTAACTAAGGTCGGGTTCCGGGTCTCAATCTCTCAAGTAGACTTCTCCACCCGTGCCCCCCGTTGCCCCTGTGGTCGGGTTCCGGGTCTCAATCTCTCAAGTAGACTTCTGCAACGTCTCGGTACGAGCGATCATCTGTCGGGTTCCGGGTCTCAATCTCTCAAGTAGACTTCAGGCAGCGTTGCTTGCGCTGCTTCTTGAGTCGGGTTCCGGGTCTCAATCTCTCAAGTAGACTTCCGGACCGCGTACAAACCACAATAGGCGGGTCGGGTTCCGGGTCTCAATCTCTCAAGTAGACTTCGCGGCAGTCGGGTCGATTGCCAGGTGGTGTCGGGTTCCGGGTCTCAATCTCTCAAGTAGACTTCTCGCCTCCTGTAGGTGGTGCATGGGCCTGTCGGGTTCCGGGTCTCAATCTCTCAAGTAGACTTCCTGACCTCCGCGACTGCATGGCACCGTGGTCGGGTTCCGGGTCTCAATCTCTCAAGTAGACTTCAATGGCGGCAACAAAAACCAGCATGGGTTGTCGGGTTCCGGGTCTCAATCTCTCAAGTAGACTTCCTGATTCATCGATGCGATACTGAGTCGGGTTCCGGGTCTCAATCTCTCAAGTAGACTTCGTGCTAGTGTTCGGAGCATCACGGAGACGTCGGGTTCCGGGTCTCAATCTCTCAAGTAGACTTCCTACGGCACAGACGACCTCACGCTCAAGGATGTCGGGTTCCGGGTCTCAATCTCTCAAGTAGACTTCTGAGGAGCCTCAAATAGCCTGATTTGCAGGCTCTTTGAGGCTCTCGGAGGTCGGTAAAAGCACAAGCTGGGCCGGTTTGCGCTCCGGTTTAACCTCGTTTTCGCCAACCAAGCAGATCGATCTGGCCCAACGATCATCGGTCAGCTTGAGTATTCTGGCCAATCCCTCCTCCGGCATCTCTTGCTTAACAGCCCTAATTACCGACTCCGTCGTCTTATCAGTGACACACCAGCGGGAGTAGACACTGTACTGGACCCGAGAGAACCCTATTCCCAAAAGCATATGCCGGAATTGATTGGCAGATCGTCGCTGGATGCGTGTCTTCACCGGTAAGTCAAACAACACCAAGATCCACATCAAGACCGCATCCTTGGCTCAGGTAGCTCACTGACCTTTTCCTCCACATAGAGTGCAAATGCTTCGGCAAACTCCTGTATAGCCACCCGGGTTGTTGTGTCATCAAACTTATCTTGTAGGGACGAAACCAGCTGCTGCTTTGCTTCCTGGCTAGGGAACGAGTCGAGTTGTCGACTGGCCCGATCGACAACAGGTCGGAAGGGCTCCATCAGATCATCGACCAGACACCACGCGTTTTCCCTGCCTTTGTGGTGGATGCCGGCCGTGGGCCATAGCCCAGCTGCCGTAACCGCCCTCGCCATCGCTCCACGCAGTACGGTGTAGCCGTAGTTCAAGGCGCCATTGATTGGGTCTTTTCCATCGGTGTCTCGCCGAAAGGGCATGGCTGTAAATGCTCGCCAGTACAACCTGGAAGCATATGCCTCACGGTTCGTAGTGTCCCCAGATTTCACGCCTGCAGCGATTTCCATCAACCTGTCCGCCGTAACCTTGTCGTCAACGGATACCGCCTGATTTTTTATTTTTGCCTGCACGATCGCCTGCCATGCCCGCTTACGCCGTGGACGGGAAAGCTCGCTCTGTGCCCGATGCCGCGTTGCCACGCGCGTATGGCCCGAGATAGGCATCATGACTGCAAGCGGTCTCGCGAAGTGATCGGTGTAGACGGCAGGCACACCGGCCTTGGCCGCCGCGGTGTAAAGGCTCGTACTTATCCGCAGTGGAGCATCCTCTCTTACGAGGATCGCGAGAGCGTCCTCGAGATGGCCCACCGGCTGGCCGTCGATAAGGACGTGGCCGCGATTCGCACTGGCTCGGCCTGCCAGCTCGGAGCCAGTAAGGTCGATCACCTGCCAAACAGTCATGCGTCAAGACTTGCTAGTCGCAGAGTGTATTTTGGGCGCCCAAGCGCATCGCGGCGGATAAGAGTTGCATGCTCGGCTAGGTCTTTCCAACTTAACCGGCATTTCTGCGGTGCTTTTCGATCGATCCCGGTAGAGCCTGGGGGTAGATCGGCACTTACCACCAGGGGCCGAACATTGAGACTCGTCTTCTCCGAACCGGTGTAGAACCACCGTCTCTCACTTGCCCACTCAGGGGGCATCTCGATCTTCACGGATCTGATAACAGATGGGTCATCAAGCCATAGCTCATCGCCCGGAGCGATCCATCCAAGCTGCTGAAGGGGTTTGCCGGCCGCCACTATCCGTCTGACTGCATTGGCACCCTTAGATCCACTGGAGCGAAAGCTCGCGCACTCCGGCCGCACGTGGATAAACGTGCTACGGCGGTCACCGTCGCTTCCCGATCTGCGCGCATCAAGTATCGCTTGCACTACATCGAAAGAGTAGATCGGAACAAAGGCCAAACCTCCTCCATCGGGTAAGCGGTAGATACGTACGTGATGTACATCTCCGGCCTCGAACGAGGCGCCGCGGACGGCAACAGCCGCAGGCTTGGGCCGTGTTCTTTTCCGCCCATCCTCACCGGTCACAAGACCGATACGATCATCGGCCTGGTAGGTTTTTCCATGAGCCTCTATCGAGCGATCGCGGTTAGCTACCAGCTTGTTGCCGTAGTCAGCTGCTTTCAGCATTGTGACCGATATCTGCTCATCAGCAATCGAGGCAAGCTCCCTATCGTTCCATTGATCTCCGATCGCTTTGTATTGCAGTGGAGAGGCTGTCTCTTTGTGAAGAGCGCCGCCATAGGCCTTTAGCCGCTTAGGTCGCCGGGGAACGATGGTATCGAGATCCAGAGGGCCGGCGCTATCGTCCTTCTCTACCGAAAGCTCATCTGGCCTTGAATCTCGTTCAAGCAGTGGTATTAGCTGCTCAGCAAGTGTTTTAAGGCCGTCAAGCCACTTGGTGAAGTAGTCACTGCCACTGCCATAGTCATTTGCCTTTGCCTTGAGTGACTTCTCCTTTTTCGAGCCCTTGTTCAGGCGTGCGAACTCGCGCAGCTTCGCTCGCCCCTCAAGGACCGGGACAACCCTGTCATTTATACACGCTACAACCACCGCATCCAAAAGATGGTTTCGCTGGTCGAGCCGACTCTTATAGCGGCCCTCGCTGCGACTGCCTTCAAGCAGCTCGTTGAAGCCGGCGCTGTAACGCGCTTCTCCGACGAGGCGCGCCATCACAGATTCAGCACCCACCTCTACTCCACGCTGCTCATAGCGATCTTTGATCATCCCGCGCAGCTCGGTCAGCCGTTTGAGCGGTTGTCGTTGGCATACGCTCATCTAGCTCATCAGGCTGCTTTGTCTTCAGCCGCTTGATCATCTCGCCTTCAAGGCGTCTGTCAAAGACACCGAAGCTCCACGATTTGACACGTCCGATCGTCTCTTCAAGCTGGTGCTCGTCGGCGACCAGCGCGAAAGGGCGACCGCCCTTCGCCTGATTGCAGGTATCGCAGGTCGCAACAAGGTTCGCCCTCGAGTTGTTAGCCCCGTCTTTGACCGGAACGATGTGATCGATCTCTACCTTCACCGGATCGAGCTCACCGCCGTCACAGGCAAGCTGATAGGCACATTGCTGGTTCTGGTCGCGGATAATCCGGAACTTACGCCGTGCTCCCGTTCCATAAAGACCGTGCTCAGCGGCCGCTTCGCGGGCGTTATCATTCCTGCTTTGCCGCTCTCTGTGGCGGTTGTCACGGCCGGAGTCGGGTTGTTTGAGTCGGAGGGTCTGGCGCGAAACTTCGATCCGGATTGGTCGGAGCACCTACCTCACGGTCAAGAGAGTTGAGGATCGGGCGGAGTTGCCCTCTCGTAATTTGAAGGACCGGATGATTCATCCTCTGCTTGTCCTTGGCCCACCGCGCCCCCGGCGGTTGCCAGTCGCGTGGAAGGTCGTAAACCTCCTGTCGTGTTGAGAATAGATCCTTACCTTCACGCAGTAAGGGAAGCATTTTCTCAATCGCCTTCTTGCTGTAAGCGCTGCGCCCGCCAGGGAGTGAGTCGGCAAACTTTTCGACCTCTTCGGTGTCAAAAACACCTTCTGAAACGAGAGATTGGACAAAACTCTCCGCCTCAGACGTACGAGTCACGAAATCAAATGAGCAGACCAGCAGTTCCCGCTCATCCCGGTCAGCCTCTTTCCACCATTTGCGAAGATTGGGCTTTGCCTTCTGCGCCTGCTCGTTTGTGCGATCTATCGGCGGCCTACCGGCGTAGGTCGGTTCTTCGTCTGCCGCACGTTCAGCGTCGGTACTGCGCCTTGATGCGCACTATTTCCCCGGTTTTGTTTAGAAGCACCTGTTCGAGCGTTTTAAAACTCGCATTTTCGCGGTTTGTTTCATCTAAAAGGTGCCCAGAAAGAGCATCGGCTTCGGGGGGTGAAAACGGGTGCTGTTTCCCATTACGCACTGCTCTCAGGTTTGCCACATAGGAACGTCAACAAACTCTTGGACCGAGGGTAGGAACTCGGGTGCTCGCTTCAGTTGCGGATAATCTTCCAAGGGGCAGTCGCCTACGGATGTCGCGTGAAAGCCGGGGCGCTCTTCTGAAGCCTGCTGCCAATACTGGCTCAACTTCATCCTCTCCAAAGCCCTGCGTCTTCGCGCACAGAAGCAACTCGTAGAGGAGGTCATGTTGAAATGGCCGCACGGGCCGGGCAAAGCACTTTCCGGGCGATATGAGTCTGCGACGGTCTTGGCCTTGTTGATTCGAGCAGAAGTTTATGCAGACCTGCGTTACTTGATCCCATGGCCAACCGGCGAGCGTGATCGGTAGGCCGCCACCGCTATCTTGCTCGGAGCGCAAGTACTGCGCATTCCCAGTGTGCGCGGCGTCTTCTTAGCGTCTAGTGCGATTTTCACCGATACGTTACACATCGACCTTGCTCGGTCATGCCGTCGACCTGTACGATTCCAGCATGGTCCCACAGCGAACCCCGACGGATTTGGTAATCCACGAGCCGGTCGATATAACGCAGCGGCGACTGCAAATAGATGTCGTCGAGCTTTTGCTGTCAATTCGGCGACAGTAAAGCTACCCTCGCAAAGTAAGGGAAGCGCGCATGGGAGATTCCGTCTCCGAAGTGGCGGTTAAATTGTCCGTAAGCTCCTCACCCGTTCGAGGGGAAACGCATGCATGTCAAGCGTCTCACGCATCTTCTCGCGGCGGGACTTCCCGCGCTTGAGCCTACGACGGTCGCGCGTCTTGGTCCCTCTGATCGCAAGCCGGCTCGTTGTTGTCTTTTCATCGGCAACACCTCCGTCATGGAGCACCAGGGACAGCGCTACGATAGCTTGAGGAATGTCTTTTCCATGCTGTCCGTACAGCGAGCCACCCCAAGTGACCGGTCCCGAGCATCCTGACCATGGTTTATTCGCTCTTTGGCCATTTTAAAACGCCCCCTCAATTCATCGGATGAACAAATTTACTATGCGAAGTACGCTCCTGTGATATCTTTTGGCACTGAGAGATGAGACCGTGCGCACATCGTGTGCAACGGATCCCGAAAAGAATACTTTTGGTATTCGACTTTTCACCGGGCCCTTCGTGGCCCGGTGTTTTTTATGGGAACAATGTAGGGTTGTTCCACTGTGATTAGTCAAGATTGTGTCGCTATCAATCATCGTCTCCGTCTCCATGAGCAGTAGCGACCTTGACAGGTTGGGCGAACGCCGCGGGATCCGGCAGATCTCTGGCGAGCTTGACCCCTGAGCTTTCAAGCTTCTTCGCTCCGGGCATCAGCATCTGCTCATCAGAGTCAACAGCGCTGTTGAATGGTCAACGGTTTTTCCGAGCGAGGATCCAATCTTGGTGAAATGCCCCATGAACGTCGCGAGCCTTTTGTGTAGCTCGCCGCCAAGCTTGGCGATCTCTTTGGCGTTTTCGGCAAGACGTTGCTGTCGCCAGGTGTAGTGGATTGTCCGCAGCATCGCAATCAGTGTCGTTGGTGTCGCGATTATTACATTTGCCTGTGCTCCCCTTTCCAGCAGTTTACGATCGCGGCGAACTACCGCTCCATAGACCGACTCGGTGGGTATGTACATAACGACGAACTCCGGAGTGGTGTCAAATGCCTGCCAGTAGTCCTTCTTGGCAAGTTTTGACAGGTGGTCATTCACCCTACTTACGCAGGAGTCGAGGTAAGATGGCCATTCGCTTTCGTCCCTCTCCTTCTCGGCTGCCTCGTTTGGGTCTATCGGCGATTTTGCGTCGATCACTATCTGCCCGCCACCGGGAAGGCTTACGACCACATCTGGCTTGAGGCCTACACCGCTGTCGCTTTTGTGGACCTGCCTTTCGAAGTCGCAATGCTCCGTAAGGCCTGCTAGCTCAAGCACCTTTGCAAGTGGATCTCGCCCAGGCTCCCCGTTCAGTTGGAGAGCTTAAGGCCGATACGAGCTTTGTAGTTTCTCGGCGCATGCGCTCCTGCTCATTGGCGGCGGTATTAATCGTGGCAATGAGGTTTCCGTGTTCTTCCTTGCGTTGCAGACTCAAGGGTGTTTAGTCGGGACTCGAACCGCTTAAGCGAGTCGTCTACTGGTTTGATGGAGCCCTCGGCCAATTGTAGGAAGTCCTTGCCACTGCGTGAAAGGGCTTCGGCTGAGGTTACGCCAAAGATCTCTTTTAGTCGCTCGCCACTCAACTCACGCTCTTTTGCAAGGCTCTGGGCAGCCTTGAGTTCGGCCTCGGTGCTCGTAAGACTTTCGTACAACTCGGTGTTGCTCGCCTCCAGGGCCGTAAACTTGACGGCGGTAGTGGCGCCGGTCTTCTGTGCTTCGAAGGTAGGCGATCAGGCCTGCAATAGCGACTCCGGCAGTGACAAGATAATAGAGATGCCATAAACATGTCTAAAACAGTACGACATCATTCGGACAGATTTTACGCATACTGCACAAACTTGTCGTAGTGTTGCCACATATACGTTTCATTGCATCCACTCTGTCTTATAAACTGGCGCTGTTCTTGATACAAAAAAAGTTGCCGATAGGAGGAATGTGTGACCGAACTGTTGATGACCAGATGAACTCGTCACCGTGAGAGAGGCGATGCGGGAGTTGAACCGGATCCTGCCGGATCTAGAAGTTGGCAAACAAGAGAAGCTTATTCTCACACAGAAAAACAGGATGGCCGGCGTGCTTCTATCGGTCGAGCGTTTGCCGGAACTTGCGAAGGCCGAAGCTTAGGAGTTGAGTAAATCGAGTGCGGCGCGGGAGACGCGCATAGCGGCTTAAGCAAACTGTAGGCTGGCCACTAGATTATTAGCGACTTACATACTATTTTATTCAGGTGCGTATCCGATCTGACCGAATGAGCTCGCTTAGCACCCCAGCTGCCTGGCGATAACCATCTGCTGGACCTCGTCGGTGCCCTCGCCTATGGTCATGATCTTGGCATCGCGGTAGTAGCGGCAGACGGGATACTCCTCGATGTATCCGTAGCCGCCGTGGATCTGGACGGCCTCTTCTGTTGCGCGCACAGCAAGGCGGCCGGCCTTCAACTTGGCCTGTGCTGCCTCGAGGGTGAAGGGCTTGCCTTCCTCTCTCAGAAAGGCTGCTTTGTAGGTCATAAGACGTGCGGCCTCGATCTCTACCGAAAGATCCGCCAACTTGGCCTGGATCGTCTGGAACTTCGAGATCGGCTGACCGAAGGCCTGGCGTTCCTTTGCATAGGCCAGTGCCTGGTCGAAAGCTCCCTGGGCAAGTCCGACTGCCAGCGCGGCGACGCCGACACGCCCACTGTCGAGCAGGTGAAGAAACGATTTGAATCCCTCGCCCGGACGACCGAGCAGGTTCTCCTCTGGAACTCGGCAGTCGGTGAACGTGAGTGGTCTGGTATCTGAGGCGTTCCAACCCATCTTTCGATACGGCTCGCCCACCTCGTATCCCGGCGTTCCATTAGGTACAAGGATGGTGGAGATATCGCGCTTGCCGTTTTCTGTACCGGTCAGCGCTGTGATGATGACGCAGCCAGAGATATCGGTGCCGGAGTTGGTAATGAACTGCTTGGCGCCGTTTATTACCAACTCGCCGTCTTCGAGCTTTGCTGTGGTGCGGGTGGCGCCTGCATCCGAGCCGGCCTCAGGCTCTGTAAGCCCAAAGGCAGCCAGTTTGCGTCCCGAGCAGAGCTCCGGTAGCCACTCGCTTTTCTGCTCATCTGTTCCCCACGCGTAGATCGGCATTATCCCCAGGGATGTGTGAGCTGCAACAGTGATACCGACCGATGTGTCAACTCGACCCAGCTCCTCGATAACGATCGCGTAGCTGATGCTGTCTGCTCCGGCACCCCCGTACTCCTCCGGGTAGATCATGCCCATGAAGCCAAGCTCGCCGAGTTTCTTGACTATCTCATATGGAAACTGCTTGTTACGATCGAGCTCTTCGGCAACTGGGGCGATCTCAGACTCTGCAAAATCGCGGATACTCGACCGGATCGCCTTCTGGTCATCTGTAAGTTCAAAGTTCATAGGCGGCGGATATTAGACATCAGACGGGCATTTTGGCTCCGCCTACGTTGCGCTGATCATTTGTCACACACTTTTTACACTGTTTTGGCAGTCGTTGCAGACACACGCGACAGACGAACTTATGGTGGCTTGAAGCGAGGATGATCGACGATGCGCATGCACCGAGCAAGAGGCGATCCAGGGTGGGGACAGAGTGGCCAGGCAGCTGTTGAATGGCTGGGCATCGTTCTACTCGTAGCGCTCCTCCTCTCAGGCGGTTTTACCGCCGCGGCTGCGACGGGCCTCTTCAACGGCCGTGCATTCGGAGGCGCAATCTTCGAAAAGATTCTTTGCGCAGTCCGGGACAGCGGGAGCTGCAAGAAGGAAACGGCCCTGATCGAGGCGCACGGGGAGAAGGATGCAGACCTTGTGCGAAACCTGGCGCCGAACATCGTTTATGAGAAGGGAACATACGCACTACCTGTCGATTTTCGAAGATGTCGTCGAGACCCCAGTTGTAGCGATGGGCCAGATGTACGCGGATTGGTATCACGATCGTTCAAGGGCATGCCGGTAACTGTTTTTACGCATGTTGTAGATAAGAATGGACACAAGTACATTCAGTACTGGTTCTATTTTTCCGACAGTGCATCGGGGTTGGGTCAGCTGTCTGAAGCAGGGCGAGTCTCAGTAAGAGGATGGGCAAAGCTAATAAAGAAAGATCCTTATCACCTTGATGACTGGGAGAGCTATCAGGTTCGCATAGGTCCAGACGGCACAAAACATGTCAGATCATCCGCGCACAATGACTATCGAGGCTGCAAGAGTTGCAAAAACAAATGGGCTCCTTTTACAAGTTGGCACCGTGTCTCGGGTGGTAGTCACGCCGGTCACGTACCCGGAGGAGACACCTTTGAGCGCTTTACTCCATCGGCATCTCTCGAAGCTAGTCCCGATCAAGACCCTTTCCGAGGAAGACAAAAGCACCAATTTCGCGGTTTCACGACCCTGGATAAAGAAGGTCTACACCGACCCGGAAAGCTGGTCGACGTCAACTGATTGACCACGCAGCCTCGGTAAAGTAACCGTTCACGTAGTCTCATAGTGGGTCTGGGGTTCAGCTTGAAAAGAGCGCTTCGTCCCGCCACTCCTGGGACGCCACGCAAGCCTTCCCTGGCTTGCGCATCCATGTGCAGTCGTCCCAGAGCCTTTTCAATCCAAACCCCAGACCCACCGCCTACCCATCGTCGATCCAGCTTCTGCATGATGCGAGTAGTTACTGTACGAGTATCTAAAGCGGTCTTTTTCTCACCTAAGAAACGGTTGGTCGAGCGGGTGACGGTGATGGGTGTATGCCCGAGGACATACTTGCCCGCAGGGGATGGGGCCCATCGCCGGCAGGACCCGCGAGCGTAACGACTATGAAGCTACGAAGAAAGGAGGGGTGAATCAGGGCCTTGGGGGTTTAAGGCTATTGGACTCTGTGAACGGGTACTCGGTAAAAGGCGCACACACATCCTTTAATATCGAATACGATATAATATGAAGTCGAGTCATTGGAAGATCAAGACGTATGAGACTAAGTCGGGACGGAAACCCGTTGATGATTGGATTCGTGACAAAGGCAATGTTCCCTCAAAAGATAAAGCTCGAATTTTCAGGGCACTGAAGGCGTATGTCGTTCCACATGGAGTCAATCTTGGGCGTCCACACGGAGCTCCGTTACGCAGAGGTCTCCACGAAATGCGTATCAGATCTGCAGATGGGCGACGACATTACAGGATCATCTACTTTCAAGAATCTGTTGAGAAGCGGACCGTGATTGTTGTGCTGGGAATAATCAAAAAGACGAGAGCAATATCGAAGAACGACATCGATCTTGCTTTGGCAAGAAAAAATGACTGGGGGTTGAGAAATCCACGTGACTGATCTGGACAAACTTATTGAGAAGGCTCTAGCAGAAGATCCAGAGGCGAGAGAAGAATACGAAAAGCTTGGGCCACGGTTCGAGCTGGCAGGAGCGCTCGTTGAGTTGCGCCAAGCTAGATCTTTAACTCAGGCGCGGTTGGCAGAGCTTGCAGCGACTTCACAGTCGGCAATTGCGATGATCGAGTCAGGACGGCGTGATCCAAGCTTTTCAACACTGCAAAAGATCGTCAGAGCGCTGGGTGCTGAGATAGATCTCGTTGACATCAACAGCAAGATGAAGCTGCCGATTGCGGCATAGCTTCGTTAATAAACAGTGTTGAGATGCTTAACCCTGCCCACGTACGAACTCGACCAGCAGCCGCACTCCGAATCCAGTAGGACCCTTGCCCACATAGCTACGGCCGACGTCCCAGGCTGTGCCTGCGATGTCAATATGGGCCCAGCTCTTGTCGTCGACGAACTGCTGCAGGAAGGCCGCTGCGTACAACGGTCCCGCTTTGCGAGCGTCGGAGGCGTTGACCAGATCAGAGACGGTGCCCTTCGTCAGTTCAAAATACTCCTCATGTATCGGAAGTTGCCAGAGAAGCTCCCCGCTCTTCTTGCCAGACGTGATCAGCGAGTCTACGAGATCGTTGTCGTTTGACATGACTCCGGCATATGTAGAGCCTAGTGCGGTGATTATCGCACCGGTCAGAGTCGCGAGGTCGACGATCTTGTCTGCTCCCAACTCGACCGCGTAGGTGAGTGCGTCCGCGAGGATCATACGGCCCTCTGCATCGGTGTTGATTACTTCGACCGTCTTACCGGAGTACATCGTTATGATGTCGCCCGGCCTTGTCGCCTCGCCGGAGATCATGTTCTCAGCAGCAGGCACAACCGTGACGACGTTCACAGGAAGTTTGAGCTTTGCGATCGTCGCGGTGGCCTCGATCGCGGCCGCACCGCCGGACATGTCCATCTTCATCTTGTGCATCTTTGCGGCTGGCTTGATCGAGTAGCCGCCGGTGTCAAAGGTGATTGCCTTGCCGACGATTCCGAGAAGCTCGTCGGGCGCGCCTTCTCCCCTGTAGCGCATAGTTATAAGTTGAGGTTCCTGTTCCGACCCCTGAGCTACCGAAGTGATGCCACCCATTCTTCTTCGCGATCGCATCACCACCGAGGATCTCGACGCTAAGCCCTTCGATCTGACCCGCAAGTTCAGATGCGTATTCTGCAAGGTAAGTCGGGGTTACAACATTTGAAGGTAGGTGTTGCAGCTCGCGGACGGCGTTCTGACTCTCTGTGACAGTGGCAGTAAAGTCGAGCTCGCTCCCGATACTTTCATCGCTTGCGACGATGAGCCTCTCTATCTTGTTGGTCTCGTTGTCTTCCGATGTGTCGCTCTTGTACCTGTCGAAGCTGTAAGAGGCGAGCAAGGTTCCCTCGACCAGAGCCGATGCGATATCTGCCTGTGGTACGTTATCCGGCACCGCCCAGCAGAGTGTTCCAGCGCCTGCCTTCTCAGCATCACTTCGTGCTTTCGCACTCGCTACCCGGGCCTTTTCCGCGTTGAACTCGCTCTTCTTCCCGAGACCGACCAACAGTGTGTGCCGCTCATCGCCGTGTAGGGTGGTTATCTTGCCTTCGTCTGCCTTGGCAACGCCGCTATCGATCAGTTTGTTTGCGCTCTCATCGATCCAACCGGGGGTATCGATGTCCTCAAAGATCCCTACGCAGAGGACATCGCAATCGATTTCAAATAGCTGCTTATTGGTAGCTTCGACCTGCACTTAGAGGGCAGTCTAGCTGAGGAGCACAGCAGGGGTCAGGTCTTGAATGGTGCACAGCGTGCACCATTCAAGACCTGACCCCTAAGACTTCGTTACGATTACGCTCGCTGGCCCCGCGACTGTGGCGCCCAGCCACCAATAGATCGACAAAGAACTTTTACAACGAGAGGAACAGATGCCAGAGACCGTGATACTTGGTGCAGCACGCACCGCATTCGGAAAGATGGGAGGCTGTCTTGCCTCTTTAGACGCCACTGAACTTGGCGGCACCGCTATTGAAGCTGCCGTTGGTAGAGCAAAGGTGGAGCCAGAGGCCGTCGACCAGGTCGTTTTCGGACAGGTGCTGCAGGCTGGGCAGGGACAGATTCCATCTCGGCAGGCTCAGATCAAGGCAGGCATTCCAAAAGAGGCGCCCTCAGAGACGATCAACAAGGTGTGTGCATCAGGTCTGCGCTCGATAGCGGTGCTAGACCAGGGGGTCCGAGCCGGTGATCTCGATGTCGGTGTTGGGGGTGGCATGGAGTCGATGTCGAGTGCGCCCTATCTGCTGCCCAAGGAGCGCTTCGGAATACGTATGGGTGACTCCAAGGCGATAGATGCGATGGTCCACGATGGATTGACCAGTCCGTTTTCGGGCAAGCATATGATGATCGAAGCCAGCGAAGTTTCAGATGAGCTGAAAATAACCAGGGCCGAACTCGACAGTTGGGCGCTACGCAGTCATCAACGCGCCGTCGAGGCCTCCGATGAAGGCCGCTTGGCGGAAGAGATCACTCCGGTTACTGTAAAGACGAGGAAGGGCGAGAACGTAGTCGATGTCGATGAGGCCCCGCGACGCGAAACGACTCTGGAACAACTTGAGAAGTTGCCTCCGGCTTTTACAAAAGAAGGATCTCACACTGCCGGAAACGCACCGGGGGTAAACGACGGCGCTGGCGCACTGGTCGTCGCCTCGTCAGAGTGGGCTGAAAAGCTGGCAAGCAACCGTTTGCACGCATAGTCTCTGTTGGTCAGATAGCTGATGAGTTTCCTTGGTTGGCCCGCACTCCGGCCAAGGCAGCGACCCAGGCACTTGAGAAGGCCGGGCTTAAAGCCGAGCAGATAGACCTCTGGGAGATAAACGAGGCATTTGCCTCAGTCGCGATCAACTCGTCGCGAATGCTCGGCCTCGATGAAGACCAGGTAAACGTCAACGGCGGAGCGGTCGCTCTCGGTCATCCGATAGGGGCATCGGGAGCGAGGATCCTGATGACCTTGATCTATGAGCTCAGGCGGCGCGGTGGTGGTATGGGCTGTGCTGCGATCTGCTCCGGTGGTGGCCAGGGGGATGCGATGATCGTCGATGTGGCAGGGATATGAAAACGACGGATATCGAAAAAGACAAGATAAGGATCACCAGCCCTAACGGAGCAGGAAAGAAGGCGGCCGCCTTCTTCGACCTCGATCGGACGCTGATGGCCGGATCGAGCGCTTACCACTTCGCCCGCGCTGCACGCAAGGCGGGAACGTTGACCAGGCGCCAGATGGTGAGTGACGCGCGGCAGCAGATCAGATTTAGGCTCAAAGGCTCGACAGACGAGATGGCGCAGGCGCTGTGCGACCGGATTCTCGCCTCGATTGAAGATCAGTCAGTAGTCGAGCTGGGCCGACTGTCGCCAGAGATCATGGCGGGGATCTTGCCGCGCATCTACCCGCAGATGCTCGAGGCCGTACGCTGGCATCAAGACAACGGACGGAAGGCCTATATAGCTACCGCGGCATGGAAGGAGGTGGTCGACCTCTTGGCAGCCACGTTGCAGATGGACGGCAGCGTGTCCACGGTGGCAGAAATTGAGAACGGGGTATACACGGGACGGCTTGTCGGTCCATTCACTTACGGGGAGGGCAAAGCTCAGGGAATGAAAGAGTTGGCGGCCGCTGAAGGTATCGATCTGGAGGCCTCATACGCATATAGTGATTCGGTCAGCGACCTGCCGATGATGAGGGCCGTTGGCCACCCGGTGGCAGTAAATCCGGACGCCGGTCTCAAGGCGATCGCTCGCGAGGAAGACTGGGAGATAATGCGCTTCGAGAAACTTGGCAGAAGACTGATCATCGGTGCAACCGCGCTTCTAGCCACTGCGGTGGGGGGTAGCGGGACGTGGCTGGTCTTCAGGGAGAAGGGAAGATCGAAGCTACGTTCAATCTGGTCAAAGGTGCCTTTGAGACGGTAGAGCTCTAAACTGTAAGAAAATGGATTCGCTTGCAAGCCAGAGTACATCTTCAAAAAACCGTGACAGTGCAGAAGCGGACGATCAGGTGAAGAGTGAGGCCGAGCGCTGGTTTCGCGATCTCTACGCACGTCAGCCAGAGCGAGATGAGCTTTTTACGACCGTCTCTGGAGAACCGATCAAACCGCTCTACACCCCGGCAGACATAGAGGGCAAGGATTTTGAGGAAGAGATCGGCTATCCGGGCGAGTACCCGTTTCTACGAGGTGTCTATCCATCGATGTACAGAGGCCGCCTGTGGACGATGCGCCAGTTCGCAGGCTTTGGAACCGCGGAGGAGACCAACGAGCGATTTCACTACCTGATCGACCACGGACAGACAGGGCTGTCGGACAGCGTTCGATATGCCTTCCTTGATGGGCCACGACTCAGATCACCAGCTGTCTCTCGGTGAGGTTGGACGCGAAGGAGTCGCTATCGATACGCTGGACGATATGGAGGATCTCTTCGCCGGCATCGATCTGGGCGAGGTATCGACCTCGATGACTATCAACGGGCCCGCGGCGATAATGCTCGCCTTCTATGTCTGTGTGGGTGAAAAGCGGGGCACTCCTCCCGAGAAACTCGCGGGCACTATCCAAACGGACATCCTCAAGGAGTACATTGCACAGAAGGAGTGGTGTTTTCCGATCGAGCCGGCGATGCGGATCGTCACCGATATGGTCGAATACTGTGCTGAGAAAATGCCGCGCTGGCACCCGATCTCAATATCCGGATACCACATCCGCGAGGCGGGCTCCACCGCTGCTCAGGAACTGGCATTCACGCTTGCCGACGGCTTCTGTTACGTTCAGGAGGCAGTCGATCGAGGCCTCGACGTCGACAGCTTCGCGCCACGTCTCTCATTCTTCTTCAACGCCCACATCGACTTCTTTGAGGAGATCGCCAAGTACCGGGCGGCAAGGAGGATCTGGGCGCGGGTAATGAAGGAACGGTTTGGCGCAAAGATCCACGTTCAATGATGATGCGCTTTCACACGCAGACCGCAGGCGTGTCACTGGTTGCCCAGCAGCCGGAGGTGAACATCATTAGGACTGCGATCGAAGCGCTTTCCGGCGTTCTTGGCGGTACGCAGTCGCTTCATACGAACTCATACGACGAGGCGCTGGCATTGCCCACTGAGAATGCTGTGCGACTGGCTTTGAGAACCCAGCAGGTAATAGCGCACGAGACCGGAGTAACCAACACCATCGATCCACTGGGTGGCTCGTATTTCGTTGAGGCGCTCACCGATCGGATGGAGGAGGAGGCAAACGCCTATTTCGCAAAGATAGAGGAGATGGGTGGCATGGTCGCAGCGATAGAGAGGAGCTTTCCGCAACGGGAGATCTCAGACGCTGCATACCGTTACCAGAAGGAAGTTGACGAAAAGAGTCGTTCCGTCATAGGCGTGAACGAGTTCGTGTTGGACGAGGAGGATGAGATCGAGACTCTGAAGGTTGACCCTGGCTTAGAGGCGAAACAGATCGGGAGGGTCAAGGCGGTGCGGGCAGACCGTGACTCTGGCGCGGTCGAAAAAACACTTGTCTCGCTAAAAGAAGCGGCTGCCGATGAACGCAGCAATCTGATGCCCAAGCTGATCGAGTGCTCGAGGGCGCGGGTAACAGAAGGCGAGATGGTCGAGTCTCTGCAAGAGATTTTCGGGCGCTACACTGAGTCCCCTGTGTATTGAGACCGGGGGAGAAGTTGGGTGTGAAGAGCGGAGGACAGACACCGGAAAGCAAGCCCGAGGGCAAGAGGTCGATCGACGACTGCCCTACATGTGGCGCGCCGGTGAGCCCTTTCATCACCAAGTGTCCTTTCTGCAATGCGGACGTCTCAAAAAGGTCTTGGTGGCGCGCCAGAAAGCTACGCGCACGTAGCCGAATCCGTCATATGAAAGATGGAACGGGTCGTGTCACTCGTGCATCGAAGAAGGCCGCGGAGCAGTCTCGTCTTTCAGCGCGAACACCGTACGCTGTCGGCTTTTTGGTGCTCGCCAACATATTTGCCTATCTGGCATTCGATGTTCGCGGCGATCTCTTCACCGACCCAGGGGCGTTTGCGGTTGATTCTGTGCGGGCAGGTGAGTGGGAACGTCTTATCACGTACCAGTTCCTACATACCGGGATCTTGGAGCTTCTGTTCGGCCTGATCCTGCTCGTTATTTTCGCGATAGTGGTGGAACAGCGCTATGGGCACTTCATGGCTCTCGGTATATACCTGCTTTCTGGAGTCGGTGGTGGTCTGTTGGCGATTGCCGTCAATTCGGGAGGGGTTACCGCCGGATCACTGGCTTCGACTCTGGGGTTGATGGGTGCCTGGCTTGTCGCGATATACCGGCCGCTGCCCGGGGAGAAGCCGTACCCGCTGCCCGCTGCCCTGCTGATCGTGTCCGCGATCTTTCTGCTCGGGCTGCTTCAGGACGGCATAGATGCCTGGACATTGGCGGGCGGGCTTGTGACCGGTGTGGTGATTGCAGCAGCTGCCGAGCTGATCCGTCGGCCTAGAGCTGTCTGATTCACCGTCACGAACGTATTTTCGGCGGTGTGTACTAAGCTTCCGCTCCGATTAATCTATGCTGGCATACGCAAAAGCATCGGGCGGCTCAGAGAGCTCTGGCAAGAAGATCAGGGTTGTTGTCGCCAAACCGGGCCTTGACGGGCACGACCGCGGCGCGAAAGTAATTGCGCGCACATTGCGCGATGCAGGAATGGAAGTCATATACACCGGCCTGCACCAGACACCTGAGCAGGTTGCGGTAACTGCTGCACAGGAAGATGCGGATGTTGTGGGACTCTCGATCTTGTCGGGTGCGCACATGACTCTTGTGCCACGAGTAAAGGAGCTTTTGACCGAGCAGGGAGTGGATGACATAGCTTTGGTTGTCGGAGGTACGATCCCGGCGGACGACATACCGGAGCTGAAGAAAATCGGTGTCACTGAGGTGTTTACGCCTGGGACATCGACGCAGGAAATTGTAAGTTTTATAAGAGAAGCCGTTGGTGATTGACTAGTCAGTCAATCTACTAAAATAGGCTTGAAGCTCGCATAAGGAGGCATAAAACGTGAAGATCTGCGTACTTGTAAAAGAAGTTCCTCACGCGGCTGCAGAGATGCGGATCGATCCGGACACCATGCGACTCGATCGCAGTGGTGAAACGGATCTAAACCCGTTTGACACACACGCCGTTGAGGCGGCTCTGCAGTTAAAAGAGGACGATTCAGTAGACGTTGAAGAAGTGGTCGTTATCACCATGGGCCCAGAAAGCGCTGTGCGCGGCGCCATTCACAAGGCAGTCGCGATGGGAGCCGATCGCTCACTACACCTGTGTGACGAGTCGCTAGTAGGCTCGGATGTCAATGCGACCGGTTACGCACTGGCTCAGGCTATAAAGAAGGAGAGCCCTGGACTTGTCCTACTGGGACAGCAGTCTGCAGACGGTGAGTGCTACACCATCGGCGCCATCGTCGCCGAGTACCTGGAGATGCCGTCACTGACCCAGGTGATCAAGATGGATGTGGAAGGCGGGAAATTGCGCTGCGAAAGACAGGCCGAGTACGGTTACGACACCATCGAGGTGGAGATGCCGGCCGTAATCAGCGTTGGCGACGCGATCAACGAGCCCAGGTATATGTCGCTGAAAGGAATAATGGGCGCGAAGAAAAAGCAGCTGGACACGCTTACGATCGGTGATCTCGGTATCGAGGCCGACCGAGTAGGTGAACAGGGTTCGCATACCAAGGTTCTGGCCCTCAACCCTCCTCCACAGAAGGAGCCGGGTCAGATAATCGAAGATGAAGACACCAACGAGACAGTGCAGAAGGTAGTTGCCTGGCTGGAAGAGAGGAAACTGGTATGAGCGGAATACTGACATATGCACTGAATTTCGAGGGTGGGATCAACAACAACTCACTGGGAGCGGTCTCAGAGGCTGCGAAGCTTGCCGAAGAGACAGGTGGCGAGGCGGCAGTCGTTGTCGTTGGAGGCGACGATCTGACCGACGAGCTGTGTCAAAGCCTAGGTAAGTATGGGGCTGCCAAGGTCTATCGTGCAAAGGGTGCGCCGGAAGGACTGGCACAGCCGGTCGTCGACGTGATGGCGAAGATCATCGCCGATCAGGGATACAGCTATGCGCTGTTTGGCGGTGGGCTGCTCGGGTTCGAGATCGGAGCTGGGCTCGCTGCGCGCTTGAACGGTGGCGTCACAATGGAGGTCACCGAGGTGAATGCCCAGGACGGAAAGCTGGTTGCCAGACGGCCGGTACTGCAGGACTCGGTCATATCCGACGTCGAGTTCATAGGCGAGCCGGGCGTGATAATTGGGCGCCTGAACGCTTTCGATGTGCAGGAAAGGAACGGTGCAGCTGCCGAGATAGTTGACATCGACGTCGAGCTTTCGGCGTCGTCTCAAAAGTCGACGATGGTTCAGCGTGGCGAGCAGCGCGGCGAGGATGTAAACATCGAAGAGGCCGATGTTCTTATCACCGTAGGCAGAGGTGTCGGTGGCGAGGAAAATATTCCGCTCTTTGAAAACCTTGCGGAAGCAATGGGCGGTGCCGTCGCATCTACCCGAGCGGTGGTCGATGCAGGTTGGTACCCGTACGGATCGCAGATAGGGCAGACCGGAAAGACAGTGGCTCCGAAGCTCTACCTCTCCGCGGGAGTATCAGGTGCGGTGCAGCATAAGGTTGGCATGACTGCCTCAGAGAACATCGTCGCTATCAACAAGGACGGGAACGCACCGATATTCGACTACTCCGATCTGGGAATAGTCGGCGATCTGCATGCGATCCTTCCGAAGTTGACCGAAGCCATCAAAGCGAAGAAGGGATAGTCGGAATCATGGGAATAGCTCCTTCCGAATACCCACCACCAGTCGATCCTGCAAAGGAATTCGTAGGTGCTCCGACTGATCCGGAAGACGAACGGATTGAGGTGGGTGTGGCGATCGTGGGTGGTGGACCTGCGGGTCTGGCGTGCGCGATCAAGCTGACACAGTTGCTCGAGGATGAACCCGAGCTGACCGAAAAGCTCGGCGATGTGCCGGTAGCCGTGATCGAGAAGGGGAGCGTGGCCGGCGCTCATCTGCTCTCGGGCGCGGTTATGAGGCCGTCGGCAATGGAGGAGCTCTTTCCCGATCTTTCACCCAAAGACTGGCCGGTGTACGGTGAGGTCAAGAAGGATTCCGTCTATATCCTGAAAGAAAAAAGATCGATCCGGCTGCCGATTACGCCACCAAACTTGAATAACCACGGCAACTACGTAACTTCCGTGTCGGAGCTCGGACGCTTCCTCGCCGGAAAAGCAGAGGAGGCTGGTGTATACCTGCTGACCGAGACTGCGGCGATGAAGCTGCTGGTCGAGGACGGGGCGGTCAAGGGTGTGAGAAGTGGCGACAAGGGCCGCGGCAAGGAGGGTGAGGAGCTTGCGAACTTCGAACCGGGATCCGATGTGGTCGCCAAGGCAACCGTGCTGGCCGAGGGAACGGCAGGACATCTGACAGGGGCGGCTCTGGACTACTTCGACATTCACGGTGACCAGCCGCAGACCTGGGAGCTCGGCGTGAAAGAGGTATGGGAGATACCCAAACCGCTCGATCGTGTGATCCACACTATGGGCTGGCCGCTCAGAGCAAACGGCAAGTACAAGGAAGGCGGCGGTAGCTTCATCTACCCGATGGGTGACGACAAGGCCTGCATAGGCTTGCTCGTCTCACTTGAGAATACCGATGCGACCTTCTCCTGCCACGATGCCTTGCAGCACCTTAAAACGCACCCCTTTGTCAAGGAGATCTTCGCAGGCGGGAAGCGTATCGCCTGGGGTGCGAAGACGGCCCCTGCCGGCGGTTGGTGGGCGCTGCCGAGCAAGCTTTCGGTCCCCGGCATGGTGATCGCAGGCGACGGCGCCGGAATGATGAACATTCCGGTAATTAAAGGCATCCACTATGCAATGCACGCGGGAATGCATGCTGCCGAGGCGATCGTTGCTGCTTTGAAGGAGGATTCCAATAACTTTGAAGCATACGATGGCATGGTGAAAGAAGGCCTGATCGGGAAAGATCTGTACAGGTCGCGCAACATGAGTCAGGCGATGTCTAAGGGGTTTTTCCTAGGAGGAGCGATCGCGGCCACAATGGTCGCAACCAGGGGAGCATTTCCCGGTGGAAAATGGGAAACACACTCAGACGCAGAGCAAGAGGTGTTTATCGACGGCGCCAGCAGCAACTACCCAAAACCGGACGGTGAACTTACCTTCGACAAGCTCGGATCGGTGTTTGTGACAGGTAATGCGACACGAGACGATGCTCCGAACCATATCCGTGTCCAGAAGACCGTTCCAAGGGAAGTAGCAGAAGCGTGGGTGTCGATGTGCCCGGCCCAGGTGTACGAGATCCCAGAGGATGCGCCAGAAGACGGTGACGTCACCATCGAAGTGGTCCCGTCGAACTGCGTGCAGTGTGGTGCGATCACCGCAAAAGGCGGGCGCCTAACACCACCTGAGGGTGGGGATGGACCCGTATACCAGAACACCTAGGGTGCGGGTCAACCGGCCCGAATGCTCGAAAAAACTTGCACAGACGCTGCGACTGGCGCAAACTGGGAGTGCACAGGTAGTCACCGGTTCCGTGAGAGTTGAGCAACTTTCAAGCTCCATGAGCGTTGCATATATGGAAGGAAAATGAACGTTTTACGAATATTCGTAGCTATTGCGTTGACGGTGATCGTGCTGCCGTCCGGCGCAGCGTGGGCAAAGAGACCGCCGGGCGCAAAGACCTACGCAAAGGTCCACAAATGCACCAGCTCGAAGAAGTCGGCTGGCCGGGCACTCACGATGCGGGGAACGATGTCGACAGCGAGCCGTGACCTGGCGATGCGTATGCGTTTCGAGCTGCATGAAAAAGTATCAGGGGGTGACTGGCAGGAGGTGACGCCGAGCAAGCTCGATAAATGGCTGGAGAAGCCTGCCGGTGTCGATATGTTCAAATCTCGCTTCAGGGTGCGTAACCTCTCCGCTCCAGCTCACTATAAGACGATAGTCCGGTATGAATGGATGCGTGACGGGGAGTCAGTGGGCAGCGCACGAAAGACGACGAATATCTGCAGGATACGCAGTAAACAGCCCGATCTATCAGCAAGGTTGATGGTGATCAGGCCAGGTTTGAACGATCTGACCTGGAGTTACGTGTTTGCTATCTCGAACATCGGCTCACAAACCGCGAAGGGATTTCGTATGGAGATTCGTATCGGCGGGGGAACGGTTATCAAAAAGACCGTCGCGAGCTTACGCCAAAATCGCGCATACAAGCTCGATGTTGTTGATCGGCGATGTAGCGAAGCACAGATCGAAGGTGTGGTCGATCCCGACGATAACGTGACGGAAGGAAACGAGAAAAACAACAGCCTCACGGTTAACTGCCCGCTGTTGTAAGCTCAAACAACGATCGACACCTTTTTCTTAACAGTTCACCTGATCGGCGTTGCCGTCTTTGCCGGAGGGATGGTGACGCTTGCCCTTGCCTCCAGCGTTGTCAAAAAGCAGTTGGAGCCCGAGGCACGGATCGAATTCTTCAAGACGCTGGGGAGGCTGTTTGGCTATATAAGCCTGATCGCTCTTGTACTACTTGTCGGTAGCGGGATCTATTTGGCCAGCAGGCGTCTGCATTCGTTCTCAGAACTTTCGGATACGGTTTGGGGGCGAATTCTGACAGAAAAGCTGGGCTTTGTCTGCGTACTCTTGATACTCGTTTTGTTCCACAGCTTTTTTGTTGGACCGTCCCTCAGTGAACTACGGGAAAGGCTGTTGGCGGATCCTGATAACCGGGAACTCGAATCGAAACTACGTAAGAAGCAGGTACTTTCAGCGATCGTCAATGGACTGATGTTGCTCACCGTGTTGGCGGTAATCGTGATGGGGGCCAGGCTGGTTACAAGCTAGTCGGTTGTCATCTGTGAATCGATCTGTCCGATGGTTCGCATGACCGTGCATTGAGATGAATTTACTTGATATCCACCAGAGTGTGCTTACTGCTAATACAATAGGATTATGAAGAATGACATTCACCCGGAATACGTTGAGGCCAGAGTAACCTGTACCTGCGGTAACAACTTCGTCACAAGATCTACGAAGAAGGATCTGCATGTCGAGATCTGTTCTAACTGCCACCCCTTTTACACGGGTAAGCAGAAGCTGGTCGACACCGGTGGCCGCGTTGAGCGTTTCCAGCGTCGAGCTGCAAAAAAGCGTAAAGAAGAAGGGTGAGAGCAAGGTCCACCTAATGCCCTCACCGTTAGGGCCTATCCCTGTAGGAGGAGGAAGAGTTGAGCGAGGACGATAATCTGACTCCCGACTGGGAGTGGGCAGAAAACGCACCGGTTGGGGTTGGCGGCGCAGGAGGTACCCAGACCGATGCACCGATCGGTGGTCAGGCCGTCCTCGAGGGCGTGATGATGCGCGGCGTCTCGACCTGGGCAGTTGCAGTGCGGGCGCCGGACGAGTCGATTGAGATCACATCGGAGCCGCTTGTCTCGTGGATGAAAAAAAGCAAGATCTATCGGCTGCCTGTGATCCGTGGCGTTGTTGCGCTTGCCGAATCACTGAAGATCGGATTCAAGGCGCTGGGCATCTCTGCCAATGCTCAGATCGAAGAAGAGGATGAAGATGGCAACAAGAAGGAGATCGGCGGTGCAATGTGGGTGGCGACGATCATCTTTTCACTTGCACTGGCAATCGGTCTCTTCTTCATCTTGCCAGTCACGGTTACCAATTTGTTCAAGGACTCACTTGGCAATGCAGTTCTGTTCTGGCTGGTTGAGGGTGTCTTGCGGGTGGCGATCTTCATCGGTTACCTGGTGCTGATCTCGCGACTACCCGACTTACGACGTGTCTTCGAGTATCACGGCGCCGAACATAAAGTGATCGCCTGCTACGAAGCACACGATGAGTTGCGCCCTGACAGGGCCGAGCTTTACTCACGGCTACACATGCGCTGCGGGACAAGCTTTCTATTAATCGTGATGATCATCGCAATATTTGTCTTTTCCGTGGTCGGAACTCCGGCTCTGCAATGGCTCATTGCATCACGCATACTTGGAGTTCCACTGATAGCTGGACTTTCCTACGAGGTGATTAAATGGGCTGGTCGTAACAGGAAAAAACGCTGGGTACGAGCGCTGATGTCGCCAGGATTGCAGTTACAGAAGCTGACGACTCGCGAGCCGAGTGCCCGCCAGCTAGAGGTCTCGATTGCGGCGATGAATGCGGTGCTCGAGGTGGAGAATCCAAGGGAGGCGACAGCTGAGGACAAGGTCGGGATGGAGGTCGTAGCGTGATCGACCAGCTGATCGATCAGGTCGAGTCTCGCTACCAGGAGCTAAACGAGAAACTTGCAGACCCTGATGTGATATCAGACCGCAAGCTGCACACCGAACTTGCCAAACGTCACGGCGAGCTAGAGGTGACACACAAACTCGCAACCGAGTATCTGGAGGCCAAGCAAGAGGCGTCAGATGCCGGAGAGCTTCTCAAGACGGACGAGGAGCTTTCTGATGAGGAGCGTGGGGAGCTGCAGGAGCTGGAGAAACAGGCCGGCGAGCAGATGGAGAAGCTCAAGGAAGAGATCCGGATGTCGATGATTGAGAAAGATCCGGCTGACGAGAAGGATGTGATCGTAGAGATCAGAGCGGGTACCGGTGGCGACGAGGCCGCCCTTTTTGCGGGAAATCTCTACCGCATGCTGACAAAAAATGCAGAGCGAAGAGGCTTTTCCAGCGAGATGCTTTCGCAGAGCCCCGCCGAGGTCGGTGGTTTCAAGGAGATCGTCTTCGCAGTCAAGGGAAAGGGCGCGTACAGCGTATTCAAGTTCGAGTCAGGCGTGCACAGGGTTCAGCGTGTACCGAAGACGGAGTCGCAAGGGCGCATACATACGTCAACGGCCACAGTTGCTGTTTTGCCGGAGGCAGAGGAGGTGGAGATCAAGATCGATCCGAACGATCTGCAGATAGACGTCTATCGTTCTTCTGGTCCAGGTGGACAGTCGGTCAACACAACGGACTCTGCCGTGCGAATCTCACATAAGCCAAGCGATCTAGTCGTTAGCGTACAGGATGAGAAATCGCAGCTGCAGAACCGGGAGAAAGCTATGCGGATATTGAGAGCAAGGCTTCTAGAGCAGGCGCAGGCCGAGCAACACGCAGAGCTTGCCGATCAACGTCGATCACAGGTAGGAACGGGTGAGCGTTCTGAGAAGATCCGAACCTATAACTTTCCCCAGGGGAGAGTCACGGACCACAGAATAAAACTGACGGTCCACAACCTTGAGTCGGTACTCGAAGGAGAAATTGACGAGATCACTTCAGAGCTGCAGGCAGACGAGCGCAGCAGAGCATTAGAGGAACAGGCGGTCAAAGACTGATGGCACTTGCAACCAGATCGGTGAGAGAGCTGCTGCAAGGCTCAACGCAGGAGCTTGAAGATGCAGGGGTAGACACTGCACGGCTCGATGTTGAGATCCTCCTAGCGGTGGCGATGGGTATAACAAGGGAAGATCTATATGCAGAGCCTGAGGTAGAGGCAAGTCCTGCGGCGGCGAAGGTATTCAGGGCATTGATCAGGCGGAGGCATAAGCGTGAACCGCTCGCATACATCCTCGGACGTGCCCACTTTCGCCGGCTGGAGCTAGAAGTAAACCGTCACGTGCTGATTCCGCGACCCGAGACCGAGCTTCTGGTCGAGCTGGCTGAAAACGGCGAGAATGTTCTGGATGTGGGCACAGGAAGCGGCGCCGTTGCGCTGGCGATCGCCGACGAACGCGACAGTGTCCAGGTTACAGCGACCGACATCTCATCAACTGCGATAACGGTCGCTCGTCAGAATGCTAAGCGACTTGATCTCGACGTGCGCTTGGTGCAGGAAGATCTGATCAGTGGTGAGTCCTATGACCTGATCGTCTCTAACCCACCGTACGTATGCAACGACGAGTGGGATGACCTGCAGCCAGAGATAAAAGAGTACGAGCCCAAGGAGGCGCTGCTTGGAGGAGAAGACGGGCTCGATGTGACAAGACGGTTGATCGAAGCAGCCCCGGACGCATTGAAGGGCGGCGGCAGGCTTGCGGTCGAGGTTGGCGTCGGTCAGTCAGGGGATGTGATCGAGATGATGCGTGATGGCGGGTTCGACGAGCCAAACATATGTAAAGATCTAGCCCAGCTCAAGCGGGTTGTTTGGGCCAAGAAGTCCTGTGCAGGAAAATCCTGGTGTCATTAAGTACTGCCTAGAAGACGGCGGGGTGGTCGTCTTCCCCGCTGACACTGTATACGGCTTAGCCTGCGATCCGGAGAACGAGGAGGCAGTCTCAACGCTGTACCGGCTGAAAAAGCGGTCAGGCGACAAACCCTCGGCAATCATGTTCTTTCAGGTCGAACCGGCGCTTGAGCTGGTAGCCGATCTCGATAAACGTGTGGTGGAGGCGGCAAGAAAACTACTCCCCGGACCGGTTACGCTCATATTGCCGAATCCAAGCCATCACTTTCCGCTTGCCTGCGGATCGAACCCGGACACGATCGGGCTACGACTGCCGGTGCTTGTGGAACGTTCGCAGCAGCTTGCCGAGATCGACTTCCCGGTTTTACAGTCGAGTGCAAACCTCTCGGGAGCCCCTGAGTCCCGTTCGCTCCACGATGTGCCGGGCTCGATTCTCGAGGAAGTCGATCTTGAAGTCGATGCAGGCACGCTTCCAGGGACACCGTCGACAGTTATCGATCTAGTGAGATACGGGTCTGAAGGCACATATCGGATTGTGCGTGAGGGGGCGCTTCCAGCAGCCGAGGTAGATAGGGCCCTCTCTGTTAGCGACTAAACTGAAAGTCAAAGAAATGAGAGCAGGGTGGTGCGATGAAGGATGTTGACAGCGGGTTCCTATCAAGGTCTCTGGCCGAGGTTGATCCCGATATTGCGCAGGTATTGGCGGACGAGCTGAAGCGGCAGCAATCGACGTTGGAGATGATCGCATCCGAGAACTTCGTGCCACAGGCAATACTGGAGACCGTCGGATCGGTACTGACCAATAAGTACGCTGAAGGCTACCCCGGCAAGCGCTACTACGGTGGCTGCGAGGTAGTAGATGTTTCCGAGCAGCTTGCAATCGATCGCGCAAAAGAGCTATTTAGGGCAGAGCATGCGAATGTGCAGCCTCACGCAGGCGCTCAGGCAAACAACGCGGTCTACATGGCCGCCCTTGACCCGGGTGACAAGATCCTCTCGATGGAGCTCTCGCACGGTGGGCATCTCTCGCACGGTCTGCCGGTGAACGTCTCTGGCAAACTCTATGATGTCGCCTCCTACGGCGTCGACCCTGACAGCTATGTAGTCGACATGGAAGCAGTCGAGCGGCTTGCTGTTGAACATAAGCCCGAATTGATCATCGCTGGCTGGTCTGCCTACTCACGCCAGCTCGACTTCGCCGCCTTTCGTGAGATCGCGGACTCAGTTGGGGCGCTACTGATGGTCGACATGGCACACTTCGCCGGTCTGGTGGCGGCGGACGAGCATCCGAATCCCGTACCGTACGCCGACTACGTGACGACGACGACGCATAAGACCCTCTGCGGCCCGCGCGCAGGATTGATTCTCTGTAAGGAGGATCACGCCAAGAAGGTCAACAGCGCCATTTTCCCAGGCCAGCAGGGTGGGCCTCTGGAGCACGTGATCGCAGCAAAGGCAGTATGCCTGAAGCTGGCGATGGGCGAGGAGTTTCGGGAACGTCAGCGTCGCACGATCGCGAACGCCAAGGCGCTTTCCGATGAGCTGCAGTCGGGTGGGCTGGATGTGCTGACCGGCGGTACCGATGTCCATCTTCTGTTGGTTGACTTACGAGATAGCGAGATAGACGGAAAGCAGGGCGAGGACCGGCTTGAAGAGGTCGGTATCACTGTGAACCGCAACTCAATACCCTTCGACCCTCGTCCACCGATGGTCAGTTCGGGACTGAGGATAGGGACGCCGGCGTTGACGACAAGAGGGCTCGATGAGGAAGATATGCGAGAGATCGGGAAGATAATCGTCTCTGCATTGAGTGATGATTCCAACCAGCAAGACAGGGCGGAGTTGCTTGAGAGGAGCCGGGAGCTGATGGAGCGGTATCCCCTCTATCCTCAACTTTCTACTGTGAGTGCTTGAAAGGTGGCGACGCTCGAGAACGGACGAGCGATTCGCAGGCATCAAACACATCGTATGTCCGGTGTAAAGTGGAGCTGCTAAACAATGTCCAGTCTTGATGCACTTTGGGCGGGAACTCTCGCTGCTCTCATCACTTTCCTGGTTACTCCTTTAGTTGCAAGTTTCGCAGTGCGCGTCGGTGCGATGGATCAGCCGAAGGAGCGCGGCCTACACGATCGACCAACGCCGAAACTGGGTGGGTTGGCGATCTTTGCCGGGGTACTTATCGCGGGTTTGGCATGGCTCCCTGGCGGGGTGGAGACCAGGAGCATACTGCTCGGCGCCGCTGCGATAACGGCAGTCGGGCTGCTCGACGATATCTTCGACTTTCCCGCCTGGTTGAAGTTACTGGGCCAGATAGGTGCAGCGCTGATCCCGGTAGCCGGAGGCGTCTATATGGAAGACGTGACGCTTCCGTTCCTAGGCGCATTTAGCTTTGGTTGGGCAGGGCCGGTACTGACAGTTATTGGAATCGTCGGTGCGATGAATGCCGTCAACTTCACCGACGGTGTGGATGGGCTTGCTGCTGGAGTATGCACGATCGCAGCCATTACATTTGCCGTTATAGCCCTCTCGCTCGATCGCGAGGCCGCCGGCATCCTTGCAGCAGTGGTTGCTGGCGTGGCCATCGGTTTTCTCTACCACAACTTTCATCCTGCCTCGGTATTCATGGGCGATTCAGGATCGAACCTACTTGGATTTCTGCTAGCAGTTGTAGCGGTCCAGGGCGTGCTGAAGACGGTTGCAGTCGTCGCTCTTTTCTTTCCCCTGGTCATCCTCGCGGTGCCGATCCTCGATTCGAGCTTTGTCATCGCAAAGAGGATCAAGTACGGTGCCCCGATCCACAAGGCCGACAGCTGGCACTTCCACCACCGTTTTGCAAACATCGGCTTCTCGCAACGAAAAACAGTTGTCTATCTGTATTCATGGACTCTCACACTGGCAGGCCTGGCCCTTGCACTGCGTTTTATCCCGTACTCAGACAGCGGAGGAAGACTGAACGCCGGTTGGTTTCTGCTTCTTCTAGCGGTTGCGCTGATCGTCTTGGCCGCCAGTATCTACCTGATACTGGTGCTGGAGATTTTGAAGTTGAAAAGGTGGCGCGGTGCTCAGCTTCTTCGTTCCAGCCGAAGGCGCGGCCAGCCCGATCCCGAAGAGGCCCAGATAGAGGCCGGGGTCGCACATGAGCTGGAGACGGGGGAGTTTGAAGTGTTACCGCCGCAATAGATATAGCGCTCGCTAACGCCTTAGTGACAACCTGTTACAAAGTCCAGAGCGTTGGCTATAGTCCGTCCACCGTTAGGTACTGAGTCTCGCTTCTCGGCGCGCATATCTATGCGTAACTCAATATGAGCCGAACGTCTCATCCTACGGCCAGAAAATGTTTGTTCCAGGTTCGGAAAACGATGACGGCTGGCAAGCCACCGAAATCCGGCTCAATCGCCGGGATGCTACTGATATCGGCAGTGCTTTTGGGCTTGGCACTGGGGTTTGCGGTCGGGTCGATGGCGGGTTCGATGGCAATAACCGTCATAGCCGGCGGTTTCATAGGACTGATTGTGGGGTTTTGGGTTGTCTACAGCCGCTTTAAAGACATCTGAGGGCGGTGGCGCATTGCGTATCGCACGGACAGCGGACCTGTGGCTCGTCGTTCTGGCCCTACCCGTGTTTTTATTCTCTGATCTCCCGATCCTCGGCTGGGTTGTCGCTGCGAGCATCTGGATCGGACAGCGTCTGGTCCAAGCCTACTTCCGCAGGCGCACTGCTCAGATGACCGAACCACGTAGGATTGCCGGCACTCTTATTCTCTCAACCTTGGTCCGTGGCTGGGGATCGGGTGCCGCTGTTTTAGTCGTCGGTATCAACAACGAGCGGGTGGGTCTGAGCGCTGCAGTCATGATCGTCGCGCTTTTTTCTGTGTACTTCGGTGGTTCAATTTGGGAGCGCTTCGTGGAGAATGCGCCGGAGGGTGAGCGAGAATGAGCCGAATAAGTCGGATTTACTGTGCATTGACGACAGTCGTCGTGACGCTCCTATATCCCGTGAGCGCATTTGCGATAAACGAGGACTTCAAGCCACAAGAGGAGTTCAAGCTGGATCCGTGGATCCCGATACATGTCGGCCCACTCGACCTTTCGATCAACAAGGCCGTGTTCTTTCTGCTTCTGGCCTGCGTTGCAACGATTTCCTTTTTCTGGTGGGTGACCAGAAGCCTTAAGAACAGACCGGATACAAAGCAGACGATCCTCGAGCTTCTGTACGACTTCTGTGTCGAAACACTTGGGAAAGCGAACATGCCGGAGAAGGTGTTTCGGATCTGGTTTCCGTACGTGGCGACGCTTTTTATATTCATCTGGTTTTCAAACATGCTTGGTTTTCTGCCGCTTCCTATCGATACCCACAACACGGTCTCGATCTTCGGCATCCAGGTACCTCAGCTGGCGATCTACGCAGCGACCGCAAACTTGAGCGTCCCGCTGGCGCTGGCATTCATCAGCGTCGGGGCGTACCACTACGAAGGGATAAAGGCAAAGGGGCCGATCAAATATGTGAAGAGCTGGATACCGGAAGGCGTTCCCTCAGCTGTCCGGATACCGCTTTTCGTAATCGAGACGATCTCACACTTTGTGCGACTGATCTCGCTGTCGGTTCGACTATTTGCCAACATGCTTGCAGGGCACCTCTTGATCCTGATGATGCTCGGGCTGATCATCTTGCTCCAGACACTTGTAATCGCTCCGATCGGACTGGCGGTCGGTACCGGTTTCTATATCTTTGAAGTAGTGTTGATCGCCTCGCTGCAGGCGTTCATCTTTGCGATTTTGACAGCGATCTATCTCGGCGACTCGGTCGCGGAGTCTCATTAGGAATGGATATGTGAGCAATGACATCGACTTGGAGTTTGAAAGTAAAGAGAATTAGAACGAGAAGGAGGTTCAATAATGGTTGATCCAAACATGCTTTTAGATGCGGTTCCATTTGCCGTGGACGAGGCAGCAAACGGCAAAGCGCTTGGACTGGCGATCGGTACAGGATTGGGTGCGATAGGCCCCGGCGTCGGCGTCGGCTATATCTTCGGAAAGACGATCGAGTCGGTAACGCGACAGCCCGAGATGAAGGGTGAGATTCAAAGCATCATGTGGCTCGGTTTCGCGTTGACTGAGGCGATCGTTTTCTACGCACTGATGATGTCGCTGGTTGCATTTTTCATCGCCTGATGAAAAACAAGTCGTTTAAAAAACTCAATACGAGGATCGCATCGATCTGCGGCTCCACGCTGGCGCTATGGCTTGTGTTTGCGGTACCGGTGTTTGCCGCGGAAGGGGAAGAGGAAGGCGGTAACTTCCTCGTTCAGCCCAAAGGCGGGTTGATGGTCTGGACGCTGGTTGCGTTCCTGATAACCCTGTGGGTGCTGAAGCGTTTTTTCTTCCCCATGATCCAGAAGTTTCTCGATGAGCGCAGGCGGGCAATCCAGGAGACCGTCGACGTGGCAGAAAGGACAAAGAAGGAGGCCGACGAGCTTCTCGAGGAGTATCGCCAGCGGTTGACGGAGGCCCGCGAACAGGCCGACGAGATTCTGAGTCGCGCACGCAAGGCAGGCGATGCGCATAAAGAAGGGGCGATCCAGCAGTCCAAGGAGAAGCAGGAAGAGATGCTGGCCCAGACGCGCAAGGAGATTGAAACAGAAACACGCCTTGCTCTGGAACGCATCCGAAAAGAAGTTGCCGATCTAACCGTGATCGCCACTGAGAAGGTCACTCGCAAGACGCTCGACGATGCCGATCAAAAGAGACTGATCGATGAGGCGCTACAGGAAGTGGACTTCTCTCTGTTGGGCAACGGCGAGAGCTCTAACTAGGCTGGGTTGAGAGGTAGATAGACGATGGAAGAGCTTGCACGGGTCTACTCGAAAGCACTGTTTGAATCCGCGAGGGACGCGGATAAGGTCGACATCGTCTACGACCAACTTGGAGAGTTTGTGGACGCTCTTGAAGCCGACCGCGAGCTTTCCTTTTTCTTCTTCTCGCCCTACTTTTCAAGTAGCGAGAAAAAGGACGGTCTTGACAGTGCCATCAGCGGGGCGGACCAGCTACTGGTCAACTTTTTCAAAGTTCTTTTAGATCGGCATAGGCTTCCGATTATCTTTAGGGCTCGTGAACAGTATGGAAAGCTGCTCGACGAAGAAAACCAGATTTTAAACGTCGAGGCCACAAGTGCCGTGAAGCTCGACCAGACAACGCTCGACGAAATCCAATCCAAGGTGGAGGACAAGACTGGGCGCAAGGTCTCGTTGAGTGAGAGGATCGATGACGATGTAGTAGGTGGGCTTGTTTTGCGTGTTGGGAACTTTGTGTTCGACGCAAGCATCAGGCACCAACTTGAAAGATTGAGAAAACAGGTCGCAAAAGCAGCCTAAGAAAGGAATTGATCGATGGAGATCAGATCTGATGAGATCACAGAGCTAATAAAGGGCAGGATCGAAACTTATGAACGTGGAGAGGTGGACCTCTCAGAAGTCGGCACAGTTCTTTCTATCGCAGACGGAATAGCTCATGTTCACGGACTCGAAAACAGCATGTCTTTGGAGTTGTTGGAGTTGCCTCATGACGTAACAGGGTTGGTGTTAAACCTGGACGTGGACAGTGTCGGTGCCGTACTTTTCGGTGAGTGGGAAAAGATCGAAGAGGGAGACAGCGTCAAGCGCACCGGCAGACTCCTCGATGTCCCGGTTGGAGACAACCTCTTGGGTCGGATAGTGGACCCACTTGGGAACCCGCTCGACGACAAAGGTGATGTCAACACAGAGGAGCGCAGGCCCGCAGAGTTCAAGGCTCCGGGTGTTGTGTTTCGTCAGCCGGTGAAACAACCGATGATGACGGGATTGAAGGCGATCGACTCGATGATCCCGATCGGTCGTGGTCAGCGTGAGCTGATCATCGGTGACCGGCAGACCGGTAAGACCGCGATCGCAATTGACGCGATCATCAACAATCGCGACAAGGACCTGATCTGCGTCTACGTAGCGATTGGGCAGAAGATGTCGACCATCGTGCGTATTAAGGAGACGCTTGAAGAGGCCGGTGCGATGGACAACACGATCATCGTCGCCGCGCCCGCGAACGAAGCAGCACCGATCAAATATCTGGCGCCGTACGCGGGTTGCGCCATGGCCGAGCACTTTACGTACAGTGGACGCGACACCCTCTGCGTATACGACGATCTGTCAAAACACGCTTCCGCTTACCGACAGATGTCGTTGCTTTTGCGTAGACCGCCTGGGCGTGAGGCGTTCCCAGGAGACGTGTTCTACTTGCACTCACGCCTACTCGAACGCGGAGTCAAGCTATCAGACGAGATGGGTGGCGGGTCACTCACCGCACTGCCCGTGATCGAGACCCAGGCCGGGGATGTCTCAGCATACATCCCCACAAACGTGATTTCGATTACCGATGGTCAGATATTCCTTGAATCTGATCTATTCCATTCGGGAGTGCGTCCTGCGATCAACGTGGGTATCTCAGTATCGCGAGTCGGTGGCAGCGCTCAGACGAAGGCGATGAAGTCGGTTTCAGGAAAGCTACGTCTCGACCTCGCCCAATACAGAGAGCTCGAGGCGTTTGCGCAGTTCGGCTCGGAGCTCGATCCAGAGACGCAGAAGAGCCTGGCACGCGGGGAGCGGCTGGTTGAGACGCTCAACCAGAAGGAGCGCAAGCCTCTGGAGGTGGAGGACCAGGTTGTGGAGATATTCGCTGGAACCCAGGGGTACCTCGACAGGGTAAAGGTCGAACGAGTTGGTCAGTTCCAAGAGGACCTACGTGATCGTATGCACGCCGAGCACTCGGATCTACTGGAACGGATAAAAGAGACCGGCCAGCTCTCTGACGACGATGAGCAGACGCTGGCCAAGGCGGTAGCTGAGTTCGTTGACGACTTCGGCCCAGATTTCGATCAGGAGGGTAACCCGATCGAAACCGGTGAGTCAGAGCGCGTAACAGAAGCGCGAGAAAGAAGCGGAAACCGACGAGTCGGAAAAGGAGCCAGCAGTTGCGTGATATCGCGTAACGGTTGATCAGAAGCACCAGGTGGCAACACAGAAAGACATAAAGGGGCGAATAGCTTCGGTTAAGAACATCCACAAGATCACCCGTGCGATGGAGATGGTCGCTGCTGCCAGGCTTAGGCGGGCAGAGCAGCGCATAGAACGTCTGCGTCCGTACGCAGATGCCGTGCGGAAGATGTCGAGGCAGGTGGCACGTGCAGCCGGGCATGTACCTCAGGTACCGGTTCTGGACCAACACGAGACGGTCTCAAACACGGGGGTCCTTCTTATAACTGGAGACAGGGGCCTGGCGGGCTCGTTCAACTCAAACATAATTAGACGTGGCCTTCTAACCATGGACGAGTTCAAGCACGAGGGGGTCGCTACCAAGTGGTACGTCGTAGGCAAGCGTGGGGTCTCGTCGCTTACATTTCGCGGTGAACAGACTGACGGTAGTTATACAGGCGTTACAGACCGACCGGCGTTCGCCAACGCAAGAGAGATAGCCGGGGACCTGATGTCCACGTACGCAGACGAGAAGCTGGATCGCGTTGACATCGTCTACAACCACTACATCTCGCCACTTACCCAGGTAGTGACCCGCGAGACTCTGCTGCCGTTGCAGGAAGCAAAAGTACTGGACGGCTACTGGAGCCGAAGAGAGTGAAGGAACCGATAGCCAAGAAGACGACAGACACAGTGCGCTGTGGCTTTATGAGCCGGATCCTGACGAGATCCTTAAGCGCCTGGTTCCGGACTATGTCGAGATCACCGTATTTCGGGCGATGTTGGAATCCACGGCGTCGGAGCACGGGGCACGTATGACAGCGATGCGAAATGCCTCGAAAAATGCCGAGGAGATGATTGAGGATCTAACGCTTGAGGCCAACCGAGCACGACAGGCCGATATCACACAGGAGATTATGGAAGTAGTTGCCGGCGCAGAGGCGCTTAGCTAGAAAGAGGAGTTTAGAAACAATGACAAAAGAAAATGGAAAGAACATTGGAACGATAAACGCAATCCAGAGCGTTGTTCTTGACTGTGAGTTCAAGGAAAAAATGCCGGACATTTACAACGCGCTGGAGATCGAAGTTCCTGCCCAGGACGGCGGTGAGCCAAGCAAGCTTGTTGCAGAAGTGCAGCAGCACTTGGGTGATAATCGAGTACGAGCCGTGGCTATGGACTCCACCGACGGGTTGAAACGTGGCCAGGAAGTAATCGATACCGGTGACTCAATTACGGTGCCGGTTGGCGAGAAGACTTTAGGTCGGCTTTTCAACCTATTGGGCGAGCCGATCGACGAAGGTGATCCGGTTGAGACCGAGGAACGCTGGCCAATTCATCGCGACGCACCAGAAGCCGAGGACCTGTCATCGTCACAGGAGATCCTTGAGACCGGAATCAAGGTCGTCGATCTTCTTGCACCGTATCTGAAGGGTGGGAAGATCGGTCTGTTCGGTGGAGCCGGCGTAGGCAAGACCGTAATCATCATGGAGTTGATCAACAACATCGCCACAAAGCACGGTGGCCTCTCCGCGTTCTGTGGTGTCGGCGAGCGAACACGCGAGGGTAACGACCTCTATCTAGAGATGCAGGAATCGGGAGTAATCGACAAGACGATGCTCGTCTTCGGCCAGATGAACGAGCCTCCCGGAGCGCGGTTGAGGGTTGCGCTTGCAGGCCTGACGATGGCCGAATATTTCCGCGATACCGGCGGCCAGGACGTACTGCTTTTTGTCGACAACATCTTCAGGTTCGTTCAAGCTGGGTCAGAAGTCTCGGCGCTTTTAGGCCGAATGCCATCGGCGGTTGGATATCAGCCAACGCTTGAGACCGAGATGGGCCAACTTCAGGAGCGGATCACATCGACACGTAAAGGATCGGTCACCTCGGTACAGGCGATCTATGTGCCTGCCGACGACTTGACCGACCCGGCGCCTGCATCGGTCTTTGCCCATCTGGATGCGACGACGGTCCTGTCACGTGCTATCTCTGAGATGGGGATCTATCCCGCGGTAGACCCACTTGACTCGACTTCGACGATTCTGAAACCTGACATCCTGGGAGAGGAGCACTACCAGGTCGCGACAAACGTACAGGAGGTATTGCAGAGGTACAAAGAGCTACAGGACATAATTGCGATCCTCGGCATCGATGAGCTCTCCGATGAGGACAAACTGATCGTACAGCGAGCACGGAAGATCCAGCGCTTTCTCTCACAACCGTTCTTCGTTGCGGAAGACTTCACCGGTCGTGTCGGCGAATACGTGCCGGTTGATGAGACAGTCCGCGGATTCAAGGAGATAGTCGACGGAAAGCACGACGACATTCCGGAGAAGGCCTTCTATATGCAGGGTACGATCGATCAGGTACTCGAGGAAGCCGGCAAGGACTAGGCGAGGGCATCAGATGGCAGATCACGCGAGATATCCAGTAGAGGTGCTGACGCCTGAGGGCGCGGTGTTCAACGGTGAAGTGGAGATGCTTTCCACCCGTACGACGACAGGTGAGATTGGCATACTGGCAAACCACGCGCCCCTGATGGCGATACTGGATCCCGCGCTTCTACGCCTGCATATGGGCGAAGACGAGGTAAAAAGATACGCTCAAGGCGAGGGCTACTTGCAGGTGTTTGAAAACCACGCTCTGGTGCTGGTGGAGGAAGCTATCGACCCCGATCAGCTCGATGTCGATCTGCTGCAATCGAAGCTCGAAGAAGCTCAGAAGAGGTTGGCAGATAGTGACGAGGGAAGTGCGGAGGCGCGGGCAGCCGAACGCGAGATCAAGCGTAACGAGGTCTTTATTCAGGTTGCATCCGACTCTTAAGAAGGCCCTTACCTAACTGATATTCCTATACCTCAAGGCTGCGAACCCACCCAGCACGAACAGAGCAGTCCATACAGCCAAGGTGACAGCCACAGTTGCATAAGAAAGTTGGAGATCTGGGCTGCTGGTACTGGTTAGAGTGCCTAAGCCCCAGACGACGTTGGTGTAGAGATACTCGCTTGAATCGGCCCACTGTAACTCAAGTGCAGCCCCGATCAGTCCGTTCACAACGAAGACGAAAGCGAGTCCCACGACCACAGAACCGACCGTCGATCTAAATGCCATGGCGATACAGGCACCAAGGACCGCGGTGGAGAAGATCATTGCTGTCGACTGTCCCAAGCCCCCGAACCACTGTTGTACGACCTCCGCAAACCAGCCGCCCTCAGTTGCAATCGAAGTGGTAGTAGACGCCAGAATCAGACCTAGAAGACCGCCGATGCCGGCGGCTGCTGCAAATACCAGAGATATCGAATGCAAGAACTATCAGCTTTGCCACCCAGATGACCGTGCGATTGGGCTCTCTCGCCAAGACCGATGGGAAGGTGTGGCTGGCAAACTCCCAACCACAGGATGAGGCACCAAACACAAGCCCGAACAATAGGCCCAGCACCGGCACTAATGCGTAGCTGTCGCGAATCAACGTCGGAAGCGTGGCCGGTATCTCATCCGTGAGAATGAGAAAAAGGAAGAAACCTACAAACGACAGGCCAAACAGAAGCAGCGTCATTACCCAGGTCATGCGCCTTCGTCCCAGTTTCAGCAGCTCCGAGCTGACTGCGTTAGTCATTCGACTCTCGTCCGATATTGGCTGAACTGTCGTCGGTCAGTTGCAGAAACACCTGTTCCAACGAGAGGTCTTGCTCTCGAATCTCAGATGCGTAAATCCCACTCTCGGAGAGTGCCTTGTTTACATCGGCACCTCGTCCATCGGCATCTTTGACCGTGACCTTGTTGTCGTCTGCAACATCGGCAGAGAAGTGTGCATGTTTCAATATCTCTACGGCTGCCTCTGCGTCTGGAACCGTTGCAACAAGCCGTCCTCCTTGTGAGACCAACTCATCGACGCTGCCACTTGCCACCTGCCTGCCTTTATTGAGGATGATCACGTAGTCACACATCTGCTGTACCTCCGCCAAGAGATGGCTGGAGACGAATATCGTGCGGCCCTCGCTCGAAAGTTTTCGAATCAAGTTACGAATCTCAACTATTCCTGCCGGGTCGAGGCCGTTGGTGGGTTCGTCTAGAAGCATCAGCTCCGGGTCTGTTAGAAGTGCGTTGGCGATGCCTAACCGTTGTTTCATGCCAAGCGAGTAACTGGAGTATTTTGACTTGGCACGACCGGACAGCTCTACCGCCCCCAACGCAAGGTCAACCCTGTCTTCATCTGTTCCCGCCAGCTTGGCCTGTATCCGTAGATTGGTCTTCCCGGTGTGAGTTGGGTAGAAGAACGGCGACTCGATCAAGGTGCCGATTCTTTTTCTGATCTCGGCTGTATGTTTGTCCACAGATACACCGAGCATCGTTGCGCTGCCTTTGGTAGGTCGTACCAGACCCATTAATATCCTCATCGTTGTTGTTTTTCCAGCTCCGTTCGGGCCTAGAAAACCGACGACAACACCCCTGGGAACCTGCATCGTTAGGCCGTCGACGGCTTTGATCTTTTTGTAGTTCTTGGACAGGTCGCTGGTTTCTATAACTGTGTCAGTGGATACCATCTAGGAACCGTACTCTATAGAAAGAATTACTTCTTCAGAGATACGCAAACTTTTGACAACTGATGGATGAACAAGCAATAACCGAGCGCCTGATTGGCTACGACACTTCCGGGGCAGATGGCCTCAGGAGTGCCTTTGGCTTCGTAAAAGGCTGGCTTGAAGCGCGCGATATGGTGGTGAAGGATTTCGAGCTTGGAGGGATGCCAATTCTGGCCTGCGAAGTTGGTGCAGGCGATCAGCGCATCATCTATCACGGGCACATGGACGTCGTTCCAGGTCACGATCATCAATTTGAGGCGCGGATCGACGGAGATCGCCTGTACGGCAGGGGGGCGTACGACATGAAGGGTGCGGTTGCATCGATGATGTGTGCCACGCACGATCTGCGCGATCAGAGCGAAGCACGTGTTTCACTCATTCTGGTCCCCGACGAGGAGAGCGAAGACACGTCAAACAAAGCGTCTGATTACATGGTCGATCAAGGCTTCATTGGAGACTTTGCCGTAACCGGCGAGCCGACAGAGTTCCACATTGGAATTGCGGCGAAAGGTGTTCTGGCAGTACGCATATTGGTAACTGGACGCGCCGCTCACGGCTCAACGCCATGGCTTGGTGACAACGCAGTCCTGAAGGCGTTGAACGCCCTCCGCAAGATTGAATCCCTTTCTTTCACTGAACAGAGCTCTGAGCTTTTCGAGCGTCCGTCGATAAACCTTGGCAGAATAATCGGAGGCGATGCGGTCAACAAGGTTCCAGACGCATGTGTTATGGATCTGGACATCAGATTTGTGCCCGGCGAAGAACCGACTGAGATAATGAAAGAGATCGAAGGCCTTGAGGATGTAGAGATCGTGAAGCACTTCATCAGACCGCCGGCACACGTCGACCGTGACAATCCATACGTGGTCGCCCTGGGAGAGGCGGTTGAACCGCACGCCCCCTATGAGGTGGTCAGCGTTGGACGGGACGGGACGTCTGATGCAGTCTGTTTCTTGAGAGCGGGAGTTCCGGCCGTAGAGTTCGGCCCCCAAGGAGAAGGGCACCATGGGCCCGACGAGTGGGTGTCGATCGAGTCGTTACGAAGCTATAAGAATACGCTGGTTGATTTCATAAAGAAGTTGCCAGAAAAACGGTCAGAGAACCAGGGAAGCACAGAGGATGAATAAACGCTTTGCGATTGGATCGGCGATCGTGGTCGTTGTTGCCGCGGCTGCAACAGTGGCGGTTCTGCTGCTTTTCTTCGGACGCACGGTTGCAAAATTGCACTGCCTAAAGGGAACTGAGTGTGGAGAGGTCGCAAAGAATCTGGCGGAGACCAATCCGGGCAAGCCTCAGACGGTGATGTTGATCGGTTCAGATGCCCGTAAGGCCGATCCGGAAAATGAACGCTCCGATACGTTGATGCTGGTTCGGCTCGACCCCGATAAGGGTCAGATTGCGCAGCTCTCTTTCCCCAGAGATCTAAAGGTTGATATCCCAGGTCACGGTCCCGACAAGTTGAACGCCGCCTACGCGATCGGCGGGGTCAATCTGGCGCTGAAGGTCGTAAAGCAGATGACCGGCCTGAAGATAAATCACGTCGTCAACATCAACTTCCGCGGGTTCAAGGACGTAATCAACGCGATCGGCTGCGTCTACTACGATGTCCCTCGCCGCTTCTACCACTCCAACATCGGCCTGCCTGCCAGCCAACAGTACGCTGAGATCGATCTTTCTCCGGGCTACCAGCGCCTCTGTGGTCAGAAGGGCCTCGACTTTGTCAGATACCGTCACGAAGGTGGCGACTTCATACGCATTGCAAATCAGCAGTCTTTTATCCGTGAAGCGAGGCGGACTATAGGAACGAAGCGACTTTTCGAAGATCGCGACCAGCTGATCAAAATCTATGCCAAGTACACCACATCGGACATACGGTCGACGAAATCTCTTCTGAGATTGGTGAAACTTGTGCTGGCCTCGGCGGGCGATCCTTTCCACAGTGTGAAGTTGAAAGCCGAAATCGACGATCCATATGTTGTAGCTAGTCAAGAAGAGATAAAGAGGGCGGTTCGGGAGTTTCTGGGAGAGGGTGTCAAGAAGAAAAAGAAAAAGAAGAAGCGAAAGCTTGCCCGGTCCAAAGTCAGATCTGACCTTGAGAACGGATCGACAGCGGGAATCGAACAGGCGGCATTCGCGGTTCCAAGAGTGCACTTCCCGGTCATGTATCCAAAGACGCGTATGCGGGGATCCCAGTATCAAGGTACACCGCGTGTCTATCCGTACCGCGGTTCAGATGATCGCAAGTACATGGGAGTGAAGCTGGTCCTCAAGACCAAGGCAGGCGAGTTTTACGGCGTAATGGAGACAAATTGGATGAATCCGCCGATCCTGCATGAGCCGAGCGAGACAAGAACGATCCGTGGCCGAAAGTACATGCTGTACTTTGATCGAAATCAGCTGAGAATCGTTGCCATAAAGACAAAAAGGGCGGTCTACTGGGTGTCGAACACGGTTGAGAACAAGCTCACGTCGAAAGAGATGATGAAGATCGCGGCGTCGCTGCGTACCAGGCCGAAAAAATAAGTCGCTGATCGCCATTAGTGACTTTGTGACTTAGGTCACGACATTTGTCTTTCGACCTAATCGCTCAACTAAACTTCTTAAGAACTGTGTCTGATAAAGAGCCAATTGGCGTAATAGGAGTCGGCTGGGTAGGACTGGTCACGGCGGTCTGCTTTGCGGAGATGGGTCACGAGATCTACTGTCGCGATATCGATGCGGCAAAGATAGGGCTGCTCGATCGCGGTGAAGTTCCGATACACGAGCCCGGCTTGAAAGCACTTTTAGAGCGCCATTCGGACCGTATCCACTTCTCAACAGAGATGGACGACGTTTTGGCCAACGCGAAGCTTCTCTTCGTCTGTGTCGACACGCCACCGACCTATTCCGGTGATGCCAATCTCTCTCGGGTCGACGCTGTAGTTAGCGAGCTGGAGGCAGAACGCGGACATGCGCTGGTCATGAAAAGCACTGTGCCGGTTGGAACGGGCAGGGCAGTGGAGCGTAGACTCGCGGAGGCGGGTAAACAGGTCGCATATGTGTCGAATCCGGAGTTTCTAAAAGAAGGCAGTGCGGTCGAAGATTTCATGAACCCTGATCGCGTAGTCATAGGAGGCGACACCGGCTCCGAGGACGGTGCTGCCGATGCCGTTGCCAAGCTTTACGAGCCGCTCGGCTGCCCTATCGTTCGCACAGATGTCGCCTCGGCGGAGATGATCAAGCTTGCCTCGAACGCATTTTTGGCGACGAAGATCTCATTTATCAACGAGATCGCAAACGTCTGCGAGGAGGTAGAGGCCGATGTCAAGGAAGTTGCTGACGGAATGGGCCTGGATCAGCGGATAGGCCCGAAGTTTCTTTCCGCCGGCATCGGATACGGTGGAAGCTGTTTTCCAAAAGATGTCAGCGCTTTAAAACAACTTGCCGGTAACTCCGGGTACCACTTCCAACTGCTTCACTCAGTGATAGAGGTCAACGAGCTGCAGAAACGCCGTGTCGTGAGGAAGTTAAAGAAACATTTAAAAACGCTGGTAGGAAAGCGCATTGCACTTTTGGGGCTTGCGTTCAAGCCTCACACCGACGATATGCGGGAGGCATCGAGCCTTGTGCTTTCGGCACGACTTCAGGGAGAGGGCGCACAGGTTCGTGCGTATGACCCGGTTGCTGAAAATAGGGCGCAGGAGCTCTTGACCGGAACTCAGCTCTGCGACTCGGCGATGGACGCGGTCGATGGTGCCGACGCAGCCGTGATCGTGACCGAGTGGCCAGAGTTCGGGGAGCTACCGCTCGATGAGATCAGCAAAAAGATGAAGAATCCGCTGATCATCGACGGCCGCAACATGCTCGACCGCGAGGCGGTGCGCGACGCCGGCATTGCCTACGAAGGAATAGGGAGGTAGATGCAGGCCCTGATTCTGGCCGGAGGCGAGGGAACCCGTCTCAGGCCCCTCACTTCGACAACGCCCAAGCCCGTTTTACCGCTGGTCAACAGGCCGTTCCTCACATACATGCTCAGCTGGCTGCACAGGCACGGTGTGGACGAGGCGATCATCTCCTGTGGCTTTATGGCCAAGAAGGTGCAGGAGGTCCTGGGCGATCGATCGTGTGGGCTGGATCTACGGTACGTAGATGAGGACACCCCGCTTGGGACCGCCGGCGCGATAAAGAACGCAGAGAGCCACCTTGGGCAGCGCTTCCTGGCATTGAACGGGGACGTTCTAACGGATATAGACCTAACGGCGCTGATCGGGTTTCATGAAAAGAGTGATGCCGTTGGCACGATAGCTTTGACACCGGTTGCCGACCCATCAAACTACGGACTTGTCAAGATCGGAAAAGAGGGCGACATTCTAGACTTCCTAGAGAAGCCGAAACCGGAGGAGATAGATACGGACCTGATCAACGCCGGTGCATACGTTCTAGAGAAAGAAGTTCTTGGTTTGATTCCAGCGCAGGAGAACGTGTCGATTGAGAGACAGATCTTTCCCCAGCTGATCGGTCGTGGCCTTTATGCGTGGGAAGATCGAAACTACTGGCTGGATATCGGTACTCCGGAGCGCTATCTGCAAGCAACATACGACATAATCGAGCAACGAGTTGACAGTGGAGAGGTTCTAGGAGAGTCCGGAACCATTCACGACGGATCCGATAACGGCTCGGGGCAGGTGGTTGTAGGTGACAGCGCCGAAGTGAGCTCGAACGTACGCCTGGTAGGGCCGTCCTCGATCGGAAGCGGCTGTGAGATCGGTGCCGGAGTTTTAATTGAAAGGGCAGTACTCCACGACAACTGCCGGATCGGTTCGAACAGTACCGTCTGTGAGAGTGTCATTGGCGCCGGTGCGCAAATCGGAGGGGATGTGCGTATCGAGGCGGACTCGGTTGTGGGCGCCGGCTCCAATATAAGTGACAGTTGTGTGGTTGAGAGCGGTGGGCGCGTTGCGGAGGGTGACGAAGTCGGCGAGAGCGTGGCAGTGGGTACGAGCGATGAGTGACCGACTGAGTGCATCATCGATCGGCAAGGTCGATAAAAGCGACATCGCGGCAGACATACTCACAATCCCAGATCACCTTAGGGACGCGCTCTGGCGCGCAGAGTCTGCACAGATTCCAGATCTCGATACCAAGGACGGCCTGATCGTTTGTGGCATGGGAGGCTCGGCCATTGGTGGCGATCTACTTGCCTCTGCTTACGGCGATCGGCTGGTCCGGCCGGTTCACGTCGAGCGCCACTACGGTCTGCCAAGCTGGGCTACAGGCGATATGGCAGTTCTCTGCATCTCGTACTCCGGCAACACAGAAGAGACGCTGGCCTCGTTTGAAGCGGCCGAAGCGCTTGGAGCGCCGAGAGTCGTTGCGACAACAGGCGGAGAACTTGCGGATCTTGCAAGGGAGGCCGATGTTCCGGTGATCGGACTGCCGAGTGGACTGCAACCGCGGGCTGCAGTTGCTTACTCATTTGTCTCGGCAGCGGAGGTCGCTGCGCGTGCAGTGGTAGGCCCTGGCCTGAGATCGGAGATCGATTTCGCCGCAGATTATATGGATGGGTTGAAAGAGAGCTGGGGGCCGGAAGCGCCCGAGAAGAAGAACCTTGCAAAAATGGTTTCCGTGGAGATAGGAGATCGACCGGTGTCGATCTACGGGGCGGATCTAACTGTAAGTGCCGCACGGCGCCTCAAGTGCCAGATGAACGAGAATGCGAAATCGACTGCATCGTGGTCAGAGTTGCCCGAGGCAGACCACAATGAGATATGCGGCTGGAGCGGAGACGATAACGTAAACAGCTTCGCACTCTTTCTGCAAGACTCTGATCAGCACCCCCGGATACACCAGAGATTTGAACTGACCGAAAAGCTCGTGGCATCGAGCGGTGCAGGGACGAGGAGTCTGAGCGTCGAGGGCGATTCACGTACAAAACGTCTTATGTCATTGGTGATGCTGGGAGACCTGATATCTCTCTACGTAGCTGTGCTGAAGAACGTGGACCCGGCACCGGTCGACGCGATCGAACGGTTCAAGAAGGAGTTATAGTGATATGGTAGGGCTGGCGATCAGTGCAACCGGTGTTCGTAAGGTATTCGGTGAGGGTGAGGCTGAAGTACAGGCACTGCGAGGAGTTGACCTGGATGTTGAGGCCGGAGAGTTCGTTGCGATCATGGGACCGTCGGGGTCGGGAAAAAGCACACTTCTACACATTGTCGGTGCTTTGGAGACGGTGACTGAAGGTGAAGTGAGTCTTGGAGAAAACAATTTTAACGGCATGTCCGAACGCGATCTCACTCGGCTAAGACGCGACAACATCGGCTTCGTGTTTCAGTTTTTCAATCTACTGCAGACTCTTAATGCTGAGGAGAACATACTTCTTCCTGCTCTGATATCGGGTGAGGATGTGAAGGGATATCAAAAGCGTACGAAAGAGCTGCTTGAGCTCGTTGGCCTTGCGGGTCGAGGCGATCATCTGCCTTCCCAGCTTTCAGGTGGCGAACAGCAGCGTGTATCGATCGCTCGTGCTCTTCTGAAACAGCCGGAGCTGGTTCTCGCGGATGAGCCAACCGGCAACCTCGACTCGAAAAATGGAGAGGATGTGTTGGGGTTGTTGCGTGATGTATGTAAGAACTTCGGTCATACGGTGGTGATGGTCAGTCACGACGCATACGATGCAAGCCATGCCGACCGGGTCGTTTTCTTACGCGATGGACTGATAGCAGGCTCAGCCGAGGGTGGCGAGCCGAGGCTTTTGATGGAGAAGCTGCAGGTGCTTGAGATAGGCACGGCAACCGATAACCCAAGGTAGATAAATTGCGCAGCTTCTACGGGCTCTCTCTAAGAAACCTAAAGGCCAGGCGTTTGCGGATGCTTCTTACTGCCTTAGGAGTTGTCCTCGGGGTCGGCATGGTTTTCGGTGTTCTACTTCTATCTGCCACGATGCTCAAGACGTTTGAGGATCTGTTTGATTCTGTCTATGGCAAGACCGACCTGATCGTCTCCGGCAAGAACGGCACCGGTACGTTGCCCACATCGGAGCTGAAAAAAATCAGGGCGATCAAGGATATCAAGCAGGCCGAGGGCACTCTTTTCAACGTATTCACATTGGTCAAAAAGGGAGGTAAGACCAAAACGGGCCAGGAGGGCCAGGTAAACGTCGCTGGTATCGATCCAAAGGGCCCGGATATGACCGGGTCTAGAACTGTAGAAGGCCGAGACGTAAGCAAGGGAGCCGAAATCACGGTCGAGAAGAACTGGGCCGACAGTAACGGAATAAAAACAGGGAAGGACATAGAGCTTGCAACGCCATCCGGTGTGGAGAGCTTCCGCGTTGTCGGGTTGTTCGAGTTTGGCACCGGGTCCAGTTTTGGCGGGCAGGGCTTTGGCTCAATCCCTATCGTCGAGGCTCGCAGAGTGATGGACAACCATGACTCGTTTACTGAGATCGACATCGCTCTGACTTCGCCTGACCAACTCGAGTCGGTTCAGAAACAGATACGAAGGGTCGTTGGTAAGGGTGTCGAGGTCGTAACCCCGGATGCAAAAACAGAGCAGATCCAAGATCAGCTACAGGGTTTGAACATACTCCTATATTTCTTCTCTGGCATGGCGCTTTTTGTCGGCGCGTTCATCATCTTCAACTCTTTTTCGATGACGATCCTGCAGCGAATGCGTGAGATCGGCATGTTGAGGACTCTTGGTGCCGGTCGCGGCATGGTGTTGCGGTCAGTAATGCTCGAAGCACTTCTACTGGGAATAGTCGGATCATTGATCGGTCTGGGTTTAGGTGTCGGGCTGGCACTCGGCTTGATCGCCTTTATCAAGATGTTCGACTTTCCAATCGGCAGCTTGGAATTCACATCTACTGCACTGATAGCAGCACTGATCGTCGGTATCGTTGTCACTCTCTTCGGTGCCGCCTACCCCGCGATCAAAGCCAGCAGAATTCCTCCAATCAGAGCTGTGCTGGGAGTAAGTCAGGAGAGGGCAAAACCGAGCAGGAAGCGGTCGCTGATCGGTCTTATCACCTTCATCTTGGGGCTGGTTGGCGTCTACCTACTTGCCTCGTCCAGCGAGGTACCGGCACCGATTGTGGTTGCGGGCATCGCCGGAATTATCTTCCTGTTTTTAGGCGTTGCGTTGCTGGCTCCAGTGCTCGTCGTGCCACTGTCACGGGGTATTTCGTGGCCAATTAGAAAGCTGCAGCCGATCGAAGGCAGGCTTGCCGCTGACTCGGCAAAGACAAATCCGAATCGTACCGCTGCAACCGCATCGGCTTTGATGATTGGACTGGCGTTGGTGACAGCGTTCGGTGCGCTCGGGTCAAGTTTCCTCGGCACGATCTCAGACGAGATAGACAAGAATCTTGCCAGGGATTTCACCGTGCAACCGATCGGCTTCAATCCCAATGGAGGTCCGCAGCCGGAGGTGGCATCAAGTCTGCAGAAAAAAATTGAAGACCTACCACAGGCGGAGATCGTCACACCTGAGAGGTTTGTGTTCCTCGAGGATCTGGTCAGCGGAGGGGGAATCGCATTTGGGTACGACCCCAAAGTCTTGGGCGATATCGACAACACGACGATAGAAGGTGCACCTAAGGACGTGGTTTTCAAACATGTGGGAGACGGTGAAATTACCGTTGGTGAAGGTCTTGCTCAGGTACGCAACTACAAGGTTGGGGACAGGATCAGGCTCTCAGGCGCGTCGGACACCAGGAAGCTACGCATTGCGGGCATCGCAAAGACCGCCATCTTCGGTGGCATGACAGTCGGTATGTCGTTAGAGACGATGAAAGAGATCTATGGGGTTACAGCTGACTCGGCGCTTGCGATCAAAGCCAAGTCTCCCGCGGATCGTGGAGAGTTGAAGAAAGGAATCGAGAAGGTACTGAAGGACTATCCACAGCTTGACGTGCTCTCAAACGACGATATAAAAAACGATATAGAGAGACAGGTGGACCAGATGTTCAGCTTTTTCTATGCGTTGTTGGGAGCGGCAATAATCGTCAGCCTGTTCGGCATCATCAACACGCTGAGTATGAACGTGCTGGAGCGGACTCGTGAGATAGGGATTATGCGGGCACTGGGGTCCAGTCGCTGGCAGATAAGACGGGTGATCGGAATCGAGGGCCTGCTCCTGTCGCTGGTAGGCGCAATACTAGGGTTGGTGGTCGGGATATTGCTTGGTTTTGTGTATGTCAAAGGGGTGGCGATGTTAGTGCCAAGTATTCGCTACGAGGCGCCCTGGGACACCATCTTGATCGTTGCGGCCGTTGCGCTCATCCTCGGGTTGATCGCGTCGATCATTCCCGCCAGGCGTGCGGCGAAGCTGAACATCATCGATGCCGTCTCGTACGAATAAACATCGGTGCGTTTAACAGTTGGCACCTGTTTGAAGGTATACTGCCGGGCTTCTATATGAGCATTTAATTTACGACGAAAAGGAACTGATGACTACTGCAACAAAAGAATACGATGTCGCCGATCTTTCACTTGCCGAAGCTGGGCAGAAGAGGATCGAGTGGGCGGACCGCCAGATGCCCGTATTACGATCGATCCGCGAGGACTTCGAACGGCATAAACCGTTGGAGGGTATAACCCTCGGTGCGTGTCTGCATGTAACGACTGAAACAGCAAATCTGGTCCGGACGTTGATGGCCGGCGGGGCAGATGTTGCGCTGTGCGCTTCGAACCCACTCTCTACTCAGGACGAGACGGCAGCGGCTTTGGTGGATCGTTACAACGCGCAGGTCTATGCGATCAATGGTGAAGACGACGATACCGACTACCAGCACATCAATACAGTGTGCGACAAACAACCACAGATAACGATGGACGATGGCGCTGACGTGATAGGTGTGCTGCACGGTGAGAGGCCCGACCAGCTGAACGATGTTCTAGGAGGCTGCGAGGAGACAACGACAGGCGTGATCCGCCTAAAGGCCTTGGAGGCCGATGGAAAGCTTGGCTTCCCAATCGTCGCAGTTAACGAGGCACAGACAAAGCACCTCTTTGACAACCGGTACGGAACGGGACAATCGACGATGGACGGGATAGAAGAGCGACAAACTTCCTGATGGCCGGTCGCAAGGTAGTCGTCTTCGGATACGGCTGGTGCGGTCGCGGTGTTGCCAGGAGGGCTCAGGTCTCGGCGCACACGTGATCGTCTGCGAGGTAGACCCGCTGAGGGCGCTTGAGGCTGTAATGGACGGTTGTGAGGTCATGCCGTCAGTGGAGGCAGCACGCGAAGGCGATCTATTGATAACGGTTACCGGCGACAAACACGTTCTCGATGGCCAGCACTTCGGCGAAATGAAGGACGGAGCGATTATCGCCAACTCTGGTCACTTCAACGTCGAGATCAATATTCCGGCGCTGGAGGAGATAACGGATGAAAAACGCGAGGCCAGGCCGTTGGTCGAGGAGTACCGTACGAAGGAAGGTCGGCGGATCTACCTATTAGCCGACGGGCGCCTTGTGAACCTTTCCTGTGCAGAAGGGCATCCCTCTTCAGTGATGGATATGAGTTTCGCCAATCAGGCGTTTGCATCCAAGTACATCGTCGAAAACCACGACAAGCTTGAGAAAAAGGTCTACGACATGCCGAAAGAGATCGATGAAGAGATCGCTAGATTGAAACTGGAGACGCTTGGTATCGATATAGACAATCTCACCGATGAACAGGAGAAGTATCTGTCCAGTTGGGACGAGGGCACCTGATCAACCGGCGGCAAGTACGCCGGTCGGAGAGCGAAATCGACGATATGTAGATACGTGCTGAACGCTTACGAATCATGAAAGCGATGGTCTTGGCCGCGGGTTTGGGTACGAGGCTGCAGCCTATAACTTACGACATCCCGAAACCACTAGTTCCAGTACTCGACCGTCCGGTAATGGAGCACGCTCTTTTGCTATTACAAAAGCACGGGCTGACAGAGGTCGTGTCGAACTTGCATTACTTCCCAGATGAGATGCGTGACTACTTGGGAGACGGCTCAAAGTGGGGGATCGACCTCAATTTGAAATTCGAAGAAGAGCTTCTGGGAACTGCCGGTGGTGTGCGCAACGTCAGTGATTTCTTCGGCGACGAACCGTTCGTGATCATCTCTGGCGATGCGCTTACCGATATAGACCTCGACAAGTTCATCGAGGCCCACCGGGAGAAAGGCGGTATCGCAACGATGGCGTTGAAGAAGGTTGCTGATACTCGCGAATACGGAGTGGTCGTTATCGAAGAAGACGGGCGTATCAAGGGCTTCCAGGAAAAGCCGGAGCCCGAGGATGCCCGCTCGGATCTGGCAAACTGTGGCATCTATATATTCAACCCCGAGATCTTCGACTACTTTCCAGATACCGACTTCGTAGATTGGGCCCAGGACGTATTTCCGGTGTTGCTTGAAGGTGATGTGCCTTTCTACGGCCACGAGGTAACCGCTTACTGGAACGATGTCGGCTCGTTTGAGGAGTACCGCACCGGTAATTTTGATGCGCTTACCGGCAAGGTCCAGGTGAAACTGGACGCGGAGAAAACAGGAGACGGTATATATGTGGGTGAGGGATCCGACCTCGCAGGCGTTGAGATCGATCCTCCTGTCTACGTTGGGAGCAACTGCCAGATCGGCGACGGAGTTAGGCTGACAGGACCGCTCATTATCAGTGCTGGGTGCACGATAGGTAGAAACAGCGCACTCCGTGACTCGATCGTATGGCGCGATACCGAGATAGCACCCGACTCGATGGCGATCGGTGCCGTACTTTTAAATCGCGACGCGATTTAGAGATTCGAGAAACCGACGTCAAGTCTCCGCTTTTATCTGCTCTCGCTCTGAACGCTCAAGCATCTTGTAGAAGAAGATGACGAAGGCGATCGCGACGACAAGCGACTGCTCGCCCATCATCACTATCGCACCGATGGTCTGATCGGAACGGTGCGTCAGACCCCACATTGGCGCTTCGTGCTTGTAGAAGCTGTACACGACCGATGGGGTCCATGCTAGGTACATACCGAGTAGCCCAAGGCCCAGCCTTGCACTGAGCAGATAGCCAAGAGCCTTCATCCCGTCGAGTCTTTGTCTCATCGGGATCGGGCCGAACTAGTGGCCACCAAAACGCGATTCCAGCGACAATGAACGACGCGTGCTCCAACGCATGTAGAACCGGATATCTCAGCGCTGCGTCGTACAGCGCGGGAATGTGCCAGAGATAGAGAATGGAGAGCCAGACCGCCAGCCCCACGAACGGGTTTGCCAATGGGCCGAGCGCTTTCTCAACGATTGAAAACCTTTTTGTCAAGGGTCTCAAGATTGCCCTTGTCAAACCGAGAAGTAGGAGTAGCGGCACCAGATCGGCCAGCAGTATGTGCTGCACCATATGCATCGTGAAGAGCCTCTCTGCCCAACTGTCGATGGGGGGCAGTAGTGCCACGCACATGAGAGCCAGCGCCGCTGCGAACGCCGCAAGACGAAGCATGCTCGCGCCGCTCGACGTCCCTGCTCGGACCTTGCGGAATCGGATTACGTAGACGAGTAACCAACCGAAAAGCACTATCGGTATCGCGACGATAGACATCAAGCCGTCTGCAATAGCTAGCTGGGTTACTGCTACTGACACCCCGTAAGTCTAAGAGAGGATCTTTATCGCCGTTATCTGCGCGCGGATGCTGTCTTTTGTAGTTGCGCTGTCGGGGTCAACGATCTCGTGGTGGTCTGCTGTGTAACGCAGCTCGATTCGGGAGCCTTCGGTCAGATCGTCGACTATCTCATCTCTCAACTTCCCCACAATCTCAAACGCGTTTGGATGACCAGCTGAATCGGCCTCAAAGTTGATCAGCATCTGTTCAGCGTCGTCACCCGAGTCCCAGATGAACTCGACCGTGCCGGAAATAACTATCTCTTCACTCATCGTGCCGTTGATTGTTGCATTTCTGTGGTGATCGGTAGCGATCAATTGGTGAAGATTTAGCTGTGCTGCGAGGTCTGCTCACCGAACTTGTCGATCTGATCGCGCCACCTGCCTGCATTAGTTGTGGCGAGCCGGAGTTCTCGGACGGGGTCCTTTGCGCCGGCTGCGCGAGCAGATTGAATCGTATGCGCGGCCCATTGTGCACTCGCTGTGCCACACCTTCTTATAAAAAAATGCACGGCTGTTCGCACTGCCGGAGTCATGACTGGGTCCAGGACTCAGTGGCGGCAGCCTTCGTCTACGACGGACCCGCCCGAAAGTTAGTCGCCGCGCTCAAGTCACGGCGGTCATGGGAGGTCGCTGAGTTCATGGCTGGTCACATGGAGATGGCACTGATCCCGATGTCAGATATCCAGGTTGTTGTTCCGGTGCCCGCTTCCAATAGGAGAAGACGCAAGTTCGGCTTCAGCCAGTCAAAGCTTCTTGCAACTGCGCTCAGTGTCAAACTCGGCATTCCTTGTGCCGATAACCTACTCAAACGGTGCGAATCTGCACGGCAGGTCGGGCTTGCAAGAGGGGAACGATTGGAAAACGCATCAAAGACCTTCGCAATGAACATCTCGAACGATCCACCCGAATATGTTCTCCTGGTAGACGATGTGGTCACGACATGTGCGACTGTGGCGTCATGTGCAAGCGTGCTCAAGAGGGGCGGTGTGAGAACCGTACACTGCATAGCGTTTGCCCGCACATTGAATGCCTAGACGCAGTGGATGCATGGTTGATTGCAGCAGACTCAATAACAACCAGGTTTTATTCACTTTTTACCCGGTAACGGTTGGAAATATCCGTCGATAGTCGTAGGATCGAGGGTATAGGGCTTTTCAAAACTGGAGGTAGCCTTGGAAATCGAAATCAGGACGCGCAAGACAAAGCTCACGGACCAGCTGCGAGAAACGATCGATCGGCACTTCGAGAAAGTCGACAAGCAGGTCTCTCCGCTGACGACTCTGCATCTTGAGTTGAGGACAGAGCAGAACCCCGCGATCGCCGATGGAATGATCGCCGATGTGCGCTTACATCTGAAAGGCACAGTTCTGCGCGCCCAAGCAGCATCGGCAGATATGGCCTACTCGACGGAGCTTGTCTCCGAGAAGTTGTCACGACAGGTGAAGAAGTACAACGAGAAGAGGCGCAATCACCGAGGTGCACCCAAGGAGGAAATGTAGTAGCGCTCAAGATTTTCCGGGGTACTGCTCCTGTTCGAAGATAGTGCCAGACGCTGGTACGATGGACAAGATATGAGTATGAAGATAGTTGAGCGTGCTCTTCGAATGGGCGAGGGTAGGAAGGTGAAGGCCTATCAGTCGATGGTTGGCCGAGTAAGCGATATTGAGCCCGAGATGGAGTTGCACTCAGATGGAGAGCTGCGCCAAGCAGCCGATCAGCTGCGCCAGCGCTCTGCCAACGGTGAGTCACTTGAGGATCTTATGTTTGAGACCTTCGCGCTGGTCCGCGAAGCATCCAAGAGGACACTTGGTATGCGCCACTACGACGTCCAGATCATGGGCGGGGCGGTACTCCACGACGGCAAGATCGCCGAGATGAAGACGGGAGAGGGTAAGACGCTCGCTGCGACCTTACCGCTGGTCCTAAACTCACTGGCAAGCGACGGTGCGCACCTGGTAACCGTAAACGACTACCTCGCCCGTCGTGATGCCGAGTGGATGGGCCCGATATACGAGATGCTCGGCGTGTCGGTTGGCGTAATACAGGACAACATGGGCCCGCAGGAACGAAATGAAGCGTACAGCTGCGGCATCACCTACGGTACGAACTCCGAGTTTGGCTTCGATTATCTGCGCGACAACATGGCTGCGAAAAGTGACGAAGTCGTGCAGGGCAAGCACCTCTACGCCATAGTGGACGAGGTAGACAACATCCTTATAGACGAGGCACGAACACCGCTGATCATCTCGGGTGCGCCGGAGGAGGCGGCCGATCTATACGCAAAGTTTGCCAAACTGGCACCGATGCTGGAGGTTGGCAAGATGGACGAAAACATTCCCAAGCACGTCCGCCAGAAGATGGAAAAGGACTACGACTACGAGGCAGATGAGAAGCATAAAACGGTCTCGATCACCGAGCGAGGAGTTGGCAAGACAGAGAAGTTCTTAGGTGTAGACAACCTCTATATCCCCGAGTATGGAAATCTCGTTAATCATCTGAACCAGGCGCTGAAGGCCGAGTCTCTATACAAAGTAGACGTCGACTACGTCGTGCAGGGCCGCGAGGTGAAGATAGTTGACGAGTTCACCGGTCGCATACTCGAGGGCAGACGCTGGTCGGAGGGCCTGCACCAAGCAGTGGAGGCCAAAGAGGGTGTCCCAGTGCTTGAGGAAAACCAGACTCTTGCGACGATCACGCTGCAAAACTACTTCAGGTTGTACGACAAGCTGGCCGGTATGACCGGAACGGCGGTCACAGAGGCGTCCGAGTTCGACAAGATCTACAAACTCGACACGATCTGTGTTCCAACCAACGAAGAGATGATCCGCGCCGATTTCAACGATCAGATCTACAAGACCAAAGACGGCAAATGGAAAGCGGTCGTCAATGAGATCGAAGAGCGACACAAGAAAGGACAGCCTGTCTTGATCGGCACGGTCTCGATCGAGGTCTCCGAGTTGGTGGGTGGCAGCCTGACAAAGAAGGGCATCAAGCATTCGGTATTAAACGCCCGTCCGGAGTACGCTCAGCGTGAAGGTGAGACGATCGCCAATGCCGGTCGAAAAGGTGCGGTGACGATCGCAACCAACATGGCCGGCCGTGGAGTGGACATCCTTTTGGGAGGTAGCCCGGAGCAGTTGGCCAAGGACGAACTCAAGAAACGTGGGGTTGGTCCGTCAGACGATGGGTACAAGGAAGCTTGGGACGAGATATTTTCGAAGATGGAGGAGCAGTGTAAGGTCGAGCACGATGAAGTTGTCGATCTAGGAGGTCTCTTCGTACTCGGTACAGAGAGGCACGAGTCACGGCGCATCGACAACCAGCTTCGCGGCCGTTCGGGTCGCCAGGGTGATTTGGGCGAGTCACGTTTCTATCTGTCGGCTCAGGACGATCTCGTCCGGCTGTTCGCAGGTGACCGCATCTATCGCATCCTGGACCGGATGGGACCCGTGGACGAAGAGGGCGAAGAGCAACCGATCGAAGCGAAGATGCTTAGCCGCACGATCGAGAATGCACAGAAGAAGGTCGAGCAGCAGAACTTCTTGATGCGTAAGCGTGTTCTGGAATACGACGACGTGATGAACCAGCAGCGCGAGGTCATCTACGGATACCGCGAGCAGATTCTCGAAGGCAAGGACATGGGGGATATCGCTCGAGAGGAGATGAGTCGAGTCACGAAGGACATCACGGGGAAATATGCGGAGAGCGACTACCCCGAGGACTGGGATCTCGATGGCCTGTTGACCCAGCTGGAGCAGATCTATCCGGTTGGCGTCAACTTCGACGCGCTCGGCGGAGAGCGGATGAATAGGGAAGAGCTTGCGCAGACCCTCAGTGACGATCTGCTCAAACGCTACGGCGAGCATGAGAAAATACTCGGTGAAGAGTTGATGCGCAACCTGGAGAGGGCCGTCCTGTTACAGGTCATCGATTCGATGTGGCGTGAGCATCTATACGACATGGACTATCTCCGCGAGGGAATCGGTCTACGAGCGATAGGTCAGAAGGACCCTCTGGTGGAATACAAGAACGAGGGTTACCAGCTTTTTGTAGACACCATGCACTCTATTTGGGAGGACTTTGCCAAGTATATTTTCCACCTTGAGGTGGAGGGTGCCGAGCAGGAGACAAGCCATGCGTTTGCGCCTGCATCCAGCTCGACGACGGCAGGTGGTCGCGTGAGCTACTCCGGAGGTGGCCCAATCCAGCCATCGGCTCTGCAAATGGCCGCAGAACAGCAGGAGGCCGGTGTACCTGTCGGTGCAGGCGAGGAAGGTACGGGCGAAGAAGTTGACGAGGGTGAGATCGATGTTGAGACGCGCACGCTTGATGAGAAGGAGAAGATCGGGCGAAACGACCCTTGCTGGTGCGGCTCTGGCAAGAAGTACAAGAAGTGCCACGGAGCCTAATCCAAGAGCCTGCTAGGGCCAAGGTAGAGCACTCGCCACTGCCGTGGCGAGCTAGGCCGGTGGAGGTGTTCAAGCCCCTATCGGAATTGCCGGGAGCTGTATTTCTAGACTCGTCCGACAGCAGCTACGGAGAGAGATCCCAGTGGAGCTTTCTTAGCGCCTGTCCTAAGGCCACGATTCGATTCGATGACGATCAACTGACCGTTTCTGGTGACGCCGGGATCGATCGATCCGGTTGTGAGAGACTGGATCCGTTTGAGGCGTTGCAGAGCTTTGTCCGCGCATGCGAAGGTGATGATGCACGGAGTAACGAGGTGCATTCTGTGCCACTTACATCGATGAGCATCGGCTACATCGGATATGAGATGGGCCGGTTCATCGAGTGTCTTCCCCCAAGACCAAGGCCGCCCATCGCACACCCCGAGATGTGGTTCGGTTATTACCCGACCGCATTGGCGTACAGGCACAGCGACGGGAGTTGGTGGCTTCGTGGCCCTGAAGACCATGGGCACGAAATTGATCTCTCCGAAGTTTTATTAAATGCTTCAATCGACTCCGGGAACGGAAACGGGACAGTTGTTGCCTCACCTGAGATGAGAGGACAACCAACTGTTATTCCGAATGCCTCTGACTATCTGGCAGACGTCGAGCAGATCTTGGAGAGGATTAGAGCGGGTGACTTCTACCAGGCTAACCTGACCCGCCAGGTTGAAGCAGTCTTCAAATCGGTAGATCCGATCGGGCTATACATGAGCCTACGTCGTAGCAACCCGGCGCCGTTTGCTGCTGCGCTCAAACTTGACGATGTGGGCCCTTGGATTCTCTCGTCGAGCCCCGAAAGGTTTCTACACGTAAAAAATCGCGAAGTCGAGACACGGCCGATAAAAGGAACGGCCCCCAGAGACCGGGATCTTGACATGGACAGGACAAATCGCGGGATGTTGATGGGCAGCTCGAAAGACGCAGCGGAGCTATCGATGATCGTAGATGTCCTTCGAAACGATCTGGGGCGAGTTTGTGATTACGGCTCAGTCCGGCTTGATGAGCATCGTTGCCTTGAAACGTATGCTCGCGTGCATCACTTGGTTTCGACTGTGACCGGTCGCCTGAGGGAAGGAAACGACGCGATAGACCTTTTGAGAGCTACTTTCCCTGGGGGTTCGATCACCGGTGCGCCCAAGATAAAGGCGATGGAATGCCTTGCGGAACTCGAGCCGTTCGGGCGTGGTGTCTATACAGGAACGATCGGCTATTTTGATTCGAACGGTGATATGGACTTCAGTATTGCGATACGGACGATGGTTCTATCGGGTGATAGAGCTAGCTTTGGAATCGGCGGCGGTGTGGTTGCGGACTCAGAACCCGAAGCTGAACGAGAAGAGACTCTGTACAAAGGCAGTGCAATGATGGATGCGCTGGGAGTAAACGGTTTGCAATGGGCTTCGCGTACGTAAAAGGGGAGTTCATTGAGGAGCACAATGCGAGACTGTCTCTCGGTGAACGGGCGTTCAGATACGGGGACGGGCTATTTGAAACCGTTCGTGTGATCGCAGGCGTCGCGATCCAGGTCGATGAGCACGTCCGTAGGATTCACGATTCGGGTGTCGAGCTGGGTATGTTGTTTGACAGATACCAGTCCGAATTCGTACTGCACGTCTCGAAGGTCGTGTCGGAGCTTGTAAGACAGAGCGGGTATTCAGAGGCGCGTCTGCAGATCATCTTGAGTCGCGGCGAGGGAGGAATCGGTCCGCGTCCACCTGAGATCGGGGGTGCCAATGTATATGCGGTGATTCAGCCCTATTCCGACGCGTCCCCATCGCACGCGCGCTCCGGCATCTATGCAGTGCTCGCATCGTTCCCAAGAAACCAGCACAGCCCATTAGTGAGGCACAAGACACTGAACTTTCTTGAAAACGTACTTGCCTTGAGGGAAGCACGTGAGGCGGCGGTGGATGAAGCGTTGTTCTGCAACACAGTCGGTCGGATCTGTGAAGGTGCAACCTCTAACTTCTTCATCGTTAAAGACGGTGGACTGATAACGCCGCCGGTAACCGAGGGTCTCCTCCCCGGGATAACTCGGGCACAGGTACTCGACATCACGAAGGCACTGGGGGTCTCCTACAGCGAGAGGAGCGTTACCTTGGATGATCTCTGGTCCAGCGACGAGGCCTTTCTGACAAACTCGATGATCGGTGTGGCCGCTCTTCTAGAGGTGGATGATCGACCGATTGCACGAGGTGGTGTCGGTCCAATGACAGAACAGCTGCAGGGCGCATATCAGAAGCTTCTGGATCATCTGGTCATGACCAGGTAGATTTCTGGATAGTCTCTTGTTTCATGTCTATACCAAGTTCTGCCAGCGAAAGTCTCAGCTCGATCAAAAAAAAGCTCGGCTTGCTGCGCGACTATCTTTGACCCGGACAAGCTTGACACCCGTGTAGCTGAGCTTGAAGAGGAGATGGGCCGTCCAGGATTCTGGGACGATCAAGAGCGGGCGAAGACTATCTCGGCGGAACACAGCTCCTCCGAGCGCAAACTGAACCTATACAGGCAACTCGAAGCTGAGGTGTCAGACCTTGAGGAGTTGGCTCAGCTAGCAGCAGATGATGAGTCGATCTCGCAAGAGCTGGGCGAGCAGATAGCCGGGGTCGAGGGCCGCCTCGCAGAACTGGAGGAGCAGAGACTCTTCCACGGTCGCTACGACGCAGGCGATGCCTTGATATCGATACATGCCGGCGCAGGCGGAACCGACTCGCAGGACTGGGCCGAGATGCTGCTCCGCATGTATCTACGCTGGGCGCAGAGTCGAGGTCTCGATGTAGAGATGAAGGAGGCATCAGCGGGGGAGGAGGCCGGGTTGAAATCCTCGTCGATGATCGTGCGGGGAGAGAACTCTTACGGTCTACTATCTGCGGAGAAGGGTGTTCACAGGCTGGTTCGACTCTCTCCGTTCGACTCAGCGCATAGACGTCACACAAGCTTCGCACTGCTCGAGGCCAGCCCGGTCGTCGAGGACGTAGAGGTGGAGATCGACGACTCCGATCTTCGGGTGGAGACATACCGTGCATCGGGTGCAGGTGGCCAGCACGTCAACAAGACCGACTCTGCTGTACGAATAACCCATGAACCGTCGAGAATTGTTGTGCAGTGCCAAAACGAGCGCTCGCAGGCGGCAAACAAGACAACAGCGATGTCGATGCTCAAGTCAAAGCTGATAGAGCTTGAGGAGCGCAAACGTGCCGAGGAGATAGCCAAGGAGAAGGGAGAGGCCCAGGATGTGGCATGGGGCTCTCAGATCCGGTCCTACGTTCTCCACCCGTACACCAAGGTCAAGGACCACCGTACCGATTACGAGGTGGGATCGGCCGAGCGCGTGCTCGACGGAGACCTTGACGGCTTCATCAGGGAGTATCTGTTGAAAAAAGCCGGAGAAGAGTAGTCCTAGGCGCTACACGGCGGAAGGCTCTGGCTCCGAGGGAACAGCGTCTTCGACCTCTGCCTCTTTTTCCTTGTACTTCTTAGATAGTCGCCTGGACGCCAACAGTGGATCCCAGTCCGGGCCTCGTTCTGACAGCTTGAAGGGGTCTCCATAGACCTGTCCAGTAGCTATCTCTTCGAGTAGGTTGCGATGCAAGATGGCACTTGCACAACCCACGCCGCCGATCATAACGCCTGCGATTCCGTGTCCGAAAACGGTGCTTGCTCCGGCAAGATACAGCCCGCCGATCTCGGTCTTCGGCTTCGGACGCTTCAGGCCGAACTGGTCTGCGGAGCATTCGATGCCGTACGATGTACCACCGCTTGCTAGCGTGAAACGCTCCTGGGTGACCGGTGTGGACGCTTCCTTCCACTCTATATGCTCATCCAGATCCGGGATTATCTTCTTAGCATCTTTGATCAGCCTGTTTGTAAGCATCTCCTTGACCGCCAGATAGTCGGTCTTGCGGCTGTACTTCTCACCTGTAGCCGGACCTTCTTCTATGTGCCAGAACGAATAGTCAGGAGGCACGACGGTCATTATCTGAACATTTGAGCAGCCTTCGGGCGCAATCGCCTCTGTGTGAGGGTCCTTTACAGAGGCCGCTGTGATGAACACAGGCAGATCGTCTGGGAGCCGTCCCTCCTCGCATTCTCGGTATTGTCTTTCGATGTCGTAGTCGGTGAAGATCAGGTAGTTCGTGTTTGGAATGCGATCGCGTACATCTATGTCAAGCCCAAGGTACACGCAAAAAAGCGGGAGCGACATTCGAAAATCCTTCACTTTGCCCTCGGTCTTGTCGGTTAGATGCTTCGATTCCACCATCTCCAGGAGGGTTTTTTTGATATCGGCATCAGAGACAACTACGGGTGCGTCGATCGTCTCACCGTCGTCAAGGGTCACACCGGTCACATCGCCACCGTCAACCTCGATCTTCTCGACCCGGGCCTGCGTTCTCACATCGCCGCCCTGCGTGCGTATCACGTCGACGAGATTTGCTGCAAGCACCTGACCGCCGCCCTTGGGGTAGTAGGCCCCATCTTTGAGGTAGTGGTCCATCAACACCGAGTGCAAAATCAAAGATGCTCGAGAAGGTGGTACTGCGTAGGTGCCGCATTCAGCGGCGAGCACCGCTCGTGCCTGCATGCTCAGTTTGCACGAATCAAACAGATCTCCTAGCGACCGCGAGTTCCAACGAATTACAGTGGGTGATTTGAAAACGAATTTGATTGACCCCAGTATTCCGCTCGGAGAACCTCCCTCATTGATCTGCTTCGCTATTTTTCGCAGTATCGTTACACACTTGCGCAGTCCCGCCTCTTCATCGGGAAAAGTCTCGATCAAACGTGTCAAGTACTTATCCCAGCCTTTGGGAACATCGAATTCAAAGTCTGGGAAGATCAGTTTGTCGAAGCAGTCCTCATTCATCGGGAGAAAATCGATCTTTCCGTCGAGACCGACTCCGCGCAGGACCGTCGGTATCGATCCTCTGGGACCGCAATCGCCAAGGTAGTGAACGCCGACATCGAACTCCCACTTGTTTTTGCGGCGAAAGACGTGCGAGCTACCACCGGCGGTGTCGTACTGCTCTAGCACCAGAGTTCGCATTCCGTTGGTGGTGAGGTAGGCGGCTGTAGTCAGTCCACCAAGTCCTGAACCGATAACTATTGCATCCCACTTTTCGTCACTCATCGACGGTCCCTCCCGTGAAAGCATCGTTAGATCTTAAAATATTACTTGCAATTTCTTCTTCCAGCTATTGCTTGCGATTGGACTACTTACTAAGTAATTGCAGGACGTCTTCTGCGTGCTCGCCGGCCTTAACCTTTCTCATCGCCTTCAGTATGTTTCCGTCAGAGTCGATAACGAACGTCGAGCGCTCCGTACCTAGAAACTCTTTTCCGAGGATCCGCAGCGGCTTCCATACGCCGTACATCTGTGCGACCTCGTGGTCGCTGTCTGAAAGCAGGGTAAACGGCAGCGAGTGCTTTTCTTGGAACTTGGAATGAGATTTTTGTCCGTCGGTACTGACTCCCAAAACCACTGCCCCAGCATTTTCGAATTCGGGCCATGCGTCACGAATACCGCAGGCCTGCTTCGTGCAGCCGGGAGTGTTGTCCTTCGGGTAGAAGTACAGCACCACCGGTTTCCCCCGCAATCCGGACAGCGTGACGGGATTTCCCTCCTGATCCGGGAGTGTGAAATCCGGTGCCTTCTTTCCCTCTTCAACCGTCATGCAAGGGATCATGTTATATATCGATGTAGGCTCTTGCATAGCCAGATGACAGATAATGTGAAAAGACTTCTTGAGACGCGGGGGTAACTAGTTGACCGCTGCACTGCTAGCACTCGGCGCAGCCGCCCTTTGGGGAGTAGCCAACTTCCAGGCTGGTCTTCTCAGTAGGGCTTACTCGGTACTGACAGTGTTGGTTGTCTCGCGCGGCGTCAGTTTGGTCGCCTGTGCTGTGCTTATTGTAGCCCTGGGAGTTGAGGTACCGACCTTCGAGAACTTCATCATCGCGGCGCTGGCAGGCATCCTTGTGACCGCTGGTTTAGCTGCTTTTTACAGAGGCCTGGCAGTTGGAACGATGAGCATCGTTGCACCGATATCGGCTACCGGTGCCGCTATACCGGTGATATTTGGGCTGGGTTTTGGCGACCAACCGTCCGAGTTACAGCTCTTCGGGATCGCATTTGCAATATCCGGTGCGGTACTTGCGGGGAGGGAGCAAGATCACCCGCAGAAGAGTGCGAAGATGTTGGGCGTCTTTTTGGCAGTTATCGCAGCGCTTTCGTTCGGCATCTTCTTCGTGATGATCGATGTCGCCAGCGAAGGAGGGAGCATACTCTGGTTGATCCTGGCAACGAGACTATTCTCGCTGCCGATAGTTGCGGCAGTGGCAAGGTCGAGGCAAGTCGATCTGATCGCTCCCCGTTCCCACCTGCACAAAAACGTGTCTATTGGGTTGATGGAGATGGCGGCGTTGATCATGTTTGCAGAGGCCACCACCAGGGGACTATTGAGTCTGGTGGGAGTTCTCGGATCACTCTACCCGGTTGTGACGGTGATGCTTGCCTCAACTTTCTTACATGAGCGCATCTCTCGCTACCAGTGGGTTGGAGTGGTCGGCGCACTTACAGGAGTCGTGTTTATCACTGTGGGCTGATCTAGACTTAGTTGAGGCTGATAAATGGAGGCGTTATGGCGGAGGAACTGAGCGGTAAATTAATAGAGATGGTGAAAGCTCCAAACTTTGCACATTTGGCAACGGTTATGCCCGATGGCTCACCACAGGTGACACCGATATGGATTGACATCGAAGATAGCTTGATTTTGATAAACACCGCGGAAGGCAGAGTCAAGACCGAGAACTTACGGCGAGATAAAAGGGTTGCGATCTCGGTAATAGATCAGGAGAACCCTTATCAGGCACTATCGATACAGGGCCGTGTCGTTGAAGACACACACGAGGGCGCGGACGAGCACATCGACAAACAGGCGATGAAGTATCTCAGTCAAGAGAAGTATCCATTCCGGCAGCCCGGTGAAGTGCGGGTGCTCTTCAAGATAGAGCCGGAGAAGACCTTCACCTTTGGCACCTAAGGTAAAAAGTACAAAAGGAGAAAAGTTTGACGCAGTCGTAGTGGGTGGCGGCACGTGTGGTTCCGCGGCGGCGTACTTTCTGGCTCTCAGGGGCTTGAGATGCGCTCTTGTCGATGAGCGTTCTTTTGATTCTGCAGGAGCAAGATGGGTCAACAGTGTGCCCGGATGGATGTTTGATCGTGTGTGCCTTGAGCGACCCGTACCACCAGAGCTCAGATCCGACGACCGTCCGTACACAATGTGCGCCGCGAACGGTCGATCTAGGATTGCGATGAAGAATAGTCCGGCTCAGAGTATTGACATGCGACTGCTTGTGAAGCGACTGCACGGTTTGGGTAAAGCCAACGGTGTCGTGTGGTTCGAGCAGGCAATGGTACAGGCGGTCGAGCTTGACAACGGAAGACCGCAGTCGGTCAGGCTGGAGCTACAAAGCAACGGGGACAGTGCGCAGAGCGTCGAGCTAAGTGCCGATCTGTTCGTGGATGCAAGCGGCATGAACGGCGTTCTCCGACGTAAAGTGCCCAGTCTCAAAGAAAGCTGTCCGCCGCCGTCGAGGAAAGACATCTGCTCGGCAGCGCAGGAGGTGTGCAAGGTGGGCGACCGAGTCGGCGCGGAGGAGTTTCTTGAACGTAATCGGGTGAGTGCGGGGGAGACAATATGTACAGCGGGTGTCTACGGTGGATTTTCGATCGCGACTGTCTGCGTTGAAAGAGATTTTGAACATGTAGACCTGTTATCCGGCGTGATAGCCGACGGACGGTGGCCGAGCGGTCCGCGGGTTATCTCCGAGATCAAGGAACGTGAATCGTGGATAGGGGATCGAGTCTTCGGCGGGTCGGGCGCAATACCGATCCGCAGACCGTACGACCGAATTGCAGATACAGGCATCGCCCTCTTAGGGGACGCCGCCTGTCAAGTGTTTCCGGCTCATGCAAGCGGTACGGGGGTGGGGCTGATCGCAGCCCAGATCCTTGCAGAGAGCGTCACAGCATATCCGGACCCCGGGTCCCGGGAGGCCGTTTCCAAGTATCAGGTGAACGCCCAGCGAGAACTGGGCCAAGTGCTGGCCAGTTACGATCTTTTTCGCAGATTCTCCCAGACGCTTCGAGCGGACGACATTGAGAACCTTTTATCGGCAGGCCTGATCAACAAGGTCGGCTACAACGCCGGGCTGGAACAACGGATTCCAAGGTTCAAGCCAGGTGACTATCTTCTGCTACTGCGCTCTGCCCTACGCAAGCCAAAGATCTCGCTACGTATGTTGCCCCGCTTGGCGAGGATGCCGATGGTCAGATTTGCATACCGTAGATACCCCGCCAACCCATCGACCAAGCGTATTCGACGTTGGTCACGCACAGTTGCTTGGCTGATAGGTGACAGTCCGGACTTAGCCTGAGTCATTAGTTGCTCTCCTTCACCGGCAACTCTTCAACAATATTGTTGAATCTTTGTAGGCGGAGATCGCTTTTATCAAGAATACGAACCAACCACCGATGTACCTCTTCGACATCGAAACTCTCAACGCACACCAGTATCTGCTCAATGTCGAGCCAGTCTTTGCGGCGGTCGAAGATAGCCTTGCAAATCACCAGATGCTCAGGGGCTAGAATCGGTAGTTTGCTGTCCGCGAAAGGGACTAGCCGTCTGTCCTCTTCCATGGCATCGTGGAACTTGTCATATGCGAAAAAGAGGTCGATCGGTGTGTCGTCCCACCATAATCGGCACTGACCCTCACGTTCAAGGACATCGATATCCACTTCGTCAGATATGCCCAATGGACCCAACAGGTTGCGTAGTACCCCATATCCAGAAGGCGGAATAAACACATTGAGGTCGATATCGATCGTTGTTCTTGGCTCTCCGTAGAAGGCAAGCGCAAGCGCTCCACCGAAAGCGTGATCGATCTTTCCTTGACTAAGGCAGTCGTGGATGGCAACGATCTTTTCGGGCAGCGATGGTGTCATCTATCGACTGATTTGAATCTGGGGAACCGCTGGTCCACACTTTTTTTGCTCGGTAGTTTGTCGGCAAGCAACAAAAGGTCGCATAGAGCGCTTGATCTTTTTTCGAGCGTAGCCCCGATCCACATCGCTGCGTCGCATACTTCGTCAGGTATACCTTCATCTACATCGGAAAGCTCATCGACGAGTAGGCGTCTGAGGATCGGGGATGGCTCCCGTTTGGCACGAAGTTCAACGTACAGATCGCGTGCAGCCTTATCGACAGGAGACAGGGCCACAGGAACACCGGCACGAACTGCTATTTCCTTAAGTTCAGTAGGATCTAGCGCTTTTGTCGATCTCCTGCAAGCATGTTCGATAATCTGAGACGAAAGTACCCGAAATGTTGCGAGTGTTCGACTGCGTGGTCCGGCAGTAGTCATGATCGACTCACGTAGCTCCCACTTACTCTTGGCTCGCGGTGTGAAATATGCCATAGTGGGTATTATACCCACTATAAACCGCAGTCATGAAAAAAACCGTCGGAAACCGGCCTATTCATCCTCCAGTTTATGAGCAGCCAAGCCAAGGCAGGTACCAACTACCGCGGGCAATGTGAGAAACGCCGCAGTTTTCTTTGGAAGCGCTCCGGATTTTCCACCTATTACGCTGGAGCCTGTGTCGAAGGTGTCACAGACTATGCCCGCCTTGAGCCAAGCCTTCCTCGATTTGCCGTCAGTGGCTAGAACGCCGGCTCCAAGTACGGCATCGCGCACCCCGAATATTCGCCATAGGTAGCGACTTTCACCGTAGTTGCTTCCGTCAAGGCCTGCGATCTTCCCGACTACTCCTGGCGCCACCCAGGCAGCGACGCCAACTACTAGTCGCATAGCCGCCAGCGTAACGGCTGCATTGTTTCCTTGCATTACTGCATCGTAGTCGCTCAACAGGTTGTAAAGTGCCATCGACATGGGAGCAGTCGACTGGACATTCGAAGGTAGCTGGCCGTACGAGCCCAAGTGGTTCGATACACCTGACGGACGTATGCACTACGTAGATGAAGGCCCGCGCGATGGTAAACCGGTCGTATTAGTGCACGGGAACCCAACCTGGGGATACCTCTACAGAAACTTCATCCCTCCACTTGTCGATGCGGGCTACAGAGTGATCGTGCCCGACCATCTTGGCTTCGGGCGATCCGAAAAGCCGGACCAGAAAGAGCTCTACCAGATCCAAAACCACTGTAAGCGTCTGGAGTTGCTACTCGAGTCGCTAGACCTACATAACGTCACCGTCGTTCCGCAGGACTGGGGCGGGATGATCGGCCTCTACTGGGCGACCAGGCACCCTGAGCGTGTCGAAAGTCTCTTTATCTTGAATACCTTCGCGCACAGACCGCCTGAAAAAACTCGGCTGCCACTGCCATTGAAACTGTTTAGAACTCCAGGTGTCGGCGAGATACTGGTCAAGGGTCTCCACGGATTTGTTCGTGCACTGGTATTCAAGGCCGGCATAGTCAAGCGTGATCGCATGACTCCACAGGTGAAAAAAGCGTATCTCTCACCTCATCCAAACTGGTCTTCGCGTACACCGATTCTCGTATTTCCCCGGGAGATTCCTGCCGGGCCAGAGGGTCGCGTAGCCGATCTGGGCGGCGAGATCGAAGCAGGGATGGAGAAGCATCTTCGTGAAAAGCCAGTGATGATCTGCTGGGCGATGAAAGATATTGCTTTTACCGAGGAGATGCTGAACAATCTGTGGCTAAAGACATTTCCCGATGCGAGGGTGATGAAGATCGAGGAGGCCGGTCACTATCTACAGGAGGACGCACACGAGGAGATAGTCCCTGCGCTGCTTGAGTTTATTAGTGGATGAACCATGAATGAAAAAGATCTTCATGTCCTTGCAGGGAATGCTGGACGAGGATGTAGCCAGCGGGGATATAACAACCAAGGCGATCGTTCCAGCCGATATCCGCGCTCGCGGTACGGTGATTCAAAAGCAAGACGGTGTTGTCTTTGGCTATCAGATCGCGAAAGCTGTATTTGAAGAGTTGGATCCAGGAATGGAGTGGCGAGAGCTGGAGCGTGAAAGCAGATGGCGAGAGTCACCATGCTCAGTGATCGAGATCGAGGGACGGGCGCGCGCTCTCTTGACGGGCGAGCGGGTTGCACTCAACTTCCTGCAACATCTCTCAGGCGTTGCCACCATGACCGCAAAGTTTGTACGTGAGGCTGAGGGAACGGACATGCAAGTCTTGGATACTCGAAAGACTACTCCGGGCCTGCGGCGTCTGGAAAAAGAGGCAGTCAGTGCTGGCGGTGGCACCAATCACCGCATGGGCCTCTACGACGCGGTTCTTATTAAGGACAATCACATCGAAATTGCGGGAGGAGTGGCGGCGGCCGCTTCGCTTGCCAAAAAGGAGGCTTCCGAAGGTGTCTCCATTGAGATCGAGTGCGAGACTATCGATCAAGTAGAAGAGGCGCTTGAGACCGGCGTGGAGCGGATTCTGCTCGACAACATGGATCTGCAACAGATAGACGATGCTGTAAAACTGGTCTCAGGTAGAGCGGAGCTCGAAGTTTCAGGCGGCGTGACACTGGATCGTGTAAGCGAGATCGCTTGCATGCCGGTAGAATATGTATCGGTTGGAGCGCTGACTCATTCTGCGCCGGCGCTAGACCTAAGTTTAGAAATTCAAGTCATTTGATGTAAGACGCCGTGTCCCTTGTGGATTTACTGGGAACGGTGGGATGGAGCATCAAACATAATGGATACGTTGAAGACAGCTGAGCCTACGGACGTACCTCGAAAACCTTTCGATAAGGAGGAGGTAGAGCGCCTGCACAAGGAGGTTCGCGAGCTTGCAAAGCAGCGCAACGCGGTGATTCTTGCGCACAACTACCAAGTACCAGAGGTACAGGATGTCGCCGACTATATCGGCGACTCTCTAGGACTGTCCCAAGAGGCGGCAGCGACCGACGCAGACGTGATCGCCTTCTGTGGGGTGCACTTCATGGCTGAGACTGCATCGATAATCAGCCCGGATAAGACCGTACTGATCCCGGACCTGAAGGCCGGTTGCTCACTCGCAGACTCGATAACTGCAGATGAGCTTAGGCGTTGGAAGGCCGAGAATCCTGGCGCCGTGGTCGTCATGTACGTCAATACGACCGCTGAAGTGAAGGCGGAGACCGATTACTGTTGCACATCTTCGAACGCCGTCAAGGTCGTTGAGCACATACCTGCTGACAAAGAGATCCTCTTTGGACCGGACCTGTTCCTCGGTGCCTACGTCGAGAAGGCGGCCGGTCGCAAGATGAAGGTCTGGATGGGAGAGTGCCACGTGCATGCCGGAATTAGACCGGACGACATCACGAACATGCGAATGAAGGATCCCGAGGCCCAGTTTCTCATCCACCCAGAGTGCGGATGTACAACAAACATCATGCACTATCTGGAGGAGGGGGAGATATCGGATAAAGAGACCCACATGCTCTCGACCTCTGGAATGATGCGACACGCCAGGGAGTCCGATGCATGCAGATTCATCGTCGCAACAGAGACCGGCATTCTCTACAGAATGCAGAAAGAAAATCCCGACAAAGAGTTCATTCCGGCAGATCCCTGTGCGGTCTGCAAATACATGAAGATGATCACACTTGAGAACCTGCGCGACGCTCTAAAGGAGATGAAGTACGAGGTCAAGGTACCGGATGACATCGCCGCAAAGGCGAGAGTCCCTATCGAGCGTATGCTGGAAATCACTTGATCTACCTATAGCTACGCGCAGGAATCGTGTGCAATGCGACGAAGTCCCCTTTTTGACCAAAAAACATCGGGACGACGTAGATATGTCGACTAAACCAGAAGATCGTCTTGCGCGACGAGCAACGCAGGGACGGAAAGATGTCCCTGTCGGCGACGGGCTGCCGGTTGTCCAGCTTGAAAAGGTCACGAAGATATATGAGGGAGGCGCAGTCGCAGTCGAGGATATCTCTCTGGAGTTTCAAAAGGGAGAGTTCTCCTTCATTGTCGGGCCGACCGGATGTGGAAAATCGACCTGTATGAGGATGTTGATCAAGGAGGTCGAGCCGACAAGCGGCGAGGTACGGATTGCAGGCAGGGCCCTGTCACGTCTTCAACGCAAGAAGATTCCATATCTGCGCCGCAACGTCGGTGTGGTTTTTCAGGATTTCAAGTTGCTACCGGATCGGAACGTATACGACAACGTCGCATACTCGCTTCATGTGATCGGAGCTTCGCGTGCAGACATTCGCAGGAAGGTGCCCGACATCCTACGAATGGTGGGATTGGCGGGAAAGACACGTAACTATCCGGACGAGCTTTCGGGTGGAGAGCAGCAGAGAGTCTCGGTAGCCAGAGCTTTTGTGAACCATCCGCCGCTGCTTCTAGCAGACGAGCCGACAGGCAACCTCGATCCAGGGACGTCGATCGACATTATGCGCCTGCTTTACAGGATCAATAGGGCCGGTACGACTGTTCTTGTTGCGACGCACGATCCCAGTCTGGTTAACCGTATGCGACGCAGGGTTGTCGAATTAGACAAGGGACGTGTGGTGCGGGATGAACAGAAAGGCCTCTACCAGGTAGGTGAGTCTACTCAGGAGTTTGCTTCCAGGCTCGATGAGGAGGAGTTGGCAGAATGAAGTTTGGCTTCTTTATAAAGGAATCGCTGAGGGCGTTGGGTAGAAACGCGGTGCCCGCGATCGCTGCTGCGGCGACCGTGTTGATAACCACGCTGGTTTTAGGTGTATTCATCCCAGTTGTTCAATCCGCGACCGGAAAGACAAACGAGATAAGGAAGCAGATTGAGGTCGAGGTTCTGCTCGGCACCAAAACCACAAAAAAACAGGCACTTAAACTTAGCGACAAGATATTGAAGGTACAGCACGTCCAGTCGGTGACCTACCGCAGCAAGGAAGAGAACCTGAAAAGCCTTGAGCTTGATAAACCGACAATGGAGCAGCTTCGCAAGAACCCACTACCGCCCTCACTGCTTATCAAGCCTGACGATCCAAAGTACGCAGGCCAGATAAAGACAGAGCTTGAGCCGCCCAGCAAGAAGTCTAAGGACGAACCTTTCAGCCCCCAGATTTCGGAGGTCCTGGACAGGGAAGACGAGCGGGCGAAGATACTGTCAGCTACAAGCACTATTAAATGGCTCCTTGGGATTCTCACTATCGTTCTTGTGCTGGCATCACTACTGCTGGTTGCAAACACGATAAGGCTGTCCATCTTTGCCAGACGACGAGAGGTCGAGGTAATGCGTCTTGTGGGAGCTACAGGATGGTTTGTCCGTTGGCCGTTTATCTTGGAAGGCGTACTTGTCGGCGCCCTCGGTGGAGCGGGTGCTGTATTTCTTCTTTGGGTGGCCAAGAAGACGATCGTCGATCCTTTGAGCAAGAGCATTGCCGTAATAGCGGCACCGGATACCGTCTCCTTTTTCTGGTTGGCAATCACGTTACTCGCGCTGGCGATGTTTGTATCAGCGCTCGGGAGTGCGTTGACACTTCGACGATTCCTGCGCATTTAGAAACGCGGGTCAACGACCACACTCCACGCTTCTATACTTGCCGTTGAAGTATGGAAAAAAACGGCCAGAGTTCAGAGAGTTCGGATTCAGGATACTTCTCGCCGGACGATGTGATCTGGCGCGTCGGGAGAGAGTGGGCGATGATGCTCGGCGGAGCACGCGCACTTCTGATGCAGGCTGCACATCCCCTTGTAGCTGTAGCAATCACAGAGCACTCAGATCGGATGAACGATCCATGGGGACGTCTCGATCACACGATGAAGGCGATCTGGGCGGTCGCCTTTGGCGATAAAAAGGAGGCGGAAGAAGCAGGTGCAGCGGTTCGCGATATGCACAGAGAGGTCAAGGGGACTACCGATAGACAGCTCGGCCCATACCCGGCAGGCACTGTATATAGCGGTGAAGACCCAGAGCTTTTGATGTGGGTCCATGCAACATTGGTCGATACAACGCTGACAATGTTCCCGCTCTACGTAAGCGAGCTCAGCATTGACGATCAGGAGCGCTACTACCGAGAGATGAAGATCGTGGCCAAGGTCTTCGGTGTTCCCTATTCGTGCCAACCGAGAGACATAGACGACTTCGCTCAGTACATGATCGACAACTTGGCAAGCGAGAAGATAACTGTTACGGAACCGGCCATGGATATTGCCAAAAGGGTGCTAAACCCTGAACTTCCATGGGGACTGACTCTAAGAGCTGGACCGGCATGGTTCGGAGTGCGCACAGCAACGGCAGCCATGTTACCGTCTCGATTGAGAGATGAGTATGGCTTGGACTGGGATCCAATACGAGCTGGATTCGTGCATATCTCCGCCGCTTCGATCAAGAGCTTTCTACTTCCTGTTCTACCGGACTTCATCCGTATTAACGGAGCCGCTAGATATGCAGAAAGGGTGCGGCAGACCGTCTAGCAGTCCGGATTCAACGTACAGGTTCAAATCCAGAACGTAACTTCTGGTTTCACAACGCGTCCTTCTGATAGATGCCCCAACTAAGGTTTGCACCGTTTTTCACCGGCTGCGTAGCTTTTGCGACGCTTACCGCGCTTCTGATATCGGCGAGCTCAGTTCATGACGCGGAATCGAAGCAAACGTGGAGCAAAGTCAAGTTGAGCGCCTCAATTGGGCAAAAAGGGGGAGCGGGAACCAACGATCAGATTAGGTCGGCTCAGATAAAGCTCAATTTTGCTCGCGCTCAACGTGTGAAAAATGTCAGTTTGAGGTGGAAGAATACGAGCTATTCCACCAAAGGGCTTTCCAAGCGTCGCTTGAGAAAGATCGGCGTGGTACGTGTCCGAAGTACAGGGCGATCCTGGCATAGAGCGACACTACTTGCCAGTCGGCATCGAGCACAGGTGAGGGCAAAAGGCAAAAGCAAGAAACTGTTTTCAAATGCCTCTGTAAAGATAAAAGGGCGGAGCTTACGCCTGAAAGGTCTGTCGAGGCGACATCGTATAAAGAAAGTGAAGATCGATCTAAACGGTAGTTCTCGTTCGCACTTTCGCCTGCCAAGAAAGTGTCTGAAGGTCGCTTTTTCCAATACCGTACAGTTGCGGAGTCGAAAGAAACTGCGCAGCAGGGTCATCGTAGACCCCTGCCCTGACAGGAAGAAAGAAGAACCCCCGCCTGGATATGCCAAACCGGTCACGTCCCCAGACATTGTTCCCCCATATCCAGACCCCGTTCCAGATCCAGACCCCGTTCCAGATCCCGATCCCCAACCGAAGGCGATCTGTGGGCTGTGTGACTTTGACTTCAACACTGAATACGACGAATCGCTTGCAAGCGACGAGTCTGCAGATGCGACTTTGAGTGTCGATCCCGATGCAAACCCAGTCCGTTCAGTTCCAGGAGCGCTTTTTGGTGGAAACGATATGTATGTCTGGAACAGTTTCTATCTGCGGGACAAGGAGATACTGAAGGAGCATCTGCCCCAAGGATTCACCGTTCGCTGGCACCTGTGGAACGATTCAAGTCTTGGAATCCGTTGGGACGATAGCTTTATCGAGCCGGATGGATCCGTCTACGGCTACAACCTCCTCAATGCAGAAGAGTTCCGCTCTTTTACCGAAAGCGGTGGTCACACTGCACGTCTTGATCAATGGAAAGACTCTGGAAGCTGGTCAGGAAACCATTCGATGGAGCTCGAGTTTGATGGGGACGGTGACGTCTACTCCAGGATATTTTCTGACTCCTATGCGAAGCCCGGCGACAAAGATCTACCGATCTATGGCCGGATAGACATCAATCCCAGTAACGATCTCGTGATCGATGACACGCTCGAGTTTCTACGGTTCAACTTTTCTGACGGAGTTGTGAGAGCCACTTTGACAGCTGAGAAGCATGTGGCAGTTACCGTAGATGGCAGCACATTGATCGAATCGGAGGATCCTATTGAAACTGGCGAGTGGGCTTCCGTTGAAGTTGGAGTTACTGCCACTGGTGTGAAGCTCTATGTCGACGGAGCGGAAGTGGGCCAGAGCGCTGACGGAATCGATGGATCTCTCACCTCGTATCAGGTCGGCCACAGGCTTTCAGATGAGCAGATATTCGGTTCGCTTTACATAGATGAGGGCCGTATAGACGACAACTACATGGGCGCAACCGTGCCAGACCCTGTTCCATCGGAACCGAACGACTCTGGAACTACAGAAGCAGAAGTGATCGACTACTTCACTTTTGAGGGAAATCAGCAGACGATCGATGATCGCATGCAGATGGTTGAGGAACTGGGCGCGGAGATGGTGCTGCAGGTGCCCGTAAGCTACGACTCAGACTACCCGATCGATCCAACTGCCGACGCAGAAAACTCTGCCGCCCCCGATGCCGGTGCGGGTTTCGAATGGGACACCCATATCTATTGGGCGGACCTTGTCGAATATATAACCGGGGAGGCCGACCCCGACTACGCATCGAAAACTCCGCCGACCGATGCAGATGGGAGATTTGAGCATGCCATAGCTCCAGGGAGTCCGGGCCACTACAACTGGGCGAACCTACGAGCGCGCCGCGGACATGTCGAGGCGTACGGGTTGAAATGGGTAGAGGTCGGCAACGAGCCGTACTACTACACCTGGAGCGGCGATCTCACCCGGTTCGCCCAGAAATGGACCGACCAGGCACAGATGATTCACGCCGCAGATCCAGATGTCGATCTAGGCCTGCCGGTCAACGAAGTGATAGACGACGACGTCTTTGCAGGAGTGGTTGCTCGCAGGCAGGCAAAGTACCCGGGGGAGTCGCTTATCGGGTGGGTGGCGATACATCAGTATTCAAAGCTTTTACTGGCGGCCGATGAGGATCAGATTCCCTGGTGGGTCGGCGGCTGGGCCGTTGCCACCAACTGGCCAGGCGAGCCGTGGCAGAAGGGGCCATTTGAGCAGGCGTTGAGCGTCAAGGAGCAGATGAACACGTATCTGTCCGAGGAGCCCGGTTTCGATCAGATAGATATAGGTCTTACCGAATTCGCCTTCGGCATAAGCCAGTTTTACCAAAAGCGATACAACTTCATGGCAGACGCAATGGCAAGGGCCTCCTACATTGAAGGATCACTGGATCACGGGATCGAACATGCTCAGACATGGGGCTTCCTAAACGATCAGGGCTTTGCCTACGGGTTGATTGGGCAGCACCCGGACTACTTCGTCTCGTCGGATCTACCTCCCTCTAGCGCACGACTTACAGGCAGAGAGTTCACACCGAGTTTTCATCTGTACAAGATGTACAGGCATCTACTCGGAGATGAGCTTATGCCGGTAGATATCGAAAGCCCAACATACAACGTAGACGATTTCATGCCAAACTGGGAGACACCATATATATCGGCTCACGCGACGCGCGATACAGGAAGCGGCGAGGTTACGCTGGCATTGGTAAACCGCGACTTGAGTAACAACAGGGTTGTGGATATCGATCTATCTGGCAGCCAGTCCGACGAGGTTCAAGTGGCAGAGCTGACCTCGGATGACTCTTACGACAGTAACGAGGAAGATCCGAACAAGATATTGCCGACCGCTTACCGCTTCAAGATAGAGGCGCCTACGTTTAAATTCAGACTGAAACCTCTTTCGATCACGTTCTTGCGTTTCAAGAATCCGTAGTGGTTCTAACTACACCGAGATCTATCTACGCCTGCAATAATTTGCGGGCCATGAACGAAGAATCAAAGTGAAGGTCGTAGCTCTGGGTGGATGTGGAGAGGTCGGTCGCTACGCGACAGCGACGGCTATGAAGTATGGGTTCGTGGAAGAGTTGGTGGTTGCTGACCGAGATGGGGATAGCGCAGCGAAGGTCGCACAGTCACTCGGGCCTCGTGCAACATCCAAACGGATAGATGCGACCAATTCAAAAGAGCTGGTTGAGCTTTTCAAGCAGGCGGACGTTGTGCTCAACACTGTCGGTCCCTTCTACCGCTTTGGCGTTCCAATTCTGGAGGCCGCGATCGAGGCAGGGTGTGATTACCTGGATATCTGTGACGATTGGGAGCCGACTCTGAAGATGCTCGAGGTGGACGACCGGGCACAGGCGGCCGGTATCACAGCGATAATCGGTATGGGTGTAAGTCCGGGAGTGACAAACCTCCTAGCTGCGAAGGCCGTCGGGGAGCTCGACTCTGCAGACGACGTGATCACCGGTTGGAACCTTGAATCGATGGAAGACGAGGAGATCGCAGGAGACGAAGGCGGTAATGCGGCGATTGAGCACTGGATTCATCAGTGCACAGGAGATATCCGCATACACAGAGACGGAGCGCCGGTAGATGTGAAGCCACTACAAAGGCTCGATATCGACTATCCGGCTCTGGGAAAGATAGAGACTTGGACCGTCGGCCACCCGGAAGCAGTTACCTTGCCGTTGACTTTTCAGGAACTGAAAGGCAGCAGAAATGTGATGATCCTTCCCCGATCCGTCCTGTATGTTTTGCGCGCAGTTACCGGTGCGGTCGATAGAGGATGGATCGAGGTCGAGACCGGCGCCAAGGTGATTGTGGGTTTGGGAACGGTCGTGGTTCCCGCCATGCAGCTCAAGGCGAGACTGGTTCGTAGGCTCCGAAAGAGCGGCAACGGCAAAGTTCATGGACACAACGAACGTACTGCCACAACGCGAAAACCCCAACTGTTTGCATTGGCAACGGGCGAGAAAGCCGGTGTATCTACGACTGCAACTGCAGCTGTGCACGCCGTCCCCGGAGGAGGCATGGGTGCGGCAGCCGGTATTCCTCTGGCGACCGTTCTCCCGCTGCTTGAAAACGGCAACATCGAAAAACATGGTGTACTAACACCTGAATCCGTCATCGACCCCGACCAGTTTTTCGGCGAACTGGAGAAAAATTTCACACTGAGCGGCATCGACGATTTTGTCCAGATAGGCAAGTTTTAAAGGATCGATCCAAATCCCATTCGAGCAATTGGTTGTTGCCCAGGCGTAATAAATAGTCCCTTCGTATCTTCATTTTGTAGTGGAAGATAGGTCTTGCGCCTGCGACGCAGCAGATATTCGAGATCGAGGAAGGAATTCTCAATGCAGTACCGATCGAAGAATCTGACTCTTGCAATATTTACGTTTGCTCTAGCGACACTATTGCCGCTTGTGTTCTCGGGCGCAGCCACAGCCACACCCAGTTTTAAGTATGAGGCATATTTAGGTGGTCCATCACCGTCTTACTCTGACGGTCAACTCAACGCTCCCACGGGGGTCGCTACTGCACCAGACGGCCGCCTCTACGTAGCGGATAGCTCGAACTTCAGAGTGCAGGCATTTGCTTCTTACGAGCAGGGAAAAAGTTTCCTCTACTACTTTCCAAAAGAAAACGCATTCGCTTGTCCGCCGATCAACCCGGACTTTCCCGATCTAGGCAAGTTCGATTGGCTATGCCCCGGCACTGCCCCAGGCCAATTTATCAGTCCTCGCGGCATGGCGCACGATGGTCAGGGACGCCTCTAAGTCACAGATATTAAATTCAAGGGGGGCTTTTGGTACGTGGAGGATCCCGCTGCGGTAAGCGGAAGAGTCCACGTATTATCGGAGCGAAGCTGGTGCTGAAGCTCAAAGGCGCCGAGGGCCAGAGTGTGCGCAAGGCAGTGACGGTGAGGTTGAAGCGGTAGGGCGGATTCGCTGTCGACGGATAGCTATTAAAGAAAGCTGAATGAAGCAAGTTCTATTCAGTTTCATAAGAAAATGCCGTCTCATGCCTTCTTAATAAAGGTAGGAAAAAAACAGCCTCTTGAAAGGAACGAGATGGAATTCGGCACCGCAGCAACTATTTGGCGTAACTCTTGGAAGACATACATGAGCGGTCTGCTTGTGGCCCTTTGTACGACTACGCTTGCCAATATAGCTCCTTCAACGGCAGAGTCACGGCAGGTGGTCGTAGCAAATAAAGACAGCATGTCAGTCAGTATGCTGGATACTTCAAATCCAAGCAAAGTCAAAACAGTAGATTTCAGTAGTAACGAATTCGCGCCTCAGGATGTTGTGATCTCTCCAGATGGCAGGAGTGCGTATGTGCTTGCAGCTCACGTTCCGAAAACGGCCGGAGAGGAGCCGGGACCGGCGAAGATATTTCAAATACACGCAGACTCGAGTAGCTCGAAATACGGGGCGGTTTTGGATGAGGTTGAACTGCTTGAAGAGGTCTATTCGCTGGCAATTTCTCCCGACGGAGGGAGACTTTATGCAACTCAGGCGAAGTTTGGGAAGCTGGCAGTAGTAGACACTTCGCCCCCCAAAATAACCGTTGTCGACAACCAGAAGATCGGCCACAACCTTAGCGATGTGATTGTCTCTCCCAGTGGTAAGCAGCTGTTCGTTTCCGACTTTGGTGGGATCGATGACGAGCCACCGGTCCAACCAAGAGTGTCGGTGGTGGACGCAGATGATCTGTCGCAAGTAAAGGAAAACTTCGTGTTCAACGGATTTCCGGTCTCAATGGCTTCGTCGGCATCCGGCAAGAATACGTACGTCTCATACATTATTCCTGTTGGCGGGGGGCTGTATCCCAACGGCAACCTCGCAATTCTGAGAAGCACTGGCGCTGTTCATACGGTTACATATAACAGTGAGTTGCCGTTCCCTGCGCTTGGTATTTCATCTGCAGTTGAGGGAGATGCTTTTTTCTCCGGTAACGCGAATGCCAGCATATCCAGAGTGCAGGTACAGGACAACGGGAAGGACATCGAGTCGGAGACCTTCTCGGCATCACAAAATCCAGAAAGCTCGGTGTTTGAGGTGGCAACGGATCCGAACGGCGAGAACGTTTATGGATCGGTTGATTTAGATGGGTTCAGCAAGTCACAGGATGCCGGTGTAGTTGGGGCCTTCGACATGGACCTATCACCCCCGTTACAGTGGAACGCAGGTGTTGGTATCGGTCCACGCGGGATAGCGGTTGCACCAAACCAGCTACCGAGTCTTGAAAAGCTTACAGCGAACGAAGATTCAGTGACAGTTGGTCAGAAGGTGACCTTCAAAGCAGTTGGGGCATCCGATCCGGATGGCCAGGTCGTGGAGTACGCATGGGATTTCGGTGACGGCACCGATGTGGTAACGACATCAAATCCGGAGGTTTCGCACGTAGTGCAAAATACTGGTGTCCACAGTGCCGAGGTGACAGTCGTCGACAACGACGGTAGCTTTGACAAGCCGGTCCATACCGGGCATATGTCGTTGCATGTCGGTGTGGCGGGGAGTGGAACTAAAAGTGTCAAATACTCGGTTACCAAGCCTCCGCCACCACCTCCACCTCCTCCACCACCTCCACCACCTCCTCCACCTCCTCCACCACTCGATCCCTTCTCCTGCGAAGCAACCACCTACAAAGTCACAGCCAAGACCAAGCGGGACGTTAAAGCCAAGGACTTGGCCTCATCAAGAGGCGTCAAAGTAGATGTCTCTGCCTCTCACAAAAGCAAGGTTGAGCTAGACCTGGCGCTACGTCGCAGTGACGCGAGAAAGCTTGGACTGAAAGGTTCACTGAGGCTGGCAAAGAAGAAGGCGACCGTATCAAAAGACAAAAAGGTCAAACTCGTTGTTAAGAGCAGCTTGCGCAGCAAGCTGAGGAAGGCCTTGAAGAAAAAGAAGATTCCACGTGCGTTCAAGGTAAAGCTGACCGCAAAGGCACAGGCTTTGGGCATACCGAAAGACAGAACGCTCGAAAGAGGGCTCGCATTATCTATAAACGCCAAGACAAAGGGCTCGCCACGCGGACTCGAGATAAAAAACACGAAGTCAGTACGAGGTGTGTCTGCATGTGCCGCTCGTCTCACTGCAAAACTGAAGCTCACTCGCTCCTACAAACTATCTCGCCTGAAAAAGTCAGGGCTTGCTGTCAACCTAAAAGCAACCACAGATGCAAAAGGCGATATCGAGCTGTTTCTGCGCGCAAGAGATATGCGCAAACTAAAGCTCAACAGCACACGAATCTATATAAAGAAAGTCAGCGTCTCTGCAAACAAAGACAAAAAGTTAAAGATCAAGTTGAACTCGAGTATCTCCAGAAAACTCTCCAAGGCAGCACGGAAAAACAAGGTCCGTGCTATCGGAGCGAAGCTGGTGCTGAAGCTCAAAGGCGCCGAGGGCCAGAGTGTGCGCAAGGCAGTGACGGTGAGGTTGAAGCGGTAGTCACTTAGAGATCGCTACCAGTATCGGTGACTGGAAGAGTAGTTCGATAGCGCGTTGCTGCCAGCCTCGTCACAACAAAGATAGACAGCGCCGTTAGACAGATCGAGGAACCGACGGCGGTTTTCGCGTAGTAGGAGAGGTAGAGGCCGCCCACGCCGGCAGTAGCTGCAAAGGATGTCGCAAGTAGAAATGCTTGGCGCACAGAGGAGGCAAATTGGGATGCTGCCGAGGCCGGCGCAAGCAACAGCCCTGCTATAAGTAAGTTGCCAAGTCCCTGGACGGCGACGGTGACCGCGATAGCGATGAGCACCAGTAGCAGAGTGTCTGCGGACCTCGCGCTCACACCCAAAGAATGAGCTGTCTGGCGGTCGAATACCGTGAGCATCAGGTTTCGGTGAAATATCCATAAACCGATCAGGGCAAGCGCTGCGAGCGATGCGGTCAACAGAAGATCGAGGCTGGTCACACCCAGCACGTTTCCAAACAGTAACTCTTGAAGGCGAGGGGGAGAGCTTGGAATGAGAGCTATCGCGATTCCAAGAGCGAGCATGGTCGTCACCACAACGGCGATTGCAGAATCGCGCCCGATCGTGAACTTATGTCTGCGCGCCAGTAGATAGCCAAGCGCCGATGCACAGACCGCCGCAGCAACAGGGGCTCCCGCAACTATCGGAAGACCGATCAATCCGGCGGCAACCGTTCCAGGTAGCAGCGAATGCGAAAACGACTCGGCGAGGTATGAGAGCCTTGACACGGTGACCCATACGCCGAGTGCTCCAACCACGGGTGCGACAAGCAGCATCTCGAGCATAGACCTCAGACCTACTCCGCCTTCCCACGAATCGACGAGGGTTTCAAAGAAACCCATAGCTGGCACTGCTGCAAAGTCAATCATGGTGATGGTGCTGGATAGAGATGGCTTGCTGCCCACTGTCTTTGTCGATCACGATCAGTTCTCTGCCATAAGTTCGTTTGAGGACTTCAGGAGTGAGAATGAGGTCGGGCGCCCCGTACGCCACCTGTCTTTTGTTTAGACAGAGAACGACGTCCCACAACCGTGCATGTTCGACGTCGTGAGTTGTGATCATCACAGTGCGCCCTTCGCGCCTGAGGGTGTCGATCAACCCAAGGATCGTCTCCACGCTTGCAGGGTCGATGTTCGAAAATGGCTCGTCGAGTAAAAGAACATCTGCCTCCCGTACCAGCGCACGGGCAATTAACACCCTCTGACGTTGTCCCCCGGAGAGGGTGCCGTACTGATCATTTAAGGCATCGCCCAACCCGAGCCGTTCGAGGGCGCTGACCGCCCTCGCTCTGGGCTCGCCTTTGAGGCTTTTCCACCACGGTACCGATCGGTAACAGCCCATCAGAGCAACGTCCAGAGCGCTTACGGGAAAGTCATGTCTGGAGCTATCGTGCTGTGGAACGTACGCGACCCGACCGACCGTTCTGTAGTTGCCGTCGAGTGGCTCCAACGACCCCAGCAAGACCTTGAAAAGTGTTGTTTTTCCACAACCGTTTGGGCCGATCACTCCGACCGTCGTCCCTGGCCCTACAGAGAAGGTCACGTCTTCAAGTGCTGGAGAGCCACCGTAGGTTGCGGCGAGGCTCTTGGTGTAAACCGATGTCTTGTCTTCTGGTGTCATCACTCGACCCCCTCGAACCGTACTCTCCGTGCCGTATGGGAGCTGGTTGCCGACCTAATCTCCAGAAACACCGTGGTTGCGAAGAAGACAGCACCGGCAGTCAGCGCCAGTGCTGTACCGGGGGGTAGGTTTACCTGGTATGCGAACCATATTGCGAACAGTCCTTCTGAAGTTGCGAGGATAACTGATCCGGCGATCAAAGACCTGATCGATCTCGTCACCATTCGAACGGTCGCGGCAGGAATGACGAACAGGGCAGATACAAGCAGTGCTCCGACCGCGAATACAGAGGTTGCAATAGCTGCTGCCGATACAAGAAGCAGTAGGCGGTCGGCCAGTTTTGTTCTTGTCGCGACACTACTTGCGGTCGCCGAGTCGAAACCGGAGCGAGCCAGCTCCTTTCGAGCACTGCGAAGCTGAGGACAGTTAGTACTGCGACCACAACAGTGAGACCGAGCTCGGTTGTGCCGGTCGATAGGACCGACCCAAAAAGCAACGTGTCGACTTGGCCAGAAGATGCAAACACATCGCTTGCAAGCAGAGCACCGAGTGCCAGGCTGCCAACAAGTATCAGGCCGGTTGCAGCGTCCCTAGATGTTCTCGTTTTTCGGGTCATCCAATCGAATGTTCCTGGAAAGAGGCCCGCAAAGATCAGGGCAGCGGCCTGTGGGTTGAACGACGCAGCTTGGGCCACGGTTAGTGCGGGGAAGGTCGCCGGGCCAACGGCGTGTGCAAAGAACGCCAGTCTGCGCAGCACTATCCAGCTACCGAGTATTCCGGCAGGGAGGGATAGGAGCAGAAGCTCCACAGCTGCCCGCTGCATCAAAGGGCTGTCAAACAGAGGAAAGGTAATATTTAATGAGAGTCGTTATCATTAAGGATGTGTATCCTAGCTAACTATGCCCAGTAAGAAAAAGAAGAGCCTTGAAAGCTGGATGGGCAGCGGCGGGCGCAACACCCGCCAGCGTCGGCTTGTTGTCGAGGCCCTTCAGTCAACCAAGAAACCGGCATCCGCTCAGGATCTTTTCATGAAGCTGAACTTAGATAAAGACAGAACCAAGGTCAGTCTCGCAACCATCTATCGAACCTTGAAGGGGATGGCTACGGCTGGGCTGGCAGACACGTTCAGAGAGGACTCGGGCGAGACTACGTACTTGCTCTGCGACGAGGGTCACCACCACCATCTATGCTGTCGAACATGTGGCAAAGTTGTCGACATCCGAGATTGTGGCCTCGATCGTTGGGCCTCGCAGGCTGCCGAAATCCACGGATTTACAACCGTCGAGCACAGAGTGGAGCTGATCGGCACATGCACGAGTTGTTGTGACGCCTAAAAACATGGTCAAATCACAGAAAGAACTCGAAAAAGAAATGAGACCGGTATCTGCCGGCAGAACAACCGTCCTCCTGTTGTTGACTATCTCGGTTCTGCTCTTCGGCATCTATATCGGAGGGCATCCAGCCTCTTTGCCAAGGCCACTGCGTGACCTCTTGGTGGATGACAAGGTTGCGGTGCAGGCAGAAGCGCTCGATCAGATCGAGAATAAGTATTACAAGAAGGTAGATGCGGCCGACTTGGAGGCCGGGTCACTGAGCGGCATGATCGACTCTCTTGACGACCGTTTCAGTCTGTACATGGATAAAAAACACTACACACTGTTCCAGGAGGATACGAGTGGCAAGTTCTCCGGTGTTGGAATGGTCGTCGGAGAAAATAAACGTGGGTTGCACGTCTCGGAAGTCTACGACGAATCACCGGCCAAAAAGTCCGGCATCAGAGTGGGCGATGTAATCACCGCTGTCAACGGTCTTTCGATCAAGGGCGAAAAGGTTGAGGTGGCGGTGATGAAGATCAAGGAAAAGCTGGAACCAAGGTCCGCATCACATATATAGATCGCAACAGCAAACGGCGTACTGTACGGATTAAAAGAGCGACGATCGACGTACCTCTGGCGGAGGGTAAGCTTCAAACACGCAAGGGCAAGAAGCTGGGAGTGGTCCGACTCAGCAAGTTCTCAGAAGGCGCCAGCTCAGACGTGTCCGTTGAGGTCAAGTCGTTGAAGAAACGTGGAGCAGCAGGGTTTGTATTAGATCTTCGCGGAAATCCAGGAGGGTTGTTGAATGAGTCTGTTTCGGTGACAAGCCTGTTCGTGGAGAGGGGTTTGATCGCAACGACTAAGGGGCGTAAGTGGAAGACGCAAAAGTTGCGTGCATCAGGCGACGCGGTTCTGTCGAAGGCCCCGATGGTCACATTGGTCGATGGGCACACCGCCAGTGCGGCGGAGATCGTTACCGGCGCACTGAAGGACGACAAAAGGGCGACTATCGTGGGGCGACGCACCTTTGGAAAGGGCGTAATACAGGAGCTACTCCCTCTGTCTAACGGCGGTGCGCTCGATCTGACTGTGGGTCGTTACTTTACGCCAGACGGCTTCGACCTCGGCGGTAAAGGAATAGAGCCAAACGTTGTCGTGAAAAAAAACGCAAGCGAGAAAGAACAGTTGAATATTGCGCTCACGGTTTTAGGCAAGAAGGTGCGGTGAAGAGTAGTAGGCGCGGCAAAAAGACCCTGAAGTACGGTCTACGTGCAGCGGTTTTAGAGAGGAAAGGGCGATTTACGGTGGCCGAGCTCCTCTTCGAACGCGGTGCGCGCGCGACGGTCGATAAGGGGTTCAAGTCACTTGCTGATGTCGGTGATTTGGTGCTGGTGGATATTAATCCTGGCAGGGCAAAGGTAGTTGAGCGACTGGGAGATCCGACAAGTGCACGTGATGTGATCTTCGCGTTGCTTGCCGATAGGGGTTATCCGAGAGGCTTTCCCGATGCCGTCGATGCCGAGCCTGCTCTCAACGATCAGGACCCCAGAAGCGACCTGCGCGATCTTCCAACGTTCACCATCGATCCGGCGTCCGCCAAGGATTACGACGATGCGATTTCAGTTGCTGACGATAATGGCTCGACACGTCTCTACGTTCACATCGCCGATGTGAGCAGGTATGTAAAAACAAGCACGGGGATCGACAGGGAGGCGTTGCATCGAGGTTGCAGCGTCTATGTGCCGGGGCAGGTTGTGCCGATGCTGCCTCATACGATGTCCGAAGACGCTTGCAGCCTCGTTCCCGGCAGTCCGCGTTCTACAGTAACTGTTGAGATGTTCATAGGTCAGTCAGGCGCGGTTGAAAGGTCAGAGTTCTACCGCAGCACGATCGAGAGCGATCGACGGTTTACCTATGACGAGGTGGACAATCTCTTCGAGGGGCGGGCACGTATCGACGGCGATCTGGGTAACAAGTTGGAACAAGCACGCAAACTTGCGGCAGTTTTGGGTGCACGTCGTACCGATCGAGGAGCACTGACCCTGGTCACCGATGAACCTGAGTTCGAGTTCGACTCTGAGGGTGAGCCTGCCCGCGCTTGCAACTCAACCCAGACCGAGGCCCACAACCTGATTGAGGAGTTTATGATTCTTGCGAATGAGCAGGTCGCTGAGCACCTGCATAAAAAACGCCAGGGTCTTTATACCGTGTGCATGAGCAGCCTCAGCCGGAGGCGATCGAGTTTCTGCTGGAGAAGCTTGACAGCCTGGACGTGCCGACGCCACCGATGCCCGATCGGCTCTCATCACAACAGGCTGGTAAAGCTATGGCAGAGATAAGTAAGCGTCTTGACAGATACGTTCGGAATATCGGAAAAGGCCGTGTCGCCTACACATCACAGGTTCTGAGGACGCTTCAGCAGGCTTTCTACTCTCCAAAAAACATTGGACACGCTGGACTTTCCAGCCCAACATACTGTCACTTCACCTCACCGATCAGACGGTACCCGGATCTGATCGTTCACAGAGCCCTGCTTGCGTCGATAGGTGCTGGTGGCGAAGCTCACGACAGAAAAGAGCTGGAAGAGGCAGGCTGGCACTCATCGGCTACCGAAAGAGCAGCGATAGGTGTTGAGCGCGCCGCAGACGATGTATGTCTGTCTTATCTGCTGAAGAGGCAGCTCGACAACGAGGGCTGGGAGCAGAAGTTTGAGGGAGAGGTCGTTGGACTCATCCCGGCAGGCGTTTTCGTGCGTTTCGATCACTACGAGGGGTTTCTGCCAGCCAGGCGTATATCAGGCGAGCGCCTCAAGCTCAACGATCTTGGAACAGCGCTCGTCGGTGTCCGCAATGGCACAACTTTGCGACTAGGTGACCCCGTTGACGTTGGGGTCGATCGAGTCGAGTGGGAACAGGGGCGTGTGGACCTGTATCCTGCCGAATAGATACAGATGAAGAACATAATCACGAACAGACAGGCTCGCTTCAAGTATGAGCTTTTAGATACCTGGGAAGCTGGCATCCAGCTTACTGGCAGTGAGGTCAAGTCGATGCGTAACGGAAAGGCCAACTTCAAAGACGGATATGCCGTCGTACGTGAAGGTGAGGTGTGGTTGGAGGGCATGCACATTGCGCCCTATCCACCGGCAGCTTCACAAAACCACGACCCGGACAGGACACGCAAACTCTTGATGCACAGACACGAGATAGAGCGGCTTATCGGAAAGACGCAAACCACAGGACTAACCGTTGTTCCGACGCGCGCCTACTTCAAAAACGGTCGTATAAAAGTCGAGATCGCGCTTGCAAAGGGTAAACAGCAGCGCGACAAACGGCAGGCGATAAAGAAACGCGAAACTGAGCGCGAGATGCAAAGAGAGCTAAAAGACCGACGCCGGTAACCCCGACTGGATTAGATCTGTCGATCGACGTGCGTTGCGGTCATCGCAACTGCGAGTATGACGATAAGCCCAAGGTACACAGCCGCGATCAGGGCACGACTACTCGGCTTGACCTTGTAGTAGGTTTGTGACTCGGGGTCGTTACGTGTCTTCCAACGGCGCCATGACTCCATTCCACCTATGAGAAGGATGAGAAGAAGGATCGGGTTTGGGAATATGAACATCATTGCAATCAGGCCCGCAAAACCAACAAACCACATCCAGGGTGAAAGTGCCGCCATTGCCCGACCGCCGTCGAGTGGTACTACCGGCAGCAGGTTGAAGAGGTTTATCAAGAATCCGGTGAAGGCAAGCGCCATCCAGAGGTCGTTACCGGTCATCACAGCGATCGGTATAAGCGCCGCCGCACCGATGCTGCCGAGCACCGGGCCCGCCAGGCCGACCCGCGCTTCGGCGGTTGCGTTATCGCCGAGGCTTTTCGCGGCGATCACCGCGCCAAGGAATGGAATGAACATCGGCGCACTCGCTTTTATCCCCTCGCGACGCAGTTGGATTACGTGACCCATTTCGTGAACGAATATCAGGACGACGAAACCGGCCGCAAACTTCCAGCCCCAGATCAGCGAATAGGCGGCGACGCTGACCAGCATCGAGGCTGAAGTGGTTAAGAACTTGAGCTTGGGCAGCAGTAGAAGCAGTCCCTTGAGCTTGACACCGAACTTGGCCAACAGTACGAGCACTGCCATGATCGGTCCGCCCAACTTCTTCGCCAGGCGCTTGAGTTCGCTCTCGGGGTGGATCGGTTCGTGATCAAGTACGCCGGCGGGTGCCTCTACCGTGAGCGGCTCACCGTCTTTTTGGTTCGATGACGGGAAAGCCCTCGAGGGTAAAATCGCCCTTTCTGCGTGGTTTGATTCTGATTCCAGTAGTCTTTCTGACCGTTTTAACGTTGGACTAGATCCATCTTCCTTCGCCAAGGGTACTTCACGGAAGACAAGTGGCTTTAAAAGACGGCAGAAAAAAATCATGGGGCCGTAATGAAAGGCACTGTCGCGGGTCGCGTTTAGCGTAAGGAGCAGTTTCGTATGCAGAAACTGCTGTAAACATTCTGGAGGAGGATAGATGTACTACGGAATCAAAAAGTGGATGCTCATCGCACTGGCATCGATTCTGGCAACTGCTGTTATGGCAGTGCCAGCAGGTGCTGAGGATCCGCAAGCGGACAAATGCGTGGGTCTTGGGAACGGGCCAAAGAACGTAGATATAACTTTTACAAACACGACAGTTGGTGAGGCAACTTCGGTAGGTGGTGACGGTGCGCTTCTTTGTGGAAGCGACTTCGGGGATCTAGACGATCCATCCGACCTCAGCAATATGAAAGGATTCACTCAGGGCGAGATCGAGATGCCATTCGCCCACAGCAAAGCGACAGGGTATGTAAGCTCGCTGGAGGCTCGCTGTGCGAACCCCGTGATGAAACCGGGGTGTACGAACGAGGACGGTTCCGGCAACCTGGGAGAGGGTCGCTACATGGGAGTCTCAACCGTGAGCATCTTTGGAACCGGTGGGATACTGAAGAAGCTGCCCATTGACGATGTAGCGTCGAGTGTCTACGTGCATGAGGCACCGGGGGCGGGAGTAAAAAATACGCACTGCACAGCAGACGCGGTAGCCTGTTACCAGGCCGTTGATGCACTGGGTACAGGTGTCGGTGACATCATCATCAAGGTAAAGCAGAACCCGGGAAGTGTTGTCAAGAGGTCGAGGATGACCATCTACCAGCCCAAATCGACGACCACCCTGGTAGACACGATCTACCTAACCAAGATCGGTCCTGTCGATCTCTGTACCTATGCCGGTGGTGTCGGTACCAAACAATGTGGTAGTAACACAGCTGACTGGACGAACAAAGTTGGCCCGGTTGCGAGTTGGCATACGTGTTCACCTGAAGCGTGGTCGATCATGCACCTTACGTTCGGTGGTGACCCAGAGAAGTGGACGGGCGGCTGGGGATTCGATGTATCGACTGTGTCGAACGTCGAAGGAGCCAACGACTGGTGGGGTAACGATCCAGCCTGGTCGGACATAGGCGCCAAGATCGATGAGGACTGGGACCAATACCACGCCAAGCTGAGCGACTATTACAAGGGCAGAAGCAACAAGAAGCCTGAGATGCCGCCATCATGGAAGGAGAACGGTCCAGGCGAGGCGTACGAAGGCATAACGCCAGCCGACCTCACCGACGACTACTACGAGAACAACTACGAGAACCCATTCTGTGCCGATCTAACAACGACGAATGCTGATGGCACGAGTGACGGTCCCCAGGAACCCGCTTGGAGCAAGGGTGAGTCAGATGGAGCCGGCAAGCCTGGCAGCGATGGCAGAAACGGAAAAGACTCAAGTCAGAGTAGTTCCGATAGCCAAAGTGGTGCTGACAGCAAAAGCAACAAAGAGAAAAGCAAGCACGAAAGAAGCAGCCATCGCCCATTCAGCAATGGCTAGCAACAAGGAGAGGCGAGCAGGTGCTTTAGGTAAATGCGAAGGGGGCGCCCTAGGCGCCCCCGCCTCTTTCCAGGGTTAGGGAGTTTCTTAGGGTTTTCATCAAAGGGGGAGTTTTGGTGCAAGGAAGGCGAGAGATTTCAGCTCTCAAGGGACAAGAGACGTTCGTTCGCAACTTACACGGGAGAGCTACACGTGTACTTCTGCTTTTCATGGCAGCCTTTACAGTGGCTGCAGCAGGATCCCTGAGCACGTGCCCAGGCTCGGCCGACTCGTCTGGTACCAGGCAGGTGAGCTACCCCCAGCTAATAAACACCGGCGTTGGGGGGGAAGGCTACAAAGTAAGCGGTTGGACGAGAAACAGCCGAAATTCCTCGATCTCGGCCGATGGCAAGTGGGTCGTGTTTCAATCCCAATCATCGAACCTCGACGAGTTGGAGATAGGCGAACCCAAGCCGTTCGTTGACTCGGGTGCGTATGAACGCGACATCTTCCTGCACAACATAGACACAGGCAGCACCGTCAGGGTTTCGAAGGCTTGGAACGGCGGCAAGGCAAATGAAATGAGCATCTATCCCTCGATATCATCTAACGGCAAGTGGGTTGTATTCGAGTCGAACGCCAGCAACCTCGTGAACGGCGACACGAATAGTGTCCGCGACATCTTCCGCTACAACCGCATAACCGGCGTGCTTAACAAAGTGTCATATCGAAATGGAGACGTCCAGACGAACAAATCGAGCTACAGGCCATCCGTAGACAACTTGGGCGCGGTTGTCTTTCACACCAAAGATGTGAGCATGACGCCCACCTCAGACACAAACAACAACTACGACGTATTTCTTAGGAAGAACGGGGCTACAACCCTCGTTTCGAAGAAAGCAGACGGCTCCTCAACGGCAAATCAAGCCAGCACAGACGGTGCGATATCCGGGGACGGTTCGGCCATCGCATTTCAGTCGTTTGCTGACGATTTGCTTCCTGACCCCAAGGGCGGAGCGGTCGGGTTTGACGTCTATCTCTACACTGTGGCTGCCACATCAAACGAGCTGGTCTCAGTTACGCCCGGCAACGAGTCAGGCGGAAGCAACAGTCTCATGCCATCTATTTCCGAGAATGGAGACAAGGTCGCCTTCGCCTCGTATGCGAAGGACCTCGTATCACCGGAGCTTCCCACTTCTCAGTGGCGTGTCTTCGTGCGCGATGTTGGTGTCGCAACAGCTTCGACAGAAAAAATAACCGACTCAATAACCGACGAGGCAAGTCCCTCGATCTCACCGAAGGGCGACCAGGTTGCTGTGGAAAGGCAGGGAGCCAACATACAGATCGTTGTCTATGACTTGGGTACAGGTACAAGTGAGACCGCAAGCCTTACTACAAGTGGTGATATCGCTGATAAGAACAGCACCAATCCCTCGCTTGCAAATGAGTTGGTCGGGGAACACAGGGTTGTGTTTGAGTCAGACTCAAACGACCTGTTTCACAACTACCTCGGCGTCGGCCTCCTCAACTGGGACGAGCTGACCGCGTACAAGGAGATCGGCGGCGGTAACGTTGGAATCTGCAGTGACGGCAGCTACTGCTACAAGGTCTACGTTCGCGAGATGGGTACAGCGCCCGAGCCGGGGTTGTATGACCAGGACGACAACGTCGAGCCCGAGCAGCTTGTCTCGGTCGATCACAATCCCGTAGAAGCAGGTCAGCCGACCGATGTTACTGTGACGCTTCGCAGGCCTCAGAACTACCACGAGTTCAAGAATGTCGAGTTCAAGATGCCGGTTGGCATTGGGGCAAGCCTCGACATTCCCACATGCGACAAGGATTCGCAAGCTAAGGTGGCCAACTGTCCGCCTGAGTCAAAGGTCGGCGATGTCCGGGCCGATGTCGCAATGCTCAATAGCATTCAAGACATACCTGCGTTCTTCAATGTCCCGAAGCATGGGATCGACAGCCGAGTGCCCAACTGCAACAAGAACTGGGGAGGTATACCGGGAATTGCCCCCGACTTCGACGGCGAAGGGGAGCCGTGCGCAGGCTCAGGTGTTTTCTTCGGCACACCCGAAGGGGACGAGGCCGCCCGGCTGTACGCGGTCATTGAGGATACAGATCTTCTGACCGACCCTGTTGTGGTCGATCTGGTTGTCTACTTGATCGAGGATGAGCACTACCGCGTCAAGGTTGTAAGCGAGATACCTAACAAAACGGAGAACGTGCACGTCCAGCAGTACAAGCCCGATGGCACCAAGAGCACCGATCTGAAGTTTCAGTCCAACAAGGTTGACGGCAAGGCAATTCTCAATCTGAACATCAACAGGGTCGAGATCGTCATCAACGGTGAGACCTCAGGCGGCAAAAAATTCATGACCAATCCGACGTTCAACTCTGGCGTTGGCTCAACTGACCCTGACATAGACCAAGGGCAAAAGAAGACTCATGGAAAGATAGAGACGTACGGCGGAACCCAGATGGAACGTAACGATCTGGAGTTCCCTGTGACCAATGCCTCGGATCTACCGTTCGACCCGACGTTCGACGTAGACCTTTTCAAGACAGGTACTGCTCAGGTCGCTAAGCCAAAAGAGGTCGTTGATGTCGTTGCAAAGGTAGTGGAGGCCTCCGGCCAGTCAGACATCAGGGAGACGAAGGTCACGTTCCCCGACGGCGTCCAGGTAAACAGCATCGCCACGGTTGAGTTTTGCTCCTGGGGCGATGCCGACTTTGCGAACTGTGGCCCGGCCGGTGCGACCGATGTCGGTGACGTAACGGTCAAGACATCTGCCCTGCCCGAGGATCTAAAAGGCGACGTCTACCTGATAGACGGTCTGGCTTCTGGCGATCCATACACGATTGCCGTTTTCCTGGACGAGTATACGACCGGTGCTGTCAGTCCCGTGAAGCTCAAGCTCTTCGGCGAGGTCAAGCTCAACCAGAACAGGAGAATCGTCGCCGAATTCAAAGATCTGCCGCCGTATCCGTTGAGCGAGTTCATCATGTCAATAGATGGCCTCATGACGACAAATGGAGTTACCTGCGGATCAGGCACCGCAGAGCTTTCAAGCGATACGACGATCACCGCCTGGGCCAAAGAGATCGCACCGGTCTCCTTAAAGCCGAAGGTCTCTGTCAACTCCGACTGCACAGGAGCAGCCCAGTCCTCGTTCGCCCCAAAGCTCTCAGTCACATCAGACAACCACACAGTAGGCGCAAGCCCGGGCAACCTTGCGCTTTCAGTGAAAAAAGACCCAGCAGACGACCCGCTTACAGACCTCGACCTAACGCTGCCTCATGGGATGGTCGGAGACCTAAGTGCGACAGCTACAAAGTGCACGGTCGCACAGGCGGAAGGATCAGGTTGCCCATCTTCGAGCAAAATCGGATCGGTGAAGGCAACCGCACAGATCTTTGTGGGAAAGACGATTCAAGTCGAAGGTGGCCTATTTAACGCCACACCCGGCACAGGAGAGTTCGGCCGCTTCATAGCCGCCTTCGATCTACCCGAGATCGCAGGTGGAGAAAAGCTGGTCCTTAAGTCTGGAGTCAACCCAATAAACAACGCACAAGCGATAGTCACATCCGTCGCAGGAGCACCACCTGAGTTCAATATCACAGATATTCGGATGAACCTGCATGGAAAGACGGCATCAGACGCAGAAGGGCCACTACTGATGAATCCGACCTTCGCCTCGACGGGCTCCTTCACACTTGACGCAACCTCTGCAAACGAACAGAAGGCAAAAAGCACGGCACCGTATCCAGTATCCGGCACTCTGGGCTTTGCCCCACATCTAAACGCAAGCCTCTCAACGATAAAGCCAGGTGCAGAACCTGTGATTACCACAGAGATAGCCCAACCGGTCTCAGAGACCGCGATGAAGGAGATGCGTCTGAGCTTCCAAGGGTTCGATCTCGATATCACAAAAGGCCTAACAGGATGTTCTTCCCTTGAAGCAAGCTTTAATGCCTGCCCACCTGATTCAAAGCTTGCAGACGTCAAAGCCCACTCATGGGTCATACCCACACCCTTGGAAGGTGCGCTCTACCTGGGAGAGGGAGCAAAGTCTGCCTTTATGACACTAAACGGGCCGATAGCCCTCGCAGTCAATGGAGACATCGATATAGATGCCGTAAAGGGATCTGTCTCAGTCAACATAGACCAAGGCCTACCACCGATATCCGGATCACGTATAGCAGCGACAGTAGGGAAAGGCCTCTTCAAGGTCCCCAGTAAGACAAAACCACTCAAGATCGCGCTCAATACAACCTCATATGCAAACCAGACCTCTTCCGAGTCCGTCTGTGTCGCAAACTGCGTATCGGTAGAAGGAAACAAGGGCATCAAGTTCAGTGCCAAGCTAAAGCCCACCCGTCAGAGCTCCTCCGCCGATGCGCTCTTCACAGTGCTCCACAAAGACAAGAAGGTCTCCCAGCCGATCAAGAACCTGACCGTAGGGCTGGGTAGAACAAAGAAGACATCGCTTAAGTTCTCTCGTAAGCGCCTAAAGAGGCTTACAAGAAAGAGATCGGCAAGAAGAAGGGGAGCGTCCTTTGGCAGGCTGACCCTCACACCGACCAAGGGTAAGTCCTTCAAGTTCACGCTTAGAGCAAAGAAGACAGGAACACTGAGAGTCTCTGCAAACCGTGCCCAGAAGCGCAAGTACACAAAAGCAGTATCCAAAGCAAAGAAGAGATACAGAGAAGCCAAAGGTAAAAAGAGAAAGAGCGCCAAGAAAAGCTACACACGCGCCAAGAAGAACCTCTCTGCCTACAGGCGGTTTGAAAGACAGATAACAAAGAAGATAAAGGGCAAGCTACAAAGCAGAAAGCTCACGGTAACCCGTATCCCCGAGTCGATCCGCATCTCGTCAAAGACACTCAAGTTCAAACGTGTGATGGTCCGGCTGGCAGGCAAGCGTGGAGGAGTTCTAAAGAATCCGAAGGTAAAGAAGGTCACCTTCTCCGCGACCTCCAAGCCCTACAAGGGCTCTTCAATGAAGGCCAAGAGTACGGTTAGGTTGGGTCGCGCGGAGAAGGCGAAGAGGGCGAGGCGAAAAGGACGTAAGTAGGAACGAGAGACGGTCTTCGACAGTAAAGCCAGAAGCTGTTAGTAAGACAGCGTAAGGAATCTCAAGTTCACGACTTCATATGGTGATGGAAAAGTGGCCCCAGCGGGCCATCGAGAGGAGCGTGAGATGAAGTTACTACATTTACTTACTGGACTGTGTGTCGTTACTGCGATGTCTCTGATTCCGGTATCAGTCGCCGTGGCTGCAAGCCAGCCGGCCGACCCGGACAACCCGTGCGCAGGCAAGGGAACAGGGATCTTCTGGGAAAACATCCAGACTACACCCAGCAAAGCCAACGAACCGGCTGGGCTGAGCGGAGGCGCGGCTCTGTGTGGAGGTGACGCGAGCAAGGACAACGGCTGGATAGACGGTGAGATTGCCTTTCCGAACAGCGCCAAGTCCAGGTGTGCCAATCCCTACTACGAATATGCGTGCACGAGTGAGTCGGACTTGAAGGAAGGCCAGTACATAGGCAAGGTGGACATGGCGATATCGGTAGCTGGACTTACCTTTACAGCTAAAGACCCGGTTGAGAGCCGTGTGTATGTTGGCAAGGCGCCGGTTATCGGGTTGGCGCAAGCGATGGGCGAAAAACAGCAGAAGAACGATCTATGTACAAGTGATGCGATCGCCTGCTATCAGGGTGTCGACACCTACGGCGCGGGAGTAGCGGACATGGCGGTTGTTAAAAAAACATGGACTAACTCGAAAGGCAAGGTATTCGATTTCGGATACAGCTTAAAGATCGGCAAGATCAAGCCGTTCCCGTTCATGGGCGCCGGTGCTAAGGGTTACTATCTCCAGATCGGCTCTAGTTATGCCGGAGACGACAATGCGATGGAGCTCTGCCGTTACGCGGGTTCGGTAGATGGGAACGATTGCGGCAGCGATCCGAACCAGTGGATCAACAAAAACGGCGATGCAGGCAAGTATGTCTGCAACAAGCTGATGTTTGGCTTGGTGGGTAGTGATGTTAAGGGGATAGGCTACGTAGTTAGCGCATCCAACAACATCCCTGCTCCCAAGGTGGATCCGAACAGCCGGAGCAGATACAGCCATGTTCTCAGACTTGGAAACATTTTGAAAAACAAATTCTCTATCAATAACTGTTCACCAATAAGCTGGAGCTGACCGGATAGAGGAACCGATTGCATCAAAGGACGGAGGGCGTTTGCCCTCCGTCCTTTTTTAACAATTTTTATTGATGCATCCACCGTAAGTTTAGATAGACCGCGACCTTCTTTATTTAGTAAGGAAAAGGCGGGGTTCGAGATGCTCACCATTACATTCATTCCAGTCTCAAGCTATAGAACAGCAATCTGCGGTCTAAAAAAGACACTGCTTGTCATTGTTGCGGCAACACTTTTAACAGCAGCGCTCACCACTCCGGTCGAGGCAAGCCCAACACGACTTATCAGCCACCGGACAGTACTTGAAACCGGAGCAGACGGTGATATTCCTGAAAAAGGGTTTGAAAGAGACAGTAAGCGCCCCTCGGTCTCTAGCGACGGTAAATGGATCGTGTTCGAGTCGGATGCGGACATGTTCTTTAGCGGAGGGGACGACAACGGGCACAAGGACATCTACCTGCACGATGTCGAACTCGGCTACACGGTGAGATTGACCTACGGCACAGACGGTAAAGCGGCCAACGGCGGCAGCTACAGCCCGAAGATATCGCCCAACGGCAAGTGGATCGTATTCTGGTCTGACGCCAGCAATCTGGTTCCATCGGACACAAACAGTGAGAGTGATGTCTTCAGGGTAAAAAGACCGGTAATCGATGTAGATGGTGCGACAATCTCTTATTCGACCGAGCGGGCATCCGTCAAAGGGGCAAACACACAGTTGGCCGCGCCGAGCTTTAACGGCTCAATCGCCGATGACGGCACTGTCGCTTTCTACACAGAGGCTGCCATAGACTCAAAGGACGGAAACGACACACAGGACGTATACCTACGCAGCGCCCCAGATCAGGTTAAAAAGACCAAGCTTATCTCTGCCAAAATCGATGGAAATGCAGGAAACAGCATCAGCTTCATGCCGCAGATATCAGGAGACGGCAAGAAAATCGCCTACTCGTCGATGGCGACGGACCTCGTTGCCGGGAACAAGTGCAAGCAGAGCATCTGCTTCGATGCGTACGTCGTTGATCTGGCAAGCTCCAATACAACGCTGATTTCAAAAAGCGTAGACGCCCAAGGAGCAAATGGGTGGAGCATCGCAGATTCGATCTCTTATTCAGGCTCGGTGGTCGGTATTTGGTCGTCTGCCGACAACTTGGTCGGGGGATTGCCGGTCGGGAACACCGGCAGAGCGTACATGTGGAAAGGCGGCCAGGTCTCGCTTATAACCAGTGATAAATCATACAGCGTTGCTGTTTCTGCGAACGACGGAAACGTTGACGGCAGGTACGTTGCGCTTATCAAAAAAAACCAGCTGGGGACCGAAAGCGCCTATCTCAAAGATACACAAACGAACGAGATGAAGCTCGTATCCAAAGACGCGACCGGTAATGCCGTCGAGGCACGACACCCTACCGTGAGTGGCGACGGATCCTATGTCGCTTTCGACTCCAATGCTACCGCCCTAAAGGAGAACTACCTGGGCCAGGGGCTTTACATGTGGGGTGAGCTGCTGATCGATATAAAAAATGGCATCAAGCTATGCGGTGAATCAGGCAACAAGAAGGAGTGCTGGGGTGTCTATATCCGCAATATGAAAAGCGATACAGAGCCCGGTCCCTATCAGCCCGACGAGGCGATAATGGAACCTCTGGTCAAGGTGGAGAGATCAAGCGAGAAGGCCGGCGCCGCAACCGACCTGACGATCAAACTCAAGCGGCGGTACGACTACCACGAATTCGAGAAGACGGAATTCCACCTCCCCACAGGCATCGGTGCCAACACGAATGTCGCAACCTGCATCCTGGCACAGGCCAAGAAAAACACCTGTCCCGAAAACACCAAAGTTGGCAAGCTCCACGCAGATATCGTGATGGCAAACAACCTACTAAATCTGCCTCCCCAGTACTACAAAGAGGTTGAAGACGGTGGTGTCGACGGTGGGGTGTACTTCTGCGAGCCGGACGCCGGCGAGGCCGCCAAACTGTGTGCTATCGCCTACGACAAATATCTGATGAAAGAGCCGATCGTGGTCGAGTTGGACATCACCTTGGAAAAGAGCAGCCACTACCGCATGAAAGTCAACTCCAGCGCTATACCCAACTCTATCGATTCCATACTTACAAACAATGCCGGCCCTGTGCCGCTAGGCATCGTATACCCCAACATTACCGGGATCGAGTTTAAGATTTTTGGTGACGGGGCAGGAAACACTACAAACGGCCACCCGTTTATCAAGAACTCCACGTTCGAGGATGTAGATCCCGAAATATCCGCGGACGAGAAGAAGTTTTTGGCGGAGATATCCAACTGGGGCAAGACCGTAAGTAAACGCGATATTCCGTATCAGGTCGAGGGCGCAGGCTCACTCTCCCTCAGCCCGGATGTGTCGATCGATTTGAGCCCTGGCAAAGCAGGGAAAGCTGCCGATATGGCCATCAAGCTGGACAAAGCGACCACCGATGCCGACTTGCGAAAGGTCGAGACGACTTTGCCGAAAGGTATCTGGGTCAACGGTTCCGCCAAAGTTGAATTTTGTGAGAAAGATGACTCGGTTGCCGGTAAGTGCGGTAAGCCCGGTGGTAGCGGTAAAAGTGTAGGCAGTGTGTTGGCCAAGTCACCCTTGGTCAGTGACCTCGCCGGGAATGTGTTCCTGGTGGACGGAGCCAAGCCGGGGGATCCGATGGAGATGGCGGTCCAGCTCGAGCAGAAGGTAGGGCAACAGGGCAAGATCGAGATCGGCTTCTCCTGCTCTATGAAGCTCGATCAGAGCAAGCGAATCAACGTTGTCTGCAACGACCTGCCGCCCTACACCGTTACCGGATTCGAGTTGAAAGTCAACGACCTGCTAACGACAAATGGAGTTACCTGCGGATCAGGCACCGCAGAGCTTTCAAGCGATACGACGATCACCGCCTGGGCCAAAGAGATCGCACCGGTCTCCTTAAAGCCGAAGGTCTCTGTCAACTCCGACTGCACAGGAGCAGCCCAGTCCTCGTTCGCCCCAAAGCTCTCAGTCACATCAGACAACCACACAGTAGGCGCAAGCCCGGGCAACCTTGCGCTTTCAGTGAAAAAAGACCCAGCAGACGACCCGCTTACAGACCTCGACCTAACGCTGCCTCATGGGATGGTCGGAGACCTAAGTGCGACAGCTACAAAGTGCACGGTCGCACAGGCGGAAGGATCAGGTTGCCCATCTTCGAGCAAAATCGGATCGGTGAAGGCAACCGCACAGATCTTTGTGGGAAAGACGATTCAAGTCGAAGGTGGCCTATTTAACGCCACACCCGGCACAGGAGAGTTCGGCCGCTTCATAGCCGCCTTCGATCTACCCGAGATCGCAGGTGGAGAAAAGCTGGTCCTTAAGTCTGGAGTCAACCCAATAAACAACGCACAAGCGATAGTCACATCCGTCGCAGGAGCACCACCTGAGTTCAATATCACAGATATTCGGATGAACCTGCATGGAAAGACGGCATCAGACGCAGAAGGGCCACTACTGATGAATCCGACCTTCGCCTCGACGGGCTCCTTCACACTTGACGCAACCTCTGCAAACGAACAGAAGGCAAAAAGCACGGCACCGTATCCAGTATCCGGCACTCTGGGCTTTGCCCCACATCTAAACGCAAGCCTCTCAACGATAAAGCCAGGTGCAGAACCTGTGATTACCACAGAGATAGCCCAACCGGTCTCAGAGACCGCGATGAAGGAGATGCGTCTGAGCTTCCAAGGGTTCGATCTCGATATCACAAAAGGCCTAACAGGATGTTCTTCCCTTGAAGCAAGCTTTAATGCCTGCCCACCTGATTCAAAGCTTGCAGACGTCAAAGCCCACTCATGGGTCATACCCACACCCTTGGAAGGTGCGCTCTACCTGGGAGAGGGAGCAAAGTCTGCCTTTATGACACTAAACGGGCCGATAGCCCTCGCAGTCAATGGAGACATCGATATAGATGCCGTAAAGGGATCTGTCTCAGTCAACATAGACCAAGGCCTACCACCGATATCCGGATCACGTATAGCAGCGACAGTAGGGAAAGGCCTCTTCAAGGTCCCCAGTAAGACAAAACCACTCAAGATCGCGCTCAATACAACCTCATATGCAAACCAGACCTCTTCCGAGTCCGTCTGTGTCGCAAACTGCGTATCGGTAGAAGGAAACAAGGGCATCAAGTTCAGTGCCAAGCTAAAGCCCACCCGTCAGAGCTCCTCCGCCGATGCGCTCTTCACAGTGCTCCACAAAGACAAGAAGGTCTCCCAGCCGATCAAGAACCTGACCGTAGGGCTGGGTAGAACAAAGAAGACATCGCTTAAGTTCTCTCGTAAGCGCCTAAAGAGGCTTACAAGAAAGAGATCGGCAAGAAGAAGGGGAGCGTCCTTTGGCAGGCTGACCCTCACACCGACCAAGGGTAAGTCCTTCAAGTTCACGCTTAGAGCAAAGAAGACAGGAACACTGAGAGTCTCTGCAAACCGTGCACAGAAACGTAGATACATAAAGGCAGTATCCAAAGCAAAGAAGAGATACAGAGAAGCCAAAGGTAAAAAGAGAAAGAGCGCCAAGAAAAGCTACACACGCGCCAAGAAGAACCTCTCTGCCTACAGGCGGTTTGAAAGACAGATAACAAAGAAGATAAAGGGCAAGCTACAAAGCAGAAAGCTCACGGTAACCCGTATCCCCGAGTCGATCCGCATCTCGTCAAAGACACTCAAGTTCAAACGTGTGATGGTCCGGCTTGCAGGTAAGCGTGGTGGGGTTCTAAAGAATCCGAAGGTAAAGAAGGTCACCTTCTCCGCGACCTCCAAGCCCTACAAGGGCTCCTCGATGAAGGCCAAGAGTACGGTCAAGTTGAGTCAGGCGAAGAGGGCGAAGAACCGGAAGTAAAAAGGGCGCAAGTAGGAAAGAGACTGCCCCATAAGGCCGTCACTGATAAAATCTAAATGTAGCTTCACGGGGACGATCAGGCTTCGACGTGGTCGATTCGTGGAGGAAATAGCAAGCCGAGGTCCCCGGTTGGCCTCGTAAAACAACCGGGAAAACTATAAGTGATAACGAAAGTTACGCACTGGCTGCTTAATTAGTTAAGTAGCTCGTCGGCCTTCTCTCGGCCCGTGGGGGAGGATCCCGGCGTCAGAAACGGGCTTACCCAGTACGGCTACGCCTTCGCCGCACCGGGGACATTTATGAGGGCTGGCCTGGCGGTGTATCTTGTCGGCACGATTGCCACCAGGTGAGATGAAGGGCCGACTAAGCTTGTAGAGGTTTCCTTGTCACGCGTCCGCGGACGCGGGTTCGACTCCCGCCGTCTCCATCCTGTCGCCGGCGCCCTTCGGGTTCGGAATCGAACCCGCGCCACCGTTCGCCATCCCTGGCTCTCTGGGGTTCGACTCCCGCCGTCTTAAGCACCTTCTTTGTGGAAGGTTTCTCTAAAAAAAGCTCAACTAATGGCGAAATGGTTGTATTTTAAAAGAGTGGGCAAATATGCAAACACCCGGAACTGCCACCTTGGATTGTGGTTTGCAGTCGTTTTAACGGCCCTGTTTGCAAACGGCCCAGACGCAGTTGCTGCGGAGCCGGCGGGGGCATAAACACACTCGGCTGCATCCAGAACACTGGTGGAAGCGCGTGTGGGGCAACGTCGCCTGCGCTGGACGGTGCTATGGGCATCGCTGTATCGCCCGAAGGTGCGAATGTATATGTGGCCAGTCGACAAAGCGATGCCGTAGCGATCTATACCCGAAACGCAGGTGGCTTGCTTACCTATGCAGGATGTATTGAGAACACTGGCTCATCACTTCCGTGCGCTACAAGCAGCGATGGGCTCTCAGGGCCACGTGATGTTGCCGTAAGCCCCGATGGGTCAAATGTCTACGTGTCGGCCTTCGCACCAGGAAGCGATACCTTTCGCACTCTTGACCGCGGCCCCGGCGGTGCTCTGACCGCCGGCGTCCATCCCTGTTTCAATGGTGTAAGCGGTGGCCCCGGAGGGTGCTGGAGCATAGGCGGCTTTGACGATCCACGCGGTATTGGACTCAGCACTGACGGTGGGTCACTGTATGTTGCCGACTCCGCCACCCCAGGTGGAATAACCCGTTTCACTCGCGCAGCCAATGGAGATCTTGCATTCGGAGGAACATACAGCAGCCCGGCGATCTTGAGCTCGCCATTCCGTGTGTCGGTCAGCCCAGACGGCGAAACGGTCTATACCGCTGGAACTTTGACTGGCAACATAGTCTGGATACCTCGCAACCCGGACGGCAGTCTCGCCCTGGGATCCGCGGACTGCATCGTTGACGCGCCGGCCGCCGGCTGTGGAGGCAAAAGTGCCGAGGGGCTCGCCGCTGCCCGGGGAGTAGCCGTCAGCCCTGACGGTGAAAACGTCTACGTAACCTCACCGACGGAAGATGCAGTGGTAACTTTCAACCGCAGCGCAGGAGGTACGCTCATCTCGGCCGGCTGTGTCATGGACCCTGGGTCAACAGCTGTTTGCGGCTCGACATTGCCCGGGCTCGATGGGGCGGCAAACTTGGTCGTCAGCCCCGACGGTGAGAATCTATACGTTGCCTCGCAGGACAGCGACTCTGTATCGGCCTTTTCAAGAGGGGCAGATGGTGTATTGACTGCGATCAACTGTGTTCAGAACAGCGGCGGCACCGCCTGCGGGAACACGGCGCCCGGGTTGGACATGCCGGCGGGGCTGGCTCTAAGCCCCGACGGCCTCAATCTCTACACCACCTCGTTCAACAGCGATGCGGTGGCGTGGTTCGGTCGCAACCGCACTCCTGCCTGCACCGGTGCCTCGGCATCGACCGCAGCCGGTACACCGGTTACGGTTTCGCTTTCCTGCACCGATGCAAACGGCGATTCGCTGACGCGATCGGTCGTGATGGCGCCCGGCTATGGCTCTGTCGGGCCAGTCGACCAGCCGTTAGGCTCAGTCACATACACACCGAATGCCGGTTTTGCCGGGACCGACAGCTTCACATTCACCGGTTCCGACGGTGGCGCGAGCGCTACCCCGGTAACCGCCACGATTTCAGTCAACGCGTCTTCTACGACAACGCCGGTTTCATTGACGGGCCTGAAGGTTGTGCCCAAGCGCTTCAGGCGTGGCTCACGGCTACCGAAGATGGCAAAGCGCGTACGCACTGGAGCAAAGATCCGATTCAAGCTGTCCGAAGAGGCAACTGTCAAGCTTAGCTTCAAGCGCAAACTCCGCGGCAGACGAGTTGGCAAGAAGTGTCGACGCCCGACTAAACGCTTGAGCAAGCGCAAGCGCTGCACGCGCCTGGTCGGCAAGGGCTCGTTCAAGATAGGCGGCCTGGCCGGCCAAAACAAAGTACGCTTTGAGGGGCACCTGAAAAGCAAGCACAGACTGCCCGTGGGCCGCTACCTTCTGACCGCCAAGCCGACCAGTTCCGCGAGCGTCAAAGGGAAAGCAAAATCGACATCGTTCGCTTTGCTTCGCTCCGCTCACCGCAAGCGCTAGTCCTCGGGGTCAGGTCTCCTCTCCTCGGGGTCAGGTCACATCGTCCACGGGGTCAGGTCTGAAATGGTGGAGCGCCGGGATAAACCGGCATGGAGAAGGGGATGAAAGAGCCCTAGAATCACCTGCCTCGCGAGTTCGGTCCCTCCTCGACCGTCCACGGCTGGTTTCAGCGCTTCGTGGCCGACGGCGTGCTGCGGGAGGTCTGGGCCTGCCTGGTGGCCGAGTGCGATGCGTTGGGAGAGGTCTTTTGGGAGTGGCAAGCCGCCGACGGGGTGACCGGCAAGAGTCGGTTCGACGGGGAGAAGAGAGGCCCGAACCCCACTGACAGAGTAAATACGGGACCAAGAAGAGCGTCATCGTCGAACAGGCCGGTGGCCCACTCGGGGTCACGATCGATGGTGCGAACGTCCACGACACGAAGCTCTTGGAGGCAACGATTGCGGCGATCGTCGTCGAGCGTCCAGACCCCGAGAAGGTTCCCCAGGGCCTGTGTCTCGACAAGGCCTACGACAACCCAACCGGCGAGGCAGCATGTGAGGCGGCGGGCTATCGGCCTCATATCCGCCGGATCGGTGAGGAGAAGCTCGATGACACAGGAAAGAAGTGCCGTCCTGCTCGTCGCTGGGTCGTTGAGCGTACGATCGCATGGCTACAGAAATGTCGAGCGATCCTCATCCGCTACGACAAGAAGGCAGAGAACTACGAGGGCCTCATCCAGCTTGCCTGCGCGTTGCTTTGGGGTCGGCGGTTACACCGACTGGAGTGGGGGGCGTGAGTTTTCGGATAGTTACTTAATCCTTTAAGACAACACTTTCAACTTGTTCAAACGCGGCAAAGTCATTATCTCTGGTGTAGACAGGTAAATCGTATGCCATAGCCGTGGCTGCAATTAAGGTATCGATCACCTTAGGCTTTCGACCACGATCTCTTGCGTCGGTTGCTAACTCGGCAAAGCATCTGACAACTTCTTTATCGACAGGCAATGCAGATATCTCTTCTTCAACTCTGGAAAGAGTCTTCATGCGCTTTGATTTGGTGACAGAGTCTCTGGCGGTCAGCACGCCTACGATCAATTCGGCAAGCGTCATGACCGAGATAGCCAAATGCTCCGGTACTACGTAATCCTCATTGGTCTCGACGACCAGCAGTGATGTATCGGCGATTCCTTTCAAAGTTCGTCGATCGTCTGTCCCAAAACCTGGTTTACATCCTTGCTGAAGCCTTGATCGAGGGGCGCTTCTTTGGTGAGACGTAGAAAGTCTTCACTACAGATGAATTCTGGTCGTTTCTCAATTGGACGTAACTCCGCTACCGGACGTCCATGTACGGTGACGGTCAGTGTTTTACCTGCCTCCACTTCGGCCAAGACCGAACCGATGTTGTTGCGCAGCTCACGTTGTGGAATCGATCTGTCAGGTTTATACATGGCTACAGTGTAGCACTGCGTAGTAAAGCGTGCAAACCGGCGATTTTTATTCAACACCCCAGGGTTGACCTATGGGACGCGGTGGCTCGCAGCGAAAAGGACGACAGTGGAGACAAACTACGACCCAGATGAACAACCCTGTCATTCAGATCGACCCGCCGGACGAAGAGGCAAGGCGGCTTTGGAACAAGATGGCCGATCTTGCGCAGGAGTTCGGATCCAACGAGAACGGTGTCTGGTTGGCGGCTTAATGGTTCGGCTCCTGCAGACGAGCACGATGATCTTTGTCCTCGGTTCGCGGTTTGCTCATTTGCAATTACTGCAAAATCGCTTCGCCACTAAAACCCTGCGTCCTTGGTCTTCTCGCCCCCTCTCCCATGTCAGAGCACGTGTTAGGGGTTCGACTCCCACTACCTCTTTCTGAGCCACTTTTCAGTGCCCACAACGCCCCAAGTGATAGTTCCTACAGCAAAGATCAGCGCCCAGGCGTTGGCTTCGATCGGAGCGGTGTGGAAGAGATCGTTCATCGGTGGAGCGTAAGTCAGCAGGATCTGGAGGACGATCGTCGTGGCGACTCCTACGACCAACCATCGATTACTAAATAGGCCGAGTCTCAGCATCGAGCCTTTGAGCGATCTGCAGTTAAACAGGTAGAAGATCTCGACGAAGACGAAGACGTTGATGGCGACTGTGCGGGCCTCTGCTATAGATGCGCCGCGTGCTTGCTCCCATTCGAACAATAAGAAGGATGCCGCCAGCAAGAGAAAGGATACGAGGAGGATGCGGGCGATCAATGCACCGGTGAGCAACGGGCGCTTCGGGTCGCGCGGAGGGCGGTCCATCAGCCCCGGTTCCTTTTGCTCAAAAGCGAGCATCAGGCCTAGCGCAACGGCAGTTACCATGTTTATCCAAAGGATCTGCACGGGGAGGATCGGCAGCGTGACCCCTGCAGCTATCGCTACGAGGATCAGGAAACCCTCGCCCATGTTGGTAGGCAGGGTCCACACGATGAACTTGGTCAGGTTGTCGAGGATGTGCCTTCCCTCCTCGACAGCCGCCTCGATCGAGGCGAAATTGTCATCGGTGATCACAATATCTGCAGCATCACGGGCAGCATCCGTACCCGACTGCCCCATTGCCACACCGACGTCGGCTCGCTTGAGCGCGGGTGCGTCATTAACGCCGTCACCTGTCATCGCTGCAATCTCGCCATGCTGTTGCAGTGCTTCGACCAGGCGAAGTTTCTCTTGAGGTGAGACTCGGCCAAAGACACTGGTGCGGGCTGCAGTCTCACCAAGCTGTTCATCCGAGATGACATCCATCTCCGCTCCGGTGATCGCGACCGTGTGTTTTTCGCCACCCGGCATCTTTAATCCCATCTGATGCGCCACCGACTGCGCAGTCGCTGTGTGGTCACCGGTAACCATCTTTACCTGGATTCCGGCACGCTGACAGGCTTGCACGGCTGTTATCGCCTCGGGCCGTGGCGGGTCGGTCATCGCTTGGAGTCCAAGGAAGCAAAGGTCGATGGGTGGCTTGGGGGTGTCCAAATGGTCGGCGAGGACAGGCCCCTCGGCCATGGCCAGCACTCTGAACCCTCGCCGACCTAACTGCTCAGCCTCGGCGAGCACTCTTACGCGGTCAAGTTTCGCTTCGGCGCCGCTTTGGTCGAGTGCGCTGTTGCACATCGCTAACACTCGTTCGGCGCTTCCCTTCACATACGTGACGCTGCCGGTGCCGGACGCAGCTTTGTGCAGTGTCGCCATGAATTGCTTCTCCGACTCGAAGGGAATTGAGTCGACGCGTGGTTGTCGGTTACGGAGAGCTTCTGGCTCTAAACCACCTTTCCATGCCGCGACGAGGAGTGCTGCCTCAGTGGGGTCACCCACTACACGCCAGTTGCCGTTCTCTGGCTCAATCCGAGTATCGTTGCAGAGAGTGCCTGCCATCAGGCATTCTCTGAGCGCCGGCTTCTCGGCTGCACTGACCGCGCCGTCTCGTCGGCAAAGCTCACCTGCAGGTCCATAACCTATGCCAGTAACCTCGAAGTGTTCGCCGCCGGCGAAGATAGTTTGAACGGTCATCTGATTTTTAGTGAGTGTGCCGGTCTTATCGGTGCAGATCACAGTGGTCGATCCCAGCGTCTCAACTGCGGGTAACCTGCGCACGATTGCATGGCGGGCGGCCATGCGGTTTACCCCAATCGCGAGTGTGATGGTCATAGCGGCTGGCAATCCCTCGGGGATTGCACCGACTGCCAATGCTGCCGCGGCCACCAGCATATCGGCAGCCGAGTCACCGCGGGCAAGTCCGATAGCGAAGGTGCCTGCAGCAAGCCCGACGATCACAACGGTAAGCACTTTGCTGAAGTGGGTGATCTTGCGCATTAGGGGCGTCTCTAGTTGCTCAGCCGCGCCGATCAGGCGATGGATGTGCCCGATTTCGGTATCGGAACCGGTGGCCACGACGATCCCGACCCCAGAACCCCTAGCGACTAACGTGCCCGAGAAGGCCATGTTCGCCCGGTCGGCAACGACTGTCTCCGGCGGAAGCACCTCTTGGAGCTTGGCGACCGGCACCGACTCGCCGGTCAGCGCAGACTCGTCCACCCGAAGATCTTCTACGTCCAGCAGTCGCAGGTCGGCAGCGATCTTGTCACCGACAGCCAACACGACAATGTCGCCGGGAACCAGCTGGTCTGAGAGCAGCTTCCTCTTTCTTCCGTCACGGACTACGGTAACTTCGGCGGTGATCATTGAAGCTAGACCCACAAGCGAACGTTCGGCTCGCGACTCCTGTGCGAAGCCGATCGCGGCGTTCACCAGCACTACCCCCAGGATCACACTCGCGTCTACAGGTGCACCAACCAGGAACGTGATCGCGGCCGCCGCGAGCAGAATGAAGATCAGGGGGTGATTAAACTGCGCCAGCAGGCGCAGTAATGGGCCTCGTCGCTCAAACCGTGGGAGAACATTCGGACCGAAACTGTCGAGACGGCGCCGGGCATCGGCATCACTCAGGCCGAGTTCTCGGTTCGAACCGAGCATGACCATGGCTTCATCGACAGAAAGGTGATACATCACTCACGGCTAAATGGTTTGAGAACTGTGATCCGTTGATCGTCGCCACTGTCGTGAGTCTATCGGTGTGTGGGTATGGCTCATCGAAGAAGGTGCTGGTGGCTCGAGAGGCCACCCCGCGTGGTGGATGAATCTAAGGGCGGATCCCAATGCATCGATCAGAGTAGGATCGAGGAAACTATCCGTAAAGGCTCAAGAGGCCGACGGAAGTCAAAGAGAGCGACTTTGGCAATTAGTCAACGAAGTCTGGTCGGATTACGAGCAGTATCAGGAAAAAACCGAGCGCCGCATTCCGGTTGTTGTGCTCAAACCCAACGGCTAGTCGTGCGACCCAGCAAGTCACCTATGCACTCATCGGTCTGACCCGATGCCTGGTACGCCGCCTATCTTGTCCTTTAACCACTGCTTGAAGGCGTTGCGCTTCCTCCTGTCTTCGATAAACCTCTCATGCGACTTTGCCATCTTTTTCTCGTTCTTCTTGTAGTACCAACGGGCCCAGGGAGAATTTGGCTTGGCCAGCCGAATCGCGCCTACTGTTCCAAAGATCGGCACGAAAAGGCCGACTACGCCGTAGATCATCTTTCCCTTCAAAAACGTGACGATGCAAAAGAGCAGAATGGCACCTACTGAAATGGCAGAGACAACTAACGGTTGAGCATCGTTCACATCGAAGGGAGATATCCCAAGGAAGACCATACCGGCAAAAACGGTGGCGAGGATGACGGCGTCGACTGAGGAGCGCCCCTCTTCGGCCCAGTAAACGTCCTTTAGGTGGAGCCAGAGGGCGTACTCATCAAGTGTAAGCCCCGCGCCGATCCCGAACGCGACTGCCATGATCTCCCATGCCGGGCTTTCTGGCCTCAGAGAAAACCCTAAAAATCCTGTGACCAGAATCAAGATGATCCCGAACACCATATGGTGTATATGGAGACCGCCCTCTGTTTTAACGCTGCCCGGCCACCAAGTTACATTGGGGCTTCTCATAAGGCGGGTACTGGTACGGATGAATCCAAATGTGAGGAGAAACGACAAAAGAAGCAGAAACTCAGGCTGCTTGCCGGCGTCGATTATCTGTGACTGATACAGGTCGATCATCTTGTTGATTACATCCCTCTTGCGGGAGATTCTATTTGAAGTTAGTTGGCAGGACCCATCGATCATAATGGGATAGGCTCTGAATCCACAAAGGTCAGGCGTTTTGAGGAAGTCTAGAACTGAAACTACAGAGATGTTAAATGTCGAGGGCAAAGGTCCCGAAGAGGGCCGCGTGCATGCGATGTTTGACCGAATTGCCGGTCGTTATGACCGGATGAACACGATTATGTCCGCCGGTCTTCATAAACGCTGGCGGGAGCGAACCGCCGATCTCGCGTCTCTGGACGATGGAAAGATTGCCCTGGATGTCTGTTGCGGCACCGGCGATTTTGCCTTGGCGCTGAAACGGAGAGTCGGTCATCGAGGGAAAGTGATTGCCACCGACTTCTCCTTGCCGATGTTAGAGATCGCCAGGGAGAAGGCGATCTCTGCTGGGCTTGATATCGAGTTCGAGCAGGCAAATACGTTGGACCTGCCCTTTGAAAGCGACTATTTTGACGCCATCTCCGTCGGTTTCGGCCTGCGCAACTTGGCCGATCTCGATCGGGGACTGGCTGAGATGACCCGTGTTGTAAAGCCGGGTGGCCGGGTGGTCTGTCTGGAGATAACCACGCCGCAGAAGGTCCCGCTTAAGTGGTTCTATTCGCTGTGGTTTGATCGAATCGTTCCCCGCTTCGGGAAGCTCGCCGGGGAATCTGACGCCTACGAATATCTTCCCAATTCGGTTCGACGGTTTCCTGGGCCGGAGGAGCTTGCCGAGCGGATGAGTTCGGTCGGCTTGGACGAGGTTCGGCATGAGTTACTTGCCGGGGGGATCATGGCGATCCATTCAGGCACAGTCGCTCAGTAGTCTGTGTGAGCGAGCGATGAGTAGATTCACAACTGTCTCTTAAGCTTGCGCTCATCGCTACTCGGAAGTGAATCCACGAACTCAATTATTCGTGGCACCTTGTACCCAGGTAGCTGCTCTCTGCAGAAGTCTTTCAAAGTTCGTACCGTCGTCTCACTGGTCAGAGAGCGATCATGCAGCACTACATTCGCAGTGACCGCCTGTTGCCACTCCGGGTCCTCGCGACCAAAGACTGCCACGTCGCTTATGTCCGGGTGGGCGATCATCACTCCCTCTACTTCCTCCGGTGCCACATTCTCTCCGCCTGTCACGATCACGTTGTCCGCCCGCCCAAAAACCCGAAGATGACCTGTGTCATCGATCTGTCCAAGATCGTTCGTGTGTAGCCATCCATCTTGTTCCATCTCGGAGGGAGCCACGGTCGGTCCCCGGACGAGAATTCTGCCCGCCTCGTCGATTCTCACCTGTGTGTGCAAGAGAGGCGGTCCGACCGAGTACGACTCCATTTCCTCATGTCCAGGGGCCAGCGTCGCTACCTGGGAGGCGCTCTCAGTTAGCCCGTAGGTTGGAGCTACAGGTATGCCTCGATCGATTGCCTCCTCGAGCAGGCTTGGTGGTAGGGGCCCACCGCCAAGGAGCACCACTTTAAGGCGGTCCAACCCCGCGGCGCCCGGCAGAGCCATCAGGCGTCTGAGCATGGTCGGTACGAGCGATATATGGGTGACGCCGTGTTCCTTGATCGCCCGCCCGATTTCCTCTGCATCAAAACCCGGAGTTATGACAACGGTGGTGCCATAGATCAGGCTGCGCATGACGATTGACAGGCCGCTTATATGGAAGAGCGGCAGACAGAGCAGCCACCGGTCTGCTTTCGTCATCCCCAGACGGCTCGCTGAGTCACGTGCGCTCCAAAGGTGATTGCCGTGCGTCAGCTCAACCGGCTTTGGCGATCCAGATGTGCCCGATGTGTAGATCAGGCAGTGAACGGAATCGAGCTCTATCTCTTGCTGGAGGGAGAGCTTTGGTTGTGTGTCATCTATCTCCATCGGACTACTAACCGTCAGCCGTGGCTGAATGGCGGCAAGACGGGTCTCGATCTCGGCCTCCGGCAGGCGAGGATCGAGGGGCACCAGCTGAGCGCCCAGGCCCATCAACGCATGGATCAGAGAGATGTAGTAGACGCCGGGTTCAATGATGACGGCTACTCGATCGCCGTCTTCGACCCCAAGATCCGATAGCCGAAAAGCCAACTGCGCCGAACGACGTTCAAGTTCGGAGTAGCTCACCGTTTTCTCTGCCTCGATCAGTGCCGGGTGATCGGGCAGCGTTTTTGCGTTGTTTGAAAGCCAGCCAGCGAGCTTCATAAGGCGATCGTACTGGCCAGGTGCACAGGATGCAGAACCACATCGATGTTGTGGGCAAGCTATCGTTGCCGGGGAAACAGCAGTGACGCCATGGAATGGGGGACAAGTTGACAATCAGTTGGAAACCGTCCGGGGAATACACCGATATCAAGTATGAAACCAGTGATGGCATAGCCAAGCTGACCATCGATCGACCTGACGTTAGAAATGCCTTTCGGCCACAGACTCTGTTCGAACTCTCAGATGCCTTCGACAGAGCGCGTGACGATGCGGATATAGGCGTGATCATTCTCACCGGAGAGGGTGAGGAGGCTTTCTGTTCGGGTGGCGATCAGCGAATTCGTGGCGACGACGGCTATATCGGCGACGATGAAGTGGCTCGGCGCGGTATCGGTAGGCTGAACGTGCTCGATCTGCAGGTTCAGATCCGTCGTACTCCCAAGCCGGTCGTTGCGATGGTGGCCGGATTCGCAATTGGAGGTGGCCACGTCCTTCACATCGTCTGCGATCTGACCATTGCTGCAGAAAACGCCGTCTTCGGCCAGACAGGTCCAAAGGTTGGCAGCTTCGACGGTGGCTATGGAGCCGGTTACCTGGCTCGTATTGTGGGTCATAAGAAGGCTCGGGAGATCTGGTTCCTCTGCCAGCAGTACAGTGCTCAGGAGGCATTGGAGATGGGGCTGGTGAACGCCGTCGTGGAGTTAGACCGACTGGAGGAAGAGACCGTAAAATGGTGCAATAAGATGCTTGAGATGTCACCACTCGCACTTCGCATGTTGAAGGGAGCCTTTAACGCAGACACCGACGGGCTGGCCGGGCTGCAACAGTTCGCTGGAGATGCGACCATGCTCTTCTATATGACCGAGGAAGGCCAAGAGGGTAGAGATTCTTACGTAGAAAAGCGAGATCCGGACTTCGGCAGGTTCCCACGGCGACCCTAGCGGAAGATATGGAAGGCAATCCGCGTATTGAGTCAGAGGTGGTAGATGCGCCCACCTCCAGCCTCAACAGAGTTCCCCTTGGTGTGTGGATCACGGCCTCACGGCCTCGCACGTTACCAGCCGCTATCGCCCCGATCCTGGTGGGTACGGCCCTGGCGGCGTCCGAGGGAGTATTTCATCCAGTTGTATTCATCGCTGCCGTTGTCAGTGCCATCTTCATCCAGATCGGCGCCAATCTCTCGAACGACTACTCTGATTCACGCCGGGGCGCGGACACCGAGGATCGCCTAGGTCCTGTACGGGTAACAGCGGGTGGCTTGGTCGCACCGCGCCAAGTTCTGGCTGCAACATGGCTCGCGTTCACGGTCGCTTTCGCTGCCGGCATCTATCTGATAGTGGTGGCCGGCTGGGTGCTTCTGGTTGTGGGAGTCGTCTCGATTCTGGCAGGAATCCTCTACACAGGCGGACCGAGACCGTACGGGTACGAGGGCTTAGGGGAGGTCTTTGTGTTTCTCTTCTTCGGTGTGGTTGCCGTATCAGGCTCTTACTACATCCAGGTCTTGTCACTAAGTGGCGAGGCGCTTGCACTTTCCGTGCCCGTGGGGCTGTTGGGAGCGGCGGTACTGATGGTGAACAATATTCGAGATATCGACACCGATCGACGTGCCAAAAAAAATACTCTGGCGGTCAAGATAGGGCGTCGTGCGGCACGACGTCTCTATGCAGCGACAATCTATGGAGCGTTTCTTTGTCTGGTCATAGTGGTCGTTGCAGCGGCTAAACCCTGGCTTCTGATCGGACTGGCGGCGTTTCCTTTTGCACCGCACCTGGTACGTACGGTGCAGAATCGCTCCGATGGTTCATCGTTGAACAAAGCTTTGGCAAGAGGCGCCGGACTTTCTGCGCTGTTTGCATCGTTGGTGGCAGCTGGTCTTCTGATTTCATGACACGACGATGATCGAGAGAGTCGAACTACACGCCTTCGCACTCCGCTTTCGGGAGCCCTATGTGACGGCACGGGGAAGACTTGATCGTCGCGAACTGCTGCTTGTGCGCCTGCATTCGGACGATGGTCTGATCGGCTTAGGTGAGACGGGACCGTTGGCGCTTCGAGGCGGTCCGGGTCTCTCGGAGATAATCGATTGCATTCGCGACGAATACATTCCTTTATTGCAAGGCAGCAAGCCCGACTCCTACAACGTTGCTGAGTTGATCGGGCGCCTCTGGCAAGCCAGTAGCTCTCCTCAAGCAATATCTGGTGTTGACCTTGCCCTGTGGGACCTCGTGGGCAAGGAGGCAGGCAAACCTCTTTGGCAGCTTCTGGGAGCGAATGAGCCTCCGCGTATAACATGCAACGCAACCCTCACCGCTGGCGAACCTGGCGATGTCGCCCAACAGGCCAAAAGATGGGCCGATCTCGGATTCCGAGATTTCAAGATGAAGGTGGGTACAGCGAATGACTACGAGCAGGTGGCGGCAGTCCGCGATGTCGTGGGTCAGCAAGCAAACATTCGCATAGACGCCAACGGTGTCTGGGAGCTCGAGGAAGCGATCGCCATGCTCAACAGTCTGGAGAGCTTAGGGATAGAACTCTGTGAACAGCCGGTCGCCACTTTGGAAGAGATGGTCGAAGTGGGTAAGGCCACAGAGATACCACTAGCGGCGGATGAGAGTGTTGTAACTCCAGACGATGCGCGCTGTGCTGTCACCGACGGCGGATGTGACGCCGTCACGGTCAAGGTCGCGAAGGCCGGCGGGGTCGATGCAACTCGCAAAGTTATGGAATCGGCGCCGGTCTATCTATCGAGTGCGATCGACGGTCCCTTAGGGATAGCTGCAGCCGCACACTTGGCAGCACTTCTGCCACGTAAGGGATTTGCTGCAGGCCTGGCTCAAGGTCTGGCAACGGAGCACTTGCTGGCCGAGACGGTTGCCGCAGACCCGCAGCCCCTGCAAGGGGCCGAGCTGAAAGCACCGACCAAACCGGGCCTCGGTATCGAAATCGATCAAGCAGCGTTGGACGATTGCCTGATATGACGCTTTTGCCGTGCCGCACCGGTAGCTTTCGACGATATGGATAAAGCCAATCGCAACACAGCCCTTTGCTCCGCTTTGGTTGAGGAGCTAATGAAGAGCGGGTTGCAACATGTATGCGTAGCCCCGGGGTCACGTTCTGCGCCGCTTGCCCTGGCATTTTGGAATAACTCTGGGGTGCGCGTCTTTAACCACATAGATGAGCGATCGGCGGGCTTCTTTGCTGTCGGTTTGGCACAGCAAAGTGGGCGCCCGGTGGCAGTTCTCACCACATCAGGCACTGCGGCGGCGAATCTTTTTCCGGCGGTCGTCGAAGCCAGTGAGGCTCGGGTACCGCTGCTCGTCATCACCGCCGACCGCCCGCCTGAGTTACGCGACACAGGCGCCGGTCAAACCATTGACCAGCTCAAGCTCTACGGCGGGTTCGTTCGCAGATTCGTTGAGCTTGGCGTTCAAGAGGCTGACGACACTGGATTGATCTACTTTCGGTCCGTCGCTGCTCGCGCTTTTGAGGCAGCTGCCTGCTCACCCGCAGGGCCGGTGCACCTTAACGTTCCCCTGCAGGAGCCCCTTATCCCTAAGCCGGTCGCCGGGGACGTTACGGCGTCCGAGCCACTAGCCCTAAAGGGCCGTGATTCGAGTCCGTTTACATCCGTGGTTGCCGATGCGGCTAAACCAGACGACGAACTCGTCTCTGAGTTAGCCTTAGAGATATCTGACCACTCCAAAGGACTGATCGTCGCGGGTCGACAGCGCGATCCCGCCTTGAGAGACTCAGTGTCAGCTCTTTCTACAGCCACCGGGTTCCCGATTCTGGCGGAACCCACTTCACAGCTACGCTGCGGGAGCCACGACCTTCAGGGAGTGATCGCACACTACGACCTCATCTTGCGCGACCCACCAGCCGACCTCCGTCCCGATCTCGTCTTGAGAGTTGGCGATATGCCTACATCCAAAGCGCTCCGCGAGTGGCTTAAGCGAGATCCACCGGTTCAGATAGTGCTCGACCCCGACCTCTGTTGGCAGGAACCCACGAGGGTGGCAGATCGAATTCTCAGGCTCGATCCGTCCGCTACTTGCGAAGCTCTGGCTGCCGTCGTATCCAGAGGTAGAAACAGCTGGACCGATCGCTGGGGTAAAGCAGAAGCCGCTGCAAGAAACGCCGCCACTACCTTTTTCGATGAACTTGGCGATGAGCTGTTCGAGCCGAAGATCCATACGGACCTCGCTCGACATATACCCGCAGGGTCAACGGTCTACGTTGCCTCCAGCATGCCGGTACGCGATCTTGAAGCCTTCTTTCCCTCGCAGGATCGCGATCTCTTCTTCTTGAGCAATCGTGGCGCAAACGGCATCGACGGGTTGATCTCCTCCGGCCTCGGTGCGGCCGCCGCCGCAGAGGGCCGGACGTTCATACTCAGCGGCGATCTGAGTTTGTACCACGACATGAACGGCCTGCTGGCGGCGAAGCGACACGCTCCGAACGCCACCATTGTCGTATTTAACAACGACGGCGGTGGAATATTCTCCTTCTTACCCATCGCCGACTATCGTGATGGTTGGGAGGAGCTTTTCAGCACACCGACGGGGCTGGATCTCGCCAAGGTCGCCGACCTTTACGGTCTCAGCTTCTCACGCGTGATCGGATACAAGGATTTGAAGCAGGCGATAGAGAAGCCGGGATTGGTAGAGGTGCCACTCGATAAGGAGCGTAACGTAGAGCTCCATCGTCAGGTGATTACTGCCGTCTCCCGCACCGTTGCCGAAACCCTGTCCGTTTAGATTGGGCGCTCTGCTGCCCCTGTACTAGGAGCCGGTAAGCACAGAAAGAAGCGCTTGGAGCTTGACCTCGGTCTCCGCCAGCTCTGCTTCAGGATCGGAGTCTTCAACCACTCCGACGCCAGCATAACAGTAGGCGCTTCTGCCTTGCAGCAGTGCACAGCGCAGGGCGACGCAGAACTCGCCATCCTCGACAGCATCGACCCAACCGATCGGACCAGCGTACCATCCGCGATCAAACGGCTCCAACTCTCTGATCACATCCTTTGCCCGAGCCCACGGCTCACCACCCACTGCTGAGGTTGGATGCAGTGCTCCGGCAAGATCCAATACGCTGATCGGCTCGGTGAGTTGTGCCCGGATCGGGGTGGCCAGGTGCTGGATATTCTCGACTTTGATCAGAACCGGTTCCTCTGCAACCGAAACCCACACCGACAGTGGCTGGAGCGAGCGTTTGATTCCTCGAACCACGATGTCATGCTCGACTCGATCCTTGACACTCCTTCGCAGGTGTTCCCCTAGGTGTTCGTCAACTTTTGGGTCAGCACTGCGCCGTGTGGACCCGGCCATCGCTACAGAGCTCAACCGCGCGCCTTCGCGGCGCACAAGAAGCTCTGGGCTGGCTCCGAGGAATGCCGCTTCCGGCGTGCCGATGCAGAAGCAGTAACAGCTTGGGTAGGTAGACCGTAGGTCCTCAAAGACGCATCCAGGATGGAACGGATCGGATCCCTCCACCTTTACTTCGCGCGCCATGACCACCTTCTCAAGATCGCCGGCATCGATCAGTTGAGTCGACCTTGCAACACACTGCTCGTACATCTCCGGTGTTGTTTCGCTCTCGATCTTGTATCGATGAACGGGGTCGGGATCCCGGAGGGGTAAAGGCTCAGATCTAAGTGAAGCCAACCTTGCATCTGCCCATCGCGCAAGCTCACTGGGGTCGTCATCGGGTCGCACTACGACGTTCACCGTAACCCGCGCGGAGTCACCCTGCCGGACGATCGAAATCAATGGGAGGGTAAGTAGCGTGGGTCGCAATGAACGCCACTGAGGCGAGATGCCTCCATCGGGTACGAACGAAAAACCTCCGACCCAGACCGGCCCGGACGCCGGCGGAGCATCACCATCGATGCCAGCTTCATCGAAAATCGCACCTTGCATCGCCTCACTCAACTGCTTCGTTGCCCACCTGAAGCGGTTCCCACTGGGCCCACAATCGATTGTATAAGCGGACCCGATCGCGCCAAGCGCAAACCCGTCGCGATTGCGCTGCTCCCATACGAAATAGCGCTCTTCAGCACCGCGCGACGCAAAGACGCAGGCGGCAACATCGATGTCGGGAGAGATGGAAAACGTATGACTGGCGATAACCGGTCGGTCGCGATTGCGTGCCGATTGACTTGCTAATTCGACTCGGTTTAAAAGATCAACTGTTAACGACTCCATGCTCTCTATAACAGGTTGCAGCACCTTGCGCGCCTGGACCTAGATATCGATGATCGTGCCGGCGGGCCCCAGGTTGAATATACCCGTGTTGCCAGCTGTGCTCTGCTGCCCCCAACACTCGTGTATGTGACCACAGACGGCTATTTTGGGCTGCTTGGCCTTCAAAGCTTTGAGAATCTCAACACTGCCGAGATGCGTGTCACCGGGGCCGTCCACGAATCCCTTGGGAGGAGAATGCACTATAAGGACGCTGTCTTCGGGACAGTCGGACAACTTTGCGGCAGCCTCCTCATCAGTGAGGTCGAAACTCCAGTCCCACGGTGTGGTGGGGGTACCACCGCCAAGCCCGAAAAAACTGATCCCGTCAACCTCAGTTTGTTCACCGTGTAGAACCGTTGCAACCGGCCAGTCCTCACATGCGTTCCGAAGTGCGTCCACGGTTTCGTTGTTACCAGGTACAAGCACGGTGGGCTTGTCGATCGACTTGAGCACCTCGATCGTCTGCTCCAGGTTTTTATGCACTGACGCGTAATCGCCTGCTCCCACCACGACATCCACTGCATCGGCCATCTCGACAAGCCGCTTTGCCTGTTCAAGATCGCAGTGCAGATCGCTGAAACCAAGTATCTTCACAGATGGAGATTCTAGTTGGTGTCTATCGGCTTTATCTAGCATATGTTTCTAATGTTTCTTAGACTCGTCCCAACCCCATTTCGAGGAGGGAGAATTGAGCAAGCCTGACCGGATCATGAACCTGAACGATGCTCGACTGGAAGAACACAACCTCTCTGAAAGCTTTCAAGCTCGGCGAGTCGTTGTAGCCGCACAATTGGGCGCGGAAAAGCTCGGTTGCAGCCTAATGTCGCTCGATCCGGGGCAAAAGGCTTGGCCATACCACTTACATCACGTAAACGAGGAGATGTTTCTGATACTGAAGGGTGAGGGCCTACTGCGCATCGATGGCGGTGAACGGGACATTCGAGAGGGAGACATGATCTGTTTGCCCCCTGGGCCAGACAGCGCTCATCAGATAGTCAACAACTCGAACGCCGAGTTGCGCTACCTGGCAATAAGCACGATGGAGGAACCGGAAGTAACCGAGTTTCCTGATTCGGACAAGATAAGGACCATGGCTGGATCGGCTCCCGGTGGGGATAAAAGTGCTCGCACGGTTGATATCACGGTTCGGCGCGAAGACGGAGTTGATTACCTGTGTGGTGAGGGCTCTAACGACTAGGCAGAACGGCCTTCATCGGACGGGCCTCGGTGGGCGAGAGCAGTATCGTTTGACCGCGATTGGGGGGTCGGTCAATCTCCCTGATTAATGCTTACTCAATGATGAGACTGCCAGAACGCCGGACAAAGTAGATATCTAGTGTGCTGGTAAGCTGCGTCAGCTGTGCCGATAACCTCTTTCCAAACGATTGCTGAAGCACTTGGCGGGATACCTGTCGTTACAGGTCTGCCGTCGCTGGTCACGGTCGATTTGGTAGTCATCTCCAGCTCTTTGCTCACGCTCATCGTCATTGCCTTAGTGCTCGCGCAGATGAGAATTAGCGGCGGTCGCGTTGATAGTAGAGGTATTACGCCACGGCTCCATCCGCTACAAACATTCATGATCTTTGAGCATTTGAGCTTGGTTATTGCACCGGCAATCACTGCGGCTCTCGTCTTGTCTCTCAGAGCAGGAGAGATAGGAAGCGGCATCTGGATGTTCATCGCAGTCGTTCTCCCTGGTGCCCTGCTCGCCGGGGATGCATACCCCCTTAGACTTATGACCTGGGCCAGGCGCTCGTTACACATCCTGGTGCCGGCTGTTGGGGTTTCCCTATTTCTGCTGGCAGCCCTGCTGGGAGCAAGCCCGCTGTTTTTTGAGTCGTCGATCGCGGCGCTGTTAGCCGCTTTTATGGTTAGGAGCTTCGGTGCATTGATCGTTAAAGTACTGGAAGCACGACGCCCAATACGAATGGCTGTGATCGGCTTTTTCGAGTTGGCCAGGCGGCTTGACGGTGAACTCCATGAATGCGACGCATATAGATACAAGGTAGTTGGGTCTCTTAGCTCAACAGATACACCAGAGACAGAAGTTGAGACAGACAATCTGAACTATCTGGGTTCACTGGATCAGATACGTGCTGTCTGCGAGGAGAACAAAATAGACATTCTGGTGCTGGACCCGGAGGCACGCTATTCGTCGGTTCTAAGTGAGGTTGCCGAGACTCTGCTCGGCCTTGAAGTGAGACTGACAGATCTTGACACGATCCATGAACAGGCTCTCGGCTATGTACCGATGGGAATGATCGATGCAGCGTGGTTCGAGCATCTGGTTAACATGAGATTCCGATTTGGACTCCGACCTATCTACAAACGCGTAATCGACCTGATCCTTGGGCTGGTAACCACGATCCTGGTACTGCCGCTCATAGCAGTTTTTGCCGCACTGATAAAAATTTGGGATGGAGGTCCTGCCTTCTACCGCCAAGTTCGCGTAGGCGAGAAGGGTCGCGAGTTTGAGATAGTCAAATTGCGAACGATGCGAGTTGATGCGGAGCCTGCTGGCCAAGCTGTTTGGGCCAGTGACGCTGACCCACGTGTAACCTGCATTGGTCGGCTGCTTAGAAAAACCCACCTCGACGAGGTGCCACAGCTCTTCGACGTGCTCACAGGCAGGATGACACTAGTAGGGCCGCGCCCTGAGCGCCCGGCTCTGGCGGCGGTACTTGAAAAACAAATTCCTTACTACTCCCGGCGGCACCTGGTTTGTCCCGGCATTACCGGTTGGGCTCAAGTCCGCTGTGGATATGCAAACACGATTGTCGACACAGCCTGGAAGATGGGTCACGATCTTTACTATCTGAGGAAACGCTCGCCAGTATTTGATCTGCTGATCATGATCGAGACGCTTCGGGCCGTCGTCCTAGGTTCCCGTTACCAGCTCTCCACTCCCGAAGCCGATCACTTCTGGCCGTTGACGTTTAAGACCGCAAGAAGTTCTGATGCGCTTGCAGTTCGGAGTGAGCGGGGCTCCTAGCGTGAATCAGCGCTAGTAGTATCTTCATCAACGGTCTCAGGCTCGGCCGAGGGGTCTTGCTCACCGCGGGCCCCCATCTGTCTGTTCGCCGTCTGCTTCGGCTTCGTCTTCAACGTCTTCTATCTGACACTGGATCGAGTTCATGATTTGGTGTTCTTTCTGTCTCTTCAACTAGTGGCTCCCGATCCTCTTCAGAGGGTTCATCAACCGGATCGCGTGGTGAGGTCGAATCGTCTACTCGTTGATCCATCGGTGGTCGGAAAGGGCTGCGATCGTTTGACCGAGAGCGGTCCCGACCGCGCGTGTTCCGACCACTGTCCCTTGGAATCAAACGCCTGGTGGACGATCTGTCTGCGGTTTGCCTGTTTAACGAAACTGATATCTGTGCGGCCTCTCCCGACCTCGAGGTTGTGAGCCGATCACGAGTGATTGGGCTATCACCTTCCGGTGTGCCTACGTCTGGTCGTTGGGTGTTGTTACTGACATCAGGATCACCCTTCGAGGAGACTGGAGCACTGGTACCTTTTTCAACACCTGATGAAGGATCGGCAGTTCGTGGTTCAGCGCCCACTGCAGCCAGCTCTATGGCAGGTGAGCCAACAGTAACCTTTGCGATGGACTCGGCGCTGGGGCCGATGTTTGCACCGACCAATATCGATGCGACGACGAGAATCGGACTCAAGGAAGCGACAACGGCCGGGTTACCTACTGGGCCAAACAGCGAGAACAGAGGTTCCAAGAACCGTTTGAGTTGTGTCACGAGGGCTGAGCCAGGCAGAAGCACTCGGTAGCTTTCTCCCATTTCCAGTGCTGCCTCAAAGTTGGCTTTGCAGCGGTTGCACTGCGATACATGATTATCGAGCCAACCTGCCTCGAATTCACGGATTTCGCCGTCGATACGTTTCGATAGCAGGGACAGCGCGCGTTGGCACTTTGGTTCGTTGGTTGGTGTCGATGAGACAGAGATCCTCATAGCCTGCTTGAGGCGGAGTCGAGCTCTACTAATAAGCTGTGCCGCTCCGTTCGTACTGAGGCCGAGTTCCTTCGCGATCTTTGAATAACTCAATCCTTGTAGCTCACGCAGAGCTAGCGCTTGCTGCTGACGGTTCGCAATCCGAGCGTTTGCATCTCTTACAGCCTCGCGCTGATCTTGTAGCAGTAGTGAACGCTCGGGATCTATCTCTACATCGAACTGGTCTCGCTCGTCGTGTTGGTCAAGTACTTCAGGAACGGCGGTTGTCCTAGATGATCTTTGCCTGTGCCTTACGCACGCATTTCTTGCTGATACGAGCAGGTAGCCACCGAAACTGAACTCTTCTATCTCGAGCTTCTCAAGTTTGCCCACAGTCGTGATAAAGGCGTCGTGCGCCATGTCCGCTGCATCGTGGGGATTGCCACAGATCCGGTAGCAAAGTGCATACACCCGCTTCTGGTGGTGGCTGTAGAGCTCCTCAAAGGCGCTTTGGTCGCCCTGCAGAAACCTACTCACGAGGATTCGATCGCGCCTGTCTTCCTCACCGCGACCTATGCGTCCTTGCCTATCCATAGCGTCCTGCATCTTTCCTCTTCTCTCCCGCCGATCCATTCGGTGGGATCCAACAACGCAATCTATAGAGAAGGATCCGGCAAAAGGTCATTAATTACGGAACTAATTGCTCCTTTAGGTGGGGACCTCCGACTGCCTATGTATATCGTTCAAGTCGATAAACTCGACTGCCCCGTAGAAACCGGATCGAAGGAGCGGATCGTATGAGACAAAGGTCCTTACGTTCATACCTACCTTGGCCCATCTGTTCACTGGCCATAACCGCAGTCTTTGTTGCTCTGGTTATTGCAGGCTGTGGAGGAAAAGCCGATAAAACCCCCTTTGGTCAGGCGCTCTCCTATGTTCCTGAAGATGCACCTTTGGTTGTAGCTTTCAATGCCGACACCGAGGGGTCGCAGTACAAGGACCTTGAAGCACTGATTGACAAGGTACCCATCGCGAGGGAGGGGCTAGATCAGCTCTTCGAAGAGGCTTTGAATCAGATGAAAGCTGACGATGTTGATTTCGATAAAGACATCAAGCCAATTCTTGGAAACAAGGTCGTTATTGCCGCGCATGAGGTAGACGACATAGAAGGAGATAACTCGGATGTCGTTTTGTCGTATGTGACAAAGGACGAGAAGGTATTCAACGATCTGCTCAAGAGTGGCAAACTTGAGGTTAAAAAGCCCACAAAATACAAGGACGTGAAGATCTATGAGGATGAAGACGGTGACTCCTTTCTTACCGTAAACGGTGCAGACATCGTTATCGCGGACGAATTAGCGATGGTGAAGAAAGCGATCGACGCCGAGAAGTCCGACAACTCGTTCAGTGAAGAGACGTTCGATAAAGCACGGCCCGAATCTAGCTCCAGCTATCTGTTTGCGGTCTATGCCGATATCAAGACCTTCATAGACGATTCGAGCGAGGCAAAACCCGTTGCCGACAAGGTTCCTTGGGTGGGTGCGCTGACTACCGTTGGTGTAACCCTTGGTGTGGATGGAGACGATATTGAGTTGCAGTACAAGGTTGATACAACTGGTGCAGAGCTTAAGGAGGACGATCTCCCGCTTGCTCCTGGCGCGAAGAACCCGGAGCTACATGAGTTCGTAGAAGCCTCGACGGGCAGCTCAGGCATCAGGGACCTGGCAAGAACCATTCGCTTCGTCGAGAAGGTAGCAACACAGCTAGACCCAGAGAATGCGTCCGAAATAGATCAGTTCAAGCAGCAGCTGAAAACCGGCGGCGGCATCGATGTCGACAAAGACATCGTCGACCAGCTGACCGGCGATCTTCAAATGCTTACCGGGGTCGATGGTAGTAACGGTGTGATCCTCGACCTTGCCGATGCCGCACGCATGCAGGAGACCCTGAAACAGATTCAGCCACTGATCATACAGTTCCTGCTAGGAGCGGGTCTGACAGATTTCAAGATAGACGAGTCGAAGGAGGGCGAATCTACGGTCTACTCAGTGCGCGATGGAAATGAAGATGTCGCCGAGTTTGGTGTTGTCAGCGGGGAGCTTGTGGTGGCAATTTCTCCGACAACGATCGATGACTTGAGGTCTGACAACTTGAAGCCGGTTGGCAGGATCGGGCCTGGCTCTATCATCTCTGAAACAGAGGTACTGACGATCATGAAGGCGGCGTTGAGCAATATTGAAAATCAGGAGATCCTGGACGATGAGGCCAAGGTTGCAGCTGATGTTTTAAATGAGATCGATAGCACGTTTGATTCGATAAAAGCAACCAGCTCGACCAAGACGAGCGTCGAGGACATCGAGGGAGAGCTCAAACTTACTTTTAAATAACGACTAAGTAGAAACTTGTTCGCTTGCTGGCGGCTGAACTGCATCGTCAGCGTTCTCAACGCGCTGTTTAATGCCGATGAGCTGCTTGCGCATCATGATGAAATCTATCGGCTCGAAAAATACGTGGTTGTAGAGGGCAGATAACAGGCCGGACTTCTCGAAATCCCCCCGTACCCTGAATATCAACCTGGTCTGCCGATCGGTTGACTTATCCAGCACCATCGACAGACTCATCGTGGCGCCGCCAGCCGTAGTCTCAATGTCACGACCAACTGCCGCAAGCGCTCTCGTTGGCTCGAGCTGCTCAACCTTGAGTCCTACTTTGGGATCCAGCGGGATCACATCTCCGACCTTGAGATTCTGCAACTCAGGGACGATCCGATCTGCACTGGGGATGCCCGCATGATCGAGCCGGTCGTAGCTGTAGAAACCAGCCCTCTCATACCCGATCTGTACGAGCCACGGCCATATCTCTTTCGGTGGGGAATCGATTGTGATGGCGCGTGTTGCCTCCATCATCGGATGTGGAATCAAGTCGTCGCCGGGTAGAGATCCCTGTACCTCTGCATCGGTTGCTCCCCATTTGAGATGCCATGGGCGAATGATCAGTATATAGACCCAGGATACAATTGCACTCAGGATCGCGAAACGTCGAAATATTCCTGGGATCATCGGTACAAGATTATTACCTTAATGGCTACATACTGTGAATAAGGAGATCACGATTGAGAGAAACGGCGTAAAGCCTGAGCCGAGCCATCTGCGATAGAAATTCGTTTCGGCAGATGCAAAAGCCGGTGTTTTTCTCGATGTTTTAGCGCGGCTGCGATAGGCTGCCTGTGTAGAGGACGAGTTGCCCGTACACCGGGCAACGCGCAGAGATAGGCCGCGGGAAAATGCGACTAATGAAGGGGAAAAACCGCTTTCACGATCGATCGGCGGCAGGTAAGGTACTTGCCGCAGAGCTGACCGAATATACGGATCGATCCGATGTTCTGGTGCTGGCTCTGCCGCGGGGAGGAGTTCCCGTTGCTTATGAGGTCGCAATCGCACTCAAAGCGCCACTAGATGTCTTCATGGTCCGCAAGCTCGGCGTGCCTGGTCACAAAGAGTTGGCGATGGGCGCTATAGCGAGTGGTGGCGTGCGCGTATTGGACGATGCGTTGCTTAAGGGACTCGGGATAAGTGACGAGGCAGTCGCATCAGTCAGTGATAGAGAGCGACAGGAGTTAGAACGGCGTGAAGAGCTTTACAGGCAGGGGCGATCCTTACCAGACATCGGTGGGAAAACAGCGATCCTTGTAGATGATGGCCTAGCAACAGGTTCTACGATGCGCGCGGCGATCAAAGCTTTGAAAAAGCACAATCCGGCCGAGATCGTTGTTGCCGTCCCAACTGCAGCTGCGGCGACCTGCAAATCGATAGAGGAAGAGGTCGACCGCACATTTTTCGTCATGACCCCTGATCCCTTCTACGCGGTTGGGGTCTGGTACGACCGGTTTACACCGACCTCTGACGATGAGGTGACAGATCTGCTTGAACGCGCGGAGCTAGGTGAATCGATAGATGGCACCGGCTTGGATTGAACAGCTATATCGAGCGGGGTTGGAAGAGAACCTGATTACTTTAACGGTGGAGACTCGATTGAGTTCAACTTGACGCTTGTAAACGGGCTGATAGACCTACTGTTATCAGCTGACCCTAAGCTTGTATCCTCAGTATCGTTGGTCGATGATCCGCTACCTGTTGTGCCGCTGATTTTTTTGGATGTAGGCGGGCCGTCCGACGTCACTTGATCAGTGGTGGTCGACGTACCGCTTCCAGCGGAGACGGTACCTGGTCTCGGGCTAACGCTTATGAGATTGCCCGACGTTAAGCAGGAGGCAGCGACAGATGTTGCAGAACAAGACCCATTGCCGGTGTTTGCCGTTGTGGTTGTCTTTGCATTTGACGATGACCTATCAATTTGATCGTCTGCGGCTTCTTCTTGCCTGCCACGGCCGTCAGACTGTTCACCACCACAATTATTGACACACTCGCCCTTGCCCGGAGATGAGGCACCCGGCTTATCGCCTCTGCTCTCACCTTTACCGGGGGGTGTTTCCAAACTTGGCCCCGGCCCCGGATCGTCAGCACTGTCCTCGGACTGACTTGAGTCAGCCGCCGATGAGGTTTGACCTTTCTCAGACTGCATACTGCCGGCCCCGGTAGGTCGCTGAGCAAGAACCGGCGTGTTCTGTTCTGATCCCGCTGCAGGCTCGCCCGACATTGAGCCAGCGGGTGGGGCCGGCGATGTGGCGGCAAGAGCAACGACCGCTGCTCCCGTAGCCACCGTTGCGCCGGTATACGCTACAGAGTCAACGCCACCCTGGAACGCATTCACCATCCATGCCTGCAGTTGAGATACCTTTGCCTGGAACATGTCGAGCACGCTGGGATTGAAATCTAGGTGGCTCTGACCCATCATGCGTTCGATCTCTATCGCTGGAGCCGGAATCGTGGCCCAATCCGCACCGGCATCCGCTGTGGCTCGAACCTTGTTGCGAGCACGACTAATCAGTTGCCTGACAGAATTGTTTGAGCGGTGCATCTGATCAGCTATCTCGGAGTAGCTGTAGCCTTGAAATTCAGCCATCAACAGTGCGGATCGTTGGCTTGAAGGGAGATCGTCGATTGCGCCTTTAACCTTCTTCCAGCGAGTCTTTATCTCAACTGATGTGGCTGCCGAGCTCGACTCTCCTTGGACCCCACTGTCGTCGACAACGAAGTCCTCATTGAGAGAGTAAGACGACTCTCTCTTTGACTTCCGAAGATGGCTGAGGCAGTTGTTCCGTACGCAACTGACCAGGAAACCCCTAAGATCTCTTATCTGTTCGCCGTCCTGAACGGTTGTGAGCGTGCCGACGAACGCTTGATGGACACAGTCCTGGGCATGTTCTTGTGAGTGCAGGAAGCTGTTTGCGTAGTTGCACAGATCCGTGTAGTTGTCTTTGTAGGCTACATTAACTGCACTGCTTGCAACCTGCGATTTATCCAATGCTGCATCAGCGCTAGAGCCTAAGGCTTCGCTTTTCGCGAAATCCTCATTGGAAATCTGTCTATTCCCAGCTCTGGCTGCACTCTTGGGTATTGGGGCCCTAATGCCGACCACTCATGCCTCCGAATCCCTTCATCGGGCATTTCCGTACGCTGTCTACAAGTATAACGCCTCTTTGTCCGTAAATCAGACATATTGAAAATCGCTGGACAGGGGTCGTAGAGCCAACTGGCAGCCATATCGGGACCGGATGCACGTGTGCCGGTCTGATGCCGTGCATAAACTGCGAGACGTTGGCGTTCCGATCACCTAAGTAAAGGGGTAAGCATGGAGGTTTTTCTGGTTGTCTGGTTTGTCGTTGCGTTTCTCTCAGCGGTCTGGGTTGCATACGACGAGATCACCACACAGCCGGAGATCATGGGTGTGATGAAGGTCGCCTGGGTTCTTATAACGCTCTACTTCGGAGTAGTGGGAGTGATCCTCTATCTGACTTCCTGCAGGGAGCCACGACCTGGCACACACGATCAATGGGTCTCACCACTGTGGAAGCAGGCAGTCGGTTCGACCATGCACTGTGTCGCCGGGGATGGGGATGGGCGGTTCAGGGCATCATGAGTTGGGTCCGGAGAAGATCGAGTTCTGGGGCGTTATGGCCGCTTCGATCGCTATCGGCCTTATCTTCACTTACCCGGTCAACTGGATGCTCGTCGTCACCGGCCGCAAGCACGGTATGGGCAGTATGAAAGTGATGGGAGAGGGGGGTCACGCGGTGCATGGAGATGAAATATAACTCGGGGCTAGGCGGGTGTCCGCTGTAGGAACTCTTCAAGCTTGCTCTTTCCACCATGAACGAACGACTTGCCATCGCAGAGAAGCAGTGCATCAAAGTCGTAGTCAAGTAGTTTTCGAGCTGAGCTGAAGAGTTCGTCCATGTCATCGATCTTCTCGGGTGGGTAGATCGAGAGTTCGTCATCAGGTACTCCGATCACAACGTCGCCGACGATCATCGCCTTTTGCCGCGGCAAGTAAAAGCCGATCTCCCCTGGTGATTTGCCCGGTAGGTGAAGTACCTGCAACTCTGCAGACAGCGACTCGTTTGCTTCGGTCGTTTCGTCCGCTTCGGCCTCGGCTTGCGCTCGGTCCGACTGGTGAATTCGCAGCGGAACTTGGTAGCGGTCTGCGAACTTACGGGCTTCACGGGAGTGGTTGCGGTTAGTGACATAGACCGCATGGTAGGGAGTGAGTTCGTCCAAGGCTGACCAGTCTAGGTCTTCCGATAGCGGTGGATCGATCAGTATCGTGCCATCTGTCGTGGTTACGGCGAACCCATTAAATGTGTATCCCTTTTCATCCGAGAATATGCTCCACGTATGGACACCAGGAATAATTTCGTTCATCGATCTCTTCTCCTCACTCTCAGTTCCGTACTCACTGCATTCTAGAGCAGGAAGTTTCGGATAGTAAAAGAAGTGGTCGTCGATCTTGATTGCTATTGCCATTAATCCTTACGGTTGTTTTAAGGGGCTGGCGTAAAATCTATATAGATGCGCCATGAATTTACAAAGCCGTTCCAACTCTATATATTGGAGGTTGCGACAGGTTCGCAGCTTGCGCTGGTTCGCACCTCTAGTTGTTATCGCAGCACTGGTCACCGTTGCGCACCTCCTTCTTGGTAGGTCTCAAGAAAGCACGGTAGGTGGTCCGCTTTTCGATAACGCGGAGATGGTGTTTGACCTGGACCCGGAGGCGACCTACCCGATAGACGTGCATGTCGTTGCAGCGGAATATGGAATTAGCAGGTATGAGGTTGCAGTCGACGCACAAGACGGGCGCGGGTATGTCGTCAAAGACAGGGTCAAACTCGACTGTTCAAAAGGTTGCCCAAAAGACGCGCCCAAAAAGAAGTTGGTATTGGATTCATCGGTGGTTCCTTCCGGGGAGCTGAAAGTTCGCGTGCGAGCAGTTGGCGTTGAACGCAAGACCGAATTCAGTCGTACCAGGAAGGTAGAGAAAAGACTTCAGATAGGAATACAGGAACCGCGACTGGGACGCCCCAAGCCTGGCAGCGACCCCAACGATGTAAATCCCTATGCGGTTCACGGCGACAGGGATTTCATCGGCCTTCGAACAAGGTACTTTCGCATCTTTGTTCCCTGGGACCGGCTTGAGCCGTCACCTGACAGGTTTGACTGGGACGCCGATATCGGAGGTGGCCACGTGCCGCCACAGCTCTACCGGTCGACCGTCAAAGATCAGATACAAAGGGCGCAGAGGCTTGGTATGAAGGTAATGGTTACGTTTCAACACACACCCTGCTGGGCACTGATCAGTGAAGCGACTTCAAGGAATAGCGACCCATGTAAAAAGAATGAATTTGGACGTCGGGTAGATTCAAATAAGGCCTCCTGGCCAGATCCATTCAGAGGTACGAAGTCGGGCAAGACGATGATCGATGAATACAAAGAGTTTGTCGCAGCTTTCATCGAGCAGTTCTCGGGTCCAGATGTAGCTCCGGCCAGACGGGTCAAGCTATACACGGCGTGGAATGAGCCAAACAACTTCGGCGAGGCACAGCCCCAGATCTGTTCACAGTCCCACACGGATCGAGAGAGGTTTCCAGATTTTGAAAGAATCCGCTGTCCCTCAAACGAAAAGCCAGGAGATACTGTCTCTGACGACTATTACATGATGCTTTACAACCGCATCTTCGATGTGATCTACGACGAGGACGTTCCCGGAATGTCAGGCACGAGATTCGATCCATCGATCAAGCTGCTTCCCGGCGATACAGCGGACTTCTCATTCAACGCCACCGACGACACAAAAAATGTAGACGAAGCCGAGTTTACAGAGTCGGTGATCGAGAAAATGCTCGCTGCTGATCAGCGGCGCTGTCCAAGGGGGCCATGGGCCAAACACTCTTATAAAGACATTCGAGATCTGAGTATGTTGGGAGTTGAGAGAGTCGTCAATCTCTTGGATGGCAAAGATTCCGATACAGGAAAACCGATCACGGGTATCGATACGAATCGCTGCACAAAGGGCCTGCAGATCTGGATAACCGAGGCCGCCTCACTGTACGGAGGAAGAGAGGGTACTGACGATCGAACGGCCTCCTGCAAGTTATTTACTTTCTTAGATCGAGCTGCCTTTTCAAAGATAGACAGGCGACGAGCCCGCATGGAAGGCATTGCCGAACGCGTGGATGTCTTCATTCAGTATCTGTATCAAACAGACCCGGGCTACGACTCTGGGGTTTTGAGCCCGGAAGACGCAGATGGCAACGGCAGGTTAGATAGGCGAACAACCTACAAGGTTTTAAAAGACTGGTCGCACTATTTGCAGGACGGTGGAGTCCGTCCTATCAGATCGGACTTCGGATCGCGGTTTGCTGGTTGCAAGCAAAGGAAAAGAGCGGTTACTGAGCACAAGATCAGATTGCGTGAACCAAGCATTCCAAGCTCTTTATAACTAACAACTTACTTGTCGTTGCCAAGCAGTTGCGTATGCGGCCGATGTCGCATAACGTAGGTGCTGTTAGAAGCACGGTTGCGTTTATTAAATAAGGGGTGTTAGCAAGAAGAGGAGGTTGTTGAATGGGAAGAAGGAAGGCGAGTCGCTTACAAGGGCGATCTCCTGTGGACCTCGTTTGACTCATCGATGACAGTGGAGGTCGCAGAGGGGGGACAGACGAAGCTCTCTGTTGAGATCAGCTACACACCTCCGCTGAAGTTTGGCAACAGAGCACTGGATCGGCCCATCATCAAGCCCTATGTGCGCAAGCACGTTGACAGGTCGCTCGCTAGTCTGCGCGAGATATTTGGACGAGACTAACCCGGGGTTGCTCTTCCCCCGAGCCTAGTAATCGCGATTATTTACCAGCCCAGACAGAGCCCTACCCTGGCATCTTTACCGTCAGCTTCTGCGCAGCATTGTCACCGCGCTCACCTCGTGCCTGAAGGTCGAGATCGAAGGTCTGCCCGGCCGTTGCTACTCCCTGGCTGCTCAGGCACCCACCGAGGTCGAGCGTGAAGGAGAGTGTGTTAGCCGCGTTGGGTGGTGCATCGTTGGCCGTATCCTCGAGTGGGGTGGAGGCAGCCTCGTCACCGCCCGTCTTCAATGTAGGTGAAAGGTTCGAGTAATACTGAGCTTTGCATCCATGTACACCACCTGCCAATGCGCCCGGACCAGGTGCAGCAGGCGGACCCGGTGCAGGCGGCTCACCTGCCGGTGGTGGCCCAGGAGCTCCTCCTGGATCCTGTTTCTCTACCGGCTCAACGCCGTACAGCAACAGCCCGATGTCGAAGAAGCTACCGCTCTCTCCGGGCAGAGCCGGCCTCTGTGGTCGCCAGAAGGTCAGCGTGATGCTGTTCGATGCCATCTGAACCGGGTTGCCCTGGGTTCCTGTGGTACCGGCAGCTATCGGATAGCTGACGGTTTGCGGCCCTGCACCTACGTCATACGTTGTCACTGCAGGAGTGGTGTAGAAGTAGAAATCCAGATTCGAAGCGATCGATGTCTTGCCTGAGCTGGACGTTGCGATCACGTTGTAGCTGTCGCCGGGATTCACCTCCGATGTTGTGGCTTTAGGTCTGACGATGATTGCAAACCTCTGTAATTCGGTCGATCTGTAGAGGTTCGGCAGGCCATCGCTGTCAGTGTCGTAGCTTGTCCATAACGAGTTCATGGGCAGGTCGCCGGGAACTGTTCCTCCGACTCCGTCGATAGTTGCCGTCCCATTGCCTGCGCGACAGTATGTGAGGCCCAAACAGTCTACGTTGACAGAGGTTGCGCCTTTTGCTTCTTGCTGGTCAAAAGGAATTTCGTATACGAGGGACAGTTGGTCTTTTATCAGAGCGTTTACTCTTGCCTGATCGACTCCGGTTGCGTTCAAATTGAGTGACGCCTCTATCGGCACCTTCAAGTTTGAGAACATGTTTACTGGAGAACGTTGAACGCCTTCCACACTGTCAAGAACGCCGTCCGCATCGCCATCGACGTCAAACCCTTTGGCAATGCCGTCACGGTCGGTGTCGAGATCGCCGCTGCTCGTAGCAGGCCCCTTCGTCTTGGCGATACGGGCCTTCTTTTTCTTTCCCTTGCCTTTGCCCTTTTTGCGCTTGGACATGCCTAGCTTGCCCGCGCCAGTGGGCTTGCCGGCCTCGTTTGCCTTCGCCCACTTGCCGCTTACGGCTCGCTTCGGCATGCTCTTGGCCACGACTGCATAGCCCTTCTTGACCTTGATCTTGCCGAGGTTTACTGAGGTGCCTCTGAGCGTTACGTAAGCTCTCTTATTCTTGTGCTTTAGGACGATCGGCCCAAGGTAGTTACCGCGCTTTTTAATTATCTGAAGCTGTGCTCCCTTGGCGCCTTTCCCTTTCAGTTGTAGGCGGAAGCTCCCGTTGGCCTTGAGCTTTGCCGAGGCTCCCGAGCCCTTCTTCGCAACCGCAACGACCGTGCAGCCCTTGCAATTTGAGACTTTGCCCTTGATCGTTGCCGCGTTTGCCGGTGAGAATCCAACCGCTACCACGAGACCAACGGCAGAGACGGAGAGTAGAGCCTTATACATAACCAACACCCTTCCTTGAGCGTGAAACAGATACGTCCTATTGGTCAGAGTACGACTACTTCTCGACGATTGCAACCCCTACTTATGTCCGAACGAGACGAAACTCAAAATCAAAGATGTCATTTTTTGATAACTAGTAAAGAAAATCAAAAAAAGCTCTTGACTTGTTTTGAAAATCGGCGCATTCTATTTATATGGAATGATGGCACGGATGTCAGTAACTGTCTTACAGCAACCCCCAATTGCAGTTTTCCGCGGCGAGGAGGACGTATCAAATGCCGCCCCCCGACGCGAGGCGCTGCGCCGTTGTCTTAAAACGGAGTCAACGATAATTTCAGTGGATCTGGGCGACGTGACCTTTCTCGACTCATCAGCAGTCGCAGACCTGATCCACTTTGCCGAGGTACTGAGCAAGAGCCAGCGCCAGCTTGAGATACAGCGTTGTTCGCGTGACACGCTTCGTCTTTTACAGCTTGCCGGGCTGAACATGATCGGCTCGGTTCGCTTCGCCGAGCACTCGGCGACCGTCCGCGTCTTGAAGCGTAAGACCGTTTAGGCGCCCTTCAAACCGCTGCCGTGGCGGCCCTCGCCCGATGCGAATTGCGCGGCGCCTCTTAGGGCAACATCCAGAACTTGCGTGCCGAGGCGGTCCTCCAGTTTGAGGCCCTCCTCCAACGTCATGCCGAGTCCTTCGATCGCAGCACGCCTGTCGGAGAGCATCGTCTCCTGCGGGAACTGTGCAAGGGCCTCCGCCAACTGGAGCGCCCGTGTGAGGTGTTCTCCTTCATCGACAACCGACGTCACCAGGCCCATTGCCAGAGCTTCATCCGCATCGACAAAACGGCCAGTCAAGATCATGTCGAGCGCTCTTCCAAGACCGACTATTCGCGGTAGTCTCTGCGTTCCCCCGTCTATCAGCGGAACACCCCAGCGCCGCTCCGGATAGCCGAGTTTGGATTTCGGTGTAACGATTCGCAGGTCGCACCAAAGTGCAAGCTCCAGTCCTCCGGCCAGGCACCAGCCATCGATAGCGGCAATCGTAGGCTTAGATGGAGTTAACCTCGAAAAGCCGAGTGGGCCTTCCGGCAGCATCTCGAATGTCTCAATAGCTTTCAGATCGGCGCCGGCGCAGAACGCCTGGTCTCCTGCACCGGTAAGTATGAGTACGCGGGCTTCATCGTCGTCTTCAAATCTTCGGTAGGCGTCTGCAAGCAGTCTCGCGGTCGGCCCGTCGACGGCGTTGCGACGCTCGGGGCGGTTGATAGTGATGACTGCTGCTGCGCCCTCGCGCTTGTATAGGACTTGCTCGTCTGGAGGTCAAAGTACTACAGCCCGCTATCTCTGCGACTGCTCGTTCGAATCTCTGCGCTTCTCGAGTTTGCTGTGGATGGCGCTGAGAACCACAACGAGAAGAGTGATAAACACAACAAGCCCGAGCCCGAAAGCGGTCACGATTCCGTCCGTCTCATCACCGATCCAGCCCTTTCCACCCTCGGCTGCTGACGCAGAAGCGGTTGCCGCTAGCGTCAAGATCAAGGTAATAAGAAAAAGTCGGACTGTCCCTGTTGCTTTCATCGTGCGCAATATTAACTGAAGCTCCCGTCAGGGGGCGTATGTAGCATGCCGTGACTTGAGCGAGCTTGAAGCATTGCTATTAGGAGTCATCCAGGGACTCACCGAGTTCCTGCCGATCTCCTCGTCCGGGCACCTGGTCTTGGTGCCGTGGCTTTTTGATTTCCAGTTTCTCAAGGAGAACCCGGACTTCAACAAGACCTTCGATGTAGCGGTGCACATGGGGACACTCGTGGCAGTCGTTGCCTATTTCCGGGTGTTGATAAAGGACTTGATCGCCTCGTTTTTTTCGAGCGTGTTTAAACGACGCATCGAGACAGATTCCGAAAAGCTGGCGTGGCTGGTCGTGATCGCGACCATCCCGGCCGCAATCGCCGGGGCACTCGGTGAGGGCTTCATCGAGGAGAGCCTCGGAGAGCCTTGGCAGGTCGCACTTCTTTTAGCCGGCTTCGGCCTACTTTTATACGCTGCCGATCGCATGCCACAGCGGCGTCAGATGGACGGTCTCAAGGCAAGCGATGCGTTAATTGTGGGGTTAGCCCAGGTCTTGTCGCTGGCTCCGGGAACATCGCGCTCGGGAATAACAATCACTGCAGGCAGGTTCTTGGGATTGGACCGGGACTCTGCAGCAAGGTTTTCGTTTCTCCTGCTCGCACCGGTCGTCGCCGGAGCCGGCATATTCAAAGGGGTAGGCGTCGTTCAGGACGGTCTTCCTCCAGGCTCGGTCGGTCCGGTTATCGTCGGAGTCATCTCTGCTGCTGCCTCAGGTTTTGCGGCGATATGGGCGGTACTGGCGCTTGTCAGACGACACAACTACAACATCTTTGTCTGGTACCGGCTGCTGCTGGCTGCGGTGGTCGTTCTAGTGATTGCATTTGGCTTGAGGCCGAGCACTTTTTAGATCAGGCTTTTAATAGCTTGGAGACAGTAACTGCCTCAAGCCCACGTTCTTTTCCCTGCGTCGCAATCAAAGTTATGGCATCAGCGCTCGCGAACGCTGAGCTTCGGTCGGCGTAGCTCGGCGAGTCATGTAGCAAGACGATCGAGCCGTCTTGAAGGTCACCAAGAACGTTTTTGGCGATCGTTGCAGCGTCGATCGGATCCCAGTCGATTCCCCACGACGACCAATAGATTGGCTGCATACCAAGTTCATCGCACTGTTTGTATGAAGCTTCGCTGAAGTGGCCGTAGGGCGGGCGGAAAAGCTCCGGTCTTGTGCCTGTTGCCTTTTCGATCGTCTCAATAGCCGCACGTAGATCTTCCTCGACCTCTATATCCGGTCGCCCAGGGTGGGCACCGTGGTTGAACCCATGGCAGGCCACCTCATGTCCGCGGATGGCCACATCCCTCGCTATCTTCGGCCATCGCTCGACCTGCTCTCCGGCCATGAAGAAGGTGGCCCTTGCATCCACGGAATCAAGCGCATCGAGGATTGCTGGTGTTGCGACGTCGTCAGGCCCATCGTCAAACGTGAGTGCGTATTGACCCGAGCCCGATTCTGCGGACTCGGTTGCGGGGAATCGTTTCCATCGCTCCATCGTCTCGATGTCTTTGGGCATATCTCGCCACATGTCGGTCGTCAATATCCCAAAAAGAGTCTCTGGGCCAGTGACGACGGAAGACCCGCGTCGGTGATCGCCTGGGCGGCAACATCTACTGGGTACTCGATTCGATAAAAAGTTGTTGTGAGGTCTTCGCTATCTAGCAGTAGATACGATGCGCGTGGATCCCCATCACGCGGCTGGCCGACACTTCCCGGGTTCATCAACCAATTCCCTTCTTCGAGAGTGAGCTTCAGCTCATGTGATGCAGTGCCTCCGTCCGCATCGCCGGTGCCATCATCGTGAAAGAAGCAGGCGACGTGTGAGTGCCCGATGAAGGAGACACGTTTGTCCTGGTCGGCCATACAGGCCCTCGCCTGAGGAATCGACAGCACGTACTCCCATATCGGATCACGAGGACTGGCGTGGTAGAGGCCGTAATCGCCGACGATCCCAGACGGCTTCAGATCTTTCAGTCTCGAGGTGTTCTCATCGCTCAAGATCTCGCGGGTCCAGGTTGCGGCGGTTGCTGCTGCGTCAGAGAACTCATTCATCGACAGCTTGCCGCAGATAACCAGATCGTGGTTTCCAGCCAAGCAGACGCTGCTTTTATCCAACACTGTCTCAACGCAGTAGTCGGGATCGGCGCCGTATCCGGTCACATCACCGAGGCACCAGATTTCGTCGGCTCCTTTTTCCTCGATCGATTCCAGCACAGCATCGAGGGCCGGGCGGTTTCCGTGAATATCGGATATCAGAGCGATACGCATTTAGTAAGCGTTGACACTATCTTGAATGTACTACCAGCGAGATCAGCGGCAGGCTTTTTAACTACTCGGGCCAGTAGAGCTACTGCTGTCGCTACCGCCTCTGTACTCTGGTAGATCCCTTATTCCTTCTCGGGTTTGCCACTTGGAGTAGTTGTCCTCCATCGCATCTATCAACTCGCGCATGAACCGTGGCGACAGGTTAACCCGCGAGACAACCACGCCGGGTATCTCGTCGTCATCGACTTCGTGGTCGATGCGGGCGAAGGTGATCGTAAATTCGTAGTCAGAATGGCTTACGTTGGCGAAGTTGCCATATACGCCGGCCATGATCTCTGGAGACGTGTGGATGTTTATCTGGCGTTCTTCGTCGTTTTCTTCTTTCATGACTCCCCGATCTTTTTCTGTAACTCCTAGTATGACACCATGCGTATTGCTGTGCTTGCAATCGGTCGGCTTCGTGCTCCCTATCTGGATAACACGAAACACTACACCAAGCTTCTGTCCCGCTACGCAAAGCTCGATCTTGAGCATGTGAAAGACGAAGAGGCGCTGATCAAGAGAATTCCCAAGGACACGTTCATCTGTTTGCTCGATCGTAAGGGCAAGAGCTACTCAAGTGTGGATTTCAGCCGATTTGTCCAAGATCGGCAAAACCAAGGTCGGGATCTATGTTTTCTAGTCGGCGGTGCGAAGGGTTTTGAGAGCCCGGACGAGATCAAGCATGATCTTAAGCTCTCTTTCGGCCCGGCGACGCTGCCACATCAGCTCGCGCTTGTCGTACTTTTAGAGCAGCTTTATAGAGCACACAAGATCTTGGCGGGGGAGCCGTACCATTATTAGAGAATTGAATAGGCGTAGGGATTGAAAGATGGCGACACCTAAAGAACAAAACGACCCGATCGCTGTGCTGCGCAGGAAAGTGGCGGAGACGGCTGTGTCCATGCACGGCGGAGAGTCAACGGGCACGGAGCCAAAGCTGGAACGTCCGTCCGAAGTCAAGTTCGGCGATTACTCAACAAATGCGGCGATGGTTTTTGCCTCTGCTGTCGAGAGCAACCCCCGCGAGATTGCAAAGAAGGTAGTTGACGGACTGGAGGAATCGCTGGCGGGAGAGCTTGAAAGGACGGAGATCGCCGGACCGGGCTTTGTGAACCTCTATTTAAGCGATGACTGGTTCAAACAATCTTTGAAGATTGTTTTAGAGAGCGGCGAAGAATTCGGTTCAGGAGTCGTACGGGCTCCTGAAAAGATGAACATCGAATTTGTGAGTGCCAACCCGACCGGTCCACTCCATATCGGTCACGGAAGGCATGCCGCATTCGGTGATTCGCTTGTGAGGATCCTTGAGTTTGCGGGCCATGATGTGACGCGTGAGTTCTATATAAACGACTACGGAAGTCAGATTGAGAGGTTCGGTGCCTCGATCGCAGCACGTAAAAAAGGCGACGAGGCCCCCGAGGACGGATACAAAGGCGAGTACGTCGGCGAGCTGGCGAGCGAGATATCCGACACTGAGGCAGACGACGTAGATGAGCTTGCTCGCAAGGGAATCGAAATTATGCTCGACCGTATCCGCGGGACACTTTCTCGTTTCCGGGTCAACTTTGACAACTGGTTCAAAGAGTCTTCGCTGCACCAGAGGGGGGACGTTGAACGACGTGTTCAGGAGCTCTCAAAAAGCGGGATTGCATACGAAAAAGAGGGAGCGCTTTGGTTGAGGACCACCAAGTTTGGAGACGATAAAGACCGCGTGCTTGTGCGCTCAAGTGGCGACTCGACTTACTTTGCGGCCGACATTGCGTACCACGAGGAGAAGAGATCGGGTGACTTCGACAGGCTGATCAACATCTGGGGGGCAGATCATCACGGATATATGCAGCGCGTGAAGGCGGCATACGAGGCGATGGGCGGCGATCCGGAACGGCTCGAACTACTGATCATGCAACTGGTTCAGATCGTTGAAAAGGGTGAGCGCGCCCAGATGTCAAAACGCAAGGGTGAGTTTGTCGCCCTAGACGAGTTGATCGAAGACATAGGTGTCGATGCCTCCCGCTTCTTCTTGCTCCAGCGAAGCCATGACACCGCGATCGATCTGGACCTAGATCTGGCACGCAAGCAAAGCCAAGACAATCCCGTCTACTACGTTCAGTACGCACATGCCCGTATCTGCAGCATCGTGCGTAAGGCTGAGTCAGAGAGTAACGACAGATCGAGTGACGGTACCGACGACAAGGAAGTGGCCTTACATCCTTCAGAGAAGGAGTTGGTCAAGAAGGTGCTGGATTTTTCAGAGGTCGTGGGGGTCGCAGCTGACAATCGTGAACCTCACAACTTGACTGCCTACGCGACTGAGCTTGCCGCAGACTTCCACGTCTTCTATCGCGACTGTCGTGTAGTCGGTGCGGAATCAGCAGAAGCAGAGATCTTCAGGCTCAACCTCTGCGCCGCAACCAGACAGGTGATCGCAAAGTCGTTGGATCTTCTTGGCGTCGATGCGCCGGATGAGATGTAGAGACGCAGAAGCTACAGATCTTGAAAGATGGTGAGGCCGGGACTGTCGCGCAGGTTCTGCACCACGATTTAGAATGTAGGAGTACGCGGACGTAGCTCAGTTGGTAGAGCGTGAGCTTCCCAAGCTCGAGGTCGCGGGTTCGAGACCCGTCGTCCGCTCTCACAACCCGCTCAGCCCCGTAATGGGGGGCTGAGCGGGTTGTCTTGCGACGGGTCTCGAACCTGCGAAGCGGGTGAGTCGGGCCTGCTATCCAAGCAGGCCCGGAACTGAGCCTGTCAAGCGCAGTTTGACAGGCGAACCCGTCGTCCGCTTCCACCGGGTTTGCTCAATCCACTGTTCGATGCTAACGAAGTTTCGTTGTTTCTCTATCCAGATCCCTTCGATGGATAATGCGATGTACTAGATACTTATCCTTGTCCATCTTGCGAAATAAAACACGGTGGGTTCCGATACGGAGCCTAAGCCAGGGTTTAAATCCTTTTATGGGCTTAATATCTAGATTGTCTGGTACAGAACCAGAAGATTCCAGTTGTTGTAGAACTTTTACGATCTTGCCTTTGATCGGGCTGTCTAGCCTCTTTAGATCTTTAACAGCCGGTTGATCTAGTTCGACGCTCAAAACTAGTCAGAGCATTCAATCTCATTCAAGACATCACTCAGAGAAGTTGTCTTTCCTTCTTTGAAATCCCTTTCGGCTTGGCGCATGCCCTCAACGAAGACAGGTGCATTTGACAGGATGAAGTCTTCATAAGCATCTTCGTCTATCGGTGTCAATAACGCGGCCGGCTTTCCATTCTTTGTGACGAGCATGGACTCCACCAGAACCCTTTAGATCCGAAAGGACCTTACCTGGGTTAGTCTGTAAGTTTCGAATTCCTATAGATTTCATAGCTACATTATACAGCAATCTTACGTACGTAGTAGTGTTGTATATATGCTAGTTCAATCTGCGAGCAAGAACGCGAGTACAACCTACTAGATTTCACCCCACAAACCGCTTGCGCACCATTTCGCGCCCGTCGTCCACTTCATCAAGGGCAGAACCCTGGTAGAAGAGGGGGGACCGTTCAACAGCTATTGGCCTCCCACCCATACACATCATCCTGCAGCAGAGGTATCGTAGAAATATGCGTCGCCGGGAGATCGCAGAGTGTTAATCAAGCTGGGGACGGTGTTCGTGCTCGGAGCGATCGAGATCTGGGTGTCGATACCTACAGGCTTCGCCTTGGGTCTCCACCCCGTCACTATCGCGCTGGTCAGTGCGATCGGGGGGATGGCAGGTGCAACTGCCGTAACACTGTTCGGCGTGAGAGTTCGAGAGTGGATTAGGCGCCGTCGCCATAAAAAAAAGGCAAGCAAGAAAGAATCGGGCATGATCAAGCGTATCTGGGACCGTTATGGAGTCGTCGGCCTCGGGCTCCTGGCTCCCCTTATCACAGGTGCACCGGCGGGAACGGCTCTGGGGATAGCACTTGGAGCGCCCCGTCAGCGACTGCTCGTATGGATGAACATCGGCGTCTTCATATGGAGCGTCATACTTACCGCCGCCGTCGCGTTGGGAGTCGCCGGAGTGGGCGCTGTTAGACACTGAACCGACTAGACCGGAGTTGCGCGCACGGCTGAGTGAAAAACCCGGGCGAAAACGTCGTCCACTTCATTGGGCCTTCTCAAGTGCCTTAACTAGTTCGCGTGGCTTGACTTGAGGTAAGCGATCACTCACGCAGCTACAGCTACTTCGACACGTTCAACCCGGTGAGGCTCCCAGCCTTGCTCAGCCATCGTTTGAAGATACAGCTTGATGGCTTCCTTCGCCATCTCTATTGCCTCTTCTCTTGTTTCTCCCTCCGTCACAACATCGGGCAGCTCTGGAACATACACAGAGAAGCCGCCATCTTGCTGAGGGTCGAGGACTATCTCATAGTTGCGCTGTGTCATGTATCTCATTTTACCCTAGAAGGTAGAACGCTACACAACGATTTGCTGAGGCATCTGCGTGAACCACCCCGGTTTTCTTGGAGACCAATCCGTATGAGAGGATTAGGCCAATGTCAAGAACAACCAGGTATCACCAAAGAAATACGTGAGCGCGCGATTGCCCTGGTGCTCGAGCACCAGGCGAGTACTCGTCGCAGTTGGCGGCAATCGTCGCGATCGCATCTAAGATCGCCAGCACTCCCGAGACCCTTCGCCGCTGGGTGAGACAGGCCGAGCGCGACCGTGGCTTATCGGTAGGCCCGACCAGTGATCAGATCGCACGAATCAAGGATCTCGAGCGTGAGGTGGTCGAACTACGACGCGTAAACGAGATCCTGAAGGCCGCTTCGGCGTTTTCGCGCGGGAGCTCGACCCGCGAGCACCAAGGTAATGAGCGAGTTCATCGATGAGCACCGTGACCACTTCGGAGTCGAGCCGATCTGCAGGGTGTTGCAGCTTGCTCCGTCGACCTACTACGCGGTTAAGCACCGACAACGGTATCCCTCGACGCGCGCCCTGCGCGACCGGGAGCTCGTACCGCAGATCCGCCGCGTTTTCGAGGAAAACATGAGCGTCTACTGGGCAAGAAAGACATGGCTGCAGCTGCGTCGTGAAGGCATCTTCGCTCCGCGTTGCCAGATCGAGCGCCTGATGCGCTCAGAAGCGCTCGAAAGGCGCTCGTCGTGGCGGTAGAACGCCTCGCACGACGATTCCCGACCAGCGCGCTGCTCGCCCAGCGGACCTGGTCTGCCGCGACTTCCGGCAAGCGCGCCAAACGAGTTGTGGGTAGCTGATTTCACCTATGTCGCTGCCTGGGAGTCGACCGTCTATGTCGCCTTCGTTGTCGATCACGTGCTCACGCAGGATCGTAGGCTGGCGCGCCGAGCGTAAGATGAAGACCGAACTCGTGCTCGACGCTATCGAGATGGCGATCTGGTCACGCGATCATGAGAATCTTCCCACAACGGAGGGTCTGATCCCCCATCCGACGCCGGCAGCCAGTACACGAGCTTCGCCTTTACGCGTAGGTTGATCGAGGCTGGTATCGATCCTTCGATCGGATCGGTTGGTGATGCCTACCGACAATGCTCGAGTCGAAAGCGCGATCGGCCTCTTCAAAGCTGCGATGATCGAGCCCAACAGCCCATGGCGCACCGTTTCAGATGTTGAGCTGCGACCCTCAACTGCGTCGATTGGTACAACAACCACAGGCTCCATGGAGCCTGTGGTGATGTTCCTCCAGTAGAGTTCGAGGCAGAACACTTAACTGGAGTGGTTTCTCAATGAAAACTGTCTCCAATGAACTCGGGGCGGTTCAGTGCAAATGAGAAAAGGGAGTGACAAAATTCGCACACATCTCGCGGACACCCCAATCCAGATTTCGCACTACGTGGTTGTCAGTAGGGCCTATAAACCCGTCGTCCGCTTAACGAAGGTTTGCTCAACTATCGTCCGGTAACAAAGTAAATGCTTCGCAGTGTCGTGGTCTAACAGCGCTGAAGTGCCTTTTATCGAGAGTGATCACTACATGTGCTTCCAATCGTTCGGCAAGAGCAACGACCGATGCATCGATGCCTCCCAGGGGAAAGTCAGCATACTGTTCGACAAGCTCAGCCATGCGCTGCCAGTCGCCTTCAGCGGGTTGTTCAATGTCGAGGCCGGCTAGCCCACGTAAAAAATCTGCCTCTATTTTGGGTCCGAGCCTGCTACCGACAATATAGGTCACCTCAGTAATAACTAATGTGGGAATTATCAGATGCAAGTCTGTACGCTCAAGAACTGCTATTGAGCTGAGGTGATCGTCGTCGCTTTTGTCCACAGATGCGTACAGCGGACCTGCATCGACGACTGCTATCACTTGCCCCACTCTTTATCTAACATCTTCTCTATCTGACGAGCTGTGTTGCGCTGGCCACTGCTTCCTAGGCCTGCAAACGGGAGGCGCCGTGTCTCTTTGGCAGAGAGGCTCCAAATGATCTCATCAGTGCCTCTCGGGCTACCGCAGAAACCGCAGATATCACGACGATGGGCCTCACGCTCTGTTAACAAAGCCAGTTCATCGGGAATACTGATAGTTGTGCGATTTCATACGTGCATAATAGCAGATAAATGCGCCTTAGGCTGCTCAAAGAAGTCATGGCAGTCAAAGTGTCTGAACTTTAAAATGGAAGGTGTACTGACAGCCAATGGTTGACACACTGCAACACGCGCAAGCTTGGAATTTGGATGTATTAGACGAAATGTGTCTAAGTAAACTTGGCCTAAACACTCAAGTTTTGCACGTTTTCGGCCGATCAAACCTCAAATGAACGCAAACGCAACCGCTCGGCAGGGACGCGTGGGAGCTAGCAACAAGGGTGACAGGCTTGGTAGCCGGCCTCAGCGCATGGCTGCCTCTATTCCAGTATTTGTTACTAGCCTTTCGATGTCTGGCTGGAGACCGATATCGTTGCTTTTCGTCTCCATAGGCCCATGGTCTTCACAGACATCGCTCGAGAATGAATGGACGACATCATCCTTAAGCTTGTCAGCTATCTACGGTGCCGTTGTCCTGGCAGCAATCTTTCTTGGCCCAGCAGGTCACGTATGTATAAGTGGTGTAACGGCGCCCGCGTAGGAGCTGTCATTTAGTTCCGACCACCGTGGGCCCCAAACTCGTCGGTTGATGACAAATCGACTAACGAGAGGAGCACACCACGATGGCCAAAGACAAGATATCGACCTTAGCCGATGTAGTTACCGATGCGCTGCAAAGCGAGCACGGAGACTTCCTGCGCCAAGCGGTAGAGGTAGTCGTTCGCGAATTGATGGAAGCCGAGATCTCGACCGAGATAGGGGCTGGACTGGGTGAGATCTCACCCGAACGGACCTCGCACAGAAACGGCTATCGGCCGAGAGGCTGGGAGACCCGTGTAGGTGAGATCGAGGTTGCGATCCCCAAGAAACGTCGGGGATCCGCCTACTTCCCAAGCTTCCTTGAACCTCGACGCCGGTCGGAGCATGCAATCGTGAGTGTGGTGATGGAGGCATACGTCAACGGAGTATCCACACGCAAGGTGGATCGCCTTGTGGAGCAGCTGGGCATCCAGGGCATGACCAAGGATCGCGTATCCGCACTTTGCAAGGGGCTCGATGAACAGGTGGAGGTCTTTAACAGCCGACCACTTGAGGGCGAGTACCCATACCTATGGCTGGATGCTAAGCAGGTCAAGGTACGAGACAGGGGTCATGTCTATCCCAAGGCGCTGGTAGTCGCCTACGGAGTCCATGAGACAGGAAGGCGAGAGGTAATAAGCATTGACTTGGGCGAGGTGGAGTCGAAGGCCTTCTGGATGGAGTTCTTACGATCGCTCAAGACTCGCGGCCTTACCGGAGTACGTCTTTGCACATCAGACCACCACGAGGGCTTGAAGAACGCTATAGCCCAGGTTCTGAGCTGTCCCTGGCAGCGATGCACCGTTCATTTTGTCAGAGACATGCATCAGCACTGCCGAGTATCGGAACGTGGTCTGGTGTCGGCTGCCTTGCGAGAGGTCTTCAACGCGGTAGATCGCAAGCAGGCAAGCGAACGTGTGGGCCAAGTGCTCGAGCGGCTCAAGAGAGCGGCTCCCAAGGTGGCCGAGCTGCTTGAAGCTGCAGAGGAAGACCTGCTTGCGTTCTACGCATTTCCCAAGGCGCACTGGAGAAAACTGAGGTCCACCAATCCACTTGAGAGGGTTAACCGCGAGATCGGCAGAAGAACCGATGTCGTTGGAATTTTTCCCAACGACCAATCGGTGATCCGTCTTGTTGGATCACTACTTATCGAGCAGAACGATGAGTGGCTTGTCAGTCGACGCTATCTGTCGCTTGATTCGCTCGCCTCTGTCTACGACAGAGGCGATACAGATAAACATGGAGAGGAGGTGAGAGAGCTAGAGCTAGAAGCCGTTACTACCGACGATGAGAAGTTACACCACTAGGTTCTACTTGACTGCCCAGCACCAGCGGCAGTACTCGCACTTTGCTCTGAAACAATTATCAGGATCTATGAGATAGTCAGCCAGCGCAGGAACGGGCACCGAGAAGAATTAGAGCCGCTTACGTTTGCCGGGTATTTGACTAACGTGATGGGGAAGGTGTGGTCGGCGCTTTTAGCTGGACTTAGCTTCATCGCCGTGTATGGGACAGGGACTATCAGCGTGGGGGAGACCACGTTCTACGTAGCCGCTATTTTGGCAGGCGTAGTCTTTGCCATCACAAACTTCTTGTTTGTTGGTGTTCTGGCCTCAATACTGCACAGAACAAAGATAACGTCAGACTTCAGACAAAACTTCACTCAGCTGATGCACGTCGACAGCTTCATCATCATGGGGTCTGTCTTGGTTGCAGTCATATACGTGAAGTTCGGCATCTTGGCGATGGCAGCCTTTGCTCTGGTCGCAACTATCGCTGCGAAGATGATTAGACAGATAATCGACTACGTAAAAGTTGCGCTTCCCGAGGCACGTGCGAGGGTCCAGCACCGCGCAACAACAGAAGTGTCACAGTGGCTTTTAAACAGAGAGCATGCAATCAATGAAGATGCAACTTACAGAGGTGTAGGCGCCGGTGCAATACTGGACCACTAGCGCCGGTTGAAAACTGACCCACCTTAAGGCGTGAAGCGGGCCCTTCGTCCGTTCGGGTCTTGATCCTGACCTTTGTCGATAAGACCGAGGTCAGGAGAAGTGGATGATCAGCGTGGAACAGTGGGCAGATATACGGCGTTTGCATCGGGTGGAACAGCTTTCGATAAGGGAGATTCACCGCCGCACCGGTCTGCATCGTGAGACGATTCGACGTGCGCTTGCCGGGGAGCTACCTCCACGCTACGTGCGGGACAAACAACCCTCAAAGCTCGATCCCTTCAAAGAAGAGGCCACTCGCCTTTTACGCTCTCACCCAGGAATCACCAACACTCGCATCCGGGAGCTGATTGGCGAGTTTGGCTACGACGGAGGCAAGACCATACTCGACGACTACCTGCGCGAGATGCGCCCTGTGATCTGTCCTAAGCGCACCTATCAGCGCACCGTCTACCGTGCTGGCGAGATAGCGCAGTTTGACCTCTGGGAGCCTAAGGAGCAGATTCCTGTGGGCTTTGGTCAGCGAAGGCGTGGCTGGGTGGTCACCTGCGAGCTCGGCTATTCCCGAGCAGCCGCAGGTGCCCTTGTCTTTTCCAAAGAGGCACCGAACATCCTTTGGGGCATGGCCCGCTGCCTGACCAAGCTGGGAGGACTGCCAGAGGTTTTGGTGTGGGATCGCGAAGGGGCAATGCACGATGGCAAAGGCAATCCCAGCGACCCTTTGGCAGCCTTTTGTGGTCAGCTTGAAACCGGCTGGCTTATCCTGGCACCAGCCGACCCCGAGTCCAAGGGAGCATTGGAGCGCAACCACCGCTTCATGCGCACTAACTTTGAAAGCGCGCGCGACTTTTCCTGCCACAACCACTTTCAGATAGAGCTTGATGATTGGTTTGAACATAAAGCCAACCCACGCTTCCATACCGGTATCCAGGACGTGCCGGCTAAGCGGCTCGTTGAGGAAAGAGAGGTAATGCGACCACTGCCACAGCTGATGCCCGATACAGACCACCGTTTCGTTATCCGTGTCCCCCAGCAGCCCTACCTGCGCATTGACACCAACGACTACTCGGTTGATCCCACCTTTGCCGGAAGGAGAGTCGAGGTAAGAATCTCGCAAGACACGGTTTTAGCGGTGGTGTTGGACAGCGGCGAGGTTGCGGCCACCCACAAACGCGTCTTTGCAAAGCATCTGACCTTTACCGATCCGGCTCATCAGGCCGCCCTGGATCGTCTTCGTGGCCGAAGGACGGCACCACCAGAACCAGAGGTCCAGATTCGCCCTCTGTCCGTCTACGACCAACTGATACCAGCATGAGCAAAACCTCTGAGCTGACACATCTGTTTTCCGCCCTGAAAGCCCCTGCAGCGGCCAGGGTCTACCCGCAGTTGGCAGAAAGAGCACGAGATGAGCAGTGGAGCTACGAGCGCTTTACCGAAGCCCTGCTTTCAACTGAAGTAGCCTCAAGGCAGTCCAGCGGTGGCGAGATACGTATCAAAGCCGCTCACTTCCCAGCAAGGAAGACACTGGAAGAGTTTGACTTCACCTTTCAACGCTCGATCAAAAAGCCGGTAGTAGAACACCTGGGCCAACTTGATTTTCTCCACCTGAAAGAAAACGTGGTGCTTTTAGGCCCACCGGGCACCGGCAAGACCCACCTTGCCACAGCTATCGCGATACGCGGATGTCTGGGCGGCTATAGAACCCACTTTGCCAGTGCCAGTGAGTGGGTAGGTCGCTTGGCCAGGGCAAAGCACGAAGGAGCACTTGAGCAGGAGCTTCAAAAACTTGCACGTGTGCCCCTTATCGTGGTTGATGAGGTTGGCTATATCCCCTTTGACCCTGAAGCGGCGAACCTGATGTTTGCGCTTGTTTCTTCACGCTACGAGAAGGCGTCGATGATCGTAACCTCCAACAAGCCCTTTTCGGCCTGGGGTGAGATATTCGGTGACGAAGTGGTAGCAACGGCGATGATCGACCGCCTTGTCCACCACGCCGAGATCCTTTCCTTAAAAGGCGACAGCTACCGCTTGAAAGACAAGGATCTGGGCAGCGCCCGCCCTTTGGTCGATACCAAACCAGCGCCGTAGTTCAACCCCCTAAACGAAAGCTCCGCCTGCCTCCCCCTCGCCTACGGCTTCGGGGGAGGCAGAGGAACCCCTAAAGCTCGTATCAAGTAGGTGCGTTTTGAGGCCGGTACATACCTCACAGGTGGTCCACTTTTGAACCGGCAGAAGTGGTACACATTTCAACCGGCCTTGACAAGAGGCAGCTTCTATCTATATAAGTATGAGCTATCGGGAGAGAGCTGGAAGGCAGCAGCGCGCATGGCATATCAACTCGCTAGAGCAAAAGGATTTGGCGAATCACAAGCATCAAGTATCTACGCGCTCGCCCTTTCATCAGAGCACGAATCACAGACCCTAGGGTTTGAAAGTACGGTGATTGACAGGCTATATGACTACTCGTGTCGTGCAGCTGACTACACGTACTTCACGCGAGCGTATCTTGCTTTTTTAAATGAAAACGGGCATGAAACCGTTGGCGTGCGTGACGTGCTTGAATCATTCTATGAGTACGTTGAGCACAAGTCTGAGTGAACCACCCCGAGTTCATTGGAGACAGTTTTCATTGAGAAACCACTCCAGTCAAGTGCTCGGCCTCGAACTCTACTGGAGGAACATCACCACAGGCTCCATGGAGCCTGTGCTTGTTATACCAATCGACCCAGTTGAGGGTCGCCAGCTCAACATCTGAGACGGTGCGCCATGGCCTGTTGGGCTCGATCATCTCAGCTTTGAAGAGGCCGATCGCGCTTTCGACTAGAGCATTGTCGTAGGCATCACCAACCGATCCGATCGAAGGATCGATACCAGCCTCGATCAACCTACGCGTGAAGGCGAAGCTCGTGTACTGGCTGCCGGCGTCGGAATGGTGGATCAGCCCCTCCGTTGTGGGAAGATCCTCATGATCGCGTGACCAGATCGCCATCTCGATAGCGTCGAGCACAAGTTCGGTCTTCATCTTACGCTCGGCGCGCCAGCCCACGATCCTGCGCGAAAACACATCGACAACGAAGGCGACATAGACGGTTGACTCCCAGGCAGCGACATAGGTGAAATCAGCTACCCACAACTCGTTTGGCGCGCTTGTAAGAGAAGTCGCGGCAGACCAGGTCCGCTGGGCGAGTAGCGCCCTGGTCGGGAATCGTCGTGCGAGGCGGCCTACCGCCACGACGAGCGCCTTTCAGCCCTTCTGAGCGCATCAGGCGCTCGATCTGGCAACGCGGAGCGAAGATGCCTTCACGACGCAGCTGCAGCCATGTCTTTCTTGCCCCGTAGACGCTCATGTTTTCCTCGAAAACGCGGCGGATCTGCGGTACAAGCTCCCGGTCGCGCAGGGCGCGCGCCGAGGGATACCGTTGTCGGTGCTTAACCGCGTAGTAGGTCGACGGAGCAAACTGCAACACCCTGCAGATCGGCTCGACTCCGAAGTCCTCACGCCGCTCGTCGATGAACTCGCTCATTACCTTGGTGCTCGCGGGTCGAGCTCCCGCGCGAAAAAAGCCGAAGCGGCCTTCAGGATCTCGTTTACGCGTCGTAGTTCGACCACCTCACGCTCGAGATCCTTGATTCGTGCGATCTCATCACTGGTCGGGCCTACCGATAAGCCACGGTCGCACTCGGCCTGTCTCACCCAGCGGCGAAGGGTCTCGGGAGTGCTGCCGATCTTAGATGCGATCGCGACGATTGCCGCCCACTGCGACGAGTACTCGCCCTGGTGGGCGAGCACCAGGGCAATCGCGCGCTCACGTATTTCTTTGGGATACCTGGTTGTTCTTGACATTGCCTAATCCTCTCATACGGATTGGTCTACAAGAAAACCGGGGTGGTTCACTCGCAGGGTGGACAGGCGGTGCTCTTCGGTGCCCAGATGGCGCCGACATACGCTCCTGAGTTAGAGCTCGTCGGAGTGGCTGCAGCAGCACCGGCTGTGAAGCTTGAGGAGTTGCTGAAGGTCGATATTTCCAAAACTGTCGGGAAGGTGCTGGGATCACAAGCGCTGGTTGCGTGGTCGAAGGTCTATCCGGACGCCGATCTCCATCAGTTGCTATCGGATAGGTCGATCCCTCCGGCTGAGAACATAGCGACCCATTGCATCACAACGAAATCGGATGCCTATAAAGATTTGGTCAGGGTGGAGGAACTGAAAGTCCTTGGGTTCGTCAACCCTGACGCCCTGTCCACCGTCCAGCCGTGGGCCAACATCATCAAGAAGAACACGCCAGGCGCGAAACCGATCAAGGCACCACTATTGATCATGCAGGGAACCGCCGATCAGGTAGTCGATCCCAAAACTACAGCCCAGTACGTGAAGTCGCTCTGCGCCAAGCACCGTCGGGTCGAGTACCAGACACTCAAGGGCATAGACCACGGGATGGCCGGGTTTGACTCAGCGCCGACCGTTGGGCTGTGGGCCCAAGACCGCTTCGACGGGGTCAAAGCGCCGTCGAACTGCTGACGCAAAGCTATTAAACACCCTCTACTGATTGCAGCTGGACTGCCGTGACCTTGTACTCGGGGCAGCCGGTGGCTTCGTCAGTAGAGTCAGAGGTAAGCACGTTGATCGGTGTCTCCGGAAAGTGGAATGAGGCGAAGAGCTCACCGGGCGCGACCCTTTCTGTTACGCAAGTGCGCATGGTCACCGACCCGCGACGGCTAGAGATTTCCAACTCATCGTCATTTTCGACACCGAGACTCAGGGCATCGCGGGGGTTGATCTCGACCCGTTCTGTCGGTACTAGCTCAAGATTGTCAGTTCGACGCGTCATCGTGCCGGCGTTGTAGTGCTCGAGTCGGCGGCCGGTGACCAGTACGAACGGATAGTTCGAGTCGGGCTCCTCTCCGGGTGGCAGATATGGCTTGGCGAAGAGCTTTGCCCTTCCATTTGTAGTACGGAAACGGTCGAGATGCAGTATCGGCTCACCCGGGTCGTCGACCGACTTGCAGGGCCAGTGAAGAGGGCCCTCTCTATCCAGTCGGTCGTGAGAGATGCCGGCAAAGTCTGGGCAGAGGGCGGCCAGCTCGTCAAGCGCGTCCTTAGGGGTTGGGCAGCCCAGGTCATGTCCGAGCGCCTCAGCCAAAAGCGTGATGATCTCGAAATCTGTCTTGGCCTCACCGGGCGGCACGAGCGCCGGGCGAACACGCTGGAAGCGACGGTCGAAGTTGACGAATGTGCCTTCCTTTTCAAAGAACGATGTCGCCGGCAGGACAACGTCGGCCATCTCGGCAGTGCGTGAGAGGAAGATCTCCTGGACGACGACCAGCTCACATGACTCTACAGCTGCCCTTACATGATCGGTATCTGGATCGGTCTGGGTGATGTCTTCGCCGATCACGTAGAGAGCCTTCAGTCTACCCTCGACCGCGGCATCGAACATCTCAGGAATACGCAGGCCCGGGTTGCGATCTAACTTCACTCCCCATGCTTGTTCGAATCGTTGCGCCGCGTCGCTGTCTGAGACCTTTTGATAGGCAGGCAGGAGGTCCGGCAGTGCACCGACATCGGAGGCGCCCTGAACGTTGTTCTGGCCTCGCAAGGGGTTAATGCCTCCACCGGCCGAAGTGCCGACGTTGCCGGTGAGGATGGCCAGGTTCGTCAACGTACGGACGCCATCGGTACCGTGGGCGTGCTCGGTAACACCAAGTCCGTAGACGATCGAGGCGTGCTTCGCCTCTCCGTAGATCTGGGCGGCACGATGCAGGTCGGAAGCGGCCACACCGGAGATCTGCTCGACATGCTCGGGAGTGAATTCGCGCACAAGTTGGCTCAGCTCTTCGTAGCCATCGCTGCGATGGCGGATGAACTCCTCGTCGAGTAGGTCGTTCTCTACTAGTAGATGCGCGATGCCGTTGAAGACAGCGACGTTGGTTCCGGGCCGGCACCTGAGGTAGACGTCTGCGTAGTCTGCCAACTCGATCTGGCGGGGATCTACAACTACCAGTGCGGCACCTTTTATCACCTGTTGCTTGATACGGGCGCCCACGACCGGGTGGGCTTCGGTTGGATTGGCTCCTGTTAGAAGGAAGCAATCGGCGTCATCGAAGTCGTCGAAGGCGTTTGTTCCACCAGCGAATCCCAGCGAGGCGGTGAGTCCCGCTGCAGAAGGTGCATGACAGATGCGTGAGCAGTTATCGATGTTGTTTCCGCCGATCGCAACCCGCATCAGCTTCTGCATCAAGTAGTTCTCTTCATTTGTGCACCTGGCAGACGAGATGGCAGCGATCGCCTCGGCGCCATCGCGTTCCTTGATCGACTTGAGTTTGTCGGCGACGAAGCCGATCGCCTCGTCCCAGCCTGTCTCAACCAGCTTCCCATTACGTCTGATAAGCGGCCTCTCCAGGCGATCCGATGATCGAACAAAGCCGTGCGCAAAGCGACCCTTTACACATGCATGTCCACGGTTCACAGGAGCGACACGGTTTGGGGTGACGGCAGCGATCTCACCGTCGCGAGTATGGACATCGAGCGTACAGCCAACCCCGCAGTAGCCACAGGTCGTAGTTGTAGTGCGGTCGATTGGGCTTGGGTTGAGTAGCCCTGGCTCCGAAAGTGCGCCGGTCGGACATGAATCGACACAGGCCCCACAGCTGACACAGTCTGACTCTGCCCAGCTCGAGCCGGTACCGGTGTCGACAACAGTCTCTGACCCTCTACCGACCATCGTCAGAGCGAACGTTCCCTGAACCTCGTCACAGATCCGTACACAGCGCGTACAAGCGATGCAGAGATCCCGGTCGAGCTTTACATATGGGTGGGAGTGATCCTTACCCAACTCCAATCGATCGTCTGATAACCGATTCTCGTCGATATCGAAATGGCGAAGCACCTGGACCAGCTGGCTGCGTTCTGATGGAATCTCGATGGCACGCTCTGGCAAGTTAGAGAGCGTTAGCTCCAGAACCGAGCGGGCGGTCTCCACCGCATGAGGATCATCGGTACGCACGACCATCCCGTCGGTAACCGGCGTTGTGCAGGCCGGCACGCAGCCGTCACGGCCTTCTATTCCGACCATGCAGATTCTGCAGGCGCCCTGAGGTGTGATCCTTTCATCCCAACAGAGCGTTGGGATCTCAATACCTACTTTGCGTGCAGCTTCAAGGACGGTTGTATCTTCGGTGACCTCAACATCACGACCGTTGATCGTCAGACCGATCATCATGACTTCTCCCGGGTGAATTCATCTTTATAGATGCGCATCACTCCGCGAACCGGCAGATGCAGGCTGGTTCCAAAAGCGCATAGGCTTGATGCACGCATCGCCTCCATCAGACCCTCCAACTCATCTAGAAGGACCCGGCTGGGACCTTCAGCTTCGATCTTGACAGCGGTATCCAATGCTCGACGCGTTCCAGCGCTGCAGGGTGTACAGCTACCGCAGCTCTCCGATGCGGCGAAGCTCATAAGATGAGTGAGAAGCCTTCGTCCCGAGATCCGTTCGTCAATGGCGATCAGGCTACCGTGCCCGAGGGCTGCGCCGGCTGCGGCAAGCTCCTCGAAGGAGAGCTCAGTATCCAGTTCATCAGGAGCGAGGAAGCCGCCTAGCGGCCCACCCACCTGCAACGCTTTCAGCTCATGACTGTCGCGAATGCCACCCGCGAGGTCTTCGCAGATCCAGCGGATGCTGGTGCCAAACTCGACTTCGTATACTCCCGGCCGGCTGAAGCGCTCGTTCAAGCAGACGAGCTTTGTGCCCTTGCTCTTCTCGGCACCCATGCTGGCGTACTGATCTCCACCACGGCTGACGATCCAGGGAACTGCAGCGAGTGTCTCTACGTTGTTTACGACCGTGGGCCGGTTGAATAGGCCTTTCTCAGTAGGGTAGGGAGGACGTGACGAGACTCCGCCACGCAGGCCCTCCATCGAGTGGATCAGGGAGGTCTCTTCACCGGCAACATACGAACCCGCGCCCTCAAATACTTCGATATCGAGGTCTGTGCCTGACCCTTGAATGTCGGTGCCCAGATGGCCGGCACTACGGGCTTCTGCTATCGATTTGCGCAGAATGTCGCGGGCGCGAGGGTATTCGGAGCGTACATAGATAAAGGCTTTGTCTGCCCTAGCGGCAAGTGCTGCCAGCGCCATACCCTCGAGTACTCTGCCCGGGTCACGTTCCATAAGTAACCGGTCTATGTACGAGCCGGGGTCGCCTTCGTCGGCGTTGCAGATCAGATAACGGTGGCTGTCGGTCGGGCTATCCGCTGCCATCTCCCACTTGCGAGCAGTAGGGAAGCCACCACCGCCGCGTCCCCTCAATCCCGATGCCAGTACCTCGTCGATCACCTTCTGTCGGTCGCAGCTACCAACGATCTCGGGCCAAACACTCCAGCTGTCCGGGCCAGATCCGGTCAGGCCGGCAAGCAGCACCGGCTCGGCCACAGCCGCATCGAAATGCATCTCTGGATCAACGCGCTCGGCTTTCCCGGTCAACTGGTCCAGAAGGTCAGGTCCAGCACATGGCTCTTCACCATCGAGTGCCGTCGGGCCGCCGTAGCAGTATCCAAGGCAGTGCACCGGCTCGACAGAGGCTTCGCCGTCGGCGGAGATTTCGTTTTCGTTGATATCGAGTTCACGTTCAACCTCCGCGATGTGAGAACCACCGGAGGCTGCAAAACAGGCGGTTCCTACACAGACTCGTACATGGCGCCTACCGATCGGTTGAAACCCGAGATCGGCATAGAACGAGGTTGCTCCACGCGCTGAGGCACCCGGCAGTCCAATATCATCAGCGATCCGGCCTACATCGGCGGACTCGATCTGGCCGTTCACAGCCCTTGCCCGTCGGAGTCGCTTGAGCACATCGGTTGTGTCGAGGCCGTAGCGGTGTGCCAATTGCGCAACAACCTGCCTACGGCCGCTCATAGCTGTGTCCGCTCTGCCTTCCTCTTATTGGTGACAGGTTTTTCCATAGGCAAGCATCAATATGTTAGAGGTCTGATGTGAGTTCCGGTCACCACCATGGTGCTGAAACCACCGCGTGGCCACAAGCCACAAGAATATCTTTGCCGGAGGCTATGCGCACCGAATGAAATAAATACTCGATTGGCCCTTGAAAGATTTCCATAGTCGGTGCACAATGATTAAAGATCAGGTATGAAGCGTTTAGCGCTTTCGATAACAATGTTGGCCCTGCTTTTTATCCCTGCTGTAGCTCAGGGAGCGGTCGGCGACCGACTCGACCTCTTTACACCCGACCCCTCCGGAAACGGTCGTGGTATCGAGAACATGGGCAGATCCTCAACCGCCTATTACTCGACGGTTAGCAGCGAGGACAAGATTTACATGGTCGATCTGAAAACACACGCCGCAGCAGGCCAGCTCGACACCAACCTCGAGGGGCTTGAGGTGGGTCGGAGTTATGGGGCGCTGGCATGGGACGCGGGGAACGGTAGGCTGCTGGGAGCCAGGTATAAAAGTACCGCGGGAGTAATTGACGCAATCGACCCCAACTCTGGTGGCGTTTCCCAGCTATTCAACGCTCGCGATGTAGACCTCTCAATCACCGGCGTTGACGGCCTCAGTGTGGACACCGACGGCACGCTCTGGATATCGGCCGATGGCCTTGGATTGGGTACCACCACCATCTTTCACTTCAGTTCGGCCGGCGCGGTCCTCGGCTCGTTTGTCGTAGGGTTCGGCAATTCGGGCATAGCGGTCGATGGGGACTATCTCTGGTTGGTCGACGTCAACAGCGCCCAAATACACCAATACACCAAGGCCGGTGCCGCCACCGGCGTTAGCTTTGCCACCACCGGCCTGGGCGAGCCGGAGGACATCACGATCGATGAGTGCTCCTTCAGCGGCAAGAAGGCAATTTGGGCCTATACCGCTGCTTTCTCCGGCTCCTCCATGGCAGCCTACGAGATCGGCTCCTCATCCAACGCGGGTTGTCCCGCGGGCGGTGGCGGCGGTAATCCAAGTCTGACCGATCCGGGTGCGCCGAGCAAGATCAAGATAGGGAAGCCGCCCAAGGGCGGATATCGTGCGGGCGTGCCGATCTGGTTTGATTTGACCAGCACCCTCGATCCAAATGGAATTATCTTCATCTACATCTGGTACTGGCGGGACTACGTCAAGATCAGCGAGAACAAACCGTCGAGAAAGCCTACGTTACGGGCACCGTCGCAGGAGAAAGGCAAGGTAAAACACAAGTTCAAGTGTGCCGGCCGCTACAAGGGAATCAAGGTCAAGGTGCTCGATGCCTTCGCCAACACCAAAACCATCACCCTTAAGAAGACCGTGTCTGTGAAGTTCCCGAGGAAGGCCTGGAAGCGTCATGGCAGCCTTCGCGTCGGCCCCAAGGTTAAAAAAGCCAGCAAGAAAAGAGCGAAGATCAGCCTCTCGGTCAAGAAGAATCGCAAGCGATCCGGACGTGGTCGCCGGACCAAGATCAGGCGGATCGTCTACTACCTAAACGGCAAGCGGGTCGCCAAACGCAAGCGGGCGAAGAAAGCCATCAAGAAAAAGGTAAGAAAGGGGCCCAACATTCTCAAGATCAAGGTTAGCTTCAGACGCCCCGGCGGCAAGAAGACGATCAAGACCTGCTTCCAGGTACGGCCCTAAAAGCCTATTTCGGCGACTGAGGACGACGAGATGTGAAGATTTGCAGCCGGTAATATGTTGCAGTATTTGTGAATAGGACCGCTAAGACACAGATGTCCACGTAACTTCGTCAGTGTAAGGGTCTTGCTATCTGCGCCGCTATTTTTTGCGCTTCTTCTTTCTTTTCTTGCAACGCTTACTCTTCCCGCCCTTTTTGACCGAGAGGTGTCTCTTGCCGATCACTATCGATTCACCGGCGGTGGTGACCAGACGGGTGGTGATCGTGTACTTACCCCTGCACAGGCCGCCACGCTGTTTCGGGCTCAGGGGGAAGTCGAAGGTGCCCGAGCTGCTGTCGGTGTTGAGATCGAGGTACAGCTTATCGTTGCAACTGTGTTTGAGCCAGGGCACTCTCGGGTCGTCTGTCATGTACCAGCACTTTCTGCCCTTCTTGTACTTCAACGATGTAATTACGCGCTCCACGAATGTGCGGTTCACGTTGCCGATCGTTCCGTCGATCTCGGTCAGCGTCGGTACCTGAGTGAACATGCCGATGATGATTACCGCCGTCCTACCGCCCCCTACTACCGGCGTGTAATAGTCTATGTCGGGATTCGGCGCTCCCGGTAACGCCGGGTTGGGGAGGTCCGGCCTGTCCGGCGCGGGGTTTGGTACGGGGGCCGGCGTGCCGGGCTCCGGCTTCTTCGGGGTCGGGATCTTCTTCATAGGAGGTTCCTGCGTGGGGAGGCCCAGGCGCCGTCGCTGGTCTACCTTGCCTTCCAGCCCTGGGATATCGTCGTACAGGGTCAGCAGTATCTGCTTCGCCTGAAGTGGCTTGATTCCCGTTTGCATGGTTTGGAGAAGCGCGGCGGCTCCGGCCACGTGAGGCGTTGCCATCGAGGTCCCGTTCTTGAAGCCGTACTTGTTGTCGGGGAGAGTGCTGAGGATGTTTACACCCGGAGCCGATGTATCGACAGACTTCACCCCGTAGTTGGAGAAGCCGGCGAGTTGATCGTTTGAATCCGTTGCGGCGACGCAGATCAAGTTGGCGCTTTCGTAACCGCACGGATAGTCCGGTGACTGATCGACGTTCTTGCCATCGTTGCCGGCCGCGACGATGAAAAGGGTCTTGTCACGTGCGCCGTCGATCACGTCCTTTGTGGCCTGCGAGTAGTGGGCGCTTCCGAGGCTGGCGTTGACTATATGGGCGCCGTTGGCAACCGCATAGGCAAATCCGGCAATAGTGTTGGCGTTGCTGCCGAAGCCGTCGTCACCCAAGACCTTCACCGGCATCAGCCGCACCACCCAGTTAACGCCGGTTACGCCGAGGCCGTTATTGCCGACCGCGCCTATCGTGCCCGCCACGTGGGTGCCGTGGCTGAATACATCTGCGGGATCGTTGTCGTTACCCGCGAAATCCCAGCCGCGAACGTCATCGACGAAGCCGTTGCCGTCGTCGTCCCTTTTGTTGCCCGCGGTCTCGTCGAGGTTCTCCCAGATATTTGCCTTGAGATCGTCGTGTCGGTAGTCGATGCCGGTATCGACGACAGCCACAGTAACCTGATTGCTGCCCCTTGCAATATCCCATGCCTCCGGAGCGTCGATATCGGCGCCGGCGGTGCCGGTGAAGCCGTTTATGGTTTGCCCCGTGTTGTCGAGACCCCACATGAAGGTGGAGAAGCCAGGGTCGTTAGGTATGGCGCTGGTGGAGACTGTGAAGTTCGGCTCGGCGAACTTGACGCTGGGATCGCGCTCGAGCCTTTTTATCGTGCTGTTGACATTTCCCTTCACCTTGACCAGATCCATGTCGTGGCGTGCCTCTTCATCTACAGCCTCGAGGCCATCTACCAGCCTCGCATGCTGTTTTCTAAGGACGCTGCGCTGTGTGCCTGTGCTGGTTCCAGACTTGTAGGCGACGACTAGCTGGCCCGGCAGCGCGTCCGGACTCTGTTTGGGCGTTAAGTTCTTGGAGGCTGACGAGCTGGCCAGGGCGGGATGGGCGAGCAGAGACAGCGCCGACGCTTGTAGCGCTACTAACACCAGGCCGGTGATCAGAAGGGTACATCGCCGGGCTCCACGTGAGAAGCACGCATGCATTGGGTGGCAAGTCATTCTTGTTGCTTTATCGGCTCATACCTAACACTTCTTGAGTATTCGACCTGGTTCGTGCTTAGGGCTGACTGTGACGCGGAGTTTGTGCCTTTAGCAGAATAAGTCGAGTCAGCGAAGCTTCATGGTTTTGCCATCGTCCGCTTTGAAACCCGCATTCCTATCAGGGGTGGTTCGAGACCAGTCGCGTATGGGGTGTAAATTGATGTTGACCTGGAGTCAATGGCGGTTTGTAGCTTGGAATACGTCACATGTTGAACTTTAGCCGGAGCGGGATAGCAACCTCAGCAACAGTGCCGCAAGCCGCACTTTCAAACACAGTTAAGCTCAAGATCTCCGGCGAGAGCGGCTTCAGCCCTGCCAGGGCTGAAGCCTATTAATTCATATCGCCTTCGTCTTTGCCTTGGTCCTTCTTCTTCCACTATCTTCATCCTCATCTCCCATGTGTGCCTCGCCCTTCTTTACATCTGGAGGCGAGCTGCCACTACAGAGGTAGGCGATCTTCTCCGCCAGCGGAGACCGGCCTTGAGGCAGTCCAAGGTCATAGCCGACTGGTGTGCCCTTGCGATCACGTAAGCTGCAATAACGAGGGTCTCCAGCGAAGCTGTCATCTCGTACTCCTATCACAAGAGTTTGCAGATCTGGAGACCCTTTCCTCATTCGGGAAGCCGAATCCTTCCGGCTGGAGATGCAACCCGCATCAGGCCTCTAGCGGCGAACGATCCTGAATCTGCGACTGGACTTGTGCCGGGCGGTATTGGCGTTTGCATCGACTGCTCCGGCTCTGATTCGATAGAGCCCCGGCGAAAGCGCCTTGCGGCCGATCCGCCCGGAGAACGGCACGCGTCTTGCGCCGCGCCGGCTTCGCCGTACGAGCCAGCCGGCGAGCTTGGTGGCTGTGCAGCGCTTGCGCTTAGGCACGCTGCGGGCCCTCGATTGAACGCAACGGGTGCGCCCTTTGCGCTTGCGCTTGACCCCGCGCGAGAGCCGCTCGATTGCGAGCTTGACGCTTGCGGACTTGGAGATGCGATAGCGGATTGCGGTCCCGCGTCTTGCGCCGCGCCGGGCCGCGACGGCTCGGGGCGGGGTCTGCCGGCCGGTTATCACGAACAATGGGGCGACCTTGATCGGCCCACCGACCAGGGCCGGAGGCGTTGTGTTCGCCGATGCGCCAAGCGGCTGCCAACTGGGCTTGCTGTTGTCGTTGTCCGGGTCGTCGGGCGTGACGTTGCGAAGGTTCTGACCGCTCGTATCCATAACGAAAATTTTGCCTCCGCTGGTCAGAATCGTATGAGGATCGCTCGAGACGGGACGCCGCTCGAACGCGATCATCGATCCATCGGGCGACCACGCGGGATTCCTGTCCGCCAACGGGCTGTTCGTGAGGCGACGCTGGTTGGTCCCGTCCGCGTTCATCACGTAGATCTCATCGTTCCCGTCGCGGTCGCTCGCGAACGCGATCATCGATCCATCGGGCGAGAAGTCGGGGTCGGAGTCGTTCCTGCCATCCATGGGCGTGATCTGTGTCTCGTTGCTTCCATCGGTGTTGACCGAGTAGATGACCTCCTCACTCTTCAGTTGGATAGGATCCGCGCGGACGAACGCGATCTTCGAGCCGTCCGGCGACCACGCGGGCGAGTGGTCGCTCGTCAACTGCGGCGGCCCAGTCGTAAGCCTCCGCTCGTTGCTCCCGTTTGCGTCCATCACGTGAACCTCGTTGTAGCCGCCATTGACGAACGACGTGAACGCGATCAGCAATCCGTCGGGTGAGAACACGGGATCGGTCTCGTCCTTTTCGGTACGCGTGAGGCGTCTGCGGTTTTCGCCGTTTGCGTCCATTATGTAGATCTCGTCGTTGCCGATATCGGGGTCGCCGTCGAAGACGATCCTCTGGCCGTCTGGGGAGAACGACGGGCTGCTGTCGTTGTCGTCGGTGTTCGAGATGTTCGTCGGATTCGCGCCGCTCGGGTCCATCACGAAGAGCTGCGTGTTGCCGGTGCGATCGCGAGTGCTCACGAACGCGAGTTGGCCGTTCTGCGCACCGGCGAACGCGCCGAGAGCCGTTTCGGATCTGATGGCCGTTGGAGCGACGATAGCCGCAGCGGCAACTGTCGCCGTTGCCAGTGCAATGACTCCGATAGCCCACGGTAGATGAGCATGCGGTCGGCTATTAGGTGCAACTCTACCCGACATAGACAGTGACTTTACCAACGATGCGTAGGTGGCGTTCCTAAACCCCGCGGAGGCCACAAGTGTGTGGATTCTCACGACCGTGAGAACCAACGAATGCATCTCCGCCTAACGGTGCGAGGCGCCGCTGGGCGATCCCATCCGCGTCCATCACTTATATCTTGCTGTTTCCGTCGCGATCGCTCGTGAACGCGATCTGCCCGTCTGTGCGCCCGGGAATGCGCCGCGCGAGTATGCGGCGCCCGCATAAACCGATCAACCAGTGATGATTGATCGACCGTGCGGAAAGGACGGCCGGACGCTGCGGGTTTGTCTCCGCTTGCACCATCGAGTAAGCTGTTGCGGATGTGGCTGTGGATGCCACAAGAACGGAGGCTTGAGATGAGACGACGCGCTCTGGCGGTGGCTGCTGTGGCGGCAGTCCTGTCGCTAGCCGGTGCCGCTGCAGCGGATGCTGGTCCCCCCGGCAAGTGGACGAAGGTCACGGGGCCAGACAGGAACATCGACGAGGTTGGCCTCGCACGAACCTCCGACGGTGTTCTGCATGTGCTGTGGCCGAGCCAGCAGGGGCTTGGCGGCAACGTTTTGCACAGCTCTATAGCGTCGAACGCCAAGAGCATCGGTGGGCCGGACACCGTATTCTCGTACCCCAATGGACTCAACTCAAGAATGGCGCTGATTGCGGTAGACGGCGGTCTGCAAGCCTTCTTCAGCGGGCTGTTCGGCAGCGAAAGCGCACCCTTGCACGTACTGATGGCCACCGCCACCTCCAGCGACGGCAAGAGCTGGGCCGTGCAGCCGACGCCGGCCTCGAACAGCTCACCGGCGGGCCGTAGCCCGGTGTACGTGGCCAGCGGCATAGGCGCCGTGCGCGGGTCGGGGGGCGTCCCGATCTTCGCGTGGGGCGATTCCGGACCCGGTGAGGCCGGCTATCACTTTGGCACGAGTTCGGCCGATCCCGACCTACGCTTCTCCAGCGAGTGTTGTGTGTACGCACCGAACGTTGGGGTGGACGGCCTCACCGGCCAGGCGGTCCTGGCCTGGAAGTTCATCCACAACAGCGGCAGCGGAACCGCATTGCAATCGATCTCTCCGGGCGGCGGCAGGGTTGTGCCCCCCGGTGCCGCGGCCTCCGACGGGAGCACCCGCACGGCGATCAGCGGCCGCATCGGCGCGGGCGGCGTTTACGTCGCCTACCAGCTGGGAACCAACCAGTTCCAATCGCGCCCGGCGCTGGTGCGGGTCGGTGCTTCCAAGGCGAAGAAGCTCTCGGGTGCAAGCGGCGCCCAGATGATCGGAGTCGCTCCCGCGCCGCAGGGCCGGCTGTGGGTGTTCTGGATGCGCAACAAGAGGCTCTACGCGGTACGAAGCAACAAGAAAGTTAGCCGATTCGGGAAGACGGTAAGGGTGAAGCCGCCGAAAGGCACGAACTCCGTCTACAACCTCGCCGGCGAGGGCTCGCGTGGCTGGCTCGACCTGCTTACGCTGGTGCAGGTCTCGTCCACCATCGGCAACTGGCATCAGCGCGTCGGGCCGGGGCTGACCTTGAGCGCCAAGGGAAAGAAGGGCAAGGTGACGGCAAAGGTGACGGATGCCGGCGACCCGGTGAAAGGCGCCAAGGTGAAGGTCGGTAAGCAGGCCAAGAAGACCAAGGGCAACGGTCGCGTCAGCTTCAGCGTCGCCAAGGGCAAATACAAGGTCAAGGCAAGCAAGACCGGCTACACGTCTGCGAGCAAGACCGTGAAGGCCAAGTGAGCGGCTCGACTAGGCGTTCGTATGCGATCACAGTCCGAGATGGGGTGGGGGCCGATCGCAAAGCGAATGTCCTGGGTGATTTCAGTCAATTAGGAATTGTCGGTAACAAAGTGAATGCATCGCGGTGTCGGGGTCTGGCAGCGCTGAAGTGTCTCTTATCGTGCCATCGTGCTTCACAACACCTCCAGTGGCGTTGAAGTCTTTTTAGAAGGGAGGAATAGGGTGCATTGCTACCGCGGCTCCAGATCAACCCTCACGGTACGAGAAGTTAGGTTTCTTATCTTGAGCAACGACGCGTTTGGCCTCGATATGACACGCGCACCCCAGAGTGACGTTATCCGGTAGCCGTTGGGGTAGATCTTGTGCTGTGAGTCGAGGGGCGCCCTTACCGGTACGTAGATGGTGGTCACGGTTTCGGGGCGGTTCGCGTTGTAGGTGAGCGAGAAGTGGCCCTCGGTCTGGTTTACACAGAGGCTGGGCAAGCCGTTGCTTGGGTCATATATGTGCCGAGTGAAGCACCACCTAGGCTCCCGCCCGGTTGTACCCGGATCATCAGCTGCGATCAATCTTGGGTAGGTGCGAGCAAGTTGCATCGCCTTGTCCTGGTTGATCGTGCCGTCAACGTCTGCGACCCATTCCTGTTCTTCGCCTGTTGGGTCGTCCCAGTACTTCCACTGCCAGTAGTTCCAACCTTGGGAGTGGGTGTCGGCGAGGTCTGCGATGTAGCCGGTCTCGTCATGGTCGTCCGAAGCGCCGAACTCGGTCAGGTAGCCTGTGATATATCGCTCCTGCATCTCCTCCTTCTTGACATCCATCGTTGCCGCCTGTGTTCCGTTGCAGAGCAGAGCAAACCCAGGGACGATGCAGTAGACGTGATACGAGAGGCCCACATTGTTCCGTGTGTCACGAGGATTGAACTCCTGTGGCATCGTGAAAGGCGGGCCGAAGTCGTTGGTCACATTGGGCTCGTAGTAGATCGTATGACGGGTGTCGACTTCGCGGATCGAGTCGATGATGCCCTGGAAGAATGGTTGCAGGTGCTCGATATCGAGTCGCTTGGCCTGATCGGGCGAGAGCACGCCGTGAGACGGCTCGTTGAAAAGGTCATAACCGAGCACTCCCGGGGAGTTCGCAAAGCGCTCAGCCACATGACGCCAGGCGTTTCGGTAGTGCTGGGATAGTTCCGGGTAGTTCGAGGCCGGGTCGAACAGGTTCTCGAACGCCCTGATGACACCAGGGTAGAAGTACTCTGCGCCCCAAAGCGGGTAGAGGGGTGGCCCGATCAAGAGCTGGTCGTTTTTGGTCGCCCAGTCGGGTGCCCCCTCGCCGTGGAAGTCACAGGTGAAAAAGTACAGGCACTGAACATCCTGGACATCGCTGTAGAGGTCCTGATGGAAGTCGAGTAAGACGTAGACACCTCTGTCGTTGAACTGTCTCACCCGTGTCTCGATTCGATCGAGGTAGGCCTCGTCGTAGCCGGCACAGCCATCGGATCCGACCTGACAGGGTTCGAGTCCCTTCCAGATGATGCCGAGCCGTACCGTGTTGAACCCGAGTACGGCGATATTGCGCACGTCAAGCCAAGTAAGTTCTGCTGCGTTCGGGTAGTAGGGCGCGCGCTTGTAGACAGCGTTTACGCCGTGCGGCGTGAATATATGGCCGGTACTTGCGACAAGGGACTGACCGGAAGCCCTTAATGGGGGCAGATACCGTCTCTTTGTCTTTGAAGAGGTCAGATCGACCGTTGGTGACGCTTCATGCCCAGCTTTCGAAACGGGCTCAGCACTTGCAACCGGTATCGAAATCGTTGAGATTGCCACCAATGCAATAGCCACCAAAAGTGTTCTGCCCTGCGCGAAACTGTCCCACCGATCCATCTACTGCCTCCTGAGGTCACGATTTATGCCTTTGGCTTACAGACCCACGGGGGCACGATTCGTGACACCACCAACCGCCAATTATCTGACTGCGAGGCCAAGGGCCACACGACAACTGTTAAGCCTTGGCTTTAAAGCTGAAGGAAGCTACCTTGCTCTTGTTGGCGGTCAGCTTGACCGTTCCTTTGTAGGTGCTAACACACCAGTTCACTCCCAGCGCTCGTCCAGGTGTCAGCTTTGTGCTGATCTGGCCCTCGGACGTTGACTTCACTTGCGAGTACTTGGTGAGCTGGCCGTTCTCGTAGGTGCCACCACCACCGCAGTCAAAGACCGAGTCTTTGCTGGCAACGATGTATATCGTGTAGGTTCGCTTGGGCTTCAGTCCTGAGATTGAAAGCTTGACCTCATCGGTAGTTTGAACCGTTTTAGGTGAGACCGTCACGCTCACTTTGGATGATGCAGACAGTGGTACGGCAGATACGGCAGATACGGTAAAGAGGAGAAGAGCGAGTAGAGAAGCAGTGTAAGCTGCGCGCCGATTACGACTGATATATGTCGTTAGATGTATCACTAACAGTATCTATACCAGCTTTTGCGGCGTTTGGACAGTTTATAGGTGTCGCCAGGCCATCATGCGACTGCAGTCGATGGTCGCTTCCACGACCCATCCGCCTACCTGGTAGCCGACTGGCAACAGGATCTGATCGCTTGAAACCTCTGTCCAACGTCTCTGACCACTGCGAGCGGCATCGCCTAGATACCTCAGGTGCTCACTTGCTGTTATTTTCTCCGGTGACATTTTGTACTCCTCCTTGAGTAATTCACCCTTCTATATATAAAGACGCACTACAGCCAAAATAATTACGCATCTATCTCTATAAATTAAAAGGCGTTTAGGTGGTAAAATGGCAGAAGTTCAAGACATCTCTTGTCAAGATCTTGAATCGGCTGGACGAGTTGAGGGGCGCTTGAAGTCCACCTCATAGCCCTGAAAGGCGTAGAAACGGGCATCTGCGGTTAGAATGTAGATGTTGTGGAATTTTTTATTGCGATATTGCACGTGCTGTTAGCGGTTGGGCTTGTTTTTCTGATCCTGCTCCACTCCGGCAAGGACACGGGGATGTCCGGCATGGCCGGGATCGGTGGCGGTGGAGGTGGTCCGCTGGGCGGCGGTGCAATGCTGGAGAAGAACCTAAACCGCTGGACTGTCGGATTTGCGATCGCGTTTTTCCTCACGACTGTCATACTTGCCAAGCTTTAGTGGCACAAGAGCAGTCACTGCACTGTTTCTTGCGGCGGCGCTTTTGGTTACCGGTTTTGCCGGTTGCGGCGGTAGCAACGGGGATGTAACCGATAGGTCGGATAGCGCCTCACCGATCGATCAAAGCATTGTAGTTGCAGCGGCTGTGATGCCACAGACGCTCGATCCTCTCACGACAAACACCGCCGATGGACATCAGATAGCAAGACAGATATTCGAGCCGTTGGGCGGGAATGTCAGGAGTGCGCAAAGTCGAAAGCGGATCATGGGCCTGGTGAAATCTTGGCAGAGGTCGTTGAGTGGGCGTGTGTGGCTCGCTCGTTTGCGGGACGGACTAAGTTTTCAGGACGGCACAAAGCTGGATGCAAGAGCGGTCGTTGCTAACTCCAGGCGTTGGCGTACGGCTCCAGAAGTGGCCGACTTGATCGGAAACCGATTGCAGAAGGTGACGGCGCCTCGTTCAACGCTTGTGCGTTTCTCTCTACGGGAGCCATTGATTGACCTTCCGAGCAAGCTCGCATCGCCTCGCTTAGGGCTCGTATCGCCAAAAGCGCTAACCCCAGCAAGTAGCGACGGGGCACGAGTAAAGAGAGTGCGAGATGCCGGTAGCGGCCCCTTCAAACTCGACAGCGCGGACGAAAGAACGGTCGTTCTATTGGCCAACGAAGATTGGTGGGCTAAATCCCATGGCATCTCACCGGCATTGGGGAAGATCAGATTCTCCTTGGAGCCGGAGCAGAACCGTAGGATTAACCGTTTGAAGAGCAACAGTGCCCAGCTTGCAACAGGCATCGATCAAGCGACACTAGATACGCTGGCAGACGACCCGAATGTGCAGGTTCTGGGAGTTCAGGACGGGTCCGGATACGCCTCCGTTCTCTGGTTGAGAGGCATCAACCTTTCAAAGCTGGGAGCCACCTCATTGGCCGCAGCGTGGATAAGTGGCGTACAGGGTTAGCTTGCTAGGCTAACGCTCCGCTTGCGCCACTCCCCTTCTCGCCACACGCCTCTTCGATCCGCGCGGCAACAGCCTTGCTATCAGCACGGTAGTCACAGCGACTCCTTGAGCCAGAAGGTAGATCCTCATCAACGGGTTTGTCATATCTGTGCCTGCACCCACCGCATGAACCATGCCCAACAGCCAGGCGATCAAGATGAATCTGTGCAGTTTTAGCCAGACGGTGGCACCGATTCGGCGACGCATATAGAAACTTAATCCCAGGATAAGAGCGATCCAGCCCCCAACAATTCCGAGGCCGGTCCAGACTGGCCGGTAGCTCATTGCAAATGGAAAAAGAAGTTCATGCACGCTCGGACTCAGATAGTTGTCTCCCAGGAGCAAAGCTCCATGCGCCACCAGCAGGATCATCGAGAGCACAGCACTTACCTCATGCACAACGACAAATACACGTTTTCTGCCCGGTTTTTCGCTGAGGCGACCGGAAGCTAGCAGCCCGAGCACAACCGACAAGGTCAGCAGCCCCATCGCAACTATCCCGATCGAGCGACTGGCGATCCAGTAGAAGTGGTCGGCTGGATCGATCGCTGACACAGAGACGCTCAAGCTGGATAGAAACACTTTGAACACCCGTCTTCCTGAATCATCTCGCCGCCGAATCTTTCAATCAGTCCGCGTGCCCTTTGTGGCCCAGACAGCAATGCAATTTTCGAAACCGTCTCCGCCTCAAGAGCGGTCGAGGCCATCGCGGTCGATTGAACCACGCCCGTCCAAGCGGGGTTACCGGTAGACGGATCGATCAAGTGATGTGCGTATCCACTGGCTGTTTTCCAGATTCTCGTAACGATTCCACTTGTTGCAATCCCCGCGTTATTCAAAAGGAACTTGGTGGAAGTTTCACCTGTCAGCGGATTCTCGACCTGAACCTCGAACGGTTCGGCGTCTGGGCAGTTTTGCACGGCTCTAATGTCGCCACCACAGTCGATCAGGGCCCTCCGCAGCCCTTTTAATTTGTATGCAACGCTGTCTGCAGCCAATCCCTTACCGATGCCCCCGAAGTCCAATCGGATACCTGGTTTGCGCCTTATAACTCCTGCGCTATCGTCGATCTCGACTTGACGCCAAAGACTCCCGGGCGCAGGTGAGGCGGGTGCTCTTTCAGGAGCGTCGGCAAGGGCTTCGTGGATTGAAGCGGGCTTGGACTCAGCCCTTGATTCTCTGTATCCGGCCCTTTCAAGGTAGTCAATAACGGTTGGATCGACCAGACCTTCGCTGAAGGTTGCAACATCGAGTGCGGCGCGGGTGCACCGTCTAAGCAGACTCGATGCAGCGACCTCATGTTCGGGGCTGTCGTTTAGTCGACAGAGCTCTGAATCTGCGCGAAACCGTGAAAGCCGTCTTTCGAACATCTTCAGATAGGCCTCGATATGTGCCACAACCACCGAGTTTGGCGGGTTGCTGGCTGATAGGGGTTCGCCAAGGTAGAGTCGCACCTGCGTACCGAACGAATTAATTTCGAAGTAGTCGCAGTCTTTCATGATGCACGTGTGGTCGGTCGGGGAGCGGGCTGTATCTGAGCAAGCTGTGGCCGTGAAGTGCCGATAGCTGGAGCCGGGGCAGTGCTGTTAGCTGCAGTAGGAGCCGCCGCCGATGCATATGTGTTGCCGGTCACTTCGTCTTCTTCTGGACGCTGTATTACGACGACTTCCTCGATTATCCGGTGGATCTCTGTGTCGCGATTTTCAACATTTGCATTTGCGTTGGCTTGAGACGTTAGTTTCGTGTCCGTGCTCATTTGAAAAACAAGTGCCAGCCATACAGCTGCGATGGCGGTCACTGTCACAACCGTCATAAAAGCAGTCGCTTTCCTCTTGCTCAGCTTCTTTCTTGAGTCAGCGGCCATCAATCGTCCTCGTCGTGTTTGTCTCTTTCACCACGATCATCTGCATGGTCATCTTCGGCAACGGATCCGTGGTCGTCCTCTCGCTCTTCTACACCTTCGTCGCCGTGCTCTGCTTCCGATGAGTTCGTTTGGCCAGGAGACGTACGAGATGTGGGGGGTTGAGCGGCTAGCCCAGATCGACTGTTCACATTAGGCGGAGGAGTCGAGGCAGCTGTTGATCTCGGGAGTTGCTGTGCGCTTCTTTTTCGCAGAGTTGCTACCGATTGGGTCTGGTTTGAACTATTAATCTTTGGAGCTTTTTGGTAGCGGATACGTTTCTCGCGAACAACTCGCACACGGGGTTTCGTCGCTTCTACGGCATTATTCGATGCCGGTTTACTTTGGTCGTACAGTGAGACCCCGGCGACTGCCAGTCCACTGATAAAAAGTGTGGTGGCTCCCGCGGCTACGGCCAGTCTTGTCTTTACCTTCACGATGTTCCTCCTCGGTTTGACTGCTGCCAATACTGGCGAGCCAGACTAAGAATCGACTGTGATAAACGTGAGAGTTCTCTTATCTTTGCCACGGTCGCTAACCATCTGCGTAGCATTTGATATATGCAGGTTCTGGTCGTGGAAGACGAAAGGCAGATAGCCGACTTCATATCACGCGGTCTTGAGGCCGAGGGATACGTTGTCACCTGTGCATCGGACGGCCTTGCCGGTGAGCGCCTGGTTCAAAGCGAACAGCCCGACATAGTGATCTTGGACGTAATGCTTCCAGGAAAGGATGGGTTTCAGGTACTGGAGTCCATCCGAGAGTTCGATCGACGGCTACCGGTGATAATGCTAACGGCATTGGACGCGGTTGAGCAGAAAATAGAGGGACTGGACCGCGGTGCAACCGATTATGTAACCAAGCCCTTTTCGTTTGCTGAGCTATCGGCAAGAGTCAGGGCCCATCTACGAACGCCGAAGCAGAGTGATTCGGTAACGCTCGAGTTGGGCGCGCTGACTCTCGACTTTCGAAAGAGGCAGGTTACATATGGTGAACAGGACGTGATGCTCAGTGCTCGCGAGTTCGATCTGCTCGCCTATCTGATGCGCCACCCCGGGCAGGTCCTGTCAAAAGAGCAGTTGCTCGACCGGGTTTGGGGTTACGATCACGATCCGGGCACAAACGTCGTCGAAGTCTACATCGGATACCTGCGCCGAAAGATGCGTGAAGTCGGTGGAAGTCTCTTGATAGAGACCGTTCGTTCAGCCGGCTACAAGTTGGTCGAAGATGAGTCGTAGTCGTTTTGGCCTGCGTCCGCGTCTGGCGGCCTGGATCGCGTTGATAGTCGTGCTGTCGGTTGGCGGAAGCTATATCGCGATATATCGTGGCACCACCTCTGATCTGCGTGCCGGTATCGACTCTGACCTCGATACGCAAGCCAAGAGCTTTATCGACTCGCTGCCAAGCAATGTCAACTCAAGCAGCCTGGCAAGTGCCTCGCGTAGATATATAGACAAGCAACGGTTTGAGGCCACTCCTCGTATATATGTAGTCCAAGTCCTTAGTGGGCCTACCGTCACGAATGAGGCTGAGGTAATAAAAAAGGAACTCAAGAAAGGCGAAGCGGGGGGGATAGAAGAGCACACACGTCAAGACGGAGAAGACACTTCGAATCAAGGTGACGAGGAATCACCCGACACAAAAGAACCGAACTCCATTCCGGAACCAACAGAGAATAGATCCAACGATGAGCAAGATGAGAAAAAGCCGAATGAAAAAAAAGAAAATGAAAGTGATGACGAAGACAAGTCTGATGAGGGCAAGTCTGACGAAGACAAAAGCTCACTATTGGACCTGTTGAAAGTAGAGGAAGCGAACGCAAAGTCGGGAAACAAGGGCATATTGAACGCGCCGATCGGATTTTCTGAAGTAACGGTCGAAGACGCGGGAAAGATTCGCGTTCTTTCAAAGGTAATCGATAAAAACGGCGGCAAGCTGGGAACCTTTAGAGTCGGGCAGCCCCTGCAACCGGTCGAGCAAGCGCAGACCGGTCTGCGTAGCACCTTTCTTATCGTAGGTGTTGTAGCCCTACTCATGGCCATGCTTCTGGCCTACGCGATTGCAACGCGGACCTCGAGGCCTTTGCGACGAATGGCGAGGACAGCAGAGTCTGTCTCCGGTGGGGATCTATCGCACAGGATCGACTACCAAGGAGCGAAGGATGAAGTTGGAGTACTTGCACAGTCGTTCAATCAGATGCTCGACCGGATTGAACAGACGTTCCTGCGTGAGCGAGCATTTCTCTCTGACGTATCACACGAGCTGCGCACACCGTTGACCGTTATCCGTGGGCAGCTCGAGGTACTGGCACGGCAGGGCCGGCCATCGGCGGAAGAGGTCGATCGTGCGACAAAGGTAGTGACAAAGGAAGTTGAACGCATGGACCGACTGGTCGACGATCTGAAGCTCTTGGCACGCGCGGAGGAGGGCTCGCTGCTGAAACTGTCGACCGTTGACTGCGGGCCGTATTTCTCGGAGCTGTTGGACAGCCTTACTTTGCTGGGTGAGCGAGAATGGAAACTTTCAGAGGCTCCGCGAGGCCAGCTTCGGTGCGATCCCGACCGAATCGCCCAGGTCGTGCGAAATCTTGCGAGAAATGCGGTCGAGCACACCGACCCAGGCTCTGCAATAACCGTTGATGTCTCAACAGTGAATGGCACGCTGACCATCTCGGTCAGTGACCAGGGACCAGGCATAGAAACAGACCAACTTAATCGCATCTTCGACCGCTTCTACCGAACCGACAGCTCAAGATCCCGACATTCAGGTGGAGCCGGGCTGGGACTGGCGATCGCCAAAGCGCTGGTTGAAGCCCACAGTGGACGCATCTGGGCCGAGTCAACTGTGGGGGAGGGCACCACGGTGAGCTTCGAGTTGCAAGGCTATTCAGGCTCCTAGTGCGCCCGGGGAGACTCGAACTCCCACAACCTATCAGGTCACAAGGCCCTCAACCTTGCGCGTCTACCAATTCCGCCACGGGCGCATTTCCTTAACACTCAGGTCTTGAGACTATAGGGATAGGCCCAAAATACCCGGGTATAACCATATTTCAATTGGGTCATCACCGTCGCGCTCATATACGGTCGCCTTGAAAGTTATTGTCGATTAGCTTGAAGTCGTCTGGTTGGCAGGATATGCTACGAACATCTGTTCGCTATGTATTAAAAGGGATCAGAGGTAAATATCTATGGACCTAACGAACCGCCAGCAAGAGATCTACGAATACATCAAGAAACATCTGAGTGAGGTTGGCTACCCACCTACCGTTCGAGAGATCGGCAGGGCGGTGGGTCTCACCTCTTCATCGACAGTTCACGCCCACCTGGAAAATCTGGAGAAGTTCGGAGTTCTGAAGCGAAATCCCAGCAAGCCGAGAGCCCTGGAGCTCCTGCTGGATAAGGCCAGGGACGTTATTAAGCCAAAAGGACTGCCCCTTGTCGGTCGAGTTGCGGCAGGAGAGCCGATTCTGGCCGAAGAGAACATCGAAGACTACATCGAGGTGCCGGGTGCGATAAGGCAGGAAAACGGCGAGTTCGTTCTTAGGGTGAGGGGCGACAGTATGAAGAATGCCGGAATCCTCAACGGTGACTACGTCGTCGTCAAACCCGCAGAAACTGCTGCAAACGGTGAGATAGTGGTTGCGCTTTTGGAAGACGAGGCAACGGTCAAACGCTTCTACAAGGAAGACGGCAAGATCCGACTCCAGCCGGAGAACGAGAGATTAGAGCCGATTGTGGTCGATGATGCTGAGTTGGCCGGGCGCGTTGTCGGAGTGTTCAGGTCTCTCTAGCCGGCACTGTTGACAGCAGCTTCAGTTGCAGGGCAGAACATTTACCCCCGCAAACGGTCGATAACAGATAAAATCTGATCTATCAGACCAGTCGGCTACGGAGGTGATACTTCGAGGAAAGTCCGGACACCATAAGGGCAGGGTGCTGGGTAATACCCAGCCGGGGAAACCCGCGGGAAAGTGCCACAGAAAATACACCGCCAAAGTCGTGCCGCCACACGTGAGCGTGCACGGACGGTAAGGGTGAAATGGTGCGGTAAGAGCGCACCGCTTATGTGGTGACATGTAAGGCAAGGCAAACCCCACCCGGTGCAAGACCAAGCAGGACCGTTTGCAGGTTGCCCGCCGAGGTCCAGGTAGGTCGCTAGAGGTCGGTGGTGACATCGGCCCAAGATAGATGGTCGGCCAAGACAGAATCCGGCTTACAGGTTTGATGTAGAGGGCCTCGTCTATGACGGGGCCCTCTTATATATTCAAGTAACCGTTCACGTAATCTCATAGTGTGTCTGGGGTTCAGCTTGAAAAGAGCGCTTCGTCCCGCCACTCCTGGGACGCCACGCAAGCCTTCCCTGGCTTGCGCATCCATGTGCAGTCGTCCCAGAGCCTTTTCAATCCAAACCCCAGACCCACCACTTACCCATCGTAGATCCAGCTTCTGCATGCTGCGAGTAGTTACTGTACGAGTATCTAAAGCGGTCTTTTCCTAACCTAAGAAACGGTTGATCGAGCGGGTGGCGCGGGTGGGTGTATGCCCGAGGACATACTTGCCCGCAGGGGATGGGCCCCCACCCGTGACAGGACCCGCGAGCGAAGAGCCTACGAAGAAGCGAGGGGCGAACTAGGGCCCTCTTCTGGGCGTTAAGGCGATTGGACCTCCTGAACGCTTACTCTAAAGGTAATTGGACCCCGTGAACGGTTACATATTCAACCCTGTGATCGATATCACTTGCATACCCCTAGGGGGTATAGTAGGGTTCTTGTTGAGGTAGTTGTCTGTTTGCCACCGTATCGAAATGAGGTTTGAGTCATGTTTTACGCGTTGAGCACGGTCATTGCAGATTCGGGGCACATGTTTGACAGTGACTGGGGAGATGGATGGTGGATCGTAATGATGATTGGAATGGTCGTGTTTTGGGCTCTGGTCATTTTGGGAGGGGCCTGGATCGTTCGATCGTTGATCTTTAACAGCAGAAAGCAGCATCCAGGTCCGCTCGAGATTCTTGATCGGAGATTCGCAGAAGGGGAGATCGATGAAGATGAGTATCAGAAAAGACGCACCGCTATTGAGTCATGCGCCGGCCCAAGCGGATCATGACCTATCGATTAATACGAAAGTGCAGCAAGATTAAAATAATCAAAACGGAGGTGTTATAAGTGAGTCAAGAAAAAGTAGTATTGGATATCGAGGGTATGAGCTGTGGACACTGTGTCGGCAAGGTGAAAGATGCTCTGTCAGCCGCCGATGGAGTAGCAAGCGCGGATGTGAGTCTTGAGCCCGGCGGAGCAACTGTCGAGGGCGAGGACTTGGTTGGGGAAACGCTTGCAAAGATCGTGCATGACGTCGGCTACGAGGCATCGGTTCAAGACGATTCCTAAAGAGAAGGCAAGACGCATGACACCGCTAGAGACAAAAGAAAAAATGCTTCTCGACATCGACGGCATGACCTGTGCCTCGTGCGTCAGTCGTGTCGAGGGTGCACTTGCCGGTGTCGAAGGGGTAGAGAAGGCGGAGGTCAACCTCGCCTCAAGACGTGCGACAGTCGAAGGTGAGAACCTGACAGAGGACGAGCTCGCCAAAGCGGTTCACGAGGCAGGCTACTCGATGGACAGATTTGATCCTCGGAGTGGCGAAGAGGAGCAGGTGGATAAACGCGAGCAGAAGGCGTTGCGCGAGAAGAGGCAGATACAAGCCAAGTTCATCTTTGCCGCAGTGGTGGGTGCGGTGCTCCTCGGAATGGCGTTTATCTGGTCGCCATTTTCATCCAGAACAGATATGTGGGTGATGTTCGCTCTGGCCACGCCCGTGCAGTTCTGGGCCGGTTCTCAGTTTTACAAGGGAGCCTGGCAGATAGGCAAGCACGGCACGGCCGATATGAACACTCTAATCGCAGTGGGAACGAGCGCTGCCTACTTCTACAGCGTCGTGGCCACTGTCGCGCCTCGTATATTCGAAAAGTGCTGGTGTGGAGCCGGCCGTCTACTTCGACACCGCCGCGGTGATCATCGCACTTATCTTGCTTGGTCGCTTGCTGGAGGCGCGTGCAAGGGCTGGAACGACCCAAGCGATCAAGAAACTGATGGGCTTGAGGGCGAAGACCGCCAGGGTTGTGCGTGACGGCGAGGAGATCGAGATTCCCGTCGAAGAGGTCCAGGTCGGAGACTCGGTGCTTGTGCGCCCCGGCGAGAAGGTGCCGGTTGACGGCACGATAGAGAAGGGGAGCTCGACGCTCGACGAGTCGATGCTGACCGGGGAGAGTGTTCCCGTAGAGAAAGGGCCCGGTGACGAGGTGATCGGCGCGACGATCAATAAGGTGGGTTCCTTTAAATTTCGCGCTCAGAAGGTTGGTAAGGATACCGCGTTAGCCCAGATAGTTAGGCTGGTGGAGGAGGCACAGGGCAGCAAAGCCCCGATACAGCGAGTCGCCGACGTGGTCTCTTCCTACTTCGTTCCCATCGTGATCTTAGTGGCTCTTGCGACCTTTGCGGTCTGGCTACTTGCGGGAGCATCGTTTCCCAAGGCGATACTGGTTGTGGTGGCAGTGCTGATCATCGCCTGCCCCTGCGCGCTTGGCCTGGCGACGCCGACCGCGATTATGGTTGGAACCGGGCGTGGTGCAGAGATGGGCGTTCTGGTCCGTGGTGGCGAGGCGCTGGAGACCGCGAAGAACCTCGATACGGTTGTGCTCGACAAGACGGGAACACTGACCAGGGGCGAGCCCGAGGTCACAGATGTTATTTCGAAGGTCGATGGAGACCAATCGTTGCTGGCCCTGGCAGCCTCGGTTGAAGATCAAAGCGAGCATCCGCTGGCGCAGGCGGTTGTAGCGGCAGCGCGCGGGCGCGGTATCGAGATCTCCGAGGCCGAGGACTTCGAGGCCGAGGTAGGGCACGGCGTCAGCGCAACCGTCTCCGGTCGGAAGGTGGCGGTGGGAAGCCCACGTTTCATGCGTGGTCTGGAATTCAAGTCGACTACGATCGATACGGATGTGGAGAGGTTTGAGTCTCAGGGCAAGACCGCTGTAATCGTTGCCGTGGACGGTAGGGCCGCTGGCGTAGTGGCGATTGCAGATACGCTGAAGCCGGAGGCAAAGCGTACCGTGGCACGGCTTAAAGAGCTGGGTCTTAAAGTGCTGATGGTGACCGGCGACAACAGGCGTACGGCAGAGGCGATAGCAGCCGAAGCCGGCATAGACCGAGTGCTTGCCGAGGTGCTGCCGGACGAGAAGATAGAGGAGGTGCGCAGACTGCAGGCCGAGGGGGGCAAGGTCGCGATGGTTGGCGATGGCATCAACGATGCTCCAGCGCTTGCTCAGGCAGATATTGGAATAGCGATAGGCACCGGCACGGACGTGGCGATGGAGGCATCGGACCTGACATTGATTTCGGGCGACCTCGAGGGCATACCGAAATCGCTTGAGTTGTCGAAGGCGACGATGCGCACGATCAAGCAGAACCTGATCGGCGCGTTCGCGTACAATACGACCTTGATCCCGGTAGCAGCCGGCGTGCTGTATCCGATCTGGGGAGTTCTCTTGGACCCAATATTGGCAGCTGCTGCAATGGCAGCATCTTCAGTTACGGTTGTAACAAATGCTCTGCGGTTACGAAAGTTTGGAAGGGAGGCTAGATAGAGATGGCACATCTATCCGATATCGAGCGAAAGGAAGTGCTCAACCGGTTGAGCCGAACAGAGGGGCAGGTACGAGGTATCGCCCGTATGGTCGATGAGGACAAGTACTGCATCGACATCCTGACCCAGCTTTCGGCGGCATCGACAGCTCTGGATCAGGTGGGGCTGAAGATCCTCGACGGACACGTTCGGGGCTGCGTTCGTGATGCGATGGTCACCGGCGAAGAGGAGGGCGCTGAGAAGGTGTCCGAGCTTATGGAAGCAGTAGAGCGATTCACTCGTACCAAATGATGGGTGACGTAGAACAGGCCTTTCTCTTTGCAGATCTGGCGGGCTTCACTCAGCTAACAGAAGCGCACGGCGACCACCAGGCAGCAGATCTGGTTGAGCGCTACGCAGACGATCTTGGCTCGCTTGCATCAGAGTACGGTGCCGACGTAGTGAAGACGATAGGCGACGCCGTGATGATGAGGGTGCCGGACGCCTGCGACGCGATCGCGATCGGCGTCCGGGTCGTTGACGAGGTGGGAGCCCAACACGGAATTCCTGCGGTTCGAGTCGGTATCGACTACGGCCCAGCGGCGGAGCGAGGCGGCGACTACATAGGGCGTACTGTCAACACCGCTGCACGAGTAACCGAACTTGCTGGCGCGGGCGAGGTGCTGATAACCGATGCAGTTCGTTCTGCAGCCGGGAACGTAGAGGGTTCGGAAGTAAAAGACCACGGTTGTCACAAATTAAAGGGCGTTACCGAAGATGTTGTGATCTACAAGGCGATGGTCGCGGACACGAACTCTGACGAAGACCTACCGATCGACCCGGTCTGCAAGATGGCGGTTGATCCCGCACACTGCGTTGGATCGGTTGAGCACAAAGGAGTCGAATATCACTTCTGCTCTCAAGGTTGTAAGGAGCGGTTTTCACGCTCCCCAGACAGCTTCGTATAATGTGTCGCTCGCGCTGAATTTCCAGACGGGGCTCATTTATAACCGAAACTACCGAAACTTGACTCAACTTCGAGTGCTTATTGGCCGATAAGACCGTTAAAGGGGAGAATATGAGTCCACGGATGGACCGCACAAAGGACCCGGGATGGTCCCTGCAGAAGCGTCGCGCCCATACTCTGGAGCGCAGTGCGGCATACGTGCGCCTGGTGATCGCAGTCGTGGCGATTCCGTTGATTCTCATCTTTGAGCAGGAGCACTTACTGACACTGACCCTGCTCATCATCGGCCTGGCTCTGTTCAGCCTGTTTGCGAGATATCTTGCGAAGCGTTACCCGAACTCGGTTGTGGCGGCGAATGTGAGCTGGCCGGTTGCACTGGGCATAGCCTTGGCGGTTATTGCCATTACCGGCGGCCTGCACAGCCCGATGTGGTTGTTCCTGATCCTCCCGATGCTCGGCGCTGCGGCGCGCTTTAGAGGCATATATAGCGCATCGGCAGTTTTTATCTCCGTCGTCGGTGGTTCTGTAATAATCTTTGCAACCCCAAACGTCGGTCACCAGGAGGGAATTCTCGCCGTGTTCAGCCTCGCGCTCATCGGCCTATCTCTGTGGATGTTTGGGGAGAGGGACATGCAGCTGCACGAGGAATCTGTCCTAGATCCGCTAACTGAGCTGTTCAACCGGCACCACTTGAACGGCCGGCTCACCGAGCTCGATGTGACGATGAGGAGAATCGGCGGACAAACTGCGATAATCGTCGCAGACCTTGATTTCTTCAAGAAGATAAACGACAAGTACGGCCACGCACGTGGAGACGCTGTACTTAGGGATGTTGCCTACATTCTGCGTGAGAACATTCGCATGAACGACGTGGCTTTCAGGGCAGGAGGCGAGGAGTTCGTGATGATCTTGCCGGGGACCGACGAGGACACAGCGTACGGGGTCGGAGAACGCGTTAGGAAAGCCGTTGAGATGGGCAGGCCGGGGGATCTACAAGTCACGCTAAGCTGCGGAGTTGCCGCAGCCCGGGCTGCGGACGGGATCGATATGAACTCGCTGATGCAGACCGCAGACGGGGCTCTTTACGTAGCCAAGAGGAATGGCCGTAACCGAATCTGTAAGAGCTCAGATGAAGCTGGTGTCGCTTCCGAGCCCAATTTGAAGGTAGCCTAAGACCCTCAGACATCGACACTGAAGGGGTTTTCTTGATTGCATGTTGTAAGAAGTGCCGCCGTTGCTATGGCGGGCGCCGGTGTAGAAGGCGACGCAGAAGGAGAAAAGACCGGCTATCTGCGACGAAAGCTATGAAGTCGTTAGATGTGTCGTCGATATCTGCACCCAACTCTGTTGCTGCGTTCGCAGCGGGCGCAGGTGCGGTTGGAGCGCTTGCGATAGGGGCTGTTGCGATCGGCAAAATAGCGATAGGGAGAATGCGTATTCGCAAGTTGGAGGTCGATGAGTTGAAGGTTAATAAGCTGCGTGTAGACCAGGTAATAAGGCCGGACGGATCTGAGAAGGGGACAAGCGATTGGATTATCTAGAGGAAGTACCACTAGCTCCGCGATCTCCCGATATCTTCCGTGAGATAATTGGTGAAGAGAGATTCTCGGAACTTGTCAGCACGATCGAGCGTTCGCGTAAAGCCCTCGACGATCGCGTCATTTGGAATGTAAATTCGACGGCCGCAGGTGGTGGGGTAGCGGAGATGCTCCACTCCATGCTCGCTTACAGTCGCGGTGCCGGCATCGATGTTCGCTGGATGGTGGCAAAGGCCTCTCCAGAGTTCTACGTGCTTACAAAGCGGCTTCACAACATACTGCACGGGGATGAGGGCGATGGAGGCACGCTGGGAAAGAAAGAGCGTAAGGTCTACGAGAAGGCTCTAGAGCACTGCAGCGCCGAGCTTGCCGGCCTGATCAGGCCGGGTGACATAGTGATACTGCACGATCCTCAGGTCGCCGGGATGATCAGCGACCTGGTTGGAACCGGGGCGATAGTGATCTGGCGTTGCCATATCGGATACGACGTGGGAACGGACATAACGCAACTCGGGTGGGATTTTTTAGCGCCGTACATTACAGATGCCCATGGATTTGTCTTCTCACGACCGGAGTACATACCGAAAGAGATAGATCGAAACCTCGTTGAGATCATTCCGCCTTCGATCGATGTCTTTTCGCCAAAGAACCAAGATATGGATGATTCCATGGTGCAGTCGATACTTTCGAACGCCGGCATAATCAGCAAGTGCGGCGGAGAGGAAGCGCCGATGTTCAACCGGATGGATGGAACTCCCTCCAGGATTTCCCGCTTCGCCGATATGTTGCAGCTCGGTCCCCCACCGGAGCCGGATACTCCACTTGTGGTGCAGGTGTCGCGATGGGACCGTCTGAAGGATCCGATCGGCGTCGCACGTGGATTCACGGACTTTGTCCCACCCGGCGTAGACGCCCACATGGTTCTGGCCGGGCCGACCGTTCATTCGGTAGCCGACGACCCCGAAGGTGCCGAAGTTCTGGATGAGGTCGAGATGTTTTGGCGTAAGCTGCCTCACGCTCAGCGCACCAGGATAGACCTTGCCTGCCTGCCGATGGAGGACATGGAGGAAAACGCAGCGATAGTAAACGCTCTCCAACGCCACGCGACCATAGTTGTCCAGAAGAGCATCAAAGAGGGCTTCGGCTTGACCGTGACTGAGGCTATGTGGAAGGAGCGCCCGGTAGTCGCCAGTGCTGTCGGCGGCATGCAGGACCAGATTGAGGATGGAGTCAGCGGAATGCTCGTCGCAGATGCTACTGACCTGGAGTCGTATGGGGAGATCGTTTCAAAGCTACTTCAGGACAGACCGTTAGGCCAGCGTTTGGGAACAGCAGCAAAAAAACGGGTATCTGATCACTATCTTGCGACCGGAAATCTAATTCGACACGCGCAGCTGATTACGAAGCTGGTATCGGGGTGAGAGAAGGGGTCTCGTAGTTAGGCGCCAACAGTGCCGTTCACTACAGCTCCAGCATACGGATGAAAGTCAAGTACCAATTTACCTAGACGATTGACGCCTCCTTTGCAATAGTTGCATGCGGTGCGGGTAGATCTCGAGCAAAAGAGCAGTGACGAGGGACAAGTCCTGCCGCGTTGCTTTTATGATGCGCGCCCCGGTGAGACACCCGCACCGCTTCTTTTCTGCTGTGCCTGCCAGTCCTTGACCGATCGCTTGTAGGCAACCTCCGCCTGGACGGCAAGCTCCCTCTCATGCGCCCGCTGACTGGCAGTTGCAAATATCGGAGACTTATTGCGCCTTCCACGATTAGGAGCTGCACCGCATCTAAGCTCCAATAGCCTTAACTTCTTCCTGGTAAGCGACGGGCGAGCAAAGGCATAGTCCTCACCACGTACGAGCATGTGCCAGCTTATGAGGGCAAGCTTGCGTGCCACCGCAACCGCTGCGATCTGTGCTCCACGCCTTGCCCTTATCCGCTCGGCAAAGGCTCTCAATGGGCCGGGGGACTGTGAGGCGATCCATGCGGCCTCGACCAGCATGTGCCTGGTCAGAGCAGAGCCCTCCTTCGATATGCGTCCGTGTCTGGCCGGTTCGGTACCCGACTGGCGCACTCTGGGGTCAAGGCCCAAGTAGCCGACCAGGTTCTTGGGTGAGGGGAAGCGACCTATATCCCCTATGCACGCCATCAGAGCCGCAGCACAGGTCACACCCACGCCCGGGATGGTCATGAGCCTTTTGATATCTGAGCGCTCAAGCGCCGATGCGGCCAGCTCGCGATCGATCAGATCTATCTCTTCATCTAGAAACTCGATCTGGCGGATACACCCCGCAACGGTCTGGTGCTCATCGGTCGGCAAGTCTTGCCCGTCAAGCCAGTATCTGCCGCCTTTGCCGAAGAGATCGCTGACCGGTGGCTTGCCCTTTAAGTTACGGAGAAGTACTGCGTGGATCTCGTTCTTTGCACGGGTACGCGCTCTCACAAGCTGCGCACGACGCGATATACGCCTGCGCAGCGCACGCGTTGCGTCATCCGGTCTCCACACACCGGGCAGAAAGCCAGACGCAAGCAACCTGGCAAGCGTTTGTGCATCTAACTTGTCGGTCTTTGCCTTCGCCCAGGCTATCGCCTTGACCTCCTTCGAGTTTGCCATGACAACCTGTTCCACGTGCGGGGCTACGATCTTTGCGATCGCGGCTGCACAGCCGGTCACCTCCAGGGCTACCTGGTCGTCTCTGCCGAGGCTCTGTGCAAAGAGCTCAATCGCGAGCGTGTCGGTTCTGAAGCGCCCGGCGGATCGCACTCTTGCGTCCTCACATATCGCCACCTCGAAAAAGTCGCGGTGGACGTCCAAGCCGATGAATCTCATCTGACCTCCTTCTGTTTGACCTTTTAACAAACAGAAAGACGCGGTGGGCTAAAACGACAGATACGGATACGTGCTCTTGCGTCACAACCGGAACAAGTCGCAGGGGCGGCCGCATAGAAAAACGGGCTTGAAAGCCCATAAGCTGAACGGCCTGCCCATCCTGCGTTCTTCCCAAAAGCCCCCTTTTCCGGTATGCGAGACGCTAAGCCAGCGACCGGACACTCAAAAGCAGAGGCCTAAGGGTTATTATCATCCCCGTAGAAAAGCCAAATCATTGGGTTTTCTTTTAATGAATTCGGCGGATATCCTCGATTGGGACAGATACCGTGTTACCACTTGCTTCGTCAGCTACAAAGTGAAGGCCACCGTGGCCTACCGGCTTCAGATACCTACAGACAACACTCAGTCTCTGATGGCCCAGAAGCATCCCTACCGAAACCTGGGTCCCTTCCGAATATAGCTTCCTGTCTAGCGTGGACATCATTTTTTCCTCGCTCCTCGATCCCTCTACTAAATAAGAGGCAGAAGACCCAAAATAGTTACGCTTTTTCCCAAATTTTTTCGATCTGCGTTTTTGGGTGACATCCATATTCAATATCTTTCTTCTGGGTGCTTCTGCATCTTCCTATCTTCTCTATGAGTCCTCAAAGCGCTTTTTAACGCCTGCTTCTACTTGTATAAAGGCACCGAGCAGTTCAGATGGCAGCATATTCTGAAGAAATGTTGGGTAGGCTCTTTGCCTTGCGGGAGATCTCGATGAGGATAGAGGGAGTGAGTTGATTGCCTGCGGAGATCGATGAGCAGATCAGCGGCAGCGTAGTTACATTCAACGGTGGCAGAAATAGCTCCGATCCCCTTTCGGAGATGGCGGACGATGTGCGCGAGGGCTTGACGTCAAATCCAAAGTGGATCCCCTCGAAGTACTTCTACGATGAGGCGGGATCGATCCTTTTTGAGGAGATCACCAAGCTCCCCGAGTACTACCCGATGCGCGCAGAGAAGGAGATTCTTGTCGTCCAGGCCGATCGGATAATTGAATCGTGCAGACCTACGCAGCTGGTAGAGCTTGGATCGGGATCGTCTACCAAATCACGTGCACTACTGGATGTAATGCAAAGACAGGGTTTGCTTGAAAGCTATGTGCCGGTTGATATCAGCGAGAGCATCGTGCGTCGATCTGCAAGTGAGCTTACTGAGGAGTATCCGGGCCTCAAGATAACAGCGTTGATCGGCGACTTCGAGAAGGACCTCAACTATTTACCGCAGAGCGACGGACGGCTGATCGCATTCCTTGGAGGCACGATCGGCAACTTCACTGCAGATGAGAGAGTCAACTTCTTGGCAAAGACACAGAGATTGATGGAGCCCGAAGACCGTCTTTTGCTCGGAACCGACCTGGTCAAACCACGAAGTGAGCTAGAGGCTGCATACAACGACGAAAGCGGCATTACGGCCAAGTTCAACAAGAACGTGTTGAACGTAGTCAACAGGGAGCTTGAAGGCAACTTCGAATCCGAACAGTTCGAACATGTTGCCTTCTTCAACGAAGAGCTCTCCTGCATCGAAATGAGGCTGCGGTCTCTGGCAGAGCAGTCAGTCCGGTTCAATGAGCTCAATCAGACCATCTTCTTTGAACGTGGGGAAGAGATACAGACAGAGATAAGCTGTAAATTCACCCGCGAATCGGTTGAATCTGCATACGATCAGGCCGGACTCACCCTCTCCAATTGGTACACGGACTCCCAGGGCAGATTTGCACTGTCCACTTCTAGGCGAAAAAACTAAAGCACTAAGTCGGTTCTGCCGACTAGATATAGTGAGTGGCTATTAAGCTCATACAGGGGGAAGGCATGGAGGCTCACTCTCACACAGTTAGAAAATTGGTTGCAGCGGTAGTTGCTTTTGCAGGGCTGCTGGTTGCGCTCTCATTGGTCGCAGGAGCAGGTCTAGCGGTGTTTGCATTCATCGTCATCGCTGGCCTGATCGCGCCACTTGTTGTGATTATTGGAGCGATACACCACGATGAAGCTCCGGTAGAGGATGTGCTGAGGAAGCAGCACTGACCGCAAGTTCTTTCTAGACCAACTTTTTCTGAAGTTGTGTAACCAATTAGTCCCATACGCGTATCTATAGGAAAGAGCGGCAAGACCAGATGGGGCAGGGAAGCACCGTTTGTGTGCGTTATGTCACGCAACCAAAATTTGGCCTTGTAAAAGCCTGGGAACAAACTATAATAGTCTAGCTAACCTACAGAATAGGCAAGCAGGGAATAGCCGGGCGACACAGTGTCGCCCGTATTTGTGGAATAGGCCTTATTAAGAGAATGTTAACAACTGAAACAAATACCGCAAGATTGTCCGAACTCAGACCGGAGGTTGAGACCTTCATAGAGCACGCTGCCCGCGAGGGGGTCGTGCATGTTCGTGAGATAGATCGACTGACGGAAGCACTCGAATTGGACCGCGAGAACGTAGAGGCGTTGCGGGCCGAGCTTACGGTTAGAGAGGTCGAGGTACACCAGGACGACAGCATCGGCACGGTCGATGCTGAGGCCGCGATGCAGGCTGCATTAACGGCAGACTCAGTACAGCTTTTCTTGAACCAAGCAGGCGGGCATAGGATTTTGAGCCGCGAGGAGGAGCAGCGGCTGGCAAAGAGAGTCGAAAAGGGTGATCTTAGGGCCAAGGACGAGTTGATCGAATCCAACTTGAGGTTGGTTGTTTCGATCGCTGCCAAGTACCGAAACCAAGGTGTCGACTTTGGCGACCTCATACAGGAAGGTGTCTTGGGGCTTAACAGGGCTGTCGAGAAGTTCGATTGGCGGAAGGGATTCAAGTTCTCCACCTACGCAACCTGGTGGATCAGACAGTCGATGCAGCGAGCGATCGCAAACTACTCGAGAACGATTCGCTTGCCGGTGCATATAAACGAGAGACTTATCCGTATAAACAGGGCAATGCGCCAGGTAGAGGCAGAAGTCGGACGTGAGCCGACGATCGAAGAGATTGCGTCAAGGACACGACTTGAAACAGAAGAGATCGAGTTGATCCGTGAGTCTTCACGTACGCCTGCCAGCATCCACGCTCAGGCGACGAGCGACTCGGACACTGAGCTGGGTGAGCTGTTGGCCGACGAGGGAGCGGACGATCCGATGGATCTTGCTGCCGGTTCCGAAGCGATGAGAGCTGTCGCGACACTGCTCGACAGGCTGACCGATCGTGAGCGCGAGGTGCTGATGCGAAGATTTGGTCTGGCTGGCGGACAGCCGTCCTCGCTGGACGAGATCGGCCGCGATCTAGGGCTGACCCGTGAACGCGTACGCCAGATCGAGACTCAGGCACTGGCACAGCTTTCCCGCATACCCGAGGCCGAGCGCCTCAGGGCTGCCTGACCCCGTCTCTTCAAAAAAGCAAATCCCTTTTAGCAGGGCGCTGATCCGATAGATTGTGCGTAAGTGCACAATGTCTGTCCTTAAGGACAAAATGTATGGTACGAGCCGCTATACAGCTCTGCTACTGCGATAGAAAAGGAATGAATGGCGCTCAGCGCAGTCTTTTAAAGTTCAATTAATACGCAAATTGCTAGGATCGCAACTCGTTTTTCGCACATCCGACTCGGCATGGGTGCGCGTTTGTTGTAGAAATACGCTGAATCTGTATTGGCCGGTGGGGCCTGGACAGATCGGGGGACCCAGTGCGGCAATTGATGCCGCGGGGGCTAACCGTCTCGGCAGAGCTTTCTTTATGTCCGATGTGGGCGAGAGAATGATGTTCGAGGTGGGGCGCAGCTCTTTGAGCGCTAGCCCGTCAGCTAACCCCGTAAGCGACATCGAAGAGGTGAAAGATGCAAAGAATGACGACAACCAGTCAGTTTGCTGCACCGAAACGTGGGCGTCGCAGATCGAGGCGGATGGTCGCAACCAGCAGCATCGCCGCAAGGCCTGACAAGGCAGCGTTCTGGGCCTTTCTTCTGACGCTATTCATGATCGTTATCGCGATCGTCAGCGCATAGATAGCAGCCGCGATATAGGGGCCCGATTACAGTTTGGCTTTCAGATCATCAGAGTCTGTGACAGGGCTTTGACAGGCGAAGTCTTCGCAGACGTAGGCCGTTGTTTTCCCGTCTGTGGGTGATCGGTCCACTAGTAGAGGCACGACCGGGGTCTTATCCTTAGTTGCGCCTCCAACCGCTACCACCGTGTTTGGGCGGTAGGTGCTGCGAATCTCGTCGAGCATCGGCTGGAGATCCTTGCCGACTATTGCAATCTCTTTCACAGATGCGAAATGGAAGTCGATACCGCTTAAAAGGTGCGCAAACATCTCTGAGTTGATGGCAGCCACCCTATGGATAAGGCGAAACACCCCAAGTGCCAGCTCTTCATAAGACCGTTCCCCGGTCAATTTAGAGAGCGTCAGCAGTGCGCTCGCGGCCGATGAGTTCCCCGAAGGTATCGGATGATCCTGAAAGTCCTTCCGTCGGATGATCAGCTGCTCGTGATCGGTCGATGTCGTGAAGAATCCCCCATTTTCTGTATCGGCAAATCGCTCGATCATAGTGTCCGCAAGTGACCTAGCCTCCTTAAACCATCGATTTTCAAAGGTCGTTTGGTAGAGGACAAGCAGCGCTTCCACCAAGTGTGCATGGTCGTCCAGGTATGCATCTATGTGTGATCGGTCACGGTTGAAAGTACGCAGTAGGTTGCCGTTTACGTCTTTCATTGTCTCGAGCAGGAAGGAGGCGCACTCTCTTGCTGCTTCGATGTAGTCGTTCCTACCCAGCATTGCTCCTGCATCGGCGAGCGCTGAGACCATCAGAGCGTTCCAGGATGTAATGCGTTTGTCGTCTATTTCGGGCCAGACTCGCTGTGAGCGTGCTGTCAGAAGGATCTCTCGCGCCCTTTGAACCTGGTCGGGCTTTGCCTTCAAGCGATTGGCGACGTGCAAGATGTTCTTTCGCTCGAAATTTCCCTCGTCACTTACGCCCCAGTATTTGGCAACTGGCTCGAACAGGGCTCCAAGACGCTGTTTGAGTTCCTCTGAATCCCAGACGTAGAATCTGCCCTCCTCACCCTCGGAGTCAGCGTCTATTGCTGAGTAGAGACCTCCTTCGGGACCTCGCATCTCCCTGATCGCCCAGTCTAAGGTCATCTCGCACACCTCGCGGAAGTATGGAGTCTTCGTAACCTGCCACCCGTGTAGGTATGCACGAGCAAGTAGTGCGTTGTCGTAGAGCATCTTCTCGAAGTGAGGTATTTGCCAGCGAGTGTCGATCGAGTAGCGGGCAAATCCACCGCCCAGCTGATCGTGGATTCCGCCCTCGGCCATCGCGACGAGTGTCCGGTTGACAACGGTCAAAGCGCTGTCGTCGTGGCTGGCTACATATCTACGTAGAAGGAACTCGAGCACCATTGCCAGTGGGAATTTTGGTGCACCACCGAATCCACCGTTGACGCTGTCGAACGTATCGTGTAGGCGGAACTGTGCCTCGTTGAGGTCGCTCTGGCTAAGAATCTCAGTTGAGGGGTGAATTCTGGATGCTTTCTGCAACTGACTCAGACCGTCTTTGGCCGCATTCTCAAGTCGATCCCGACTGTTCTCCCAGGCTTCGACCACGGTCGTCATTATCTCCATAAAGCTGGGCATTCCGTCTCCCGACTCCGGCGGGAAGTAGGTGCCGCCAAAGAAAGGCACGGCATCGGTGTCCAGGAACACCGTCAGCGGCCAACCGCCGCGCCCGGTGATCGCCTGTACTGCGTCCATGTAGACGCCATCGATATCAGGCCTTTCTTCACGGTCAACCTTGATCGATATGAAGTGCCGGTTCATGTAGACGGCCGTTTCTTCCACCTCAAACGACTCCCGTTCCATGACGTGACACCAGTGGCAGGCGGAGTAGCCGATCGAAAGAAGGATCGGTCTGTCCTCTTCTTTGGCCTTGGCCAGTGCTTCCTCGCCCCAGGGGTACCAGTCGACCGGGTTGTTTGCATGTTGTAGTAAGTAGGGACTAGTTTCTTTGCTCAGACGGTTCGGCACAGGACTAATTATCGCTCATGTTTAACAACTTCTCATGCGAAGCTCGCTTCGCATGATCTTGCCGGAGGCGGTCTTTGGTAGTTCGTCGACAAACTCGATCTGGCGTGGGTACTTGTACGGTGCGGTGAGAGCTTTTACGTGGTCTTGCAGCTCCTTGGCCAGCTGCTCGCTGCCTATGCCCTCTCGCAGCACCACGAAGGCCTTGACAACTGCTCCGCGCTCCTCATCCGGTGCTGAGACTGCAGCGGCCTCGGTTACTGCGGGATGCTCAACCAGGGCGGATTCGACCTCGAATGGGCCGATTCGGTAACCGGCGGAGATGATCACGTCGTCGCTGCGACCCTCGAACCAGAGGTATCCATCATCGTCTCGAATCACGCGATCACCGGTTCCGTACCAATCGTCTGCGAAACGGTCGTCGCCCCAGTAGCCGTCAAAGATCGTTGGGAGCGAGCTGCTTTTGACCCACAACTCGCCTTCGCGAATGTCCAGTTCAAAGCCTGGGAGGGGCTTACCCATCGAACCTTCTCGGACCGGCTCACCAGGTGGCATCGATGTCAGAGCCCCAGTCTCCGTCTGTCCGTAGCCGTCGTGTATCTCCAGGCCCAACGAGTCTCGGAATGTCCTGATCACCTCCGGATTCAACGGTTCGCCCGCAGAGACCAGGTGACGCAGCCTTTTCAACCTGTCTCTATCCAATGTTTGATGCTTGGCGATTATCCGGTACTCGGTAGGTGCTTGGCAGAGGACCGTGACCCCGGCTCGACCTATCAGGTCCAGTCGCTCCTCCGGGTCGAAGCGGCCGTCGTGTACTACCGCAGCTGCGCCACCGATCCACGGTGCGACGAAGACGTTGCGTGATGACTTTGACCAGCCAGTTCCTGCGGTGCACCAGACGGTGTCGCCTGGACGTGCATCGAGCCAGTATTTGCTTTGGGTCCACTGACCCCACAGGTATCTCTGAAGGTGTACCACCGGCTGAGGTTCGGCCGTCGTACCCGAGGTGAAGATCACGAGCGCCGGATCTTCTGCTGCGGTGTCAACTGTTTTTGTATCCGGATTATCTGTACTCTGCGGCCAGCCTGTCACCGCCTCCACCAAAGTCGGTTTTTCGTCGCACATCTCCAGTGCTGTGTCCAACTCTTGTCTGTCACGCTCGGCAGCGACGACTACCGTAGGCTGAGCCATACGCAGTCGTTGTTCGAGGTCCTTTGCCCTCAACATCTCGCTGCAAGGAAGAACGACGGCGCCGATCCGCCAGGCGCCGAGCATCGCAGCGATCCATTCCGGCGTTGAGCCCTGTAAGGTCATCACGACCTTGCCGGGCCCTGCGCCGGCTGCTGCGAGAGCGTTTCCCGCCGCATGTCCCATCTCGACTACATCAGAGAAGCTGCACCTTCTTTCGACCCTTTGCTCATCAAAGGCGGTTAGGGCAGTCATTCCTCCTCTGTGGGTAGCAAGCGGTACCACGATATCGGTGAAAAAGTTGAACTTCGCCGGTGGTGAAAAACCCATAGCCGCTACGTTACAATGTTCGCCGTTGGTGAACGTACGTTCACAGCGTTTTCTCGGTCTTGATAAGCCAAGGTGTGTGCCGTGGCAAAGCACTATCTAAGTAGCGTTATTCAATCGATAAAGAGGAGTATCCCTTGTTTGTAACAGAGAACGGAGAGCGGCTGATCATTCACCGCACCGAGATCGCCTATCCCGGCCATATGACGAAACGTGTGGCCTGACGGCTATGCGTTTCTTTGAATACGAATCACGCCAACTGCTTGAAAAGGCGGGGATCCCGCTCTCAAAGCACGGTTTTGCGAAGACCGCAGAAGAAGCGGCCAAGATCGCTTCAGAGATCGATGGCCCGACGGTAATCAAGTCCCAGGTTCTAACCGGTGGCCGGATGAAGGCGGGAGGGGTCAAGTTCGCCGACACTCCGGAAGAGGCCGAAAAGCACGCTGAGGAGATACTCAAGCTCGAGATCAACGGACACATGCCCAAGGGAGTGCTGGTTGACTCAAAGGCGGCGATCAAACAGGAGTACTACGCCGGAATAGTCATCGATGGAGTACGCAAGCAGCCGGTGATGATCTTCTCCGACATGGGCGGGATCGATATCGAGGAGGTTGCCGAGAAACACCCTGAGCACGTCGGCCGCAGGCACTTCTCCACCATCCTGCCTCTATCGGACTTCCGAGCCAAGGAGGCGATCGCCTCTGTTGGGGTTACGGGTAGCGCGTTAAATCGGCTGACAATGGTCCTATCCCGTTTGGCAAAGCTCTTCGTCGAGTACAACATGACGCTGGCCGAGATCAACCCGCTGGTGCAGTTGGAGGACGGAAAGGTAGTTGCGGTCGACGCTCATATGGAGATGGAAAACGAAGCAAGGCCACGGCATAAGAAGCTACTCGAGGCGCTTGGCGTTGGCGATGAAGAGTCACGTGCAGCGCGCGAGGCAACTGAGTTTGAGATCGCGGGAGAGAAAATAGACGCCGTAGACCATCGCGGTGTAGCGGGGAACGTGACTGAATTCGACGGCAACCTTGGGCTTGTCATAGGCGCTGGAGGCGGTAGCCTGACTCTCTTTGACGCCGTCCAGAGCAGCGGCGGTAAGCCTGCAAACTACTGCGAAATCGGGGGTAACCCCAGTGTTAGCAAGGCGTGCAACCTGATGAAGCTGGTGCTCTCAAAGCCAGGCGTTGAGAAGGTCGCGGTAATGATGAGCACGGTTTCGAACACTCGCGTAGACATTGTTGCCAGAGGGGTGATCAAGGCCTGCGTAGAGACCGGCAATGATCCGGCGGAGAAGATCGCAATCTTCCGTATACCAGGTGCCTGGGAGGAAGAAGGGTTCAAGATACTCGAAAAAGTATGGGGTCGAATACTGCGATAGAACGGTCTCTATGCACGAAGCGGCTCGCCGTGCAGTCGAGAAGGTAGGCAAGGGCTAGACATGTCCATATTGATCGATGAAAAAACAACGTTCATTGTCCAAGGAATCACCGGGCGTGAGGCTGTCAACCTGGCTAAGGAGTGCCTCGACTACGGCTCGAAGGTAGTAGGCGGTGTCACGCCGGGGAAGAAGGGCCGCGATGTCTACGGAGTCCCGGTATACGACACAGTCGAGCAGATAACGTCACAGACTCATGTCGACGGCAGCGTGATAACTGTCCCGCCCGCCTTTACAAGGGACGCGGTCTTTGAGGCGATCGAGGCAGGAATCAAGCTGGTTGTGGTGGTGACGGAGCGTGTGCCGCGCTACGAAGTTGCGCAGATGGTTGAGTTTGCCGGCATCAACGATGCTCGAATAATCGGTCCCAACTGTCTCGGACTGATCTGCCCAGGCAAGATCAAATTTGGTGGAATAGGCGGACCGGCGAAAGATGCAAACAAGGCATACGTGAAGGGCCCTGTGGGAGTGATGTCGCGCAGCGGAGGCATGACGACCGAGATTTCGAGCACCTTGACGATGGCAGGCCTTGGAGAGAGCACCGCGATATCGATCGGCGGCGACGCGATCATTGGCTCTACGTACACAGAGCTGCTGCCGTACTTCGAGGAAGACCCCGAGACCGAGGCGATCGTGATCTACTCAGAGCCGGGAGGCAGGATGGAGGCCGAGCTGGCCAACTACATCACCGAGACAGATTGCAAGATGCCGATAGTCGCGTTCATGGCCGGCAAGTTCATGGACGAGATGCCGGGAATGAGCTTCGGGCACGCGGGTACGATCGTTGAGGGAGAGGCCGACACAGCGGCTGAAAAGATCAAACGGATGCAGGAGGCGGGAATAACGGTGGCGGAAGAGATTTCCGAGATTCCTGACCTTGTGAAGCAGAAGCTTGAAGTCAACAAGACCGCACCGGTCGGTTAGGGGTTGATATGCCAGGACTTTTTATAGATATCGAAGTTGATTCCAAAGTAGCCGACGATCCAGAGGCCGCGAAAAAAGTGGCCGAGGTATGTCCCGTCGACATATTTGCGCAGGAAGGGGACGCGAAGTTTGAGGTCGTTGAGGAGAATCTTGACGAGTGTGTGCTCTGTGATCTCTGTGTTGAGGCAGCGCCGGACGGCGCTGTGAAGATCAAGAAGCTGTACGAGAAGGAGTAGATGACGATGGCCGTAGCAACAAGGAACGACGAGCTGACAGACGAGCAGCAGATGATCATCGACATGGTTCGCCAGTTCGTCGACGAGCAGATAATTCCGAACGCCGAAGAGTACGACCATGAAGACAAGTTCCCGGAACCGATTGTCGAACAGATGAAGGAGCTTGGGCTCTTTGGAGTAACCATCCCCGAGGAGTACGGCGGTATGGGGCTCGATCTCACAACGTACGCGATGGTTGTGGAGCAGCTGTCCAGGGGCTGGATATCGATCTCTGGAATTGTCAACACTCACTTCATCGGTACATATCTCTTGATGAAGTTTGGCACCGACGAGCAGAAACAGAAGTTCTTGCCGAAGATGGCAACCGGTGAGATTCGCGGTGCATTTTCACTTTCAGAGGCAGGCGCAGGCTCGGATGTGCAGGCGATCGAGACCAAGGCTGTAAAAGACGGCGATGACTGGGTGATCAACGGCTCGAAGATGTGGGTGACCAACGGCCTGCGCTCGGGTGTAGTCTTCCTGCTGGTAAAAACAGACCTGGATGCCGACCCACCGTACAAGGGAATGACCTGCTTCCTCACCGAGAAAGAGCCGGGTGTGGAGAAAAACCCAGGATTGACAGTGCCGCCAAAGATCCCCAAAATGGGCTACAAGGGAGTGGAGTCGACCGAACTGGTCTACGAGGACTATCGCTGTCCGGAAGAAAACGTGCTTGGCGGTCCTGAGGGCGTGAACAAGGGTTTCAAGCAGATGATGGACGCTCTCGATGTCGGACGAGTGAACGTAGCTGCCCGGGGCGTCGGTATTGCCCAGAGGGCGCTTGAGCTGGGTGCACGCTATGCACAGGAGAGGGTCGCATTCGGAAAGCCGATCGCCAAGCACCAGGCGATCCAGTTCAAGCTTGCCGACATGGCAACGAAGGTTGAAGCGGCACGACTATTGATGCTCAAGGCGGGACGCATGAAGGATGCCGGAGAGCGATCGGATTTGGAGGCCGGAATGGCCAAGCTCTTCGCGTCGGAGTCCGGTAAGGAAGTGGTCGAGCAGTGCTTTCGGATACACGGCGGCTTCGGTTACTCCAAGGAGTACGAGATCGAACGGCTCTACCGGGACGCACCGCTGCTTCTTATTGGCGAAGGAACCAGCGAGATCCTGCGGATGGTGATCGGCAGGAAGGTCGTTGACGAATACAAGATCTGATCTCGAAGGGAGATAGCGGTGCAGACAAGTGAGCTGATAGAGGCCGGTATAAGGCGGTTTACCGACGAGGTACCTGCCTTAAAACAGCTGAAGCTAATCTTCCGCTTGGATCTCAGGGCCAAAGGGGACATCCAAACGTGGCGAGTTGAGCTGCCGGCTATAGAGCTGAGCAAGGACGTGCCAAACGATGCGCAGATCGAGGTGGAGATCCAACGTTCCAACTTCAATGAGTTGGCAGACGAAGGAAAACTCGAGCAGTTCCGTGAAGCGTACGAGCACGGCCACATAAAGGCGAGCGGTAATACGCAACTGATAAAGCTGGTGGGCATACTGGTCGAAAAGCAGGAGCAGCGCAGCAGGCTGAGAAAGGTGCGGCGCTGACAGCCGATAGACAGAAATTTTAAGCAAGAGCTAAATAAGACGGAGGTAGTAGACATGTCAGACGATGAAAAGCCCAAGGGTACGACGCTTGATCAGTTTTCGAGAGAGCAGAGTGGGTCACAGCCCTACGGCCGTTACCTGGAGGACTTCGAGGTGGGTGCGATCTACAAGCACTGGCCCGCGAAGACCGTTACCGAGGCAGACGATCACCTCTTCTGCTTGATCAGCATGAACCACCATCCGCTGCACATAAACGATCACTACGCCGCTCAGTCCCAGCAGGGTAAAAACGTTGTAGTTGGCCCACTTGTCTATTCACTGGCGCTGGGCATGAGCGTTGCCGATATTTCAGGCAAGGCGATCGCCAACTTGGAGACTGAGTCGTTGGTGCACACCGGTCCGGTTTTTCATGGCGACACGCTCTTCGTTGAGACGGAGATCCTCGATGTCAAGGAGTCAAAGTCAAAGCCCGACCGCGGTGTTGTAAAGGTAAAGACAGACGTTTACAATCAAAACAACGAACACGTGACAACGTTCAAGCGCGCGGTATTGATACCGAAGCGACCGAACGACGAGTAAAGGAGTCAGCTAGCACAGCAGTATGTCTGGATACGGAAACGGTGGAGCAAGAGAAGGACGGCGTGGGTTCGGAGTTGCCGCCGGTCTTGATCCAGAGGTGACCAGGGAGCTGGGTGCAGTCTGCGCCGAGCTTGGGTATATGTCTCTGTGGGCAAATGATCACCCTGCGGCGAGCGGGCTGGAGACCCTGGCTCAGTTTGCCAAAGGGGCGCCTGATCTTGACCTTGGAGTGGGGGCGATTGCGCTCGACAGACACGATCCATTGGAGATTGCTGAGTCAATCAGCCGGTTGGAGCTCGATCCCGAGAAGCTGTTACTAGCGTTTGGAGCCGGGATTTCGAAGAAGCCTTTGGCAGTGATGCGGGAGGGTGTTGCCAGGCTGCGTGAGACGCTGCCGGACGGGACAAGAGTCCTGATTGCGGCGATGGGCCCAAAGATGTGTGCACTTGCAGGAGAGATAGCTGACGGAGTCTTCTTGAACTGGATGACACCGTCGGCAGCGCGTGCGGCAAAGGAACGCATAGTGGAGGGAGCAACTCGTGCCGATCGGGAAACGCCCCCGGTACTTGGATATGTGCGTGTGGCAGTAGACGAAAGAGCGAACGAACGGATGGCCAAGGAAGAGTCCTTTTACCGCGAACTGCACGACGGCTACCGGCGTCACTTCGAGCGGCTCGAGGCAGAGATTGGGTCAGTGGGTGTGTCCGAAGTGAATGGTGGCGGTGTGGGTGAACTGCTGGATGAATATGAACAGGCCTTGGATGAAGTCGTTGTGAGGGCTCTTGCAAGCGCCAAAGTGGAGTCGATGTCGCAGGTTGCAGAGGCCGCAGCCCCAGCCGTAACTGACAAGATATAGCCTGTAACTGACAAAATTTAACCGCTCAAAGTCAATGCTGAAGGGCATGACGGCCATCACCATTTCCTAGTAGGGGGGACCCTCCGATTGGCTATGATGACCCGCCAGAAAGACCATTCATCGCAGCTTCTAAGTTTGTCTCGGTTTGTGATTGTCAATGCGATGAATTCATCAAGGTTTTCCACTAAATATCAGATAGCCAAGAGGAGCTGAAAAAAGTGAGTGACGGAGTCGCAACTATTCCAGAAGCAAAGTCGATAAAGGTCAACCCAAGTGCTGAGGAGCTATATGAGCTAACCGAGGCGATGCCAAATTCACGCTGGACCGAATATAAAAACCTCAACGTCCAGACCAAGGTGGTAGCGCGCTCGAAGGGCTCGACATATCTAGTGCTCGATGATCCAGATAGCTCTCCTCACCAGGCTATGTCAAAGGAAGAAGGCGAAAGGATCGAGAAGATGCAGGATGCCTACATAGCCGAGCAGCCGATGATCAGGATCGACGGCTACATCGGAAACGATCCAGAAAAACGTGTTCCTGTACGACTTTTCATAGAGGAGTCGAACGCAAACATTGCTGGAATGCAAAAGGCTCTCTACTTTGACCTTGACGATCCCGATACGTTTGAACCGCAGCTGATGGTCATATACACACCGAACTTGAAGGCCGAGGGATATCCGGACGACCGTCTGATTGCCGTCAACTTGGACAAAGGCGTGACCCGAGTCATGAACTCCGACTACTTTGGCGAGTCGAAAAAGGGCGGCCTGCGCATGTGGAACAAGCTTGTTTACGATCAGGGTGGGTTGTCGTTGCATGCGGGATGTAAGGTGATCCCGGTCGGCGACGAGAAGAAGGTCGGTCTAATAGTGGGCCTGTCCGGAACGGGCAAGACCACCACGACCTTTACAAAGCAGAACAACTCACAACCGGTACAGGACGATTTTGTCGCCATGTGGCCAGACGGTCGCATCTCCGCCACCGAGGACGGATGCTTTGCAAAGACCTTCGGTCTCAACCCCGACGATGAGCCGACGATTTACGGAGCGGTCACTCAGCCGGGTGCATATCTGGAGAACGTATCCGAGGATGATCAGGAAAAGATCGACTTCTTCGATACAAGTTATACGAAGAACGGACGTGCAACCTTCCCGTTTGCGGCGATCGATGCGGCCGACGCTCGCGAGATAACCAAGGCGGACTTTCTGCTGGTCTTGAACAAGAACGAGAACATCATCCCGGCAGTTGCAAAGCTTGACTCAACTCAGGCTGCTGCGTTCTTCATGCTGGGAGAGACCCAGGGAACCAGTGCGGGTGGGGCTGATGAGGCAGGCAAGTTCCTGCGTGTACCGGGGACGAATCCGTTCTTCCCTATGGAAAACGACCTACAGGGAAACCGATTTCTTGAGCTGATGCAGGACAGCCCCTTCGACGTGTATCTGATGAACACCGGTCGTGTCGGAGGCGGAGCCGAGGACGACCGCTCGAAGAAGGTTCGTATTCAGCACTCGTCGGCGATCGTCAAGGGAATCGCCGAAGGCACTATCGAGTGGGAGCCGGATCCAGACTTCGGCTACCAGATCGCCTCGTCCGTTCCAGGGATCGATTCGGCTGATGCCGGAGTGCTCTGCCCGAAGAAGCTCTACGGAGAGAAGGGACGCGCGGATGAGTACGAAAAACTGGTGTCGCGATTCAAGCAGGAGCGATCCGAGTTTCTCAAGCAGTTCCCGGCATTGTCCGAGGAGATCGTTCAATCTGTTGGATGATCCAGCCGGTAGGACAAACGTCTAGTCCGATATTTAGACCGTAACGAAAACGGCTTAAAAAACTCTTTATAAGTAGAGGCTGCCATTTAGGCGGTCAGGTGCCTTTATATAGGTAGAGGTACCAAAAAGGAGCAAGGAATGCTCAGAAGGTCAAAAAATACTCCTGTAACACAGACAAGGCCGGCAAAGGTTCTGATAAAGACGTTTGCCACGGCAGCCTTGCTGCTGGCTTGTCTGCTTCCCACAAGTGCCTATGCGGGAGTAGGCATTGGTGGGGCGCATACAGCCAGTGGAGGGTCTTCTGGGGAGGACTGGATAGCTCCTGTGACGCAGTTCAGAGTGCCCCCGGTTATCTCGCAGCGAACTTTCATTCGCCGAGGTGTCCGGCTCGAACTCGGGACAAGCGAAGATGTCACAGTGGATATCTACTTGCACACTCAGAACGCAATAAGCGTCAGCGGCGAGCTGGGCCCGCAAGGCCCACTCGCCAGCCGACGCATGCGGATAAAGAAAGGGAAGCATCGAGTAAGGATCAGGCTTCCCAAGAGCAAGCGTAAGTTGATCAAGAATAGAGACAAGGTGCTAGTGGCGTTCCAAGCCAAAGATCGGAACGGCAACCGCGCTGCACCGCTGATCAAATACATCAAGATCAAATAAACCCAATGAAGAAATTCCAACGATTTGGAATTTCTATGCTGGAGCGGTAGCTCGCGGCACAGTTCGGATCTAGCTACGAGATCCGCTTCCATACAGAACAGAGGCGGTAGCTATCGGCATTATTCGTAGCTCGCAACGAAACCACATACGCGCGGGACTCCGCTCAGTGCGCTCCCTGTGACGTAGCGGCCGGCGGCCGGCTCTCCTCGGCAAGTGACGTGATCTCAAGTGCATCGGTGGCGGCTTCTTCAAGGACTTGTGAGGCCTCATCAGCGCTGCGGGCGTAGAGCTCGACCAGCATGTGTACGACGATCTTCTCATCATCGTGTTTGTGAAAGCGGACATGGGTGAAGAATTCGTTTAGCCCGGCGGCTCCGAGTGCACCGAATGTGAGCGAGTCGGCAGCTTCAGGCCCTGAACAGGCCTCGATGCTGTCTTGATCGACGGTGACTGTGCAGGAGGCTACCCAGGGTGTGCCGGCGACCATTCTCTCCCATCGATCTGCATCGGGCTCGACCTGGCCTTCTACCAATCTCAGATGGGGCTGGTCGTGCATGCACTCCAGGCATTGCACCGATGTCTCATGTAGCTCGTCAACCGTCTCGCTAGGTTCACCTGTGTCAGCGTCCAGTCGCATCACCGAGTCGTAGTGGACCTGTACCTCCAGGTTCTGCGACCAACAGCGGTAGCAACGCAGCCAGGGCTTGTCGCCTGCTCTCCCCTCGTCCGATGGGTCTTGGTCACGCATCTTCATATCTTTGCGGGCGGGGTGAACTCGCCGAACACCTCTTTCATAGTCCCACAGATCTCGCCCAGTGTCGCGTACGAGTGCACCGCTTCGAGGATCGCAGGCATCGTGTTGTCGTTTCCTTCCGCGGATCTCCTTAGCATCGACATTGCATCCTCCACGCGGGCGTTATCACGCTCATCGCGTAGCTTTTCAAGCTTTTGTTTCTGGGCCTCGGCAAGTTTGGGGTCGATCTCGAAATACTCAGCTTGCGGCTCTTCGTCATCGCGAAACTTATTAACTCCGACAACAGTACGTTCACCGCTTGAAACCTGCTGCTCCCATTTATAGGCCTCATCGAGGATCGCATTGGAGTAGTAACCGCTCTCCACAGCAGCAACTGCTCCACCAAGCTCTTCCATCTTCTCCATCTCCTCCAGGGCACGGCGTTCAAGCTCGTCCGTTAGCCACTCAAGATAGTAGGAGCCTGCCAGTGGGTCGATCGTGTCTGTTACCCCGGTTTCGTAGTCGATTATCTGCTGAGTACGCAAGGCAATCGTCTGGGCCTTCTCGGTGGGAATTGCAAACGCTTCGTCATAGCATGAGAGTGCCAGGGACTGTACTCCGCCCAGCACTGCCGCCAATGCCTGAATTGCGGCTCTGGTGATGTTGTTCTCCGGCTGCTGCGCGGTCAGGGTAGAGCCACCTGTCTGGGTATGAGTACGTAGCATCATCGACTTCGGATCCTTCGCACCGAACCGTTCCTTCATTATTCTCGCCCATAGCCGGCGTAGGGTTCGATACTTGGCGATCTCTTCAAAGAAGTTCATATGCGTGTTGAAGATCCATGACAGTCTCGGCGCGAAGTCATCGATATCCATCCCACGCTCACGTACCGCTTTCACGTACGCAATAGCGTTTACAAAGCTGAAGGCGATCTCTTGGACGGCTGTAGAGCCCGCTTCACGCATGTGGTAGCCAGACAATGAGATGGCGTTGAAGCGCGGTGTGTTTTCGGCACACCAAGAGATCAGGTCAGCAGCCAACCTCAGCGAGGGCTCGGGTGGGTATATGTAGGTGCCGCGGGCGACGTACTCCTTCAGCACGTCGTTCTGGGCAGTTCCTGAGACCTTGACCGACTCCGCGCCCTGATTCTCGCCTGCCGCAACGTACATTGCGACCAGCACAGGTGCCGGGGCGTTTATTGTCATCGAGGTCGAGACTTGATCGATCGGGATACCTTCGAAACAGGTTTCGAGATCGGCAAGTGAGTCGATCGCTACCCCTACCTGACCAACCTCACCAAGCGCGTTTGGATCGTCGGAGTCGAGTCCCATCTGAGTGGGAAGATCGAAGGCAACCGATAGGCCCGGCTGACCCTGTGAAAGTAGAAATTTGAATCTTTTGTTTGTCTCCTCGGCCGTTCCGAACCCCGCGTACTGTCTGATCGTCCAGGGTCGCCCTCGGTACATCGTCGGTTGGACACCGCGTGTAAATGGGTACTCGCCGGGGAAGCCCAGGTCCCGCTCGTAGTCGAGGTCGGCGATCTGCTCCGGTGTGTAGAGTCGGTCAGTTGGAATCCCCGACTGGGTCACAAACTCATCGCGCCTCTCGCTGTGCCTGTCCAACGCTTTTGCAAGAGCCTCCTTCTCCCATCGCCTGCGAGCCGCGGTGATATTTGCAACTGCGTTGCTGTTTACGATCCGATCTTCAATGTGCAGAAGAGACTGCATCTGTGAGTCGTTCTCTGATTCGCCCTTGTCTGTCACGAATACGATCTCCGTCACTCTAGTTGGGAACCTACGATCGTGTTCAATTGTCGCACAAACCTCGAGTGACCATCCCATCCACTCAGGTTCTATGCTCCATACTTCAAGATGCAGAGACAGCCGGTATATCTGATCGACACTAACCATGTGGGTGGAAGCCAGGGGACAGGATGCTGGCTGCTTTCCGGACCGGAACCAATTCTTGTCGACCCGGGGCCGGAGCCTTGCATCGATACGGTTCTTCACGGAGTGCGCCAACATGGTCTTGACGAGAACGATTTAGTGGCCGTTCTGATATCTCACATACACCTCGATCATGCCGGTGCATGTGGACGGCTTTCGCAACAGTTTCCAAATTTGCGTTTCTACGTGCACGAGCGTGGTGCATCACACCTGGCCAACCCCGATCGATTGTTGCGCAGCGCCGGGAAACTGTACGGTGACGATATGGAGCGCCTCTGGGGGAAGATACTGCCGGTGCCGGAGGAACAGATTGTGGCCTTGAAAGGGGGAGAGACGCTGGACTTTGGTGGCAGAGCGATCGAGGTGGCGTATACACCTGGTCATGCATCGCACCACGTTGCCTATTTTGACGACTCCGACCGAGCCGTATATACGGGGGACGTAGGAGGCATGAAACTTTTGCACGGCTTCGTTATTCCACCGACCCCACCTCCTGACATTGATCTGAAACTGTGGTTTTCCTCAGTCGACAAGATAGAGGCGTGGGAGCCTGCAAGTTTGCGCCTAGCTCACTACGGCGAGGTGAACGACGTGGACGGTCACCTTACGAAGCTGCGTCAAAGGCTCGAAACATGGTCGCAAGTCGTTGAGAGGATCGTTCGAGAAAGGCCGGTCGATCCGGTATCTATCTTTACCGAGTCGCTCAAGGAGGACCTCTTACACGACGGCAGTAGGCAGCAGGTAGATGAATATATAGATGAGACGCACTTCAGCCCCGAGCAGCAGTACCTGGGGCTAGAGCGATACTGGCGTAAGCGATTAGAGCCCTAATGGTGGTCGACTATCGACGACCACCGTGGCAATATCGGTACTCCGTGGGTGCCGATCGCCTTCTCACGATGGCTGGTCATCTCTTCCGAGAACCAGTATCTTTCAAAGTCGAGCCTGTCCTCCCAGTACGAATGGTGGATGAAATGAAGCGGGTCCTCCTGCTCTCTAATAAATGAGTAGCCCTTTGCTCCGAAATCCATCACCTTCGCCGCAGCGGGTGCCCATAGCGTCTCGAACTCATCGCCCATAAAGGCGTTAGCGTATAGATCAACCGTGCAAACTTCCATGACGGCAGGCATGCTACATCATTGTAACCGTTCACGTAGTCTCATAGTGTGTCTGGGGTTCAGCTTGAAAAGAGCGCTTCGTCCCGCCACTCCTGGGACGCCACGCAAGCCTTCCCTGGCTTGCGCATCCATGTGCAGTCGTCCCAGAGCCTTTTCAATCCAAACCCCAGACCCACCGTTTACCCATCGTCGGTCCAGCTTCTGCATGCAGTGAGTAGTTACTGTACGAGTATCTAAAGCGGTTTTTCCTTCACGTAAAAAGAACCGTTGATCGAGCGGGTGGCAGTGATGGGTGTATGCCCGAGGACATACTTGCCCGCAGGGTATGGGCCCCGTCGCTGACAGAACCCGCGAGCGAAGAGCCTACGAAGATAGGAGGGGTGAATCAGGGCCTTGGGGGTTTAAGGCTATTGGACTCTGTGAACGGGTACACATCATTAAGTACATACTTTGCTTCCACGCTAATCTTTACAAGTTGTGACGACCGTAACTGAGGAGAAAGAACGCACTCAGCATCCAGGCGGTGGCCTTGGAGGTGACTGGCGCGTGATAGTTCTAAACGACAGCCACAACACCTTCGATCACGTGGCGAAAGCTCTTGCCTCCTTTATTCCCGGCGTGAGCTTCGAACGGGGCTACGAGATCGCAAGCAAAATCCACAGCACGGGACAGGCCGTCGTATGGTCCGGCCACAAAGAGGCCGCCGAGCACTACTGGGAGCAACTCGACTCTTCAGGCCTGACGATGGCGCCGCTCGAGCGCTGTTAACGACTATCTACGGTTTAACACCGCCTGCCGCTAGCCGCCAACCTCGGCCCTGATCGCACCTTCACCCTCGGCCGTCTTGCCTTCGTCCTCCGAGGTTGCGCCGACCAGGATCGAGATCTTGCCAAGGTGCTTGTTCTCGCGCAGAAGCTGATGGGCGTCGGGCACCTTCTCGTAGCCCATCGTCTGCCACAGAACAGGGCGGATCTTACCCTCCGTCATTAGCTGGTTTGCCTTGTAGGCTTCATAGGCGTTTGCGAAGTGCGAGCCGAGAATCTCTTTCTGGCGCATCCAGAGGTAACGAACATCGAAGTCGAGGTTGAAGCCGCTGGTTGCGCCGCAGATAACCACCTTTCCAAACGGCTTGCAGACAAGCACACTGGTTGGAAAAGTAGCTTGACCGACGTGTTCGAAGACGATATCCGGATCTTCACCACCGAAATGCTCGCGAACCGCCTTGCCGAACCGACGCGATTCCTTGAACCTCGCCTTCTCTTCTTCCTTGTCCTCTTTTCCGGTGCGCTGAAACTTGTAGTCGTTGCGATTGATGTAGCCGATCGCACCCAAACGCTCGACGAGCTTGCCCTTATCTTCGGATGAAACAACGCCAACCGCGTTACCACCGGCCATCTTCACGATCTGTGTGGCAAATACTCCCAGACCTCCGGCAGCGCCCCAGATAAGTACGTTCTGTCCCGCTTGCAGCTTGCAGCGGTCGATCAACATACGGTAGGCGGTGAAATACGTCAGTCCGTAGCAGGAGGCCTCGGCCCAGCTTAGCTGTGGTGGTTTAGGCAGAAGCTGCTGTGCCTGAACCTTGGTGAACTGCGCAAACGAGCCCCAGCTCGTCTCGTAGCCCCAGATCTTCTGTTCCTTTGAGGCAAGTGGGTCGAAGCCGTGGGTCTCATAGTCCTCGTAGGAGGCTTGGTTGCAGTGCAACACAACTTCGTCTCCCGGACTCCATTTGGTAACTCCAGGGCCGACCTTCCAAACAATTCCGGAGCAGTCAGAGCCGCCGATGTGGTGGTCCTCCGGGTGGTAGCGGAAGACTGATACCGGAGTGCCCAGCGCCGCCCAGACGTTGTTGAAGTTAACTCCTGCGGCCATCACGCGTACGGTGACCTCAAAAGGCCCCGGTTCCGGTACTTCTATCTCCTCGAGCTGGAAGGCGTCTGTTGGCTCGCCCTCACGCTCCTCTCGGATTACCCAAGCCGACATCGTTTTCGGTAGTTCGCCTGGTTCTGTAGAGACTTCACTTACTTTTGTCAGATCGGTTGTAGCCACGTGACTTATCCTCCGATTGTCGGTTGAACGAGATCGTAAGCGTATCCAAGATAACTATTCACGACCTCCATACACCGATGGAATCTGCGGGTCTCGTAGTCAGGGCTCTAGAGTGCCGCTAGCTACCCCACCAGCATAAAAATGCCAAATCATTGGCATTTTTTAGGGAAGTAGAAGATCGTTCTGTGAGCTAGGTCTCTCTTTGGTAACTCTGAAACGCTCTGGTGCTATCGCGAGCGTGTCGGTTGCTGCGAGCTCGTAGTCGCCCGGCTTGAGGTCCATGCTCAAGGTCGCAGTGTCCTCGGGATCGAAGTCACCTGTCGAGCGCTCCAACTCATCACGGCGGATCGTTAGTCGCTGCGTCGTGCTGCTCAGATTTATTATCTTGAAGGTTGTTGGTCCCGCGCCGGCCGATGAGGGCGATGCACTGACCTTGTCATCGCTGATAGAGACGGACACGATGATCGGTGCGGGCGGCCTCAGCTTGTTATCGCGTGAGCTACCTGCGCAGCCGGAAAATATTAGGACGGCAACCGCAAGAACGAGAATCGTCGTAGAAGTCAAACTGGGTCTGTATTTTGTCTTGCCGAGGGTCATCATCAGAGGTTAACCTAACCAGACCGATCTTCGCTTGCTTAGCATCGACTGGAGGGCACGGTGGATCTTGGATCGGATGTCCTCGGACAGCTGTTGTACGAGTGCGACGTCTCGTGCAGCGTCCGGGCCGTACTCTGCAACCGGAATTGGATCCAAGAAACGGATTTTGAACTTTGCAGGAAGGTAGGCCATGCTGCCGCCTGGTCCGAGCAGTGGAAACGTCGGTGTTATGGGGAAGTAGATCAGACCAGTTAGTTTTTGCAGCATCGGTACGTGCGCGATGATCGGCATCGCTTCTTCTGCACCTACAACTGCGATCGGCACGATCGGAGTCTGCGCCTTCAACGCTGTTGAGACGAACCCGCCACGTCCAAAGCGCCTAAGGCGGTATCTCTGCCAGTAAAGCTTGCGTGCTCCCTTCTCGCCCTCGGGGAATACAAGGGCCAGCTTGCCCTCATCGCGGAGCAGGCGTTGAGCATTTGCCGGATGGGCTGAGACCATGCCGATCTTATTTGCCAGCATGCCGACGATGGGATAACCCTTGAACCAGTTCTCTCCAAGCATGTACACAGGTCTTGGTGCCGAGTGCTGGTTGCGTATGGCCTGGGTGATCATCAATGCATCGGGAGGGATGGCGCCAGCGTGGTTTGCAACCAGCAGTGCTCCACCGCTTGAGGGAACGTTGTCTATCCCCTCGCACTCGACTCTGAACCAGTTTTTGTAGTAGAAATTGAAGATCGGTTCGACCATAGAGTAGAAACGCTCTGATCGCCCCCAGTCGTCTATGTTCCGGGTGGAATCGGGGGTCGGCAGAAGGCCATCCAGGTCCCTGCGGACAGGTGCAGGAGGCTTGTCCGACGGCATCGCGTAGAGATCAGGGTGGGCCTCATATCCTTTTGAGGATGAACGTGAGGTGTCGTCCACATCGGACGGCAGGGGGCCACCAAACAGAGGGCTATCCGGGCTCAGCTTGCGTTCATGCCCAGCGGAGCTCACTTGATGCGTACTCCGATCGGCATCTGCCTCTCTTTTAATGTCGCTTTCGTGACTATCGGTGTCATCTGAATTTGATCTCATCGTGCCTCGTCATGGTGTTCAAGATCCGGTCTCAGTGTGGAACGGCAGCTCAACCACCCTCACTCTTTTACTGGATGGGCTCAGTTGAACCTCGTTACCCTGCTCTATCTCACAACGAACAATAGCCAGGGCGATCGGACCGAGTCGCGGATGAACACATGTCGAGCCCACAGTCCCGATCTCCTTGTCGTTGTGCGTGAGTAGAGCCTCCGCCTCAAACGGCGTGTCGCACATGAGCCCCATGAGCCTACGATTTGGGTGACCCCGGTAATGCATGCGAGCAACCGGTTCCTGTCCAACGTAACAGCCCTTCTCGAAACTCACCGATCTCGTTTCGATTCCGGCCTCAGCGGGAAAGTTGTCTCCGGTCATGTCGATCCCGTAGCGTGGGGTGCCGCTCTCGATGCGCATACACTCGGCTGCCTCGGATTCGATCGGCACGGCGCCACACTCCATCAACCGGGTCGAGACCCATTCCGAATTGCCGCTATCCATGATCAGATCGAAGCCGGTGGCACCGTTAGCTGTTGCTACTACTCTTAAATCGCAACCGGCGATCATGCCTAGAAGATGCGAGTGCTCAACAACGGGCAGCTCAACTTCCTCGCAGAGAGCGCAAACCATGACCTCACTCGATTCTGGCCCCTTTACCGTCACAAGTTCAAGGACGTCCGACAGATCCTCGATCTCGACTGAATGCCCGATCTTGAACCTGTTCATGTGATCAAGTACTGCCCTAAACGCAGATGGCTCGATGTCGACCAGGAAGTCGCTATCCCGGCGCTGTATTCTCATGTCAGCCTGTAGCTTGCCCTTGTGGTTTAGCAGAGCGGCGTAGCAGCCCTCACCGCGACTCAAAGCCTCGATATCGTTTGTTACCTGTCCTTGTAAGAATTCCGCAGCGTCGTGCCCACCGACGGCAATAAAAGATCGATCCACGCTGTGGCGGACACCGGCCACCTCTTTCAGTGCCCGATACTGGGCTTCGTTAACGGTTTCCATAAGGTCAGTTACTGCTTGTGTCACTGGATTGTAGGCATGGGAAGGTGCCTCACAAGGTAAAAGCTAGGGTAGGCTTAATCGGATGGAACTCGCAAAGGCATTTGATGGGATTGTTGGGTCGCTTCCAGACGACTGGACGAACTTAATATTTGAGATTGGAATCGAAGATCTCGAGCGGTACGTCGAGGCGGCTGTGGCCTTTGTCGACTGTAACGGCCAACCGATTTCAGAAGATACGAAGCAGTGGCGGGTAAACGTTGCACGCGATTTCGGGCACGCGGCCGACTTGGACACAGTTCGCGAAGTTCTTATAAAGCTTGACTTACTGGGCATCGAAGGCAGAATCAGGTTGCGGGATGTACGTGAAGGGCGTTCCGAGGTCTTCAATGAGTGGGGCAGGTCTGAGAGTGTGCGACAGGAGTTTTATTCGCGGCGAAACATCTGACACGGACGTCGCCCTGAGCGAAGCGAAGGGCCTCGATCCAGATCCTTCGCTCAGCATGACGTCCGTGTCACATCGGTAGATAGTCGTTGGTGAACGCTTTGTTAAGTAGCGGCTTCTTCTTTAGTATCCCGAAGCGGACGTCCCAGTCTGCCCAGTCTTTCAGTACTTCAGGCTCTAGGTAGCCAACAGCTCTGGCGCTTCCTTTGAAAACAGGAAGCAGCACCTTGAGCTGTTTATCCATCAAGTCTTTATCGAGGCCAGGTACTTCCTCTATAAGGTCATTGAGCGATTTCCTAGGATCGGAGAGTGTAAATTCATATCCCTGCACCGTCGCTTCGACTACCGAGCGCACTAGATCGGGATCGTCGTCGATCGTCTTGCGCGATGTAACAAGTACAAGCTCTGGGTATCTTGGAGCGCCGTACTCGTCCACGCGAAACTCGGTCACCTTGAAACCACGGCTTTCCAGGCTTACTCCTTCGGCGTTCCAGAACGCGGTGGCGGCCGCGACCTTCCCATTGATCAGGCTGACCGGCGCCTTGAACCCGATCGTCACCTTTCTTACGTCATTGGGGCTAGCGCCACTGTGGGTTACGATCGAATCAAGCACCGCATCGTCCGACGGAACGCCTGTAACTCCCACCTTCTTGCCAACAAGATCCTTCGGAGTTTCGACACCACTTCGATCGAGCGCGATGATCGATGCAAGCGGTCGCTCGACGATCGCCATCACTGCAACAAGATCAAGTTTTTTCTCTAAAGCGATCCCAAGATCGTGTATGTCGGCGAGCGCAAACTGTGTGCGACCAGTCTCAACAAGCTTAAGGGCGTCCGCCGATGTCGAAGGCTCCCTGACCTGCAATGTAACCCGGCGGTCTGCGAACATATCCCGCTGAAGAGCACTGTAGATCCCGCTGTGAACGGCGTTGGGCGTGAAGTCGAGCATCAGGGTTGCTTTCCTTTGTGCGTTCGTTTCGCTCTTTCCGTTGCAACCAAACGCAGGCAGTAGAGCTGTAAGCGCGCAGATTGTGACGACCGTAAATCGCATCCGGCGATGATAGTTACCAACCGAATTTCAGTGACCGGGTCTGAGGATAGACTGCTCGGATCAAGGTCAGCTACCACCTGGAGGTTTAAGTGGAAGAGCGTGGTACAGCGGCGTATATCGCCGAGTTCATCGGAACCTTTATTTTCGTCATGGCGCTTACGATGATCGTGAGCCTATGGGGCCCGAGCGGGCAGTTCGTGATGATCCCGTTGCTCAGTGCCTTCGTATTGATGATGTTGGTTCAGACGCTGGGGAACGTCTCCGGTGCACACTTCAACCCGGCGGTTACGATTGCGCTCGTCTCTATCAAGAAAATCAAACCGATCGATGCGCTCATATACATAATGCTGCAGCTCGCCGGTGGCATACTTGGAGCACTGTTCACGAAGGGGATCCTTCTTGACGAGGGTCGGGTCACCAACTACGGAGCGACCACAATAGAGAAAAGCACGATAGGCGTTCCCGAAGGACTGGCAGTTGAAGTGGTGTTCACCTTCCTTCTTGTTTGGGCGATAGTGGGTGTGGCGACGAACCCAAAGGCAGCACGCGATTGGGCCGGCTTTGTTATCGGTGCAACCCTGGGCATAGGTGTGATGGTCGCAGCGCCGCTGACTGGCGCGGGCTTAAACCCCGCACGCAGCTTTGGCCCCGCGCTCGTTAGCGGCGTCTGGACCGATTTCTGGGTATACGTAGTTGGGCCGATCGTTGGCGGTGTCGTTGCAGCAGTGGCTTACTATAAGCTGTTCATCGAGACTCAAGGAAAGACGGACCGAATTCCGGACGTCGAGTAAAAGGACCGATGCAGCGACGTAATTAATCCGACCTCATGGGTAGGATATAATTCTTGCTCAATGTTGAGCACAGATAGCACGGTCGTCCAGAAGGCGGATAAGACACAGGTCGATGATGATCGTGAAACGGTCGACGGTCTGTGCGGAATCTGTCCTTCAGGCTGTTGGGTAGAAGTCGATCTGAACGAGGGTCAGATCGAAGATGTGCGTCCCATGCGGGATCATCCCTTGGGCACCATATGTAGACGCGGCACACATTCAGCGGAGATCGTTCACTCAGGCAACAGGCTCAAGTACCCAATGCGTCGCATCGGTCCGAAGGGCACATACGAATTCGAGCCGATCAGCTGGGACCAGGCGTTCGACACGATCGTCGAACAACTCAATCGCACCAAGGCCGAGCACGGTCCGGAGGCTGCGACGATCTACACCGGCCGTGGCGCCTTCGAGGCGTCGATGTGCGACATCTATCAGCCGCAGGGAGTGCGGGTCTCATCTGCCTCGAGTGTTCTTTTTCCCTTTGGCTCGCCCAACACCATGGGAGTGGGCGCCCTCTGTTATGTCGCCTTCGCAATGATCGCTCCCCATGCGACGATGGGAGAGATGTTTGTCGACATGTTTCCCGATATCGCACACGCCGAGCTGATCGTCGTATGGGGGACGAACCCAGCGACCGATTCGCCGCAGCTCGACTATGAGCGAATCAAAAAGGCACAGAAAATGGGAGCAGAGGTCGTCGTGATAGATCCGCGCCGAACAGAGACGGCCAGAGGAACCGGTGCCGAATGGATTCCACTGAGGCCGGGCACCGACGGTGCGTTTGCGCTGGCGATGATCAACGTGTTGATAGAGGAGGAGCTGTATGACGAGCAGTTCGTCGAGGAGTGGACGCACGGGTTCGATGATCTTGCGGCTTACGTAAAACGCTTCACGCCAGAGCGCGCAGAAGAGATCACCGGCATACCTGGGGAGCGTGTCAGGAAGCTGGCGAGGAAGGTAGCTGCGACACGTGGTGCCGCATTGGTGATGTATACAGGGCTCGAGTATTCAAATGGGGGTGTGCAGGCGGTTCGTGCATGTCAAACCTTCTGGGCGCTTGCCGGACAGCTCGACACACTCGGTGGGCTCAACTTCAAGATGAAGCAGAATCAGTTTCCGATCAACCGCGATGGGCATGTCGCCAATCCAGATGCGGAGAATGCGGTGGGCCGAGAGCGCTTCCCCTTGTACAGCGACCTCCGTGGCGAATCTCACGCAATCGCTCTCCCAGACGCGGTGTTAAAAGATGATCCTTATCCAGTTCGCGCGATGATTATCGTCGGCTCTTCGCTGATCACTGCGTGGCCGCAGCCAGAAGTCTGGAAAAAGACACTTGACGGGCTTGATTTTCTGGTCACCGTAGATCGGCAGCTCACCGCCGACTCCGCCTATGCGGATATCGTGCTACCCGCAACGACCTACTACGAGACGAGTTCTTACATGACCTATGGGCCGATCTTTCGTGTCCGGGAGAGGGTCGTTGAGCCGGTAGGGGAGTCGCGCAACGACTATTTCATCCTGGCAGAGCTAGCTCGTCGTCTCGGCTATGGCCATCTCTACCCCCAGACAGAGGAAGAGCTTTTGGAGCACGTGCTAAAAGGTTCCGGGTTCACTCCTAAAGAGGTTCGTAGTGCAGGCGGTTCAGTGCAGATCGACCCCGTGATCCAACAGTACAAAAAGTGGGAGAAGGGCATGCTGCGAAGTGATGGCAACCCGGGCTTCAACACTCCTTCGGGTAAGTTTGAAATCTCCTCACAGGTGCTGGAAAAATACGGATACGAGTCACTCCCTGTTTACATAGAACCGGCGGAGGGGCCGTTATCTAGACCAGACTTGGTCGACAAGTACCCCCTGGTGTTCAACTCAGGTGGGCGTGTGCAGACCGATTTCCGTAGCCAGCACCACGGAGTGGGTGGAATGCTGAAGGATGCTCAAGATCCGCTTGTTGTTATAAATGATAAAGACGCGGCCGACAGAGGAATTATGGACGGAGATTGGGTAGAGGTGTATTCGCCACGAGGCTCGCTTGAGTTCAGGGCAAAAGTCACGCCCGATGTCGTACGCGGTGCCGTAGATGCGAACATGGGCGGTGGTGGACCGATTGGACCAGCATCGTGGCAGGAATGCAACGTCAACGAGCTGACCGACCTTGATAACTATGACAAGATCTCGGGCTTTCCGGTCTACAAGTCCCTTATGTGCGACGTAAGGCCAACGACATCAAGCGACGAACGCAAACAGAAGAAAAAGCGATCTGAAGTCGTCCGCGCAGGAGTAGACGATGCTTCGGTGGCGTCCAACGGTGGAGCCAAAAAGGGACGAGCAGCAGACGAGAGAGAGAGCCAGCGGACCGTCGATAGCGCATCGGCTAGTAACGATGTCGCCTACCTTGACAACAACGCAACGACGGCTGTTCACGAGGAAGTTCTAGATGCGATGTTGCCGTATCTCGGTTCAAGCCACGGCAACCCCTCGAGCATTCACCGGATCGGCTACCAAGCACACAGGGCCGTAGAGGAAGGTCGTAGGCAGGTAGCGCGTTTGATCGGGTCGACGGCTAGGCGTGTGATCTTCACCAGCGGTGGATCGGAGTCGGACAACCTTGCAATCAAAGGAGCCGCGCTCGCAGCGTCGGATAAAGGTCGTCACATAGTCACCTCTGCCGTTGAGCATCCTGCGGTACGTGAGAGTTGCGCTGCACTTGAGAACGAGGGATTTGAAATAACGCACCTTCAGGTTGACGACCAAGGCATGGTCGATCCACGGGAGCTTGAGATTGCGATCCGCGACGACACGATCTTGATATCGATCATGCATGCAAACAACGAGGTCGGCACCATCCAACCGATACCGGTGCTTGCCGGGATTGCAAATAGGCGGGAGATTCCTTTTCACACAGATGCGGTTCAATCGGTGGGGAAGATCGAAGTCGATGTTGACGATCTGAACGTTGACCTGCTCTCCGTCTCTTCACACAAGATGTGCGGTCCCAAGGGCGTCGGTGCACTCTACGTTCGTAAGGGAGTGAAGTTATCACCACTGATCCATGGAGGCGGCCAAGAGCGTGGCATTCGTTCGGGTACCGACAACGTACCCGGAGTCATTGGGTTGGGCAAGGCGTGTGAGTTTGCACAGACAAGATTGGACCAGGCGAGCGAGATGACCGATCTGCGAGATCGCCTTGAGCGTGGCGTTATAGAGATAATCCCGGAGGCTCGGTTGAACGGGTCGCGGCGTGAACGCTTACCAAATACGCTGAGTATGACGCTTCCGGGAATACGAGGCGAGTCGCTTGTACTGGGCATGGACCGTCTCGGAGTAGCGTTCTCATCAGGGTCGGCATGTAAGTCCGGTCATCCGGAGCCGTCGCACGCGCTTTTGGCTATGGGTTTGTCTGAGGATGATGCCCACTGCACCGTGCGTTTTTCGCTAGGTTGGGATACCACAGCTAAGGACATAGACACGGCTCTTGACGCGTTGCGACAGGTGGTTGGCGGTGTCGACTGGGACGTTGCCTTCGTACCCTGCAAGTGACACGGATGTCATCCTGAACGAGCAGAGCGAGTGAAGGATCTCGTTGGAACTTTTATTACCATCCAGGTCCTTCGGTCGCTGTTGCTCCCTCAGGACGACGTCCATGTCGTTTTTTACCTCTACAAGCACAAATAAGGCCGGATTCCTTGTATACTGATAGAAGCTCAAGGAGGAGATAAGGAGCAGGATGCACGCAACGGAGTCGCTGTCCGCCGCCAAGGAACAAGAAAACGCACGTGACCGTGCCCTGATGGCGAGATCTGCCATCGGCGAGCGTGAAGCCCTGGAAGAGCTCTTCAAGCTCTATAACGAGCGTGTCTACCACTCAAACTTACGAATCTGCCGTAACGCTGACGATGCGGTTGATGCCACACAGGAGGCATTTCTGACGGTGTTCAGAAGGATGCGCGATCACTATGCGGACATCTCGAGCTTCCGCGACTACGTATTTACGTCATCGCGCCACGCCAGCTTGAAGATTATTGCCAAACGTAGGCGTGCGATTCCAACAGCGGAAGTGCCAGAGTTTCCAGAAACAAGCGTTGTTGATGCAAGCGAAGACCCTGAGAGGTCTCTTCTTATTGAAGACCAGCAGCAGGTGGTGCAAAAAGCAAGTGGGCGACTTTCAGAGCGACAGCTTGAGGCGTTGAAGATGTACGAGCTCGACGGCATGGACTACGCACAGGTAGGTCGGGAGCTGGGTCTTGAGGCGAACGCAGTAGCACAACTCATATCGAGGGCGAGACAGAAACTCCGTACCGAGGTGCGCTATTCGGGAGCTGCACAAGAGAGCTCGACGGAGGTCTGCACAAAGGCTATGGCATTGATGCCAAAGAAGGTCGAAGGAACACTGACCAAGAGACAAGCCACCTGGCTGGAACCGCATATCGAAGACTGCGACGTGTGCAAGACAAATCTCAACGTGATGGAGGAGGTCGGCGCCAGCTACAGGTCTCTACTGCCGCCATCTGCGCTGATATTCGAGCGCGTGTTCCGTGACGATGCGCTGGCGAAGCTCTATCCAAGCCTTTTCGGACTCAGGACCAACGAAGGCGGTGGGGCTCACCCGTGGATCGAAACTCTTCCTATTTGGGAAAAGGCTTACGGGTCCGCTACTGCTACTTGGCGGGTTATTAATAGTTGGCGCCACATCCTCTGGGCCCGGCATTCAAGGGCCCGGCTCCGAATACGCGAACACTTCCGGGGAGGTTTCGAATGAACGTCAGGTTGCGTATGCCGGAGTGGTTGGCAACATAGGGTCGGACACGACTGTTGCAGACAGGAACACGACGGAAGGCTCTGACGGAACATCGCCATCTTCAGTTTCTGCACCGAGCGACAATCCGGCATTCGCCGACCCGATGTGGCCGGGAGTGAGCGATTCACCGGCCGGCGCCGGTGATGTGGTTGCCACCATAGATCCCATAAGCGGAAGTAGTGGCGCGATCGGTGGTGAGGCGTTGTCTGGCGCCGATGGAGGCGATGCAACTGCTCAATCGCAGTCAACAAGAAGAAGGGCCGGTTCGTCAACCGCCGGTGCGACACAGACACGGCGTAGGAGGTCGGGAGGCAGCGAAGGTGACAGTCCGTTTGCTGGGTTTGCCCTGTTTAACCCCGGATCTGAGAGCAGCGTGTCATCCTCGACCGGGCGCCGTAGGGCTTCAAGCGGGTCAAGTTCGAGGCGATCGTCTAGTTCAAGTCGGCGAAGTGGTGGGAGCAGATCATCGGGTTCCAGCAGAAGCACGAGTTCGGGTAGCAGTACAAGTAATAGCCCTATGCCACCTAGTCTGACGATTCCCGGAACCACGAGCTCGATCGGCACTATCGATACCGGAACAATTAGCTCGGGCTCCGGCGACAGCACATCGAGAGGTGATTCAGGATCAGGATCCAGCGGCGAGACCCGCGGCGACACGGGCAGTGGGGACTCCGGCACCAGGTCGGGTTCGTCAGAGGAATCTTCAAGCTGTCGTACAAGGTCATGCACTGAAAGCGAGACGCGAAGATAGCGACGCTCGCTGGTCGGTTGTGCCGGAGTAGCTAGTTCCAGGCCGACAGTAGCCTCCTAGTAACTTGACCGATCAACTAACCCCGTAAGTATCCGTCGCTAGTCGGATCGTTCTTTTCGCATGCACTAAAAACAGCAGGCTTTAGGTCGATCTATCGGTCTGTCTAGGGCGGTGCGCAGAAGGCGAAAAGAAAGGATTTCTACCGCATGAGCGCTGAAAGGATAAAAACTCAGGTCTTTGAGAACGAGCGTGACAGATCGCTGGTAGCAGCGATACGGTTGGGAGATCGTACGGGCTTAGAAGATCTCTACCGTCACTACCACGAACGTGTCTACAGGTCTTGTCTTCATACCTGTCGCGACCCAGAGGACGCGATTGACGCGACTCAGGAAGCCTTTTTAAACGTTTTCAGACGGGTCGGCGATATCGACCTAAACATCGGCAGTTTCCGTGACTACCTGTTCATGACGTCACGAAACATCAGCCTGAAGATCATCGCAAAACGTGGCCGTTCGACTCCCACATCCGAGCCACTAGAGCCGGACGGTCTGGTCCGAGCAACCGACGATCCGGAGCGTTCAGCCCTGATAGGAGTTCAGAGGGAGATCGTTCGAAGGGCAACAGGTAGTTTGAACCAGCGACAAGTGGATGCCTTGACGATGTACGAGATAGAGGGAAAGAGCTATTCGGAGATAGGCGAATACCTGGGTATCGAAGCGAATGCAGTTGCACAGCTCCTGATGCGCGCAAGGATCAGGCTGAAGAAAGCTGTTAGGCGGCGTGCAGCGCAAACCCCATCAAACGACGGCTGTTCGGACGCCCTGTCGCTGCTTTCGAAAAAGACAGACGGGGTGCTGCACGACGGTGAGCGTGATTGGCTCGATTCTCACCTGAATGGATGCGACACCTGCAGGACAAACTTGTTGGTTATGGAGGAGGTCGGAGCAAACTACAGGTCGTTGATGCCGGTTCCGGCCGCTCTTATCTTTGAGCGGGTTTTTTCCGAGGAGGCGCTTGCCGAGATACTTGAGCAATCTAGGCACTCAGACGCAAGCACTGAGACTTGCGCAGAAGGGCAAGAGGCTGGAACGCCCGGTAACTGCAGAGCCTCCAGTGATCGCGCTTCGCGCTTGGGTCTTCAGAGGACGCTACATTCTCGAAAGCGCGGCGATTGCAACTCAAAGGGATCGAAGACTGGTAGAGGAAAGAAGACCGCCGCAGCAACCGTAGCCATACTGCTTTTGCTGGTTGCCGTTATTGCACCGGCAGGGTTGAAAGGCATGGCAGAGCGTGACAGCACTTTGGCAAGTAATACGACTTCCGACGAGCTCGGACAGACTTTGGCAGCTGGTTTTACAGGCTCAAGGAAAGACGTCGACCGCGCCACAGAATTTGAAAGTGTGCTTTCTGAAGGCGGGAAGGCTGGATTCACATCGTCAGCCAAAACTGACAAATCCAAATCCGCAGGCGAGAAAAAAGTGGCTCAATCGAGCTGGGCTAAACGCAACAGTGGCCAGTCAACGGCGAGCGTAGGTAACGCAAAGTCAGGAGCTACTGTCGTCCACCCAGACAAGAAACCCGCAAAGAACGGTCAATCAAAGAAGAGCCCCGAGCCTGGTACGAAGAGCAAGAAAAAGAAAAGTGTGAAGAAATGCAAAGGCATAGGCTGCAAGTCGAAGGGACACGTTAAAAAGAAGATCACGCCGCTACACTCGATTCCCGGCAAGCATACTGAAAAGGCTCATCAACCGCCGAGTGGACCCCCCAAAAACCCGCCCATTCCACACCCATACAAAGGCAAGAGCGGAACAGATGGTGAAACGACAGATCCAGAACCGGCAGGAGAGGGCAAGCCGAAGGACGTGAAGCTGACTATTCCTAAAATCAAAAATAAGTTGCCCGAGTACGACTGCACGAGCAAGATTGGATGTTTCTTAAAGTAGCACCGACTGATCAGCCTGAAGGCGACGGTAAACTTCGCCATGTGGGAAAGATCTACACCGGGAAAGGCGACGATGGTACGACCTCACTCTGGTACGGAGGCCGTGTAGCAAAGTCCGATGCTCGATGCGAAGCGTACGGCGTGATCGACGAGGCTGTGTCTGCAATAGGCGTGGCGCGAGCAGGGTGCAGTGAAGAAGAGATAAGCGACGACCTGCTCTGGCTACAGAGGTCTCTCTTTGTAGCCGGCGCGCAGCTTGCAACCGCACCTGAGGCCGAGCAAAGGCTTGAAGACGAGAGGAGCAGGGTAAGCGAACAGATGGTTGGTCTAGCTGAGCAGAAGATAGACGACTATATGGCGCAAGTGGATCTGCCGCCCAAGTTCGTGGTTTCTGGTGGGTCAGAGCAGTCTGCGCAGCTCGACGTTGCACGGGCAACTCTGAGAAGAGCAGAGCGACGCGCGGTGGAGCTGAGCCAAAGGGAAGAGCTGGACCAGACGTTGTTGAAGTTTCTAAACCGAGCGAGCGATCTTCTGTTTGCTCTTGCAAGGGTCACCGATGTAGAGGACCCCGAACTCTTTGAGGGCAGAGCGTAAAGGTTTCTCGATAGGCTTGCATCTTCAATGAAGCGCGTCACCTTCTCCCGTAACTACACGATTTCGCTGTCGAGGACCTGTCAGTGCTACTGCAAGTACTGTTCTTTTGCCACGCATCAGGCCCATCTCTACTCCCCGGACGAGGTTTCTACCCAACTCGACGATGCGGTTCGCAGAGGCTCGAAAGAGCTTCTGATATTGACCGGCGAGAGACCCGAGGTAAGCGAAGAAGTTGCCGAGCGCCTGAGAAACTACGGCCATGACGACTTTACGGGCTACGTCGTCTGGGTCTGCGAGCAGGCACTTGCACGGGGCATCCTGCCGCACAGCAATATCGGAGTACTCTCCGAGCGTGATCTGCGCCGATTACGTAACGTGAACGGCTCGATGGGGTTGATGATCGAGTCATCATCTGAGCGGCTGATGGATACAGTGCACGCCGGTTCGCCCACCAAACATCCAACTGTTCGGATGGAGATGATCGATGCAGCGGGGGAGTTGAAGATCCCCTTCACCAGCGGGATACTGGTTGGTATCGGTGAGACGGAGGAGGAGCGCATCGCCTCTCTAGAGCTAATCGCCGAATCTCATAAGCGCTACGGACACATACAGGAAGTTATCCTGCAGAATTACGTTCCCCACCCAAATTATTATGGACACGATGTGGGCGAGATCGCCGATCGCGCAGCACACGGCGATGCGAATGACCCAGTTGCACCTCAGTCGTGGCCGGAGTGGGCTACCCAGGTCACACTGGAAGACATGAAACGACTTATCAGTGAGTGCCACAGGCTGATGCCAGATGTAGGTGTCCAGGTGCCACCCAATCTCTCATCGTGGTGGACCGAGTTGGTCGAGGCGGGTGCAACCGACCTCGGTGGCCTTTCATCGAACGGAGATCACATATCGCCCGAGCATCCATTTCCGACACCGCACAAAGTACGTAAAGCAATGAGGGCCAAGAACATCGCGCTGACGGAGCGGCTATGCGTGTACGCAAAATACATTGACCCAGAGTGGCTTTCGCAGACAGTGTTGGATGTTGTGAAGATGAAGTACTGGAGCTTCATACCCAGGCGTAGTTCAGGGCGCCGTTCGGTTGGCATCGTTCCCAACATGGTGGCGTCGAAGGTGATCGAAAAAAGTAGGAAAGGCGCGGCGCTCGACCAGGAAGAGATGACGGCTCTGTTTACAGAAGCCAGAACCGAAGTTGTGGAGGAGATGCGTGTTGCAGCAGATGAACTACGTCAAGAACTGGTTGGAGATACGGTCACCTATGTTGTCAATCGCAATATCAACATTACAAATATCTGTACGGTTGGTTGTGCTTTCTGTGGTTTTGGCCAGGGGAGAAGATCTCCAGATGCCTATCAGATTTCCGAAGATGAGTTTGTCAGCAAGGTCGAAGAAGCAGTCGACTATGGTGTGACAGAGATCTGCATCCAGAGCGGCATCCACCCGGACTGCGGGCTCTCCGACTACGGAAAGTGGTTGACACTGGCCCAGCAGGTTGCACCTGAGATTCACCTGCACGCCTATTCGCCTATGGAGGTCGACTGGATGTGTGAACGATCGGGTATGCAGCCCGAGGCGGTGTTCGAACATCTGCGAGAGTGCGGTCTTGGATCTGTCCCAGGTACGGCCGCCGAGGTTCTGCACGACGGCGTACGTGGCCGAATCTCGCCGAACAAGCTGCCCGTGGCACGCTGGGTGGAGATTATCGAGGCGGCTCATCGGGTGGGTCTGCGCTCTACTGTGACCGTTCTGTTCGGCCACATCGAGGAACCCTCGGAGCTTGCCGAGCATATGCGGGTGGTAAGGGATCTACAGGCACGGACCGAAGGCTTTACCGAGTTCGTTCCTCTTTCGTTTATTCCCTATCACACACTGCTGGGGCGTACCCATGGGGTGGAGGAGATCTCTCACGAGGAAAATCTCAGATCGACTGCCGCGTTCAGGTTGGCACTCGGCACATCAATCCGCAATCTACAAGCAAGCTGGGTGAAGATGGGCCTTGACCTGGCAACCGAATCGCTCCGGTGGGGAGTGAACGACCTTGGCGGCACACTTATGGAGGAGTCGATATCACGGATGGCGGGCTCCAGTCACGGCGTGAAGCTCGATCCAAATGAGCTGATTGGTGCAGCGCATGCTGCGGGCAGACCTGTTGCACAGCGAGATACCGTCTATCGGGTGATCAAACAACACCAAGCCCCGACTGAGGTCGTTGCGGTTTAAGTGCACGGATCGATTACTGCCTGATGCGTGCCATGGTGTTAAAAAAGCCGGCTCTTGCGGAGGGAGAACCCCTGGTCTGCGAAGATCTACCGGTTCCCGAGCCCGGGGTAGGCGAGGTACTACTGAAGGTGAGGGCATGCGGTGTTTGTCGAACCGACCTGCATGTGGTTGAAGGTGAGCTTGAAGATGCGAAACTACCGCTGATCCCCGGCCACCAGATCGTTGGCGAGGTGGTCGGGATAGGTGACGGCGTTCGAGGCATATCTGACGGCGACCGTTTGGGAGTTGCCTGGCTTGCCAACACATGTGGAGGATGCGCTTACTGTCGAGCGGGTATGGAGAACCTGTGCGAGAAGGCGCGGTTTACCGGTTATCAGGCGGACGGCGGTTACGCGGAATATGCGATCGCCCAAGCAGACTTTGCCTACCCGATCCCCGAAGCGTTTTCGGATCTAGAAGCGGCACCGTTGCTCTGTGCCGGTCTGATCGGTTACCGCTCACTTCGCATGGCTGAGATCGAGGCCATTGACGGCCCCTTGAAAGTTGGGCTCTATGGCTTCGGCGCCTCGGCGCATATCGTCTGCCAGGCAGCGCTTTACAAGGGCTACGAGGTGTACGCCTTCACAAAAGATGGCGATGCCGAGACCCAGTCGTTCGCATGTGATCTGGGTGCAATCTGGGCCGGAGGATCGAGCGAGCGGCCACCGAAGCCGCTCGACACGGCGATTATCTTCGCGCCGGTTGGGGCACTTGTGCCGCAAGCGATGAAGGAGATTCGAAAGGGAGGAGTCTGTGTCTGCGCTGGAATTCACATGAGTCCGATTCCAAGCTTTGAGTACGAGTTGCTGTGGGGTGAGCGAGTTCTACGCAGTGTGGCCAACCTGACGCGAAAGGACGCGGAGGAGTTTCTGGAGCTAGCGCCTCGGGTTCCGGTGACTACGCACATCCAGACATTTGAGTTTGAAGAGGCCAATTTGGCACTACAGAGACTTAAAAGTGGAGAGATAGAAGGCGCTGCGGTGCTTGTTCTATAAAAATCAGTGACTTGAACTGAAATGATCCGTCGCGAAAAAGAAGACTCGGACGTCTTCCTGCTCGAGAAGAAGCGGTAGCTGATCTACCGGAAAAGATCCTCTGACCTCGGCCTTAAGAGTGCAATCGCCCCGGGGCCATCGTCGCCCGATACGTACTGACCGAGACCGCGAATCAAAACGAATGGATGGCCTGACTCCTTGGTTCGAACGAGATCTGCGGCAGAGGCGATCTGGTCTATGACGGCGCAACACGTTGCATTCAGGGTTCGGCCATAACGATCCTCATCGCCTCGACGGTCGTCAAGCGGGACAAGGCCTGCGCAACCGATCGCAACATCGGTCTGTCCGAGTCGCCACGGCCGACCAAAGCTGTCGCTAACTAGAACGGCGGGAGCGGTTCCCATCAGTTTGGATATATCACGCCGAAGATCCCTGGCTGACCGATCGGGATCGAGTGGCAGAAGCACAACAGTCTCATCTCCTTGAACGTTGGAGAGATCGACCCCTGCATTTGCGCAGATATGGCCCGTTCTGGTCTCCGCGATCAACACGGGGTAGTCGCGTATAAGTTGCGTGCTTTCATTCAAGACAAGCTGCACCAGCCGTGGATCGCGATCGGAGTTGCCAGCGATCTCCTCAGCTCTGGCCGAAGGTGACACACTGTTCAGATCTACTACTCGTCCTTCTGCCTTCGATACGACTTTCTGCGAGATGACCACCACATCTTTGTCCTGCAGTGCCAGATCCGCCTGGTCTAGTGATTGTTTGAGCAGTCCGGCAAGGTTGTCTCCCTGCTTGACATCCGGTATGCCCGGGACAGCCTTTACCTCGAAAGTCAACTAGCTAAGTGCGACGGAGTAGGAAGCACGTTGCTCAGCGTCGCCATCCGCCATCCGCTTTAGTTGCCTTACGCTGCCACGTGTCAGAGGTGCCAGCCCGTGTGCACGTTCCAGCTCCGTGTGCAGCTTGCCCAAGTCGTCGCCAGTATCGATGTCAAGTTCAAGTGATTCGAGCCTTTGGACGCGATAGTTGAGCCCCTTCTCCTCGGCTCTTGTTCTGTGTATACGCATTGAATCGGGACCAAAGCTCGGGCTCATGACGGTTGGCGGCCTAAGAAGCAGACCGTTAGTTCCTGTACCGTGCCGGTCTGGCAGGATAACAACGTCGAGTTCCTCATCATCGGTTCTGGAAATAAATTCGTCTATCTCGCTCGGGTCGATCAACGGGCAGTCCACCGGCACGATCAGCGCCTGCTTGAATCCTCGATCTCTGCACTGGTCCAGTGCAAGAAGCACGGCACTGGAATGGCCGCTGTCGTACGGGTCGTCGATCGCCCAAACTCCGTGCTTGTCCGCAACGTCTCTTGCGTGCGAATCACCAGTTACCACTGCGACGTCGTCGACCGATCTGGCCTGCAATAGCACTCCCAGTACGTCCCGGAACATCGATTGCGCTAGAAATGCGCGTGCACCGCCGCTTATTGAATCGCTCATCCGTGAAAGCGATTCCTGGAATCGTTTCACAGGAAGGACAGCAACTGTGGGTAGGTCAGCCATCTGGTGAAAAAACTTTATCCGCCACTCACTCATTGGTCACTAAATATTCCCGCAAATAGCGACAAGTATTGGTCGTAAGACCCAGATTAGAGCTTCAGCGCAAAGTCGATGACCTTCTCCGCAAGGATCGCTCTCTCTCCTGCGTCGCGCATCGAAACGTCTGTGCAGTGCAGCTTTATTTCAGGAGGGCTGGGGTGTGTCGCGTCGCTAACAAGCGCATCGATGACTCCGTCATAGGCGTCCGCGATCCCGAGGTTGTCTATCGAAAACTGCTCGGAGCGCATGAACTTCTCCGTGGGCCCCTTGGTGGAACGGCCTTCGACCAATGGGGTGACGGCGATGACTGGAGCATCTGTTTTTGAAATCAAGGAACGCATATCAGGCAATGAAAGGATCGGTCCGATGCTCGCAACCGGATTTGACGGACCGATAACGATTATGTCTGCCTCGATCAAGCATCGGCGGACTCGGTCGGTCATACGGGCTTCACCGACATCCTTTATCTCTGTCGCCTCGATCTCTGGCTCGCCCTTTTGTAGGATCAGATACTCCTGAAAATGGTGCCACACCCCTTCGGTCTTTACGAATGTGGTGACCGGGTCATCGGACATCGGTAGGACTTCTGTCTCTACGCCGTAGGCGGTCGCGACCTTGGTCGTTGCATCGGTCAAGCTCAAACCATCGTTCAGCATGCTGGTCCGATAGATACAAGTCGCCAAGTCACGGTCACCTAGCTTGAACCACGCTTCTTCACTTCCGATCTTGCAAAGCTGGTCGTGCACGTTAAATGACTCACCACTGATACCCCATCCACGGTCGGTATCGATGTCACCGGCTAGCCAGTAGGTGATCAGGTCTGGATCCGGCGATACATGCAGCCGGTGGATCAGGATGTCGTCCGCGGTGTTGGCGATGACACTTAGACTGCTCTTTTCGACTACCTCAGATAGGCCCGCGGCCAGTTTGGCCCCACCGGTACCACCCGCAAGAAGCGTTACTCGCATGACCTATGACCCATACCGATCGAGATCCCTATTTCTGCAGATCCTCGGGCAGACCTGTCACTTGAAGGCCCGAGTGCTTGACCTTGTAACCCTTGTTGATCCCAATTAGCAAGGAAGTCATGCGCTCTGTTATTCGGGCCATCTCCAACTTGCCACAATCGATTGGTCTCAAACCGTCGATGCACGAGATGACGTCTGCGAAGGCGCTTTTTGCATCCACATCGTCTCCGCAGATGAAGACATCTTCGCTGAGTTGGGTTGCGAGATCCTTCAATCCACTGGCGCTCACGGTATGCATGGCAGAGACCACATGGACGCCCTCTGGCACAGTCTTCTGGGACAACTCTGCCACCGATCCCTCCGGCACATCCAACGTACGGAGCGGAGAGCCCCCGATCGCAGTTTCAAGCGGTGAGGTCGTATCGACCAAGATATCGCCCGCCTCGAGGCTCTCTGCGAGACCCTTGAGGGTCTCATGCTGGCCCTTGTAAGGCACCGTCATGACGACCATCGAGCAGCTCTTTGCTGCCTCCGAGTTTTCCAATCCTTTAATATCCGGTGCAGCTCCGGTGTGCTTCTCAACATCATCATGTGCCTTTTCTGCTGCGATTGCCGCACGTTCCGTGTTCCTGGACCCGATAATTAACGAGAAGTCAGCTGCGGCCAAACGTACCGCGAGGCCGGGGCCGAGGTCGCCGGTGCCGCCGATTATCGCAATCGGGTTTGATTTGCCGGATTTCGAGTCGAGGTCGGTCATTTGCCGGCAGTCTAGTAATGCGTGCAAAATTTTCTACAAGCAGTTACCGTATGCGGCGTGAGCTTTGAGGGAAAATTTGCACTTGTTACCGGCGGCGGCGGCGCAATAGGCGGTGCGGTCTGTCGCAGGCTGAGCGAATCTGGTGTGCGTGTAGCGGTCTGCGACCTCGGCGAAGAGGCGGCATCTGGCGTAGCCGGCGAAGTTGGAGGTCTTGCACTCAAGATGGACGTGGCAAGCACGTCGTCGGTCAGGGATGCAGTGGCACGGGCTGAATCAGAGCTGGGCTCGCTTGACATTCTCGTAAACTGTGCCGGTATCGATGAGTTCGGGCTTTTCCTTGATTCCAGCGAGGAATCGTGGGACAGGATCCTTGCGGTCAATCTACGAGGCGTTATTGCGACCTGCCACGCGGTTGCACCAGGCATGGTCGAAAGAAAGCGGGGAAGGATAGTCAACATAGCCTCGGAGGCGGGAAGGGTTGGCTCCAGCGGTGAAGCGGTCTACTCGGCTGCGAAAGGCGGCGTTATCGCCTTCACAAAGGCGTTGGCTCGTGAACTTGCGAGGTTTGAAGTTGCCTGCAACGTAGTATCACCCGGTCCCGTCGATACACCACTGCTTGACAAGATGGAAGAAGACATGGGGGAGAAGGGGCGCAAGATCAAGGAGGCGATGATCCGTGCCGTGCCGCTTAGACGGGTTGGAAGGCCAGAGGAAATCGCTGTCGTAGTCCACTTTTTAGCCGGCGACGACGCTTCGTTCATCACAGGTGAGACGGTGGGTGTCAGCGGCGGCCTGGCGATGGTCTGATCGACACGGATGTCGTCCTGAGCCCCGTAGGGGCGAAGGACCTAGGCCAGACTCTTCTGTGCTCAGAGTGACAATAGACGGACCCGCACGACGAGCTCCAGGTTGATCTACTCTCCATACCCGAGATTTAGGTAACACTCTAGGAGGCATTGAAGATGGCTATAAAGAAGGTTGGCGTTGTCGGTACGGGCATCATGGGTCACGCGATAACCCAGGTTGTGGCTCAGGCCGGATACGACGTTGTAGCTTGCGATAGAAACCAGGAAAAGCTCGATAAAGGCCTTGCAAGGATCGATAAACAGCTTGCCAAAGCGGTGGAAAAGGGCAAGCTCGAGCAGAGCGACGCCGATGAGGCGAAGGGTCGGATTACGGGCACGCTCGATAAATCAGACTTTTCTGACTGTGACATTGCGATCGAGGCAGTAACTGAAGATCTCGCATTGAAGCAGGCCGTTTGGAAGGAACTTGACGAGGCCTGCGGGAACGGCACGATCTTTGCGTCAAATACCTCCTCACTCGCGGTCGTTGACATGGCGGCCGTCACCAAAAGGCCTGACAAGTTCATGGGGCTTCATTTCTTCAACCCCGCGCAGATAATGCCGCTGCTCGAGGTCGTCAAATCGATCACGACATCGGACGAGACCTATGAGGCTGGATACGAGTTTGGCAAGACACTAGGTAAGAAGTGCGTACGCGCGAAGGACAAGACTGGCTTCATAGTCAACCGCTTGCTCGTTCCTTACATGCTGGATGCGATCAGAGCGCTGGAGGAGAGTGCCGGTTCGATAGAGGAGATCGATATCGCGATGCAGGCAGGAGCCAACCATCCGATGGGGCCGTTCACACTGCTTGACTTTGTCGGGCTGGACACGACCAAGTCGATCGCCGACATCATGTTCGACGAGTTCCGTGAGAGGCGGTTTGCCGCACCTCCCACCTTGCGCAAGATGGTCTCAGCCGGCTACTACGGCCGCAAGTCGGGAAAGGGCTTCTATGACTACTCGGGAGATAAGCCCGTGCCATCTAATCTGTAAGTCGTAGCCTTGAGCCTTTTCAGGACAGAGCTGAGCAGCGGATTTCCGTCATCGGTTCGGATCCGTGAGGTTGGGCCCAGGGACGGTTTTCAAAACGAGCCGGAGACGATATCGACCGAGCAGAAACTCGGCCTTATCGACGAGCTGGGCCTGACCGGATTGAAGCGAATAGAGTTGACCTCGTTTGTGAGGCCCGGTCTGATACCTCAGCTTGCAGACGCGGAAGAGGTGCTTAGCTCATACAACAAGGTCGATGGAGTCTCCTACTCGGTGTTGATACCCAATGAACGTGGCCTAAAACGTGCACTGAAGTATCGCGAGAAGTTCGACGAGATAAATGTATTTCTCTCGGCTTCAGAGAGTCACAACAAGAGGAACGTCAACCGATCGATCAGAGAGTCGCTGAGGGAGTTGAAAAAGGTCGTCACCACCGCAGGTCGGGAGGGGTTACGTTGTGAGGGTGTTATTTCGGTCGCCTTTGGCTGTCCATACGAGGGTGAGGTAAAGACGAAGCAGGTTCTGGAAGTGGCTGACCGCCTGGCCGACATAGGATGTGGGGAGATCGCCTTCGGCGATACGTTCGGCATGGCGAACCCCGCTCAGGTTAGAAACTTCTTTCTTCTGGCCCGCGAGCATCTTGGCCGGAAGCTCGAGTTAACCGCCCACTTTCACAATACACGCGGCCAGGGGCTCGCGAACCTGCTGGCGGCGCTGGACGTCGGTGTCGAGTCTTTTGAGAGCTCCTTCGGTGAGCTTGGTGGCTGCCCCATTCCTGAAGGAGCAACCGGGAACATAGCTACGGAGGACACGGTCTCGATGCTGCACGAGATGGGAGTCGAAACAGGAATAGACCTCAGCAGGTTGCTCGACTGCGCAAGGGCAGTACAGCATGTGATCGGTCGGCCTCTGAACAGCCATCTGCTCAAAGCCGGGCTCATTGAGTGGCGCGACGTTTAAACAGTTTTTACTTACCGCTGAAGACAGGCATCCTCTTCTCGTAGAACGCTGTTGCGCCCTCCTTGAAATCCTCCGATCCGACCAGAACCTGTTGTGCAGTGATCTCAGCCTCCAATGTTGCGGCAAATGCCGGCTTGGCAGCAATGTCGATCACCTTCTTCGCCAGCCCTATCGCTTTCGGCGCGCAGTTAAGAAGCTCTCCGACCAGCTCCTCGGTCACGGTCTCAAGATCATCGGCTGGAGCGACGCGGTTCACGAGACCCATCTCCCGTGCTTCCGCAGCGTTGATCATGCGGCCGGTCATGATCAGCTCCTTGGCACGCCCGACACCGACGACGGCGGCGAGCCTTGAGCAGCCGCCCAGGTCAGGAAGCAGTCCCAGTCTTGCTTCAGGAATCCCGATCAGCGCATCGTCTGCCATCACTCTTAGGTCGCAGGCAATCGCCAGCTCCATGGCGCCTCCTATACAAGCACCCTGGATCTTGCAGACCGTGGGCTTGTTCATCTCCTCGGGAAGGTTGTATATATCGAGTGCCGCGCGCCGAAACGGCATCAGCAGCTCCGGTTGATCCGAAAGGCCCTTCAACAATCCCAGGTCCATCCCAGATGAGAACATCGGCCCACTGCCGCCCAGAACTACACAGTGCACCGAATCGTCGTTTGCAGCCTCGCGCAGCGCGTCACCTATCGCAAGAACGAGTTCCTCATTCAGCGCATTGCGCTTTTCCGGCCTGTTAAGTGTCAGGTTACGGACAGTACCTCTGTTTTCAACGATCACAAGCTCGCTCATCTGGGCTCCTTACCTCTATTTCAGTGCTTCGAAGCCTACAGGCCGGCTCAACCAACTAACAGAGGTTCTATGTCTGCGCACCTCTTTGGATTGAACTTAACACGCGTTGACAACGGTCATTCTTGGGACATATGTGCTGACCAACGCCTTGTTTATGCTAGTTTCCGGCGTCGATTGATACCTAGGAGGTAGCCACTTGCGACCCGTCTACTGCGTTTCCGGCGGCGTATCAAAATTCGCCAAAGCGCGCCAAGACAAGACATTTCAAGCGATCGTCAAAGAGGCGTATGACTACGCCATAAACGACATAGGCTTGGAGAACGGACAGTTCAACGAAATTTGCGACGGCTCCGTTGCTTCATATTTCTCAGATCACTTCCAACGCCAGCTTATGAGCGGAATCATGGTGCAGGACTATCTTGGACTGTGTCCCAAACCGTCTCACAGAGTGGAGGGTGGAGGTGCGACCGGTGGGCTCAGCTTCCAAGAAGGCTGGAAAAACATCGCATCTGGCACGATGGATGTCTGTGCTGTGTACGGATTTGAGACTATGAGCCATGTCGAGACCTGGAAGGGCAATGAGTTCATCGCTCTTGCCTCGGATGTCTCCTTCGACTATCCCGTAGGTGGCTTCTACTCGGGCTACTACGCGATGATGGTGGTCCGCCACATGAAGGAGTTCGGCACAACCGTGGAGCAGATGGCCCATGTATCGGTCAAAAACCACAACAACGCATTCCACAACCCCTACGCTCAGAAACGGGAGCGTCTGACGATCAAGGATGTTCGCGAGTCACCGATGGTGGCATGGCCGCTGACCAGACTCGATATCTGTGTTATGAGTGACGGTGCAGCAGCCACGATCCTCACAAGTGAAGAGGGGCTCGAGAAACTTGAACGGGCATCGGGCACATCGATTCCGAGGATTGAGGTTACAGCAATTGGGCGCGGAACGGACGCGATGCGCATGTCCGACCGTCCGCACAAGAAGGTTCCGCTCCTTAAGCATGAGAATGAGGAAGACTACAAAGACTTTGACTACCCGGGAGTTCACTCATTTAGGGCCGGGCGCATGGCGTCAAAATTGGCCTACGAGCAGGCCGATATAACCGATCCCCTCAATGAGATCGACTTTGTCGAGCTACATGACGCTTATACGTCGAGTGAGATCCAGACCTATGAGGATATGGGTCTCTGCCGTTATGGAGAGGGCGGAGAGTTTGCCGCAAGTGGCAAGACCTTCATGCCGGGGATAGATTACGGCCTCGATCTGCCCGAAGAGCCTGTGTGCAAGGTGAATCCATCGGGAGGCCTGATCGCCTGTGGCCATCCGGTCGGTGCAACCGGTCTCATGCAGGGCGTTTTTGCCCTTTGGCAGCTGCAGGGTACGATAGACAAGCACTTCGGCGATCCAGCGCTGCAGGTCAAGGGCGCCAAGCGTGGAGCGATTCACAGCCACGCCGGTACCGGCACATACGTGACCGTGTCGATACTGGAAAAGGAAGCTGCTTGATGATGTTCGGCTGGTTGAAAAAGATAACCACGTTGGAGAAACCGCTCGAATTTATGGATGGAGCTATGCCAAATAAAAAGAACGTCACCGATAAGGTTGAAACATCGATCGGGGAGGACATGGACGGTTCGATCGTCTTTCAGCTGCCGATGCCGGAAGACGTCGAGCAGCTAAAAGAGATGTCGCCGATAGTCATGAAGCAGCCCTACCAGATCGACTACCTGCACTCCTACGGCCAGGACTCACCGTTCTTTGCCGGATTGACCAACAGGCGGCTGTTGGGCACGCGCTGCAAGAGCTGTGGCTATGGCTATGCCACTCCGAAGCTGGCCTGCATGGAGTGTGGTGGAGAGTGTGATTGGGAGGAGCTACCGGCCGAAGGGAATGTGCACTGTTTCACTGTGTGCTATTTCGGTAGCGAGGAGTTCCTGCCGGAATGTCCATACCTGCTGGCGCTGATCGAGTTTGAGGGCTTCAACACGCTTCTTTTAACCAGAGCATTGGGGCTGGATCCTGGTAAACCGTCGCTAGACTGGGTCGGCATGAAGGTGAAGCCGAAGTTCCGCCGCAAGGCAAAGCTGCGCCCGACCGACGTCTACTTCGTGCCTGCCTAATCGGCTACGTTCGACCTATATTCTCGGTTAAGCGCGCTAGTTGATCTGCAGGCGGACGCATCGAAGGAAGCCATATCCCCGTTTTGAGGTATAAAGAAACCCGTTTCTGAGTCCGATAACTAGTTCGATAAGCAGCTAATTGAAGGTTTTGCGCTAGCAATGCCGAAGAGAGGTTGCTGCATATCCCATTCACCGAAACGCCCAGAGCCGAGACTGGGCGTTTCTCTTTCTGTTGCCGATCGGTCAGCGCCGGTTCTTATTGCAGTTGCCATACGATCCATGATCGAGGGCACTTAGAACTGGAAGCTCGCTCGCGCAACGCATAGAATCGCCTGGTATTGAAAGTCGCATGGGAGCCAACTGAAAGCTACATCGAGCAGGCGAACATCACTCGCCTGATGAAAGTGCACGGCATAGGTTCGATCGACGATCTAAGAAAGCGCTCTGTTGAGGACGTCGAATGGTTCTGGGACGCGGTTGTTGATGACATCGGTTTTGAGTTCAGCACCCCTTATACGAAGGTGCTTGACCTGTCCGATGGTGCGCCCTGGGCAAAGTGGTTCGTCGATGGCAAGATCAATCTGACCGTTAACTGCGTGGATCGTCACGCTCGCTCGGAAAAGGCTTCAACGACGGCGTTGATCAGTGAGCGAGAAGACGGCGAAGTCAACTCGTACACCTACTCAGAGCTTTCGGCCGAGGTCGATCGATTTGCAAACGCGCTGCGGGCGAACGGAATCGGCAAGGGAGACGCGGTCGCAGTGTTTTTACCGATGATCGCCGAGGCGGTGATCGCTTTCTACGCGATAGCCAAGATAGGCGCCGTCTACCTGCCGATATTCTCAGGATTTGCGGCGAACGCCGTCGCGGTCAGGGTTCAGGACGCCGAAGCGAAACTTCTTATTACTGCAGATGGAAGCCCGCGACGAGGCAAAGAAGTACCGATGAAACCGGTAGCCGACGAGGCTGTCGTGCAGTGCCCGACGGTTGAGCAAGTGGTGGTATTCGAACGGATGGGAATGGACGTTCCTATGCAAGAGGGACGGGACGTTTTCTGGTCTGAGTACGTGTCGGGACATGACGGTGTTGCGGAGCCTTGCGACACCGAGTCTGAGGATCGCTTTATGTTGGCGTACACCTCCGGAACTACCGGGAATCCGAAGGGTGCAGTCCACGTGCACGGCGGTTTTCTTGTAAAGATCGCATCTGAGGTTGCATATCAAGCAGATCTCCACGATGGCGAGACGCTCTACTGGGTAACGGATATGGGCTGGATCATGGGGCCGTGGGAGGTCGTTGGTGGCGGTGCTCTAGGTGTGACGGTCGTCTTGTTCGAGGGTGCGCCCAACTATCCAGATGAAGGTAGGGTCTGGGCGTCGGTGGAGAAGTTCGGCGTAAACGCGCTCGGTGTTTCTCCGACGCTTATCCGAGGGCTCAAGACCGCAGGAAAAGAACCTGTAAATAAGCACGATCTATCCAGTCTGCGGATAATGGCATCGACCGGTGAGCCTTGGAATCCTGAGCCCTACAACTGGTTAATGCAGACGGTGGCCGATGGCAAGGTACCGATCATCAACCTATCCGGCGGTACCGAGGTCGGCGCCTGTTTTCTGTCTCCACACCCGGTCGAGCCGATCAAAGTGTGCTCGCTCGGTGGGTCGTCGCTTGGGATGGACATCGATGTCTTCGATCCGGAAGGAAAGCCGATCGTCGACGAAGTGGGCGAGCTCGTGTGCAAACAGCCCTGGCCTGGCATGACACGAGGTGTCTGGAAGGACCCAGAGCGTTATATGGAGACTTATTGGTCGTTCTACCCAGGAGTTTGGCGGCACGGAGACTGGGCGAAGGTGGACAGCGACGGAGACTGGTTCCTGCTCGGTCGCTCCGACGACGCGATAAACGTCGCTGGCAAGCGTTTGGGCCCAGCGGAGGTCGAGTCGGTACTCGTGTCGCATGAGGAAGTGATCGAGTCAGCCGTTGTCGGAGTTCCAGACGAGACGAAGGGCGAAGCGATCTGGTGTTTCTGTGTCACCAAGGACGGGGGAGGGGAGGAGCTTTCCGAGGAGCTGCGTGGAATGGTCACAGACGAGCTCGGCAAGCCATTCAAGCCATCAAGGGTGGTCTTCGTAGAGGCGCTACCCAAGACCAGGTCGGCCAAGATCCTGCGCCGGTCGGTGAGGGCGGTTGCCTTGGGCGACGACCCGGGCGACCTCTCATCGGCCGAGAACCCGCAGTCCCTGGATTCGATCAAATCGGCACTTTCCTAACACGGTAGAGCGCTCGGTTTAGAGTCCTTTACTCAACCAACTGATCTAGCTCGGTCGCGATCTGTTCGGTGAAATCCGCACTTCTTTCAAGCGCAGCTGGATCTATGTTTTCGGGTGTGTCCAATAGCTGACGATAGTTTGGTAGAACTCCCTCATCGAGCGATACGACTGTGATCGCCGGATAGCCCGCGAGCATCGGTACCAGCCCGTCACTGCCAAGCCTGAATTTGTAGGGTCGCGCACGTAGCTGCCCGTCTCCCTCGATGTCCGCTTCGGCTATCGAGTCGCAGATCTCAACCAGACGGCTGTCAAAATCAAACATGAAGATGAATCCTTCTTTGGTTACGTAGTGCGGGGTACCGTAACCGACGGTGTCGATGTTTAGAAAGTAGGTGGACTCCGTATCGAGCTCCGAGTCGTGGGCTTTGATCCACTCCCGGATACCTAACATCATGCCCTCTTCAGCACCTGGAAAGAGTACGGAGACGTTTAGATTTTTAAGTTCCGACTCCTCAAAACGCTTCAAAAGCTCCAGTCCGACAGCAACTCCAGATGCGTTGTCGTTTGCGCCGGGAGCCGGGTCGGCAAGTGCGACATCGATTTGGAGGGGGATCGAGATCAGAAGCAGCACCGTGAAGGCAAACTGAACTGCAGTGAGCGAGGTCGACTCAACACCGACGGTCCGCAGTGCTGCAAGTGCGAGCAACACGACCATACTGCCGAATATGGGTGCAAACGGGGCGAGGCTTGTGTTGAAACGCCGCGCGAAAAGCTTTGCGATCCTTCCCGACCCCATTCGAAAGGCCATTCCACTTCGGCCCGAGTCGTGATGGGCACAGAGCACCAGGGTTGCTTTCGCATCGGGTTTGTTCTGGGCCGAATATACGTTCTGAGATGCGCGGGAGGGCATCAGCCGTCTGACCAGGTAGAAACGGGTTGTGAGATCGCCAAAGGTGCTGACCAAGGTGAAAAGAAGTATGACGACGCCGAATGGCGCCGAGTAGACCGAAACAACGCTGCCGACGATCGCGAGCATTGCGTGGATCGCATGCACAATGCCAAAGTCAGGCCGTACCCTGATCGCCTCGACATCTACATCCCTGCCCATCGCACGAAGCCGTCCAGCGAGAAAGTTTGCGGCCTCTCGCTCGGCGTTTGTACCCGGCCATCTGCCACCGAACCGGCAGATGCCTCGGATGGTCTCCATCATCTCGGTTGTTTTGCCGTTCGCGTTCAAGTGCCCGGGGAGGGAGTCGAACCCACACACCCTTTCGGGCAGAGGATTTTGAGTCCTCCGCGTCTACCGTTCCGCCACCCGGGCCTAGTTGCAGTATAAGACGTTAGTGACTTTCTATCGCGGAACAACTGGATCCGTCAAGCTTCGATATTCCACTGCTGTCTGATACCACGTAGGCCGAACGCAATAAGGAGAAATTGCAGTGGAATGATGGCGAGTGTAAGTATGCCAAGCAGGGTCTCTGGTAGAAGTGGCGCGTCGAACCCGCTCTTGTCTCTGTCGAACCAACCCGGTGCTGCAACTGCCGCGAAGATGATCAAAAGTAGCGAGAGCGCGATCGCCATTGCCAGTGTGCCACGGTTCCAACCGGCTACGAGCACGGCGAAAAGCACGTAAAGCATCACATATATGACCTGCACCAGATTCATCCCGGCCAGTTCATTCCAGCCCGCAACTGTCACCACTGCCATCACTGCGGCAGAGACAAGAAGTATCAACACGACTATCAATCGAGTCTGCCTGGACTCAGGCAGCTCTCTGTTTGGGTGGTGAAGTTTGCGTTCGGTATCAGCCATCTGTATCTGTAAGTCTAGAATCTATCTTAAAGGCATGCGCTGAACGATGAGCGGGCGTGGTGGAACTGGTAGACACGCCAGGTTTAGGACCTGGTGGGAGAGATCCCTTGGAGGTTCGAGTCCTCTCGCCCGCACTGGTCAAGCGGTAACCGTTGCGATCTACGGTACCCACCGCATACACTGGTATACATTGAGGTGCCGTGGGTAGTCGCTCAACGGTCGAAACAGAAGGGGCAGTAGCACAATTGGCTAGTGCACCGGTCTCCAAAACCGGCGGTTCCAGGTTCGAGTCCTGGCTGCCCCGTTAGACAAAAGCCCTGCAAATACTGGGTTTTTTGTAACCGTTCAGTCCCCCACTGCGCTCAGGCGAGCAGAGGAGCCGGATCGCCACGAACCCGCGCGCTCAGCGCGTCGCTCAGGTAGGCGAACAGCGAGCGGCGCTGCAACCGACAGGTGACCGAGGCGGAGAGCAATCGCTCGATCGTTTGCTCGCCACGCTCGGAATGGCTGCCGAGCGAGAGTTTTCTGTGGATCACCGGCCCGCGCAGGGCGCGCTCGGCGACGTTGTTGGTTGGCTCGACGCCGTCTTGCTCGACGAAGGTCCAAAGCGCCGGCCACACCTTGAGCAGGTTCTTGGAAAAGCCCCAGGTAAGCTTGTTGCGGCGGCCCTTGGAGCCACGACGTAGCAGCGCCTTCAGCTCTCGCTTTAGCGGCGCCACCTCACGCTTTAAGCGGCGGCGGTCGCCGTGGTCGTCGAACTCCTCCCAGACCGAGAACAGTTGCCGGGCGATATCGAGTCCCGCCTCGCCGAACTCCTTCTGGGCGGCAAGCCCATCAGCATGGGCAGTGAGATCGCGGATCAGATGCGACCAGCAGACCTGGCGACGGGCGATATCGAAGCCGCGGTATGCCCACCAGCGATCAGAGCCGACGATTCCTGCGAAGTTTTCGCCGAGCAGCGCGATCGCCTCGCGCTCGTGGCGGTCGGGTGCGATCCGAAAGGCGGCTGCCCTTGGGGCGACGGCGCCCCAGAGGGCGTGGCGCTTGCCACGCAGCCTCCACCCGGTCTCGTCGACGTTGAGCGCCGGAGCTTCGTGGATGCGCTTGAGCAGGTCACTGTAGGGCTCCTTGAGCGCCTGCCCGGCACGACCCATTATGGTGTCCACGGTGCCGCTTGCGAGCTTGGCGCCGAACAACTCTCCGACCAGCTCGACCGTGTCGCGGCGCGAGATCCGGTTGCGTACTGCAAGCGTTGCTACCGCCGCTTCCAGGTGGGGGCCGAAGGCGCCGGAGGGCGTCTCGGCCTGAAGCTGGGCGCGGGTGGCCTTCCCGCAGTCCGGGCAGCGCCGCCGGTGCAGGCGGTGTTCGGTCACCTCGACCGCGATCGGGGGCAATTCTGTGACCTGGTGGCGAGCCGGCCGGCCAACCTCGTCGCCCCCTTCGGCGAAGCTATGCTCGCACTCACAGCACTGTGGCCAGTGCTCCACCACCCGATTGACCGCCTCGGCGGGCAGGAGCTTTCGCCCACGGCCTCGATGTCCCGGCTGGGCGCCCTGTCCTCGACCGGAGTGATCGGGTCGCCTGCGCTCCGGCGCCCCGGGTGGGTCTTGGCTCGGCGGCACGGAAGAGTTTCGCGAGTTGCGGTTCAGGCGGCGCTCCAACTCGGCGATTTTCTTATCCTGTCTGGCGGCCCGCTCGTTCAGCTGCTGGATCTGCTCGTCCATCCGCAGCAGCACGGCGACTACCGTCTCCCGGCCCTGCTCGTATATTGCCTTGGCCTCGGCGTGCTCCACACAAGGGAGTTCGCCGCGCCGCGGTTTTATCCCCTATCCGACTGAACGGTTACAGTTTTTTATTTTACTTTCCACGCTCCACAGAATTGTATTTGGTACTAAGTTTTACAACCCTCACGACCTAAGTTGCATCGTTTTGCGTGCTGATTACCCGACATAACCAGCCGTTCAGACTACGAGTTGCTACTTGACTAGGTTCATCTCGCGGTGAAAAGAGGTAAGTGGCGACCGCAGATTTCATACCCACCTACTCAGGTACATGCGTTTGCTGCAAGGACATTCACTGTGGGCCGAGAACTTGTATCGCTTGATTCCGGCGATCTCATTCCTATGTATTCTGCCGAGAGGACGATTGTCGATATGTTCAGGCTGCGCCGAATGCTTGGAGAAGATCTTGCTTTACAGGCGCTGAAGAACTACTTGAACAGCCATGGTGCCAGACCTGGAACAATTCTTGAATACTCACGTAGGCTTCGCTGTGAACAGATTGTCGCAAGCTCGTTGAGGGTGTTGGTAACTTGAGCGAGTCAGTCGCCCACGACAGTGGTTTCGCGTTAGAATATGATATCTTCATATTATGAGCAAACTTCTTTCAGTATCTGCCCCAGACGAACTAGTCGCAGACGCTGAGACCCTTGCCAGGTCCCAGGGCAAGACGAAAAGCGAGGTTGTGCGCGAGGCGCTGCGGCGCCACCTACAGCATGAGCACTACCGTGATCTCCGCGAGTACGGTCGCCGTCAGGCAGAGGTGAGGGGTATCGGCCCGGAAGATGTTGAGGGAATGGTGGACGAGCTTCGCAGCGAAAGCGCCTGATCCTGCAGGCTGTCGTTGACACAAATGTCTTGGGTTCGGCTTTGATCGCCGACGGCCCGCCTGCCCGGATAGTCGGAGCGGCGGTTGACGGCGAGATCGAACTGGTGATTCCAGATGTCGTGCTCGCTGAGCTGAAGCGGGTGCTTATGAAAAAAGTTGGGATTTGGCGATGACCGATTGAGCGAGGCCATTTCTTTCTTTACAGAGTTGGCGAGTGAACTGCCCAAGTCGCCAGAGACGGTTGAACCAGTAACCGGCGAATTCTCAGACGACCGGATTCTTGCCTGCGCGGTGGTGACAGGAGTGGATGTCTTGGTGACCGGCGATCAGCGTCATCTACTTCCCGTTGTGGAGCATCACGGAGTTCGAATACTGAATCCGCAGTCGTTTCTGGCAGAGATTGTTAGGGATTGAAAGTCGTAACCAGATCCACCAGTCGATCATGACAGTCAATATAATTGTGGCTGGTCATGACGTAGACCGAGATTCGGGCAGCGGTTCATATATTAGGCTCACAGCTAAAACGGATGGCTGCCGTTAGCCAAACTGGTCTCCCGATGGACGGAAGATCGTATACCAGAGACGTTCTTCAGGGGAATGGAATATATGGTTGATGAGAAGTGATGGCTGAGAAAACATGCAGCTTATCAGGTCTCTCTTCGAGCAGGAGCAGCCAAATAACCGTATTGGTTATCGATTCGAAGTAGCGGCATTAGAAGAGCGGGCATCATGGATCGTTACGATTAGAACACGGTCATCTTTTGTGTCGTGAACGTAGACAATCAAGAGCCACCGCCACAGGCCGAGGAGAAAGCGGAAGTCGCTCCATCGCCCCTCCAGTTTGCGGCCGATACGTGGAAACTTCTCCAGAACACGCAACGATTGCTTGACACGCTCACGTGTGGTATCTGGAAGGCTTAGGGTAACAATAAGCCGATCGAGGTCTTCGACAGCTACGGCGCTCAGATCTACACGCGCCACTAGAGATCATCCAGCGATATCGTGTCACCCTGCTGCGCAGTATCAAGGCCAAGCCGGGCACGCTCATATGCCCCGGGGATTCCATCGAGCAGTGCTGCCACATTACGGGCATCTGGGTCGGCACCTTCAAGCGCGGCGAGTAGCAACGAACGTGCCAGGGTGCCCTCCTGTACATGGGTTCTTTCTGCGAGCCTTGAAAGCAGCGCTGCATGTTCTGCGTCAAGTGTGACGTTGAGGCGATAGCCGGAAGTCATTCTATCTACCATACTACACGAAACGATGTAATCAGTGTACCTTTTGTATAGGTTCCTATTTCACGCCGTAGGTGTAATACCTCGGCTTGCCGGGCGTTTTCTCCTTCATCTCGACGCCGTGGATCTCGTGATCGAACCCTGGAAACCGCAGGTCGAAATTTTGAAGCATTATCAGGAAATCGAGTATACGGTCCTTGCTCGAATCGGCCCGCTCTCCCGGCATCAAAATCGGGATTCCAGGTGGGTACGGGACTAGCATGACAGCGGCTGTGCGGCCGTCCATCTCCTCAACGGCAACCTCCTCTACCTCACCTCGTACCAGCTTGGCATAGGCATCGGCGGGGGTCATCTCTGGAACTGGCAGATCGGCAAAGACGTTGACGAGCACATCGCTGATGTCAGCGTCTTTTAAAAATCCGTGCATCTCGGCACAGAACTGCTGGAGAGACTTGCCCTTGTAGGAATCGGGGTACTCGTTCACAAGGTCTGGGAATACATCTTCCAAAGGCGCATCTTCGTCGTAGAACTTCTTGAAGGCGAGTAGCTCGGTAACTAGCGTTCCCCACTTTCCCTTGGTGATTCCCATCGAGAACAGAACAAGGAACGAGTAGACGTTCGTCTTTTCAACGACGATGCCCTTCGTGTTTAAAAAATTCGAAACGATCGCAGCAGGGATTCCCCAATCCCCCAGCGATCCGTCAAGTTCCATACCCGGGGTGCTAATCGTTACCTTGATCGGGTCGAGCATGCACCATCCGGCATCAAGGCCTTCAAATCCGTGCCAGTCGTCGTCGGGATCCAGCGTCCAGCTTCCCGGCTCGGTTTCCAGGGTTGAGCACGGTGCATCGGAAAAGTCGACGTCTCCTCCTTTTGATCCGGGTGCCTGGCTCGGCTGCCAAACATCAAACCACCACGACTGCTCGCCGCCACTCTCCTCTGACAGTTGGTCCGCTATCTGGAGCATCTGCCCGCGGAAGACGACCGCCTCACCGATCGGGTCGTCGGTCAGATGCCTGCCGCCCTCGCCGGTCATCATCTTGGTCGCGACATCAAGTGATGCGATGATGCTGTACTGTGGCGATGTCGATGTGTGCATCATGAACGCCTCGTTGAAGTGGTCGAACCCAACCGGCGCACGGCCCTGTTTAACATGAACCATTGAGCCCTGTGAGAGCGCCGCAAGTAGCTTGTGGGTCGACTGTGTGGCGAACACAGTTGGTCCGTCCGTGCCACCGGATCCTGGATGCATACCGTGGCGGCCGTTGTAGATCGGATTGAAAGCGGCGTAGCCGAACCAAGCCTCGTCGAAGTGGACGCGGTCCACGCTGTCGCCAAGAATGCCCATCATGCTGTCGATGTCGTAGCAGAGACCGTCGTAGGTCGAATTGGTCACGACTGCCAGTGCTGGGCGGGTGTCGTTGTCGTTGATCAATGGGTTATCCGCAATTTTTTTCTTGATCGTCTCGGGCTTGAACTCGTCCGGATGGATTGGCCCGATGATTCCGAAGGGATTGCGCGATGGAATCAAGTACACAGGTGTAGCACCTGTCATCGTGAGAGCGTGCTGTAACGACTTGTGGCAGTTCCTGTCAACCAGTACAACGTCGCCTCTGGTCACCGTGCTATGAAGCACCATCTTGTTTGCACTTGAGGTGCCGTTGGTGACGAAGTAGGTATCGTCGGCACCGAACGCCTTTGCCGCATCGCGCTCGGCCTCACCGACTACTCCCGTGTGCTCCATAAGTGAGCCAAGCTCGGGGACCGAAACAGACAGGTCTGAGCGCAGCATCTCTTCCCCGTAGAAGTCGAAGAAAGCGCGGCCGGTCGGGGACTTTAGAAACGCCGTTCCACCACTGTGGCCAGGAGTGTGCCAGGAGTACTCATGCTCTTCAGCAAAACGGACCATCTCTCCAAAAAAGGGCGGCATTATCTCCCGTAGATAGCCATCGGTTGCTGCAGCTACCCGACCTGCGATGAAATCCGGGGTGTCCTCGAGCTTCCAGATGTAGTCGGTCACATCTCTGATTACGTCAAGCGGAATCTGCTCAATGTGTACCCGCTCGGTCATCAGGAAGATTGGCAGTGAGCCGTTGCGCTTGCGGGCACGTTCTATTAGCTCAGCAGCAGTGCCGGGGTTTTTGTCGTACGGACCGTAGAGCCAGGCAACCAGAACGCAGGCAACACTTGGGTTGGAGGCGATGATCGAAGTTCCGTCCTCCGCGCTCGTCGCTTCCAGTATCGGATGATGCTCAGACTCAATGCAGTCACGAATTGCTCGAATTGCGCCTCCTCCGGCGTTGTCATCGCGCAGCTCACTATCGATTACTAAAACAGGGAACTTCTCCTTGGTTTTCACTTGGCTTAGGCCCTGCCTTTCCTATGTTTGTTTATGGATTCTCAGAGGTTTCTTCTACCTGAAAATCCTCTGTCTTCCAGCCCGGCTTTCTGAACTTGTAAATGATCATCGGCAGCACCGTGAAAAATACAAATCCGCCACCCATCACCGCGAACCACGTCGTATCGCTGCCGCTCTTGATCTGCGATGGTGGGAAGAAACCGATGATGATCGCAACCAGGCAGAAGAAGATACCTCCACCCGCAATCAAATATATTCCCGACTTGCCACCGGGGACTCTGTAGGTTCGATGCACGTTCGGCTGGGAGGCCCGCAGCTTGATTGCCGCTGCGTACATAATGATGTACATCAAGACGTAGAGCTGCGTTGTGAGCAACGTGAGCATCAGATACACGCTGCTTATGCCGGGCATGAAAACGAACATCAAGGCGATAAGTGTGACCATAATCGCTTGCGCTAAGAGAATCGGTACAGGGATACCCTCTTCGTTCGCCCGGCCGAACAGAGTAGGAAGATCACCGCGTCTCGCCGCTGCACGCATACCTCTTGTCGGTGCGACGATCCAGGTGCTGATCATCCCGATAGCGCCGATCGAGGTCAGCGCTGCCAGGATCGGCACTGCCCAACCCATGCTGAACCCGTCGAGGAAATCCTTGAACGCCTGCATCAGCCCATAGACAAGAGAGAGATCGCTTTGTGGGACCACGATCGCTATCGCCAGGGTTACCGGGATAAATATCACCAAGATCATGATCACCGAGATGAAAAGTGCCTTGGGGTAGTCACGGCCTGGGTCTCTAACGTTTTCTGCGTGTGCGCCAACGGCCTCGATACCTGCATACGTCAGGAATGCACTTGCCGCGATCGTCAACGTGTTTATATTGGAGAAGCTCGGCACAAGGTCGCTGACGCTCAGGCTTATCTGAACCTCCTTGCCCTCGATCAGCCAGAGGGCGGCCAAGATGAAGAGAACTACGCCGGGGACGACGGTGCCGGCTATCACGCCAACGGTGCTGATCAGGCTTGAAAACCTCATCCCTCGGAAGTTTGCAAGCGTTGCTATCCAGTAGACCGAAAGCATCACGACAATCAGGAACCAATGATTCTTGGCAAGATCCGGATCGACTATGTACGCGACGGCCCCGGCAGTGAATGAAAGAACCGTTGGAAACCAGATAACGTTCTCGATCCACTCGAGCCAGATGGCCAGAAAACCCCACCGTTCGCCGAACGCCTCGTAGACCCAGACGTATACACCACCCTCCCTGGGCCAGCCTGTGGCGAGTTCCGCCGAGACAAGAGCGACAGGGACCAAGAAGACCAGGGCGATAAGAATGTAGAAAAAGATCGAAGAGAGGCCATATTCGGCCATGCTGGGCATCCCGCGCAGGCTGGCCACCAGCGCAACGGTGATCATCGCAATTGCGAAGACGCCTAGAACGCGTTTGGAGTTCGGACCCCCATTGTTTTTCGTGACCTGCGATGTCTGTTCAGCCATACGCCCTTGCTCCCCAACCGGTTGCACTATACACTCAGCACCGTGATTTTGGAACAGGGGTCAGACGGACTGAACGCATACTTGCGGAGTCTTACATGCGACTGAGATGTTCGTTTATCGGGTTTAGTGTGGTGCTTCTATTGGTGGTCGCTGGCTGTGGATCTGAACGTGCAAGCTTCGACCAAGGATCCCTGGATGAGATCACCTCGGCACTACAGGGGCAGGAGCTTGCGATCTGTACGACGGTTGAGAGAGACAGCGACAAGGTGCCCGGAGCGGATAGCAAGCAGCGGCTGGATGTTGCACTCCCGAGTTGCGCCGGTAGCGATGAGGAAGGTGCGGTAACCGTTACCTCGTACAGCTCGGAAGAGGCCCGTGACAGAGCGGTAACCGACTTTGAAACAGCGACCAGGCCAACCAGCGCTCACGGTGCAGTCTGGACGTACGCCCAGTTTACGATACATATATCACGCGGCTCAGACCAAGAGATCGACGATCGTTTCACCGACGCGATGGAGGAGCTAGGCGCCAAATAGCGCCACGGGAAAATTGTCATTCTGAGGCCAGGATGGCCGAAGAATCTGGTATGTCTAGCAGCAATGAAGCCAGATTCTTCACTCCCTTTGGTCGTTCAGAATGACAGCTAAGGATTTATTTCTTCTACGTGCTGAGGCTCGGTGTATGGTGTGAAGTGATCCACTATGGCTATTGATGATCCTGTCCAGGTAAATGAGGGTGTGGCGATACCGCTTGCCGAGATTGAGCTGAAAGCCAGTCGCTCCTCCGGCCCGGGCGGACAACACGCAAACGTGACCGCCTCGCGGATCGAGGCTGTGTTCGACGTAGAGGCGTCTGCTACGTTGAGCGACAACCAGAAGCGACGCATCGTGGAACGTCTCGGCGCTCGTGTTACAGCTGTCGCACAGGACTCTCGTAGCCAGGTGCGCAACCGTGAGCTGGCGCTTGAACGTTTGAGCAAACGATTAAAAGCTGCTCTTGTTATAAAGCGCAAGCGTCGATCGACGAAGCCCAGCAGGACGGTCAAAAAAAAGAGGCTCGAAGCAAAGCGCCGAAAGGGGCAGCTCAAGCGCGACCGCCGTGCACCACGTGCGAAAGACATTGAGTGAAAGGGGTCAGTGTCGGACTCAGTTACTCAGCTCGGCTCCACAGTTCACGCACGAACGCTTTCCCGCACGGACCGTCTCACCACAGCTCGGGCAACCGATACCAGACACAGTCTCTGTCGAGCCGGCGCCAGTGAAGCCGCCAACTGTAAGCGGTGCGCCCCAAGGCTGCATGACGAAATGACTCGAGCCATACAGAATAATTGCACGCAGCATCGCTACAACCGGCAAGGCGAGCAAAGCACCGATGATGCCGTATATAAGCATTCCGGTAAGCAGGGCGAAGATCACAAGCAAGGGGTTGATGCGCAGTGTTTTGCCGAAGATAACCGGGGCGAGCAGATGGCCTTCCAGCTCGACCAGCACCAGGAAGAAGATCGCGATCCAGAGTGCAGATATCGGATCGGTGATGAGTGCAACGAGCAGCGCAGGAGCCGCTCCCAGCCAAGGACCGATATACGGCACGAACTCCATGAAAAACACCCAAACGCCGAATAGGGGAGCGTATTTCTCACCATCCGGGAAGATATCAACGGCTCCGAAGACCCAGAGACCGATGCCTGCAGCAGCACCCATGATCAGGGAGAGGAAAAACTGGGCTATCACATAGTTGGAGACAGCCCGCTGCAGCAGGTGGGGAAAGTCGTCCTCACGTGTCTTTATCGGAGGCAACTTGCTGCGCACCGTGTCTGCCATCTTCGGTCCGTAGATCAGCATGTAGATCGAGGTGATAAAAACGATAAAGAGATGGAAAAGCGCATCGACGACCTGATTGACGAAACCACCGGTAAAGCTCGCAATATCTGACGCTCGACTGGCAAGTCCCTGTTCAATATCGTCGAGAACGTTGTCACTGGCCCCTATCAGGTGGATATCGATCCCTTTTTTGTCAAGCCAGGTTTGTATGTTCTGAACGTCATGAGTCGCCGATCTGACCAGATCAGGGAAGGCCTTCGCAAGGCTCCTTACCTGATCGGCTACGACGTTCACCAAGACAACAACAAGAAAGGTCATCAGAGCGACGAAGGCCATATAGACGCCGGCTATAACAATGCCGCGGGGAATTCCTCGACGCGAGATGGCATGAACTATAGGATTTAGAAGCAGTGCGACTATTGCGCCGATAAGAAACGTCACCATGACTTGGCCTGCCTTGATCGCCACGATCCAGCCAACAATCAGGAGCAGCGGTAGCGATACGAGCTGTATCCAGCGCGGAATCACGACCTTTGAGTCTGCCGGTGCGACAGGCTCTGCCCTGGCTGTCTGCTGTTCCATCAGTAAAGAATCCCTTTCGGCAGAAGCTTGCTTCGAGAAGACGGCATCGCATCCTTTTTGGGTCCGTGAATTGCACGGCAATCGACGGCAAGAAAAGGCGGCGAATATGGGCTGGTGGTGCACGACCCAGGTGGATATCGGTCCGTCGATCGGATATCGTGGACAGCTCAGATATTTTTGTCTCTCGTTAAGGTAAGGGGGTAGGAAAAATGGAAGCTCAGATGGAGGGCAAGCCCTGTCAGTCGTGCGGTGCGCCGATGCCACTTGCAGTTGAGTTTGGAACGGAAGAAGACGGCACTACGAGCGAGAAGTACTGCAAGTTCTGTTACGAAAGCGGTGCATTCACAGCTCCGGACATGACCGTTGATGAGATGATCGAGACCGCGTCCAGAGGCTGGTCGGAGATGGACCCGAGCATAACCTACGAGGATGCGAAAGGACAACTGCAGGCATTGGTGCCGGAGCTTGAGCGCTGGAAGGTCGCAGCCTGAGAAGTAGCAAGACGGAAGTCAGAGTATTTGCGGCGCCCTAACGGGCGCCGCTCTTATATAGAGTGCTTTCAACAAGCCGTGACTTGTCTCTATCATTTGATATGTGCGGGCGAAGTGTTGTGGTTGCACTAGAGCCTTCCAAGCTCTAAGGGCGGGTTCGATTCCCGTCGCCCGCTTGCGTTGTCTGTACGATGTCTGTACAATTTATTTTATGGCTGAGACAAGAACCCAGAGAGTGAATCTGCGTGTAACGGGCAGCGATAATGAGCTGTTCCGACGGGCGGCGTCTGCCACCGACGAGTCGCTTTCAGAGTTCCTGGTTGAAAGTGGGCGCGAGAGGGCCGAGCGTCTGCTTGCCGATCGCAATAGATTCGTCTTGAGCGAAAGCGAATGGGTCGCCTTCAATGACGCTCTAGACCGGCCTGCCAAGGTTCGCCCAGAGCTGGTTGAGCTTATGAACAGACCTCGCCCTGAGTAGTGACACGTTTCTCTGATCCCGAACTGCTTGATTCAGGGCATGTTCTTGATGGCTTTGATTGTGGAGTTCCCTCGCTCGATGAATGGCTGATCAATCACGCGCGGAGTGCCGCGGGCGCTGGGTCGGCACGAACATATGTGACTGTTGACACCGAACAGCGTCGTGTTGTCGGGTACCAGTCGTTAACGGTGGCGTCGATCGAGCATGAAAGTGCGACTGCGCGAACGGCCAAAGGGATGCCTGCTTATCCGATCCCGGTCGTGGTGCTCTCACGACTTGCCGTTGATCGGTCAGTCCAAGGGAAGGGCTTGGGAGCCTGGCTATTGGAAGATGCCATGATCCGCACGGTTGCCGCAGCAGAAGAACTTGGTATTCGAGCAATGCTCGTCCATGCTCTGGATGAGGCCGCCGGCGCCTTCTATCGTCGTTTCGGATTCGAGCCTTCGTCCACTGATTTGCTCAATCTTCAAATTCTTGTCAAAGACATCAGGAAGTCTCTCAACGTGTAGGCGCTATCTGCGAGCATTCTGCGGGCACACACTTCCAGATTCCGCCCCACATCTGACGTTGCATACCCCTTTGAACCCGTCACCCGCCCTTGACATGTGTATAACATGCGTTAATGTTTAGAACATGTCCAAAATGATTCAGATCAGGAACGTACCCGACGATGTGCACAGGGCATTGAAGATAAGAGCGGCCAGCGAAGGCACCTCGCTTTCAGAGTATCTTCTTGCCGAAGTTGAGCAAGTTGTCAGTAGGCCCACACTCAATGAAGTGCTGCAGAGGATCTCCAAACGTGAAAGCATCTCATTTGGTGGTTCGGCAGTCGATCTTATTCGGGAGCATCGAGAATCGGCTTGATTGTTCTCGATTCCTCGGCAGCCGTTGACCTTCTACTTGGCAACAGAGCATCAGCAAAGATTGCCGAGAGGCTTTGCGGGGTCGGCCAGACATCTGTACCGGAGTTGTTCGATCTTGAAGTAACGCATGCATTGCGTGGTTTGGTTATTGCAGGCAAGCTCAAGACCGAAAGAGCAGAGGAAGCTCTGGCGGATCTTGGCCAGTTGCCATTGAATCGTTACCCTCACTTTCCGCTACTAAAGCGTTGCTGGCAACTACGCTCCAACTGTACGATTTATGATGCCGTGTATATTGCGCTGGCGGAGATACTGGACGCTTCACTGATAACTGCGGACAGAAAGCTGGCTGGTGTTCCATCGATCACTACCAGCCTGGAACTCATGGATTAAGTGCCATCAAGATTTGATCTGCGAGCACTTTGCGTGCACGCATTTTCCGTTTCGATGCCGCGCCCTTTACAAGCAATAGAGAAATGTGTAACATGTATAACATGAAAAAAGAAACGGTTGGCTTGAGAGAGCTACGGCACAAGACGAGGCAATACATCGAGCAAGTCAGGCGCGGTCAATCTCTGACCATAACCGACCACGGCGAGGCAGTAGCTGAAATTATCCCCCACAGAGAAAACAGGGGAGTTCTTGAAAACTGGCGAATAGACGGAGCGGTTGAGCCTGCAGTCGGCAAATTGGACGAAATCGGGCTGCCTGCCGATGAACTTAAGCCCAAAATGGATGCCCAGGAAGCCCTTGAGGAGCTAAGGCAAGAGCGAATGTAATTTGATCTATCTGGACTCTTCAGCGATCGTAAAGTTGGTTCTGCCTGAGAAGGAAAGCAAGCACCTTCTAAGATCTATCGGTGATCGCACGAACTGCATTTCGTCTGTGATCGCACGAGTTGAAGTGATGCGTACAGTTGCCAGATCGCAGGCTCCGTCTGACGCCTATGCGCGTGCACGCGAGGTGCTCAGTCGCATAAATATAAAGTCAGTTGATGAAGAGATAGTAAGTAAAGCCGAGATGTTAAGACCGGCATCTCTAAGGACCCTTGATTCAATCCATCTCGGCACTGCTTTGGCTTGCGGCAGCGAGTTGGAAGCTCTTATAACTTACGATAATAGAATGGCCGCTGCTGCTGAAGAACTTGGCGTCGTTACACATGCCCCAGCATAGGTATCGAACTGTGAAGCCAAGGTTGACCGTGATGGAGACGGCCCTGGGCATGTTCTTGTTACAGGCTGTGAGACCGAGACGATCCTGACCTAATCTGGAATCAGAGCTGTCGGGCGCGAGCGCTCAGCACAGTGGTCGACAGGATTCGATCAATCGCTAATGTAAGCTGCAAGCCACGGGGCGTGGCGTAGCTTGGTAGCGCGCTCGGCTGGGGGCCGAGAGGTCGCCGGTTCAAATCCGGCCGCCCCGATATCAGATGACGTAGCCAAATGTGCCGGATTTGAACCGGCGCAGGTCCTGCTATTCAAGCAGGACCGGTCGGAGCGCGTCAAACTGTCAAGTTTGACGCGCGACGCGGTTCGCAGGATTTGCTAAAAAGCAAATCCGATGTGAGGTTGTCAACCAGTCATGGTTGACAACCGAGCCCGGCCGCCCCGATTTGCGACTTTACACACGTCCGGGCAAGAGTATGATCTTGCCCGGCGCAAAGTCGCGAACAACTATGGGCTTCGCTTAGTTCCCTACGCTCAACCCAAGAAGATGGACATCATGAATAATCTAATCTAAAGCTCGTGTGCAAATCGACCGACATAACCTGTGTCCAATGATCTATAGGGGTTCATCGACAGGAGACCATATAAGGCTTGAGCTGGGGATCGATCTTGCAGAGCTGGAGAGCATTCAACAGGCAGTAAAGAAAATTGTCGGTGGATCAGAAGCAGGCCCCGATGACATATTCCTAGTAGACCTTGCACTCACTGAGGCATTTACAAACATCGTCAAGCATGGATACCCAGAGAAATTCCCAGAAGACCGTAGGGTAGTAGTTGAGCTAAATGCAAAAGACGGGGTCCTTGAATGCAAGATTGAACACGAGGGCGACTATTTCGATCTGGGCGAGGCGATGGAAAAGAGTACGGGAGCAGTGGAAAAAGAAGAACAAATTGCGATAAGTGGCAGAGGTCTGCAGATCATCACTGGAATAGTCGACGATTTTAAATTCAGACGAGAGGGGCAGAGAAATATTGCAGTATTTTCAAAGCGGATTACTGGACTCGGCGAAAAAAGTATTTGAACTAAGTGGTATGAAGAGATTCTTTAACACCCACGACTCTCATCAACAAGCGATCGATACGGCTGGAAGTGACTAGGATTAGTTACAAAATCAATCGAGATCTCTGTAGAAATGGAGTCTGCGAAAATGAATGACGATGGAATATGCGAAGTTGAACTGAGCGGTAGGCTGGATATCAGGGTCGCCCCTGAAACCAGGGAACAGCTTTCGCAGGCACTTGGTTCTGCAGGTAGCCGTCTGATCGTCGATCTCAAGTCAGTGGATTTAATCGACTCCACCATATTGAGCGTACTGCAAGGAACAGAGTTGAAGGCGCGTGAGCAGGGGAAAGAGATGGTCATCGTAAGCCCTGACGGCTCTGCAAAGAAGATCTTTTCTCTTACCGGAACAAACCGGTTTTTTGACCTATGTGACTCGATCGAGATAGCACGTACTAAATAATCAGACGGCTAGCTGTTATTTATCGCTTCAGCGATCCAATCCGGGAGTTCTTCGATGCCACGAAGGTCTTTGGCGATATAGTCCGTTACTCCAAGAGTGCATCGTCTTCAACGTGAAGGACCCGGGGATCTGTCTCCGGCGCTGGTCGTCCGTTGCAACCAACTCGGGCGCACCCTTACAGCAGTCTCCGCCCTCTTTCTTGGCGGGGAACATGGAGTCGGTAGTATTGTTGTAGAAGGATCAAAGTAGATCAAGGCAGTAGATCGGAGTTACGACCGAAACTTGATTGCAGTGGAGCATCCAATGGAGTATGGACCTTTCAAGTCAACCCTTGAGGCCGATCTGTCCGAGTTGGACCGTGTTCACGAGCTGGTAAATTATGTGGCCGATAGAGCAGGTGTCGACCCAGGGACTGCTTACAGCACAGAGCTTGCGTTAACGGAAGCCTTCACGAACATTGTGCGTCACGCCTACCCGGAGAAGAGAAATCAGGAGAACGTTTCGATTGAACTATCGGTCGAAGAGGGTGCGTTGATATGCACGCTCGTAGACGATGGAGTTCCATTTGACCAAAGCGTTGCTCGACTAAAAAAGGATGCGATTGTGGAAGGTGTTAATGGCTTGTCTGTAATGGCCGCATCTGTGGATGAGATATCGTATCTGCGAAGTGGAGAGACAAATGTGTTAAGCATTCGAAAGTCTATTCAGGGTGGTTAAAAAGTGAAGATCAAGGAGCTTGAAATCGACTCGGGGGCAAGAGGTACAACGCTGGAAATAAGTGGTCGGCTCGACCTGCGAAGCGCACCGGATCTAAGAAAAAACTCGACGAAGTGCTTGAAAAAACGGTCGGCCCACTGGTTATAGATCTCGAGCAGGCGGAGTTCATGGATTCATCGGTGCTTGCAGTGCTGATAGGCATCCAAAAGGGTGCTCGACAAAAAGAGATTAGGCTGGTAGTTGTCAAACCAGCAGGCTCATGTCGGGAAATTTTCTCACTCACGAGTACGGATCGATTGTTCGACTTCTACGATTCTGCTGAAGATGCACTTCAGTCGTGATACTGCACAAGCTTTGCTCAAGGGTTAGGCCGCGTGTACGGGGGCTGGAGTACCAGGCTCAGGCTCTTTATCTTCGGTGATCGGTCTCGCAATCTCCTCAAGCGGCTTTCTCTCGGCCTTGACGCCGAGCACGATCTCGACAACCGCGGCGGCGACCATCAGGCCTGCACCTATCAGATAGCCGTAGTAGACGTTGATGCGCTGCGATGTCTGGATCAGCGCTCCGAAAAGTGCGGGGCCGATAAGCCCACCCGCACCGGTCCCGATCGAGTAGAAGAAAGCGATCGCCATCGCCCGCGTCTCCAGTGGGAAGATCTCGCTGACCGTTAAGTACGCAGAGCTTGCACCTGCTGAGGCGAAGAAGAAGATCACTGACCAGCACACGGTCTGTGTGGTTGCGTTCAGAACTCCTTCAACGAAGAGGTATCCGGTGATCGCCAGAAGGACACCGGATACAAAGTAGGTGCCGGCGATCATCTGCCTGCGGCCTACGGTGTCGAATAGGCGTCCCAGAAGAAGCGGCCCCAGGAAGTTGCCTACCGCGAAGGGGATGAGATAAAGCCCGACATCTCCTGCTGAGACACCGTAGAACTTGGTGAGTACCAATGCGTAGGTGAAGAAAATAGCGTTATAGAAAAACGCTTGTGAGACTATCAGCGAGAATCCCAGTAAAGATCGCCTGGGGTACTTCTTGAACAGTGTCTTTGCGATCGTCACAAAACCGATCGACTCACGCGTTTTGACGGTGATATGGCCGCGTGCTTCGGGACGGCTGTCGACTCCTTCGGAGTCCATAACCTGCTTTTCGATGCCTCGGACTATCTGTTCCGCCTCCTCGGGCCTTCCGTGGGTCATCAGCCACCTGGGGCTCTCCGGCAGGTTGCGTCGCACGAAGATGATTACCAGCGCCAGTATCGCACCCATCAGGAATGCGAGTCGCCAGCCAACATCGGGGCTGAAGATGGTCGGGTCGAGAAGGATGAGCGTCGCTGCCGCACCGGCTGCTGCTTTTAATTCGCATGGCTAAAAGACTGCAAGCAGAACTTTGTCTTAGCAATCGGATAGATTTACCAGTTCCCCTGTGAGAAGCGCATATATGCCAAAACTGACGGTAAAAAACCGCAAGTGGTGGATCCTGGTCACGATGACCGGGACGTTTTCGATGGTCCTGATCGACTCGACTGTCGTAAGTGTCGCTCTGCCAACCATTCAGAAAGATTTGGATCTGGGCTCGGCTGAGTTGCAGTGGATCGTCAACGCATACCTGCTGGGCCTTGCCTGCCTGGTTGCGGTTGGCGGCCGCCTGGCCGACATGTTCGGCCAGTCACGGATGTTCAAGATCGGCATCGTGATCTTCGTCGTTGCGTCTGCCCTCTCTGGTCTTGCGCAGTCGGGGGAGTGGATCATCTCCGCTCGTGCGGTGCAGGGAGTCGGAGCGGCGCTGATGATCCCTCCGACGATGGCGATCGTCATCAATGCCTTCCCGGTAAAAGAGCGTGGAACGGCGATGGGTATCTACGCAGGGATCTCGATGGTGTTCTTAGCACTGGGCCCAATGGTCGGGGGCCTGTTTACGGAATACTGGAGCTGGCGGATGGTTTTCTACATCAACCTGCCGATCGGTATTGCGGTCATCGTACTGTCGCTACTGACCGTTCCAAAGGATAGGCCGACAAGCAAGCCGGTGCTCGACTATCCGGGGCTTGTCACGCTCGTAGTCGGTCTTGTCGCATTCGTTCTGGCTTTGATGCAGAGCAGCGTCTGGGGTTGGGAATCGGCGCTCACTCTGGGCCTTTTAATCGGCGGTGCTCTGATGATTGTGCTTTTCGTACTTATAGAGCCAAAGATGAAGAATGCACTAGTTGAGCTTCGCCTATTTCACAGTCGAAATTTCTCCGGCAATGCTGCGGTGCTTTTCCTCGTCCAGTTCATCTTGATGGGACTCACTGTATTCGGCTCTATTTGGGTCCAGAAACGTGTTGGGCTTCAGCCCGGTCGCTGCAGGTGCTTCGCTTCTGCCCATGACACTGACCCTGGTGCTCGTTGCACCACGGGCTGGTCGCATCTACGACCGCATAGGGCCGCGAGCACTCGTAGCCATCGGCGCTGCTCTCATCGGTGCCGGGTTTATCTGGGCGGCTGCGGTACTGGGAAAGCAGGAGTTTGTCTGGCTGATTCCCGCATATCTCGTACAGGGAATCGGAATCGGCCTGGTCATGACCCCATCGAGTACTGATGCGTTGAACTCAGCACCACCTGAGCTACGGGGTCAAGCAAGCGGTCTGATGCAGACGGTCCGACAGGTGGGAGGCTCGGTCGGACTGGCGATCATGGGCACCGTCGTTACCAACATTCAGAGTTCAAAGCTGACGACTCATCTCGAGACAGAAGAGGGACTGTCCGCCGTCGAAGTACAGAAGCTTGAAGGGATTCTCTCGGAGGCTCAGGCCGGCCAGACGGAGGCGCTCGGTCAGATACCACCCCAGTTACTGCAAGAGACGATTGAGATAGCAAAGAGCGCTCTGACTTCAGGCGTCAGTGCCGCCTACTACGTCGCCGGCGCGGTGATGATCGTCGCCAGCGTGATGGCGGTGATCGTCTTGAGGCGTGCCGAGGCAGTAGATGCCGACGCACCTCCCGTCGGGCCTACGGTCTGAGTCTGAACAAGAGTCTGAACAACAATTAGTCAGTCTCCCCGGAAAAACACTGCTGTCATTCTGAACGACCAAAGGGAGAAGAATCTGGCTTCGTTGCTGAAAGACATACCAGATTCTTCGGCCATCCAGGCCTCAGAATGACATATTTCCAAGGGAAATAGTCAGTTTATGCTACGCAAGAAGTGCGGGCGAGAGCATGTGGTTTCACCACATAAGAGACAGATGTGTCGGTACATAGGAGACAGATGTCTCGGGACATCACAAAGTGCGGGTGAGAGGACTTGAACCTCCAAGGGCTTTCGCCCACGGCGTCCTGAACGCCGCGCGTCTTCCACTTCCGCCACACCCGCTAGGCCTACGCCAATTCTACCTATTTCGATGCTACTACCGGACTAGCTCGACCTTGCAGCCGACGTCTAGCTTCTGCCAAACTCGGTCGCTTGTTACAGCGACAGCGTCAAGCTCCTTGGCGAGCACAAGACACACTCTGTCACCGAGCGACAGCCCGTATGGTTTTGCGATTGGCCAGATGAGGGCGGCATCTCGGGCATGCTCGCATGTCAAGGGACAGATCTCGATAAGCGCATTAGAAAGGTCGATGGCGATTTGATCGACCTTCGCCCCGCGGTCGACACAGACCTGTAACACCTCGCCTAAGTTAAGTGCCGAAATAACAGAATCTGAGAGATATTCCTGCACGCGGATCAGCGCCTGGCTCATCAAATAGCAGTGCCAGAACAGCGGAGGCATCGAGCACATAGTCTGGGTGGCTCGACATCGGTTATTTGATCTGTCTTGCCTGTTTGCGCCGTTCTGAAATAAGTTGCTCGACTGCGGAGCCCTTTCCTGCCCCCTTTAGAGAACCCTTTAGCCGCTTTGCCAGAGCTGCCTTTTTCTCCAAGATCAACTTGTCATTCTTGGCGTGAGCTATGACGGTATCGCCCGGCTTGAGGCGGAGTTCACGACGCAGGCTTGCTGGAACTACCAGACGGCCCTTTGAACCTATATGAAGTTCCATTCCCACAGTATGTTGAGTGTACCACAAAGTTTATATACTCCCACAAAATGTGTGTGGTGGGCTATTGTGGCCTTGAAATCTTTTTATAGGATCTGCTTTGCCACATCCGACTCGCGACTGCGGACACTTGCACCTCCCGTCCGCAGCCGCTTGTCGATGGTTGCTGTACTCAACACCGTCTCATCAGATGTCGCATTCGCGGCCAGCTGCCGGGTTACATTCAGGTGGCAAGCTGGTTGGGTCACTGATAGTGGGGGATGAGTCTGCACGTACAAAATCTAGAGCGAGGGTCGGACGGAAAAAGCGAACAAGTGTTCCCTACCTTTTCAAGCTGCCCTTGGGTGCCAGCCACTCACACGGCTGTTTTGTTACCTGGGCGATCCGATCGAAGTCATGATCGTAGTGAAGCACAGTAATTCCGTTGATTTCAGCGGTTGCGGCGACTAGAAGGTCGGCCATTTGAACCGACCTGTGCCAGAGGTCCTTTTGGTCGGCGAGGAGTCCCTGCACCTCGAGTGCCCTGACACAGGCGCTTTCGGTTGCCGGGGCCACTTCCAGAGCCTCTCTGGTGGTTGAATGATGGCGGTAGTCAGAGCGTGATCTGGCGCTATACAGGTACTCCATCTCAACAAAAACACAGGTTGCGATCTTGCCAAGATTTATAAGTCGCAGCCAGGTTTTTCTGCAGCTCTGGCCCAGAACCAGGCGCTTGTGTCAGCCAAGTAATCAGCGTTCATCAGTGCCAGCCTGTATCACGCACTTCGGCCAGGACGTCCTCGTCTATCCCCTTGGGATCGATCGACTCAGCTGCCAGTCGCCTCAATCTGCGCTGGCGGACGACCTCTCTGAGGGCAGCGTGCACGGTCTGGGTTGTCCCGCTGGTGCCCAACTCCTTCTCGGCATCACGTACAGCATCCTTATCGAGATTTATACTGGTCTTAACCACAGCACACATATATACCATCTTTCACTAAATATAAGTATAGACTATTACACAAAATACTTACATAAGTGTAAGAAAAGTAACGTATAAGCAGGCTGGCTGTCGATAGCGTTGAAGCTACGATGCTAAAGTTTTCGTTCTTGGCGCATTCGTCTAGCCCGGTCTAGGACGCTGGCCTCTCACGCCGGAAACAGGGGTTCAAATCCCCTATGCGCTATGACAGGTCGTCTTCCACTCTTAAAGCCCACACCTGGTGTTATATAGCTGGATGGAAATATCAAGGTTGCTTTTGTTGGGGCGTAAGCTATAAGAACTGGCCCAGTGAAGTTAATGAGGGATTTGTACTTTGAATAAAAGTTGTTTAATGACGCTTGCGTTGTCAGTTACTGCACTTGCGGCTGCCGTCTTGGTACTTTCAGAGTGCAGTTTCTCCGCCGATCGCTCAGTCACGAATTCGGCAGTTGCGAATGAAGCTCGAGAGGTGAGGGTTGCAGGGACAACTGACCTGCGCCGCGTGCCGATCGTCCCGAAAATAAGCGGATCGGTAAAGGCAAACGTCAAAAAGGTCTACGGACGCGGGCAGCAGCTTGGCAACGACCCGGCAGTCTTTGCCAAGGCTGGCGACAGCATCACGGCGACCCAGGCGTACCTATACAGTTTCGCCTGTGACGAGGAGCGCATGGGACGGTTTTCCTACCTTGATGAGACGATCGATTTCTTCAAGAGCAAGCGGTTCCCGACAAGCTACACCAGTGTCTGGTGTGAGAAGGCGAACTCTTTCAGCCGTGACAGCGTGGCGGCGGAGTCTGGTGTCACATCCGAGTATCCGATATCGAAGCTCGGGTTTTCGGTGAGTGGATGTTCGAGGGGCTCCGACACATATCTGTCTTGCGAGTTCCGCCGAATCAAGCCCAGCTTCGTCATAGTTATGTACGGGACCAACGATATTACTTTCAACATCGGCCGAACCACGTACAGAAGAAACCTGTCGAGCATTGTCAAGAAAAGCACCGAAGCAGGTGTAATCCCAATCCTGAGCACGATCCCGCCGCGCTTGGACAGCAAGTCGCAGGGGCGTCGCGTGACTCCGTTCAACCGGGTTGTCCTCTCAGTTGCACGTAAGTACAAGGTTCCACTTGTCAACTACTGGCGAGCGCTGAACCGCTCACAGATGGTCAACAAGGGGATGAGTGATGATGGTGTCCACCCTAACCTGCTGGGGAACTGTGACCCTGAATGTCTAGGCTACGAATTCACAACGAACGGGCTGCGTTATGGCTTCAACCAGCGTAACTTAACGACGTTGAAGACGCTTGCCGTGGTCCGAAAAGCTCTGACCTAGGAACTTCCCAAAAAGATGTCATCTATGAAAAAGCCTTCCATGTCAAGTCCAACCTTAAGGGGGTCGTTGTTGGGGCAGCCCATCTCTCGACATCGATCTAGGCATATGCGGATACGCTCCAGTCATCTATCCGGCCGTACTAGGTAGGCACATTGTGTCTTGCGGTACTTGGGGGCTCAGACATTACATATCGGCCGTCACTTAAGAGGCACATGACAAACACGAGCTCGCCCAAACGTGCAAACCTTTTCTTTTGGTACCCAGATCGGGAAACGCAATCATGCTCGCGGGAGGGCATGACCTAAGCTGCCTCCCTGACATCTACCGCACTGTCCCGATCCGAGTCCTTTTCTTCACCGCCGGCTAAGCGGCGAATCTCACCATCACGCAAGCCGTAGTAGCAAAGCTCGAGTATCTCGCGTGCAACCGCGACTCTGGCTACCTTGCGGCCTCTGCGTTTAGCGATGCGTTCAAACATCTCTCTCAGGTGACCACCCGAGCGCTCTGCCTTCTGGGCCGCCTCGACCATCGCCCAACGTAAGGCAGGCGATCCCTGTCGGGATATGTGGCCCGTACGCACCTTTGCATCCGAGCTTCTGGTTCTAGGTGTAAGGCCTGCCCAGGACGCAAGCTTGCGTGGGTTTCTAAAGCGAGAGACATCTCCGACCTCAGCGATAACCAGAAGTGCCGTATAGGGGCCGATCCCGGGTATCTGGGTAAGTACCGATACCTCCTCTGTCTCGCCGGCAATCTGCTTGACCTGCTTGTCGATCAGCTCGATCTCACGGTTCAAGTCGTCAACCAGTCTGAGCAGCGTCTCGATTCTGTCTTTTCCAGGCCGGCGTAGATCGAGGCTCTCCAGAAACATCATCCCGGCACGTCCGAACAGATCGGCGTGGTCGTGCTGGATGCCGAAGCTTGCCAGATAAGCGTGCACGCGGTTCTTAAGCGAGGTCCTTACCGCAACCAGGCTCATACGCTGGCGCAGGATCTGACGTAGATCTCTTAAAGGCCGCGGAGCGATATAGGCTTCGGGCAGAAGATCGGTACGCAGAAGATGGGCCAGGGTCTTGGCATCTACCGCATCTGTCTTTACCCTGGCTGACGCGATCGCCTTGGTCCGCAGGGGATGGGCCAGTTTTAAGTCGAAGCTCTCATCCTCCAGTAGATCTGCCAGCCACTCCCAGCCGTAGGTTGCCTCAACGCAGATTCTGGTATCTGCAGGGTCGAACTCAGACAGAATCTCACGGAAGTTATCGCAAGAGTTTTCGATCCTGCCGGCGAAGATCTTTTCGCCCTGATCGTCACAGGCGTGGATGTATGAACGACGTCGATGTAGGTCAATTGCTATGTTGTTCATAGCAGGTCTCCTTTCTTTTGTTTTTATTGCTTGGTGCTACAAGCAAGATATTAGGGGGGCCTGCTTTTTCATGACATCATGCTGAGCGACGGCGAAGCATCTGGCCAGACTCTTCGGCTACGCCTCAGAGAGACGCAGAGGCTGCGCTAGACTGCAGTTTGGAATCGGTCGGTGGTCCCGAAAGGGCCGTCCGCAGCTTTTTTATTAAGCGACGGATGTGAGGGAAGCCGGTGTAAAACCGGAGCGGTCCCGCCACTGTGACAGGGAAAGTTCACCACAAGGTCAACAATTGACCGGCCACTGACGGGCCTACGGCCTGTTGGGAAGGTGTGGTGAAGAGTCCCTGAAGCCAGGAGACCTGCCTTCGACCAAAGCCATAAAACTCTTCGAGGGAAAAGGAGTGGCTCTTATGAGCTATATATCAAGGCGGTCGTCATGGCGGCCAGTGTGTGTTGCGTTTGTTTTATCGTTCGCTTTTGTATTTTCTGCCACTGCCCTAGCCGCACCAACCAGCGTCAATCTGCGCGTTGAGGGCAGCACGAACACGTTGTTTGAGGGTGCGGTTACGACCGACACGAACGTACCCAACGAAGTAAACACCTGTAACGGCCCGTCTCCGACATCGGCGCTCTTTGACATGACTCAAAACACCGGCATATTGTTTGCCGCAACGTGGTGGCCCGGGTTTGACGATTACGCGATAGACAGGATCGGCCCAGATAAGACCGGTGATTTCGTCAACAACTTTCATTGGTGGAGCCTCTGGGTCAATAACTCATCGTCGCTGGTCGGCGGCTGTCAGGTCGTTCTGACAGGAAGCGAAACAGCGCTTTGGGCATATGTGGAAAACGAAAACACGGTCCTCGATCTTCAGGGCCCCACCACTGCGAAGGTTGGTGAGCCCTTCCAGGTCGAGGTGAAAAAGTACGATGCACTGGGGAACCCTAGCCCGGCTCAGGGTGCGGCCTTTAGCGTTGATCGACAGCACCATACTCAGCGGATGCGAGCGGACATGCCACCGTAACCATTTCGAACGAGGGCTCCCACTCGTACAAAGCAGAGTTACAGGACAGCGTGCGTTCGAACGCAGAAACTACCTGCGTGTACGTTCCAGGCAACGGGGCTTGTGGAACTGTTGCAATCGATCGCATCGCACCCTCAACCCGAGTGCTATGGCCCAGCAAGAAGCGTTATCGCCGCCGAGGGCCGCGGGTTCTCAAAGGATATGTAGAGACCGATCCCTCTGGCTTGAAGGCAGTGAAAATCCGGTTGAAAAGAAAAACCGGGAGGAAAGACCGGGGTTGCCGTGGATTCAACTTCAAGCGCGAGCGTTTCAGCGTCCGTTGCAAGAAGGCTGCGTATAAAAAAGTGGGCGATAAGTCCTCTTGGTCATACCAGCTTCCGAAGGCGCTCGGCCCGGGGCTCTATCGGCTCGAGGTAAAGGCAATTGATGGGGCAGGGAATGTGAGCAAATTGAGCTTCGGTCAGAGCCGTGTGTTCTTCCGCGTTCTGAATGGGCGAAAATGATTGTTGTTAGCGAGTGCGGAAGGCACATATTTAGGACGGTTTTATTCCTGCTGGCGGCTGTGTTGGTGACATCGCCATTTATCGGATCTGATGCGACAGGAAAAACCAACGCAAAAAGGGTCAACGTGATGGTGGCAGGGCCTAACGGACCGTTTGCAGGCTCATCGCTTCTCAAGGCTTCGGCTACCACAGTTCGTGCCGGAAAGAAGCGATGCAAGGTTGCGGCGAACACACCGCTGTCAGCACTTGTTGCCTCGTCCCGTCGCTCCAACTTCGGCTTTCGGATAAAGGACTTTGGAAGCTGCTCAAAAAAGCTCGCAGCAAACAGCTCACAGCTTTTTGTGAACAAAGTCGGCTCGTATCCAAACAAAGGAAGTGACGGTTGGTTTTTCAAGGTGAACGATAAGGCTGGAACGACCGGATCGGCCGATCCGTCGGGTCCATTCGGCAGTGGACGCCTTAGCTCCGGTGACCGCGTTGTCTGGTTCTACTGCAAGTACAAAAAAGGCAGCGGTAGCTGTCAGCGAACTTTGCGGCTGATCTCGTCAGCATCAGCTCGCAAAGGCAAAACGTACAAGATCAAGGTGGTCGGCTACGACGACTCGAAGCGCGGCCGCGCGATCTCGAAGGTGCGAGCGAGTATCGGCGGGCAGACGGCCACAACCGACAAGAAGGGCAGAGCTTTTCTCAAGCCTCTACGAAAAGGCAAGTTCAAACTGTTCGCATCACGAAAAGGGATGGTCTCTGCCTTTCCACGCAAGGTGAGGGTGATGTAAGTGCCCATCACATGTAGGGATAGGCACTAAGTTGTTCTGGCCGCGCACAGCGACAGCAGTTCTGGGCCGTGTATCTGTACTCGTGGCTTGCGCCGTGTCCCTTGGGGCGTTGGCGGGATGTGGCCTTGGAGCTGGAGATCCGAACGGCAACGTAGAGCTGACTGTGACACGTGACTTTGGTGTTCAGCAGATCGCCGAGCACAAGCGAGTCCCTGTAAGGGACGGGGACACGATACTCAGGGCGATGCAACAGCGCCTGGACGTTGAAACGGCCTACGGAGGGGGATTCATCAACTCGATCGAAGGCCTTGAATCCGACTATACGGGATCCAGGCGTGCTCGACGGGACTGGTTTTTCTATGTCAACGGTGTCGAATCTTCAACTGGGGCAGGAGATACAAGGATCGATGCAGGTGATGCGATCTGGTGGGATTACCGCAGCTGGTCTGTCGTTCAGCGCATCTCCGCAGTTGTCGGTGCATACCCGCACCCCTTTTCCGATGCCAGGAGTGATGAAAACAAGGCCGCATATCTTGACTGTGCGCCTGGCTCAGATCGAAGTTGCAGCGAAGTTGAGCGAAGGCTTGATCGACTGGGTCTGGCATATAGGAGATCTCAAATGGGTACCCGACATGATAAAAAAGGTGTGCGTATGGTGGTTGGCACCTGGGGTCAGATAGGAGACGATTCCGAGGCGCGCCGACTCTCTCGGCCGCCTGGGTCTAGCGGTGTCTTTGCACGTTTCTCCCGAGTTGGAAAGAGCGGGCGGCTTGCTCTATATAAAAAGGGTGGAGAAGTCGCTGTAAAGGTGGGAGATGGAGCTGGGCTGATCGCCGCGACGAAGACGGGCGGCGATCTGCCGACTTGGATCATCGCTGGAACTGATAACCGCGGCTTGAAAAGGGCCGTTGGGTTGCTCAATGAAGAAAGTCTACGAAACCGCTTTGCGGTGGCGGTGACCGACAAGGGCACGGTTGCACTTCCGATAACCGAGGAGACACGGTCGTGAAAGTTACTGCGATCGTACCCGTGTATAAGCCACGTAGTAGTGCGCTCCACACTGCGAGAGCCGCAGCAGCTCTGATCTATCTCGGTGCGGTTTGCGTGGCGGCGTTCGTGTTCAGCAGTCCGCTGGTGCTCGCTGGGCTGTTGGCCGCGCTGCTTGGGGTTGCAGTCCTCGCGGGATCGATCAGGGATCTCAAGCCGTTTCTGGTTATGGCACTCGTAGTAGGGCTCTTGATCGTCTGTATTAACGCGCTTGTATCGGGGCAGGGGCTGACAGTTTTGGTCAGGGGACCGGTCGTGCCCGTTGTGGGAGCCGTCGATGTAACGCTTGAAGCCTGCGTCTACGGCCTTCTGATGGGCCTGCGAGTCGCAGTGGTGATGGTGGCGGCAGGCATATATACGGTCGCGGTGGACCCCGATCGTGTACTTAGGCTCTTTGGCCGCATAGGCTTCCGCTCGGCTTTGACGGCGGCGGTGGCAACCAGGCTGGTGCCGACCCTGGGACGCGATGCTCAACGCTTGGGCGAGGCTCACAGATGTCGTCCTGACTTTTCAGTTGAATCGGGGCGCATGGGTCTGGTGCGAAGCAAAGCGCCGGTGCTTCGAGCGCTTCTTGTTGGGTCGCTAGAGCGTGCGGCCGATATAGCGATGGCGCTCGAGACGAAAGGGTTTGGGCGGGGAAGGGTGAGCTCAGGCGTGAGAGACGCCTGGACCGCGAACGACGTCGCCTTTACTTTCTCGGGCATACTGCTGCTTTCTTTCACTGTTGCTGCGATCGCAATCGGTGCGGGCAGTATTCAGATATACCCTCGCTTAGGAGAAGTCATGGCCGGGAGCGATATCGTCCTTGCGCTCGCGACATCTCTACTGGTGTTGCTACCTACCACATTGAAAAGAGCAAAAGGCAGGGGCGGTGGCTGACATGGAATCCCCTCGGATATCGGTGCAAGACCTGACCTACCGCTATCCGGGCGCAGACGAAAATGCACTGGAAGATGTGAGCTTGGAAGTTGGTGTGGGTGAGTTCATCGTTCTGGCCGGCGATTCGGGATCGGGAAAGTCGACTCTGCTCAGGGCGATATCCGGGCTGGTGCCGCATTTTTTTGGCGGTTGCGTGGAGGGCTCGGTAGAGGTTTGTAGTCTTGACACTCGCAATCATGGGCCAAGCAGTATTGCCGACCATGTTGGGTCGCTCTTCCAAGATCCGGAATCTCAGGTGGTGACCAGTTCGGTGGTGGCAGAGATCTCGTTGCCGTTGGAGCAGCGCGGGCACGATGGGCCAACGATCGCGCGGTCTATTGAGGAGGTTACTTCGGCTCTCGGAATACCCGGCCTTGTGGGGCGCCAAGTGTCGGAGCTTTCTGGCGGTGAGCTGCAACGAGTATCGCTTGCATCGGTGCTCGCAGCAGGACCGTCGATTGCGCTCTTGGATGAGCCGACGTCGCAGCTCGATCCGGTAGCGGCGGAGGAGCTCTTCGGGCTGGTTACACGGCTCAACCGCGAGCACGGAATGACCGTGCTACTGGCAGAGCATCGGCTTGAGCGCTGTCTGCCGTACGCCGACCGCGTTCTTGTCTTCGATAAGGGCAGGATCGCCTTCGACTCAGATGTTGAAAGGTTTCTCAACTGGACGATCGAGTTCGCTCCCCACCACGCGACACCGTTGGCAAGGATGTTCTCATTGGCTGGGCTTGAACCACCTCGCGACGTCAAAACTGCGCGTGCGAGATTAAGTGAGACAAAAATGGAAAGCGGTGGCAGCTCGGATCGGCTCGGATACCCAACAGGTAATGGGCGTGACACCAACGGGCGCAAGCCTTTCGCAAGGATTCGTGATAAACGAAAGAAGAGCGCAGCGGTGCTGGATGTACGTGACCTGCGGTACAGATTCGATGACGGATGCCAGCAGGTGGATGCACTTCGAGGAATCGACCTGCGCATAGGCGCGGGGGAGAGGGTCGCGATTGTGGGACGCAACGGTGCGGGCAAGAGCACCCTGTTGCGCCACATGGGCGGTCTACTTGAGCCGGATAGAGGAAGGGTAAGAATCCGTGGGCTTGACCCGGCCGAGCTAACGCGACGCGAACTGAACCAGCATGTAGCGCTGCTGCTACAAAACCCCGGCGACTATCTCCTGGCAGACAGGGTTGAGGATGAGTTTCCGGCACACCTTAGGGAACGCTTGCTTATTGCGACCGGGCTCGCCGCACACGCAAAATCACATCCGCGCGATCTCTCGGCAGGCCAGAGGCAGAAACTGGCGCTGGCGATCCTTCTTACCGATCGTGGTTTGCCAGACGGGACACCGACCCCGCTGATCGCAATCGACGAGCCGACGCGGGGGCTTGACCGCAAAGAGAAAGTCGAGCTTGCCGACACATTGAAGCGATTGGCCGATGATGGGGCGGCGGTCGTGCTAGCGACCCACGATGTGGAGCTTGCCGCACGGTTTGCGAGCCGCGCTGTGATGATCGCAGGGGGACGGATAATTGCCGATGGGCCAGCACGCGATCTTTTTTCAAATGGCCTTTACTATACGACGGACGTTGCGCGAGCGGTCGGCCCAGAACACTGTTGCATACTGGCCGAAGAAGGTGCCGAAGTGCTCAACAAGTCATATTCAGATGATCGAGGGGTTGTTGCATGAGCTGGCAGGCGGCGATCTGGGCAGGTTTGGCAACGGCTCTGGCGCTTGCGGTCGCCTGGTACGAGTTGCGGCGCCCATCATCGAAGACAATTGCGCTGGTTGCGGCGCTGGCGGCGGCCGCGGTTGCGGGAAGGATCCTGTTTGCCGCAATTCCGAACGTACAGCCAACGACCGACATCGTGTTCATCGCTGGATATGTGCTGGGCGCAGCTCCCGGCGCTTTCGTTGGGGTGCTGGCGGCGCTTGTGTCAAACATATTCTTCGGCCAAGGCCCGTGGACGCCCTGGCAGATGCTGGCCTGGGGGCTTATGGGTGTCTTTGGAGCGGGCACCGGATGGATATTCAAACGGCAGTGCAAACGTTGGGTAATCGCTACATGCTGCGCGATCGCAGGTATTTTCTTTGGAGTCGTTATGAACTTCTCACTATGGATCACCTTTACAGACTCGAGTTCGGCGGGGAGCCTGCTGGTTCTACAAGCCGGATCGATCTGGTTCGACTTTGCACATGCGGCCGGCAACTTCTTGCTGGCGGCAGCCGCAGGCCCTGCACTCGTACAGTCGCTCTGGCGCTACAGGAGGAGATTCGAGGTGAGTTGGAGTCCTGCGCACGTTGGTCCTGTCGCAACGATCTTTACGATATTTGTCCTTACATCTCTCATGTACTCAGCAACGACGACGGGAGTAGCCGATGCTTCAACCACAAAAAAGGGGATTGCATATTTGAAGAGTGCTCAGAACAATGACGGCGGCTTCGGTTCAGGAACGGGCCAGAACTCAACACTGATGATGACTGGTTGGGCAGCGATCGGCCTTGCTGCTGTTGGCGAGGATATATCCGAGCTTGGCGATACCAGTGTCATCGACTATCTACGGGCCGAGGTGAGGGAGATAGACGACCTCGGAGACATAGAGAGGACGATGATCGCTCTGGATGCAGCGGGGCTCCCCGCCAGGAAATTCTGCAGGACAAGATCTCTACAGTCGTCTTATCAGTAGGCAGAAGAAGAACGGCTCTTTCGGCGGGCAGGTCGGATGGACCGCATTCGGTGTGATAGCGCTTCGAAGCGCCAACGTGAGCAGTCGATCGAAGAAGGTCAGCCGCGCTGCGCGTTGGCTAGAGCGTATGCAGAACAGAGACGGTGGCATACCGCTAACAAAGGGGGGAGTTAGCGATGTCGATCTCACCGGGGCGACATTGCAGGCGCTCACGGCAGCCGGCAAGAGCCGTGCCAGTGCGGTGAAGAGGTCTGGCAAGTTTTTACTGAGCTCGCGTAACTCGGATGGCGGCTACGGACAAAAGAAAGGTGACGATTCGAACGGCCAGTCAACCGCATGGGCGATCCAGGGGCTGGTCGCAGCAGGGCGTGGAGTAGGACGGCCGCTCAAGTACCTGCGCTCGCTGCAACAGGGGGACGGCAGTTTCCGCTACTCGCGTACGAGCAAGCAGACACCTATCTGGGTGACCGCTCAGGCACTGCCTGCGCTTGAACGAAAGACCTTTCCCATCAAGACGAAGGCGACCGATACGAGTAAAAAAAAATCCTTGAACAAGCTACCGTTGCCTTTCGCGATCGTGGTAGCAATTATCTTTGCACTGGTTTTCGTTCGCGCGAACCAGAGTATTGTCAGGCGCCGTAGGCAGCGCCAGGGACGCAGTTGAACCTATTGCCCGTTGGCGTCCGCTGCCTTACTTGGCCTTCAGCTCGTACCGCTTCTTTATCGTCTTGCCGTTGACGACGGCGGTGTAGACGAATACATATACACCTCGATAGCGCCTCTTCTTCAGCTTGCTGAGTGCTCGCTTGCCACGCTTCGAGCGCCTGTTGAAGTCCTTGAAAGATATGTTCGTCTTCTTTTTACCTGCAACGCGTTTCTGCCTCAGCTTGCCTACGCCCATGCCTTTTAACTGGCGCACGGTCTTAGAGAAGCGGGATATCGAGAGTGCTTTCTTCGAGACTCGAATGTTGGTGCCGGGCGCGTAGTGGCGTGAGCCACGCCTCTGTACAAGCACCATCTTGACCTTCTCGCACTTGACAGGCTTACCGGCCACCTTGCCCCATCTGACATATCCCTTGGCACCGTGGGTGAAGAGGCGCCTGATCCTCTTACGCGATGTACGCACCTTCTCGTCGCCTCTCACCTTCGGTGAGGTGATGCGCAGGTTGCAGGCCTTTCCATATATACCGGGTCCGGTTTTCGGCCCTGTCGTTTCCGTTGGAGCTGGACCTGCATCTGAGGAGCCCGGATCGGGCACCGGTGGCTGAATGGGTGGTTCGTTGGCCGAATCGTGCAGAGGCTGCCAGGTCGGGTCGGTCTCGCTCTGTTGTGTACGAGTCTTTCTTGTCTGATCGCTGCCGTCGGCGTCCATCACGTAGATCTCCCAGTTTCCGTCACGCAGCGACGCAAACGCGATCTTTTCTCCATCGGGGGACCAGGCGGGATACCAGTCGAGACCGCCGTTTTCGGTCAGTCGGTCGATATTACGTGTATCGAAGTTGTATTCCCAGATATCCGAGTTACGGCCATCGGAGGAGGAGAAGGCCAGCTTGCGGCCATCCGGCGACCAGGTGGGGTTTGTGCTGTTCATGTTGTCGCTTGTGATTTGGATCCAGCGCCGGTCGTTCGGGTCGGGATCGTAGACCCAGATATCTCGGTCATTCAAGTCGTTATCGTTATCGTTGTCGCCGCTGAAGGCGATCCGGTCGGTGCCGTCAGGGGCCCACGCGGGGTCGCTGACACGGGTAAAATTCGGCGGCGTGAAGTCCCCTATCTCAAGTCTTCCGAAGGTCCGGATGAGGAGCTTGCTTGGCTGCGCGCTCGCTTCGTAGGCGATCGCACCTCCATCTGGTGACCAGGTTGGATTGAACTCTCTCGGCCCCGCCAGCCCCAGTGTCAGCTTCCTCGTCTCTTTACTCTCGATATCGACCGCATAGATCTTCGTTCCGGTGTTGCTGGCGTAGGAGAAGGCGACCTCTCGTCCATCGGGGGAAAACTCCGGAGTTCTGCTCCAACCGCGAGTGTGTAGCTCCTCCACAACTCCATCGGGATGCATTAGGTGCAGTTCAACTTCATCGCGTACCGGCTCGGCGGTGAAAGCAATTGCTCCGTTTCCTATCTCGGCATTGGCTTGCGTCGTGCTAAGCAACAAGATCAAAACTGCCATCAGCGAAATACCAAAAAATGAAAAACCTATGTTGTGAGCTGTCCATCCGTGTGTCTGTGTCATGTTCATCTCTCCTTGATTTAGACATATCTTTGACCGCCCAGTTGAGCGTTTCTTACGGCGGGGGGAAAGAAAATTATGCTGACGTAGGATTAGCAGATTGTTCCGAACACCTGTACAATCTGCGCTTATGGCCGTTATCGAGCGATCGCTTGTTTCAGATCAGGTGTTCAAGCACCTGGCATCGGACATTCTTAATGGCAGATATGTACCCGACGAGAAGCTTCCGCCTCAACGAGTACTGGCATCGGAGTACGGCGTAAACATGACATCGGTCAGAGAGGCCGTCAAAAGGCTCGAGCAGATGAGGCTGATAGAGGTGCGCCAGGGAGACGCGATGCGCGTACGCAACTGGCGGGTGGAGGCAAACCTCGACGTGATAACACACCTGATAATGCGGCCCGATGGCGTTGATCACGCCACTTTGAGCGACGTGTTCGAAGCAAGGCGACTACTGCTCACTGAAGTTGCGCGGCAGGCTGCAATGAACCGAACCGACAAACAGGCAAAGATGATAGAAGAAACCGCTCGCAAACTTTGCCAGGATCTTGACGCGGGATCGGTCCAGAGACTCGACTGGGACTTCTATACAGAGATTGTTGAGGCCGCCGGAAACATTGTATTTACCCTGATAGTCAACTCGATCAAGCAGATCTATTTCCAGTTCGCACCACTGTTTGAGTCTCTGGTTGGCGATCTTGAAAAACTGAAGCCACACTACCTGGAGATTGCGAAGGCGATCGCCGAAAAAGAAGGCGACGCAGCGGCAAAAGCCACCTCGGAGCTCGCTTTGGAACAACAGAAACATCTTGAAAAAACATTGAGGGCAAAATGAAATTCAAAGTAATGGGCCCTAGGGAGGCATCGATCTTTACCTGTGTTACAGAAGCGATCCTGTCCCCACAACCGGCATTTCCACCGGTCGTTGAGACATGCGCAGTTGAGTACTTCGACTCATATCTTGCTCACAGCCCAAAGCCCAACAGGGTCGGTTACAGGGCGATGCTGCTTGCCAGCGAGCTTGCTCCCCGTGTGACCGGATACGGCGCGCGGCTGCGCAGACTCGACAGCGAAAGCAGGGAAAGGTTCTTCGAAAGCTGGTCATCGAGTTCCGTGCCTCAGTTGCGCGCTGTCTTCAAGCTGGTCAAAACCTTTGCAGCGATGTCTTACTACGGAGATAAAAAAGTGCTGAAGCTTTGTGGCTACGATTCCGAAGCCAATGTGGCCAGGGGCCGTGCTCTCCGAAAAAAGGAAAATAGGCCGTGAGCGGCAACGAAAAGCGACCCACCGGCCGGGATACGTATACAGACGGCTGCGATGCATACATCCCTGAGAACATCAACGTGATAACCCCACAATCAGTCGAAGGAGACAGGTCGATTGAGGCAGATGTCTGCGTGATCGGCAGCGGCGCAGGCGGTGCGCCGGTGGCAAAAGAACTTGCCGAAGGCGGCAAGACAGTGGTCATGCTCGAGGAGGGTGGATATTTCACAACCGATGACTTCAACGCGAAGCACTCACGGATGATCCTTTCCCTCTATCGGGATGCTGGCCAGACCGCGACCATAGGACGGCCGCCGATACTGCTGCCGCTGGGGAAGGCTGTCGGCGGCACGACATTGATCAACTCCGGCACATGCTTTCGGGCGCCGGCAGCGGTTCTCGATGCATGGCAGCAAACATACGGCCTGACCGGGATCAGCCAGGAAGAGACAGGCCCCTACTACAACAGGGTTGAGCGTGAGCTGAATGTCTCACAGATCCCCCCGGACATAGCCGGTAAGAACGCCGAAGTTGTGAAGCGGGGAGCCGACAAGCTGGGCCTTTCCGGTGGATATATATTCAGAAACGCGAAGGGCTGCATCGGCTCCGGTGTATGTACGGCAGGCTGTCCAACCTCGGCGAAGCAGCACATGGGGCTGACTTACATCCCCAAGGCCTGGGACAGCGGGGCGGTGACCTATACCGGTTGCAGGGCAGACAGACTTCTGATCGATTCCGGACGAGTTCGCGGGGTCGATTCTTTCATCGGGAAGAAGAAATTGACGGTCAATGCCAGTACGGTGGTTGTGTCGGCCGGTACAGTCCACACTCCACTTATCTTGCAAAGGAACGGGGTTGCCCTGGAGTCGGGCGAACTGGGGAAGAACCTGACCATACACCCGGCATCGGGGATGCGTGCGATGTTCGACGAGGAGATAAACATGGCCGACGGGGTGCCACAGGCCTACTACATTGACGAGTTTGCCGACGAAGGGATCATGTTGGAGGGAGCCTCGGTTCCCCCCGGCGTTGCTGCGATGACGCTTCCCGGAATTGGCACAAGGCACCGTGACCTGATGCTCGAGTACCCCAATCTCTCGCAGTTTGGGGTGATGGTCTCCGATACCTCCAGAGGGGAGATCAAGCAGGTAGGAGGACAGACGATAATCCGCTACGACCTGGACGATCGTGATGTCGCGCTGTTCAAAAAAGCGATCGTCATACTGGTGGAGATCTACTGGGCTGCAGGTGCGAAAACGGTGTTTCCGGCAACCTCGGTCGTGCCAGAGCTTAGAAACGGAGAGATGGGCCGGTTACGTGAGCACAACTTTAAGGCCGACGAGCTAGAGCTGATGGCATTCCATCCGCTTGGGACCTGCCGGATGGGAAGAGAGCCGGAGTCCTCGGTCGTTGACGGCAACCTTCAAGTTCACGGAGTTGAAGGACTTTACATTTCTGACGGAAGCGTCATACCGTCTGCCCTTGGCGTGAATCCGCAGATGACGATAATGGCGCTTGCGACAAGACTTGCCTACCACCTGCTGGGGAAGGACCCGCCGGTCGATGAGCCTGAGCCAGAACACATGGCAAAGCCAAAGTCCAAGGCGCCTGTGCTCTAGTAAAGCAATACCCAAATCGCTACCCGCTCGCCATCAGCTAACAAGCAAACTTCATCTTCTCCCGCTACGCTGGGTGTCTGGTCAAAAACAGATGGTGCTGAGATAGACGATGATCCCGAGAAAAGAAGCGATTGAGACGCTGGAGCGCGAGAAGTTTGACGTTCTGGTCATCGGGGGCGGTATCACCGGGGCCGGCGTGGCTCTGGATGCGGCCTCGCGAGGCTACTCCGTTGCGCTGATAGAGCGCAGCGACTTTGTGGCGGGGACATCCAGTCGTTCCTCGAAGATGGTTCACGGGGGCCTGAGGTACTTAGAGAATTTCGACCTGGGCTTGGTGCGCGAAGCGCTTCTGGAACGTCAGCTTCTGGCGGAGCTCGCGCCTCACCTTGTCTGGCCGGTTTCATTTATCGTGCCTACGTTTGAAGGGGAGCGGAAGGCTTATAAGTTCGGTGTTGCGCTGAACGTCTACAACGTTCTTTCGTCTACAAGGTTCGGACGTGGAAGACGTTCGTCCAAGCACGGCACCTGGCATCCGAGCAGACACCGTACGATCGATGGAGCAGAAGTATCCGAACTGATCCCCGCACTCGAGTGTCGTAATCCAACGTCCGGATATCTCTTCTATGACTGTCAGACCGACGATGTCAGGCTGGTGCTGTCGATTCTTGGTGAAGCCGAACGCTTCGGCGCGATTGCAGCAAACGGTGTGGAGGCGGTTCGCCTGGCGGAGGAGGGCGGCAACGCCGTGGGGGTCGTGTGCCGAGAAGCTGGCTCGGACGAGGACTTCGAAGTCAGGGCAGATAACGTCATCAACGCCACCGGCGTATGGGCAGACAGACTGAGCCCGGAGGAGATCACCGAGCAAGAAGAGATACCCAACATTCGCCCCAGCCGCGGTACGCACATATTGGTTTCGAATGAGCAGGTACCGATGAACTGTGCTGCCGTCGTCCCTGCCGGCGAGGGAAGGCTCATCTTTTCTTTGCCCTGGTTTGGCCGCACCCTGGTCGGAACGACCGACAAAAACTACGAGGGATCGCTTGAGCACCCGAAGCCGGACTCCGAAGACGTTGACTATCTGTTATCGGCAGTGAATAACTTTTTTAACACCGAGCTTTCAAGAGATGACGTTGTGGGAGCGTTCGCAGGCGTGCGTCCGTTGATATCGACCGGCGATACCAAAAGGAGCGTAGATATTTCACGCAAGGCGGAGCTGTACGAGACATCATCTGGTCTGCTGACTATCACGGGCGGCAAGCTGACGACATACAGACGTATGGCCAAGATGACGGTCGATCGCATCACCGAGCGCGACGGTACGGAAAGACCGTGCGTCACACATGAGGTTCCGATCGGTAGGCAGATACACATATCGGCGCTTCCAGCAGTTGATGGAGTGACCGATGAGCAAAAAAAGGCGCTGGTCGCTAGGTACGGAGAGGCTGCCAAGCAGGTTTTGGAGATCGCTCAGGATCACTCCGACCTGGCTAAGCCGATCGTCAACGGCTTCCCAGACCTACTTGCCGAGGCAACCTTTGCAGCAAGATACGAGCAGGTGAGACAGGTCGAGGACGTGTTTTTTAGGCGAACTCGGTTGGGACTGCTTGCGGCTAAGACACTGTGTGAAAATGACGGACCGGCAAAACATGTTGCGAAGGCGATTGGCAAAGAACTTGACTGGGGGCGCCTGACGGTCCGCAAGCAGGCAAAGAAGTGGTTTGAAGACGCAGAGAGGGAGGGCGTCAACGTTGACCGGTGAGGTCTGGCAACCGTGATCGCTCAAGAGTCGGCGAAGACATTGCAGCTGGCCGACAGACTACTGGATCTAGATCGCCCCGCAGTCATGGGGATTTTGAATGCGACACCCGACTCGTTTTCCGATCAGCAGACACTCAGCCATGATCAGCTTTATGAAATGGGGCTTCAAATGCTTGAGGATGGAGCGTCGATTCTCGATGTAGGTGGGGAGTCGGCGGTGACAAATCGATCTCCGGTCTCGGTTGAAGAAGAGATAGAACGTGTGTGCCCAATAATAGAGCGGCTTGTCTCTACAACCGATGCTGTCGTTTCGGTCGACACGTACAAACCGGATGTTGCGAGCGCAGCGATCGAGTCAGGTGCGACCATGGTCAACGACGTAAGCGGGCTTCGAGATCCAGAGATTGCCAAAATCTGTGCCGGGGCACAGGCGGCGCTGGTTTTGATGCATACCTCTATCGAGCCGAAGAAGAGACTCGCCAACCCAGAATATGAGAACCTGGTCGATGACGTAATCGTTTTTTTAGACGCGAAGATCAAGCTGGCCGTCGATATGGGTATGTCCGAGAACCTGTTGGTTGTCGATCCGGGTCCGGACTTCGCCAAGACTCCTGGACAGACGGTGGAGATGCTCTCCGATCTTCAGCGACTACAAACCCTGGGAAGGCCTGTTCTTCTTGCGGCCTCCCGCAAGGACTTTGTCGGTGCGTTAACGAGAAGAATGCCTCGCGATAGATTGGCAGGGTCGCTTGCTGCTGTCGCATACGGCGCAGAGGCCGGCGCTCGGATATTTCGGGTACACGATGTGCAAGAGACGAGCGACTTTCTAAACGTTTGGTTAGCCCTGAGTGGGGAATCTGAGGTTTCTGAAGGGTTGCAGATCTCGGATGAGATACGGTGGCAACGTGCAAGCGCTACGTAGGAACCTGCAACAATTGGGCAGGTGATTTACTAGCATCCCAAGTCTATAAATTCTGTAGTTCTACTTGAAGCTTGTGAGGGAGATGGAACGAAGCGAACTTGAAGGCATGTTGCTGTCCGAGCTGCACAGAGTAGCCGCGGACGCTGGAATCAGTGGTTATCGAAGCCTGCGTAAGGAACAGTTGATCGGTCTGATTCTGGAGGATAAGTCACCAGATGGCGCTGACGACGTAGAGGCCGCTTCGGTCGAAGAGTACGAAGCTGACGGCCGAGCCGAATTCGAAGAGGGGGAAGATGAGGCAGAAGAAGAACCCGAAGTCCCCGCGCCGATAAAGGCAGATGAATTTTGGGAGTCTGAACCAGAGCCCGTCGAGGCCGAGTCAACCGACGAAACCTGTGCTGGAACGCTGGATATACGCCCGGAGGGCTACGGTCTCCTACGTGTAAGCGAGCTGGCCGAGTCGGCTGAGGACATATATATATCTGCGTCTCAGATAAGGAGACTCGCACTGCGTCGCGGCGATGAGATATCCGGACCGTTGCGCGCCCCCCGAAGAGGAGAAAAGCATGCTGCACTTCGCAGGGTTGATCTAATCAACGGCGTAAAAGCGGACGACGTTGGTGGAATCGTCAGGTTCGAGAATCTGACTGCGGCACATCCGAGTGAGCCACTGAAGCTGAAGATCGGTCGAGGCGGCAGCAAGGAACTCAAGCAATTGGATTCGATCAAGAAAGGCGATCGTGTGCTGATCGAAACAGCCGCAGGCGCTGACAGTTCATCGACCGTGGCGGAACTTGCAAAGGCTGTCGCTGCCGGATCGAGCGACTGCGAGGCATTTATCCTGCTCGTTGACACGCCGCCCGAGCGAGGAATAGCCCTGGAGGGTCTAGAAGGTATCCATGTAGCGGATGTCTCATACGACCACGCAAGAAAAAACCAGCGGCAACGTGCCGAGTTCGTCTTAGAACGTTGCAAACGTGTGGTAGAGCAAGGCAAGGATGCGATACTGATAGCCGACTGCCTGACCGATCTCGGCCGCGCCTACGGTAGCGATCTAACTGCAGTGCACCGCGCCAAGCGCTTTTTCGGGTCCGGAAGGGCCATCAAGGACGGCAAGGGATCTCTTACCCTGGTCGCAAGTGTGCGTGATGGAAGCGACTTACCCAGCGATCGCGCAATGAAGCAGGATCTGCTGAGCATTGCGAGTACAACAGTCAAGATAGGCAAGAGCGAATAGGCGAAAACCAGCAAGAGCGTTGAGTAGTAGCAAGATTTAACGTTTGTACACGTATTGAGACAGTGAGAACCCTGGCTCGAGCACGATGACTTCAGTTCCGTCTCCTGGCCTCACGTACTTGAAATCTTGTGAATCCTCTTCGAACTTGATGTCAAGCTCCTCGTCTTTTACACGCTGATCAAGCCAGGCGCTACGAAACACGAGCCGTCGCAGCCAATGAACCAAGCTGCGGTCAGCGGGGCCAACCAGTTCAAACCAGTTGTCGATTATATGTTTGCCCAACAATGAGGCCGGGTCTCCTATCTCGCCGTTGACGGCAAGACACAGGAGGTCTGTTAACTCACTGTCGTCGAGTTGCCCGTCCACAAAGCCGATCTTGTGCGCTGCCTGCTCTACTCTCTGCGAGAAGTCCTCGTCGTTGAAAGAAAAGTGCAGGTCTCCGAACTCGAGCACGAAGTCTGATCCTGAGTTGTAGTTGTTTTGCCCCTCGGCATCCATTCCATTCACTCCTGGGCACTTGCAACCTTGTGGTTTTCATTTTACCCCGATATGCACTTTCGGTGGAAGCTTTTTTCGCTCATATACCTGTCTACCCTCGCCGACATCGCTGAGTGGTGTCTATCAGCTTGAAGACAGCTAGGCTCTAAACGAATAACTTCACTCTGCTGGACCCTTAGATATAGGTGGGCCGGTTCTCCAACTTACAGCAGGTGCTCATTCCTGAGCTTGAGCTTGAGGTGTTTCTGGCGACGGACTTCCGGGCTAGGCTCGTTGGTCTTGCGGGCCTGCATCGAGACGAGATCCGCCCACTTCTGATACCGAGGTGCAAGTCGATCCACACGATCGGCATGAGGTGTGCGATCGATGCCATCTTTCTTCGTTCTCAGGAGAGGCTCACCGGAGGTGCTGAAATCGTTGCCCTCCATGATCACCTGGGACCCGGCCAAATAAAAACGTGCAGGTCTGCAGACTCAGTGCTCGAGATCTGGTCGGGAGGTATCGATCAGCTCGATTTGACGGTCGGTCAGAACTTCGTATTCGACCATGCGATCATTCGGAGACACGGGGGTGAATTTCGGCTACCCGAGACTTAATCGATTGGAAGCCGCAACGGGGAAAGGTGATGAAAGTGGCAGCAGAGACCGTTCTTGTCGTTGAAGACGACCAAGCTGTTAGGGAGTACTTGGCAGACAATCTACGTGCAGACCGTTTTCAGGTGCTGGAGGCCGACTGTGTCAAAGATGCACGCTCCCTGCTCGAGAGAAAGAGTTGCGACCTGGTTTTACTCGACCTTGTGCTCCCCGACGGGAGCGGGCACGATCTATGCGAGCGTGTCCGTACGGCAAATGGGATCGAGAGCCGCGTCGATCCAAACCTGCCATTTATTGTTCTTAGCGCGCGAGCATCCGATACAGACCGAGTCCGTGGATTTGATCGTGGTGCGGACGATTATCTAACGAAGCCCTTCCACTATCCCGAGCTGCTTGCTCGGATCAGGGCCGTTCTACGCCGCTCGAACGACCGGCGTCGCAAGGGTGCTGTACAGGTTGGCGAGATCAGCATCAATCCAACCACCCGGACAGTGAAAGTAGGCAAGCGCAAAATCGACCTATCGGCCAAGGAGTTCTCTTTACTGCACTTGCTTACAGCCGACCCAACTCGCGTATGGACAAAGCAGGAACTTCTAAAAAAGGTCTGGGGATATGAGTCGTTGTGCAGGACGAGGACTCTCGATTCGCACGCAAGCAGGCTGCGACGAAAGCTGGACGGTGGCAGTGGCAGATTTGTAATCAACGTTTGGGGCGTCGGGTACAGATTGTTGGAGGTGGCGGAATGAGGGCCGCGACCGAGCTGGTCGTGCTCGTTGGATGGGGCCTTGTGCCATTGCTCCTTCTAAGAATTTCGAGGCTGCGTAGAGAAGTTCGTCGCGCATCGCACGAAATTCGAGGCCCACTGTCGGCTGTGCAACTTGGGCTGTTTTCTGTATCACGCGATAGAGGCATCGGCGCCGGCTCGGCGAGTGTCACAGCACTAGCTCCTCACCTCCGTCGGGCGGAACTAGCGCTCGAGGATCTTGAGTGCACTGTTCTTTGCAACGGTGATCGCGGCTTGGAAAATGCAGAGCCGATCGTTCTGCAAGAGCTGGTCCTGGGGGTTGTGGAGGCATGGCGACCTGTCGTTGAGGAGAGCGGCCGATATCTAGAAGTTGACTGGTGCGCTGGGAAGATTGCGGTACAAGGAAATGGTGCTCGTCTCGAGCAGGCATTGGCCAATCTGCTCGCTAACGCGCTGGAACATGGGAGTGGACCGGTGATGGTGCGCAGCAAAGAAGTCGATGGACGAGTCGTGGTGGAGGTCAACGATCGGGGGCAGGCGCAAGTTCTGCAACCGGATTCCTGTACAGATAAGGGTCGCAGGGGCCACGGTCTGAAGATCGTTTCTGAGACGGCGGCAAGACATGGAGGCACGGTTGAGGCGCGAGTATCGTCTGAAGGAACCAGCATAAGGATGGACCTGCCTGCAGTTGAGCTGGAAAGATGCGCAGCGGCCTGAAACGCCGGCGTCGGGGCATCGTTCTGCTCTTGCTCGCCGGAGCAACAGCGGCCTTATCTGTGTCTCTGGTGACGAGGCATACAGATGCCGTCAACGCACAGCTCGGGCCGTTGCAAGAGGTGCTGATGACGAAGAAGGATCTGCCCAAAGGCACCGATTTAGAACCCGACAACATCGATCGATATTTGGAAGTACGACTTGTCGCAGAGAGGTTTGTTCCACGCAAGCACTTCAGCTCAGCCGATCAGATAGTTGGATTGAAATCGCAGGTCGATATTTCTGCGGGGACGTATGTAAGCGTCGGGCAGGTCTCGAACGCCGGGGAAGAAGACGATCAGGAGATTCGCAACGGTCTAAGAGCGGTAGAGATATCGGTCGAAGCCTCCAGGTCTTTGGCCGGGATGATCACGCCGGGATCACGGGTCGATTTTCTTGTAACGATGGAAGGGGAGGGTGGATCAGCAGTGACCTACCTCGCATACGAAAACCTTTCGGTTCTCAGAGCGGTCAAGGCTGACAGTGAGGGCGGCGGAGCGGACAGTGTGGGAGCCGAAGATAGCGCCGGGCGGATGCTGATTACCGTGCGAGTCTCAGCCAAAACCGCCGTCTATCTGGTGGCTGCGGAAAACTTCGCGAAGCAGATTCGTGTGTTGCCGAGGCCGGTGGGGGATAACAAACGGGTCGGGAGTTTGAGCATGCACAAGTCACGGCTGAAACCATGAGTGGGCAGGGTTCTATGTCCAACGGACGCCTGACCGGGCGTAACGTCACCGAGGCTGTGCGTTGCCGGCTGGTAAGTCGTGCTGCGGAGGTCGGTCTAGATACATCGGATCGTGACGCTGTCGTCGGTCTTCTCGGCAAGCTGGTTGCCCAGGAAGCGCCTCTTCTCTCACCCGCAGAGCACGAGAGCCTGATCGACGAAGTGCTGGCCGAGACGGTCGGTCTTGGGCCACTCGAGCCCCTTCTCAAAGACTACGAGGTCGATGAGATCATGGTTAACGGGCCTTGCTCTGTCTACGTCGAACGTGCGGGCAAGATTGAGCGCACGGATGTCAGCTTCGAATCCAACGAGAGGCTCATGCATTTGATCGAACGGATACTGGCGCCGCTCGGGCGTCGGCTTGACGAGTCACGTCCTCTGGTAGATGCCAGGCTTGATGACGGATCTCGAGTCAACTGCGTGATCCCACCGCTGTCGCTCAGTGGGCCGGTGCTCACCATTCGCAAGTTTCGCAGACGTGGCTTCAGCCCGGACGATCTGGTTGAAAACGGAACCATGTGCAACACCCTGCGCGATTTTCTAAGAACATGCATCGTCGGTGGTGCAAACATAGTTGTGAGCGGTGGAACGGGTTCGGGCAAGACGACAACGCTCAACGCGCTCAGTGAATATATACCCGTGAGTGAACGAGTTGTGACTGTTGAAGATACAGCGGAGCTCAAGCTGCGGCAGCCTCACGCAGTTCGCTTGGAAAGCAGACCGACAAATCACGAGGGAAGGGGAGAGGTGACGATCCGGACGCTGGTGCGCAACGCACTCCGCATGAGGCCCGATCGAATAATCGTAGGCGAGGTACGCGGTGGTGAGGCGCTGGACATGCTCCAGGCGATGAATACTGGACACGACGGCTCGCTGACGACCCTTCACGCCAACTCTCCGGCAGACGCTATTAGGAGGATCGAGACGATGGCGCTGATGGCCGATGTAGACCTACCGCACTCCGCGGTTTGGCAGCAGGTGGCAAGTGCAATAGATCTGGTCGTGCATCAATCCAGGAATAGAAGCGGTGCACGTCAGATCAGCACTGTTTCTGAGGTCGAACGGACCGAGCAGGGTGTGGCGACCAGGGAACTGTTCTCTGCGCGAGGACCAAAGCGGAACCAACTAGGAGATCCCAGCGACGAGCTTGCCGCTCGGATTGGGTATAGGCGGCAAAGCGCTCGAGGTGTTGACAGGTAAGAAAAATGGACGGGCAGGCAAAAGCTCTCGCTGCGGTCGGTTCCGTTTTTCTTGTAGCGGGCTTGGTCGATCTGCTACGTGCTCGGATGAAACGAGATCTTATATCGATTCAAGCTCTGGCAGGAAGGTTTGCAAAGTCGTTTCAAAAGCTCGTGCGAGGGGAGAAGCTGGGGAAGCAAGACCGTCTGCGCATATCTCTTGCAGTGGGAACTTCATCTTTTCTATACGTGACGTACACAGTGGACATGATCGTTGGGTCGTTCTCGCTGATCGTCTGTCCCTGGATCGTATTTCGGATTGCACGCTGGCGCCGGCGCGGCCGAAAACGCAAGATCGAAGGTGATATCCCAAGCCTCTCTAGAGCACTTGCAGACCTGGTCGCTTCGGGATATTCACTTAGAGGGGCGCTTTCTGAACTGGCTGGAAGCTGGAGCGGCCCGATAGGCGGCGATCTAAGACAGACGCGACTGCAGCTCGAGCTTGGCGCACCCACGGTCAAGGCTCTGGAGAGGTTGAACGAGAGGGCTGAGTCTCCGCTCTTGGACATGTTCGTATCCGCTCTTCTACTGCAGCGTAAAGTCGGCGGTGATCTACCGCGGCTGTTGCGCGATATTGCAAAGAACGCTGAGGATCGTGATCGTCTGGTAGCCGAGGCTCATACGGCCTCGGCTCAAGCTCGGTTTACAGCCACCCTCGTTCTGATGATGCCCGTTACGGGAGTATTGCTCACAGAGCTTGGGTACCCGGGTTTCGTGTCTGCCACATTCGGCTCGTTTCTTGCGATCTGGCTGATCGGGCTCTCGCTCGTGTTTCAGGCGGTCGGTTTCCTTCTGATCCGTCGTCTTTCACACGCTCCGATGAGGTGGTTATAGATGCTTTCCGTGGCCGCTGCACTGTTGGTGGCTGCCTCAGTTTTAGTGATCTACGGGCTAGAAGCACTGGTCGGGGACGGCGGACAAAGATTTACTCACACAGGTAAAAAGCGGCGGGTATCGATTAGGTTCTTCATCAATCTGGGAAGGTGGGTGCAACGAACTGTCGGCGTTGATCTGCGCGTTAAGCGCAAGAGTGTTGATACGAAACTACAGCAGGCAGGTGTTGCGGGCCGAGTTAGCGTCCGCGACTTTGTCGCGCTCAAGGTGGGCTCCGCTGCAGCCGCACTATGCACCGCGTTCTTGTTTGCCACCGTAGCTCCAGGACGGCTGGCCTATCTGTTCATTTTTCTAGGCCCGGTAGCGGCCTATCTGTTGCCGGATGGGATGGTGCACAGGATGTCGAAACGAAGAAGGGCGATGATCGTTGGAGAGCTGCCGGACTTCATGGATCTCTTGCGCATCTCCGTCGAAGCGGGACTGCCTATGCAGAGATCTTTAGAGCTTGTGTCGGAACGGACCGATGGGCCGCTCGGACGTGAGTGCGGTCGCTTGGTCCGTGAGCGCAGACTTGGCGCGGACTTCGGTAGTACATTGAAAGAACTTGCAGAAAGGATAGGCGTTGTAGAGATCGATAGGTTTGTCGCTGCATATGAGCGTGCTGAGCGGCTTGGAGTCACTGTGTCCGACGCGCTCGAGCAGCAGGCTCACGCGGTGCGAGACGCAAGAAAGAGAGACGTGCAAGAAAGGGCAGCAAGGTCAAGCCCAAAGATTCAACTGGTCGTTGCACTGGTCTTGGTGCCAGCGGTGCTGCTGCTCTTCGCGGCGGCCATCTTGGGGCAACTGATCGGCGGCTCCGCTGGCGACGCGGTGTTCGGATAGTCTCGCACCGATTCAAGTCAACATACCTAATAAGACCTGGTGCGAGATTCTGCAGTTTTGAGCTCAAAATCTACAGATGCAGCACATCTTGCGTTTTTTGTATCCGAACTCGCACCCTCTTTTTCTACGCGCCATTGGGCGTCACGACTGATAAACAAGCGTGTTTGTGGCATGTTGGGAATGTGAAGTGGGTAGATCAATGATATAAATGTTGCAAAGTGGGTGAAAGTGGGTTATTGTGTCACATGAGATTAGAGCCGGGATGGCGAGGCTCCTCCCGCTTCGGCATTCCGGCTCAACTCGACTAAAGGGTCAAGTCGATTCGAATGGATTTTTACATTGGCATTCCGCGGTTACTTTGAACACACACTCGATTCCAAGAATCGTTTAACGGTTCCGTCTAAGTTTCGCGCACCTCTTTCAGATGGACTTGTTCTCGCCAGAGCTTTCGAACCCTGCGTGGCCGTCTGGACCCCGGATGGGTGGGAGTCGTTTACTGAACGCTTCCTTTCGCCATTAAACCCATTCTCAAACAAAGCCCGTCGGCTACAACGATTTTTTCACTCTGGATCATTCGATGCAGAGCTTGACTCCGCTGGGCGACTTATGGTCCCACAGCCGCTCGCCGAGTACGCCAACATCGACAAGGAAGTTGCCGTTGTCGGTAATCAGCAGTGCTTTGAACTTTGGAATCTGGACAACTGGCGCAGTTACGAAACTGATCTGGGAAAGACGATTGCAGAGGATGCCGAGAACATTGCTTCTACAGATTGACATGACCGGTGAGCACACACCAGTTCTTGAGAGAGAGCTAATAGGTCTGGTCGAGCCTTCCGCCGGCGATGCGTTAATCGACTGCACGTTTGGTGCAGGTGGCCACGCTCAGTCCATGGCAGAACGGATCGGCTCAACCGGAGAGCTTTACGCGATCGATCGTGACCCTACAACCAAGGAACATTTTGACCGGTTCAAAAAACTAGATCTCTGTGAAACCAGATTTATACAGAACAACTTCGAGGAAGGATTAAAGGCGCTTTTCGCGGAACAGGTTAGTGTTGGAGCCATTTATATGGACTTGGGTATGTCCTCAATGCAGATGGATGCACGCGAACGGGGTTTTTCATACTCCTATGAGGCGTTGTTGGACATGAGGATGAATGTGGAGCAGGATCTCTCGGCATACGTGATAGTCAATGACTGGCCCGAACGCAAGATCTCGGCAATCTTGAGGGAGTATGGAGAAGAGCGGTATGCCAGGAGAATTGCGGGCGCGATTGTAAGGCGCCGCTCCGAGAAGCCGATCAGGACGACGACCGACTTGGTCAGTGTAGTCAAGCGCGCAATCCCTTCCCCTGCGCGCTTCGGTGGTGCTCACCCAGCCAGAAGAACGTTCCAAGCGTTACGGATCGCCGTCAACGATGAGTTGGGTTCGTTAGAACGCTCGCTTCCAATTGCATGGGATCTGCTTCGGCCGCAGGGAATCCTTGCGGTTATCTCGTTCCACTCGCTGGAGGACCGTATCGTCAAACAGTTCATAGCGGAAAGAAGCCTTGGTTGCATATGCCCTCCGGATCTTCCCGTCTGCGGGTGTGGAAGGAAGCCGGACGCCGAGAAGCTGACCAGGAAGCCGTTGGTACCGAGCACTGAGGAGATCGCAGAGAACAGTCGTGCCAGTGCTGCCCGGCTCAGAGCAGCAAGGAAGTTGGAGGTCGAGTAGACATTGGCCGCGGTCGCTGCAAAAACACGTAGGAGTCGTGCTGTGACCGCTCGAGTAGCTTCGGGTAACCGTGCAAGCCTAAACGGCGGAGCTATCGCACTGCCACGTCGTGGTCTTTACGGCATTGGAGAGCTGGGGCGACGGGCGTGGAGACTACCTGACACTTCGATAGTCGAGGGAATCTCCAGAGGACGTCTCTGGATAGCAGTCCTGGCAGTCCTTCTTTTTGGAATCGTGGCCTTGAACGTGTCACTTCTAAAAGTAAACGCAAATATAAGTAGCACAGCGATCAAGACGAAGTCTATCGAGCAGCAGAACGCCAAATTGCGCGCAAAGGTTGCGCGCTTGAGCTCACCGGACCGGATCTTGCGCGCAGCTTCGAAGAGGGGTATGGCTGCACCGGACCCTCGATCCATCCGGTACCTACCCACGCACCCGAAACCAACTGCCGCCGACCGCAGCGCCGTCTATAAAGCCGCAAGCCTTGGAGGAAACTGAGATCTCCGCCGGGGCGCCCTAAGATGCGACTGATTGAACGCCGCATCGGCCTGATCTTCGCAGTCTTTCTCTTGATGCTTGTCGCAGTCGCTGGTCGCGCCGTGTACTTGCACACGGCAAAAGCGGGCCAATTAAAAAGGATGGCCGTTGGTCAGCAAGAGTCACGACTTGAGATTCCAGCACGCAGGGGATCGATCGTTGACAGAAACGGAGAGGTGCTTGCCACAAACAAGTCTGCGACGACCGTGGTTGCGACTCCGTACCTGTTAGACAACCCGACCAAAGTGGCAGAACGGATAGCACCCCATCTAAAAGCTGAGCCGGAAGAGGTATTGCGCAAACTGGCGGATAGCGATAGTGGCTTTGTGTACCTGGCTAAGCAGATCGATCCGGATAGCGCAACACGAATAAAAAAGATGGAGATCGAGGGGATCGATTTCGTCGATGAGCCGGTCAGGCAATACCCACAAGGCTCGCAGGCGGGTCAGCTATTGGGTACGGTCGGCACGGATGGGAAGGGACTTCTAGGTCTGGAGTTCATGCATGAGAAGACTCTCAACGGCAAGTCCGGTGAGCAGCGAGTCGTAAAGGACGCGTATGGCGATCCCATCTCATTGATCGAGACGCAGAAGATGACCTCAGGCGAAGGTATCGAGCTATCTATCGACTCTGTTGTGCAGGCCAAGCTCGAGTCGGTCCTGGCCGAGGTTGGGAAGCAACAGGAAGCAAAAAGAGCGACTGCGATCATCATGGAACCAAACTCCGGTGAAATCATGGCGACGGCAAGCTGGCCAAGGGTCAACCCAAGCGAACCGGATAAGTTTGGGGGAGACAAAGCCAAGAACCTCGCAACCAACTTCACCTACGAGCCGGGATCGACATACAAGCCCGTGACGGTCGCAGCTGCCCTAGAGAACGATGTTGTCAAGCCCGAAACGATGATATCCGCTGGCGCAGAGCTGCAAGTCTACGATCGCGTAATAACCAACTCCCACAACGGGCCGGGGTGTACGTGCAGCGTTGGCACGGTACTCGCACGGTCGATCAACACAGCTACGGCGAGGATCGGCCAGATGGTGGGCCCCGAGCGGTTCGACAAGATGGTTCACAAACTCGGGTTCGGTAAGAAGACCGGGATCGACTTTCCGGGAGAAGAGCAAGGGCTGCTTCTCACCGCCGATAAATACTCAGGTCCGACCCTTGCAAACATGGCCATAGGTCAGGGACTTTCGATAACCCCATTGCAGCTTGCCGTCTTCTACTCCGCGATAGCGAACGGAGGCGTTCTGCATCAACCTAAGCTGGTTCGCAGTGTTGCCGGGAAAAAGACCAAACGCGGTCGTGGCCGTCGCGTGATGAGCCGCAAGACTGCCGCCGATCTTCGTAAGATGCTCAAGGGAGTGCTTGGTCCCGACGGAACGGCCAAGGAGGCACAGATACCCGGTTACGATATTGGCGGTAAGACCGGCACGGCCCAAAAAGTGATAAATGGGCAGTACTCCGACTCAGCATATATCGCCTCGTTTGTGGGGTTCGTACCGGTTAGAGCTCCAGAGATCGTGGCTCTATTTGCGTTTGACGAGCCAGCAGGACAGTTCGGTGGAACGGTGGCCGCGCCTGCGTTTGAAAAGACGCTGAGCTTTGCCCTGCCCTATCTTGGCGTTCCGCCTAAGTAAAGGAAAAGCAATCGATTTTGCTTTTCTGCTTATGTCATCTATGAAAAAGCCTTCCATGTCAAGTCCAACCTTAAGGGGGTCGTTGTTGGGGCAGCCCATCTCTCGACATCGATCTAGGCATATGCGGATACGCTCCAGTCATCTATCCGGCCGTACTAGGTAGGCACATTGTGTCTTGCGGTACTTGGGGGCTCAGACATTACATATCGGCCGTCACTTAAGAGGCACATGACAAACACGAGCTCGCCCAAACGTGCAAACCTTTTCTTTTGGTACCCAGATCGGGAAACGCAATCATGCTCGCGGGAGGGCATGACCTAAGCTGCCTCCCTGACATCTACCGCACTGTCCCGATCCGAGTCCTTTTCTTCACCGCCGGCTAAGCGGCGAATCTCACCATCACGCAAGCCGTAGTAGCAAAGCTCGAGTATCTCGCGTGCAACCGCGACTCTGGCTACCTTGCGGCCTCTGCGTTTAGCGATGCGTTCAAACATCTCTCTCAGGTGACCACCCGAGCGCTCTGCCTTCTGGGCCGCCTCGACCATCGCCCAACGTAAGGCAGGCGATCCCTGTCGGGATATGTGGCCCGTACGCACCTTTGCATCCGAGCTTCTGGTTCTAGGTGTAAGGCCTGCCCAGGACGCAAGCTTGCGTGGGTTTCTAAAGCGAGAGACATCTCCGACCTCAGCGATAACCAGAAGTGCCGTATAGGGGCCGATCCCGGGTATCTGGGTAAGTACCGATACCTCCTCTGTCTCGCCGGCAATCTGCTTGACCTGCTTGTCGATCAGCTCGATCTCACGGTTCAAGTCGTCAACCAGTCTGAGCAGCGTCTCGATTCTGTCTTTTCCAGGCCGGCGTAGATCGAGGCTCTCCAGAAACATCATCCCGGCACGTCCGAACAGATCGGCGTGGTCGTGCTGGATGCCGAAGCTTGCCAGATAGGCGTGCACGCGGTTCTTAAGCGAGGTCCTTACCGCAACCAGGCTCATACGCTGGCGCAGGATCTGACGTAGATCTCTTAAAGGCCGCGGAGCGATATAGGCTTCGGGCAGAAGATCGGTACGCAGAAGATGGGCCAGGGTCTTGGCATCTACCGCATCTGTCTTTACCCTGGCTGACGCGATCGCCTTGGTCCGCAGGGGATGGGCCAGTTTTAAGTCGAAGCTCTCATCCTCCAGTAGATCTGCCAGCCACTCCCAGCCGTAGGTTGCCTCAACGCAGATTCTGGTATCTGCAGGGTCGAACTCAGACAGAATCTCACGGAAGTTATCGCAAGAGTTTTCGATCCTGCCGGCGAAGATCTTTTCGCCCTGATCGTCACAGGCGTGGATGTATGAACGACGTCGATGTAGGTCAATTGCTATGTTGTTCATAGCAGGTCTCCTTTCTTTTGTTTTTATTGCTTGGTGCTACAAGCAAGATATTAGGGGGGCCTGCTTTTTCATGACATCATGCTGAGCGGAGCGAAGTATCTGGTTTCGTTTCTTGGCTACTGTCGAGATTCTTCGCTATCGCTCAGAATGACAAGGCCTGGCCATATCCATCGTCAATCATCTAGATTTTCGACAAGCGGGTGAGCATAAATGGAGGTATCGAGGACTTGAAGCTGGAGAAACTGATAGATGGGCTGGTGGTCAAAGATCAGTTCGGTGGTGTCGCTGACTCTGAAATCACCGAGCTTGAGTATGACAGTAGGAGAGTGAGCTCGGGCACGCTTTTTTTCTGCGTGCCGGGACATATCACCGACGGCCATGAATTTGCCCGCGACGCCGTCGAGCGTGGAGCGGAAGCCCTTATATGTGAGCGGAGGCTTGACCTCGATGTGGTGCAGATCGTTGTCGATGATGCCCGAGCAGTGATGGCCCCAGTCGCCGTGCGTTTTTTCGGAGAACCGACCGGCTCACTCAAGGTAGCGGGCATTACGGGAACAAACGGTAAGACGACGACCGCGCACATATTGAGAGAGATTCTTGAAGCCCACGGTACTAGCTGTGGGTTGCTCGGTACGGTCGAGCAGATCGTTGGCGGTGTCAGCGAGCCTGTAGAGCGTACGACCCCAGAGGCTATCGATCTTCAGAGAACTTTCAGTCGGATGATCGAGCGTGGGGATAGGGCCTGTGTAATGGAGGTCTCATCCCACGCATTAGAGCTTAACCGCAGCGATCTAATCGAGTTCGACGCGTGTGTATTTACGAACTTGAGCCAGGACCATCTTGACTTTCACGGCACGATGGAGGCGTACTTTTCTGCAAAGCGGACGCTTTTCTTTCCAACCGTTGGGACGACTCCGACGGCCGCTGTGATAAACGCTGACGACCCATACGGGAGAGAGTTGATCGACGATCTGAAAAGCTGTGATAGAACCGTAACAAGCTATGGGATTGACACGGCAGTCGTCGATTTTCGCGCAGTCGATATCGATCCCGGATCACTCGGCAGAAGCTTTACCGTCAGGACTAAAGATGGGAGCAGACATCAGGTCCAGACAAACCTTCTCGGCACGTTCAATATCTACAACGTACTGGCTGCGCTCGCTGCGGGCGAAGGGCTTGGCGTGATGGTTGAAGAGTCAGTTGAAGCGCTTGGTCATATCGAACCCGTCCCCGGTCGCTTCGAGCCCGTTGAGGTGGGGCAGGAGTTCAAGGTTCTGGTCGACTATGCGCATACTCCTGACTCGCTTGAGAATGTTCTTAAAGGTGTTCGTGACGTGACCGAGAACCGGGTGATCGTAGTTTTTGGCTGCGGTGGAGATCGAGATCAGGGCAAGAGGCCACAGATGGGGGAGGCCGCATGCCGACTTGCGGACTTGGTTTTCGTGACATCCGACAATCCTCGAAATGAGCAGCCAGAGAAGATAATCGATGAGATCCTTGTCGGAGCGCATCGTGCGATGGGCCCAGGAGACGAGAACCTAACTATGGATATCGATAGACGCAGAGCGATCACGGCAGCCTTGGAGCAGGCGCAACCGGGAGACACGGTAGTCATTGCCGGAAAAGGGCATGAGACAGGACAGGAGTTTGAGCGTGGCAGGAAGATCGAGTTTGACGATAAAAAGGTCGTAGTGGAGGAGTTGCGGCGCTTATCCAGTTAACTCTTAAAAGAGCCTGACATGATCGAACTTCAGCAAGATGATCTTGTTTCTGCCTGCGGGGGGCGGCTTTTGGACGGAATCGAACCGTACGGAGAGCGAGAGAGATTTCCTGAACGAGCAGTAGTCGATTCCAGAGAGGTCAAAGGTGGAGACCTTTTTTTTGGGCTACAGGGAGCAAAGGTCCACGGCAGTGAATTCGCCGATCAGGCCCTACGTGCAGGTGCTTGGGGCGTTGTTGTGCCCGCCGGGACTCACGACCTTACTAATGAGCCGGGTCATGGGCGAGTGATCGAAGTTGAAGACCCACTTGTTGCACTGGGCCATCTTGCGACCAGATGGCGCGAAGAGCTCAATAACGGAGACTGTGATGTCGTAGGCGTCACTGGATCAGTCGGAAAGACCTCGACAAAGGACATACTGGCTTGTCTTGTCAGTGAGATCAGGAAAGTCCACGCAAGTCCTGAAAACTACAACACCGAAATAGGGTTGCCGTTGGCGATACTTAGCGCCGAGGCAGATGCCCAGTGCTTGGTCTTGGAGATGGCTATGCGCGGAGCCGGGCAGATAAAACAGCTTGCAAGAATTGCGCGCCCTGACTTGGGACTGATCACCAATGTTGGCGCGGTACACGTTGAGTTGCTGGGAACGATTGAAGCTGTGGCCGAAGCGAAGGCAGAGCTTGTTGCGGAGCTCTCGACCGATGCAGTATGTGTCGTTCCAGTATCGGAAGAGGCGCTTGAGCCGCACCTGCGCTCAGATGTACGTACAGTCACCTTCGATGGAAAGGGAATCACCGACCTTGGAAAAACCGACACCGATGATGAACGCCATGTTGACGTGTCTCTCGCGGGTTATCAGATAGACGAAAAGGGCTCGTCAGCCAGGTTCCTGGTAGCCGGTGAAGAGATTGAGTTGAGTTTCAACTTTAGTCACAGATACAATCTTGTAAATGCTACGGCGGCAGTTGCCGCCATCTACGGCCTTGGGCTACCACTGAGCGAGCTGACGGAGAAAAGATACGACGTGAGCTTTTCGAGTTTGAGGGGAGAGGAGATAGAGCTTCCAAATGATGTGGTTGTCGTCAACGACTGCTACAACGCAAACCCTATGTCGATGCACGCAGCTATAGATTACCTTGCAGAGGTCGCTGAGCGTCGTGGATCTCATCGGCGAGTAGCGGTCCTTGGGGAGATGGCTGAGCTGGGGTCGGCTGCGTCCCATCGGCATCAAGAAATTGGCCATTACGCCTCCGAACGCGGCGTTAACCTGCTTGTAGCCGTTGGAATCAATAATGATGAATATGCCAAAGGATTTGGAGATGGTCCCGAGTTGCATCTGGTCGAAGATGCAGATGGTGCGGCGAGTCTGTTGCCTGGTTTGTTGAAAGGTGGGGACGCAGTTTTGATAAAGGGATCGCGATCTGTCGGACTTGAACGAGTGGCCGAGGGGCTTGCATAGATATGGGCGAAATCTTGATAGCGGGCATGGCAGCTCTTTTGATAGCGATGTTTCTAGGCCCAAAATTCGTCGAGTTCTTGCAGAACAATGAGTTTGGACAGAAGATTCGCGAGGAAGGGCCACAGCAGCATCACGCCAAAGCCGGAACGCCAACCATGGGTGGTCTGCTTATTTTCTGTGCGGTGGCAGTTCCTTATCTGATCTTGAGCGACTACTCTGCAGCCAGCCTGACGGTGTTCGGAACGGCGGTTGCAATGGCCGGAGTAGGCCTGGCGGACGACCTGACAAAATTGAGAAAGAACAGGTCGTTAGGGCTGCCTGCGCGGGTCAAGCTTGGGCTTCAGCTACTGATAGCAATAGCGCTGTGGATAATGGCCAGGGAGGTGGTTGGGATCGACGACGTGTTGCGGTTTCGTATCTGGGACATCTCTATCGATCTCGGTCCCTTCTACGTCGTCTTGATATTCCTTGTATTAGCAGGTGCCACAAACGGTGTAAACCTGACTGACGGGCTCGACGGACTGGCGGCTGGCTGTGCAACAGTGGTTCTGCTCTCCTACGTCGCGATGACTTTCTTAACACACCAGAACGACCTTGCACTGCTTGCCGTAAGTCTTGTCGGCGCCTGTGTGGGCTTCCTTTGGTTAAACTCTTTTCCGGCGTCGGTGTTCATGGGCGATACCGGTTCACTCGGCCTAGGTGGAGCGATCGCAGGCATGGCGGTCATGACCAAGACCGAGGTGTTATTGATCGTTATCGGCGGAATATTCGTCGTAGAAGCGCTGTCCGTCGCTGTTCAGGTATTCACCTTTAAAACGTTTCACAAACGCGTCTTTCTGATGACGCCGATCCATCACCATTTTGAGTTGATGGCCTGGTCAGAGACCAAGATAATCATTCGCTTTTGGATCGTCGCCGCGATCTTCGCCGCGATCGGATTTACACTGTTCCAGCAGAGTATCGGCTCTTGAAAAGCGTCGGAGGACAGACGACGAGACCACCGATACCAACCGGTCCATATTTAGTAGTCGGACTCGCTCGATCGGGTGTTGCAGCAGCGCTTGCGTTGGCAGACAGAGTGCCGGGGGCAAGGATCGTGGCGTGCGATATAGGCCGACCAGACGAAGCTCTTGCTGTATCCAGCAGGCTTGAGCAGGCAGGCGTCGAAGTCCATTTTGAGACAGACGGAATAGAGCTACTTGAAGGTGAGGCTGTACCGAGAACGCTGGTTAAAAGTCCCGGAGTGCCAAAGGAGGCCTCGGTTGTATCTGCTTCTAAAAAGGCAAGCGCACAAGTTATCGGTGAACTTGAGCTTGCTTGGCGGATGCTTGACAACCGTTTCTGCGCTGTGACTGGAACTAACGGTAAGACGACGACCTGCGAGATGATCGGTGAGATGTTCAGAGTGGCCGGCGAGCCGGTCGAGGTGGTGGGCAATATAGGAGCGCCCGCGTCATCACTTGTGGGTCGTGTCGATAAGGATGCAACGGTCGTCTGCGAGGCGTCGAGCTTTCAGCTCGAAGATACAGAGAAGTTTGCCCCCGAAGTTGGAGTCTTTTTGAACATCAGCGAGGACCACATAGACAGACACGGCACCAGCTTGGATTACCTGCAGGCAAAACTTCGTATTTTCGAAAACCAAGTTGAAGAAGACGTAGCAATATTGAACGCGGGCGAGCCCGTACTTCAAGCGACGAGTCTACCCGGGAGCGGAAGAGAGGTCTGGTTCGGACTGGAGGAGCCGTGTGCAAGTCGTGGAGATTGTTCGGCATACGTTGATGGTGGAGATGTCTACTGGAAAGATGGGAGGCTTTTCTCGGTTGACGAGTTCGGGCTGAGGGGATCCCACAACTTGGAAAACGCTCTTGCTTCGATCGGTGCGGGTATGAGCCTGGGCCTAGATGCGGGGAGCGTGGCGACAGCGGCTATTGGGTTCCAGGGTGTCGCGCATCGCCTGGAAGAGATAGCCGAGATCGACGGAGTGCTTTACGTTAACGATTCGAAGGCGACCAACGTCGAATCAACTCTGGTAGCACTCGATGCCTTCGACGAAGGAGTGCACTTGATCCTGGGGGGATGTGACAAGGGTGGAGGCTTTGATGGGTTGTGGGAGGTCGTCGGCAGGCGAAGCCGGGCCTGCTATCTGATAGGTGATGCGGCAAAGAAGATCGAGGAGGACCTTGAAGGTTGTGGTGTTCCGCTTGTTGCGTGCGGTGATTTGGACACGGCGGTCGATGCAGCAAGTAACTCTGCCAAACGGGGCGAGGTGGTTCTGCTTGCACCGGCCTGTGCCAGTTTTGATCAGTTTGAGAGTTTCGAAGCGCGTGGTGAGCGATTTCGAGAACTTGTTGTGGAGGTGCGGAGGGCAAATTGAGTGCGCGCAGAGGGAAGAAACAGCCGCTTGAATACTCACTACTTCTAACCGCGACACTCTGCCTGATCGCCTTCGGGGCGATCATGGTTTTCAGTGCCAGCTCGGCCACCTCGTATCTCGACGATGGAAGCGGGAGTGCAGAGTTTTTGATGCGATACCTGGTTTTTGCCGCGTTGGGACTGGTCGCAATGCTTTCGATGGCACGAAACGGCGTATCGATAGTCAAAAGATTCGGGCCGGCATTGCTGGTTATCTCATTTGTACTTTTACTAGCTGTGTTGATCCCTGGAATCGGCATAGAGGCGAACGGTGCCAGTCGCTGGATCGGTGCGGGCCCGATACAACTCCAGCCGTCAGAGTTGGCGAAACTGGCGCTGATCCTTTACACAGCACAGGTGCTGGCAGCGAAGCCGAAGCAGGTCAAGGACTTGAGAGAACTTGCAAGTCCACTTCTTGCGGTGGTCGCAGTGGCCAGCCTGTTGATTATCGCCCAGCCGGACCTTGGCACCGCGTTGGTAGCGCTTGCTGCGGTTACCGCGCTACTGGTAGTTGCCGGAATGCAGATGCGTCACCTTGCGCTTCTGGCCGGGACGGGAGTTTTTCTAGTAACGGTTGCGAGCATTATCGAGCCCTACAGGCGTGAGCGGCTGATGGCGTTCTTGAGTCCTTGGTCGGATGCAGGCGACTCAGGTTTTCAGTCGGTACAGGCGATGATCGCGCTGGGTTCCGGAGGTCTTTCCGGTGTTGGCTTGGGTGAGTCCGTGCAAAAGGTGTTCTACTTACCCGAGGCACATACAGACATGATTCTCGCGGTTATAGGAGAGGAGCTTGGACTGGCGGGAATGGCAGCCGTTCTGGTGTTGTTCGGGATTATCGCCTACGCTGGACTGATGGCTGCAAAGAGAGCGCCCGATCGGTATCAGAAACTTCTTGGAGCGGGAATCGTCTCACTTATCCTCTGTCAGGCGACGCTCAATTTTTTCGCGGTTCTTGGAATGGCGCCGGTAACCGGCATACCGCTTCCGTTTGTCTCTTACGGCGGCAGCAACCTGGTCGTGTTACTTGCCGGTATGGGCTTGTTGTTGAACGTGGCGACGGGCAAGGCACAGACCAAGCGCAAGAGTGGACCCATGGGCGTGGTAAAAGACGGGAAGATCAAAAGATCCAGTGCGGCAAAAAGACGTAAAAAAGCAGCTCCAAAATCGAAAGGACGCAATGCAGCTAAAGATCGTCATAGCGGCCGGGGGAACCGCCGGGCACGTGGTTCCGGCACTCGCCGTCGCCGACGAGCTGCGGGCTAGGGAGGCGAGTGTTACCTTCCTAGGCACGGCCGATAGAGCCGAAGCCGATCTGGTGCCGGATGCCGGCTACGAATTGCGACACCTAAAACTCAAGGGCCTGGATCGAAAGAACCCGTTCAAAGCCATCTCTGCACTGATGCTGTCGATAATGGGATTTTTCAAAGCGCGCAGAATGCTAAAAGATTTGGACGCAGACGCCGTTCTTGCGGGTGGCGGCTATGTTGCTGGAACGGTGGGGATGGCAGCGGCCAGCATGCGCGTGCCTCTTGTATTGACGGAGGCCGACAGCCATTTCGGTCTCTCAAACAGAGTGTTAGTGCGCTTTGCGAGGCGGGCATGCCTGGCGTTTCCGATAGAGGGCCGAGCTACCGAGCGATACCTGGTAACGGGTCGTCCGGTACCTAAGCAGACCGGTCATGTGGATTCAGATGTTGCTCGAGATCGGTATGGAGTCGAGCAATCTGACTGGGTCGTTTTGATCTTTGGCGGTAGCATCGGCGCCCGATCCGTCAACTTCGCTGCGCTTGATGCTTTTGCAGGGGTCGAATCCATCGCCGGTAGGCCTTTACACGTTCTACATGCATGTGGACATCGTGACTTTGAACCTTTGAAGGAGAGGCTGGGCACAACTGGCGCCAAGAAGTACCAGTTGATGGACTACGTAAGCCCAGACTTCCACACGCTGTTGGCAGCGGCCGATGTCGTCATCGCAAGAGCCGGAGGATCGATATTCGAGGTTGCGGCGGCGGGCAAACCCTCGATACTGATTCCGTATCCGCACGCAACCGCAGGCCACCAACGAAAGAATGCACAGTGGATGATCGAAGGTGGAGCTGCAATCGTGTTGGAGGACGAAGAGCTTGACGGTCGTCGACTACTGCAAGAGACCGAGACACTTCTTTCCGATAGATCGCGGCTTGAGACGATGGCAGAAAGCGCTCTTAAACTGGCACGTCCAGATGCAGCCGAACAGGTTGCGAACGAGGTTGTTTCAGCTACTGGCGTCGCTGTGTCTGCACCAGACAACAATTATTAGACGTTCTTTCAACTATTCTCGCTTCAGCGAGTAGGTGTGGTTGTGACGATACGGAAAAGAGAGCGATAATCGAAGAACATACCTCAAGTGATTGGAGTGGTCGCAGACTGCATTTCATCGGCATCGGTGGTGCCGGAATGAGTGGTTTGGCAGTCGTGGCAACCGAGCTTGGCGCCGTGGTGACCGGCTCGGATCGCGCTGGGTCCGAGTACACAGATCTCCTGGAAAACCACGGGGTGGAGTTCGCCATAGAACACGACGCTGGAAACGTCTCCCAAGGTTCAGAAGTTGTGATCTCCTCGGCTATCCCCGAGGACAACCCCGAGCTTGTTAGAGCCAAGCAACTTGGTCTGAAGATTCTCCATCGAGCCGAGCTTCTTGCAGAGATCTCAAGCATACGTTCCTGCATAGCGGTGACCGGGACACACGGAAAGACAACGACGGCCGGGATGACCGTTCACTGCATGAAAAACTGTGGACGCAATACAGGGTACGTTGTAGGAGGCATGTTGCCCGCATCTAATACAAACGCATCGTTGGGTGAGGAATGGATGGTTATCGAAGCAGACGAAAGTGACCGATCGTTTCTATATCTAAACCCAGACATCATCGTGGTCACAAACCTCGAACTCGATCACCACGCGACTTTCACGTCAAAACTCGAGGTAGAAGAAGCTGTCTCTGAGTTTCTCGGACATCTGACGAAGAACGGCACAGCCGTGCTGCCAGACAGTCCTGATTTCTGCAGGTTGGTTTCAGATGATGTGGACCTTGTCCTGTTTTCTGCTCAGGCGACCGGCGAGCCAAAGCACAACTCTGCCGAAGGACACCTATTCACTGCCAAGGAGATTGCTTTTGAAGGTACCGGCAGCACATTCGTGCTGATGCTCGACGGTGAAATGGTTACCGACGTCAAGCTCGCAGTCCCCGGGTTGCACAATATTTTAAACGCGCTCGCTGCACTGGGGGCGTCGAGCGTTGCCGGGATCGATCCGAAGGAAGCTGCGCAAGCGCTTTCAAGTTATATTGCCGTTGAGCGCAGATTTGAAAAGAAGGGAGATTTTCGGGGCGCAGCTGTATTCGACGACTACGCGCATCACCCCAGCGAGGTTAAGGCAACGCTGGACGCGGCGCGTAACCTTGGACCCAATCGTCTGATAGCTGTCTTTCAGCCCCACCTTTACTCTCGTACGTTGTATCTGGCAAGAGAGTTTGGCGAAGCTCTTTCATCTGCTGACGTGATCGTCGTGACTGACGTCTATCCAGCAAGGGAAGAGCCGGTGGGAGAGCTCGAAGGAGTTGACGGCAAGATGGTTGCCAACTTTGCTTCAGATGCGGCGAGAGGCAGGCCAGTGTACTGGGTGCCAGAGCTAGAGCAGGCCTCGGCGCTCCTGTCAGAGATTTCCGGCGATGGTGATCTAGTACTAACGATGGGAGCCGGTGACATACACACGGTTGCCGAGGATCTAGTTGGTTAGCAGGGGTCAGGTCGTGCATTTTGCATCAAAATGCACGACCTGACCCCAACGAAAAGGAGCGATAATGAGTTACATCTATCTATTGTTGGCAATACTGTTTGAGGTAACAGGCACAACTTCGATGAAGTTCGCCGAAGGTTTCAGCAAGCCACTGCCCTCAATCCTGGTATTTGTGTTTTATGGGCTGAGCATTGCCGGACTGGTGATGGCGCTTAAGCACCTTGATCTCAGCTACACATATGCTGTCTGGTCGGGCGTTGGCACGGCACTGATAGCGACTATCGGATTTTTTTGGTTCAACGAGACGACGTCAGTGATGAAGATCGCCTCGTTGGCCTTGATCATTGCAGGAGTGGTCGGTTTGAACCTGCAGGGGGAGACCGCTTGATCCGTGCCGGTTTAACTGGCGCCGATCGGTGTTGGTAGTCACAGCGGCTCATGCGGGACGAAGTAGAACGCGAAACGTTGGTCGGTCTGGTTGGCGACGTTGAAAGCCTACGCAGTCGGTTGGACGATCTCTGGATCGAGGATAGGGAGAGCGTAGATGAGAAGTTGGACATGGCGTTTGCAGCGATACAGGAGTGGGCAGAAGTACAGCATTCTGACCTGCAACGACCAGAGCTACTGAGCCAACTACAACTTCTGCTGAAGGACCTTCATCAAGCCCTAGTTAGCTGGAGGATCAAATTGGACGGCAGGAGAGATATTCCATCCTCGCTCGAGGGTGCCCTGCGCGACCTACTGGATCGTGTTATGAGGCTAATTGTCTGATCGACCGAACCAAGAAATAATCATCTAGACTGAAGTGCCATGGATGAAACAGCTACACATCATGAACCGCATGGTCGTAAGCCGCCCTACAAAGCGATAGCGGTAGCCTCGTCGGGCGTAGCTGTAGTCGTTGTAGCTTTTACCTTGGGCGTCGCTGAGGCCGCATTGCTGTGCGTCGGCCTTGTCATCGGCGTACTAGCAGGAGTCTTTCTTGCAAGGCGTCCTGTGCAGAGACCGGAACCGAAGCCGATACCACGTCATCCAAGGCAGACCGACAAACGATACGTTCTCGTCATTGCCAACCAGACGCTTTCTGGTGAAGCTCTGCGAAGGGAGATAGTCCACCGATCCAGCAGTCTCGACACCGAGGTGGAGGTCGTCTGTCCAGCGCTCAATAACACGCCTGAAGACGACACAGAAGATACAGAAGACGCCGAGACCAGAGCCAAAAAGTCCCTGGAACAGATGATGAGCCACCTTCGCAACTCAAGCTTGATTACTCGTGGTCAGATCGGCTCGGCCGATCCAATCAAGGCTCTCGACGAAGCCATGTACCGTTTCCCGGCAGACGAGGTAATTATCTCCACGCATCCTTATGGTCATTCGGGCTGGCTTGAACGTGATGTCGTCGAATATGCAAGAAACCATTTCCCGATCCCGGTAACCCACGTTATCGTTGACTTAGAGCACGAGAAGAGCAAAGGGTAGAGGCGGAAGGTTGTCGATAGCATGGCTATCCACTACCCCTATCATGGGGTAGGCTCTGCGCCGCAATGTCGAACGCACGATCTAAAGACAGTTTCCATGCAAGGTCGATCTTAGAGGTCGAAGGACGCCAGTTAGAGATATTCCGGCTCAGCGCTCTCGAGTCCTCGTACGAGGTCGGATCACTTCCGTTTTCGATAAAGATACTTTTAGAGAACCTTCTTAGGCATGAGGATGGGAGTGCCGTCGTGGCAAAGGATGTTGAGGTTGTCGCATCGTGGGCTTCTGGATCTAGCCAAGCGCAAGAGATAGCGTTCACGCCAAGCAGGGTTTTGATGCAGGACTTCACAGGCGTTCCGGCTGTTGTGGATCTAGCAGCGATGCGTGACGCGATGAAGAATCTTGGTGGCGACCCGGCAAAGATAAATCCGTTGAGGCCGGCGGAGCTTGTGATTGACCACTCAGTGCAGGTTGATGAATACGGGTCATCGAAAGCCTTTCAACGCAATGCAGATATCGAGTTTGAACGCAACCAGGAACGGTACGGCTTCCTTCGTTGGGGACAGCAAGCCTTTGAGAACTTCCATGTTGTGCCACCGGACATTGGGATCGTTCACCAGGTAAATATCGAGCACTTGGCGAAGGTGGTTGCGGTCAGCGAGAACGGCAACTCCCAGGCTTTTCCTGACACTCTGGTGGGAACCGACTCACATACAACGATGGTAAATGCACTCGGCGTGCTCGGCTGGGGCGTCGGAGGGATCGAGGCCGAAGCAGCGATGCTTGGCCAGCCGATCACGATGCTGCTTCCGGAGGTTGTGGGATTTGAACTTAAGGGAGAGTTGGCCGAAGGTGCAACTGCGACCGATCTGGTTCTGACGATGACCGAGATGCTCAGAGACAAAGGCGTTGTCGGAAAATTCGTTGAGTTTTTCGGCGATGGAATGCGGAGACTGACTCTCGCCAACCGAGCGACTATTAGCAACATGTCACCAGAGTTCGGCGCGACATTGGCCATCTTTCCGATCGACGTAGAGACATTGCGATATCTGGAGCTAACGGGTCGATCGAAGAAGCAGGTTGCACTGGTTGAGGCCTATACAAAGGAGCAGGGTCTTTTCCATGACGAGGACTCAGCAGAGGCTCGGTACTCAGACAAACTAGTGCTGAACCTTGGCGACGTCGAGCCGTGCGTTGCGGGCCCTAAACGGCCACAGGACAGGATTCCACTCGGACAACTCAAGTCGGCCTTTGGGAAGGATCTCGAAGAGATGCTCGGCTCTGATGAGATCGGTGTTGGGGACCGACAGTTGAACCGCTTTTCGGGGGAAGGTGGACATACGGCGGTCGGAGTGGAGAGGTCCGAACAATCTTCCGCGGTCAAGCTCTGTATTAACGACGTTGAGCACGAGCTAGATCATGGCTCGGTCGTGATAGCTGCGATAACCAGCTGCACGAATACTTCGAACCCTGCGGTCATGATCGCAGCCGGTTTGGTTGCGAAAAAGGCGTGCGATTTGGGATTGGAATCAAAACCCTGGGTCAAGACAAGTCTTGCTCCCGGGTCAAAGGTCGTCAGTGACTATCTGGAGGCGTCGGGACTGGACGAGTATCTGGACGAACTTCGTTTCAACCTAGTGGGCTATGGCTGCACAACCTGCATCGGGAATTCCGGCCCATTGCCAGAGCCCGTATCGAAGGCGATCGACGAGGGGGAGCTGGTCGTTGCATCGGTACTTTCAGGGAACCGAAACTTTGAAGGTCGTATCAACTCCCAGATAAAGGCCAACTATCTTGCCTCTCCTCCTTTGGTGGTCGCCTACGCGCTTGCCGGCCGAATCGATATCGATTTGACATCGGAGGCTATCGGTGAAGATCAAAATGGTGACCCCGTCTATCTGAAAGATTTATGGCCGGACACCATGGAGATCGGTCAAGTGATGGAAGACACGGTGAAGGCAGAAATGTTCCGCAAGAGCTATACCAACGTCTTCGAAGGAGACGAGCGATGGAACAGTCTTGAAGGAGCTGAGGGAAAGCGGTTCGAATGGGACGATAAATCGACCTACGTAAAGAGCCCACCATATTTTTTAAACATGCCGTTGGTGCCGCAACAGGTTGCAGAAATCAAGGAAGCGCGTGCTCTTGTTGTCCTCGGGGATAGCGTCACGACCGATCACATATCACCGGCCGGTGCGATTAGTAAGGACAGCCCTGCAGGGCTGTACCTGATCGATCACGGTGTGGACTCAAGGGACTTCAACTCATACGGTTCCAGGCGCGGCAACCACGAGGTGATGATGCGCGGGACGTTCGCAAACGTCCGGCTGCGGAACCAGCTCGTTCCAGGAATAGAGGGAGGCGTCACTTGTCATCTGCCGGACGGCGAGCAGATGGCGATCTACGATGCCGCACTCGCGTATGGTCAGGAAGACACACCACTAGTGGTTCTCGCCGGCAAGGAATACGGTTCAGGTTCTTCAAGAGATTGGGCTGCAAAGGGCACGCGACTGCTGGGAGTACGGGCCGTCATTGCTGAAAGCTACGAGCGGATCCACCGTTCCAACCTGATCGGGATGGGCGTGCTGCCGCTTCAGTTCCAAGAAGGTGAAAGCGTTGAGTCGCTTGGTCTGAGCGGCAAAGAACTTTTTGAGATCGACGGGGATACGGCAGGCCAAGAAGAGGCCACAGTGACTGCTACGCCGGATAAAGGTGAGCCGATCTCGTTCAAAGCTCGAGTGAGGATAGATACTCCGCAGGAAGCTGCCTACTACAAGAACGGAGGCATCTTGCAGTACGTGCTGAGGCGACTTTTTACCGACTAACGCTGTCGGTAAAGCACCTAAAAAACCCAAGTAACCGTTCACGTAGTCTCATAGTGTGTCTGGGGTTCAGCTTGAAAAGAGCGCTTCGTCCCGCCACTCCTGGGACGCCACGCAAGCCTTCCCTGGCTTGCGCATCCATGTGCAGTCGTCCCAGAGTCTTTTCAATCCAAACCCCAGACCCACCTTCGATTAATTTGAGGAAATTACTTCCTTTTAGGGGTATTATGACTATGGACGGACAAACGGAGGGAAAGTATGGAAGCTGCAACGGCTGTACCTGCCGTTGCCGAAGAGCGACGGACCGTATCAGCAAGGCGCCCCACTGAGGAAGAGATATGGGACGCCCTGGTTTCGTTTACCGCAAAACACGGAGTTGAGCTCAAGCGACGGCTCAAGTATGCAGTTGGAGACGATGCTGAGGACGTCTACCAGGACACCTTGATTAGCGTCATGAAAGCCCTTCCTGCGGCTGCGTTGGATCCGGGTCAACTTCCGAGCTACATCTACAGAGCGGCGTATAGAACCGCTTCGAGGCGCGCTCAGCGCAACGGTCGATCGGTGCCGATCGAAGCCTTTGGCGACGAGGAACTGCCGGCAAAAGAGCTCGAGGGCTCGGAGGAGAGAGCTGATCAGTACGACAGGATGGCGCAGTTCGGGGAAGCGATAGAGAAGCTGCCGGTAAAAGAGCGTAGAGCGCTGCTGATGAGAAGCGCGGGCCAGATGAGGGTAAAGGATGTTGCCGAAGTTCTAGGTGAAGACTACCGTCACACTCGCTACCTGATCGATCATGCGTCCAAATCGGTTGAGACGCACCTCCAGCTGATCGGTGAGGGTCAGCTCTGCGACGAGTACAGACCGATCATTCGCCAGTCTGTTTTCGGTGAGCTACAACTGTCCGAGCGAATGCGTCTCAAGGTGCATCTTTCGTACTGTCCATCGTGCCGCAAGGCCCGTGTCCAAATGTTGGATGTCTCTCGCACGGCAAAGATGATGTTGCCGCCCGTGCTCTTCCTTCCGTTCGCAGATCAGTTGCAACACATTGGGCTGCTACACGGTCTTTTCGATCCTGTCACGGTGCTTTTCTCGAACCTCGGCCACAAAGTCAGCAACTTCTTTACATCTCTTTCCACAGGTGGTTCAGACGCAGCTGGAGCAGCCACTCAGTCGGTGATAGTTGTGGTCGTTGCCGCCACTGCAACTGCTGGAGCAACGTCGGTAAAGGAGTTCGATATTGGAAACATAGACGAGTCGTTCAAATCGACCGTAAGCGCTGTTAGCAAGTCCGTGGAAGACGTGAGTCAACCGCGACCTTCATCGCCGGTTCCAGTCTCTGCACCAGCCGCTGCTTCGAAGTCAGAGAAAAGCAAAGATAAGGGTGGCGAGGGAGGCAAGTCGACATCCCCTGCCAAGAAGCAGGGCGCGAAGGTCGAGAAGGCAAGCACCAAGACCAAGAAGCAGACGGCGAAGAAGAAGTCAAAGAAGAAGTCCTCCTCATCCAAGTCATCAACACCTGCCACCGCCGCAGTTCCAAGCCCAACACCTGCTCCGCAGCCGAGTTCAAGTGTAACTAGCTCTGGCGACAGTACGTCGTCCGGGAGCGTCACTGAAGGCGGAGCGGAGGAATTCGGCCCGTAGTCCATTATCTATACACCAGGGTTTGTTGCGAGATAGCGATGTACCGCTCCGAGAAGTCGTTCGAGGTGTTAAATGTCAAGTAGGGTCGGAGAGCCTATGAAACATGTAAAAGAATGGACGCGAACGTCGGTCGTTGCGCTGGTGGCGACAGTTCTGCTGCAACTTTTATTTGCCAGCCAAGTGAGCATGGGGATGAGTGCGAAGGGGTCCGAAGCAACGGCGACCACGGCAAGTAAGAGCACGCTTAAGTTTGGCTGGGGTGGCAAGTATCTTTCCAACAAGACGACGACGGTTGGACGCAGCATCAAAGTCAGAGGTCGTTTAGTGGTGAATGGAAAGCCCGCCTCGAATGTGACCGTCTCGATCAAGAGACGGACCCGGGTGCCTGGGTCCGAGTGGGAGGACGTAGCAGACGTGGTCACTGATTCTCAGGGTAGATTCAAGCAGAGCGTAGGAAAGGTTCCATCTAGTACTTTCACCGCTACCTATGCGGATGTGGCCACAGGTAAAAGCACCAATAAATCGGCACGGCTTTTTGTGCGCCCCAGGATAATTTTCAGCGTATTTCCACGTAGGTTACGTAACGGGCAACGGGTTGTTTTAAAGGGCACTCTGCTGACAAAGGTGAGCGAAATATCGCCAAAGGGCAAGAATGTAACGATCAAGTTTCGAGACACGTCATCAGGAAGAGCAAGTTGGCGAGCCTTTTCAGTACGCAAGACCGACAAAAAAGGTGATTTTCGCACTACTCATAAGTTTCTAAGGGTGACAAAGCCGACACGGTTCAGGTTCCGCGTCGATGTTCCTGCCGAGTTCGCCTGGCCTTTTTCGACCGCGAAGTCACGGGTTGTTAGTGTCGTGGTTCGACCGCGAAGCTAGTCCCTCTACTCGCTGCTGAAGGTATCTGGATAGAACGACACTGAAGTCCACCGCACCTGCAATCAACCGTGCGACAGGGCCCGTCACAAGCCATGAAGTAAAGTGGATCCAACGCCTACGTAGCGGTCTCATGATCGAAGAGAGTAGCCGCTTCATCAATACCGAGTCGCTATTGTCTTGCCCTGGTTTTGACTGTGGAAAAGATAAAGACAAAAACAAAAGAACTGCCCGAGTCCCGCATGCGGGTCGATGTTGAGGTAGCAGCTGACGAGGTTCAGGTACAGCTTGAGCAGACTGCCAAATCGCTTGGTAAAGACTTAAAGATGCCAGGTTTCCGCAAGGGGAAAGTGCCATCTGACATCGTGATGAAAAGGCTCGGCCGCGAGGCTGTGTTTCAGCAGATGCTGAGGGATTGGCTGGAAGATCTATATCGCAGGGCATTGATCGCGTCAGACGTCGGTCCGATCGGCGAGCCCAAGTTGGAGTTCGGTGAGATGCCGAACTCAGACGAAGTTCTGAAGTTCGCAATTGAGGTGGGAGTAAGACCAAAGACCAAACTTGGCAAATACAAGGGCATTGAAGCCGGTAAGCGCGAAGCAGATGTCGCAAAGGAGTCGGTGGCTGAGGAGATCGAGCGGCTGAAGCAGTCAGTTGCGCGGCTCGATCCGGTCGAGAGGCCGTTGAAGGAGGGCGATTACGCCGTACTCGATTTCGAGGGCAAGATCGATGGCGAGGTATTCGAGGGTGGTTTGGCACGTGACTACTCGCTCGAGATCGGCAGCAACAGCCTGCTTGAAGGATTCGAGGAACAGCTGATTGGAGCGTCGGCTAACGATGAGCGACAGGTCGAGGTTGTATTTCCCGACGACTACAGGGAGGACAGGCTTGCCGGTAAGAAAGCCGTGTTTGACGTGAAGGTCAAGGCAGCACAGGAAGTAACTCTGCCGGAAACAGAAGATGAGATTGCCCGTCAGGTGAGCGAGTTTGACACGATCGGGGAGTTGCGCTCTGACATCGAGGAGAAGCTTAAGAAGGCGCAGGAAAACTCGATCGAACAGGAGTACATGGAGGCAGTCCTCGATTCTGCGGTTAAAGAGTCGGAGGTCGATCTGCCTGAAGACATCGTCTACGCAAGGTCACATGAGATGTGGCACCAGATGGAGCACAAGCTGCAGCAACAGGGAATCACACCGGATAAGTACGCAGAGATAGTAGGAAAGGACCGAGAGCAGGTATTGGAAGAGCTCAAGGTCAGTGCCGCACGGGATCTCAAGAGAGAAAGCCTTCTAGAGGCCGTTGTAGAGAAGGAGAACCTCCAAGTAACAGACGATGAGCTACTTGATGCGATCGGATCTGCCACTCAGGGCGATGGAGTGGCGCCCTTGGACTTGCTTGAGCAGCTCAGAGGTAGCGGCCAAGATAAAGCATTTCGTCAGGATTTAGTAACCCGTAAGGCAGCAAAATTCCTGGCCGATGAGTCCAAACCAATAAGCATCGAGCAGGCGCAGGCCAAGGACAAGCTGTGGAACCCTGAGAAAGAGAGACCGGGTGCGGGGGCTGAGATTTGGACGCCTGGCAAGAAGTGACTTGGGTTCGGTGCTGGGGTCCACTGACAGTGCGGGTCTCGTAGTGAGCTTCGAACAGTGCCGTGTGCTACAGCCCTGGCATAGAAAACCCAAATCATTGGGTTTTCTTAATGGTAGACTGAACTCAAACGGAGGAAGTTGCATGCAGGAGAAGATCGCGTTGTCAGGAAGAAAGCTCACGTCATGACACCGTTAGTTCCAATGGTCATAGAACAGACGTCGAGGGGCGAGCGCTCCTTCGACATCTACTCGCGTCTTTTGAACGAACGAATCATCTTTCTGGGCACACCGATAAACGATGAGATTGCCAACCTTGTGGTGGCACAGCTGCTACATCTCGAGTCAGAGGATGCGGACAAGGACATCAGTATCTACATCAACTCTCCGGGTGGGTCGGTGTACTCGGGACTTGCAATCTACGACACGATGCAGTTCATCAAGCCCGATGTCCAGACGATCTGCGTTGGTATCGCGATGAGCATGGGAGCGCTGCTTCTAGGAGGGGGTACAGCCGAGAAACGGATGGCCCTGCCAAATGCGAAGATACTGATCCACCAGGTGTCTGGCGGATTCGAAGGCGCAGCAGCAGACATCGAGATTCATGCCCGTGAGATAATCGATACAAGGCGTCGGTTAGACGAGATACTTGCTCAACATACGAACCAAGAACTTGAAAAGGTTTCAGCAGACACCGATCGCGACTATTTCATGAGCGCGGAGGAGGCCAAGGAATACGGGTTGATCGACAAGGTCATATCCCAACATTGATTCGTATTCACTAGGGGGAGAAGTTGGCGAACTCGTCTGAATCAAACGAACATCTGCTGTGCAGCTTCTGTGGCAAATCTCAGCGACAGGTCAAGAAACTGATCGCTGGACCAGGGGTATATATCTGCGACGAATGCATAGATCTCTGTAACGAGATCGTTGACGAGGAAACGACGACTGCACCGAGTTTCGATCTTGAGGCCCTGCCGAAGCCAAGGAGATATATGGTGCACTAAGTGAGTACGTAATAGGGCAAGAAGAGGCTAAGCGGACACTCTCGGTCGCGGTATACAACCACTACAAGCGAGTACAGATGATGCAGTCCAGCGAATCGGATGTGGAGCTGCAGAAATCAAACATTCTTCTCATCGGTCCGACCGGATGTGGAAAAACACTGTTGGCGCAGACGCTTGCGAGGATTCTGAACGTACCCTTCGCGATAGCGGATGCAACAGCGCTTACGGAAGCCGGTTACGTGGGCGAGGACGTTGAGAACATACTGCTCAAGCTGATTCAGGCTGCCGACTACGACGTGAAAAAAGCGGAGACCGGAATCATCTACGTAGACGAATCGGACAAGATCGCTCGCAAGGCTGACAGCCCCTCGATAACTCGCGATGTGTCCGGAGAGGGTGTGCAGCAGGCGCTGCTTAAGATTCTGGAAGGCACTGTTGCATCGGTTCCGCCGCAGGGAGGGCGAAAACATCCGCATCAGGAATTCTTGAACATAGACACAACGAACGTCCTGTTCATCTGCGGTGGCTCGTTTGCGGGTTTGGAGGACGTGATTGAGCGACGTGAAGGCCAAAGTCGGATCGGCTTCACGGACAAAGTCAAGTCAGAGCGAACTGTTGACATGGACGAGCTTATGCAGGGTGTGCTGCCCGAGGATCTGATCGAGTTCGGATTGATCCCCGAATTTGTGGGGCGTGTGCCGATTGTGTCGGCAATACACCACCTAACAAAGGAAGACTTAGTGACGATTCTGACCGAACCGCGCAACGCGCTTACTAAACAGTTCCAGCGGTTTTTCAGCTTTGACGGAATCGAGCTGATGTTTGCAAAAGAGGCGTTAGCGAGCATTGCAGATAAAGCGCTTGAGCGTGAAAGTGGTGCCAGGGGTCTGCGCTCAATAATCGAAGGGGTTCTGCTGGAGGTAATGTATGAGTTGCCTTCAAGACGTGACGTAAGTAAGTGTGTCGTGACCAAAGAAACGATCGTTAAAGGATTGAAGCCAACGCTTGTAACATCGGCAGTGGCCGATAAGGACGGCAAGGACGACGACGACAAGGATGACGAGCTAGGTCTAGAGAGAGAATCGGCCTAGACGCATTTATACGCCGCATCTGTTGCTTGTTAAATAACACCCGAGATCGATTGGTGCGGTCCCTCGCAGTCTTATCGTCAATACACTAATGCCAAGATGGCCGACGATCGATTAACTCAACTTGGACAGAAGACACGGTACGAGCCCGCTGAAGTCGAGGAGAGGATATTTGGCGAGTGGATGGAGAAGGGATATTTCCATCCAGAAGCTCATGGTACGAGTGAGGACAACTACTCGATCTCGATTCCACCGCCCAACATAACGGGATCGCTGCACATGGGTCATGCGCTGAACGCTTCGATCCAGGACGCGCTGATTCGCATGCGCAGAATGCAGGGTGTCAACACGGTCTGGGTACTGGGCACCGATCACGCATCGATCGCCACTCACGCTGTCATGGAGAAGCAGCTGAAGACTGAAGGCACCAGTAGAAAAGAGATCGGTAGAGACGAGTTTGAGGGGAGGGTATGGGAATGGAAGAAGGAGTACGGCGCCAAGATAGTCGAGCAGTTCAAGAGGATCGGTGCATCATGCGACTACGACAACGAGCGATTTACTCTGGATCCAGGTTACGTTCGGGCCGTCTACCGAGTTTTCAAGCAACTGTTCGACAAGGGACTGATCTACCGCGACAGCTACATGGTCAACTGGGATCCGGCCGAAAAAACAGCGATCTCTGACCTTGAGGTTGAACATAAGGAGATCGAAGACGCGATGTATGAGATCAAGTACCCATTGGCGTCAGGCGACGGGTTCGTCAACATCGCCACGGTACGGCCGGAGACCATGTTTGCCGACACTGCGGTAGCCGTCAACCCTGAAGACGACCGATATCGGCACCTTGTAGGACAGAAAGTAACACTGCCGTTTGTTGGACGCAAGCTCGAGGTCATCTCGGACTCGCATGTCGATCCGGAGTTCGGTACCGGCGCGCTAAAGATAACTCCGGGCCACGATCCGAACGACTTCGAGATCGGACGTAAGCATGGGCTGGAAGAGGTGCTCTGTATCGGTGAAGACGGTCTGCTCAACGAGAACGCAGGTGAGCACTTTGAAGGGTTGACAGTACTGGAGGGGCGAAAGGCGGTTGTTAGCGCGCTGCGTGACGACGGGCTACTCGTTTCGGAGGAGAAGTATGTTCACTCAGTCGGGCACTCGCATAGATCGGGTGAGCCGATTGAGCCCCTGATTAGCGAACAGTGGTTTTGTCGCATGGACGAGTTGGCAGCGCCTGCGATAGAGGCAGTGGAGAAGGGGAGGGTTCGAATTACCCCCGAACGCTGGGCCCGGGTCTACCTTGACTGGATGAGTCAGATAAAACCGTGGTGCATATCGCGCCAGCTCTGGTGGGGGCACCGGATTCCTGTCTGGTATTGCGATACGTGCGAGGAGATGTACGTCGCAGAAACCGATCCGGAGAAGTGTGGTGCTTGCGACGGTCCGGTAAGACAGGAGGAAGACGTACTCGACACCTGGTTCAGCTCTGCACTTTGGCCGTTTGCAACATTGGGCTGGCCCGATAAAACCGATGAGCTAAAGGCCTTTTATCCAACTGACTTTCTCACGACCGCAAGAGACATTCTCTACCTATGGGTGGCCAGAATGTTGATGATGGGGCTTGAATTTGCAGGGGACGTACCTTTCGACGATGTCTACGTGCACTCTGTAATTTTGGCGCAAGACGGCAGGCGTATGTCTAAATCGCTGGGCACCGGTATCGATCCACTTGACTCGATAGACGAATTCGGTGCTGACGCTCTCCGCTTTGGACTGCTCGGTATGACCTCCAGTCAGGATGTGCGTTTTTCTAAGGAAAAAGTTCGCCAGGGACAGGAGCTTGCCAACAAGTTGTGGAATGCGGCGAGGCTTGTGCTTACCACTGTCGATGAGGTTGCGCCCTCTGCCAGCGACGACACTATCGAGGACCGCTGGATTGTCTCGAAGTTGCAAAAGACGATCGAGCGTACGACCGTTCAGTTCGAAAAATACGACTTCTCTCACGCAGTCCAGGACATATACAGTTTTTTCTGGCATGATTTCTGTGACTGGTACCTCGAGGTTGCGAAACAACGTCTCTATGAGGCGAGCGACCGAGCACATGTGTCGGCAAACCTTCTGTACGTACTACAGGAATCGATCGCGATGATGCATCCGGTAATGCCGTTTGTAACTGAAGAGGTGTACGGGTTATTTCCTGAAGTTGCAAAAAAGACAGAACATCTGACAATCAGGCATTTTCCTATATGCGAGCCTAAATTGGTGGACGAGAAATCAGAGGACAGGTTCGAGCAGCTGAGACGGGCAACCGTAGCGGTGAGGAGGTTTAGAGATCGGGTCGGTGTGCCAGCGGGCAAGCCAATAGAGGGCGCGCTGTCCATAGACGATGCAGGAGAAGGTGCCGTTTATTCGGAGAACGTTAGTCTCGTTGAGCGCCTTGCGCAGATCGACCTCTCAGCCGACCCAGCCGATCAAGAAAACGTTGCGAGCATCGCTGTGCCAGGAGGCTCGATCCAGATACTTGCAGGTGAGAATCTTGACAAGCATGAGGTTAGGCAACGATTAAAAGAACGCCAGGATCATCTAGTTTCAGAGATCAATCGGGCGCAGATAAAACTTAACAACGTCAGATTTACAGAGAAAGCGCCTGCAGCAGTTGTCGAAAAAGAGCGCGACACGTTACAGCGCTGTAAGGACGAGCTTGTGGAGCTTGAGGCACTTGGCTGATCTCTGCAACGGAGCCCTGTTTGCATGCGAACAATGAGTTACCGAGAGGCCGTCGCCAATCTCCTATCGCTGGGTCAGCTAGGGATAAAACTGGGGTTGGAGCGAATGCAGATGCTTACGGATGCACTGGATTCACCGCAAAGTAGTTTCGACTCCATTCACATCGTCGGTACTAACGGCAAGACTTCAACTACGAAGATCGCTGCCAAGATATTGGTCGAACAGGGATACATGGTCGGTACGTACTGCTCTCCCCACATCACCGGATTCTGTGAGCGTATTCAAGTGCAATCCAAGGACGTCAGCGAGAGGGAGTTCGGTGAAGCCGTAGGGCGAGTGGTAGAGGCGGCCCACAAAGTGGAGGTGAATCTCTCGGAAGGCGATCGCGTTACTCAGTTCGAGCTACTAACGGCGGCGGCGCTGTTAATTTTTAAAAGCCATGAAGTCAACGTTGCGGTGGTCGAGGCTGGGCTTGGTGGTCGCTACGACGCCACAAACATCCTCAGTTCGCAGGTCCAGGCCCTTACCAATATCTCTCTTGAGCACACTCAGTGGCTCGGATCTACGGAGAGCGAGATATGCGATGAAAAGCTCGCCATAGTGCCACGATCGGGGCACCTTATTATCGGGGAGCTCTCGATTGAAGCAGCGAATCGTGTAGATGAGATCGTGGGCGAGCGAGCGGTCAGGGTGGAAAAGGCAGGCAAGGATTTTCATTGGCGTATGGACAGGGGACGTATTTCAATCATCGCAAGAAAGAATTACGAGAACCTACCGCTTAAGCTGCAAGGTACTTTCCAGCGAGACAACTTCGCGCTGGCCGTGGCAGTCGCTGAGGCATACGATTGCGATCTTCTCATGCCTGCTGTCCGAAGTGCAGCGACCGAGGTCGAGGTGCCGGGTAGGCTGGAGAAGGTGGCTTCAGAACCACTCACCTTGATCGATGGAGCGCACAATCCGGCAGCGATGAAGGCTCTTTGTGAATCGCTTGAAGAGATCATCGGTGGAAGGGAGCTGATCGCGGTACTTTCTATACTCGACGACAAGGATGTACCGGCGATGCTCGGAGAGTTGCTTCCACTGTGCAGGGGTATTGTTTGCACGCAGAGCCGTCATGAACGTTCAGTTCCTGCCTCGTATTTACAGGAGCTTTGTTTAAAGCATGAATTCGTGAATGCGTTTTGCGTGGAAGACCCTAGAGATGCGGTCGTTTGCGCCCGAGAACTTGCGGATGAGGATGGGGCGGTTCTGATATGTGGTTCGATATGCCTACTTGCAGACCTTGATGAGGGCTATGCTAAACAGTCTGGCGAGCTTAAGACCGCTGCATGAGATATGACGAAAACAAAGGTAAAAAGGTCAGGTATAGGCAGCATGTTGCTGTTCGTGGCTGCAATCGTCGCTTTTGTTGTACTGGTGTTTTTTACAGTTGGTTACTTGCTTGGCCAGTTCTTGTTATAAGGTGGACAGAATGAATCTTGCGGTATTTGGCATAGAGAACAACGGTTTGAACCTATTTGTGAACCTGTTGATCTTCTTCCTCATAGTGATTTGGCTCGCCCTTGTCTACTGGACTTATTCGGATGCTCGCAGGCGAATCGACGATCCGATGCTTGTCGGGTGCGCAACGGTGGCGGCTCTGTTTCCCTTTATCGGCCCACTTATATACACAATCGTTCGGCCCCCTGAGTTCCTCGACGATGCCCAGGAACGTGAGCTTGAGATAAAGGCCGCCCAATCCAGGCTGAGGCAGCTTGAGCGGCAGCTATGCCCGAATTGCAACTACGCTGTTGAGCCAAGTTTCTTACGTTGCCCGAGCTGCATGTTCAAGTTGAAAGACCCCTGTGGAAGTTGTGGGAAGCCGGTCGACCCGAGCTGGAGGGCATGTCCGTTCTGTGAGACTCCACTAGCGGCGGCACAAAAGAGTCGCAGGACAAGCAGAACTGAGCCGAAGCGTGGTAAGAGAGAGAAAAAGGACGATCGGCGAAAACCCCGGAAGGCCAGAGTCGATCAAACAAAAACTCGTGATCATTCAATAGACAGGCCAAATGAACCTGCAACGGGAGAGCTAAGAGCAAAAGGCGATATTGACGCAAAAGATAAGAGTCTGCGAACAAAGAAGCAGAGAAATGAAACAGCTGGTGAGCATACCCAGCGTGAAAATCGAGAGAGTTGAGCTGGCGTTGCTTAGATCGAGCCGATGAAAATGGAAAGAACACTGATACTGGTCAAGCCAGACGCATTTTCTAGAAATCTAACTGGAGAAGTGATTCGAAGGTTCGAGAACAAGGGTCTTGAGATCGTTGCGATCAACAAGACGCAGATCGACAGGTCGTTGGCCGAGAAACACTACGCCGAACATGTTGAGAAGCCGTTCTTCGGAGACCTGGTGCAGTTTATTACGAGCGGACCAGTCGTGGCGCTTGTACTGGAAGGTGAGAGAGCCGTCGAGGTGGCGCGTCAGGTGATCGGCGCTACAGACCCAGCAGAGGCTGCCCCGGGCTCGATCCGGGGAGACCTTGGCATTGAAGTAACGGAGAACCTGGTGCACGGCTCAGACTCCACCGAGTCGGCGCAGCGAGAGATAGGAATATTCTTCCCAGATCTGTCTTAGGCGGCCAGACCGGGCAAGGGGATCCCTTCGTGGGAGAGCGCTCCGTCCGGACGCTCCTTCGGCAGCTATCGAAAGCCGTCCGGGCTTTCTCGTCCGAATAGCTGCCTCAGAGTCTCCCCCGAAGGGATCCCCTTGCCCTTATACGGGAAGGAGGTTTGATCGCCGACAGCCCTATTAAGCTGCGACGGGGCCGGCCTAGGGGTTGAGTTGTTGACGGTTCTGGCGTAACTTAGTAGTGGACGTCGGAGATGGATGTTGAATGACCGGTAGGGCACGGAAGGCTTTAGTTGCTCAAGCAACGCTGATTGTGATCGCTGCTGTTGCAGCGTCGTCGGCGCTTGGAGTGCTTCAGTATAACTATGCCGGCACAATCGATAACGCTGCTTCGGCGGACGCTGTCGGATATCAATTCTTTGGCGTTGCAGCTGATTCACAGGGAAGGGTTTACGCATCCGACTGGACCGTCACACCACCTGCGACGCTCAGGGCACAGGTCAGAGTCTTTTCCGGCATCAGTAGTCCCGGAGGATCGCAGCTATTAGGTTCATTTGGACAGTACGGCGCCGGAGGAGCTGGAGCCGGTTTCCTTGCGATGCCGATGGCGATCGCAGTGGATGCGTCAGGCCGGTTGTTTGTCGCTGACTATGGAGGCGTTGAAACGATTGAGGTATTCAATCCGTTCGACGCTGGGGCCGCGGCATCGTTTCAGTTCGGAACTCCGGCTGAGCTCACAGGAGCGATCGGATTGAGCTTCGATTCGCGCAATCGTCTGTACGTTCCAGAATACGCTGGGCAGAGCGTGAGCGTCTACGACAATCTTTCTGCTCCACCTGGGGCACCCATTGCTGTCGTGAACACAAGTGTTGCCGGGGACTCCTTTGCGAGCATACCGTTCGCAGCCGCGGCCGACAGTACCGGCACGCTCTACGTCTCAGATCTCATCAACATGAAGATAAAGATCTTTGTACCTTTGGATGCAAACTGGACTAACTACCAGTACACGGGATCTCTAACCATTCCCGCTGGTGATGTCAGTGTTGCGGTACCTGTGGGCCTGGCTGTCGACTCGGCCGATCGATTGCACGTCCTAGACATAAATAACAGCAAGTTGCATATGTTCTCATCGCGAAGCTCAGGGATCGACCTGATCGCATCGACGGGATCTCCGGGCAGTGGTCCGGGACAGTTCCAAAGTGGAATATCTATCGCAACGGCAGGCGGATTGGTCTATGTCGGAGATTTGGGCAATAGTCGCATTCAGGCGTTTTCTCTCGGTGAGAGCACAGACCCCGGAGGAGGGGCGCCAACAAAAGAGGCAAGTGCAATGACCCTGCGAATAGACAAGGTGATATCGAAGAAACCGAAGAAGAAGTCTAAGAAAGGCAAGAAGAGCGCGTCGGCCACTGTAGCGTCGAAGAAAAATAGTAAGAAGCCGTCGAAGAAGAAGAAAAAGAAGCGAAACACGAGCGTTGCGAAGGTCGGTTTCAGGGGTCAGGCAAAGTTGTCAGGCAGGCTGACCCATAAGGACGGACAGGCCCTTGCAAATACGACGGTATCGGTGTACGCACGTTCATACAGGCCGGGTACGAGCGATCATAAGATTAAGGATTTGACCACCAAGTCTGACGGCAGCTTCTCTTACAAGTACAAGGGCAGCGAGTCGAAGAAGATGACCGTAAAGTTTGCGGCAGATTCAACACATGAGGCTGTAAATAAAAAGGTGAGCTACCTAATGAAAGACTCGGTGACCCTCAAAGCAAAGAAGGTCGGTGAGAAGAGATTCAGATTGTCCGGTAAGGTGCAAAGTGCCCGGTACCAGTACAGGAACAGGTACACGCCTTACAAACTGGTTGAAATCAGCTTCAGGAAATCGGGCGGCAGTGACGCACGTATCTACCAGGTGTTGCGTGCGAATCGCAGGACGGGTAGATTCAAAACGCTTGTTACACCACGCTATGAGGGAAAGCAACTGTTCAGAGCGAGGGCTATCGGAGGATATGCGGGTGCGTATAGGGACGGACGCTCCCGCTCTGTCACGGTTTGGCCGTCTAGGTGAGCAGTACCACGGTCGTGCTGGCCTCAGAGTCGCCACAGAGGCGAGATATTCTGGGACGATTTGGGCTGGACATTCAAGTCAAACCAGTAGAGATAGATGAGCTTTCCGAGGGTGAACCAAAGACCGTTGCTCAGGAGAACGCTCTTCGCAAAGCAAGAGCTGCGGCCGATCTGTTTCCGGAAAGTGAGCTGATACTTGGAGTAGATACGTTGGTTGCGATAGGAAGCAGAATCTTCGGAAAGCCATCCGTGCAGGCGGACGCCAGAGCGATGATCGCAGCCCTGTCTGGCATAGAACACAAAGTTGTAAGCGGCCTTTCGGTGATAGACAACGGAAACGTACGAAGTCGGGCGTGCACAACAAAAGTTACGTTTCGGAAGCTGGATCGGCAATTCATCGATTGGTATGTCGGTACCGGTGAGTGGCGTAACCGGGCAGGTGGCTATGCGATTCAAGAGAGCGGAATTGCGCTCGTTGAGAGGATCGAAGGCGACTATCTGAACGTGGTCGGGCTTCCAATTGCGGCGCTGCTGCAGGTGGTGCCTGATCTGCTGTGGCGTTGATCTTTTGATGAGAGTCGGCGAAATTCGAGCCAAGCCTCTAAAATACTGGTCGAAACCGGCAACCGAACCCGATCAACTATGGAAGCTCGACTATACTGGCCGGTTTTAGCGCAACGAGCAGGGATAGGCTCTTAACGACTCCACAGACTCACAATGGGCATATTTAGTTACATGACAGGATTTGGCGGCCGCGATATGGCGGTCGATCTGGGCACCGCAAATACGCTTGTCTATGTTCGTGGGCGGGGAATCGTACTTTCAGAGCCGTCGGTAGTGGCTATCGACTCACAGTCCGGAGCGGTACACGCAGTTGGGGTCGAGGCGAAGCGGATGCTAGGTCGTACACCCGGCACGATCACGGCGATCAGACCTCTGAAAGATGGCGTAATAGCTGATTTCGACGTCACGGAGCAGATGCTCCGTCACTTTATTCACAAGGTTCATCAGAACCGTTGGGCCCACCCTCGAGTGGTTGTATGTGTTCCATCAGGCGTTACGGGGGTAGAAAAGAGAGCGGTTGAGGAGGCGTGTCTGTCGGCCGGAGCGAGACAGGCATATCTCATAGAAGAGCCGATGGCAGCAGCGATTGGCTGCGGCCTGCCGGTTGCCGAGCCTACCGGCAGCATGATTGTTGATATAGGCGGAGGGACAAGCGAGGTTGCGATCATCTCGCTGGGCGGCATAGTTGTCTCGGAGTCCATACGTGTCGGTGGGGACGAATGTGACGAGGCGATTATTAGCGCTGTCAAGAGCAAGTACAAGCTGATGATCGGGCAGCAGACCGCTGAGGAGGTTAAATTGGAAATTGGCTCCGCCTTCCCATTACAAGAAGAGGTGCAGGCAGAGATACGTGGACGTGACCTTGTTACGGGGCTGCCGAAGACAGTCGTGCTGTCCTCGGAAGAGGTCCGTGGGGCGCTTGAAGAGCCTCTGCAGCAGATAATTGGTGCGGTGAAGGAGACGCTCGACAGAACACCTCCGGAGTTGGCCTCGGACATCATGGATCGCGGCATCATGATGGCGGGAGGCGGTGCACTGCTTCAGGGTATGGACGAGAGACTGCGAGATGAGACGCAAATGCCTGCACATTTGGCTGAGTCCCCGCTAACCTGCGTAGCTGTGGGATCGGGGCGGTCGCTAGAGGAATTCGAGGCGATCCATAAGGCGTCGATAGGCTCTCGCTACCGCAAGTGATCTCCACCAGCAAATGGATGGAGTAAGGTTAAAAAGTTTGATGTTAGGACTTGATATCAGGTGTATAAGAAGTCGGTTCGCCGGCGGCGCGTATTACTTGCACTGCTAGTCGTAGTCTCGTTAGTTTTGCTGACGACGCATTTCAGAGAGCCCGCAGGGGGTTTTTTACATGCGGTTCAGAGGGGCACGATGGAAGCGATCGCGCCGTTACAGAAGGGAGCGGGCAAGGCCCTGAAGCCCGCACGTGACTTTGGAAACTGGGTGAGCGACCTGTTCACTGCCAAGTCAGAGAACAAGGATTTGAAGAAGCAGGTCGAAGAGCTTCAAACTGAGGCCACCAACTCCGCTTCGCTGGAAAGAGAAAACAGCGAGCTGAGGAAGTTGACGAGGCTCGAGCAGAAACTTAGCCTCAACGAAAGATTCAGGCCGATCACGGCGACTGTCATAACCCGTTCACCGACCGTTTGGTATGCGACGGTGACGATCAACAGGGGCTCGACTTCCGGTGTTCGTGCCAACCAGGCCGTTGTAAACGGCGACGGGCTGATCGGTATCGTAACCTCAACATCGGCGCACGCAGCACAGATTACGTTGATCACCGATCACACAAGTGCCGTTTCAGCGCAGGTTGTTCCTGGTGGTGCTGTCGGAGTAGTCAAGCCTGAGATCGGGAATCCGGGGAAGCTCGTGCTCGATTTTGTTAATCGCGACAGGAAGATCCGTGCCGGGCAGATTGTTACAACTGCCGGGTGGCGCTCCAGCAAGCTGGAGTCAAGATTTCCAAGAGGACTGCCGATCGGGCGAATATCGGACGTTAAAAGCGGGAACAGCAAGTTGTTCAAGGAAGTCAAATTGAGGCCCTTCGCAGACTTGAAAAGAATCTACTTCCTACAGGTGCTACGCAGACGATGAATCTATCGGCCAACTCAATAGTGAAACTGGCGCTTCTTGTTATCGGTGGCGTCCTGCTTCAAATCACCGCTTTGTCGCAATTAACGTTCTTTGGTGCCAGCGCTGACCTGTCTCCCCTGATAGTCGCCTCGGTAGGTCTTCTTGCCGGGGCTGAACTTGGGGCGGTGATGGGCTTTTCGATCGGTCTGATGGTCGACTTGACGCTGCTACAAACTTTGGGCGTTTCTTCACTCCTTTACACAGCGGTGGGATACTTTGCCGGCCGCTATGGAGAGATTCACGACCCTACGGACCCGATGTCTCCACTTGTCGCAGGCGCTGGCGCAACATTGGCGGCAACGGTCGGTTATTCGATTGTGCAGATGATGCTTGGAGTGCACGCACCAGTAAGCGCGTTGCTTGTGCGTGAGATAATGATTACGGTGCTTTTGAACACGCTACTGGCGATCCCTGTCTTTTTGGCTATCAGGCGCCTGCTTAGGTCAAACCTGAAAGAGGAAGTACTGCCCCGAAGTTCAAAACACACAGCAGCGGGACGGATCTTGACGGGGCGTGGTTGACGATGTATCTGCCATCAAAAGAAAAGACGCCGGTAATAACTGCACAGCTTGCAACGCGCGTGGCTCTGTTGGGCGGAATAGCTCTTGCATTGTTTGCGATCGTGTTCTTTCGACTCTGGTTTCTCCAGATTCTCTCAGGAGACGACTATCTCACAAAGGCCAAGAACAACCAGGTTAGAGAGATAAAGGTGGAGGCACCACGCGGGAGGGTCGTAGATACTGACGGCAAGGTACTCGTCAACAACAGAACTGCGATGGTGGTTCAAGTTGTTCCACAACGCATACCCACCAATCCAAGGTTAAAGAAAGCTCTTATCTCACGGTTGGGGAAGACGCTGGCGATGAGGCCAAGCACAATAAAAAGGTACGTTCGGGATCAGCAGAAAGAGTTGCCGTACAGCGCAGTGATTCTCAAGGCTGATGTGCCTCTTCGTACCGTCTACTACCTGCAGGAAAACCAGCGCAACTTTCCAGGAGTGCAGGTAGAACGTATATTCATAAGAAGGTATCCGCACAAGGAGGTCGGTGCGCATCTCTTCGGAACCGTCGGCGAGGTGACTCGCAAGCAGCTCGAGGGAAAACAGTTCAAGGCGGCCAGATCAGGCGACAGGGTTGGCCAATCGGGACTTGAGAATGTGTACGACCGCTACCTGCGTGGATCCAACGGTGCCAGTCGGATTCAGGTCGATGCGAACGGCAGACCAAAAGGTGAACTTGCCGTGAAGAAGCCAAAGTCAGGAAAGCAGCTAAGACTCTCGATCGACATGCAAACACAAATGGCAGCGGAGGCGGCAATCAACACCGGCGTACATGCATTTGGCAGAGGGTCGGCAGCGGTTGCCATGGATCCAAAATCAGGTGAGGTTATTGCCCTGGCGAGCTATCCAAACTTCGATCCAAATATCTTCTCCAAGCCGGTAAAAGAATCGACATATAAGCAGCTTACGAACCCGCAAAACGGTGCCCCACTCGCCAACCGTGCCACCCAGGGGCTGTACCCAACAGGCTCGACGTTCAAGTTGATCTCGGCTGTCGCCGCGTTGGAGGGAGGGCTGATCACACCGGCAAGCGTGGTATATGACGGGGGTAGCATCCGTGTCGGTGGAATAACTTTCGAAAATGCCGGTGGTGCGTCGTACGGTGCGGTGAACGTCGTTTCGGCGCTGAAAGTCTCTTCCGACGTATTTTTCTACACGATGGGCTTACGTTCCAACCGACAGGGCAAGAATGTGCTTCAAACGTGGGCCAAGAGACTTGGTCTTGGACGGAAGACAGGGATAGATCTCCCCGCTGAGGTTGATGGGCTAATCCCTACCCCCAAATGGAGAAATCGTTTATATAAAAAGAAGATGACGGATCGACCGTGGTCAGACGGCGATGCTGTTAACCTGGCCGTCGGCCAGGGCGATCTACAGGCAAACCCACTGCAGATGGCTGTGGCGTATTCGGCCGTTGCAAACGGCGGTAAGGTGGTTACCCCGCATATTGGGCGTAGCATCGAGGATGGCAGCGGTCGGCTTATTCAGGAACTAAAGGGAGCCGAACGCCGAAAGTTACCGATAGGCAGCAGCACCCGAGAAGCGATCATGAAGGGCCTGAGAGGTGCTGCCAGTGAACCGGGGGGAACATCGACATCGGTGTTCAAAGGTTTCAAGGTTCCGGTTGCAGGGAAGACCGGTACAGCGGAACGTCCGGGGCAGGGAGACCAGTCGTGGTACGTTGCGATGGCGCCTTATCCCGACCCCGAGATAGTTGTTGCGGTTACGATCGAGGGCGGAGGGTTCGGTGCCGATGCAGCTGCGCCGGCTGCGAGAAAGATACTGTCCGCTTATTTCCGAATCAAGGACAAGCAGAAGATAGATAAAGGCAAAGTGAGAGACTGATGCACGGAACGCCATTTGGAACAGGAGTGCGGACGTTCAAAGACGCGGGGTGGTCGTTTCGGCGGTTCGACCCGTGGTTGATGCTTGCGGCGGTTGGATTGCTGCTTTTCAGCATTTTTGTCTTAAGCGGGGCAACCGAGAACGATATCCCTGGTAGTCCGGACTACTTCGTAGTTAGACAGTCGGTGTACGGAGTAGTTGGCCTGCTATTGATGCTGGTCATCTCTCGCATCGACTATTCGCGCCTGCAGCAGTACAAAGTCGGAATCTACTCAGGCATGATCGCGGCCATATTGCTCGTTCTAGCGGTTGGGGGTGCGACTCGTGGATCTCGCAGATGGATCGATCTCCCATTCTTCAATTTCCAGCCATCTGAGCTGGGCAAGATTCTGCTGATTCTTGCGGTGGCTGCCTTTGTCATGGACCGCTTGAGGAGGATGGAGGAACGCGGCACCACATTGAGGGTCATTTTGCTGGCCCTAATTCCGGCTTTGCTCGTAATCATGCAGCCCGATCTGGGTACGAGCATGGTCTACATAGTTATCGGATTGGCGATTCTGTTTATAGCGGGGGCAAAGTGGAATCACTTTGCAGCGATAGGCCTGGTGGTCGTCACCGTGATAATGCTTGTGATGGTCGTGATGCCCAAGATGGGTATATCGCCGCTGCAGGACTATCAAAACGATCGTTTGACGGCGTTTCTGCACCCGGGAGAGGTCACAGACAGCACCGCATATCAACAAAATCAGGCGTTGATTGCGCTTGGGTCAGGAAGGCAGTCTGGCAGAGGAGTAGAGCAAGCAACGCAGACAAGGCTCGATTTTCTTCCCGAGCATCACACCGACTTTATATTTGCAGTTATCGGGGAGACATACGGCTTCATAGGAGTTGCCGTAGTGCTGAGTCTGTACGCGCTATTGATCTGGCGTGGTTTGCGTATATTGACACTTTCAAACAATACGTTCGGAGCACTGATCGCCGGAGGAATTGTGGCGATGCTTATGTTCCAGGTCTTTATCAACGTGGGGATGAATATCGGCATCATGCCGATAACCGGAATACCGCTACCGCTCATGAGCTACGGCGGTTCATCCGTGATCGTGACGATGATCGCGATCGGCCTGTTGCAGAGCGTCTACGCGCATACAAGGAAAACTCCGGGAACCGGCAGCTCCGAACCAGCTAAGTCATAAAGAATGGAGTGAGAATAGAAAAGTGAAGAAACAGGTATTGGTCACGGTTGGTCGTGGCGAGACAAGAGTTGCAATTCTGGAATCAAAGGGATCCGTCGGGGCTGCGTCTGGAGCATCTGGGTCACAGGGTGACGGGCGCCGAAAGAAGCCGAAAAGAGGCGAAGAATGGCGTGTAGCGGAGCTGTATTTAGAGCGTCCAAGCAGTAGGTCCATCGTTGGCAATGTCTACAAGGGACGAGTCGAGAATGTGGTTCAAGGGCTAGAAGCCGCATTCGTAGACATAGGGCTTGAGAAAAACGGTTTTTTACATATAGATGACGTTATTACACTTAGTGCCAGAAAAAAGAGCGGCGGAAAACGCAAGAAGATAAGTGACGTGCTGCGGAAAGGACAGGATGTTGTTGTCCAAGCGGTGAAGGACCCTCTCAAGACTAAGGGTCCCAGACTCAGTACGCAACTAGCCATACCTGGTCGCTACATGGTGTACTTGCCCCAAGGAGAGGGCGTTGGCGTCAGTCGTCGTCTGCAAGAAAAAGAGAGAGAGCGTTTGCGCAGGGTCGCATCCAATCTGAAGATTGAGACTGGAGGGGCCATTGTCAGAACAGCTGCCCAAGGTGCGAAGATAGAAGAGCTTGAGCGAGAGGTGGGTTTCTTGTTTAGGCTGCAGGAGGTATTGGACGACAGGATCAAATCGATTCCCGCACCAAACATCATATTTCAGGAGGCGGACCTGCCTATCCGAGTGGTCCGTGACCTCTTCTCCAAGGAGTTTGACAGAGCCATCGTTGACGATGAGGTGAACCAACAGAGGCTTATCAACTTCTTTAAAAGAACGGCGCCCGAGCTTGCAGACAAAGTCGATAAACACACCGGTGATCAACCCCTGTTCGAGCAGTACGAGATCGAGGATGCCTATCAGTCCACGCTTTCAAACAGGGTCGATCTTCCGTCTGGTGGCTATCTGATCATCGACTACACAGAGGCGTTTACGATAATCGACATAAACACAGGTAGCTTCACCGGTAAACGCCGAGGAAGGCTCGAAGACACGATAACGAAGACGAACTTGGAGGCTGCCGACGAGGTCGTGAGACAGCTGCGGTTGCGTGACATCGGCGGAATTATCGTGATCGACTTTATCGACATGGAGCGCGCTCGCAACCGTAATCAAGTGCTCAAAGCACTAAACAAAGCTCTCGATGACGACCGTACCAAGACCTATGTGATGGAGATATCGCCCCTGGGCTTGGTCGAGATGACGCGTGAGAATGTAAGCGAAGGCGTACGTGAGATAATGACCAAGCGGTGTAGTGTCTGTGACGGCGCGGGGGTCGTTCTAACTGATGAAACGATTGCCATACAGACGGAGCACAAACTTCGTGAGCTGGCCAAGGAGTCAGACTCAGAGGCATTCTTGATCAAGGCCAATCCACGCGTTTTTTCTCTTGTGATAGGGGAGGAAGGAGAGGGCCTCGATCAGCTTGAGCGTGAGACCGGCAGGAAGTTTTTCTTTGAAGGATTCGAGTCTCTGCCAAGAGAGATGTTCGAAGTCGCAATAGAGGGCGGTAAAGACAAAGTTGCAAGCAGGGCGCTTCCGTTGCAGGTAGGTGACGAAGTGTTGCTAGAGATCGAAGATAAGCACTCGCGCCGCGCAAAAGACGGTGTTGCGAGGGTAGAGGGATACCGAGTAACCGTAGCCAGTGCCGCTGGCCATATTGGAAAGAGAAAGTTGGTTAGAATCGATGAGGTGGCACCAGCCGGGGCCACTGCGTCACTGATCGAACGCAACAGCGACGAGAACGTCGATACAGGCGTCAAGAGCCGATGAGGGCCTTGAGTCGGTAGAATCGTTGGCTCGGACAGTCGGTGTTCCTAGTTACAGGCAAGGAACACCCGATTGTTATAACTTATATAAAGATCTAAAAAAGAAAGCGTTTTGATAGATGACGACATATGCTGTAATAGAGATCGGTGGTAGGCAGTATCGCGTTGAAGAGGGCGAGAAGATCCTTGTCAACAGATTGCCAAAGGATGAAGGTGCGAAGATCGCAGCGAAGGCACTCCTCTATCGCCCCGAGAAGGGTGAGCCGGTTTTCACAGGAGCGGATCTAAAGAAGGTTAAAGTTGACGCAGTAATAACCGAACACCTGAGAGGCAAGAAAGTTCAAGTCTTCAAACATCGTGCCAAGAAGGGTTATAGGCGTCACACGGGCCACCGTTCCGAGCTGACTCAGATCGAGATAAAAACTATCAAGATGTCAGCACGTAAGCCAACGGGCACTTCGAAGGTCGCTGAAGCCGCAGAAGCAAATGCGACCGAGGCAAAAGAAAAAGGGGAAAAGAAGGCAAAACCTAAAAAGCCTGCTACAACTAAGAAACAGGCCGAGTCACCGGAGAGCAAGAAGAAGCCGGCTGAGCCAACCGATAAGCCAAAAAGTGAGAAGAAGCCAGCTAAATCGGCCGAGGAACCAAAAAGTGAAAAAAAGTCGTCTAATGAGAAGAAAGAAAAGTAACTGTGGCCCATAAAAAAGGACTGGGATCGTCTCGCAACGGGCGGGACTCAAACGCAAAGCGATTAGGCGTGAAGGTATTCGACGGCCAATCTGTGTTCGGCGGCGAGATAATCGTGCGACAAAGGGGTACCCGCTTTAAACCTGGCTCCGGCACAGGCATAGGCAGGGACGACTCAATATTTGCAACTCGTGCCGGTGTAGTCGATTTTAAGCATGGCCGACACGGCCGAGTAATCTCGGTTGTCGAAAACTAGATTAGATTCGGTCAATCACCAGCGACCTGTTTTTCCTCGTCCAAGAGGCCCTTTAGTCGTGATACCTCAGTCTCGATCGTGTCAAAGTTCTTGTTTGCTGTTTCGGCGTTCAGATCGATCGTCTTCAGCATTGATGTAACGCTAACATCGCCCTCAGCAAACGGCTTGTCCGGGTCGAACTCGTCCTTCTTTGCCTTTTCTGTCTCAGACTTTTCAACGTTGATCTGCTCTTCAACCTTCTTGAGTCGAGTACGTAATCCCTCAATATCGATTGTTGCTTGGCTCGAGCTGGATTCAGTAGAAGACTCGATCCCTTCCTGCTTTGTCTGGAGGTCGTCGATATCGCCCCTGGCAGTAAAAAGAAGGAAGAAGGCGACCGCTGTTGCAGCTGCCACTACGATAAGGGCGCCGGTGAGGATTTTCACCGGCTGTGAGATCGTGGCATTCTTGGGCTTCACGTCATTAGCCTTGTTCTCTCCGTCATTCATCTGTATCTCCTCGCAGTTAGTTTCACTCGGTCAGCAAGATAAAATTCGCTAATCGGTGTGGCAATTCCTACCATCAGGATCGGATGCTGCACGATAAAGCAAAGATCTATGTAGTCGCGGGACGTGGCGGCGACGGCTGCGTCGGCTTTCGTCGCGAAGCGCATGTGCCGAAAGGGGGCCCTGACGGCGGTGATGGAGGCCGTGGAGGAGACGTCGTTCTGATGGCCGACCCCTCACTCAAAGATCTTGCTTCGTTTAGGCACAATAGTCGCTTCGAAGCACACAGCGGCGGCAAAGGATCGGGTTCACAGAAACACGGAGCGGATGGTGAAGACATAGTGATTCCTGTTGCGGTCGGAACGGTGGTGCGGGACATGGAGCGAGATCGAGTCTACGACCTGTGCAGGCCAAAGCAAAAAGTTGTGGCCGTTTCTGGCGGTGATGGCGGCAAAGGAAACAAGCGCTTCGCAGGACCGACCAGGCAGACACCCCGTTTTGCAGAGCTAGGTGAGCCGGGAGAGACCACAAGCTTGAGCCTGCAACTCAAGCTGTTGGCCGACGTTGCTCTCGTGGGCAAGCCGAACGCGGGGAAGTCGTTGTTACTTTCGAAGATATCCAGGGCGCAGCCAAAGGTTGCCGACTATCCCTTTACTACAACCGAACCTGTGCTGGGAACGGCGGAGCGCGACGGGCGGCAGCTTGTCGTTGCCGATATCCCCGGGCTGATCGAAGGAGCAGCAGAAGGGGCGGGACTTGGCCACGAGTTCCTGGCTCACATCGAGCGCACCAGGCTGATAGTCCACATTGTCGAGGTCTTGCCGGTTGACGAGAGCGACCCCTCGTCCAATCTAGAAGCAGTTGAAGATGAGATTAGAGCCTACGATCCGGGTCTGGTGGATTTGCCAAAGATAGTTGTCTTGAGCAAGTGTGACCTGATGGAAGATGAGAAGGTGGATCGAATCTCGGAGAATCTAGCCTCGAAGCATGGAAGCGACTTAGAGATCTATCCAATCTCTTCCGTGACCGGTGCAGGTTTGGAAAAGCTCAAGGGAGCTATTTACAGACTTGTGCCCGAAGACGACGAAGGATCTCTAGAAGAGCAGGTCTCCGAACCTGCGCGGTACAAGCTCTACACACCTGCAAAGGAGCACGAGGTCGTGGTCAAAAGTGAATCAAAGGGCTCTTTTCGCATTAGCGGGAACCGAGTCGAGTCCCTTATGAATAGGCTAGATCTGGAAAACCAAGAGGCACTCGACTATCTTGAACAGAGGCTCAAGAAGATGGGTGTTATAGAGATGCTGGAGCGCGATGGCTTCAAGTCAGGCGATGAGATATGCATCGGTGAGGCAGCGTTCGAGTTTTGGGTTTAATCCTATGATTCTGCGAGGAAACTCAAATAGCCCGTAAAGTATCGAGGCAGGAATGGAAAGTTCAGCTACCACAGTCATAAAAATCGGCTCCAATGTCGTAGCAGACGGCACAGGTGTTGTCCGTGTCGAGCGTCTGCGTGAGGTCTGTGAGCAGGCGGCGAGAATCCACGAGCAGGGAGAAGGTGTCGTTCTGGTTACGTCCGGAGCGATAGCACTTGGCATGCACATGATGGAGCTGGAAGTGCGCCCACGGGATATGGATGAGTTACAAGCTGCCTCGGCCATCGGGCAGGGCACGCTTTACCAGATATACGACGATCTCTTGAAAGAGAAAGACGCCGATAGCGCTCAGGTGCTTCTGACCTTCTTTGACATGTCGGCAAGGACGCACTACTTGAATGTACGCAGTACGTTGGCGAAGCTTCTGCAGTGGGGGCGGATACCGGTGATAAATGAGAACGATACGACCGCGACCGATGAGATCAGCTTCGGCGACAACGATTTTCTCGCTGCGCAGGTTGCGATTCTGGTTGGGGCCAAAAGGCTGGTGCTACTCACCGACACGGAAGGGCTTTACTCGGCCGACCCTGAGACGTGCGAGGACGCGAAGTTGATCGAAGAGGTTGACGATTATGATGCGCTTGAGAAGTACGAGATCGGTGTGAGCGCAACCCCCGTTGGTGCGGGCGGTATGCGCTCCAAGGTGATCGCTGCCGAGATGGCGACCGCCGCCGGAATCACTGCCACCATCTGTAATGGCATGAGAGAGGATGCGCTTGGAGCCGTTCTGGACGGCGAGAGGGTCGGTACTCGCTTCCTGCCTCAGGAGGGCAGATATTCAAGTTTCAAACTGTGGCTCAAGTATGCAAAGTCCAGTCACGGCCAACTGATCATCGACTCTGGTGCTGCAAAAGTTCTGCGTGAGCAGGGGAAGAGTCTGTTGCCGGTCGGGATCGTGCGCGTTGAGGGCAATTTCCATGCCGGAGACGCAGTGGAGCTCGTAACCGACGGGAAAGATCCCGCACCGGTGGGGAAGGGCATCTGCAACTACTCGTCAGATGAACTTGGCAGGATTGCGGGCATGAGCTCCAAGGAGATACAGAAGGTCACGAACCGTGCTGCAGAGGAGGCAGTCCACCGTGACTACCTTGTGATTGTGTAGTGGTCCTACAATTAGTTTTATGGCGAAAGAGACCACCAAATCAGTAACAGAAGTGTGCGAGGCGGCGAAAACGGCATCCAGACCACTTGCCCGCGTCTCTGACGATGTGAAGGACAGAGCGCTGATGGCGATCGCAGATGCGGTCGATGAAAACTTAAGAGAGATACTCGAGGCCAACCGTCGCGATGTGGAGCGTGGAGAGCGGGAAGGCCTGGACAGCGCACTGATAGACAGGCTTACGTTGACGGAAGAGCGTGTTGCTCAGATATCCGCAGGAGTGCGCGACGTCGAAGCGCTTCCCGATCCGGTTGGAGAGGTGCTGGAAGGCTGGCGTCTGCGTAACGGGCTCCACATAAACAAGGTGAGAGTGCCGCTCGGTGTGGTAGGTGTCGTGTACGAGGCCCGACCAAACGTTACTGTTGACGCGGCCGTTCTGTGTATAAAAAGTGGGAATTCGGTCGTTCTACGTGGTTCGTCGATGGCTGTGGAATCGAATAGAGCACTTGGAGAGATACTCTGTGACGCCGCGTACTCAAACGGAATCCCTGAAGGTTCTATCGGTCTTCTAGAAGGAGCGAGCAGAGACGAGATGAGCGAGCTCGCGACCACAGAAGGGTTGGTCGACCTGATCGTGCCGCGCGGAGGGGAGGGCTTGAAGAACGCCTTGAAGGAAGTGGCGAAGGTTCCGGTTATCTACGCGGCGGACGGGAACTGTCACGTCTACGTCGACTCTGAGGCGGATATCGATATGGCGGTCAAGGTGACGGTCGACGCCAAGACCGACAGACCGGGAGTCTGCAACGCTGCAGAGACGCTGCTAGTTCATTCGAAGATAGCTCCGGAGATCTTGCCGAAAGTTGTCGGCGAGCTTGAAAAGGAGGGAGTAGAGCTTTTCGCCGATGCAAGGACAAGATCTCTGCTCGGGCCGGGCGCCGGAGATGTCAAGGAAGCGACAGAGGAGGACTGGGCAACCGAGTACCTGTCGTTGAAGCTTGCGATCAAGACGGTAGACACCCTTGAGGAGGCGATCGACCATGTTAACCGGTACGGGTCAGGCCATTCGGAGGCAATAATTACCGACTCGGTCGAGTCAGCCGAGGAGTTCAGCGAATGTGTCGATGCCGCCTGTGTGTACGTAAATGCCTCCACTCGCTTTACAGACGGTGGGGTCTTTGGAATGGGTGCAGAGATCGGCAACTCGACGCAGAAGCTACATGCCCGAGGTCCTGTGGGATTGCGCGAGTTGACTACGTATAAGTACGTGGTAGAGGGATCTGGCCAAATTCGGGGCAGCGGTTAGCGATTAGTTTGGCGTCAGAACGTATAGGCATCCTCGGTGGCGCGTTCAACCCACTTCACCTGGGCCACGTTATCTGTGCGCAGGAGGCACGCTGGAGGCTCGACCTGGAGACCGTTCTGCTTATGCCGAGTGGAAAGCCCCCTCACAAGGAGATCGAGGACGATCCTGGTCTCGAGCACAGATACGAGATGTGTCGCCTTGTGGCAGACGAAGAAGACGGTATGGAAGTGTCTCGGATAGAGATCGACAGGGATGAGGTCAGTTTTACGTACGACACGATACAAGAGCTGTCCAAAGAACGTGGAGTCGGCCTGGTGTTGGTGCTCGGCGGCGACCAGGCCGCAGCGTTTCCCGACTGGCACTGGCCAGAGGAGATACTGGACCTTGCCGAGCTCGCAGTTGCCGAGCGAGAGAAGTTCGGCCATAACGAGATCTCAAGCAAGCTCAAAAAAGTACAGGGAGGGGAGAGGACCTTGTACTTCGAGATGCCCAAGATCGAAGTTTCCTCATCGATGGTTAGAGAACGAGTTAGAGAGGGCCACCCGATTCGTCACCTGGTGCCCAGATCGATTGAGGCCTACATCGAGAAAAACGGTCTCTACCGTGAGTGACCGTGATGGCAACAGTCGATCGCTTGCGGTGTCGATTGCCGAATCCATGGCAGAGAAAAAGGCCGAGGACCTTGTCATACTGGATATGCGGGAACTTATCTCATACACGGACTTCTTCGTTATCGCAACCGGTAACACCGAAAGACAGGTCAAAGCGATATTCGACGAGGTCCATCAGAAGATCAAGCATGGTCCGCAAGGGGTGATACCGATCGGCACCGAGGGGGAAGTAGAAGGACGATGGGTTTTGATGGACTACGGCAGCGCAGTTGCCCATATTTTCACACCGGACACACGGTCTTTCTACAGGCTGGAGAAGCTTTGGGGCGAGGCACCTAAGGTCGAAGACGTAGGCTGAATACACGACTGTGGGTAAAATCGGCTCTTAAGGGGCTATAGCTCAGTTTGGGAGAGCGTCTGGATCGCAGCCTGGAGGTCGTCGGTTCGAGCCCGACTAGCTCCACTCCAAGGTATGCGCTCGCGGGTCCTGTCTGCGATGGGGCCCATACCCTGCGGTCTGTCGGTCCTCGGGTATAGCCCATCACAGCCACCCGCTCGATCAGCCTTTTCGTTTTTTGAATAACTCGAGGTGCTACTTGAATGTAGTAAAGATGCGGGTAACGAAATTTTCACTGCGATTTGCCCTTGGACCGCCCTTATACAAGAAAGAGGGCCTGATCGGGCCGGATTCTCGCCCGGGCGGCTCCAATGCAATCGAGAAGACTTATGAAAGGAGTCTGACTGATGAGAAGGATCTTTACAGTGCTATTTGCCCTTGCCATAAGCGCGGCGGTTGTCGTTGGCAGCCCCGCAGTTGCGAGCGCGAAGCTGACCAAGAACGAAAAGAAACAGGTCATCAGCCTGTTTAAAAAGAGCAAGACCTTCAAAAAAGAGGTTGACAAGCGAGTGAAGTCGAAGCTCAAGAGCATCAAGGGTACGCAGGGTGCAAGGGGCGCGACCGGTGCGACAGGTGCAACTGGAGCATCAGGTGCAAGCGGAGCACAGGGGTCCGCCGGTGCCAATGGAGCTACTGGTGCAACAGGAACACAAGGCCCGATGGGACCGAACTGGAAGCTGTATTTCGGCAGCAAGGGTTCGGAAAGGCAGCTGGGAAGCAGCGGATACTTTGAAACAGAGTATTCATGTCCCGACGACAACATGGTGCCTGTAATCCCTCCGGCTATCTGGTCTTTGCATACCGATGGCTCCTCGGCCCTACTCGGATTTGCGAGTAACTATGACCCGACATTAAGCGGCGAGTGGGATTCGTCGTTTTTCGCAATAACGAAGAATGCGATATGGAATACAAGGCCTGACGTTGCGATATTCGGCAACAACACGGACAACGTTGGACTGGACGTTCCAATATGCGCATACCCGGACGCATTCGGCAACTACTCCGACATAGAGGCTAGGCTGCCGTAAAGCGACCCATCCAGTAGCTTGGCGTCGATCGAACGCCAGCTCACACAAGCCTAAGCGGAAGGGCCCCGAAAGGGGCCCTTCGCATTTCCCTTCCATCTTGGGATGAACAAGAAGCTTAAGGTTCGCTACGGCACTTTTCTTGCATGGTTCTTGCGTGTTCTTTATGGGGCAAGGGGACCCCTTCGGTGGAGAACGCTCCGTCCGGCCACTCCTTCGGCAGTCACCGAAAGCCATCCGGGCTTTCTCGTCCGAGTGACTGCCTCAGAGTCTCCACGAAGGGGTTCCCTTGCCCCATCCAAGAAAGGATCGCATGGATGTCACTTGCGAAACGAATATTTGATGAATCGAAAGTGATCGGCCTTGGGTCAAACGGGCATCGATCGAGGGAGGTGCTTTGCAAAGCCACATACCGATAGTTAAACATTTTGCTGTTCCTATGTTTGCGGTGTCCGCAGTATTACTAGTTGCAAGCTTGGTGCTTGCTGTGCCGGAGGCGCAGTCGCGCAGTACGTCAGTTAGTGCGACGCTTCAGAGCTTCAAGATCAAGCTGACGAAGAAATCCGCCAAACGTGGCACGGTCACTTTCAAAGCGCGCAACAAGGGAGGCACTCACAACATCTGCATAAGGGGCAAAGGCGTAAGGAAGTGCTCCAAGATAGTCAGCGCCGGCAAGAAAACGACACTGAAGGTCAAGCTAAAAAAGAAAGGCACCTACACCGTTTACTGCTCGATCGGAAACCACGAGCAGATGGGCATGAAGACGAAGTTCAAGGTGCGCTAGAACAGCCTCTAACGAGCACAGAACCTGCATCGCGGGGGTGAGGAGGCCATTTAAAGGGACTCTGAGGTAGTCACTCGGACGAGAAAGCCAGGATGGCTTTCGGTGACTGCCGAAGGAGTGGCCGGATGGAACGCTCCCTTTAAATGGTCGCCTCGCACACGTGATGAACGGCACCCTAAATACATACAACGCCTTCTAACGCACATAGAGAGCGGAGGCACTAGTACCCTCTTGTGCCGTGGAGCGGTACGAGCCTTTAAAGATAGAAGCGAAGTGGCAGGGGGTCTGGGAAAAAGAGAAGACCTGGGAGGTCCCGAACCCTGGCGACGAGGGATTCTCTAAGGAAAAGCCAGAGACCTATGTGCTCGAGATGCTGCCGTATCCGTCGGGCGAGCCCCATATGGGCCATCTGAAAAACTACACGATGGGCGATGTGCTGGCCCACTTCCGCAGGCGCAAGGGGATGCAGGTTATTCATCCGATGGGTTACGACTCGTTCGGCCTTCCTGCCGAGAATCACGCGATAAAGACTGGCGAGCACCCCTCGGTGTCTACCTCGAAGAGTATTGAATCATTTTCCCAGCAGTTCAAAAGCTGGGGCATCTCGATCGACTGGTCGAGGCAGTTCGGCACCCACCAGCCCGACTACTACCGCTGGACACAGTGGATCTTCACAAAGCTCTTCGAGCGTGGTCTTGCGTATCAGAAAGAGGCGACCGTCAACTGGTGTCCACAGGACCAGACGGTGCTTGCAAATGAGCAGGTCGTCGACGGCGCATGTGAGCGATGCGGCACCAAGTCGAAGCTCGCCAGTTGATGCAGTGGTTTTTCAAGATCACAGAGTATGCGGATAGGCTGCTGGAGGACTTCGAGCTGCTTCAGTCGTGGCCGGAGAACGTGCTCACCATGCAGCGCAACTGGATCGGTCGCTCCGAGGGAGCCGAGGTCGTCTTCGCTTGCGAAGACCCGGAGCTCGAGTTCAAGGTATTTACGACGCGACCGGACACGCTGTTCGGTGCCACCTTCTTCGTTCTTGCGCCGGAGCACCCTGATCTGATGAAACTGATCGAAGGTGCCGCTGCCCAAAATGAGGCGCAGCGGTACGTGAACGAAGCGATCAGTCGCCCTGCGGCCGAGAGAGGCGAGGAAGAACGCGAGAAGACCGGCGTCTTTACCGGTCGCTATGTGGTGAACCCGGTCAACGATGAGAAGATTCCGGTCTACGTCTCCGACTACGTTTTGATGGAGTATGGAACGGGAGCGATAATGGCCGTTCCAGCCCACGACGAGCGCGACTTCGAGTTCGCCCAGAAGTTCGGACTGGAGATTCGGCGAGTTGTCGTGCCCGATGAAGGCGAGCCACCGGAAGACCAGGCTTACGTGGAGCACACCGCCGACGAGCACCTGGTCAACTCGGGTCGATTTGACGATAAGAGAGCAACGGACGCGAGCATTGAGATAACAGAATGGCTGTCCGAGCAGGGGAAGGGAAAGGCTGCCGTCAACTACCGGCTGCGTGACTGGCTGGTCTCTCGTCAGCGGTACTGGGGTGCGCCTATACCGATTGTTCACTGTCAAGGCTGTGGAGCAGTGCCCGTGTCGGAGAGTGAGCTTCCCGGTGTTGCTGCCTGACATCGAGGACTTTGCTCCCAAAGGCAAGGCTCCGTTGGCATCGAGCGAGGAGTTTGTGAATGCCGATTGCCCGAAGTGTGGATCGGCAGCCAAGCGGGAGACGGACACGATGGACACCTTCGTCGACTCATCCTGGTATTTCTTTCGATATTGCGACCCGAAGAACGATAAAGAGCCCTGGAGTCGGGAGGCTGTCGACTACTGGATGCCGGTCGATCAGTACATCGGCGGCGTCGAGCACGCGATCCTACATCTGATGTACGCACGCTTTTTCACCAAAGCGCTCGCCGACATGGATCTGTTCTCTTTCAAGGAACCGTTTCTAAACCTTTTTACGCAGGGGATGATCACCCGTGACGGTGCAAAGATGTCCAAGTCGAAGGGCAACGTGATCAGTCCCTCCACGTACGTTGAGAAGTACGGTGCCGATACAGCGCGTTGCTACATCCTTTTCCTGGGCCCTCCCGATCAGGACGTGGACTGGTCCGACAAGGGAGTTGAGGGCATCCACCGTTTCCTGTCGCGCTTCTGGAGGCTGGGGCAGGAGGTGATGGAGAAGCTCGTCACCAAGGGACGAGATCGGTCTGTGCCGCCATCCAGGTCGGAGATCGACGGCGCTGCTCTTGAGCTTTTGCTGAAAGCCAACCAGACGATCGACAAGGTGAGTGGTGATATCGGCGATCGCTTTCAGTTCAACACGGCGATTGCAGCGATCATGGAGCTGGTCAATGAGATTTACAGGGTCAAGGATCAGCTCTACGGAAACGAAGTGGGTGCTGACGCGGTTCTCTATTCATGCGCAATAGTTGCGTCGCTGCTGTTTCCATTTGCGCCGCATCTGGCTTCGGAGGTGTACGAGACTCTCTGTGACGGACGTGTCTGGGAGCTGCCGTGGCCGGAGCCGGAGAGCGAGTATCTTCAGGCAGACACATTCACCATGGTCATACAGATCAACGGCAAAGTCAGGGGCAGGGTGGAGGCCTCGGTCACTGCATCGGAAGACGAGCTGAAGGAGTTGGCTCGCAACTGTGACAACGTACATAAGTATCTTGATGGCAAGGAGATCGTCAAAGAGGTGGTCGTTCCAGGCAGGCTTGTAAATCTTGTGGTCCGTTAACACAGCAATCTGATAGGCACCTAAACTACACAAAACTGCTAAGAAGCGATAGATTTCAGTTGTGCAGTTAAAGCGAAAAAGCGATGTACCGATTAAGGAGCACAGCCAGCTGCGTTCATACATCCTGATGGACGCCGGCGAGTTGGGCTCACGGAACCTGTGTATGACCTGGAACGAAGTACCGCCCGGAGGGCAGAAACGGCCGAGTTCTCATTTGGAGTGCGAGCACGCCTACGTGATTGTGCGGGGAACCGGGCGCATGACGGTCGCCGGGGTAGAGGAGACAGTTTCAGAAGGGGACTTGGTCTTTGTTCCACCCAGCTCTGAGCACGGTCTGGTGAACGACGGCGAGGAGCTCCTCGTATACGTTGCGGCCACCGCACCCCAAGTCTCAATTGACGAGTTGCACGGAACTCAGCTTGCCCCAGAGGTAGACGAATTTCTTGACAAGTAGACCGGTCGATAGTTTAGGATGAACATCGCTACTGAATATCGGTAGGCGTGTGTCCAAATGTTGTTGAAAAGGGGGTTGCGCGCTGCCGAAAATCGGAGTAACGTAGCAATTGATACATAGTATCCAGCAAGGGGTTCGACGGAAGGTGAGATGCATGTTTTTTAAGAAGCGTTTACCGCAGCTTGTAGGGGCTGCGGCTGTTTTGATGATCTTGGTACCCGCGTCAACGGCGATGGCAACGTACACGCCTGTTGGAAGCCTTAGCACCACTGATGCTAATGCCGCGGCGCACCCGCTTCACTTTGTTGCGACATACAATCAAGAAGCAAACTCAGCGGCGGCAAACGGCTGTACGCTCGGATGTGCGGTGTTCGCTTTCCCAGAGCCGGACGTTAAGAAGATCGTGACGACATTTCCCCGTGGGGTTGTGGCCAACCCCAAGGCAACACCCTACTGTACGCCGAGCAGTACAGCCCTAGCTGTTCCCGGAACCGTTGCATGGAGCTGCCCTGACAACACAATAGTCGGCACGGAGACGATAACGGCATTGGTGTGCAGTACGGAGCCGCTGGCCGGGCCAGGTCCTCCGTACTTATGTTCGCCAACATCACTTGTGGCCAACGTTCATAACGCCGCTCCCGGTACTGCCGACAAAGACGGTAATGTGGTGCCAGGTGAGCAGGGACACCTTGTTGTAATTAAACCGTACGTTGCAGGGTCAAACATACCCAACGCACGTCTTGACATCAATTACACGGTTTCAGGTGCAGATACCATGACTGCAACGGCCGACAACATACCTACCATTGTTGGGGTACCAAACGCTAACGCACTTGCTTTGGGCGGGTGTGATACGACACCCACCTTATTTTCGGTCTGCTTTCTCCACATCTCCAAGATTGAGTTTGACATGTTGGGCCAAACCGGTGGGAATCCCAACTATCTCATATCTAATCCGACGTACTGTGGTGCGAACTCAGTCACCGGGGTGCACACCAGTACTGCTAGTGCCGGATTTCCTACTGTGGAGACCGCGACAAATACCGCCGCCTACACAACCACCAACTGCGACGCTGTTCCGTTCGATCCAAAGTTCATCATTGGGTTGAACACCAGCAAGCGTGGCGCACCGCCGGCTATCGTCGGTACGGTGTTCCAGGAGCCAAATGAGGCGGCGATAACACAGGCCACCATCACGCTCCCCAAGGGCTACACCCTCAATACCAAGAACACCTTGGTGCAGTGTCCCGTTGCCTCACAGGGAACCGGGCAGACGGCGCCAAGCTGTGCTGCCGACACGCGCATGGGCAACGCCACCATCAACGCCCAGCAGTTTCCCGATGTGCCCGGGCCGCTGTTCGGTGACGCGTACCTTGGTGTAACTACCGGCGCGAGGCAGTTCAACATAGTTGCAAATACTGGCGGCTTCTTGCCGCTGGTGGTTAGCGGAGACACCGGCGCCAACACCGCTACCGGCGAGTTTGTCACCGAGTTCAGGGACCTTCCTCAGGCTACACCGACCTGGTTCAGGCTTAATCTGGCCGGTGGTAACCCAGGACTGGTCAGAAATCCGTCATACTGCGCTCCGCTCGATGTCAAGGTCGACTTTCTGTCACACTCGGGAAAGACCGCGACGGCGACTTCCCCGGTAGCCATATCTGGTTGCGCCAGCCCGGATCTGGATCTCTCGTTGTCACCCAGCAGAGAGGGATCACACCCGACAATGACATTAAATACCAGCTCGACCGGGACGGTGCTCGGGCGTGTGACCCAACGGCTGACCGGCGGCATTCGCTGGAAGGCCAACATCAGCAAAGGCACAAAGACCGTGCTCGGAAGGGTTTGGCTGACGACATACTCCGGTAGTGAGCGGGTCAATCTGAAGCAGAGCACGAGCTCCAAGTCCAAGAAGAAGGGCCAGGTGCTTCTGACCGGCAAGCGCGATGATGGCGCCGCCATGAAGTTCCGCGTGTATCGCACCAAGAAGGGCGTGCCGCAGATCACGATGTCGGGGCAGCCTGCGGTTTCCACCGCCCTGACCGGTGTCAAGCTGCGCCTCTACGGAGAGAAGGGGAACTGGCTAACACTGCCACCCAAGTGCAAGCGTATGCACTTCCGTGCAAGCACGACCGACGCCTATGGCAAGGCCAGGGGCGATGCGGTACGGCGCAATTGCAAGAGCTAGCACCCACCAACAGATAGAGAAGTCTCCTCAGGGGGTTCGCCCCCTGAGGAGGTGATACGAAAAGTTATTGCCGCCGTAGAAATGGGTGACGTTGAGGGAATAGCTCGTATGCGCATTTGTTGAACGAGAAATGACTGTGTCGTATCAAACGTGTATTTGTCTTTGACGCTCTTTCGCCTACGGTCGCAAAATGCTCCAGCTTCATGGGAGAAAATTTGCGCTCTATCTGGTTGCTGCCATCGCCGTCCTCTACATAGGGCTCAAGTACGTCTCATCGAATCGTGAGGCAGATTCGGCCATAGGCAACCGCTCACCGGTTGTCGTAAACAAGCAGGATGCTGCACTGCGCGTGTACGTGTCTGGCGCTGTGCGCAGGGTAGGTGTATACAAGGTGCACGCCTCGGCAAGAGTCGTCGATGCTCTGAAAAAAGCTGGCGGAGCGACATCCAGCGCAGACCTTAACGCTGTAAATCTGGCGGCAAAGTTGCAAGACGGGCAGCAGATCGTGGTTCCAAAAACGCAAAAACAGGGGTCGCAGAGCATGGGCTTGCAGGCAGCGGACGACAGAGCAGAAAAGACTGTCAGCCTAAACGCAGCAACCCAGGAGCAGCTGGAGACGCTCGACGGCGTCGGCCCCGCGACCGCCAAGAAGATAGTCGAACACAGGCAAAAGCACGGCGGCTTCGGTTCGGTCGAAGACCTCCTGGAGATAACCGGCATCGGTGAGAAAAAACTAGAGGCGCTAAGGGATAGTGTGCGCCCATGACCTTCTCATCGAACCTCTGAGGGTGCGCAGTGATATGTGCCGCAAGATGACGGGGACACCCGACGTCTGACCGGCTGATTCTGTACGGACGCCACATTGGCCTCGCGTCGTTCTCAATGGGAATAGCGCTGGGTACGATAGCTACGCCTGGCGAAGTCCTTGTGACTGCACTGGTGATTGCTTTTGTGGGGACTGCAGTGATTAGGAGACCCCGGTTCGGCGTATTGCTCGGACTGCTGCTCTTCACAGGAGCGGCAATCGGCGATGCAAGGACTGAGAAGATCACTCGCTCGGCACTCACACAACATGTTGGACGTCACGTTGAGGTGCATGGCTGGCTTGTCCGCGACAGTCGCGCGACCGGTTTTTCGCGCATTTCGCAGGTAAAGCTGGGCAGGGCACGGCTCCGCGATCTAGGAACGATCGAGACAAGTGAGACGGTGCTTATACGTGCTTCGCTCGACAGATCCATGCCCAAGGCACGGGTGGGTGATGAGATCGTTGTGAACGGCCGGCTGAGGATGCCGAGCGACCGTCTTGGAGACGGATTCAACTGGCGCCAGTACCTTAGGCGACACGGGATCTCCGTCGAGGTAGTCGCCGAGCGGATCGAACGTGGCCCAGGCAGGCGCGGCGGTATCCGTAGAGGCGTGGACGACATCAAGGCGCGATCGGAAAGGGCTCTTGGAGTAGGCATCGACAACCGTTTCTCGTCACTGTCACGTGGCATGGTCCTCGGCGCAGACGAGGGCATAGACAGAGACACGATCGAGGAATTTCGCCGTTCGGGTCTGGCTCATCTGCTGGCGGTGTCGGGCCAAAACGTGATGCTTTTGGTGATTCTCACCATTCCCATTTTGTCGATCGCGGGTTTTGGCTACAGGGCGAGGTTGGTTGCGCTACTGCCGTTGATCGGTATCTACACGCTCATCACAGGGGCCGATCCTCCCATCCAGAGAGCGGCGGTTATGGCGACCGCAGGGATAGTCGCGGCGCTGGCGGGCAGAGGTCGGGTGAGTTGGTATGCCCTTCTGATTGCGGCGGTGGTAACACTTGCCATAAATCCCATGGCGGTCACGGACGCTGGTTGGCAACTCAGTTTTGCCGCTGTCGTCTCGATATTCTGGCTTGCGCCGAAGATCGAGGGCGTGATGGGCTCGCTACCTCGCGCACTTGCTCAAGGAGCAGCGATCACGGCTGCGGCGACGATCTTCACTGCTCCTCTGATGGCACACCACTTCGAGAGGGTGTCGGTGGTGAGCCTCGCTGCGAATCTGCTGGCTTTGCCACTTGTTGCGCCGATCATGTGGCTTGGAATGCTGGCGTCGACTGTCGGACAGTTTTGGCTCGCCCCTGCATATCTCATCAACAAGGTCGACACCGTCTGTCTCGCCTATCTACTACGGGTTGCGGAATGGAGCTCCGATCAGCGCTTTGCCGTAGTTCAAATATCGCTGCCCGAGTGGTGGCAGGTGGCTCTTGCATACGGTGCTCTGTTTGCTTCTGTCATCGCAGTGGGGTTCGTCTTCCGTACACCGAAATGGCGGTACATCGTCACTGCGGTATCCGCCGTGACCCTGATCGCTTTACTTTCCGGAGCAATACCCCATCGACCCACGGGCGGCTCACGGCCCGACAACTTCACCGCGACCTTTATCGATGTCGGACAGGGCGATGCGACGCTGCTGCAAACACCAGTAGGGCAGGCGGTGCTTGTAGATGCCGGTCCGCCCGGCGTCAGGTTGTTCGAAAAGTTGCAGGAACTGGGTGTTAAGCAACTCGATCTGGTGGTGCTGACCCATGCTCAGATGGATCACTATGGCGGGATCGGGGACCTGTCGCAGCATATCCGGGTCGGTACCGCATTAGTTGGATCGGGCTCGGCATCGCGCTCCTACAACGACGCGCTGGCATCCCTTGAGAGAAAGGGAGCGAAAATTGTCGAAGCCGAGGCAGGGCAGACCGTGAAACTTGGGCGGCTGGCCTTGAGTGTGCTGTATCCGGAAAGCACGATTGCCGATAGGTCGGCGGGGTCCGATCCGAACAACGACGCGATAGTGATATATGCATCCTACGGTTCGTTCGATCTTTTTCTACCCGCGGATGCGGAGAGCGGTATCTGGGGCTCGATTGAGTTGCCCGACGTCGAGGTGTATAAAGTCGCGCATCACGGAAGCGCGGACGAGGGGCTTGAGATGGCCCTGAAACGCCTCAAACCGGATGTAGCCGTAATATCGGTCGGTCGTGACAACCGATTCGGTCATCCCAATCCCGAAACGACCTCTTCGTTAAAAGATGTCGGCGCTCGTATCCTGCGCACCGATCGCGACGGAACGGTCACAGTCCGATACCAAGCAGATCGAGGGCTGCTCGTATCAAGCAAGGACTAGACGCCTATTTTCCCATCAAAAGGCCAGGGTCAGTCTACCCAGAAATCTCGGGCGAGTCCCCGGCGAGTGTCCCAAAGCGAGGACTTCTCGGCGAACCCGACGATGCCCTGAGCTTGATCGGCGTCGCCCACTACCCAGGCGCCGTTGACTGCGGCACTCAACCCGCCGGACAACGCTTCGAAGCCTTGGGCTGTGAATAGATCGCATTCGACGCCACGATTGATGATGAACTTCAGTTGCCGTACCGCCTGCTGGTTTTTAGAGCGGAGCACGTCGAGCAGGCCGTCGACTTCCGCCGTTAGAAGGTCGTTCGCGACGACGCGATTCCACAGTGTGAGGTCGACCGCACGCTGCGCTGGGTGCAGTGCGCCGAGTATGTTGATCTCCTTCGCCATACGTCGGCCCACAAAGCGCGCCATGCGCGTGGTGCCGCCCCAACCCGGCGTAATGCCGACGTCCACTTCCGGCATTCCCCACTTCGCGCGCTCGGTCGCGACAACGAAGTCGCAGGCCATGGTTATCTCCAAACCGCCACCGACCGCGTAGCCGTCGACGGCCGCGATGGTGATCTTGTCCAACTCCTCGAGCTGGTTCGCCATGTTCTGGTAAATGTGCACGCGCCGCATGACGTCGTTTGCATTCCCCCACAGGGGCATCTCCGTAATGTCGTCCCCGGCGCAGAAGGTGTCTCCGGCGCCTTGAATTACCACGAACTTCACGCTGGTCGATTTGCGGACGAGGTCTATTGCGGCGACCAGTTCGTCCGAAAGCTGCATGCTAAGGGCATTTTTAACGGCCGGGCGATTCAGCGTGATCCGCACCAGATCGTCTTGTTCATCGTAAATGAGCTGCGTAAATTCCATAGGTCTTCCTTTCCAGGACAGCGTGCCGAGTTAGTCAGTTGTATTTCAATACTTACTATATAGGGGCAAGTTTCATAATGCAACTCACTATGTTACACTGAGCCATGGCCGAAATATCCGGTATCGATCGCAACTGTTCCGTCGCACGCACCTTGGAGGTCCTGGGCGACCGCTGGACGCTCCTCCTTCTGCGCGAAGTCTTCTTCGGCGTGCACCGCTTCGATCTGTTCCAGAAGAATCTCGGCATTGCGCGCAATATTCTCGCCGACCGGCTAAAACGGTTGGTGGAGCATGACATTCTTGAGCGGCGGCAGTATCAAGAGCATCCGCCGCGGTACGAGTACAGTCTGACGGAGCGCGGCCGGGACCTGTACGGACTCATCTTGGGCATCATTCGCTGGGGAGATCGCTGGCTGGACACCGGCGCCGGGTCACCGCTGCTCTTACACCACGAGAGCTGCGGACACGATCTGACGTCGCTCACCGTATGCGCCCATTGCGGAGAGGAAGTAAAGCCGCAAGAAGTCACGTATCGTGACGGACCCGGTGCGAAAACGTAGTTAGCACGTCACGCTGCCAATCGTGCCCGTCGTTAATAGTCGAAGACTACTTTCCCGCCACCTCGGACACGTACTTGGCGACCGCCCTCGCCTCTTCACCCCGCAGCAGATTCGCCGGCATCTGAGCTCCGCCTTGCTTTATCTGGGTCTCCACACGGACGGTATTCGGCTCAAGCTGGTCAAGATTCGGCCCGACACTGCCACTTGTGCCGGCATCTTTGAGTGCGTGACAGCCACCGCATGTCTCTACAAAAATCTTCTTCGCTTGGGTTTTGCTGATGCCGGTGTCTTCGCTTTGCGTCGTTCCAGTTGTTGTGGTCGTTGAGTCGCTGTCGCCGCAACCTGCAGCGGCAAATGCCAGAACCGCGACAATTAACACCGTCAATATCGAATACCGCTTCATCGTATCTCCTGGGTCGATCGTGGTTCAGGTGGACTGCTACTGGCCCGCTGCATTTGAAACATACTTCGCGACTTTCATTGCATCCTTGCCTGTAAGCAGGCCCTTCGGCATACCATTGCCGCCCTTCTCTATCTTGTTCAAGGCTCGTTTCTCGCTTGGCTTTGCGTCATCGAGGTTGGGACCGGTCTTGCCCTTTGTACCGGCTGCCTTAAGCTCGTGGCAGCCACCACAGGCGCTGACGAACTGTTCCTTACCCGTACCGCCGGAGGCGCTTCCACCACAGCCCGCAACAACTAGCGCTGCTATTGCAAGGAGAAGGAAAGTTGCGATCACGTAGATTTTCATCCGTTAGATCATACATGGTTCAAAATTGTGGTCACACCGATGGTTAAAAGAACGCCTAAAGAGTTGGAATTGGCCCTGACAGGGAGGGATATATGACCGACGGTGTACGCATGTGCCGAGAAGGTCGTTAGACTGGCCCGACGTTGGCAGAGCTTAAATCCATCTACCTCTTTCACGGCACAGACGTAGTCCGGGTCGGATCGGCGCGTGAGCGGATAATCGATAGGGCAAAGAGTGAGGGCGATGAAGCGACTCTGGAGATAGTTGAGGGAGATGCATGCACCGCACCACAACTGGCGGATCAGTTAGCGGCAGCACCACTTTCATTCGGATGGCGCTATATCGTTGCCGACGGGGTGGAAAACTTCAAAGCCGGGGAGCTGAAACCGCTGGAAAAGGCGACGGCCGAGCTTCCCGAGGCTACAACACTGGTATTGCTTGGACGAGGTAAGACGGTCGTGCGCCTATCGAAGATGGTGGAGACAAACGGTGGGGAGGTACGAAAGTTCGACGCGCCGAAGCCATGGGAGCTTCCCGACTGGGTTATCGGTCGCGCAAAGGAGATCGGTGTAAGGCTAGATCGCAATGCCGCTGAGGAGCTCGTCGCCTGTGTGGGCTCAAATCAGGAACGGCTTTTGAGAGAGCTGGAAAAGATCGAGACTGCGATGGGAGACAACGCCGTGGACCGTCAACAGGTCAGGGAACTTGCGTCTGGTCAGGCTCAGTCAAGTGTCTACGAGATCGGTGGCGCTCTGCTGTCGAGTCAACGAGATCGTGCGATACGGCTGTGTGAGGAAAGCCTCAGCAGAGGCGAAGATCCGCTTAAGCTCATCTATCTTCTCGCAAGACAGATGCGCAACGTACTCAATGCGAAAACGCTAATGGAGTCAGGGCATACGACCAAGGAGATGCAGTCAAAACTGGGCCTGTCACCGTATGCGGTAAAGCATGTGGTAAAGCAGGCAAAGGGTGCGGACACTGACTGGCTCAAGCAGTCGATATGTGGGCTAGCGGAACTTGAATATTCGGTAAAAGGCGGTGGCAGTGTGGATTCAGCGACATCGCTGGTCGCGTCGCTCGCACGGTGAGACCTACGAGGTGACTTCGGTTACTTGCAGGAGGCGAGAATTCGGCTTGCCCGCGACTTCTTCCTCGCGGCGCTCTTTTTGTGAAACGCGTCGATCTTTGCTGCCTTGTCGATCTTGGAGACAAGCAAAAGATGGACTTCAGCTGCTTTTTCACCGTTGCCTTCGTTTGCAGCTTCTTCAAGGCTTCGGAAGTGTGTCTTTATCGCAGATGTCACGCGTCTGTTCTCGTCATGCTCTCTCTGTGAGCGCGAGATTCTCTTCTTTTGTGACTCGATATTGGCCATACGGAAGATGCAGTATACCGTCCGAGCACGAGTGGCCAGGTCAAACGCAGGCAGTGTCGGTGTTTTAACAGATGGGCGACAACAGGTACATACCACCTACAGAGCTGCCCGGAGCGGCAATTGAGGAGCCCGTAGTTCCTCGAGACGAAGGGCGCCGTAAGCTAGCACTCTCAACCATTTTCTTCTCTATTGCGACCGCGCTATCCCGTGTCGCAGGACTCTTCCGCGAGGTCGTGGCAGCAAGCTATTTTGGCGTTACCGGTCCGATGAGCGCCTTCACCATCGCCTTCCAGGTACCGAACCTGATTCGTAGTCTGGTAGCCGATGCGGCTTTGCAGTCGGCATTCGTACCGGTATTCACCGAACAGCTTGAAAAGGGACGACGGATCGACGCGATCCGACTGGCCTCGACCCTCTTCTATCTGATCCTGCTTGGGCTGGGGTCGGTGACAGCGATCTTCATCGTCATAGCTCCCTGGCTGATACCGCTCTTTGCACCTGGTTTCGACTCTGAGTTGCAGTCGCTTACCGTGAGCCTGACACAGATGCTTTTCCCGATAGTGCTTCTACTGGGCATTTCCGGTCTTGTTGTCGGCATTTTAAACAGCTACGACCACTTCTCGGTACCGGCGATCGCGCCGCTGTTCTGGAATATCACGATCATAGTCTTGCTTTTTGCGCTCACCGGTGAGTTTGAGGGCGACGATCGCATATACGTCTATGCGATAGCGGTGCTTGCCGGTACCGTCGTGCAACTCGTTCTACCCCTGCCCTGGCTCAAGAAGTACGGCTTCAAGTTGGTGCGGGCTTTTGACTGGAAGGACAAGCGAGTTCGCAAAGTTCTTAAGCTGATGCTGCCGATAACGATCGGTCTGGGGCTGATCAACTTTAACCTCTCGGTTGACAGCATCTTTGCGACGCTCATCTCTGACCAGGCGCCCGCGGCGATCGACAAGGCTTTCCGTGTCTACATGCTGCCACAGGGAATCTTCTCGGTTGCAGTTGCGACAGTCCTGTTCCCGACACTGTCGCGACTGGCTTCGCGAGGTGACCGACAAGGCATGGTCTCCTCTCTTGCCTCCGGTAGCCGGCACATCCTAATTTTCCTGCTACCCGCCGCTGCTGCGATACTGGTTCTGAGCGAGCCGATAACGCAGCTCCTCTACCAAAGAGGAGAGTTCGATGCCGCTCAAACAAAACTTGTCGCTGAAGCGCTTGCCTACTTTGCGCCAGCACTTCCATTTGCCGGTCTGAACTTACTGCTGACAAGGGCCTTCTTCAGCCTACAGCGACCTTGGTTGCCGACGATGGTTGCCGCAGTCAATATCGTTATGAACGGAGTTCTAGATGCGATTTTGTACAAGCCGCTGGGCATAGGAGGTATTCCGCTTGCAACGGTAATCGTTTCCGTCCTTACAACCGTCGCGCTTGCCTATCTCTTACGCAGGAACGTCGGGCCGATCCAGGGAAAGAAGATTCTTTGGTCCGGGTTCAGGATGTTGATCGGGGCCGCCGTTTTGGCAGCGGTTACCTATGGCACATGGAGCGCCATCTCCGGCTCGCTTGGCGAAAGCTTCGGGAATACATTGTTGGGAGTCTGCGCAGCCCTTGCGGCCGGTGCAGGCGTCTACGCCATCGCAGTACTGGCGATGCGCGTGCCGGAGGCGGTGAAGCTGAAGGATCTTCTGGTCAGAACGATCAGGTCGATGCGGTAAAAAATTGTGCAGTAGTTGATAGGGCCCTCCAGCTACTCAGTTTTAATGCCGGCTCTGCGCTTTTCTACCTCTACCATCACAGGTACATGGACCGGATACGTAACTTCTCGATCATCGCGCACATCGATCACGGCAAGTCAACTCTTGCCGATCGAATCCTCGAGGTTACTCACAGTATCGATCCAAAAAAGATGCGGGCTCAGGTGCTCGACAGCATGGACCTGGAACGCGAACGTGGAATAACGATCAAATCCCAGGCGGTGCGAGTCGACTACAAAGCACAGGACGGTAAGACGTACAGGCTTCACCTGATCGACACGCCTGGCCACGTGGATTTTGCCTACGAGGTTTCGCGCTCACTTGCGGCATGCGAAGGAGCACTTCTGGTCGTCGACGCCTCCCAGGGTGTTGAGGCCCAGACTCTGGCGAACACATACCATGCGATGGACGGTGGTCTGGAGCTTATTCCTGTACTGAACAAGATAGACCTGCACGGCGCACACCCGGAAGTTGTTGCCGGCGAGATCTCAGAGTTGTTGGGTGACGACCCCGATGAGGTACTGCGCATCTCCGCTAAAACCGGCGAGGGCGTGGAGGAGGTCCTGGAGGCGTTGGTAAGGAGAGTTCCCCCGCCCAAAGGTGATCCAGACGCACCTCCGCGTGCGCTCATTTTCGACTCGGAGTTCGATCAGTACCGGGGAGTGATCGCTTACGTTCGGGTCGTCGACGGCACTTTTACCAAGGGCAAGGGAATTCGTGCGATGCAGGAGGATGTCGAGGCTCAGATCGAGGACATAGGCTATTTCTCGCCAGAGATGACCTCGGCCGATTCGCTCGAAGCGGGGGAGGTAGGCTACATAATCACCGGGATCAAGGACGTGTCAAAGCTCAGGGTTGGCGATACGTTCACCTCGCAGGAGCGGCAGGCGGAGAAGCCACTGCCCGGTTATCGAGAGGTCAAGCCGATGGTTTTCTGCGGGCTGTTTCCGATCGATACCGACCAGTTCTCCGAGTTGCGAGACTCGCTCGACCGCTTGGCCCTAAACGACGCTGCATTGAGCTACGAGCCGGAGACGTCGATGGCGCTGGGATTCGGTTTCCGCTGCGGATTCCTCGGGCTGTTGCACATGGACATCGTGCGCGAGCGTTTAGAGCGCGAGTACGACCTGGAGCTTCTGGCAACGACACCGAATGTGAGCTACGAAGTTCGTATGACCGACGGCTCAAAGAAAGAGGTCCACAGCCCCGCAGACATGCCCGATCCCGGGGGGATCGACGAAATCGACGAGCCCTATATCAGGGCGACGATCCTGACCGATTCCAAATACGTGGGACCGATCATGGAGCTGTGCCAGGAGAAGCGCGGCAAGCATGTCGACATTCAATACCTATCCGAGCAGCGCGTGCAGATCCGCTACGACTTGCCGCTTGGCGAGATCGTGCTCGACTTCTTCGACCAGCTCAAGTCTCGCAGTCGTGGCTACGCCTCACTCGACTACGAGGTCACCGGTATGAAGCAGTCGGATCTGGTGAAACTCGACATCCTGCTGGCGGGCGAGCAAGTAGATGCGCTTTCGATGATCGTCCACCGTGAAAAGGCTTACGATTCCGGCAGGACGCTGGTAGAGCGCCTACAGAAGAAGATCCCACGGCAACAGTTCGAAGTAGCGATTCAGGCCACAATCGGCGCCAAGATAATCGCCCGCGAGACGGTAAAGGCGGTGCGCAAAGACGTTATCTCGAAATGCTACGGCGGCGATATCACCCGAAAGCGCAAGCTATTGGAAAAACAGAAGGCCGGCAAGAAGAAGATGAAGCAAGTCGGCAAGGTTGAGGTGCCGCAAGAAGCCTTTCTAGCCGTCCTTGAGTTGGACGACTCAAACTAGACCCACCATTCTTTTAGACATTAGTTGTCACATATGGCGCGTACGTGTGTCACTTGTCCAATAGAAGGCACCCAAAGCACCGATTTTCAAGGAGGAAAAAATGAGCTTCATTTTGCACATGGACGTCAAGCGTCTGTTAACGCTGGCGGTAGTACTGGTTTCGAGTGCAGCCCTTCTGTTGGTCGCCGCAGCGACCTCACGGGCGGCAGTCGAGAACGGCAAGATCGCATTTACATCCAAATACAAGCCCGACGGTGGCTCGGAGGGTAATTTTGAGGTCTGGTCAATGAGTACCGATGGAATGGGTTTGGAGATGCTTCTGGGCAATGGAGAAAGCCACTTCAGCGCACCGGCATGGTCTCCAGATGGAACGAAGATTGCTTACGTGGCGAAACCCAGCGAAGGAAGTGACCAGTCCGATATATACGTTGTCGATTCTGGCGGTGTGGGGATGCCGCTGAATTTGACAAACGGTGTGAGCTACAAGGACGAAGAACCGGCCTGGTCACCGGATGGGTCAACGATCGCCTTTCAGTCAGATCGCTCAGGGAAATCTGACGTCTACGTTGTAAAGGCGGACGGTAGCGAGCAGCCCTCGAACCTTACCGGCCTGGCTCACGACCCAGACGACAGTATCAACGACAAAGAGCCAACCTGGTCTCCGGACGGGATAAAAATTGCGTTTTCATCGAAGGCTGAAGGCGAGTTCGATATCTGGCTGATCGATGCAGACGACGGAACTGTCGATGGGAACCTGACGGGAGGGCACCTGGACCTGGGCGTAGATATCAAGCCGGAATGGTCACCAGACGGCTCTAAGATCCTTTTCCAGTCGAAGGTTGCTAGCGACAGCGATATCTGGGTCGTCAACCGTGACGGCAGCGTGATCGAAAACCTATATCCGGACCCGGTGAACTCGTACACAGATCCAACCTGGTCTCCGGACGGGATAAAAATCGCCTTCGCCGCAAAGATCGAGGGCGAAGACACCGACAGTGAGATATACACCATGGATTCAGGTGGTGGACCGCCGGAAAGGGTCAGCGAGATAGTTGAGCGTTCCGACACTGAGCCAAGCTGGCAGCCGGTTGTCGTGGCAGACGACGAGCAGCGCGGCTCTGACCAAGGTGACGGGTCGGAATCTGGAACGCCACTGTCGGCGCCACCTCTGACGACGCCCCAAACGACGGAATCACTGCTGTTCAAGCTGGCCAGCCCAAGGTGGAAGCGGTCCAGGACAAACCGCGTAAAGCGCGCATCGCTATATCGCCACATACGTCGCGGCTTCAAGGGGAGCGTGTCGGGCTATGAAAACGTCAGAGCATCCTTTCAACGCGTCGTGACTCGACGAGTCAAGGGGAAAACAAAACGTCGTGCAAGGAAGAAGTTCTGTTACAGCTTGGCCAGAAAACGGGCCTCCTGTAAAAAGGCGTCTAAGAAAGGCATCTCTATCAAGGCAGACGACAAGAACTCGTCGTTTACCTACAAACCGCTTGCAAGCAACAAGCGGTCACTTGCAAGACTAAGGCGGGGCAAGAGTATCCGCAGAGGCCTCTACGAGCTTACCTTCAAGGCCAAGCCGAAGAGCGGTGGAAAGACCAAGACATTCCGCTATCGGGTACGAGTGCGTTGATCTCGACAGAGTCAAAACTCCGTTGCAACACAATGCACCTGGCGTAGATATGATTGCCGCCGATGGCGATCAACACAGAAGCAGTCGGCAAGAGTTATCCACCCGATGAGTACGAGGTGGGTCGGGAGAAGATTCGTGAGTACGCATACGCGGTCGGCGATGAGAATCCGGTCTACCTGGAAGAAGAGGCCGCAAAGGAGGCCGGTTTCGACACCATCGTTGCACCGCCGATGTTTGCGGTCGTCTACTCGGCCGGTGCGTTAAAACATGCGATACTGGACCCCGAACTGGGTATCAATCTGATGATGATGGTGCACGGTGGCCAGGAGTTCGAGTGGCACGATGTGGTCAAATCAGGGGATGTGATCACCACAACTGCCACCATCGATGAGATCTACGAGAAGGCCGGAATGGACTTCATCATTATCAAGTCCGAGTCGGTCAACCAAGATGGAAAGCCGGTCGTCACTGCCAGATGGACCGAGATCGTTAGAAAGGGATAGCGTCAAAACATGAGCACAGAGATAAACGTAGAGCGCACAACAGACAAATATCTGCCGCACAGGTATGCCGGTGCTTCCGGAGACTTCAACCCCATCCATATAGACCCGGAGTTCGCCAAGGCTGTCGGATTTGAGCGCAACATTCTGCACGGCTTAAGCACTATGGCGTTTGTCGCGAAGGCTTGCACTGACCTCGCAGGAGGAGATCCAAGGAAGCTTAAAAAGCTGCAAGTAAGGTTTGCAAAGCCTGTACTGGTCGAGCAGACAGTCACCATCACCGGTAAGGAAGAGAGTGCAAACGGCGGCACCAGCTTCTCGATCGAGGCGAAGAGCGACGAGGGTGAGACGGTCATCTCTCACGGCTCGGCAACGATAGAACACCGTCTTTAAGCAAATTGAGGAAAAATCGCGCTTTCGACGGCGGGCGCGGTACCGTTTAGTCCGATAATGCTAACCGAGAGACAAGAGTTGATCCTCAAAGAGGTAGTGGATGGCTATCTGGAGTTCGGTGCACCGATCGGTTCGAAGTGGGTTGCCGATCAACCGGATATCGGGTTTGGGCCATCTACGGTTCGAGCTGAGCTGTCGGTGCTAGAAGAGTTGGGACTGCTATCGCACCCACACACCTCTGCCGGTCGCATGCCGACCGACATCGGCTACCGCTCGTATGCGGACAGGTTGTTGGAGAGTAGCGCCATTCATGCAAGGCGAGATCTCCCCGTAAAGCTGACAGAGCTGCGCAGGGGGGTTGACGAGGCGATGGAGAGGGTTGCGCAGGCACTTTCAGAGGCGACCGAGTTGTTGGCGATAGTCAGCACACCCTCAATTCAGGTGTCCACCGTAAGGCACGTCGAAGTACTCGCCTTGAGGGAGAACGCGGTTGCCGTGGTCGTGATAACCAGCAGTGGGTCAGTCACAAGACGAGTGTTCAGGTTCGACGATCGAGTAGATCAGGGTTTGGTCGAATGGGCTGGAGCCTACTTTAATGAACGCCTGAAAGGCATGGAGCTCGGCGCAAGGATGTTGGTCAAGAAGCTGGAGGACCCAAGCTTGAGCCGTACGGAGCGCGAGTTCTTGGGGATCTTGGCAAAAGCCTTCGCTGATTTTAAAGACAGCGCAAAAGACTCCCTCTATATTGAGGGTGCTGCGCACCTGACGGGCAAGGATGGGTTGCATAGCACCGCAGAGATAAACGACCTGATGAGAATACTGGAGCAACGGTACTCACTTCTTGCGCTTCTGAGGTCGGCGATCGACGAGCGCGGCCCCTTCTTGCGAATAGGAAGCGAGAATCCCGAACCCGAGCTCAAGTCCCTTTCTGTGGTTGCCGCAAACTATGGGTTGGCGCACAGGAACCTGGGAACGATCGGTGTGATCGGGCCGCTGCGCATGGACTACGAGTCAGCGATTTTATGGGTTAGAAACGCGGCGGCCTCGCTCTCCGAAATAGTTGAGGACCTCTACAAGTGAGCCCGGCAGTGCGTGACTACTACGAGATCCTTGGCATATCGCGGGATGCCTCATCAACCGACATCAAGAGGGCGTTTCGAAAGTTGGCGAGAGAGCTGCATCCCGATGTGAACAAGCACGATCCAGAGGCCGAGGAGAAGTTCAAACAGGCAGCCGAGGCGTATGAAGTCTTGAGCGACTCGCAGAGACGGGAGACATATGACCGCTTCGGTCATGAGGGCCTACGCTCCGGAGGCTTCGATCCCGGCTTCAGCCATTTTTCGAATATATCTGACATCTTCGAGACCTTCTTCGGGGGTGATCCCTTTGCGGATGCGACAACCGCGCAACGCGATACTCGTGGAAGTGACATCGGGATTGAGGTCGAGATATCGCTGGCAGAGTCGGCGAAGGGCGTGTCCAAGGAGATCGAGTACGAGCATGTGGAGCAGTGTCCTGAATGTCACGGTAACGGTGCCGAGCCCGGGACTCCGATCGAAAACCTGTGGGCAATGTAACGGAACCGGGCAGGTACGTACGCTCGCTCGTACAGCCTTCGGGCAGATGGTGCGTATGGCTCACTGCAACGTCTGTGGAGGCGAGGGGAAGATATCGTCATCGCCCTGCAAAGGCTGCGCGGGTCAGGGTAGGTTTCGGGCAGGGAAAGAGCTGACGGTCGATATACCGGCGGGAATTGCTGGCGGGCAACGCATTCGGATCGCCGATCGGGGTGACGCCGGAGCGAGAGGTGGTCAGCATGGAGACCTGTATGTTCAGGTGCGGGTAGAGCAGGATGAGCGGTTTGGACGTGAGGGCGATCACCTGGTCACACTGATCGAAGTTCCGATGCATACGGCAGCAACCGGCGGAACCATGACAGTTCCAACACTCGAAGGAGATGAGGAAACGGAAATCCCGGCAGGCTCTCAATCCGGTGAACGAATTGTTCTGAAAGGGAAAGGCTTTCCCTCACTTGAGGGACGTGGCGTAGGCGATCTGATCATCTATCTGAGCGTTTTGATTCCCAGACATTTAAACGATGAGCAGCGCAAGCTCCTTCAGCAGTTTGAAAAGGAAGTAGACGAGAAAACATATAAGCGCGACAGACGAGTGTTTACGAGATTGCGCGACATGCTTCGATGATGGCAACTTTTTCAGTGAAACTTCCTGGGCTGCAAAGTGTCTCAGTCCGACATGATGCTGGCTCGTCGTCGTATGCTCGAAGCGGGACATACTGAGGTTGCGGAAGAAGACGCTGAGATTCACGTAGTAAACACGTGTTGCATCACCAGGGAAGCGGAGGCCAAATCTCGCCAGGCAGCCCGGCAGTCGCTGAAAAAAGTAGACGGAGGTCGCGTATTTGTCACCGGTTGTGCAGCAAATCTAGATCTTGCTCAGTTTGATGAGATAGCGACTTCCGTAACAGCACTAGGTGGACGTGCCGACGATGTCGCAGCTGAGATCGTCTCGCTTACCGGGCCGGGCTGTTTAGATGACTCTGGAGAGGCAGAACAGAGCCAGTCCCTCGGATTGTTGAGAACACGTGGGTTCGTGAAGGTCCAGGATGGCTGTGACGGTCGTTGTACATACTGCATTGTTCCGAAAGTGAGAGGCAGTGCGCGTTCGATCGATGCGGGTGCGGTCACTAGACGAGGTAACAGAAAGGGTGCAGCAGGGCCAACCAGAGATGGTGATCACCGGGATATCGGTTGGGGACTACCGTGACGAGGGCCGAGGATGGGATTTAGGGCAACTGATGCGCCAGGTTGCGTGCGTTGGCGGTGTCGAGCGGGTCAGGCTTTCCTCTGTAGAGGTAACCCACGTCAACGACTCGCTGGTGGAGGCGTTGCGGGATGAGCTGAAGATATGCGCTCACCTGCACTTGCCTCTACAGTCAGGTGACGACGACGTGTTGGAGGCGATGGGGCGCAGATACAACTCGCGTCAGTATCTAGAAGTTGTACGAGATCTGAGGAAGCGAGTGCCTGGGCTCAATGTAACAACAGACGTCATCGTCGGCTTTCCGAACGAGGACGACGAGGCATTCGAAAGGACCTGCGAGTGCGTCAGAAGCGCGGCGATCACAAAGGTCCACACTTTCAGCTTCTCTCCCAGGCCGGGCACGGAGGCCGAGAAGTTGAACGATCCGGTTCAGCCACATGTTAAGAAAGAGCGCAGTAAAAAAATGAGGAATCTGTCCGAGGAGCTGGGTCGACATCATCGCTCTACATCGCTCGGCACCGAGAGAGTGGTTCTTGTAGACAAAGTGGCGAACTCCCAGGTCTCGGGCTACACCAACGACTATGTGCGCGTCTACATGGAACCTGGGGCCGCGAGAAGTGGTCAGTTGGTAGCTGTAGACATCAAGAAGTTGCGGGCAGATGGCGTTTGGGGCACTGCAAAGGGGTAACCTATAAATTGAGGTTGCTAAGTATCTGCCCCGAATCCATAAGATGAAAAAGCGGCTGGAGCTTGATGTCGAGACCGCTTCTGAGCTTGCCGGTGCGCAGGATGCAATTCTGCGTGCGCTTGAGGAGAAACTCGACTGCAAGATCTATCTGCGCGGCAATATATTGACCTTAGAGGGCGACGAAGCAGATATCTCTGTCGCTTCGACCGCGGTATCCGAGATATCGAAGCTGGTTGAGAGCGGGCTGGAGTTAACGGCCGAGACGGTCGATGTGGTCGCCGGAGCAGTTGAGGAGATAGAAGATGTTTCCGGTGCTCTGGGCGATCTGGTCTGGCAACACCGCAATATTAGGATCACACCACGCAGTATTAACCAGAGTCGCTATGTCGATTCGATCCGGCGCAACACGATTACATTCGGAATCGGACCTGCCGGTACAGGAAAGACGTATCTCGCCGTTGCACTAGCAGCCTCGGCACTATCGAGAGGGGACATAAACCGGATAATTCTCACAAGGCCAGCCGTTGAAGCGGGTGAGAGGCTCGGGTTCCTTCCTGGTGACATGATGCAAAAGGTGGACCCGTATCTGCGGCCACTCTTCGATGCGCTCTACGACATGCTTGACCCAGAAGAGGTAAATGCGAGCCTGGAACGCGGTGTGATTGAGGTAGCACCGCTTGCATTCATGCGTGGCCGCACCTTGAACGACTCATTCATAATTCTTGACGAGGCACAAAACACGAGCCCAGAGCAGATGAAGATGTTTCTCACGCGCCTCGGTTTCAACTCTAGGATGGTGGTGACCGGAGATATAACCCAGATAGATCTTCCAGGTGACCAGAAATCGGGCCTGGTTGAGGTGAACAGCATGCTTAGAGGGCTGCAAGATATCGAGTTCATACACTTCAGCGGTGACGACGTTGTACGTCATAAACTGATTCAACGTATCGTTGAGGCCTACACGGAGCACGACGAAAGGCAGAATCCCAAGTTAAAAGCCGCTGGCGATGCTGAGAAGGAAAACCAATCGGGCAGGTAGTGTCTTAGGTGCTTGAGGTCGACACGGTAGGGCTTGAGTCGGTTGATCTCGACCGAAAAAAGCTTGAAACAGCCTGTACTGTCGCACTCGAGGCAGCTGGGGTCAGAGACGGTCACCTCTGCGTGTCGTTTGCCAGCAATACGGAGATAAGGGATTTGAACCGCAAGTACCGAGAGAAGGATGTTGCAACCGACGTTCTCTCTTTTCCGGTTGATCGCGCTGAGGAGGTCGCTGGACCGAGAGAGCTCGGCGATATCGTGATCTGTGCAGATGAGGCCGAAGATTTGATTGAGGCAGCTGTTCATGGCGCACTCCACCTCGCCGGCCTGGATCATGAAATTGATACCGGTCAGATGCTGGACCTACAGAACAGGGTTTTAGCTCGTCTTTAAGTAACCACCCGAAAACCCCGCAGCATCTCGCATCGTAGATTCCACCACCGATGGCCCCATCCCATTAAATATTTAGGCTAAACTAAATTATTCTATAAGGAGTATAAAATTTGTCACGGTTCGCGAATAAAGACCGTTTGTTTGTGAGTGGAAACAAGAACTGTTCTTCGGCTGTCCTCAATCGAGGATAAATAAGGGCAGACCGTGAACAACCCGATCAAACGGTTCAACGGCGGCCGGACCGAGGCGGAGCACGCTCTACCCGGGGATGCTGCAGTACTGAGGGCTGCAGATTCAGTACTAAAGGGCCACAAGCGTGGCCTTCGCTCGATGCTGCCGTTCCTCGGCCCCGCGTTTATCGCCGCCGTCGCCTACATCGACCCCGGTAACTTTGCGACAAACATAAGCGGTGGAGCCAAGTTCGGTTACCTGTTGCTCTGGGTAATCCTTGCGGCCAACCTGATGGCGATGCTTATCCAGATCCTCTCCGCGAAGTTGGGCGTCGTCACAGGAAAGAATCTGCCCGAGTTGTGTCGAGATCACTTCTCCAAGCGCACCAGTATCGGGCTTTGGATCCAGGCAGAGTTTATTGCGATGGCGACCGACCTGGCAGAGTTCATCGGAGCCGCCTTGGCGTTAAATCTCTTGTTCGGCATACCTCTTTTGACAGCCGGCTTGATTACTGCGATAGGCGCCTTCGCGATCCTCGAGCTGCAGCGAAGGGGTTTCAGGAGGCTGGAGGCGGTGATAGCCGGCATGGTCGGGATGGTCGTTCTGGCCTTCGCAACGGAGATCTTCTTTGCGAAGCCGGACTTGGGCGCAGCTGCAAAGCACACAGTTGTACCCGGGTTTGAGGGAAGTGAAAGCGTACTGCTAGCTACCGGAATCCTCGGCGCCACGGTCATGCCACATGTGATCTATCTGCACTCGGCGTTGATGCAGGGACGTGTCGTTGGAAGGAACGAGCAGGAGAAGAGAAAGATTCTCAGGTTCATGAAGATCGATGTAGTCGTCGCGATGGGCCTTGCAGGGCTCGTCAACATGGCGATGCTGGTGATGGCAGCAGCACTGTTTTTTAAAAGTGGGCTAACCAGCGTGGAGACAATCGAAGATGCATATGGCCAACTGAAGACGTTGGTTCCTGTCGGCGGTGCGGCGATATTCGGAGTGGCACTGCTTGTCTCGGGCCTCTCGAGCTCCTCGGTTGGAACGCTTTCCGGTCAGGTGGTCATGCAGGGCTTTATCAACCGTCGCATTCCCATTTACTTAAGACGGGCTATCACCATGGCTCCCGCAATTGTCGTCCTTGCTGTCGGTCTCAACCCGACCTACTCGTTAGTCCTGAGCCAGGTCGTTCTGTCTTTCGGAATACCGTTCGCTCTGATTCCAATGCTCTGGCTAACTTCCAGTCGGAGCGTCATGGGTGGACTTGTAAACCATCGGCTCACAACCGTTGCTGCCTCGGTTATCGCGACTCTGATAATCGCATTGAATATGTTTTTGCTGTGGGATACCTTTGTCGGATAGTCTCCAGACCATAGAATCACTGCATGGACATCGACTTTATAGATCGGGTTGACTTTGACGAGGATGGACTTGCGCCGTGCATCGTGCAGGACTGGACGACCGGCGAAGTGCTGATGCTCGCATATATGAACGGAGTAGCGCTCGAGAAAACACTTGAAACTGACGAGGTACATTTCTGGAGTCGCTCTCGAAATGAGCTGTGGCGCAAGGGAGCCACGAGTGGCAATACACAGAAGCTCAGGGAGCTTCGGTACGACTGCGATATCGATGCACTGCTTGCACTGGTTGAGCCTCAAGGACCGGCATGTCACACCGGTGAGCGAACATGCTTTTACCGCTCGGTAGACGATCGAAAGACGGCAGTCCACGAAGCGCTTCCATGGCTTGCAAATACACTGGCATCGAGGCACAGAGAAATGCCAGAAGGAAGCTACACAGCTGAGCTTCTGCAGGCAGGACCGGAAAGGATTGGAGAGAAGGTACGGGAGGAGGCAGGCGAGGTGGCCGATGCAGCCGTTGGAGAGTCCGATAAAAGGGTCATAGAAGAGGCAGCCGACGTTCTGTATCACTTAGGAGTCTTACTTGAAGGTCGTGGACTGACATATGCGGATGCGTTGGACGAGCTCGTTGCGAGGATGATCGATCGGTGACGACCCATACTCCGGAGATAGCGCCGTCGCTTGACGAGGTCAAACAACTTGCAGAAGAGCACAATCTGATACCGGTTCGGCACACCTTCATAGATGACTGCGAGACGCCTGTTTCTGCCTTTCTAAAGCTGAGGGGCGAGGGGCCGGCCTTCTTGCTCGAGTCTGCTGATCAAGGACAGAGGTTCGGCAGGTATTCGTTTCTCGGATTCAACCCGAAGGCGGTGCTCAACTTTTCCGAAGGCAAGCTAACCGAGACTCGAAATGGCCAGGAACGAGAGCTAGATGTTGAGGTAGACCCTTATTCGGCCCTCGACAACTATCTATCAAAGTACAAGATCGCACCACAGGAGGATCTACCGCCCTTTGCAGGTGGCGCCGTCGGGCTGTTCAGCTACGACCTGGTCCGGACGGTAGAGCCAATCGGCGAGCCAAACCCGGATGAGCTGGGAATACCCGACATGATCTTGATGATCACAGATGTGTTGGTCGTTTTCGACCACCTGCGCCACCAGATAACGATCATGGCAATGGTGGATTTGACTGACGAAGGCGATGTGGAAAAGGCATATGAAAGTGCGTCGAAGATAGTTCGCGAGGTTCGAGGCAGATTTGACCGGCCGGTTCCGCATAAGGATGCAAGTAAGCTAGACGGTCGCAAGCCGGAACCTTTCAAGTCAAACATGACCAGGGAGCAGTTCGAAGGGATCGTCGAGCGTATTATCGAGTACATTCGAGCTGGGGATGCCTTCCAGGTTGTGCCCTCGCAGCGGTGGTCTGCTTCTTGCCCGGTGGAGCCGTTTTCGATCTATCGAGGCTTGCGCGCTATCAACCCGTCTCCATACATGTACTTTATGGAGTTCGGTGATTTTTCGATCGCCGGCGCGTCGCCTGAGCCGCTTCTGAAAGTGTCGGGTCGTACTGCCGAGATGAGACCGATAGCGGGAACACGACCGAGAGCTGACAGCCCCGAAGAAGATGCCGAACGGGCGCGAGGGTTTCTCAAGGACGAAAAGGAGAGGGCCGAGCACGTAATGCTAGTCGATCTCGCACGGAACGATCTGGGGCGCGTCTGCGAGTTCGGTACGGTCGAGATCACCGAACTTTTAGAGGTCGAGTACTACTCGCACGTCATGCACATAGTCTCAGAGGTACGCGGCATGTTGCGTGAAGGAGTCGGTGCGATGGATGCTCTCAGGTCCATACTGCCTGCCGGGACTCTCTCCGGTGCGCCGAAAGTGAGGGCGATGGAGATCATCGACGAGTTGGAGCCCGTCAAGCGAGGCTCATACGGCGGGGCGATCGGCTATCTCAGCTACAGCGGCGATCTCGACACCTGTATCCACATCCGGACGGTGGTCGTCAAAGACGGAAAGGCGTACGTTCAAGCCGGTGGGGGAACGGTTGCAGACGCAAAACCCGCCTACGAGTTTGAGGAGTCACAGGCCAAGGCCAGAGCTGTGTTTAAGGCGATTGAGCTAGCCGTTGCGCAACCGGACTGGAGCTAACTAAATGGTCTTGGTAATCGACAACTACGACTCGTTCACCTACAACCTTGTTCAGTATCTGGGTGAACTGGGCGCTCGGCTCGAGGTCGTGCGCAACGATCAGGCTACCGTAAATGAGCTGGTTGAGAGAAAACCGGATCACGTTGTGGTATCGCCCGGCCCGTGCAGACCGGAAGACTCTGGAATATCGGTCGAGGCGATAAAAAGCTTTGCCGAGTCAAAAACACCTCTTCTCGGCGTCTGCTTGGGGCATCAAGCGCTGGCAGAGGCGTTCGGTGGGAGGATCGATGTTGGAGAGCCGGTGCATGGCAAGACGGCGATGATCAGCCACGACGGCAAGACGATCTTTGCTGGGCTGGACGATCCCTTCGAAGCGGCACGCTACCACTCTTTGGTCGTCAACCCGGATCTGCCAGATGAGTTCGAACAGAGTGCATACTCGGGCGATGTCGTGATGGGAATCAGACACCGTGAGCTGCCGATGGAAGGTGTTCAGTTCCACCCCGAGAGCTTTTTAACCGACTGCGGAAAGAAACTGTTGAAGAACTTCCTCGAGATGAAAACTTAGGGTGTGGCTGCGTTGTCGAGCACCGTGTTGAAAGAAGCCATAGATCAGATTGCTGACGGCAAAGATCTAACTCGCAAACACGCATCTGAAGTGCTTCGAGAGATCATGGAGGGTCGTGCAAGTGAGGTGCAGACTTCGGCCTTACTGATCGCGCTCAGAACCAAGGGAGAGACAGTCGAGGAACTTGCGGGCTTGGCGCAGACGATGAGGGACCTGTCGGAGAGGGTCAGTTGTGGGCGAGACGATCTACTTGATACGGCGGGTACCGGCGGAGGAGTGCACACGTTCAATGTCTCAACCGTTGCGGCTCTGATAGCCGCTGGAGCGGGGGCGGCAGTTGCCAAGCACGGAAACAGATCGGCCACCAGCAAGTGCGGCAGCGCAGACCTTCTGGAAGCCCTGGGGGCGAACATAGACCTGGGGCCAGCGCAGGTTGCCGAATGTATCGACGAGGTCGGCTTCGGCTTCATGTTCGCTCCACGACATCACGCAGCCACACGTCACGTGGTACCGGTGAGAAAGGAACTCGGGATTCGGACGGCATTCAACCTGCTTGGGCCTCTGACCAATCCGGCAGGAGCGCAGTATCAGCTTGTCGGTGTCTCGGATCAAGGCAAGATCAGGCTGGTGGCAGATGCTCTGGCGATGTTGGGATCAAAAGGTGCACTGGTCGTTGCGTCAGAGGACGGAATCGACGAGGTAAGTGTGTCTGCACCCACACGTGTGGCCGAAGTTATCGAAGGGAAAGTTAGAAGTTACACAGTCGCGCCATCAGATTTTGGTTTGGAGAGCATCGACATCGGGGAGGTAATGGGTGGCAGCCCTGAAGAAAACGCCGATATCACAAGAGAGATTCTCGAGGGAACCAAAGGTCCAAGACGGTCGCTGGCAGTTGCGAACGCCGCGGCTGCACTGTACATTGCAGGCCACGCACCGAGTCTCAAAGAGGGGGCCGCGATCGCGGCAGAGAGCATCGATACGGGCGTCGCAGGCAAGGCGCTGAAAAGCTATCTGGACCTAACTAATGAGCTTGGGGGGTAAAAAACTGATACCTTGGGGTGACTTACCTTGAGTATCTTGGAACAACTCGTTGAAGCGGCGTGGCGCGATCTTGAAGTGCGACGCGAAAATGTGCCATTGGCCGAGCTTAAGACTGCTCTGGAGCGGCGTCCAGAGGATCGGCCGTTCTGTGAGGCGCTTGCCGCTCCCGGCGTGTCTCTTGTTGCGGAGTTCAAGCGTCGCTCACCCTCATCCGGGCAGATCGGTGACTCACTCGACGTTTCCGAGATCGTACGGTTGTACGAACAGGGCGGCGCAGCGGGGCTCTCGATCCTGACCGAAAGGGACAACTTTGGAGGATCACTCGACGACTTGCGCGCGGCTCGCGAGGCGTCTAGCCTGCCGATTCTGCGCAAGGACTTTATTGTCGATCCGTACATGCTTTACGAAGCAGCCCTTGCAGGTGCAGATGCAGTGTTACTGATCGTTGCAGCTATGGATAAAAAGAGACTGGAAGATCTATACGCTCAGGCACAGGCACTGGATCTCGACTGCTTGGTAGAGGTACACAGCGAGTCGGAGCTCGAGGCGGCGCTTGATATTGGCGCGGACGTAATCGGCATCAACAACCGCGATCTGAGCGACTTCAGTGTGGACCTTGGAAGGACCTTCGAGCTGATGGCGGATGTGCCGGCAGGTAAGACCGTTGTCAGCGAGAGCGGAATCTCAAGCATCGATGAGTTAAATGAGCTTGAGCGTGTCGGTGTCGATGCGATCCTGGTCGGAGAGACATTGATGCGTGCAGATGATCCAGAAGAGATGTGCCGTACACTGAGCAGGGCGGAGGAAGGAACTCAGGCGTAGATTCATCGGGAGGGCAGCGCAACTTTCGATGCCGTTATCTGAGTTTTAGAAGCAATAAGCTAAAGAAAAAGTAAAAAAGAACCGTATAGGAGCTATTAAGGGGTCAAATTTAATGTTTTTTAAAGAAATCGTCGTATAAAGGTGAATATGCAAGAAGGAAAGAAGACACTCAATCCAATACTCAGTGCCGTAATCGGTGGGCTGATCGTCGCGATCGTGGGGATCGTCGCAATCTCTGCAGGTTGGATCAAGTCAGAAGACGGGGAGAAGGCGATTGTAAAACAGGCACCTATATCGAAGCCGTCGCAGAAAAATGGTGAAGGACCAACCGTTGCGGAGGTTTATAAAAAAGAGTCATCGGGAGTTGTTTTCATCAAGGCGCAGATCACCACTGGAGGCGACGAACTCAGTCCGTTCGGGTCACCGGAGCCGAGAAAAGGCACAGCCAGTGGCTCTGGCTTTGTGATCGACGACGACGGGCATATCGTCACAAACGCACACGTGATAAGCGATGCAGACGAGGTCACAGTCGAGTTCGACGACGACAAATCCACCAAGGCGAAAGTTATCGGCAAGGACACCAGTGTCGATATTGCGATACTCAAGGCTGAGTCTCCGAAAGGCAAAATGAACCCACTTCCCTTAGGGGAGTCGAAAGATCTGAAAGTTGGAGACCCAGTGATCGCGATCGGCAATCCGTTCGGTCTGGATAGAACGGTAACGACGGGAATCGTCAGCGCGTTACAGAGAGAGATCCGCGCACCCAACGGCTTTACGATAAAGGACGTAATTCAGACGGACGCTTCGATAAATCCAGGAAACTCTGGCGGGCCGCTACTTGATGCTGTCGGCAAAGTGGTCGGTGTGAACTCGCAGATCGCCACTGCAGGTGGGGGATCCGAGGGAGTTGGCTTTGCGGTGCCGATCGACACGGTTCGAGATGCACTACCTCAATTGAAAAGTAAGGGCAAGGTTGAACGTGCCTTCATGGGTATAACCGGCCTGTCGCTGGACGCCGAGATGCTCAAGGAGCTGAATCTCCCAACCGACGAGGGCGTTCTGATCCAGGAGGTATCGAAAGATGGCCCTGCAAAGAAGGCTGGGCTCAAAGGAGGCAGCACGCAGGTCACGGTCAACGGTACCGAGGTGATGCTCGGCGGCGACATAATCAAGGAAGTCGACGGCAAGAAGATCAAGGACATGGAAGAGGTCGTCGAGTTAGTAGATTCAAAGAAACCGGGCGACAAAATCAAGGTCAAGTATCTGCGCGAAAAGAAAGAAAAGACAGCAACAGTGAAGTTGGGAGCTAGGCCGGACAGCCAGACAACCAACTAAATACACACCTCAAGACCGAAAAGAAAATATCATTGGCTAGGCCGCACTGGAGCGGCTTCGCAATGAAGGTAAAGATCTGTGGCGTCACAAACCTCGAGGATGCGCGCTTGGTGGTGCGGGAAGACGCCTGGGCAATCGGCATGGTCCGGTATTCTGAAAGCCCAAGATTCTGCTCGACAGAAGACATGGTTGCTGTTGGAACTGCGCTCAAGCGCAAGTGTGAGCTTGTTGGAGTGTACGTAAATGCATCGTTCGACGAGATAGCGTTCGATGTCGATCAGGCGGGGTTGACCATTGTGCAGCTTCACGGTGATGAGGGGCCGTCTTTTGCCTCTGAGGTAAGGCGGCGGACAGGCGTGAAGGTGATAAAGGCCGCGAGGATCTGGGATAAATCTTCAATTGTGTCGCTACTGACGACCTACGAAGTCGATTTCTACATGTTGGACGCGTCCAAGAAGGGACTGTACGGCGGTACAGGCGATGTATTTGACTGGGAACTTGCCGTTGAGAGAACTCTTAACTCTCCGGTAATACTCTCTGGAGGGCTAACCCCGGAGAATGTTCGCAAGGGGATAGAGACCGTTGAGCCGTATGCGGTCGATGTTGCAAGTGGCGTAGAACGAGAGCCAGGCAAGAAGGATCCCGAGAAGTTGAAAAATTTCTTTGAGGTTGTTCGAAGCATGGAACCCGTTAGTGAGGACAGCGAGGAGAGTCGGCGAAAGAGTACTGGCGATGGCGACTGAGAAGATACAGGAGAGATTTGGACCCTATGGAGGGCGCTACGTCCCAGAGACGTTGATGCCGGCGCTCGAGGAGCTTGAAACCGAGTTCTCGGCCGCAATGTCAGACGGAAAATTTAGGCAGAAGCTGGACATCTACCTCTGCAACTATGCGGGCAGGCCAACACCTCTATACCTTGCGGAAAGGCTCTCACGGGAGATTGGTTGCACCGTCTACCTCAAGAGGGAAGACCTGCTTCACACAGGCGCGCACAAGATAAACAACGCGCTCGGCCAGGCTTTGCTTGCTCAGAGGATGGGCAAGGGTCGCATCATCGCAGAGACGGGTGCCGGACAGCACGGCGTAGCAGTGGCGACGGTCTGCGCTCTGCTCGACCTAGAGTGCGTCGTTTACATGGGTGTCGAGGACATGCGCAGGCAGGCGCCGAACGTGGAGCGCATGAAGATGCTCGGCGCGACGGTCGAGCCCGTGGATGTTGGAACAAAAACACTGAAAGAAGCGACAAGCCAAGCGATCAGAGACTGGGTTACCAATGTGGACGATACTCACTATCTGATCGGCTCGGTCGTCGGCCCGGCACCGTTTCCTCAGATGGTGCGTGATTTTCAAAGGGTGATAGGAGATGAATCGCGCGTTCAGATCGAAGCGTACGCCGGCAGGCTGCCGGATTTGATCGTTGCTTGCGTGGGAGGTGGAAGCAACGCAATCGGGATATTTACCGCCTTCTTAGGAGAAGAGGAAGTTGAGCTGGTGGGCGTTGAGGCGGCTGGCAGGGGACTCGATTCAGGTGAACACGGTGCATCACTTGTGGCCGGCAGTGACGGAGTTCTGCACGGCTCATTCTCCAGGGTGCTCCAGGACAGCGAAGGCCAGATCATCGAGGCCCATTCGGTCTCCGCCGGTTTGGACTATCCGGGCGTAGGACCCGAGCATGCCTTCCTGAAGAAAACAGGGCGGGTGCGCTACGAAGCGGTAACAGATGACGAAGCGGTCTCTGCCTACAGGCACTTGAACCGATTGGAGGGCATTCTCCCAGCACTTGAGGCGGCACATGCAGTGGCATGGCTCTGCAAGCAGAAAGATATAGCTGACAAGCTTGTGATCCTCTGTCTGAGCGGGCGAGGGGACAAGGATCTTGCCGAGGTACTTGCGTATGACGAATGAGGTTCAAGTCGATCGCATAGCCGAGGCATTTAAAGGTTGCGAGCACAGTGCCGCGCTTATGCCTTACATGATGGGAGGCTATCCGGATATCGAAACATCTGCACTGATCGGTGAAGCGTATGTGGAGGGTGGAGCCGATCTGATCGAGCTCGGCGTTCCCTACTCGGATCCCCTTGCAGATGGGCCGGTGATTCAGGCTGCGAGCCTGTCGGCCCTTGCCGGAGGTGCCACAGTTGAGCAAACGCTCGAGGTCGCGGCAGGACTGGCTGAGAAGGTGCCGGTGATGTTGATGACATACACCAATGCGATTCGCGCATACGGGTTCGCCGAGATTACAGAAAGGCTTGCGGGGGATCGAGTTGCAGGTCTAATCGTCCCTGACCTTCCGGTAGAGGAGTGCGGCGAGTTGTTGGGTCTGTGCGACGATGCTGGAGTCGCCCTGATCCAGTTTGTTGCGCCGACGACGACCGACGAGCGCATGGAGCTGGTCGGCAAAGTCGCCAGGGGCTTCATATATCTAATATCGGTGACCGGAGTGACCGGAGAGAGAGCCTCTGTCTCCAGCGGGTTGGGCTCACTCGTAGATCGTGTGCGGGAACACACCGATCTCCCAGTGTCCGTCGGTTTCGGCATTGGCACACCAGAACAGGCTAGCGATGTGGCGAAGGTGGCAGACGGTGTGATTATCGGAAGTCGTCTGGTCAGGGAGATCACAGACGCGACGTCATCAAACGAAGCGGTCGAAAACAGCAAAAAGCTCGTATCGGGGTTCGCTCACGCGTTGTAGCTGAGGGATAGTCGCTAAAGTCAGCGCCTTGAACAGGCGAGGTTTCAGATGGAAATAGTTATCGCACTTACGATCGCAATGGTTTTCCATGTTGTTGCATGGGCCTTGTGGCTTGCCCCCACGACCGCCCTGATCGTATCTGTGGGGATCCTGATGGTCGGCGTACTGGCTCGGGTCGCCAGGTCCGGAACAAGTTAACCAAAGAAGTACTTGGCTAACTCCAGGTAGCTCAAGTCCACCTCTTTTACGCCGTCCACCTCTTTTAAGGGCACAGTTGTCATCTGCGAACCCTTAAGCGATGCCATCCTGCCGAACTCGCCGGCCCTTGCCATCTCAGTTGCTTTTACTCCGTACCTGGTCGCTAGAACTCTGTCTGTAGCTGTCGGTGTACCGCCCCGCTGGACATGGCCTAACGTCGTTACCCGGGTCTCAAAACCCGTCCTGTCCTCCAGCTCGCGGCCTAACGCCTGGCCGATACCCCCAAGGCGCGGATAGCCGTAGCCGTCGACCTCCTCCGAAGTGGTGATCTGATGGCTCACGCCCGATTTGAAACTTAGTTTTGCACCTTCGGCGACGACGACGATACTGAAGTTCTTTCCTCGCGCGTGGCGTTTCTTTATCGAGTCAGATATCTCCTCGACGGTCGTGTCCACCTCGGGGATCAGTATCGCATCGGCACCACCCGCAATTCCACTCATGACCGCTATCCACCCTGTATTTCTGCCCATCACCTCAACGACCATCACCCTATTGTGGGACTGTGCCGTGGTGTGTAGCCGATCAATGGCAAAGGTGGCAGTCTGGAACGCTGTATCGAAGCCGAACGTGTAGTCGGTATTGGGTACGTCGTTATCGATCGTCTTGGGAACGCCGATAACTGGGAGACCGTGGTCGGCGTGCAAGTCGCCGGTCATCTTCATCGTGTGCTCGCCGCCGGCAGCGACCAGTGCATCGAGTTTCAACTCCTTGAAAGACTTCTTAACGAGCTCGATTCCGTTCTCCTCGCGATATGGGTTGTAGCTGGAGGTGTAGAGGATCGTGCCACCCAGATGGAGGATCCCGGATACGCTGCGCATATCAAGCTCTCGGTAGTCCTGATTTGCGACGCCGCGGTAGCCTGCGGTGAACCCCAGCACCTCATCTCCGTGGGCAAGGGCACTGCGCGTAACTGCTCTGATAACTGCGTTAAGGCCCGGACAGTCGCCTCCGGCAGTTAGGATTCCGATTCTCATGGAACGAATATATACACAATTGAGGTTGAAGTACGCGTTGCCAGTAATATTGCTAGCGGTCGCCACCTTCTATTTAGCGGCCTGCAGTTCTCAGCCAGGAGGCGGACAGAAAGTTGCAGGTACCTCTCTTTCTGTCTTTTCAAGCATGCCTCTCGATGGCCCGATGAAAGAAGATTCCGAGAATGTGGTCCGCGGAGAGAAGCTTGCCTTGGAGCAGGCAGACGCCAAGGTCGGGAAGTTCACGATCAAGTTCGGTTCACTCAACAATGCAAACGGTAAGGGCTGGGACAGGCGACTCACAGCAGAAAACGCTCGTAAAGCGGTCCGTGAGGGCAGGATGATCGCCTACATAGGAGAGCTCGACTCGGGGGCCTCAGCCGTTGCAATCCCTATCTTGAACCAGGAGGACCTGCTTGGGGTCTCACCGACGAGCAGCGCAGTGGGCCTGACAAAAGTATTCCCAGGAGCGCGAGCAGGCGAGCCCGACAGCTACTACCCCTCGGGCAAGCGCAACTTTGTACGCTTGATCGCAACCGACGATGTGTTGGCTAACGCTGCGGCACAGTGGGCCAAAGATACGAAGTCCAAAAGAGCGGTCGTGTTTAGCGATGGGTCAGACTACGGACGCGGGCTTGTCGACCAGTTTGCATCAAAGGCGAAAGAGATCGGTTTGGAAACTACTCGTCCCCGAGGAATCTCAGTCAACCAAGCGCCGATAGTTGAATATAAAAGCGGCGATCTTGTTTTTTATGGCGGTGAGCAGTCAAAGAAGATCGCGAATGTGTTCAAGGCGGTAAACAAAAAAAATCCGCAGGTGTCGTTGATGGCATCGTCAAGCGAAGACGGCGTTATCGGCCGAGACTTCTACTCAAACCTTGGAGAGGCCGGGCCAAAAACTCGCTTGGTCTCGGCAATGCTCTCCACCGAGCAGCTCACAAAAAGCGGCGGCAAGTTTTTAGGCGCCTACAAAAAGAAGTTCAAGCGCACACCGGACAGCTCCGCCGCATATGGCTATGCGTCGATGAAGTTCGTCCTTGACGTGTTGAAACGGGCCGGCAAGGATGAAAACGACCGGCTCAAGGTCGTAGAGGAGGCGTTCGATACCGAGGACTACAAGAGCATCCTCGGCACCTTCAGCATAGACGAGAACGGCGACTCCACGATAAAGAAGATCGCAGGATACAGGGTGCGCGAGGGCACGCCGGTGTTCAGCGCGGACCTCGAGGGTTAAAGAAGACCACTATCTAGTTACCAAACGACACAGAAATGAAATTCTGGGTGGTTGTGTGGGGCGTTGTCTACTAGTTAGATGAGCAGAGAGATGGGGGTGAGACAGGGGAAATCGAGCCGGATTAATCTTCAGTAAATACTCGGACCGGTACCGTAAGCCGCGTGAACGGGTCTACCACAAACGCATCACCTCGGAAGCCGCTCGATTTAACGAGTACTGCGGCGGTGCTAGTTGCAGTAGGGTCTGGGCTCGCGCTGGGGGTCGGCACTGCACTCTTCTTGCTGATTCCTTCGGAGTTCAACTGGTTACATTACGTCGGGACGCCCTGGCTGCTTGTCGCGTGCCTCTTGGGCGCCTCCGTGCTGAGTTACAAAAGGGCAGCGCTAATCGGAGCGACAGTTCTTTCTGTTGCAGTGGTCGTTTATTACGTCTTGCTTGGCCCACTTCTAGGACAGCCTACATCTAGCCCCGCCAGTTATGGTTGGCTTGTAGTCGCCTTGCCCCTAGGCGCCTTATTTGGTGTTCTCGGCTCTGTCCTAAGAGCCAGCAGTGGACTGCCGCGCGCGATCCTTGTCGCAGTGGTTTCCAGTACTGTGATAGGCGAAGCGCTCTTCTTTGTCTCCAGGACGCCGAGCACTTACAGGGTTACTCTGCTGTGCTTGATCGTCACCGCAAGTATCGCGCTGATCGTCCTGATACTTAGACCTCGCGCTCATCAGGTACTGGCGATCGCTCTTGCCGCGATACTCGCACCGCTTGCAGCAAGGGTTGAGGAACTCGTTTTTGTTTCAGTCGGCTATGTCTAGAGGCAGGCCTGGTGCTCCGAACATGCATATACGATCGACATCGATTACGAACTCTTGCTTATGCTGCTTAATAAAGGGTTTTTCCTCCTTAGATAGTTTCCACCATCAGAATGACCAAAAACCTCGAATATTGTGACTCACCGGCCAAGAAAAATATTCGAGGTCCTGTAGAGCGGGTAACTTGAATAACTATCTACTCGACAAGATCCGACAACGCTTGTCCCAGATCCGGCCAGGAGAAGTTGAAGCCGAGCATGCTTGCGAACTTTGGTACGGCACGGGCCCCTGTGGTGACTATCTGTGACATCTCGCCGTAGATGATGCGCAGGATCAGCGTCGGTAGTCGCAGCAGCGCGGGGCGCCCCAACGCTTGGCCTAGCTTCTTTGAAAACTCCCGGTTTGTAACCGGGTTGGGGGCGGTGGCGTTGACCGGGCCGTGATAGCGATCGTCCTCCACGGCCTCTGCGAACAGTGAAACCAGATCATCAATATGTATCCACGGCATATAGTGCCGGCCGTTGCCGATCGGCCCGCCGAGCCCGAGTTTGAACGGCGTCAGCATTCGAGCCAGTGCACCTCCGTCAGGCGATAGGACAACACCGGTCCTCACTGTGACGACACGCATATTCAAACTTCCTGCATTCAACGCCTCTTGTTCCCACTTGCTTGTGAGGTCGGCGAGAAAGTCATCACCTGGCTCGCTATCTTCGTCAACCTCCTCATCGCCTCTTGGGCCGTAATACCCGACCGCAGACGCATTAACCAGGGCACTCGGCTTGTGCTGGTGCTTACCGATAGCTTCTACCAGTTTTCTGGTTACCGTAATGCGACTTTCGTAGATCTTTGCCTTGGCTTTCTCGGTCCAACGTTGATCTATCGGTTCGCCCATCAAGTTGACGACTCCATCGATCTCGTCAATGGCCTCACCAGGCAGGGCCTCAACCAAGGGTTTCCAGCTGAATATCTTGACACTCTCATCGAACTTGCCCTTTGCTCTGTCTGGGTTGCGGCTGGTTACAACGACTTCATTACCTCGGCGCACAAGCTCGGCAACCAGCTTGGTCCCTATAAATCCGGTTGCGCCTGTGACAAGGACTCGCACGCAACTAACCTGTACCAGAAGGTTCTGGGACTCGTTTTTTGTTGCCGGTTCGTTCAGTCTCATACATTCGTAGAGCAAACTTTCCGGCCGGGTGTGCGCGGAATTCTCGGATATCTTCTGCCATCGAGTCGGGAAACTCTTCCAGCGTTGGCAGCGGGACCCCATACTGCTGTGGGCTCAAGACAGAAGCGGACAGCGCAGCGAAGGCCAGGTCTGCAGCAGTGAACCTGTCTCCGCATAAGTACAGTCGCCCGTCTTCAATTCGTGCCCCAACTTCATCGAACACTTTCTGCACGCGCTCGAAAGACCGTGCTGCAGTTCGCGGGTTGATGTTAAGAAACTTTTCGATCAGGCGAGATGCGACTGGGAACATCGGCTTGAAGATTCGCTGCTCCCAGACTGACACTCCCGTGTAGTTGTACTTGCGCACCAGGTCCGGGCGGTCCAGGATTTGAAAGTACATCCAGCGACGACCGTGTGGACCCAAGTCTTCATCGAAGTATCGCTCCAGTTCTTGAACCTCCGTACGTATGGTGGGATCGCCTGGGTAGAGGCGATCCTCGGCATTGGTATGTCGATCGGCGTACGCCAGAATATCCGCGGACTCCGGGAAGACCTCGTCCTTGCACTTGAGTACCGGCGCAGTCCATCCTCCACCCGCGACGCGAACATAAAACCAGTGCACACTTTGAATGTGCCGCTCCTCCGAGTATTCGACACCGGCACGATCCAGCGCCCAGCGCGCTTTCTCACAGTAGTGGCTTATCGGAATCGTGATCAGCCGAGGCTTTTTGCTGGCTCTCATCGCAAAGGTATTTTACGCGTGTTGCACTATCTTCTGTTACCGCGGGCCGGGTGCCTATGATTTGCATCGTGTCGTCGCGCCCGCGCGAAATAAATCTGATTGACGGAAACAGCCTGGTTTACAGGGCTTACTACGCCTTGCCGGAAAACATGACGACCTCAAAGGGCGAGCCCACAAACGCGATATACGGTTTCGCAACGATGTTGACGAAGCTGCTGGCCGGGCAGGGGCACGAGGCCACGATCGTAGTTTGGGATGCCGGCATGTCCGGTCGGGAGCTTGAGTACGAGCCCTACAAGGCCGACCGCAAGCCACGGCCGGATCTTCTGGTCGAGCAGTGGCCCCATTTCGAGAAATTGGTGGATGCGCTTGGATATAGAAACGTATCCGTCGATGGATTCGAAGCCGACGATGTGATCGCGTCGATTGCCGATGACGCAAAGAAGCTGGGAATCGCTGTATCGATACTCACAGGGGACCGCGACGCCTACCAGCTGGTTGAGGACTCGGACCCCCCGGTGACGGTCATTACAACGACAAAGGGAGTGAGCGAAACCAAGACGTACGACGAGAGCGCGATAGTCGATAGATATGGGATCAAACCTGAGCAGATGACCGATCTGATGGGTCTGAGGGGCGACACATCGGACAATATCCCCGGCGTACCGGGAATCGGAGAGAAGACCGCGACATCACTGATCCAGGAGTACGGATCGTTCGACGGAGTGTTTGAGAACATCGACAAGATTTCGGGCAAGAAACGCCAACAGAACCTGCGCGAGTTCGAGGAGCAGGCACGCCTTTCAAAAGAGCTGGTGACCTTAAAAAGGGACATCGATCACGGCCTGGATCTCGAATCGGAGCTCAATCAGGAGATCGACACGGAAAAAGTACGTAAGACATTCATGGAGTTCGAGCTGCGCGAGCCGCTGCGGCGGTTTGAGGGGATGTTCGGTGACGACCAAGTTAGTGATCAAAGCGATCGTGGAGATGAAGAAGCATCGGAGGAGGGAACGCTCTCCGAGCTGAGCAAGCTGATCCCAAATGGCGGTGCGGCCCTGGCCGTAGAGGCAAAGGACGGAGAGATTGGCTGGGCAGTGTACGGGGATGAGAATTGCGAGCTTCGGGGGAGCACAGATGGGCTGACTGGCATTTTTAAGGCATACGGAGAAAAGCCACTGACGATGCACGACTACAAGGCATCTGTAAGAACGGTAGGAGACGTTGTGGGCGAAGTGGGTCCACATCCTCAAAAACTAGAACACGACACCATGCTCGCGGCGTATCTGCTGAATCCAACCAGGCGAAAGTACCCGCTTTTGGAGATTGCGGAGATAGGGGCCATCGACACGGCGGAGAGCGCTGAATCGGAAATCTGTAGTGAAGCCAAGACTGTTTGGACGCTGGCTACGAAGCAGCGGGAGCAGCTCGGAGAGAGAGGGTTGGAGAAGCTGTTTGACGAGGTCGAGCTGCCGCTGACCAAGGTCCTTGTCGATCTTGAACGAGTCGGAATAAAACTTGACACCTACCGTTTGGGAGAGATCTCTGCTCAGGTGAACGATCAAGTGGAAGAGCTCTCTCACACGATCGTGGAGCTGGCAGGGGAGGAGTTCACGATCGGATCGCCACAGCAGCTGGCGAAGATTCTCTTCGAAAAGTTGGGTCTGTCGCGAAAAAGACGAGGCAAGACGGGCTATTCGACCGACGCGCGGGTGCTCAGGTCTATTCGCGACGAACATGAGATAGTCGGCAAAGTTGAAAAGTGGAGGGAGTTGTCGAAACTAAAAAGTACGTACCTCGACGCTCTACCAGAGTGGATATCTCCCGAAACCGGGCGCCTACACACGACCTTCAATCAAGCCGCGACTGCGACCGGTAGGCTGTCGAGCACCGATCCAAATCTACAGAACATTCCCATTCGAACACCGCTCGGCAGTCAGATACGCGGATGCTTCGTTGCTCCAGAGGAATCGGTGCTACTTGCTGCAGACTACTCTCAGGTTGAGCTACGCATTCTTGCGGCGATCGCCGGGGAAGATGAGCTGAAGAAGATATTTGCGCGTGGCGAAGATGTGCACACGATGACCGCTGCGGAGGTATTCGAGATCTCGCAAGAAGAGGTGGGCACGGCCGAGCGAGCGAGGGCGAAGGCGGTCAACTTCGGCATCGTATACGGACTCTCCGCACACGGTCTGTCCGAACAGCTCGAGATCGACTATGAAGAGGCACAGCAGTTCATAGACAGGTATCTGGGACGATTTCCTGCGGTAGAGGCATTTATCAAGAGTACGGTCGAACAGGCCGAGCGCGATGGCTATGTAACAACGTTGATGGGCAGAGTACGGGACATCCCCGAACTGCGTTCAAGACAGGGCCACACGCGACAGTTGGGGGAGAGACTCGCTGTGAACACGGTGATACAGGGAACTGCCGCCGACATCATAAAGATCGCGATGATCGATTGCCAGCGCGAGCTTCAAGCGAGCAAAAGCAAGGCGAGGCTGGTGTTGCAGATTCATGACGAGTTACTTTTTGAGGTACCGGAGGATGAGGCCGAGGAGGTTGGACGGGTTGTGCGTGGGCTTATGGAGTCCGCATACGAGATCGACCCACCCCTAAAGGCAGATCTAGGAACTGGCAGTAACTGGTTGGAAGCCAAGTAGGGGTCAGGTCGTGCATCGTGCGTTAACGCACGATGCACGACCTGACCCCACAGACCATGCCGTCCGGCATGGCTAGTAAAAAGACTGTGAATGGCAAAGAGCGTGGCTCTGACACTCACAGTTCTCGTCGGTGTGGCGGCGGCGCTGCAGGCACCGATCAACTCAACACTGGGCCGCGCAACCGGCACCTTTCATGCAGCATTCATCTCCTTCCTTGTCGGCACTGTGGCTCTGCTCGGGGTCATGGTCGCAGTGAGTGGTTTCTCTCCACTCAAAGGCGTCACCGATGTCTCATGGGTGTATCTGACCGGTGGGTTGCTTGGCGCTGCCTATGTTGCGACCGTCCTTGTGACCGTGAGGTATCTGGGTGCGGGTGGTGTAGCTGCCGCCACCATCACCGGATTACTTGTGTCATCGGTCATAATCGACAAGCTGGGTATTCTGAACCTAGAGAAGATACCGATCACCTGGGTGAAGGTGCTTGGGGTCGTCCTATTGATCGTCGGAACGCTTCTAGTCGTCAGGGATTGAGTTAGAGCCAATATGGCCAGATGGAGATACTTACCTGGATTTGAGCGGCGCAAGCGAGCCCGCTCAGAGGAAGACCTTACGCTCGGTCGCAGGCTGAGAAAGCTGACGGGGCTGGTTTGGGCGCTGTGTGCGATGATCGTCGTTGCGTATCTGGTGGCCTCCTTCAGTGGGCTTATCGATCCGGCAGAAGAGGTGATCATAACTGTGATCGCGCTGGTCGCAGCCGTGTTATGGCTTGGCCACGCGGTTCTGGTCCTCTACAGAAGCACGCCGGTTGGCCCGGATGATGATGCAGAGGATCTCAACAGTTAGTTCTTAGGCAGAGGCTGGGGTGCGCACTTTTCTCTCTGCGCCTATCGCAGCCGGTGAGCAGCTGTCCGCTGTCCACGCATACGAGGGGTGCGCGATCTTCAGATAGTGGTCAAATGCCCAACCAGTGATCTTCATGGGGGTCATCGAACTTATTGAGGTCTGCAGCAGCCGTGGGTGTATGCGGGGTATCGAAGCGTTGCACCCTGAGCATCCACTTCCACGCATATTCATGCCTGTCGCAGAAAGACTGGTATCTGAGTAGAGCCGTGTCGACATCGCTGCGACCCTGAAAAACCGCGCTTATCTCTCGAGCACAGGCAAGTCCGAAGTAAAAAGCCGTTCTTATGCCCTCGGCAGTTAACGGCAAGCACTGACCGGCCGAATCACCAACGAAGAAGATCCCGTCTTCGGTCGCAGTGTTGAACTTATGTGGAATCCACCCGCCCTGGTAGGTCGATTCCTCCACTCCCAGTTTTTGTGCGAGCCTTCGAGTGGGTTGGCGAACGTGATAGTGAGGGTCGAAACTGCCTACCCCTACACGGAGCTCGTCCTCGGCGGGAAAGCACCAGCTATATCCCGAAGGAGCAAGTGACCGGTCGATCCAGATCTCCATCTTGTCTCCCAACCCTTTGGGACTTACCTCAAGCCCTCGGGACAGCGGCGCATTGGGTGGTTGGACGGGATTCTGGCGTAATACGCTGCGCCAACCAAGGCAGTCCACGATCATACCCGCTGAGATATCCCCCTTATCGGTGTGGACCGTGTTTTTCGTTCGACCCTTCACAGTTGCGTGTTCTACGGGTGTCTTTGCAGCTTCGGCGAGAGTGTCGCACAGCATTCGATAGTCAAAAGTGGAGAAAGTAAAAGGAAGTCGCATTTCGTTCGATCCCAATGCTGTGTTCACGGTCGAGCGTCGAATGTCTGACGAACCGTGCGCTCACATTCCAAGGGCTTCAAGCCACTCAGTTGGAGCTGCACAGGCCGATGTCTGACGCTCACCGACCTGGTACCGGTCAACGATCAAGATCCTAGGGTTACTTGACTTATCTTGCTGTAGATTTCGAGTTATCTCCCATGCAGTGGCCAGTCCCGCGAAACTCGCACCACAGATAATCAGGTCGAATTCGCTTTTCGTACCTGGCCCTCCAAGACCTTTATCACGACTGTTTGAAGCCATTCTCAACAGTGTAACTCCGGTACAACGCTATAGTTACCGTCCTCATAAACGCATGGACACTATTGAAACGGACGAGAATGAAGTGGCCCTTGGGGCCGAAACCGACGTAGCAACGGCTACGGTGCAGTCCGGTACACCGGATTACGAAGCGACACTGGTCCTATTTGAAGAGGGAGATCTGGTCTCTGGCCAGGTTGTTCGAATCGACAACGATGAGGTATTGGTCGATATCGGATACAAGACCGAGGGTGTAATCCCGGTAAGCGAGCTTTCGATTCGGAAGTCGGTCGATCCATCCAGTGAGGTAGAGCTTGGTCAACCGGTCGAAGCACTGGTGATGATCAAGGAGGATCCGAACGGTCGGCTGGTGCTTTCGAGGAAGCGAGCTCGTTTCGAGCAGGCTTGGAAGCTTGTAGAGGAAGCAGCAAATGCGAGTAAGACCATTACCGGCAAGGTGATCGAGGTTGTCAAAGGCGGTCTGATTGTGGATCTGGGCGTCAGGGGCTTCTTGCCGGCAAGTCTTGTCGACATTAGGAGGGTTCAGGACCTACGCGAGTTTATGAACACCGAGATCGAGTGCAAGGTAATAGAGCTCAACAGGAGTCGTAACAACGTAGTGCTTTCAAGAAGAGCGGTGCTTGAGGAGGAGCGTAAAGAGGTACGGCTGCAGACGCTGGACAAGCTTGAGCAGGGGGATGTGATCGAGGGCAAGATCTCGAACATAGTGGACTTCGGTGCGTTCGTCGACCTGGACGGTATCGACGGACTGATCCACATATCGGAGATCTCGTGGAAGCATGTTGACCATCCATCGGAGGTCCTGTCGATTGGTGATCCCGTCAAAGTGAAGGTGCTCGAGATAGACCGTGAACGGCAGAGAATATCTCTCGGCTTGAAGCAGACTCAGGAAGACCCCTGGCAGAGTGTTGTCAGCAGGTACGGAGTTGGAGACGAGCTGGAAGGGAAGATCACAAAGGTCGTTACCTTCGGAGCTTTTGTAGAGGTTACAAATGGCGTCGAGGGGCTGGTTCACGTCTCAGAACTGTCCAATCAGCATATAGAGAACCCAAGTGACGTGATCGATCCGGGAGGAACGGTGCGGGTTGTTGTTCTTGAGATAGATGCAGATCGCAGGCGTCTCTCATTAAGCGCAAAGCGCGTAGAAGGACAGTCGTTGATTCCTGAAGGCGCTGCGACAGTAGAGGACGTCCCAGGCGTTGAGGAGGCCAGCACAGATAGTGCAGAGCAATCTGAAGTTGAGGAGGCCAGCACAGAGAGTGCAGAGCAATCTGAAACCGCTTCTGAGGGCGCATCGGAAAGCGTTCCAGACGAGGTCCCTAACTTGGAGCTTTCAGACGAAATGTTTAGCGAAGAGGTATCGGCAGATACCCTTGATCAGGCCGATGGCCCTGAGGATGTTGGTGAAGAGGGTGCGACGACGGAAGAGTCAGGTACTGAGTCGCAGGAACAGGCCCAGCCAGAACATGCGGGCAAAGAAAGCGCGGATTAAACGACGGAGGTCTGATGGTTCGCAGGCGATGGCACAGACACAAGGTGCCGTTGATAGGGCTGACCGGTGGAATCGGCGCCGGTAAGACAACGGTGCTTAATGCATTCGCAGAAGCAGGGTGCGCGACGATCTCGACGGACGAGATAGTGCACGATCTGCTTGGCAACACTGACGTTCAGACAAAACTTGTGGATCGGTGGGGCAATGCCGTGATCGAAGATGGGCAGACTAAACGGGATCGCATTGCCGAGATCGTCTTTCAAGATTCGACCGAACTCGACTGGCTTGAAGGCGTGTTGTTCCCACTGGTGGGTGAACGCATGACAGAGTGGAAGCAGCAAGACGCGGTGGAGGCGACGACCGGGCTGGCTGTTGTTGAGATCCCACTTCTGTTCGAGTCTGGCATGGAGAAGTTGTTCAACACAACGGTTTGTGTCGTAGCAGATGATGTGGTCAGAGAGAAGAGGCTGCAGAATCGAAGCCAGTCAAGTCTTGCCGGCAGGGAAGA
>CAVPYU010000001.1:0-520666 GCA_963710065.1 uncultured Thermoleophilia bacterium | reverse complement strand
ACGAGCGCGGCGAGCGATGGGATCTGGAGGGGGAGTTCGAGACCGTTGAGCTCAGCGTAAGTAGCGGCACGGTTTTTAGTCGTGCCTATCCAGATGCTTTGGGTCGCTGTTGGTCGGCACTTGGGTGTCACGGGACTGGAGACTTTCTTGTCTCGGCGGCTCCCGGGTACGAGTTTGTTGACTGGGGTGGTGCAGACCACGTGGGTGGCGGAAGTCACGGATCGCTGCATCGGGGTGATTCCCTGAGCCCTCTCGTTTTTTACGGATGCGGGCCGAGTTCGGTCGATGAACGAGCTAGCTGGGCTCTGCAGGATGTGGCCGGGCAGATCCTCTCATTTTTTGGCATAGCAGGAGCGACAGGTCGATGAGCGGCAGTCGCGAACGACGCCGCGTTTCCGTCGAGGGCTATGTGCAGGGTGTCTTTTTTAGAGACAGCACAAGGCAGGTTGCTCGAAGTCTAGGATTGAACGGTTGGGTGCGAAACCAGGCAGATGGATCGGTGGAAGCCGTCTTCGAGGGCGAAGCAGAGGCAGTCGAGAGAGCTGTCGATTGGTGTCGTAGAGGTCCCAGTGGCGCTCGAGTCGATGAGGTCGTTGAAGACGTAGAGCCTGTGGAGGGAACAGAGGGATTCGAAATCAAGTAATGAGTGAGCCCGTTCCCCTGCCGGTCACAACTCTGCGCCGTGTGGGTATAGCAACGATGGTGCTGCTCGCGTCTGCGTGCTTCTACAGCGCACCAAGCCATGCTGAAAGTGCTTCGGGTTCTACGTTGTCCGGGAACGTCATATCGACTGGGGCCAACCCAGAAGACGACGAACCAAAGCTTTTCAAACTGACCGCGGGCAAAGCCGAGAAGATCGCCGACAGCAACACCAAGGTCAAAAAGTACCTGAAGCGCTTTAAATCTTTTAGGCGCGAGGCACGAGCTGAGGGCCAGAGTAAGTGGAAGGTCAGCTACTACGCGGGTAGAGACGAAGTTGCACAGGTGTTTGTCGACGATTCGCTAGGGGCGGTGGATGAGGCATGGATCGGGCCTCAAGTCGCTTGGACGATGGCGAGAGGCGTCAAGGGCGCATTCGGTAGGAAAGTCAACGAGCCGCTGATTTGGATCCCACTGATGTTTGCCTTTGCCCTCCCCTTTATCCAGATACGCAGGCCGCTCAGCCTTATCAACCTCGATCTCGCGGTGTTGCTTTCGTTTTCGATCTCGCTCCTATATTTCAACAGAGGCGATATCTTTATATCGATTCCGCTCGTCTATCCGCCGCTCGTCTACCTGATGGTCAGGATGCTGTTTGCAGGGTTTCGACGAGCAAAACGCGGGTTGTCTCGGCTGCCAGAGCTATTGGTGCCAGCGTCCTGGTTGGCATTGGGACTGATCTTTCTTATCGGTTTCCGAGTTGTGCTCAACGTACTCGACTCGAATGTGATCGACGTCGGCTATTCAGGCGTTATCGGAGCCGAAAAGCTGGCCTCGGGTATGCCGTTGTACGGCGATTTTCCATCGGACAACAGTAGCGGTGACACCTACGGTCCATTTGCCTATCTCGCGTACGTTCCGTTCGAGCTGGCACTACCTTGGCACGGTAGTTGGGACAGCCTGCCCGCGGCGCACGCAGCATCGATCTTCTTCGATCTGGCGATGATTCTTGGTCTGTATCTGGTTGGCGCAAGGTTGGGAGGTCTGGTCGGTTCAGAACGTGGAGCAGCGGGCAGCGCCGTTCCGCACTTCCGAACGGAGGAGCAGAGGTGGCTTGGTCGGGCAAGGGGCCTGTTGAGTGGCGGCTACAACTCGCTTGGACTGGCGCTCGCATATGGATGGGCGGCGTACCCGTACACCCTTTACGTGATGAACTCAAACACCAATGACACGCTTATGCCGATGCTGCTCGTATTCGGATTTCTTGCACTGACTTCAGCTCCAATAAGGGGTGCTCTGGTAGCACTGGCAACCTTCACCAAGTTCGCGGCAGTAGCGGTCGCGCCGCTCTGGTTTTCATACAGACCTGAAACAGAAGCTGGCAATCGTCGAGTCATGTTCGCACTTGGATTTTCTATTGCGACCTTTGCAGTGATGGCACCGGTTATCTTTGACCCCGGGCTATCTCTCTTCTGGGAGCGTACGGTCGACTTCCAATTGGGCAGAGAGTCCCCATTCAGTATCTGGGGGCTTCATCCAGTGCGCTACGGAGCTCTGCAAGATGTTTTGAAAGTAGCGTTTGCATTGCTTGCAGTCTTGGTGGCGTTTGTTCCTAGGCAGAAAGACCCGATAAAGCTGGCTGCGCTAACAGCTGCGGTTCTAATCTCTACACAGCTAGTGATCACACACTGGTTCTATCTCTACATTGTCTGGTTTTTCCCATTCATTTTGATAGCGCTGCTTGGACGTCTGGGCCCATACCCGCAGTTCTTTGAACGGAAGGCTTAGTGGTCCTATTGAAATATGCCCATAATCTGTCGGGCCTGGGTCGGTTATTCCACCGGTGTCATGAACGGCTGGATCGAACTAGCCAACCCTCTGTCGTTCGCCTCAACCAAGCAGCCCATTACCCATACATCGTCCTCGGCAGTTTCGAACCTGACCGGCATCTGGGTCAGGAATCGCTCCAGCGACTGCTCCTTTTTAACACCTATCACCGAGTCACACGGCCCGGTCATACCGATGTCGGTGATATAGGCCGTTCCCTTTGGCAGAACCCTGGCGTCGGCCGTCTGTATGTGAGTGTGCGTGCCGATAACGGCGCAGACCCTTCCGTCGAGATGCCAGCCCATCGCCACCTTCTCACTGGTGGCCTCGGCGTGGAAATCGACCACGATCAGGTCAGCCTTCTGGTCAAGGCGGTCCACCTCTTCATCTACGGCGAGAAAGGGAGAGCGGGCGGCGCTCATGTTTACCGTACCCACCAGGTTGAGTACGCCGTATCTCGTTCCATCCTTCTCGATAACGGTTGCGCCTCTGCCCGGATTTCCCGGCAGGTAGTTCGCCGGTCTGACGATCCTCGGATCGTTGTCGAGCATCTGGAAGACCTCTTTCCTGCGAAACACATGATTACCGGTTGTTAAAACGTCCACCCCAAAGTCGAGCAGCTCCGCCGCTTGTTTTTCAGATACGCCCAAGCCCCCGGCGATGTTCTCGCAGTTGGCGACGATCAAGGAAGGCTTATATTCTTCGATTAGGTCCGGGAGTAATAGTCGCAGGCCCTTCCGTCCGGGCTTGCCGACGATGTCACCAATGTGCAGTATCCGTGGTTCGCTCATCTTGCCTAAATCTCTGACACGACGCAAGTTACCGCTTCACCTGCGACGAGTCGATCCGTCAAAGGATATGTTTAATGTTCTTTGTATGCTCAATTACATCTTCGATGGGGATCGATGCTGACAAGTGAAAATGTAGAGGACGACTCAACGGGAGCGGGCGGGACTTCGGGAGGTGGCTTGCCGATCCGTCCTGAGGACTATACGGTGGAAGCCCTCGACCTTGGCAAGAGATTTGGCGATCTATGGGCTCTCAAATCGGTTTCTTTCGCTGCGAACAAGGGAGAACTGGTCGCCTGCATAGGCCCGAACGGTGCCGGCAAAACGACCCTACTGACGATACTCGCCGGGATACTGGAGCCCGATGAGGGAACGATCGATCTCGGCCCACGTAGAGTTGGATGGGTACCTCAAGAGCCGGCCGTATATCGCAAACTGAGTGTCGCGGAGAATCTAAAGCTTTTTGCCAGGCTGGAGGATGTCGATTCGGTCAGCGATGCCACCAATCGAATGCTTGAGCAGACGGATCTTCGCGAGAGGTCAGGTGATCCGGTTGAGAAGCTCTCTGGTGGCAATATGCAACGCGTGAACATCGCAATCGGCCTGCTCGCCCGCCCCGATGTTCTACTACTGGACGAGCCGACCGCTGCGCTTGACCCCCGGCAACGCGAACGGACCTGGCAGTTCATCCACGACCTAGCCGGATCGGGAACGACGATTGTTTTTGCCTCACACAACATTGAAGAGGTTGAAAGATACGCAGACAAGGTGCTGGTACTTGCGGATGGAGACGGCCTCTTTGCCGGATCTCCAAAGCAACTGCTCGAGGTGGTCGTCAGCGAAGGTGCCGGCGATTTCGATGACTATCCGAATCTAGAGGCAGCTTTCATGTCGTTTCTGCATTCGAGGGGGCACTAGAGAACGGTGTCTACCTGGAGACGATTGCGGGGGGTTGGCTGGCTTGTTCTCAAGGATATGCAGATTTTGCGCCGTTCACCTATGATGCTCGCGCTGCTTGTCATCTACCCGATCCTCATCGCTCTGCTGATCGGCTTTGCGTTGAGCAAGGGGCCGGACAAGCCGAAGGTCGCTGTATACCTTGAGATCTCCAAAAAAAGTTCAGAATTCGTTCTTGGCGGCAAACGGATTAATACGCTTCGTTTCACCGACGAGCTCTCCGATGCGGTAGACGCGACGTATGTCAACTCGCGAAAAAAGGTGATAGAGATGGTCCGTTCGGGAGATGCGCTCGGCGGAATCGTTGTCCCACGCGATCTTCCGCAGAAGCTTCAGACCCAACTTGATCAACCGGAGATTGAGGTCTACGTAAACCAGGAGGATCCACTCAAAGGCGAGTTGGTCGACAACACGATCAACTCGCAGATCGCTCGGGCAAACCTAGCTCTTTCAAAGACATTTGCACGGGTGGGGATCAGCTATTCCGACCTGCTGATAAAAGGGGGAGAAGTCAACTTCCTCGGCCGAGACTTCGAAGTGCTCGGCGTGACACCTTCTGAGAAGATACTGAGAGGCGTTCAAAAAACCGTGCCGAATGGATCGAACAGCTACCGAGAGCTACAGAAAGTGATCGACTTCGCCAACTTTGCAGGCAAGAACTTCGACCTGGCTGACAACGCCCTTGCCGTGATCGGCGAACCGATCAAGGCCGATAAACATGTGGTCTCAGGCAAGACCCCCTCACTAACCTCATTTGCCGCTGCCCTATCGGTCGGTGTATCTCTCCTATTTGTCACAGTGATCCTTGGTGCTGCCGGACTGGCGCTTGAAAGGGAGGAAGGCGCTTTCACCAGACTGGTGCAGAGCCCGATCTCGTACAACGGTCTGATCGTCGCAAAGGTGGCTCTCGCTGTTGCCTGCTCGCTCATCCTCTCAGTCTTGCTGCTTTTAGTGCTGGAGTTGTTCGTGTCACTCAATTGGTGGCGATTTGGATTCTGGATAGCTGCGCTTGCAACTGCCGCAAGTGCAAATGCGGCGCTTGGAGTTGCAGTTGGAGGCCTGGCACGGGAGGTACGAACGGCGTCACTTGCTGCGATCATGCTCTCTCTTCCGGTCATGTTCCTTGCGCTTGTGCCGTCGGGCGCGGTAACCGGCCTGACGTACGATGTCGTAAGAGGGGTCTCGGCCGCATTTCCCTTCAAATCGACGCTCGATGCGCTCAATCGGGCTTTCTATGGTGCGGGTCCATCACTGCTTTGGTCGTTGCTTCACCTTGCGGCCTTAACGCTCATCTACGGCACAATAGGCAGGCTTTCGCTACGTCGGTTTGCCAGATAGAAGTCTTGAAAGACTAAACTTACCTGACCTAACTTATGACATTTCCTGAAACACGTCTACGGCGACTGCGCGGGTCAGGCGCACTACGCAACCTGGTTCAAGAGACGACCTTTGGGTCGGGTCAGCTGGTTCAACCTTTGTTTGTGGTTCACGGCAGCGACAAGCGTGAGCCGGTTGCATCGATGCCGGGAATCGAGAGGCTCTCGATAAATCACCTGGTCGAGGAGGCGGGCGAGGTGCTTGAGCAAGGTGTGCCCGCAGTGATCCTGTTCGGTGTGCCGGGTGACAAGGACGAGGTCGGCTCCGGTGCCTACGACGACGATGGAGTCGTTCAGATGGCAGTGCGGGCATTAAAAGAGGCCCATCCAGAGCTGATATGCATCACCGACGTCTGTCTCTGTGCCTACACCTCTCACGGCCACTGCGGAGTGTTGGATGCAGATGGCGAAGTGGACAACGACATCACCGTGGAGTTGCTGGCAAAGGTTGCAATATCACATGCTCAGGCGGGTGCGGACATGGTTGCGCCGTCCGACATGATGGACGGCAGGGTCAGTGCGATTCGCACTCAACTGGACGAGGTGGGCTACTTAAAGACGCCGATCCTTGCGTACAGCGCAAAATATGCATCGGCCTTCTACGGTCCTTTCAGGGACGCTGCCGAGTCGACCCAGAGCAGGGAGATAGGCGGGGATACCAGCTCAACCCTGCAAATGTTCGTGAGGCCGTTCGTGAAGCAAGACTCGACGAACAGGAGGGTGCGGATATCTTGATGGTCAAGCCCGCGATGCCCTACCTCGATGTGATAAAAGCGCTGCGCGAGGCAAGCGATCTTCCGATCGCTGCCTATCAGGTGAGTGGCGAGTACGCGATGATAAAAGCCGCGGCCGCCGCAGGGACGATCGAAGAGCGCGATGCGGTTCTTGAGTCGTTTACTGCGATCCGAAGGGCCGGAGCAGATCTGGTGATCAGCTACTACGCCAAGGAAGCTGCAAAGTGGCTGTAGCCGTCACACCCGAGGTGAAGCTGGACGAGTCGGATCGAGAGCTACTAAATCAACTGCAGGGGAGTTTTCCGCTTGACCCTGAGCCCTTCAAGAAGATCGCAGAGGCGATAGACCTGGATGAGACAGAGGTTCTCGATCGAACGCAGCGCTTTAAAGACGAGCTGGTTATCCGAGAGCTTGGACCAATATTTGACACCAGGGCGTTGGGATACAGGTCAACGCTGGTGGCCGCCAAGGTTGATCCCGATGGGCCGAAGCAGAGTGCCGATGTGGTCAGTGAACACCCCGGTGTCTCACACAACTACCTACGCAACCACGACTTCAACCTGTGGTTCACGATCGCGGTCGCGCCGGACTCAAAGCTAGGTCTCGATAGAACCCTAGAGATCATGAAGGAAGAGGCTCGGTTTGAGGTATTCCGGACGCTTCCGACTGTGAAGATGTTCAAGATAAACATGAATCTGGAGATGAAGGAAGACTCCTCGGCACTGTCTAAGCAACAGAAGGTGAAGCCCAGGGAGATGTCGGGCAAGCCGTTGTCCGAGGACGATGTGCGGGTAGTCCGATACCTGCAGGGAGGTCTACCCATTGTCTCCAGACCGTACGACACTGCGGCCGAAAAGCTGGGCTGGGAATGCCCGATCCTGCTTGACCACTGTCGCACCATGTTGGATCGGGGCATCTTGCGGAGGGTGGCCGCGATTCTCTTCCACAGAAGGGCTGGGTACTCGGCGAACGGGATGGGCGTCTGGGCTGTGCCGGAAGACCAAGTCGACGAGCTTGGGGAGGTAATGGCTTCATTCAGGCGGGTTTCTCACTGCTACCAGAGGCCGACATACCCTGACTGGCCTTACAACATCTTCACCATGGTCCATGGCCATGACAGGGAAGAGTGCGAGAGCGTGCTCAAGTCGATCTCGAAAGAAACCGGTATCGATGATTTCTCGATCCTCTACTCGATTACCGAGTACAAGAAAGTCCGTATCAAGTACTTCGCTCCGGAGTTTGAAGAGTGGGAAGCGAAACGGCTTTAGGCGCCTGCCAAATGGTTTATTGCTTACCTCTAAAAGTGCAATGACAGATCGGTCTGAGCAAGCATACAAAGCTGCCTGTGAGCTTATTCCTGGCGGCGTAAACAGCCCTGCACGAGCGATGAAGGCGATCGGCAGAGACCCTGTCTTTATTAAAAGAGGCCTCGGTGCCGAGATCGAAGATATCGATGGCAACACGTACATCGACTATGTATGTTCTTGGGGCCCCCTTGTCGCTGGACACGCGCATCCGGAGGTCGTTAAATCGATCAATGACGCTGCTTCTGCAGGGACCAGTTTCGGCGCACCGACTGAGGCCGAGATAGATCTGGCTGAAGAGATAGTTGAGAGGGTGCCTGCGGCTGAGATGGTGCGGATGGTCAACTCCGGAACCGAAGCTGCGATGTCCAGCTTGCGACTGGCGAGGGCGGTCACCGGAAGGGACAAAGTGCTCAAGTTTGCTGGGGCGTATCACGGCCATGTCGACGCGCTTCTCGCTGAAGCGGGTTCGGGCCTTGCGACGGCCGCAGTACCAGCCAGCCCCGGCGTGACCAAGGCCCAGGCAGCGGAGACGGTGATCGTATCTTGGAATGACGAGGACCAGGTTCGCAACGCAGTAGCAGAGCACGGCACAGAGCTTGCGGCGATCATCGCAGAGCCGCTTCCTGCGAATATGGGAGTCGTGCCGTCGAGCAAGGAATTCCTTGAGCTTCTACGCGAGCTTTCACTGTCGTGCGGTGCACTGCTTATCTTTGACGAGGTGATAACCGGTTTTCGGGTTGCTCGCGGCGGTGCGCAGGAGATATACGACGTCACACCGGACCTTGTGGTGCTCGGCAAGGTGATCGGCGGCGGCGTACCGGCGGCTGCGTACGCAGGCAAGCGCGAGATCATGTCTGAGCTTGCGCCAAAGGGAGATGTCTACCAAGCGGGAACACTTTCGGGTAACCCGCTGGCCGTCACAGCAGGTCTTGCGACGCTAAACCTTCTGGATGAAGCTGCGTACAGGCAACTTACCAACTACACAGAGAAACTCGCTGGTGGTCTGGCCGCGGCTGCACTATCGGCCGGTATTCCTGTACAGATAGGGTCATCGACCGGTCTTCTTACAGTTTTCTTCCACAATCGTCCGGTCAGCAACTACGAAGAGGCCGCTGCTTGTGATCTAGACATGTTCGCGAAGTTCTGTAGAGCGATGCTCAATAAGGGAATCTACATGCCCCCGTCCCAGTTCGAGGCCTGGTTTCCCTCTCTCGCGCACGGTGAAGAGGAGTTGGAGCGTACCCTGGAAGCTGCCACACAGGTCTTCAAGGACCTAGCCCAATAGGCACAGTATGAGTAGTACCTTGAGCGAGATAGCAGAAGAGTTGGCCGCCACCGAGGGAGAGTTGACCGATGTCAGACCAAGCGATGGCAACGAGCCCCTGTTCAACGGGCTGATCGAGAATGGCCCGTCAACGCAGGCGACGGCACCCGACTACGGATTTGTATTTGAAAGCGTCTTAGAGGGGTATCTCTTGCATACAGGGAAGTCTCGACTAACGCTGCAGGATGATCGTCAACTGAAGCTTGTCGCCGGTGATTTCCTCTATTCCCTGGGATTACAGAGACTTGCGCAGCTTGGAGATCTGGAGGCGGTTGAGCTGCTCGCTGGCTTGATAACAGATGCGTCACGCTTGCACATCGCCAAAGGTACACCTGGGCAAAAAGGCGCACTGTGGGTGGCGACTGTGGTTGCTACAGCTTTTCGCCCAGACGCAGAACATCGCGAATGGCCGTTTAAAGACGCCGCAGCCGGCTCAGATGTTGCAGCTACAGAGTTGATAGATAGAAGCAGGGCTTGCACCGATAACTACGGGCTTGAGGACCTTTTTCATAAGACCTACGGTGAAATCTGCACAACGATTGCTGGGTGAAGGTTGCGCAACGGCGTTTGCTACGCATAAAATCCGATTCCTCGATTGGAACAAACGCAACAGGTAGGCAATTTTTGTCAGAATCTGAAAAGAAAAAAAAGGAACAAACTGATTTGGATGGGACTCGCAGTTCCGAGATAACACGCCGCAAGCTTTTCGAAAGAGGTGCAGTAACGGTTGGAGGCTTGGCGGGTGCGGCAGTCGGTCTACCGGCGATCGGCTTTGCTATCGGCCCCGTGTTCAAATCAGAGAAAGTGCACTACTCGTCGGTGGGACCGGTCGATCAGTTCAATCCGGATACCTACACGACAAAGCTGATTACCGCTATTGAGGATGTGGGGGAGGCAGGCAAGACGACGGTATATATCAGAAAGAGCGATCCCGAGGTCGACCCGGCAAAAGCCGGCGAGTTCATAGCTATTTCCACGCGGTGCACCCACCTGGGGTGCCCCGTTCGCTACATAGAGGGCTCAGGTACTTTTGTCTGTCCCTGCCACACCAGCGTTTACGACTTCGAAGGATTTCGAATCACCGGTCCCACCGTACGGCCTCTGGACCGCTTCGACACGAAAGTAGTAAACAATGAGCTATTGATCGGCCCGCGTTTCAGCGTTAACGACCAACTCGACAGATACAACCCCAGACACCCGGGCGAGCGGCTCGACCCTGCCTTTTGGAAATACTTGTATCCACGCCGATTCAGTACGGCCCCTTTCAATTAAACAGGTAGCTGACCTATATGATAAAGATAACGATTCCAAGTAAGAAAAAGGTTTTAAAGCCAGGCGAGGAGCCGCCGCTGGCACCCACTGAGGTGATAAAGCAAGCTCCTACGGAGGTGGCGGCCTGGGTCGATGAGCGTGTCGGCGCCAGCGGTCTTCTGAGAGGGATGCTCTATCGTAAGGTTCCGAAGGGAACCAACTGGTACTACACACTGGGCTCGGCGACGCTGTTCGTCTTCGCCATGCAGGCGATAACAGGTGTATTTCTGGCGATGTACTACGACCCCTCCCCATCCCATGCGTACGAGAGCATCAAATACATAACTGAAGATGTGTTTTTAGGCCAGTTCGTGCGTGGCCTGCACCGATGGGGGTCGACGCTGATGGTTATCCTGGTCTTCCTCCACATGGCTCGCACATTCGTCTTCGGGGCCTACAAGTACCCGCGAGAGCTCAACTGGTTGATAGGGGTCGTGCTGCTCGTCTTAACAATGGTGATGGGCTTCACCGGCTATCTACTCCCGTTCGATCAGCGTGCTTTCTGGGCGACGGTGGTTGGAGTCGACATCAACGGGACAGCGCCTCTTCTCGGCCCATACATGTCGGACTTCCTACTTGCCGGAGCGGACTTTGGGGCGACCACGCTCTCACGTTTCTATGCGATTCATATGCTGGTTGTGCCAGGTCTCATTGCGACGATGATCGGTGCGCACCTGTATCTCGTCGTCAAGATGGGAACGACAGCGCCTCCGTGGATGAAGGCCAAGATGAAGCGTGAGCTGATCGGGGAGAAGATCGACGCATCATGAGATCAATTGATCGGGTAAATGAGGCGATGCGGTCGTGAATCAGAGGGAGAAGGAGAAGTATCTACGCGAATATCAAGTCCTAAAGGAGCAGGGCAAGCAGTTCTTCCCGTACGCGGTGCTCAAGGACTCAGTAATGGCACTGATCATGGCGGTTATTATGATCATGCTCGCCTTGCTATTAGGTGCCGAGTTAGGACCCCAGGCCGATCCTACAACGACAACATATGTACCGAGGCCCGACTGGTACTACTTCTTCCTTTTTGAGCTGCTCAGGATAATCAGGGACCCGAACTGGCTGATCATGGCTACGATCGGCATCCCGACAATCGCCTTGGCTCTTCTGGTGTTACTGCCCTTTTACGACCGGGGACCAGAGCGAAACCCTGTCAAGCGACCGGTGGCAATGACCGCGATGACCATGACCGTACTTGCAATGGGATACCTCACGATATTAGGGGCGACGTCAGGATCGCCGATCGACTTCGGGTTCGATGTTCCCAAGAAGTACGAGAAGGGCAAGCTTGCGGTGGAGCAGGCAGGCTGTCTGGCATGCCACAGATTCGGTGAAAACGGCAATTCGGTCGGCCCGGACTTCGACAAGGTGAGCGCCAAGTTCGATTCCGCAGCCATTCTAAGAACGATGGAAAACCCGATTCCACCGATGCCCAGTTTCGACAAGATAACGCTCGAGAAACGGAGAGAGATCGCCGAGTTCGTTGCGAACCTGGACACTATGAAGAAGGACGAAAAGTAGCGGCGCAGGTGTCCGAATCTAAGTCCCACGTACCGATCGCACTTGGAATAGGGGCCGTCTACGAAGGAGTCAACGGTCAAAGGATCGGTCGGATGCTCGATCGATGTGAGGAGCAGATCCAGCGCGCGTCAAATGGGAATGGCACGCTGTCTGAAACGGTACAAGAAACAGTTGCGGCTGGAGGAAAGAGGCTTCGACCACTTCTTGTCTTTGTCTGCGGTGGCGAATCAGAGAGCGAAGATCTAGTCCGTGCCGCCGCGGCGGTTGAAACAGTTCATACGGCGTCGCTCATTCACGACGACGTTCTGGATGAGTCGCCGAAGCGGCGCGGCAGGCCGACAGTCTACGCCAGCGAGGGCCCGGCGATAGCCTCCGCAGCAGGGGACCTTCTTTTTTCAAGAGCGATCGATGAGATCGCAGGGAGCGGATCGAGTGAGCAGGTTAGAGTTCTGGCGGGAGCTTGCAGAGCGCTGGCAGAGGGTGAGTTAGCTCAGCGTAGGGATGTATTTAATTTCTCGGTCAGTGAGAGTGGATATATGTCAAGGATCGCTGACAAGACCGCAAGCCTGTTTGAGGCTGCGTGCGAATTGGCGTCTCTGGCGGGACCGCTTACCGGCGCGAGAAGAGAGCTGTCGATATTCGGGCACAACGTCGGGGCGGCCTTTCAAATCGTTGACGACATTCTCGATGTAACAGGAGACGACAGCGTTACCGGGAAGAGCCGAGGTGCTGACTTAACAAGCGGAACGGTGACGCTTCCCCATATCTTGGCCCGAAAAGAGGTGCCAGAGATTAGAAGGCTTGAGTCGGCCCTTGTAAGAGGAGAGTGCGTTGAGACGGTGCTTGAGTTGATAACCGAATCGAGTGCACCGGAGCTTTGCAAGGCCAAGGCAGAAACCCTCGTAGAAGAAGGGCTGGAGGCACTGGATAGCGTTACCCTGCCCGACTGTACCCGAGAATCGCTTGAGGTAATAGCTGGGGCGTCGATTGAAAGAGGAAACTAGATACTCGTGGCGCGACAGTCGACACAGAGTTCGGTCAACAATTTGGTCAGCTTTTCAGAGCTATGAGTGACCGCTAGTTTTGACTGAATCTTGTCCAACATTGCATTAGGTGCTATCGGTTGGCCACACTTCGTGCATCTGGCGATTCCCTCCTCCTTCAATGGAACCCTACCCATCAATATGGCCGAAAGATCTGTCGCACCCTCGACGCTGATCGTGTCCTTTTCCGGACACGCTGGGCCGCATCTTCCGCAGTTGACACAGCCTACGGTTTCGTAGGTAAGTACAAGCTTCTCGTCCGTCTCTTCAATTCTTAGGGCCCCCGTTGGGCAGTAGGACGCACATGCGCCACAGGTTGTGCAGGTCTCTTTGTTTACCCTCACCATGCCAAGGGGTGAGGCATCGTGTGATAAAGACGAATCTTTGGTTGCCCTCTTTATCATCGACCAGCTTGACGACAGCCTCTGCTGTCGCTAGCGGCTCGACAAGGTTTAGATCGCTGGATTTCATTTTGTCAACGATAGGTTTCAAGGAAGGTGTTTCGTCCAGCGCACGGGCCAACTTCTCCGATTTCGCAGGAACCGTCATTACACGTTCATTCGGTCGGTCGACGCCCAGCAGCTCGAGCATCTTTTGAACGTAGTCAACTCGTTTGCCGACGGTCGACTCTTGGTCCATACGGCAGTACTCTCCACAGGATAGGAGCGCCGCCGCCGCCGCGCCACTTGCAAGCGCCTGGAAGATCCAACCTGGCGTTACCGCACCCATGCACGGCACCTCGATCGGTAGCCAGCCGGGTGGCAATGGAGATCGCCCGTTATCGCTTCTCAGTGTACCTCCAGCTTGTCGGCATGTGATCACCAGCCCTCGACTTCCTTGTGAGAGAAGCGCCGCAATCTCTGACTTATACTGATCTAACGATGAGCCAGGGAAATCGAATGCCCCAACCGGACACGCGGCCTGACAGATACCACAGGTCTTACACTCTATTTTGTTGACGGTCAGGCTCCCGCCCAAGCTCTCGATCGCATCGACTGGGCAAGCCTCGACACAGAGTCCGCATTGTTCGTAGCCAAGACAGCTCTCAACCTTTACGGTCGGAACCGCCTCATAGGCCCACGGCGGTAGTGTCACCAATGAGCGTCTGCTGAGTTTTCTCTCCTCGTAGAGGATCTTCATCTTGAGCTGCTCTGGATCGCTGCCTTCAAAGACCTGAAGTCGCTCGATTGCGGCCTTCAAGAGCAGAACTGCCTCTTCTACATCTTGTGAGCAGTCCACATCGTGTGCCCAACGCTGGAGGTCTATCAACTCAAAAGAGTAGGGATCGAGGCCTGCCCGGCGCGCCCAACCTTGGAACTCATCCTGGGCTGAAACGCGATTACACAGGCCAAGAACCAGTCGATCAAAATCCTTTTTGGCAATGTTCTCCAGATTCTGATCTGTCTGTTTGCACAGATCGGGCACGATCTCGACTTGAATGTCCGGGCCGGCGTTCTCAAGCTCATCGGTGATCGCGTCTAATTCGAGCCCGTAGTCCGATTCTCCGAGATCGGCGCAAAGCAGCACCTTAACCTTTTTCTGGATCTCCGACATACTTACTCCCGATTACGAAGCGCTGTCTTCCTCAACTGAAGAAGCAACAGCTTCTGCTAGAGAATCAACAAAATCACCATCGTGGACCACGAAAGCGTGGGCGACGCCCGCAAGTTGATGGTAGAGGCTCTCCGCCTCCGTGACAAGCCGAAGTTTGTCGGTCACCAGTTGGATCCAGCGCAGCAGGTGCTCACGTAGAAACGTTTGCTGCAGAAGCAGAGAGCTTGCTGCGTCATCAACTCTGTCCTCGTCACGCGCATCGGTCTCATTTGCGCAGAGAATAGACATATACTCGAGTTCCAATCCCAAATGATCCGGCAGCTCACTCTTCGCTGTGTCGGCCAGAGAGAAGCCACCGGTGCGATAGGCGCCCTCAACGCCTGCGACCACCCACCCGATCATCGGTCCCCCTCCGCCAAGATACGATGATTCGTAGAGAGGGCACGGAGTATCTGGCCTTCCAACCTGGAAGATATCGATGTATTCTGACCGTAGGTCAGACTTTTCATCCTCAGACAGTTGCGCGAAAGAGTCGAACAGTTGCTTTAGCGAGCTGAAGTAGGAGAAACTCTCCGCCAGCTCGCTGTCACCTCTCATGTCTTCTATGAACTCTAGAAGCCGTTCAGTGTCCTGCTCGCCTGGATATTGAAAGAAAGTGCTCAAGATGCAGTACGTTTTGTGACGCAGAGAGGCTACGTCGGCAAGGTTCGCTTCTAGACCTTCCATATTTATCACCAACTTCCCTTCAAGCGGTAGCTTCTTTGTAAACGAAGTAAATAAACGGCCCTATTCAATAAAGAACAGGGCCGTTTTGCTCCTTGTGTATCTGTATCTATATTACGCGGGTGGCGGACTCGGAGCAGGACGTGCGCTGTCTTCTTCCGTTGGTAACGATCTGACGAGAATCTGATATCCAAGCAACACGGCGGCAAAAATGCCCGCAACTATCACAAACTCAGGCCAAGTCGGCACATATGTATCGCCTCTCAAGAAAGGAAGCAACGGGATAAACAGACCCGTAGTAACGAAGGTGTAACGCCAGGCAACCACTCCTACCAACGTGGCTATTGCCGCTACCTTCATCTTTGACGTCTCTTCGCGGCCCTTCTGGGTGATAAGGATCAGGAAGGCGACCAAGTACCCACCTATATGGAGAATTGTCAGAGGCAGATTTCCACCCCAGATCAACTTCCACGCCTGATCACTTGACATCGTATCGCTGTAGCGCATGACAAGCGCCTCGTATACGTCAAAGAACGCCGCGATCGTCAATGTCGCCAGCAGAATGTACGCAAGGGTCTTCAGAGCCTTCTTGCTGACAAGCTCACCCCTCCCGGACTTCGAAAGCCCGATCCCGATCAGCAGCATTACCGCAACGCCGCTCAGGATCGACACATCTGCAAAGTGAACCGGCAGCGATGCGTGATTCCAGAACTCACGTGTTCTGTTGACGGCAAACAACGATCCGTCGATTCCGGCAACCAGCAAGATCGCGAAAAGGGCTGTGATTATCGACAGCGTCTTAACGCGCTTCTTGTCCTTCTCGTCGGCGTCTCCCTTCGCAACTCGCGCTGTGTAGACGAGTGAAACGATCAGGAGAATCCCGAAGATGTAGTAGGTCAACGATGTCCAGAAGAACATCGAACTCGGATTCTGCCAGATAAATGGCACAAGAACCGTTCGGAAGATGTTTCCAACATCGGCCGCGACGAAAAGAGTCGCTCCTGCCAGGGTCACAAGCCCGACGATAAGTGCTCGCATCGCGAGCGGCGCTAACTCATCCTTTCCAAACGCATTGATCAACGCTCCAACGACCGTCGATCCAATGCTGATGCCCAGCAAAAGGATCATTCCGACTATGAATATTCCCCAGGGTGCCGAGTCGTTAATGCCGTACCATTCGTCACCAATTATTAGCGAGATGATGAAATAGCAAAGCCCAAGTAAGACCAAGGCCCCGAGAATGCCCATCCAAACCTTGGAGGCGGGAGGCTTAGCCGCTTCTTGAGTGTTCATTGTTGTACTAGTCATGGCTCACTCCCTCACTTCTTTACCGGTTTGGCTTTGGACGCTGTAGGCTCGATCTCTTCCGCGTGATCGTCTGGAGGCGGCTGGCCTATGTAGAACACGTTTGGATGAGTATCTAGCTCGCCCTTCAACTGGAACGACCTCTTAGTAGATAACGCCTTGGATACTGGGCTCTTCGGATCCTCTTGGTCTCCGAAGATGAGTGCGTCAACTGGGCAGTTTTGAACACACGCAGGGTCTTCACCCTTGGTGCTCTTCTGCACACAGAACGTGCACTTCTCGGTAACGCCCTTGTAGTGGCCGCTACCCGCTACAAGCCGGTTCTTGGATGTGTACTTCTTATCCAGCGCCGGATTCTTCCATGGCGGTACTGCGCCCTTTGTCGCATCTTTCTCGACATCCTTGGCTTTCCAGTCGTAGTAGTAGTTGTCCTTGGGCTTCTTCCAGTTAAAGAAGTTGACGCCGTAAGGGCAGGCCACCACGCAATAGCGACAGCCTATGCACTTCTTGAAGTTGACAAGAGTGACGCCGTCTTCCTGTACCTAGCACCGGTCGGACACACCTCAACACATGGTGCATTATCGCACTGCTGGCACGGCCTCGGGAGGAAGCCAACCTTTGTCTTTGGGTACTCGTGTTCCTGGTACCGGAAAACGCTCATCCAGAAGATGTTCTCTGACGTGTCGTTTTCGGTCTTACAAGCTGACACACAGGCGCGGCAACCCATACATCTCTCCAGGTCGATCGCCATTCCATATTTAGGCACTTTCATTCACCTCCAGTTGGCTTAATTTCGACAATCTCATGGACATCACGCCTTCTCCACCTTTACCCTCACCAGGAAGGACTGATCTGCGGTATTCGCCACGTAGCCTTCACCTGTAAAGAAGAGCTCGTTCGGCGATGCACCCGAGTCCTTCGACCAAGGTTGCACCCACAGTCCATAGTGATGGGGCATACCTACGACCCCAGGCCGTATATCGTCTCGGTGCACCGCCTTGACTTTTAGTTTCCTGGTCTCACCGGACACCGCATTTTGAGACTCGACAGTGACCTCGTCGCCGTCTCCTATGTCCCTCTTCTTTGCGTCCTCCGGGTTGATCGCCAGAATCTGCTCTGGCGCCAGTTCACGAAGCATCGGGAAGAAGACAGCACGAGCCTGCTTGAACTCGATCAGCTTGTAGCTGATCAGGTCCAAGTTGTACTCAGCCGGCGACGTTGTGTACACAAGCTCTCGCCAGGTTGGATACGCCGTGTAGTCCTGCCAGAACGCCTTCGGTGTTTTCATCGACTTTTGCTTCTTCTGGGTTAGCAGCAGCCCCTCTCCGTAGAAGCGGTGGGGAAGGGCATCGCCGAACGGCGGGTCGGATGCATAGCCATACATGTCCTCTGGGGCCGTCTCACCCTTGTCCCAGACTCCGTTCTTCTCGAAGAACTTGACGCCTCCTTCGAGCTCTTCGCCCAGGGCCCAACGGTTGAAGATGTCCTTCACCTTCGGCTTCTTGTTGAGTGGCAAAGCGTACTTGCCTCCTGCAAGCGGCTCTTCCACCTCCTCTTTAGGGCCACCCAACTCCAGGCCGATATTGACCCAGTAGAGGTAACCTTCCTTACCGAAGAGAATCCCTATCTTCTCGCAGAGATCCATATAGATATCGATCTCGTTCTTGGACTCTCCTACCGGCTCCGTCGTAGGCATCCGAAGTGCTTTTGCTGAGTAGTACTGGTTGTCCAAACTCATCGGCCCTTCCCACTTCTCTGGACCAGCACACGGGAGGACTACATCCGCGAAGTAGTCTGCGGTTTCATTGAGCCAGGGGCTAATCACAGCGATAAACTTGAACTTCGGGTACGAATCCATGAACGACTTCTGATCCGGGAAGGCCAAGAGGGGGTTCACCATGTGTTGGATCATCACCTTCGGGAACTTCTTCGGGTCAGCCTCCCACTTCTTCGGGTTGTTCATGACATCCGAAGCGATTCCCGGACTCCCGGTGTTGATCGGGAAGAACTTGCTGTGTTTTAGCTGCACACCGTAAGGGCCTTCCTCGATCGACCCCGGTATGTCCTCGAACTCCTCCCAGTTCTTGTCGATCTTGTTCGCCTTCCAGTCGCTCATCTGACCACCGACTGCGCCGAATGCACCGACCAGCATCGACAGCATCAGTATTGATCGGATAGTCTGCATTCCCAGCGGCTGTTGGCACATGTGGTAGGCCATGATCCCAACCGGCCGGTAAGGGATCGTCTTCCCGCCGACCTTCTTAGTCTGGCCGATCGACGCGTACTCACCATATTCCTTGGCGATCTGCGTAATCTGGTCAGCGTCAACGCCGCAGATCGCGGCGGCCCACTCAGGTGTAGTCTTTGAAACATGCTCTTTAAAGAGCTGGAATCCAGGTTTCACCTTCTGGCCGTTGACTGTGAATGTGCCCTCCAGCGCCGGCTTTGAAGTCTTACCGGCTGCTACAGCACCGCCTGATCCTGTATCCCAGACCTGCTCTTTTCCGTTTACCTTCAGGAATTCCCCGTCCTTCTTCACGAGGTAGGGTGCGTTTGTGTACTTCCTGAGGTACGCCTTGTCGATATCACCTTGCTTTATCAGGCGGTTGGCGAGTGCCAATGCCATTGTAAGGTCTGTACCTGGCTTGATCGCCACCCACTCGTCTGCATGCGGGCCCGCCGGGCGAATCCGGGGGTCGATCTGCACGACTTTCTCCAGCTGCTTTTCTTTGGCCTCGACAAGCTGTCTGTTCCATGTCAGCCAGCACGTCTTGTTGCCGCCCGCGCCCGTGATGTTCCAGCCCCAAGACAGAATGTACTTGGCATTCAGGATGTCAGGGTGTAGCACGGCGTGTAGTCCCACCGTGTACTCCATCGCGCGGTAACCGGCGTCTGAGCAGTAGGCACCGTGGCCCATCTTCTGGCATCCCATCGATTCGACAAACGCATCGTCGTAGAAGACCTTTGCCTTGCTTCTACCCTTCTGCCAGAGCACCAGCTCGGGGTCTTCCTTTCTAACCTTCTTGACCTCATCAGCCACTTTGTCGAGGGCCTCATCCCACGAAACCTCTTCCCACTCTCCGGTTACACCCTTCTTGTTCTTGCGGACCATCGGCTTTTTCAGCCGGTTGGGGTCGTATAGGCCGGTGATCTGGGCCTTGCCCTTTGGGCAAAGTGTTCCCGCCGTACGGGGGTCTGCGGGATGGCCTTCGAACTGGACTACCCGACCGTCGACGCGATGCGCGATCATGGCGCAGTCCTGCTTTCCTATCCAGCAGGTCGTTGGAATCGTATCCTCGGCTGCTGCGGTCGCACCGTTTCCGTTCTGGCCGATCGCAACGGGCGCGAACCTTGCCGCAGCTAAACCGGCTCCAGTAGCGCCTGCACCCTTGAGGAATGTTCTTCGTGTGCTCTTCATGGCTTCACCTCATATAGCCGTTGCAACCTGAACAGTCTGCAACTCGTTTACATTTCTTAAGCTTCTTGCCGTTCTCTCCGTAGCGGTTCTTGCCACGGTTTTTAGGACGTGGTGGCCCTCCGCCACCATCGGGGCCTTGATCATTCGGCGCCCATCTGTTTTTGAAAGACGATCTATACATTCACAAATTTTGATCAACATACAACCAATCAACTATCAACGTAAAACAGCATAGTCCAATCGAACACAAGTTCACTCGGTTGTCCCTCCGTCCAGTTGTGAGAGTCATGCCTAGAGGTTGTGATCCTCTTGTTTCATGGGTTGCAGATGCCTTTATCCATGGGGTTTTAGAATTATTCCGCCTCAGCAATGCGATCTGAGGATCTCGAAAAAAACGAAATTAGAGTTCAGCCATCGCCGGGGGTTATGGTCTGTGAGGCTTTCGGACGGTTTCTTAGAAGTCGACCGGGAGGATCTTGTCTTTGTCAAGCGCGTCTACAAAGCGCTCGATGTCTTCCTCCATGTTGGCCCGTTCAAGGTGACTCAGGTCGTCGATCAGTTGATCGAGTCCTTGATCGAGTTCCTTGTCGAACAGCTCAACCGTTCTCTGATCGAAGACACCGGTGCGCGTCGCTTCGCAGTCGGGGCACCTCACGGTGACGGCCCAAAGGCCTGCCTCTACCTCGCTCCAGTTCAACGGGTACACAAGCTTGGATTCACAGTCCGAGCAGACATGCAGCGATTCAGAGCCCCAGCTCTTCGCTTGGATCCGTGTCTTCGAAGTAGACCACATCGACCCGCTTGCCGCTCGGAAGCGTCACTCGCTTGACGTAATGGCTCTGATTTGCTCCCCGTCCCATCTCTCTCTAAAACAAGTATCGGCGTCCGTATAAAAACCTTTAGGCGACAACTGGGAAATCTAAGTTTTCTTATGGAGAACCCACCTCGACAAGCCCGTCGGGGTAGACTTCGTCAAACAAACGTCCACCGACGAGTCTATGTAGGCTATGAACAGTGGTTCTGAGCGATCGCACTATCAAACAGGAGATCGAGAGCGGCAGGATACGGATCGAGCCGTACGATGAGCGGCTGGTCCAGCCGGCCAGTATCGACGTGCGAGCAGACGGGCGTTTTCGTGTATTTCACAACGCACGGCGGCCGTACATAGATGTGCGCGAGCCGTTGGAAGACCTGACCGAGCTGGTGGAGGTCGTAGATGACGAGCCGTTCATCCTTCATCCCGGTGAGTTCGTGTTGGGCCAAACACAGGAAGTTGTCGGGCTACCCGACGATGTAGTTGGACGACTCGAAGGAAAGAGTTCTCTCGGGCGCCTGGGGCTACTGATCCATTCGACCGCAGGGTTCGTCGATTGCGGCTTTGAAGGCAATCTCACCCTCGAGCTTTCAAACGTTGCAAATCTACCTATTACCATTTATCAGGGTATGCCGATCGGCCAACTTTCCTTCATGCGTGTAGATAGGCCGGTAGAGCGGCCATATGGATCCGAAGCCGCCGACAGCAAATATCAGGGCCAGCGGTTGCCGACACAGAGCAGGTTCCATATGAATTTTAAAAGAGGAAAGTGATCACAGATGGAATTGCTATACGACGGGCATGGGCGTCAGATAGGCGATATTCGGGTATCGGTAACGGATCGCTGTAACTTCCGATGCCAGTACTGCATGCCGGCCGAGGGTCTTCCTTGGATCGAGAGACGGGATATCTTGCGTTTCGAGGAGATCCAGCGATTGGTAGGGCTCTTCGTGGAGATGGGAGTCTGCGACGTACGGCTTACTGGAGGAGAGCCGCTGGTACGCAGGAACCTCCCAGAGCTGGTTGCAATGCTCGCCTCGATCCAAGGTCTCGCCGATCTGTCGCTTACGACCAACGCATATCTACTCAAGCGCGATGCCAAGGCGCTCGTTGATGCAGGTATAAACCGAATGAACGTGAGCCTCGACTCGATCGTACGCAACAACTTTGCTGAGATAACCAGACGCGATGCGCTCCCTGAGGTACTCGAGGGTCTGGAGGAGCTTGAGCGCTACCCCGAGATTCACCCGATCAAGATAAACGCTGTCGCGATCAAGGGCTTTACCGAGGAGGAGATGTTTGGCCTGGTCGAGCTCGCTCGTAAAAAGCCATACCAGATCCGCTTTATCGAGTACATGCCGCTGGATGCGGCAAAGCTCTGGAAACAGGAAGAGGTGTTGACAGGTATCGAAGTGCGTAAGATGATTGAAGCCGTCTACCCGTTGGAGGAGATGGAGCGGGAGCAGCACGCAACCGCAAGTGTCTACCGCTTCAGTGACGGTAAAGGCGAGATAGGATTCATCAATCCACTATCCGAACCTTTCTGTGAGTCATGTAATAGGGCGCGTCTGACGGCTGAGGGAAAACTGCGAACATGTTTATTCAGTCATTACGAGACGGATCTAAGAGGCCCGATGCGGGCAGGCGCCAGCGATGGCGAGCTGGAGGAAATTATTCGTGATGCTGTGTGGCAGAAGGAGTTAAAGCACGGTGTCGGTGAAAAGGGATTTCGACAACCACTGCGCAGCATGTCGCAGATCGGAGGCTGAGAGATGCCTGGAGGTAGACCATGAGTAAGCAAGTGCGCCGTCCTGACATCGCCGAGATGAGAGCGTTCTGTTCAGCGGTCGACCTCGGCAGTCTCGGCAAGGCAGCACGTCTGCTGCACCTGAGCCAACCGGCGCTTTCGAAGCGGCTCCAAACGCTCGAGAAGCTGGCCGGTGTACGCCTTCTGGATCGATCGCCCTACGGAGTTGAGCCGACACCAGCAGGCTCCAAGCTATACACCGAGGCGCGCAAGTTGCTTGCACAGGCCGAGGTTGTGGAGGAGATGATGAGCGCACTGTCGGTAAACGACTTTCCGATTCGGCTTGCCGCTAGCCACACGGCGGCCGAGTTTATCATCCCCACCGAACTTGTCGAGTTTGAAAACGAACATGAGCGGCATCTTTCAGTTGAGTTGCTTATCGGGAACTCAGGAGTAGTGCGGGAGCTGGTTAGGTCCGGTCGCGCGGAGCTGGGGATTGCAGCGGCGTCGGCCATTGAAGAGAAGCAGGACGAGCTAAAAGAGGTCCACCTCTGTGACGATGAAGTGGTAATCGCCGCTCCGAAAGATCATCCATGGGCGAAGGCGAAAGAGGCCGACCTCGACGACTTCATAAGCACACCGCTGATCCTACGTGATCCAGATGCGAACTCTCGCCGCACTGTCGACCACGTGCTCGAAGAGCGGGGATTGAGACTCGCTCCTCCGCTCGCCGAGGTGGGAAGTACAAGCGCCGCGAAAGCCACCGCGATAAAAGAGAAAGTGCCGGTTGTAATATCCAGTCAGGCGGTTGAAGGCGAGGAAGCTAGGTTTGTCGTATGCTCGGTGCGTGGCTTGAGCTTTCCGAGGCAGTTCGTCATATTGGTTGCCGGCGAGGAAACGGTATCCAGTGGCGCGCGTGCTCTAATGAATCATCTGCTTGGTGCCACAAAAGACGAGTAATAGTCCGAATATTTCAAACAGCATGATGTTCCTATCGAGCTCTCCTCCGGAAGGATTGGAGATGCCATTTATGCGGTCCTAACGGTGCACCGAGACGGCAGTATTTTAGTGTTCAGCTACCATCTTGTAGTTAAATAAGGAGGCTTAAATGCCAAATGTAGGGCCACTTGAGATCGTTGTAGTTCTGATAATCGTACTGGTGATATTCGGCCCGAAGAGGTTGCCGGAGATGGGGCGCTCGCTCGGTCGCGGTATTCGCGAGTTCAAGGGCTCGCTTACAAGTGATCACGAAGATGAACCACATCGAGTAGAAGAAAGCAATACAGAGAAAAGTAAGGTCGAGAGCAGCGAGGCTGTTTCCGATCGCAGAACCTAAGAACCTAAGGCGGAGTACTAGAAACAAATGCCCAAGATGGCACCGGTATCGCACGATGACCGGTTAAGTATCGTTGACCACCTAGACGAGCTAAGAACCAGGATCATCGTCACCATAGGCGCATTCGTGATCGTGTTTGCGCTGTGCTTTTGGCAGAACGACCTGGTGCTGGATATTGCGAACGGACCCTTGCCGGCGGGGAAGAAACTATTGACTCTTAGTGTCGCCGAGTCGTTTATGACGACTCTTACCATCTCGGCCTATGCGGCGATACTGATCACTATGCCTGTGATCATCTTCCAAGTGTTTGCCTTTGTACTGCCGGCCTTCAGTGGAGAGGAGAGAAAGTTGGCGCTACCTGTGATGGTGCTGATGCCACTGCTTTTTATCGCCGGTGTCGTATTTGCCTATTATGTTGTGGCCCCGCTCGCCGTCAAGTTTCTGATCGAATTCAACTCGGATCAGTTCAACGTACAGCTACGAGCCAGGGACTACTACAGCTTCGTCGTGATGACCGTGCTTGCACTGGCGATCGTGTTCCAGGTACCGGTCGTGATGGTCGCCCTTGCCCGTCTCAGGATAGTCTCAGTAAAGCAGTTTAAAAAGCAGCGAAAGATCGCCTACGTGGTGATCGCAGTTGTTGCAGCGGCACTGCCCGGAACGGATCCGATAACGATGTTGATTGAGATGGTCCCGCTTCTGGCGCTCTATGAGCTGGGCCTACTGCTTGCATCGGCCATTGGAACACCAAGGAGTGCCAAGGATCATGCAGAAGTAGGCGAGGGTGTTCCGTAAATAAAGGATAAAAAGCGTGCTCTTCGGCTCGAAAGAGCCCCTACCAAAGGTAGTATGAACTCAAGATGCTTTTCGATTTAAGAGGTAAACGCAGGCGCCTTATCCAAGTTGCGTACCTGATTCTGGCCGTGGCCTTTGCCGGAAGCTCGATAATCTTCTTCGTGGGTAGTGGCTTTGAAGCGGGCAGCATTTTCGACATCTTTAACCAGAGCGGTGGTTCAAACATAGGCGAGGATCAGGTAAAGCGCTATGAAAAGAAGCTTGAAACGAACCCGAAAAGTAAAAATGCGTTGCTAGGGCTTGCCCGCGCCCAGTACACCGTCGCGACTTCCGGCGACAACTTCGATCAGCAGACCGGGCTGTTCAAGGAGGGGGCATTAGAGCCATTGGAGGATTCGACCAAGGCGTGGGAGCGGTACCTCAAGCTCGACCCGAAGAAGATCGACATAGAGGTTGCAAATATCGTTGTTCGAGCCTACGACGGGCTGCAAGAGTACGAGGAAGCTGCAGACACCCAGGAGTTAATCCTCGACATAAGGCCGAGTTCAGGTGGATACGCCCAGCTTGCGACCTATGCGTATCTGGCAGAACAGACGAAAAAAGGAGACTTGGCTGCAGACAGGGCGGTTGAACTTGCGGAAAAGAGCAAGCAGAAAGCCGTCGAGCGTCGACTTGACAAGATAAAGAAAGATGTAGAACAGCAGATTGCTCAGCAGGCCGCAGCCGAGGCAGGCGGCGGGACAGCCCCGCAGTAGGCACTAGAATCCACACTAGTTCTATCCGGGCCGTTAGCTCAACCGGTAGAGCAGGGGCCTCTTAAGCCCAAGGTTGAAGGTTCGAGTCCTTCACGGCCCATAGCCGCTCGTTGTCCACCACTTCTGTCTCAGCAACTATCTCTCGGCTGCAGATCGACTCTGCCGGCGTCCTCGGTCGAGCAAATACAACAAGTATTTGCTCTCCCTCGGTCCTTGGCAGAATCGATCTTCGCTCGAGAGCTAGTCACTGATCCATCAGAGGTGCACAACCAGCGGCTTGTTCGTTGTCCACCACTTCTGTCTCAGCAACTAGCATCCGCCTTCTAGCTTAATTTAGGCTATACCGACTATGCGAATCGTTACCGTTGTAGGAAACAGGCCCCAATTCATAAAGGCGGCAGGCGTCTCTGGTCTGCTGCGCCAAAAGCACGAAGAGGTATTGGTCCACAGCGGTCAGCACTACGACGACGAGCTCTCAGAGGTGTTCTTCAGGGAGTTCGATCTGCCGCACCCCGACTGCGAGTTGGGCGTTGGCTCGGGTTCGCATGCGAGGCAGACCGCCAAAATCATGACCGAACTGGAGCCAGTGATTTGTAAGTTGGAGCCCGATATTGCACTGATCTACGGAGATACGAATACAACAGTTGCTGCAGCACTAGTCTGTGCGAAGATCATTTGTCCAATTGCTCACGTGGAGGCCGGTATGCGCTCGTTCGATCGCACCATGCCGGAGGAGATAAACAGGGTGGTGGCCGATCACTGCGCCGATCTGCTCCTCTGCTCCAGCAACACTGCGGTGGACAACCTTTCATCCGAAGGAATCTCGGAAGGTGTTTTCGAGGTGGGAGACGTGATGATGGACGTAGCTCTTAAGGCATCGAGCGTCTCGGAGGAAGGGCGTGGAATGCGCGAAAGGCTAAACCTTGAGGCAGGCGACTATCTCCTGGTGACAACACACCGAGCCGGCAACGTCGACTCCAGCGAGCAGTTGTTGAAGCTTGTCGAGTTGATCGAGTCTCTGCCCGGCACGGTTGTATTTTCAGTCCATCCACGTACCCGCGCCAGCCTAGAGAAAGCAGGTCTTGCTGGTCGACTTGAGCAAAACGGTAGTTTGATCATGACGCCGAGCCTCGGGTACTTTGACTTTCAGTCCCTACTGCGCAGTTGCCGAGCGGTACTGACCGACTCCGGCGGGATTCAGAAGGAGGCTTATCTTTTTGGGGTGAGATGTGTCACCTTGCGCAATACGACCGAATGGGTAGAGACCGTTGATAACGGCTGGAATACTCTGGTCGGACTGGACAGCAAGGCGGCCCTGTCCGCTCTTGAAAAACCGCTTCCAAAAGATAGACCGGAACTGTACGGTGGTGGAAACGCAGGACGAGCAGTGGTGGAGGCGCTGTCGAAGCACGTCACTAGAGTTGTGGGGACAGATGGGTGAAAAGGTAGGAATAATCGGTGCAGGGTACGTCGGGCTACCGCTTGCGGCGGCTTTTGCCGAGATCGGTGATTCGGTTGTCTGCGTCGATGTAGACCGATCAAGAGTCGATCAGCTGAACGATGGCGTCAGCTACGTGGAGGATATTTCCAGTGAAAGGCTTGGACCGTTGGTCGAGCGGAAACTGATATCTGCAACTACCGAATACGGTGATCTGAGTGAGGTCGACGCCGTGATTATTGCTCTGCCAACGCCGCTTACAAAAAGTGGTAGACCGGACCTCGGTCACCTTGACGAGGCGGGTGAATCGCTGAGTGCAGTGTTACGAGCCGGTCAACTGGTCGTCTTGGAGTCGACCACCTATCCTGGGACAACCAGAGAGAGGTTGGTGCCGCAGCTCGAGAGCTCAGGGCTCGAGGTGGGTCGCGATCTGTCTGTCGCTTACTCGCCGGAGCGAATCGATCCTGGACGCGGAGATTTCACGCTGAAGAACACAGTCAAGATAGTGGGGGGAGTTACCGAAAGCTGTACCGAGAAGGCAGCAACTTTCTACGAAAGAGTCGTTGATCAGGTACAGAGAGTTTCATCGCCAGAAGTCGCGGAGCTATCCAAGCTCTTGGAAAATATATTTCGCTCTGTCAACATCGCCTTTGTCAACGAGTTGGCGATGCTCTGCGACAGAATGGATCTTGATATATGGGAGGCGATAGACGCTGCCTCGACCAAACCGTTCGGATTCATGCGTTTCGATCCAGGCCCGGGATTGGGCGGCCACTGCCTGCCGATCGATCCGTTCTATCTAGCTCATCGAGCGCGTGAGTTTGACCACTACCCGGAGTTCATCGAGTTGGCCGGAAAGGTCAATCAGGCGATGCCGTATTTCTGTTTTGAAAAGATATCCAGGACACTCAACTCGGCAAAGAAGTCTCTGAACGGTTCGAATATTTTTGTCTTGGGAGTAGCGTATAAGCCGGGAGTTGGTGACACGCGCGAGTCGCCTGCACTTAGGATCATCGAGCTGGTGCGTGCCGAGGGTGCACAAGTTTCATACCACGACCCACACGTCCCTGAGCTGGACGATCAAGGGCTTGCTTCGACGGAGTTGAACAGCGGATTGCAGGCGGCAGATATTGTGGTGATTGTCACCGCGCATCCTGATCTAGACTACCAGAGAATTGTAGAGAGATCGGCGCTGGTGCTGGACTTACGCGGAGTGACAAAGGACATAACGGCGGACAATCTGATTTTGCTATGAGTCAAAGCACGGTAGAGGTGGGCGTTGTCGGGCTCGGCTACTGGGGCCCGAATCTTGCACGGAACTTCAACGATCTAGCCAGCGCAAATCTAAGGTGGTCCTGCGATCGCGACGCCGAGAGATGCGAGCGGTGGAGTAAAGTCTTTCCCGATACCAAGTTCAGCTCAGATCTAGAGGAGCTATTAAGCGACTCGGCTCTTGACGCCGTTGTGGTGGCAACCGATGTTTCATCGCACGCCGTGCTGGCTAAACAGGTGATCGACGCAGGCAAGCACTGCTTCGTTGAAAAACCGCTAGCTCAAACCAGCGCCGATGCAAAGAGTGTGGTTGATGCGGCGGAGGCCAGCGGAGTTCAGCTGATGGTCGGTCACCTACTGCAGTATCACCCTGGTGTTACAAAGATCAAAGAGCTAGTCGAGAACGGTGAGCTTGGCGACATCTACTATGCCTATTCAAATCGTCTAAATCTAGGAAAGCTTCGTGGCGATGAGAACGCACTCTGGAGTTTAGGTGCTCACGACGTCTCGGTGTTACTGCACCTACTCAAGGAGGAGCCGGTTGAGGTAAGCGCGGTTGGCCACGCATACCTACAGGAGAAGATCGAAGACGTGGTCTTTTGCAACATGCGTTTTGATTCTGGGGTGAGTGCTCATCTCCACCTATCGTGGCTCGATCCCCACAAGGCCCGTCGTTTCACAGTGGTTGGATCGAAGAAGATGGCGATATTCGACGACATGGAACTCGAGCGCAAAGTAGTGGTATACGACAAGGGCTTTGACCGAGACTTTGCAAGCTACGGTGAGTACATAACTAGGAGCGGAGATATCTGGTCGCCGAGAATCGCAAACGACGAACCGCTGAAACTTGAGTGTGAGCACTTCATTTCGTGTGTCCGCGCTGACACACAACCCCTTTCGGACGGCAAGAGCGGACTGAGGGTGGTCCGCGTACTTGAGGGGCTGCAGAGCTCCCTAGAGTCCGATGGCAGCCCATGCCGTTTGCAGGAAGACGGGGCTGACAGTCGATGAGGCTTTATACCTCGGATGTCGCGCCCGGACTTGTACTTGGAGATGGGGTAAAGCTAGGCGAAGGCGTTAAGCTGGGAGCGAACGTTGTCGTTCACAGTGGCACCGAGGTTGGTGATGGATGCGAGCTTGGAGACGGCGTCATTTTAGGAAAGGAGCCGAAACTGTCGAAGTACTCAACAGCGTCCTCTGAGGCCACGCCAGATCCACTGCGGCTGGGATCTGGTGCCGTTATCTGCGCTGGGGCGGTGGTGTTTGCAAATGCTCGAATCGGAAGCGACACGATCGTCGGTGATCAGGCTCATGTGCGCGAACGAACGGAGATCGGCCAAGCCACGGTGATCGGCCGCGGCACCGCTGTCGACAACGATGTGAAGGTTGGAGACCGGGTACGCGTGCAGAGTAATTGCTATCTGACCGCCTATTCCGTTGTTGAGGACGACGTATTTGTAGGGCCGGGCGTGGTTATGACGAACGATCACACCATGGGAAGACATCCACCAGACGGGTCCATTTGCGGACCGACACTACGAAGGGCCTGTCGTATAGGTGGAGGTGCTGTGTTGGCTCCGGGGATCGAGATAGGGGAAGAGGCGTTTGTCGCAATGGGAGCCGTCGTTATAGACGATGTGTCGCCGCGGTCGGTCGTTATGGGAGTGCCCGCCAAGCATCTGCGCGATGTACCGGAGAGCGATCTGCTGGAACGATGGCGATAAGCTTCAAACGCAGGCAGGAGAGACGCAGGCCGAGACTTCGCACAGCCGAGACTCGCACGCTTTTCATGGGGCTTGTCGCTCTGGCAACGGTTGTGGCCGTAGTAGCAGCCGAACTGGGCCGCATCTGGAAAAAGAAGTCGGAAATGGCCGACGAACCGGCTGCCGGGATAATTGAGTCGGGTAGAGCCGCAGTATCGGAGACGGTGGCAGTTGCACGCGAGGGGTATCGTGGAATATCAACAAGCGAATCGACCTCTTTCAACCTTATGTCGTCGTTTGTACTGAGCTTTGCGACAGTACGCGCGACCACCTACGCGATTCGCCACGGCATTCCCCCGTTTCGAGATGTCAGCGTTGCGGGACGTCACGTCCATCACTTCATTCCAGGGCTGGTCCTGGCATTCGTAAGCGGCTCGGCGGCACTTGTTACAAAAGGTGAAGACTTTGAGCCCTATCTGGCGATTCCATTTGGGATCGGTATGGGGCTGGTGTTCGATGAGTCGGCCCTGCTGTTGGAGTTGCAGGATGTCTACTGGACACGGGAGGGGCTACTCAGCATTCAGCTAACGCTGGCAGCGGCGACCCTACTTGCCGCAACTGCCTATGCGATCAAGATAATTCGCAAAGGCGAGCACGAGGTTCTACAGGTCACTCCTCCGCAACCTGTTCACGGCCAGGGCCTACACCCACCAGCTTAATTGGGACACCGGTCTTGGCCTCGATGAAGTCGAGGTACTGGATTGCCTCCTTGGGCAGATCGGATCGCTTACGAACGTCATCGATCTTCTGCTCGAATCCGGGAAGTTCCTCGTACTCGGGACGCACGTTGTGCAGGATACTCTGGTGATACGGAAACTCCGTAAACGTTGCACCCTCTTCGTTGCGGTATCGCACACACACCTGTAGTTGCTTCAACCCTGTAAGAACGTCGAGTTTTGTCAGCGCCATCGAAGTGAGCCCGTTCACGCGTACCGCGTACCGCAGTGCGACCAGGTCGATCCATCCACAGCGCCTTTCGCGTCCCGTCGTTGTCCCTATCTCGTGTCCTCGATTAAGTAAGTGGTGAGCTACTTCGTCGCTGAGCTCAGTGGGAAAAGGTCCGGCACCTACCCTGGTGGAGTATGCCTTGGTCACTCCCAGCACTTCGTTTATCTGGTTGGGTCCGATTCCCGCGCCTATACAGGCGGCGCCCGCGACCGGGTTCGATGACGTAACAAACGGATATGTACCGTGATCGATATCGAGCAAAGTTCCCTGAGCTCCCTCCATAATCACGTTCTGATCGTCGCAGAGTGCGTCGTAGATCAGTTTCGAGGTGTCAGTTATGTAGGGTGCCAACCGTTCACCTAAGGACAAGTACTCCTCAGACATGGTATGGAGGTCAAGCGCGGGGTCCTTGGAGTTGTCTCGCAACGATTGACGTTTAGGTTCCATCGCCGCGACGATTTTCTTTTTCAAGATCTTTTCGTCGAGGAGATCTTGAACTCTGACCCCTAACCTTGCAGCTTTGTCCGAGTAACAGGGACCGATACCCCTTCGGGTCGTGCCAATAGAGAGTTTCCCCAACTTAGTCTCACGAGCCTTATCGAGGAACACGTGGTATGGCATGATCAGATGCGCGTTCGCGGACAGTCTAAGCTCGGCCATCTCGACACCTCGACCACGCAGCTGATCGAGCTCTGAACACAGAACAGCGGGATCGACAACAACACCGTTGCCTATCACACAGATCTTTCCAGGATAGAGCATCCCCGACGGCAACAGATGAAAACGGAACTCCTCGCCATCCCGAACGATCGTGTGACCAGCGTTGTTTCCTCCTTGAAAACGGACTATTACATCGGATCGTTCACTCAGCAGGTCAACTACCTTGCCCTTTCCCTCGTCGCCCCACTGGGCACCGACTACTACAGTGCTAGGCATGTTTACCCCCCGCCTGTGGATACACCTTCCGCAGGTCAATTCCCATCAACGGCAGTGGGTCCTCACAGATCTCGACAAGTCGTGATACGGTGCGCTCCCCTATCTGCTCGCGGAGATCGTCCGGTCCTAGGTTTGTCGTAATCATCACTGCCTTCTTCTGCTCATATCTCTCGTTGATCAAGGCGTACAGTTGCTCCAGTACCCAATCGGTCTGTCTCTCAGCACCGACATCGTCGATCTGCAAAAGGTCCACTTTGACCAGTTGCTTGAAAAAGTTGAAGTATGTGCTTTCTGTGTTCTGATCGTAGGTCTTGCGGATCTCCGCAAGCAGTCTCGGTAGCGAGTAGATGGCGACAGAAAGCCCTTGCTCCAACGCTGCTTTGGAGACGATCATCGCAAGGGTGGTCTTGCCGGTGCCGACATCTCCCATAAACCAGAGTCCCCTTCCCTCTTCTATGAATGACTCAAGACCGGCCACATAACGCTTGACCTCCCTGACAACTGTTGGGTCTAGATCAGGGACTGGGGGACGGTCGAACGAGACGCCACGGAACCGTTTCGGTATTACCTGCGAGACCACATCGGACCCCGCACGCATTCGTCGTTCCCCTCGACATTCACATGGGATCGCCTGGTCGTCTTCGGTGAGAAGCCATCCGCTACCGTCGCATCTATTCAGTGGGCAGCTCATGAGGTCTAGATCTCTTCAACGCTTTCGACTGCCGCCAGAGGTGGACCCTCCCCCGATACCTGCTCCACCGGCATCTCTTCTCGTGCCCGGTCCGCAAACTTTGGATAGTGCGATAGAAAAGCGAGTTCGGTTTCACCCACCGGACCGTTTCTGTGCTTAGAGATGATTATCTCGGCGAGGCCCTGTTTTTCCGATTCGTCACCGTAGTAGTACTCATCACGATAGATGAACATCACAAGATCGGCGTCCTGCTCGATATTTCCCGACTCACGAAGGTCTGAAAGTAACGGTTTCTTAGACGGTCGCTGTTCGGGCGCACGGTTTAATTGGGACACTGCGATGACCGGTATGTCTAGATCTCCCGCAAGGATCTTCAATCCTCTGCTTATCTTTCCCACCTGCTCAACGCGGCTGTCCGATGGAGTATCGGGCCTCATTAGCTGCAGATAGTCGACGATCACCAGATCCAGCCCTTCGCGCGCCGCAAGACGGCGTGACTTTGCACGGATCTCGAGCATGGTCAGGTCGGTCGAGTCATCTACCCAGAGCGAGGCTCGATCCAGATCGCTGCAAGCTTTTAGAACCTGAGGCCAGTCTTTTTGGGCCACCTTGCCCTTGCGGAGCCGGTCTCCCGGTATCCGCGCTCGGCAGGCTATGAAACGCTGCGCGATCTCCGCCTGGGACATCTCCAGTGAGAAGAGGGCGACCTTTCGGCTGTACTTTACGGCAGCATTTTCCGCGATGTTTGCGACCAGCGCACTCTTGCCCATTGACGGCCTTGCGGCAAGGACTATCATGTTGCCGTCTCTGAAGCCGCCGGTCATGTCGTCAAGATCACGGAAGCCGGACTCGACCCCCGTAACGCTGTCCTTGTTTGCCTGAAGCTTGTCGAGCTCGTCGTGCAGGATCTGACCGACATGCTGAAAATCGCTTGCCTTCTCGTCATGTGCGACTTTGAACAGGTTTGACTCAGCCTGTTCGACCAGCTCTCTGGGCTCACCCTGTCGTTGCTCTACGCTGGACTGGATTCCCCGTGCGGTATCCAGGAGTCTGCGCAGTAGAGCGTTTTCTCGCACGATCTTTCCGTAGTGGGCTGCGTTGGCCGCTGCCGGCACAGTAGAGGCAAGTGAATGGACGTACTCTCTTCCCCCAACTTCTTCGATCTCACCTTTCTGAGCAAGATGCTCCGACACTGTCAGCGGATCTATCGGCTCTCTTCTTTCATACAAGGTGGTTATCCCGCGGAAGATAATCCTGTTCTGTTCACGGTAGAAGTCTTCTGCAGTGAGCCTAACGTCAGCGATCACAGGATCGATGGCCACCTCGGCAACCATCATCGCGCCCAGAACCGACGATTCAGCTTCAAGATTTTGCGGCGGGGCCGAACCTGTTTTTACGGCTGCTTCCAAGGTATCAGTTTCTCCATTCCGGACGTGTTCTTGGACCTTAAGGAGAGTACTTGTTGAGACGGCTTGACTTCAAGCTGCCAGCACTATTTTTGTTCAACGATCATGGTCTTTACGCTAGAAACAGTGTCCTGTCCAACCTCGATATCGACCATATATGTGCCGATGCTCTTGATCGGCTCATCAAGAACTATCTTCCTCTTCTCGATCTTCAATCCCCTCGCCTCCTTGATCGCATCGGCTATCTCGCGCTTACCCACCGATCCGAACAGCCGCCCGTCCTCGCCTGCTTTTGCCTGGATCGTCAGGACGGTCTTTCCGAGCAGCTCGGCACTTTCTTCCGAGCGCTCTTTCTGCTCGCGGTTCGCCTTCTCTGTGATTTCCAGCTTATGTCTTGCCTGGGCAACCGAGGCTTTTGTCGCCGGCTGTGCCAGTTTTCTTGGGACAAGGTAGTTACGTAGGTACCCGGGTGCAACCTCGATGATCGACCCAGCTTCTCCAAGGTCATCTACGTCTTTAATGAGAATTGCCTGTGCCATCTGAGATCCGGGTGAGTGTTACTTCTCCGATATGTAGGGCAGCAGAGCCAGCTCGCGAGCCTGCTTAATCGCATTGGTTGCGAGCGCCATATTACGCCTGGAAACCCTGCACGCATGGCGCGTTCTCATCTTCCCACGATCGGACACGAACCGTCGTAGTGAGTCGTAGTCTTTAAAGTCGATCCAATCTTCAGTGTTTCCTTCAGGCTGCTTCACGATGCGGTAGCGAAGGATCCCGTCCATTATGCGCAGCTTACTGTCGAGGCTTTCGATATCGGATCCCGATCCCTCTATCCGGAAGAGGAAGTCAGTTGGCATCCATCCTGTGGTTGATCTTGTATGCGAGCTTCTTCACTCCCCAGTCGTTGGTCTTGACAATCTCGAAATTCGAAGCAGAGATCGTCTTCTTGACATCCTCGATGACATTTGTTCGCCCCTCTTCGGGCATCTCCGAGTCGAGAAGCAGTATCGCGTCATATATTCGCATAAGCGACATATAGTAGCCACGATGCCTTCTATGCAGAGGGCATCGCCTACCAGGTAGTCAAAAGTTAGATTACGTTGCTCCGCTCAGGCTCAGTGGCCTTTAGAAAGGGATGTCATCGTCTGAGGCTGCACCAGCTTCTACCTTGTCAAAGTCCGAGGTATCCGCTTTTACTTCAGATTCAGCTGCGCTCCCGTTTGTCTTCGATCCGTTCGGTGAGCCTAGGAACTGGACGCTTTCCGCGATGATCTCCACCGCTTGCCGCTTTGCTCCGTCCTGTCCTTCCCACTCACGCCAGTCCAAGCGCCCGTCGATGGCGACCGGCCTGCCCTTGGCCAGATAGTTGGCGCAGTTCTGACCCTGTGCTCCCCAGACGGTAACGTCGAAGTAGTTCGGTTTGTCGACCCATTGGCCCGATTCGGCGTCCTTTCGACGGCTGTTTACCGCGATGCGCAGTGAGCATACTGATGTCCCACTCGGTGTCGTGCGTAGTTCCGGATCGCGGGTCAAGTTGCCTGTGACAGTAACGCGGTTTATGTTTGTTGCAGCCACGCTTTGCTCCTTTCAAACTGTATCTATGTGCAATTAGTTTAGAGTCGAGAGCGGCGGTTTAATCGCACTGTTACGACCTTTTCACCCTTTTTCCGAGGAAAAGACAGGGTTTTGTCTCTCTTGTGACTGAGCTGCACCAAACCAACGTCCAACACTAAAGGGATTAATTCTGCCACTCCAATGACTTAACTATGTATGGACCCTTTAAATCGATCCTTTTTATCAAGAGTAAGGTGGGGGAACATGGGCAGGCTATTGGCCGTTGCAACTGCAGCGGTTCTGCTGCTTTTCGGCTCTCAGATGAGTCACGTCTTCTCGGATCCTGAACTTCCGGAAAAAGCGGGACGTCCGGTCGAGTCAACTCACTTTGACAAAGGAGCTCGACCAAGCCCGACAAGCCCTAAAGAAAAACCAGACGTTAGGTATTCGACGACCCATACCGAAGACTTCGCGCCTCTACTGCTAACTCCTGACAGTCCACAAGGAGAGGAACGTCTCGGTCGCGAGAAAGACGACTCAGAAAACAGTGTAGACGCAACCGAAAATCGATCAGCCAGGCCATACGGGCAGCATCCCGCGAACACCCAATCGGTCACTCCTTACCAGTCGCGCCAACCACGGGAATTCACACCTGGATAGCTCCTTAGTGGCCCTATTCAGTTGGCTCTATTGGCCGGTTGAAGCCAAACTGCCTACCTTCGGCTGTTGCTGTTTGAACAGTTCGATGTCCTGGAACTGTGCGTTTAACCAGTCCGAGGGACTGCGGGAGGTTAGAACGCGCTTGAGCGCTGCGGCCCTGTCGGCTCGTTCCCTAGACGGCATTGTCAGTGCACGATAGATGGCGTCGGCCTGCTGTTGCACGTCGAAGGGATTCACACTGAGGGCGTAGTCGCCGAGCTCCTCATGGGAGCCGGTGTTGTCCGAAAGTATCATCACTCCGTCGGTCTCGTTGACAATGGGACCCTCTTTAGAGACCAAGTTCATGCCATCGAATATCGAATTGACAAGTAAGACGTCAAAATGTTTGTAGGTAGCGACAGCCTCGTCGATATCTTCGTGGAGCCTCAGGTTGATCGGCATCCAGTCGGTCGTGCCATGGCGATGATTGATAACTGCCACCAGAGCGTTGATCTTCTCCAGGTACTCGACGTACTCAGGTACATCCTGCCTTGAAGGCTGCAGATGGGCTATGAACGTGACCTTTTCATGGAAATCGGGATGCTGTTCCAAGAAGATGTCAAAAGCGGTGAAGCCACGTAAGATGTTCTTCGATAGGTCGGCCCGATCGATACGGACGATCAGATGCTCGCGCCTCCTTTTAAGAATCTCTTCCTCTTTCGCTATCACGCTGGGTTTTTCGGCAGCTTCGGCAAATCCCTCTGCGTCTACCGCTATCGGATAGGCACGTACCCAGGTTTCGCGTCCATCGTGAAGAACTGCCTTCAAGTTGAAATCTGTATCTAGCCCTAAAAGTTCGCGGCAGCAATGAAGGAAGTTCCGGCAGTATGACTCGGTATGGAAACCGATGATGTCGTTAGCAAGTACACCACTGAAAAGCTCATTGCGGATACGTTCTGGTAAAACTCTCCAGGCATCCGGCTGTGGCCAGGGTATGTGCACGAAGTGGTGTAGGAATGCGTCGGGTCTCTGTTCTCTCACCAGGCTGGGGCAGAGGTAGAGGTGGTAGTCGTGCATCATCACCGTGGGCGCTTCACCGTTGGATATTTCCTCGACGATGGCGGTTGCCAGATCGGTGTTCACCTGTCTGTAGCCATAGTCCCACGCCCTTATCTCGTGCGCCCTGATATCCGGCGCGTTGGACAGATCCCAGAGGTAGTGCTGAATGAACCAGAGCATCGGGTTCGCGATGACACTGTAGAAGTCATCGAACGCTTCGTTGGAGCTGACCACCAGCCTCACTCGGTAGTTGATATCGCTCAGTTCGACGTTGAAACTTCGGCCATCGTGCTCTTCGGTGGCGTTCGCATCCTCCTCTGTCATCGCCGATGCGATCCAGAGCGCATCTCGGTGTTTGACAAGCCCGCTGAGGACGCTGACCAGCCCGCCGCCGCCTCTCCTGAGAGCGCGGTTTCCGTCATCGTCTACGTCAAAGGTGACAGGACCGCGATTGGAGACAAGAACCAGATCACTCATAGTAAATATTCAGCACGCATCATTCGGCACGCATCAAAGCCTATCCGAGATCACGAAGTAAGAGAAGCCAATCTCGCAGTAGTCGCGGCATCAGGAAATTCGACCGAACGTGTTCCTTTCCCGTTCTTGCGAGATGTTTGCCCAACGGCGGGTCGCGCAGGATCTCAAGAACTCTATCCGCTGCCTGATCAGGCGAGTCGACCAGGAAGCCTGACTCTCCGTCCTCGATCTGCAACGGGATTCCTCCAACGTTGCCGGCAACAACAGGTCTTACCTTCCAAAGTGCCTCCGTTACCGTGAGCCCGAATCCTTCACGTATCGATTTCTGCAAGATTATGTCGGACTGTGATTGAAACGCATTTACCTCGATCGCGCCGACGTTGTTTAGGTTGTTGAGTATGTGTATGTCGGGATCGCCCTGCGCATATTCGTATGTCTTGTGGAAGTAGTCCCACCCCTCAGGATCGTCCGTTGCCATCGAACCGACCAAGGCAAGTTGCAGGTCGGGCGACTCCTTCTTTACCTGCTTGTACGCGTCGATCACACCTAGGGGATCTTTCCACGGATCGAACCTCGATACCTGACAGATCAGTTGGCGGTCTATATCGATACCGAACTGATCACACACATAGGACGCGTCCTCCTGCGCAAGTGCCATGTTTTTCGGTGACAGCGGGTCGATCGCAGGAGGTATTATCTTGGCGGGGATCTTCAGCTCTTTTGGCTTGTACTGATCGAGGTGGAAAATCGAAACATCATGATCGTTGACGAGTTCAATAACGGGGCCAAGATCGTCCTTATTGGGAGTCGATAGATCTATATGACATCTCCATACCCAATGCTTGGCCGCGTCCGGCGCATACCTATGAAGCGCAGCTGGTTGGGGGTCATGGATGATCATGTAGTCGCATCCCCCGTCTAGCTCCTTGGCGTTTATCTCGTTGTACTTGAAGAAGCACTCCCACTCTTCTTCAGTTAGCGATCGAGGGTTTCCCTGCAGGGAGTTGTGTAGTTGCTTTGTCGCGTTAAAGAACTCTTCCCTCCCCAAGATAATTTGCCAGTCTGCTTCGAGCCCAACGTCACGCATCAGAGGGACCAGAGTGAACAGAATCTCGGAGACTCCTCCACCGAATGCGGTAGCCGAAACGTGAAGAACGCGCCTACCTTTCAAGTCCTCAGCAATCTCCCGAATCTCCTCAACCAGTTTCCGGCCGACGAGATGGGTGTAGTCACTAAGGGATTTTGATCCAACGCTTACAGGCTGCAGCAAAAATATCTCCTTTTGTAGCTATCCATCGCATCTCGCTTTATCCTTGCCTCCGTTCTCTTCTGCCAAGATACCCCACGTTTCGGATCACGTTGCACCTTGTACAGACTAAAGACTGCGCGTTAAAAGACCGATGCCCTCCTCAATCGATTCCAGGATCTTGGAATGTAGGACCCTGTTCGAAGATGAAACGCATGACATCTGGAACTCATGTGACGCGCCGAGTAACGGTCTATCGTCAAGTGATCGTCCATATGCGTCCGTCACTGTCGCACCGGCCTCATCAAGGCACAGAACTGCCGCCGCTAGGTCGTAGGGTGAGTTGTTTAGAACAGCACCGTCTCCGACACGCTCAAACTCTGCCCTGGTCTCTGGGATGTCGTTAATTATCCGTGTGCCTACATCAAGGTAGGCGTCCAGTTGCCCGGTCAGGAGTCTTGTCATGTCAAAGGTCGCTGATCCAAGATCGAAGACGCCTCCGCCAACAGAAGATCGGTCGATAAGGTTTCCCAACACTTCGGCCAGCATGCGCGCGGGACGACCTCTGAAACCAAGACTCCAGAACATGCGGCCAATCTCCTCTGTATCACTGAGGTTAGGAGATGAAGTCGTGCCACCCGCCAGTTTGATCGAGACACCTCGGCCACGCTCAGCAAGAAAGACAGATCCGGTTTTGATCTCTTGAATACACCCGAGCTCGACGTCACTCATCGAGACATCGTTTCCATACGGCGAGACCGCAATCGAGACACAAGCGGATTCCAACCCAGCAAGTGCTGGACGGGTTCCGTCGATTGGGTCTACGACCAACACCTTTTCGATCCGGCCATCAGGCTTCACCGATCCACGGTCTTCCGAGTAGAAGGCCAGCGTTGGCGCTCGCTCACATATGAAACGCTCCAGATACTGCTCGGCCAGCCGGTCGATCTCAAAAGTAATATCCCCACCTTCTGCCGCCGAAGCATGGTCTCGACCTAGCATTGCACCAAGCAACGGCCTTACTGTTTCTCTTATACCGGCTGCAAGCTCTAGGACAGTATTGCGCATCAGCTTGCCGGCAGCTCCAATATGAAATTCGTGTGACCGGGATCTGATTCGACTCTCAGATGCCCATTCATGTGCTCCGCCATCTCGCGGGCGATGGCAAGCCCAAGACCCGTTCCTTTCCCCGCATCACCTGAGTAGAAACGGTCAAAGATGTGTTGCCGTTCCTCTTCAGATAGGCCGGGCCCTTTATCCTCGACAACGAGCTGTGCCGATCCGTTTTCCTGTCTGGTCGTCACGATTACAGGTGTTCCGCTTGGAGTGTGTTTCAGAGCGTTGTCGAGCAGGACTCGAACGATCTGTGCCACTCGGTCGGGGTCGCAGAGTGCGATTCCTTTGGCCTCGCTGTTGGACTGAAGAGAGATCGATGTGTTTTTAAGAGAGGCCGCCGGCCTGAACTCGCCAGCAACAGATCTGGCGAGCTTCGCAAGATCGACCTCCTGCTTTTTCAACGCGAGAGATCCAACATCCATCTTCGAAAGATCGAGGAGGTTTGTCGCCAGTTTTGTTAGACGATCGACCTGCTCACCGATCGATTGAAGGAACTCCTCCCTGGTTTCGCTATCAAGTTCTTCATCTTGCAGCAATTCGACGAAGCCGCCCAAAGAAAAGAGTGGTGTCCGCAGTTCATGAGACGCGTTCGCGATGAACTCCTTTCTCGCCTGGTCAAGCCTTTTCAAGCGTCTCTGCATCTCGTTGAAGGTCATCGCTAGCTTGCCTAACTCATCTTCTGGGCCGATCGGAATGGGGTTGGTGAACCTACCTGCCGCGACCTCTTCGGCGGCTTGTTCGAGTTGCTTTGCCCGTTTGGTAATCGCGCGCGCCACAAGATACCCGGCAATAAGCGCTACCAGAAGCGCTAAACCCCCTGCGACCAGGATGTCTCGACTTATCAGTGCGACACTGTCGGTGACGTCAGCGAGGTCGTTTGAAAATACAACAACCCAAGGAATAGTGCTCCTATAACTGATCGGCCGTGCGACCTGGGCAAACTTCTCACCGCCGACTTGTTCGGTTCCCTTAGTTGGCCTGTCTAATGCGACGGCTTTGTCTACGACTCCGTACTTCGATTTCGTAGCGGTTCGTATGCTTCGCGAGTCGGCGATCACGAAGAGGTCTTTTCCTCCCGATACCTGTCCGTCAGTTGTGGATTGAGGGATGCCGATCAGAGTGACTCTCGCCCCTGACCGTCGGCCGAGCCTCCTAATCAGTGCGTCGATTTGGTCGTTGTTTTCGCCTCTGGTCATTGACTCTCGGAGTGGTTTCGTGTAGACGCCCGATAGCGATTCGAGTGTCTTCTGCTTTTCGCTTATGAGACTCGATTGGAGCTGGGGTACCACGTAGGCGTAGACGATCAGTATCGCGCCGGCGGTGATAAGGAAGAAAAGTAGCGCCAGGCGGTTCTTGAGGCTTCTAAATAGTTTAAGAAGCTTCATCGCAACAACGACCCGCGGACAATCGTCGATGGAATCTGGGGCTGAGCGTGTACGGAACTAAGCGAAGCCCCAAGTTGTATGGCCGATGCAAATGCATGCCTGACCGGCCGGTGGCGTGTACGCCGGCCGGTGAGCGGAAACGTCGATAAGGCGACAAGTGTTAAACAGACAAGCTTCATCTATTTCTGGTCGCGAAAGCTGTAGCCTACGCCTCTAACCGTAAAGATGTAGTGCGGTTCCCTTGGGTCTTCTTCGATCTTCTCGCGCAGATGTCGAATGTGCACATCGACCGTACGTGGGTCCCGGTAGGCGGAGTCTCCCCAAATCTGATCGAGGAGTCCGGTTCGAGTGAATACTCGCCCGGGGCGAGCGGCCAGTTTCGACAAAATCTCGAACTCAACATATGTGAGTTGTACAGGCGTTCCACCGACGGTGACAGCCCTCTTTGCGAAATCGATGCTTATACCGTCGATCTCCAGAGGTTTTTTTAACTCGACACCTTCAGGTGTCATTTCCGCACGTCTGAGTGCAGCTTTAACTCGACTTCGAAATTCGCGCATTGAGAACGGCTTGGTTATATAGTCGTCAGCCCCCAACTCCAGGCCAAGTACCTTGTCAACCTCTTCATCCTTGGCCGTAAGCATGATTATCGGTACCGAACTGTTTTCACGCAGACGGCGACAGACATCCAGCCCATCGGTCTTGGGCAGCATTATGTCGAGAACGACAAGATCGAACCGTGATTCGGAGAAGAGTTGAAGTGCCTCCTGCCCGTCGTTTGCGATCTGCACCTCGTATCCGTCTTTTTGCAGGGGGTAAGTGAGCAGTTTCTGCACCGACTGCTCGTCGTCAACTAGCAGTATTCGAGGTTTATCTTTTATCGACATACAACCACATCAAAATACGGGTTTCGCGCTATATGTTTCTTGGAAAGGGTAGTGATTCTTGCAAAGAGGACCAATTAGATTGATAGCGTCGCGTGCAACTTGATCGATACAAAGATCTATAAAGCAACACTGTTCGCGGCACTGCTCGTCGTCGTGCTCGCACTCTTTTCGTTGAAATCGGAGCCAAAGCCCCACGTTTCAGCACTTGCGCCGGATGCTTTTGACAGCGTACGTGCGTTCAACACCCTAGGCGACATCGTTGACGACTACCCCGATCGTAGGCCTGGAAGTGAAGGCAACGAGATGGCGGCGGATCTGGTCGATGCAAAGCTTGCCGGACTGGGCTTCGAGGTAGAAAGACAAGAGTTCGAAGATAATGTGGAAGGCCGCTCACTGAAGATGTCCAATGTCGTTGGTGTGCTGCGCGGCGATTCAGAAGAGACAGTCGTAGTTATCGCACACAGGGACGCAGAGCGGGTCGGGGAAGCCGTATCGGGAGGTGCTGGAACTGCGGTTCTGATAGAGCTGGCCACAGCTTTGAACAGCGTGAGGCATCGAAAGACGATCACCCTGGTTTCGACCGATGGGGCCACAGAAGCCGGCGCCGGCGCGCGCTTTTTTGCTGAGAATCTGGATGACAAGGGGACGATTGAGGGCATATTCGTGCTGGACAACTTCGGCGCAAGTTCCTTGCGCCAGCCGTTTGTCGTCCCTTGGTCAGAGTCTGATGTGCTCAGTCCGTTGACACTCGAGCGAACGGTCGAACGAGCAGTCAGGGTCGAAGTTGAAAAGACGGCCAGTGGATTCGGAACCGTGGAACAGTTAATACGCCAAGCTTTCCCATTGGCGCTGCAGGAGCAGGGTATTCTGTTGGCAGACGGTCTGCCTGCTGTAACCATAAGCTCACACGGTGAGCTTCCACTAGCTTCCGGCTCCGACACACTTGACTCCGTGTCGAGGAAAAACTTTTCGCAGTTTGGCAAAGCAACACTTGCTGCACTTCTCGCACTCGATGGTGCTCAAACCGCCGACAAAAGTCCAGATCGGTACGTCTTCTTTGCAGGTAGGGTGATGCCAGGTTGGGCGATCCGTTTGTTGGCGATAACTCTTCTCTTGCCGGCTGCTTTTGTATCTGTCGATGCATTTGCGCGTTCAATGCGTAGACGGCTGCCGGTTTCGCGTGAGCTTTTACGTGTATTGCTTCGATCCCTACCGTTTTTAGTTTTTCTAATGGGCTCATACCTATTTCTGTCGACCGGACTGCTTCCTGAGGCACCGTCCGGTGCTTTCAATCCTCTAACGTTTGAAGCGAGCATCTCTTCGATGATCGGCTGGGCGGTGCTTGCCTGTGTGTCCGTTGGTGTCTACTTCTACTCGCGTCGATTTGTGGGTGGAGGGAGCGCGCAGGATTACAGCCGAGACGTGGATGCATCCGGTGTCGCTCTATCGCTTGTTCTGGTGGGCATTGCGCTTGCTGTATGGTTGGTCAACCCGTTCACAGCGCTGTTTTTACTTCCGGCGGTGCACCTGTGGATCCTTGTGCCAAATGTCGACGTTCCATGGAAGGGGCTATTACTACCAATTCTGGCGGTCGCCGGACTCGCCGGAATCATTGCGATCTTGATCTACTACGCAACGACATTCGATCTTGGACTGAGCGTATTCCATTACTTTGGGCTGCTTTACGCCGGCAGGTCAGTAAGCATATTTCAAGCTATCTCTGACTGTTTAATGGCAGGATGTTTCGTTACCGTCTTGGTGATAATTTGGAACCGTGCCTACCGGCAGACTCGACAGGATAAAGCGTCACCTCTAGAACCGGCTGCGTACGGGTAGTAGAACGATCTGGACACCTATCCGATAATGAAACTGGGCCTTCTTACCGATTTAACCTATGTAGGGATGACCACAGGATGCGGATCATGAATAGAGGCAAGGATGCCTTGGAGCGTTTAACTTCGGACAACTCACAGATGGACGGCCTGCGCCAGTTGCTGCTCTTGCGGAACTACGAGATAGACGCTGATGCAGTAGCAGTCGCGATCATTACGCGTCTCAGAGCCGAGCGCGTCTGGTTCGTCGGCAACGCCGACAATGAGCCCGGCACCTATACGATCGACAACAGCGAAAACTAGGCCCCAACGCTAACTAAAGTGGTCGAAGCCCGTAAGTTGGACCTCCTTGGAATCGGAGTCAATCAGCTGCACTAGCCCTTTGCCGTCCTCTACAACACCGATCCAAGTAAGAGAGCCTCCGGCATCAACCACAGCACTCTCTACCTCGTTTTTCAGCGCCGGCGGTACGGTGGCGAGAAGCTCGTAATCCTCACCGAATTCAGCTGCAAACTCTCTAGCATCTCTTCCCAGTTCGGCTGCGACCTCCGACACACCGCTTTGCAGTGGCAGGCTATCTAGCTCGATAACCAGAGTGGCATCGGACTCCTTCGCCAGGTGCCCTGCATCTGATGCAAGACCGTCACTCAGGTCGATCATAGATGTTGCACCCGAGCTAGACAGAGACATGCCCAACTCGACTTGTGGATTGGGTCGTTGCTGTCGTTTAACGAGTTCGGAGTGGACGGACTGCGAGATTTTAGTTTCCACTCCCTCCAGAAGTTTCAATCCGGCGCCGGCTCCGCCGAGGGATCCGGTTACACAGACAATATCGCCTGTCCTCGCACCGGCTCGAGTAACAACGCTCTTTGCATCTTTGACCCATCCGTTGATGCTGACGACGATAGACATCTGACCCGCACGGGACAGATCGCCACCACATATGGTCACACCACATGCTTCCGTGACCTTCTCCATGCCAAGATAGATCTCGTCGATGTCCGTGGCTCGCATCCCGTTGTCCACTCCTAAAGCAACAAAAGCCTCGCCGGGCCGGGCCCCCATTGCGGCGATATCCGAGATCGCCGCCGCCATCGCCTTGTGGCCGATCGCATCCATGGGCCAATCACTGGAAAAGTGGACACCGTCAACGAAAGCATCGATTGAGGTGACGATATCTCCCTGCCCGCGCACGACTGAAGCATCGTCACCGATCCAGTGGCCGATGTGCTCACCCCTCACGGCAAGTCGGCGGGTGATCATTTCGATCAGTTTTTGTTCAGAACCGATGCCGTTTGCCAAACTAACTCCTCATGAAACTATGATTCACACCGCTTGAGCCTACTTATTAAGTTGGCTGGCCGCGTGAATTGGTTTCATAGATGGTTTCCATTGTTATTCCAGTCTTCAACGAACATAAGGCTCTGCCTCAGCTGGCAGGCCAGGTTGTGGCATCGTGCGATGAGCTGGGGGAATCCTGGGAAGCCATCTTTATTGACGATGGATCGACCGATGGGTCCGCGGCACTTTTACGTGACTTGGTCGACCGGAATCGGAAGTTCAAGCTGGTTCGGCTGAAGCGAAACTTCGGTAAGTCTGCCGCTCTGGCTGCAGGGATCTCCGCCAGCCGGGGGAAAAAGATCGTGACGCTCGACGCCGATCTTCAGGACGATCCAGCCGAGATCCCCAGGCTTCTGGAGAGGCTCGATCAGGGATTCGATCTTGTGTCCGGGTGGAAACGTAATCGCAAGGACCCATTGGCAAAAAGAGTTCCCTCCCGTCTTTTCAACTGGGTTACCGCCAGGCTCTCCGGGGTTCGACTGCACGACTTCAACTGTGGACTGAAGGCGTATCGAGCCTCAGCGGCAAAGGACCTGGTCCTCTACGGCGAGCTACACCGGTACATACCTGTGATCGGCGCCCAGAAAGGTTGGCGCATTACTGAGTTGGAGGTAAATCACAGGCCACGCCCGCACGGGAAGTCCAAGTTTGGCAGCGAGCGGTATGTTCGAGGCCTCTTCGATCTACTCACGGTTCTTTTCATGGGCCGCTACCGCCACCGGCCGTTACATCTCTTCGGTGGCTTGGGTCTTGCGCTGATCGTTGTAGGGGTAGTGATATCCGCATACCTCAGTGTGCTCTGGTTCGCCGGGGAGTCGATCGGTACCAGGCCGCTCCTTCTCCTAGGTGTGCTGCTGATCGTCGTTGGAGTGCAGATGCTTTTTTTTGGGCTGATCGGCGAAATGATCGTCGGAGGACAGGAGCGCCAGGAAAAAAGCATGTACCAGGCGGAAAAAGTGGACGAGGTGGTCTCCGAATGGGACACGTAGGAGGGGAGCGGGAGGAGTCGACGGGACTGCTTCATCGTATCGGTAGCTTTGGCGCCCGGGTTGGTAGGCAGCCACCAAGAAAGCGGGCGACCAAGTTGATCACGCAGGTCGGCGTGCCTATGCTGATCTTCCTGGCACTCGGATACGTTGTATTGAGGCAGTGGTCGAGCCTCCCGGACTACGAGTGGCACTTCTCACCTGGCTGGCTGGTGCTATCCATCGTTGTCGCATTTGTCTACTACCTGGTGGCTGCAACTGTCTGGCTAGGCATAGTGAGATTGATGGGTGAGAGACTGTCTTTTGCTGCAGCTCAGAGCATCTTTGCAAAGTCACTGCTGGCGAGGTACGTGCCCGGGAACATGCTTCTGGTAATCACGCGGGTCGTCATGTCCGAGCGGGAGGGCGTGTCGCGAAAGACCGCCTTGACCAGCGTTGTCTATGAGTTGGCGATCGCCATGTGCGCAGCGATCGCGATCGCCTCTTACTTCATCGTCACGCTTGATGCACTTGAAGGAAACCCAGTACGCTGGCTAATGCTCGCGAGCGTGCCTTTTATGCTGGCCTTCCTTCATCCCCGCGTCTTCAGACCTGCCACCGACTGGGTGCTCAACAAGTTCGGCCGCGAGCCGTTGCCCGCGGTGCTGGGGTTTCGACAGGTGATACTGGTGTTGGCAGGCTACGCTGTGGCTTGGGCGATCATGGGCATAAGTGCATACGCGTTCGTCAGATCGGTTTTTGTCCTGGATGCATCCGACTACTTGACAGTGACAGCTGCTTTTACGTTGGCCTGGACCTTCGCCGTTGTCACTTTCATCTCTCCGAGCGGTCTTGGCACAAGGGACGCGGCGTACGCCCTGGGGCTCAAGACGGTGATGCCGGGCGCCGCCGCGGCTGCTGTGGCGATCGGGACGAGAATTTTGCTGACAGTAGTAGAACTCGTGTATGTGGCTATCGTCATAGCAATTGCCCGCAGTCTGCGCGCACGCACCAATAAGGAGGCATCTGAAAGCCAGCGCGATGAGTCTGGAATCGACAGTCCGCTCTAAAGAGGCACCGGGTCGTTGGGCGGTTCGGGCGGGTGCGGCGCTTTTCTTTCTGGTCTTCACCTACCTCGCCTGGCGGCGGCAGGACGCGTTCGAGATGGGAAGATTCGATCTGGGCAACATGTCTCAGGCGGTGTGGAGCACCGCTCATGGCAGATTCCTCGAGTTCACCTATATAGCAGGAAACCAGACGACCAGGTTGGCGATCCATGTTGACCCGATCCTGGTCGCATTTGCACCCCTCTATTGGGTCTGGTCGAACCCGAAGATCCTGCTATTAGTTCAAGCAGGCGCAGTCGCAGCAGGTGCGTTCCCCGTCTACTGGATTGCAAGAGAGGAGCTTAGAAAGATCGGCAGCGACTATCTGCCGGCAGTGGCGGCATTTGTGTATCTGCTCTACCCGCCACTCCAGTATGCCGTACTTGACGAGTTCCATCCGGTTACCTTGGCGGCGCCTCTTCTTCTATTTGCGATCTGGTATTTGCGGGAGAGGAGATATTTTGCCGCGGCGGTTTTTCTGGTTCTCGCAGCCTTGACCAAAGAGGAGATCGCCCTGTTGGTGGCAGCGTTGGGTATCTACACCGCCGTCGTATGGAAGGACCTAAAAGTTGGAACGGTTATCGCCGCTGCGGGCATCGCCTGGTTTGCTGTAGCGACACAGGTTGTGATGCCCCACTTCAACGATGGAGATCAGAGTCTCCTGATGCAGCGTTATGAAGAGGTTGGTGGCAGCATCGGCGGGATGCTAAAGACACTTTTCACCGATCCGGTAAAGCTACTAAACGTTGCCTTTTCAAATTCGAGCGCCGGCTATCTGCCGCTTCTTCTCGCCCCCCTCCTAGCGTTACCGTTGCTGGCACCCGCGGCATTTCTCGTTATGAGCCCAGAGCTTGCCGCGAACCTGCTCTCCTCGCAGGAGGCTCAATCATCAATTCACTTTCACTACGTTGCACCTTTGGTTCCGTTCCTCATATGGTCGGCGATCTTGGGCGTAAAGAGACTGGCAGGCGTCTCGGTCGGCCTCGCCCGAGCGCTACCGGTCGCTATGTTGGTAGGAGTCCTTGCTTCCGGGTGGTTGATGGGACCGCTACCGGTCTGGTCGGAGCTACCGCTTGGCTCTCAATATAAGGCCGACTCGTACCGCCCGGACGCCCATGATAAAGTCATAAGGCGGGCGCTGAAGCTGGTACCCGAGCACGCTTCGATCTCGGCTACAAACCAACTTGGTGCGCATCTCTCGGAGAGAGAGCGTGTGTTCACATTCCCCACGGTCGATAACGCCGATTACGTAGTTGTAGACGAGGTAAACCCCTCATACGGAGATGCACGTGGAACTTCTGACCAAGCGGCTGCGGTCGTTTCGTTGCGTGAAGACCCGCGCTACAAGCTCATCTTCTCAGACGACGGTGTCCTCATTTTCAAAGCCAAGATCGCGGTAAGCACAAGCCACAAGACGAAAACCAAATTGCGTACGAATATAAACCCTACGAAATCGTCACCCAGAAACGAGATCTGATCGTAGTTCTCCATCGCAAGCCGAGTAAAAAGTGATGTGACGACGAGTGTGGCCGCTGCCGCTTTGGCCATCCCGACCTGCCAATGCTGCGCGAACGTATATGCAGCGAGCGGCATGATCCAGATAAGAAATTGAGGAGAGAGCACGGGAGCGACAACAACAAGCCAACCGGTGATCAGTGTGACCGCCAGGTCGGTATCGGTTTTCCTCCTAACAATGAGTAGAAGCAGAGTCAGGTAACCGACAAATAACAACACGATCGACAGTGATCTGGCCAGAGACACGCCGGTCCCCTCGATATTGAAACTACCTGCGCCGAACGTGGGTTCGATCTCGACCAGTCCAAGTTTTTCCCCAACCAGGAAGAAAGTGGCGGCAATAGACTCGATCTGTAATCCCCTATCTGCGTGGTAGCTGAACGCCGATCCCGGTTCCTCTCCGAACACAAGCCACACGCCAGCAATGCCGGCCACAAGAGGAATGACGAGCCCGAGCACGGCGAGATGGCGATGCCGGTCTCTAAATAGGTAGATCGGGGCGAGGGCGATAGTCCAACCCTTGACGATGGCACCGATGCCCAGCGAAAGCCCCCAACAGAAGCTTGCCTTCTTCTGGTAGAGAACCAGTGCGGCAAGTGAAAGCGCCGCTGGCACCAGGTCAAAACGTGCCAGTAGCAATCGGCCTAGAACGAGAACGCCGAGACTGTAGATCGCAAGAGCGACGGCCAGCTTATATCGATCTGCCCTGAACACCCAGCCGAGTAGTACCAAAATGCCAAGATCCCAGATCAGCATCCATGTGTCGAAAGCTTCCCTGTAGTTATCTATCGCGTCCGATATCAGGCCGGGTAGTACGACTATCGGAATCGCGCCTGGCGGGTACTCGAAACCGAGTGATCCGTAAGGCGCCGCCCCGTCGATCATCCCTTCTGCATAAGGGTGGAAAACGTTATCGATTATGAAAGAGTCCGAACCGATAAGAGGTACCAGCACCGCAATGTGTACTACGACTACGGCAAGTACTATTAGCCACTGTTTGGAGACCCTCATAGCGGCAGCCTGATCATCAGCATGTACGCGGTTAGCGCGAATGAAACTGCCGTAAGTCGTCTATCTTCCGAGAGCGCAGCAAAGGGAAGCAACCAGATCGCATACCACGGTAGAAGCCATGCGGTCGCGCAGAGCAGTCCGAAATATGTCCAACCAGTTCCTGTCAACCAGCTCATTCTTCCCGAACGTACGCGTAAAAGTAGAAACACAACTGCTGCCAAGAACGCAACGAGATAGACGCTCTTTACCGTCGAGAGCACCTGGCCGGCATCGATTCCACCGACGGCTCCGATAAGTCGTGAGGTCTGGTTGGGCAAGCTGTAGAAGCTGGTTCGTGCCTGGTTTTCTCCCACCAAAGCAAATGAGTCGAGTACGTCTGTTCCGAATACGATCAGGGAAGCAACAGTGATCAGCAGAAGAGATAAAACCATGGCAGCTATCGACCTGAGCCTTCTTTTAGAACCGAGGACCAGAAACGGGATCGCAACCGCTGCGCTCATCTTCACGCTGAAGGCAGCAACCGCCGAGATACCTCCGGCAAACTCCATCCGTGAAAGAACTGCCCAGACAGAGAGCATCACGAGCATCACCATCATCGCATCGTTGTGTGCGCCACCGACAACGTGTACCAGTACCAGCGGGTTGAGACCGATAAGAAGTACCGGCTTGAACCAGTCGCGGCCAACAAGCTTGGAGCTCAGTGCCACCAAGTACAAGATCAAAAGAAGCGAAACGGCAGCGATCGTCTTCATGGCCCAGAGTGCGCCCGCCACACCAAAGAAGGCGATCGGAGCCGTGAATAAGGTGAACAGCGGTCCGTAGGCACTGGTCGCATCACGCCACCCGACATATGGAAAAGCGGCGTCCGCAGGCACTGCAGAAGATGCGTGAACGTACGGGTTTAGGCCGTCGAGAACCCAAATTCTCGAATACGAGATGTAGCTGAAGATGTCTTGGGACAGAAGCGGAGGTGCAAGCGCAAACACGACGCACACAACCACGACAACCGCAACTGTTGCTCGACGGGGGAGGTGATCGCTAAGTGCGAATACCACCACATAGAGCAGGAAGGCGACCCAGAGGGCGAGGTAGAAAGAGAGCGGAGCACCATCACCGGTTGCCAGACTTGAGCCCGCGAATTTAAAGACACCAAGCAGCCAAGAGGGCGAATCCGCACCAGCTGCTGAGATCAGTCGAGAGCCCGATATCGCTGGAAGGGCAGCCAGCAGCAGATAGAGCAAACACAGCGCCATTAACGCCGCGACCGCCGCTCTTTTTACAAAACTACTGGATTGCTTCTCGGTGTCGATAGGGAATTGTTATCAGAGCTGGTGCTTTGTGGCGCCCTCAAGCCTCAGATAGATCAGTTTGCAGGTGCTCCACCGGAGTCCTCATCCGGTGGTGGCTTTTTCTTACCCTGGTCTTTGGACTTGTCCGATCCCTTCTTGCCCTTGCCGGAATCCTTTCTGTTGCCCGGCTCGTAGACCTTCTCATCATAGTCTTGCTCGAAACCGCCGCCTTTGGAGCCTCCATCCTGCTTGGAGTCTTTATCTTTATCTTCGTCATCGGAGTACTCCTTCGAGCTGTATCCCTCGGTCGCGAACTTTCCAAAGAAAGGAACGAACTCCACAGGCTCGGTCGGTTCCGCGAAATCGACGCAGTCGCTACCGATCGCTTCATCCATGTATTTGCCGAAGATCTCTGCCGGGAAGGTCCCACCTGCAACAGAGATTCCGTGCACGCTGCTCATCTCGCGCAGCGCGTTCGGGTATCCGATCCAGACCGACGTGGCAAGCGTTGGTGTAAAGCCCACAAACCAAGCATCGTTGTGCTTGTCAGTTGTTCCTGTCTTGCCTGCGGCGGGGCAGCCGATGGCTGCCTTGGTGCCGGTTCCGCCCCGCACGTTTTTTTCAAGAATCTTCGTGACTTCATAGGCAACGCCGTCCGATATCACCTGTTTACAGTTCGGATTACCCCACTGCTCTGTCTTTTCGTCCGGGAAGCGGACCATCTTGATCGCAATCGGCTCGCATCGCTTCCCCATCGCAGCAAGAGTTGCGTAGGCGTTTGACATCTCGAGTGGCGACACTCCAATACCCAGACCCCCCAAGGTCTCCGAAGGCACACCCTCAAGCTTGGACTTTATTCCAAGATCGTGCGCCGTGTCAGCGATGCTCTGTGGGCCCAGGTCGAGAGCGAGTTGGGCATAGACCGTGTTGTCTGATTTCAAGGTGGCACTCGTGAGGTCGGTCTTGCCACCGTATGAGTTGCTGTAGGTTGAAACGCTCCAGTTACCGAAACCCGGTATCAAGATGTCCAACTTTTTTGATGCGTAGTAGGTTGAGTCCGGGTCAACTCCGCGCCGAATCGCCTCGGTCAGGGCCATAGTCTTGAACGCCGACCCAGGCTGGCGTCTGCCCTGGGCGGCAAGGTTGAACTTCTGGTTTGCATAGTCATCACTTGTGGCCATCGCCCTTATATAGCCGTTTGCCGTATCTATCGATACGACTGCTGAGCTTGGGTCTCCTTGCACGTTGAGCGTGGATGAGATCGCATTTTTAGCGGACTTTTGAAAGTTTGGATCGATCGTCGTGTGAATCTTCAGTCCACCTTTACGCACGGTGTTGACCCCGTACTTCTCGATCAATTGGTCTTTCACGTAGTCGAAGAAGAAGGGGTTCTTGACCTTTGTGTATCGATAACCACGTTTAAGGCCTAGCGGGGCCGACCGAGCACTGCGCAATGTCGCCCGATCGATAAAGCCGATCTTCTCCATCTTCTTTAGCACCAGATTTCGTCTCTGCATAGCGGTCTTCGGGTTGTTGAGCGGGTTGTAGAGAGACGGCGCCTGTGGCAGTCCCGCAAGAAGGGCAGACTCTTCGAGCGTCAGATCTTTGGTGTCTTTCGAAAAGTAAGTCTGGGACGCCGCTTGTACCCCGATAGCTGTTTGGCCGTCGATGGTGCCGTAGGGGACGGAGTTGAGATATCGCTCCAAGATTTCATCCTTCGAGAACTTCTTCTCCAACTTCTGTGCCAGGGCGGCTTCGCGTAGCTTTCGCTCCAGCGTCGGCTCCTTGCCGATCAAGGTGTTACGAACCAGCTGTTGGGTCAGGGTCGATCCACCCTGAACCGTCTTTCCCGCCCGCACGTTCTCGATCGCAGCGCGGGCGATGGCAACGTAGTCGACACCGGAATGCTCGTAGAAGTTCTCATCCTCTATTGCGACGGTGGCGTCTCGTAGCGATTTGGGCATCTCGTCCCGCGGGACTGGCGTACGTGACTCGTCGCTTTGGACATACCCCAAGAAACTTCCGTCTCTTGCGTAGGCGATCGAGCTGGTGCCGTTCGGTATCGGCTTGAGTTGGTCGGTGGGCGGAGTTTTAGAGACTACCGAGATCGCATACCCTGCAAAAGAGGCGATGACTATTCCCACCACGGTCGCCAGTAACACGATCGCGATCTTTATCTTTCTGTGCCCTTTTTTTCTTGAGCGCCTGCTTCGCCTTGCTCTTTGGGTCACTCTATGGCTCCTTGGGGTACCGCTTCTCCAACTGATGGTAATGGCTTTTCACTCCGTAACCTAATCTGATGGCAGGAGCCCTTCGTTGCGTAGCTGTGTAAGGCAACGACGGCGTAAATCCGATGCTGTATCCTCGGTTGTGGTGGGAGAAGCCGCGTCAACACGGACCTCCAGCCTTAAATAGTCTTTGTCCAGCTCTGCTACCTCTGTCGAACATTCAGGTATCTCTTTCTCAAGTAACGCACGAGCACGCTCTAAGTTGCTGGCAAGAGGAAGCCAAAGTGACACCTCGACCGCCATGGCACGATCGATGATGGTGTGGTTTTCAACGGGCGATTCTGCAAGTAGGCCGTTTGGGATGACGACTCGGCTGCCGTCTTTTTTTCGTAGGTAGGTGTAGTTGAGATGCATATCCTCCACTCTTCCGTCATGGTCCTGCCAGGTGATGCGATCACCGATACGTATCGGTTGTGTGATGGCAAGAATCATGCCAGCGAAGGCATTTGCGAGCATCTGTCTTGCTGCTAGCCCAACTATCAGGCCTATAACCGCGGAAGAGGCCAGAATGCCAGTGGCCAAACGCTTCACCGATGCAAACTGCGTAAGCGCGAGTGCGACACCGATCAGGATGATGACCGCGATCACGACCCTTCGAAGGAGTCGCAGACGAGTCTCGGCCGATGCGCTGACCTCACCTCCCCCCGCACGACCTGCTATCGCTTTGCCCCTGTGAACGATCAAAGTGTCTACTCCCTTGGCTGCCGCCAGGGTAACGGCTAACGTAATTCCGGCGGTGATCAGGTTTCCATTATCTTCCCAAAAAGACATCTCATGAATAGCGATTCATTACGCCAGGCGCTGCGCGCCTTCGTCCTTTCTCGACTGTTTGTGTGGACAGTTGGATTAGTAGCCTATCTATCTCTGCCTGCGAGCAGGGCAAACAGTCTAAAGTTTGACAACCCGTCGCTCACACATTCGCTTGAAGGCCCGATCGGCACTCTCTTCTCTCTATCGGCTCGCTGGGACTCTGTCTGGTTTCTGGAGATCGCAGACGGCGGCTACTTTGGTAACGACTATCAGGCAGCTTTCTTCCCCTTATATCCGCTTCTGACGCGTCTGGTTGCTTTTGTATTTGGCGGATTCCAGGTAACAGACGCATCTCTGCTTGTCGCCGCCGTTGTCATCTCTCTGGCCGCATTCTTCTTCGCCCTCTACTTTCTGGCGCGGCTGGTCGAGGTCGAGCTGGGCAGGAAATTTGTCACACCGACGTTGCTACTGCTGGCTTTCTTCCCGATGTCGTTCTTTTACAGCTCCGTCTACAGTGAGAGTCTCTTCCTGCTCTTGGCTGTTTCCTCCTTTTACTGCGCACGAACCGATCGCTGGCTGTACGCTGGTGTGCTCGGAGGCTTTGCGGCAGCTGCGCGTAGCGCCGGGGTGTTGATACTGATTCCACTGATCATTCTCTACCTGTGGGGGCCGCGCGGAAGTCGTGGAAGAGGCGATGCTCAGACGGTGATGAGATTTGCCGATCGCCTCAAACCAAGATTTAAATTGAGGCCAGACATCCTCTGGCTGTTACTGGTGCCGGCCGGGCTGGTCGTGTACATGGGTTATCTGGCGATCGAGTTCGGCGAGCCGCTGCGCTACGCGGCTGCGCAAGAGTTCTGGCACCGTCACTTCCTCACACCAATAGGAGGAATCTACGAGGGTGCATCGGCAGCGTTCCAAGGCGCACGGCAGTTATTGCACGGTTCCCGTGATCCTGTGTACTGGACTTCAGTTGCAGGCGATCCGTTCAGAATCGCCGCTGAGAGCCTGGAGCTATTCGCCTTTTTGGTGCTGGCCCTTGTCGCAGTTACGGGCGTCTTTAGGAGGCTGCCGTTTGCCTACGGCGCGTATGCTGCGGCAGCGATCGCACTGCCCCTTTCTTACCCGACAACGACCGTACCGCTGATGTCTTTCCCCAGATTTGCGATGGTCGTCTTTCCTCTGTACATGTGGGCTGCACTGGCACTTGAAAAGAGAGGGTGGACCGGTAGGGCTGTCGTCATCTCGGCAATTGCCTTGTCGTTCTTCACATCGCTGTGGGCCACCTGGCGGTGGGTGAGCTAGTCTGCCCGGGATGGACTCAGCCGATAGCCCGAGGGAGGCTCCTGCCCCTAGAGAAGCGCCCGCTCCAGCAGAGGCCGTAGTGCAAGTGGATGAAGATCCAAAATGGCCGGCGAGGTACGGGCTGTGGGCGTATATCGCGGCTGTGATAACCCCGTTCATTACGCTTGGAGCTGCGGTCGCTCCGTCGTTTGTATTTGCCTGGGACGAAGACGCTTTTGGAGCGGTTGCTTTCTTGCTGATTATTAGCGCTCAGGCCGCAATATCGATCTTGGCAGCGATCGGTTTTGCCTCGGTTGCGCAGGAGCTTTCACGCAGGCAGTTCGGCTTACGGAAAGTCAAGATCTGGAAGGCGATCAAATGGATCTTCATAGGGATACTGATCTACGTATGGTTCGATGTTCTGATTTCAATCCTCGTCGATAGCGGCGGTGAAAGTGAGGCCGATATTGGCATTCTCGGTTTTATCGCGCTCGGAATAGCTCTTGTCGTCTTCGCTCCGATAAGCGAGGAGTTTCTCTTCCGAGGATTTATCTACCAAGCGTTTCGCAATCGAATGGGGATTGTGTTCGCAGCACTACTTAGCAGTGCCATGTTCGGCGTCTTGCACGCTGGGTATGGGTGGCAAGCGATTCCTGCGGCAACGCTTTTCGGAATTGCAGCGTGCGTCATCTTTCAGAAGACTCGTTCTCTTTATCCAAGCATGGCGCTACATGCGATGCACAACGGTGCCATTTTCGTGTTGATCGTCGCAGGTTTATGATGGAGTTAGATAGGAATCAGTTGCCGATCGATCCGGGTGTAGACGAGCCGGTGGATGAAGAGCAGAAAGAGTGGTCTCCGTGGGATGGCCTGCTTGCACTGGTACTCGCGCTCGGGATGTCCTTTGGCGCCGCTGTGATTATCATCGCGGTGCTCTCGATCGCCGGTGTTTCCGATCCTGCGGACAGTAAGAGCTTTACCTTCTCAGCCACCCTGGCACAGGAGACGGCTTTTATTGCCGGGGCACTCTTTATCGCACTGCAGAGCGGGCGCATAAGCGCAGCCAAGTTCGGTTTGACCAGATTCAAGGCATCTGCGGTCGGGTGGACGGTCCTCGCTTTGATCGCCTACATTGTGATCGCTGCTGCATACGCTGCGATCGTCGAACCCCCGAAGGACGAGCTTCCAAAAAGTCTTGGGGTGGATGAAAGTACGATACTGGCCATCGCAACAGGAGTTCTTGTTATCGGGATCGCACCATTTGTCGAGGAGTTCTTCTTTCGAGGATTTCTCTACAAGGCCCTCAAAAATGGAATGGGAGTTTGGCCGGGAGCTTTGGCATCGGGGGCGCTTTTCAGCCTAATCCATCTGAAGCCGATCTACTTCGTGCCGCTGATGACACTCGGTGTGATCCTGGCACTTCTCTACCAGCGGACCGGCTCCATCTGGCCCTGTATCGCGCTTCATGCGGCAAATAATGCACTGGCCTTTGCGGTGACAGTCTGATGGCAGAAATTGCGATAAAAGGCAGGGACCTGCACAAGTCGTACGATGGAATGGAGGCTGTCTGCGGGATCGATTTCGACGTACGTGTGGGAGAGTGCTTCGGCTTTCTGGGCCCAAACGGCGCCGGCAAGACCTCGACGATGAAAATGATCTACGGCTTGGCTTCTCCGACCGGAGGCGAGTTGAAAGTCTTGGGCCTGGATGCCTTCAAAGATCGTCGTTCTGTCAAGTCCATTCTAGGTGTCGTACCACAGGAGGACAACTTGGATCCGGACTTGAGCGTCGTTGAAAACCTTACCGTTCAGGCGGGTTACTTTGGCATCTCGAAACGTAAGGCACGCAAGCGCGCGAATGAGCTGCTTGAGTTCATAAGGATCGGCGATCGTGGCGATGCACGTGTTGAAGAGCTCTCCGGCGGCATGAGACATCGTTTGTTGATTGCGCGTGCACTGGTCGCTCGCCCGGAAGCACTTATTCTCGATGAGCCGACAACCGGTCTCGACCCGCAGGCACGGCATGCAATCTGGGCCGAGCTTAGATCACTTAAATCGGAGGGCGTGACGCAGATTCTCACAACCCACTATATGGAGGAGGCGGAGCAACTCTGTGATCGGTTAGTGATCATGGACTACGGGGAGATCATTGCTGAGGGAAGCCCGCAGGACCTGATCGATCGGAACTGTGAGAGGCCGGGCGAGAGCCTGGAAGGTGTCTTTCTAAAGCTGACAGGTCGTCGCCTGCGTGATGGGCAATGAGCGCTATAAAACATATTAAAGGCATACTGTCCTTTAACCCAAAAGCAGCCGTAAGCGTCTGGCGACGCGACGCGACCGTATTTAAAAAGGTCTGGTTTGCCGCACTGATGTTCAGCTTCGTCGATCCGTTTTTCTACCTGCTGGCGATGGGTGTCGGGCTGGGTGCGTATATACATAGTCTGGAAGGTGTTCCATACAAGGAGTTCATCGCGCCCGGGTTGGTCGGCTCGGCGGCGATGTACGCGGCATCGTTCGAGTCGACCTACAACGTCTATATGAAGTTAAACCACAGCCGCATCTATGATGCGATCGTCGCAACTCCCGTCGAGGTCAAAGAGCTTGTTGTCGGCGAGCTTACTTGGGCCGCTACCCGCAGCGTTATCTACGGCTCGTTCTTTTTGATCGTGGTCACTGCATTCGGCGCGGTGACATCGTTCTGGGCGCTTCTGATCGTGCCGGCACTTGTGCTCGGCGGCTTCTGCATGGCCGTGATCGGCATGGGGTTCTCGGCCCTTGTCGACAGGGTCGATCTGTACAGCTACTACTTCACGCTATTCATCACTCCGATGTTTCTCTTCTCTGGCATCTTCTTCCCGCTATCGCGTCTGCCGGAGGCTCTTCAGGTCGTCGCCTGGTTTACACCGCTCTTTCACCTGGTTCGTCTCTGTCGGCACCTGGCCTTGGGCGAGTCACTCGGGACTGCCGTCGGCGATACGCTCTGGATACTGGTCTGTATAGCGGTACTGATAGCCGTTCCATTGGTTGCGTTGAGGCGGAGACTGGTCAAATAGTTGGTATAACTCCTACCGATGTCCGAGATCCAAGAATCGACAAATGATGCGACGGTCACGAGAGCTCGTGAGCTGCTGCTTACCGCGCTCAGTGAACACGCCGTAATTGAGGGGTCCGTCGCCCTCTCCAGTGGCAACAAGGCTCAGTACTACGTCGATGCGAAACGGGCGCTGTTGCAGGACGCAGCGTTCAAGGCCTGCGGTGTATTGGTTGCTGAAAGTGCTCGGAAGCTTGGCGCAACCGCTGTCGGGGGGCTGACGATGGGCGCAGATCCGGTTGCCTACTCGGCTCTCTCGGTCGATAGCTCGACATTGAAGGCGTTTTCAGTGCGCAAGGTGAAAAAGGAGCACGGCTTGCAACGCTGGGTAGAAGGACCGCTTTTAGGGGAAGACGACAAATGTCTGGTCGTCGAAGACGTGGTCACGACCGGTGCCTCAACGATGCGGGCGATAGAGAGGCTAAGGCAGGAGAGATTGAAGCTAGTAGGCGTACTGTGCGTCGTTGACCGACTTGTGGGTGGGGGTGACGCCATCGCATCGGTTGCGTACCCAGCGCCTTTTTCGGCGCTCTTCAGTATCGACGAGATCTATCCGGAAAGGCCGGACCGGGTTATCTCGGAATAACCGGCTAACAAGTGGGGAAAGACAGTGCTCAAACGGATCTCAGCAATATCTTCTGGTAGGCGGACCAAGTGGTTCGTGCTTGCGGTATGGCTCGCGCTAGCAATTGTCTTTGGCCCATTGCAACCAAAACTACAGGAGTCGACCGTCAATGAGTCCGAGGAGTTTCTACCGAAGTCTGCCGAGTCTACAAGAGCGTTCGCAATGCTTAAAAGTAGTTTCCCGGAGGGCAGGGACATTCCAGCGATACTGGTCTTTGCCAGGCGAGATGGGTTGACCAAAGCTGATCGAATGAAGATCGCCGATCTGGCAGCCAGGCTATCGAAGCCGGATGCGCTGATCGATGCGGAACCGGCTCTAGTGCCGTTCACAAAGAAGGGTGACTTGGTATCCAGCGCAAAGACGAAAGGGCAGTTTTCAAAAGACGGGACGACGGCGACGGTTTTGATCCCGATGAGCCCGCCGGATTCAGACCCACTGATGGAAAACGTCGATCGGATCAGAGATGTCATCGATGCCGGCGGCGATGGTCTGGAGGCACATGTAACTGGCCCTGCTGGGTTTCTGACCGACACGGTAGAGATCTTTGAGAGCGTCGACGGGACGCTGTTGATTGCGACGATCACGCTTGTTTTGACCCTGCTCCTTCTCGTCTACCGATCCCCGGTTGTTGCGTTCGTGCCACTTTTTGTAGTCGGCTCATCCTACGCAGTCGCCTCTGGAATCGTATATCTCCTGGTCAACAGCGGTGCATTCGATGTCAACGGACAGACCACAGCAATACTGATAGTGCTGATGTTCGGAGCGGGAACCGACTATGCACTCCTGATCGTCAATCGCTACAGGGAAGAGCTGCGGAGACATGCCGATAAGCACGATGCGATGGCACATGCAACCGAGCGGACTGCGCCTGCGATTCTCTCGGCGGGAGGCACGGTCATCGCAGCGATGCTTGTTTTGACCGTTGCCGACGTCAAGTCGACCGAATCGATGGGCCCGGTCTTGGCTCTGGGCGTTACGATCATGGTGTTGGCAGGACTGACACTGCTTCCAGCGCTTCTAGCAATCCTGGGAAGGAAGTCGTTTTGGCCTGCGGTCCCGAGGGAGGGCTCAGAACCAAAACGTCCGTTCGGTATATGGCGACGTATAGGCCATCTCGTCCATGACCGACCGTATGTAGCTATGTTGCTGACGATCGCAGTTTTAGGTGCGGGCACGTTCGGTAATCTGATCGACAAGGCGGACATAGGTTTCGGGCAGGGCTTTCTCAAGGCGACCGACTCCGAGGACGGTGAGAAGCTTGTAAACAAGGCGCTGCCAAAAGGTGAAGCTGCGACCAACTACGTTCTGGTCGAGCGAACCGAATCCAGGGCTGTATCCAAAGCACTTGCCGGAGATAAAGCGGTGGTTTCTGTTCGCAAGCGCTCCGTATCAAAGGACGGCAAGCTGGAACGACTGTTGATTACTTTAAAAGGCGATCCGTTTGACAATCAAACCGACGCTCAAATACCCAGGCTGAGGCGCGTTGCTGAGGCTGCCGCGGGCGGTAAGACCGTACTCGTTGCCGGTACCACAGCCGTGAACTACGACACCAATAAAGCGATCGCGGAGGACGCAAATCTGATCGTTCCCGGGATAATCTTGGTTGTGTTCTTGATTCTGGTGCTGCTGTTGCGCGCAATCGTCGCACCGCTCTATCTGGTGGCCACGGTCATTCTCTCTTTTGCATTCACGCTGGGCGTCAGTATTTTGCTCTTTACCCAGGTCTTTGGAATGAGCGGAACGGACCCAGGGCTTGCGACGTTTGCATTTATCTTCCTCGTCGCATTGGGCGTCGACTACAACATCTTCCTGATAAGCCGCGTACGCGAAGAGTCGGAAATACTTGGAACCAAGGAAGGAGTGATCAAGGCACTTGAGACGACCGGCGGCGTGATCACGAGTGCGGGGTTGATCCTCGCCGGGACTTTCTCAGCAATGATGATCCTGCCGTTGGAGTCTCTCTTCCAACTCGGATTTACCGTGGCACTCGGAGTGCTTGTAGACACATTCATCGTACGCACCATCCTGGTCCCATCGATCGCGTTCAAGCTGGGCAAATGGAACTGGTGGCCGTCAAAGCAAACGACTTGACCTTCAGCACAGCCATCAGCCAACAATAATGACGCCCCTACGCAGTGTGTGGTCTCACCACATAGTGGACAGATATCTCAAGACATACTGGACGCCTACGAAAGAGAGGAGCCGGAATGGTCAGCAGGGATTAGGCTAGAACTCAACGAGGTATCGGGGACTAAAAGATTCGTCCAACACTCTAGCTCCCGCGATGCGATCTACCCTGTATGCACGAGGCTGTCCATAGTCGTTAACTACATACAAGAGTAAGTCTCCGTCCTTGCTGCGTCGGAGTGAGTATGGCTCAACGGGTCTTGGGCCTTGACGACCAGTCTCAGCTCTGTAGTCAACCATGACCCTCATGCGGTTTGCTCCTGCAAACCTGATCAGTTCAAGTGGGGCGCCGGTTCTCCAAAAGGACATTGATACTGGCGGTGTCCACATTGGGTCAGCGTCTGCTTCGATCTCCGCTCGTGCGAGAACCGGGGCGGGTTTACCGTGTAGCCATTCGAAAACATCATCAAGGGCACCCCAAAACTCATCAAACGGAGGAAGGTGGGGAAGTTGGTGCGCCAACATGTTTTTCCATTCCTGCTCGATCTCCTGGCGGAAAGGCGAGGCATGAATGGTGTCGATAGTTGGGACTGGAATTCCCGCATGGGCACACTTTTGATCCAGCACTGCAAGTACTGCGGCAGGCTTGTCCACGAGTGTCGGGTGTCGATACATGTTCACGACGTCATACAGGTCTCGCGGTCGACATCGTTCGGCGAGCGCGCGTATTTTCTCCCCCAGTAGCTCATCAATTGGGTAACAGAGAACGCCCTCTACCGGGAGCGGTGCATCCGAGTACGAGTGAAGGATCTGGCGACGGGCCGGTTCTTGAATAACTGCTTCATCTCTGGTCAAGTCAAGCTTGATCTTGGGCATCTGGCGTGGTCTGTTGGGTCCCCGGAAGGCGATTCTGCCTTCGATTATCGGGTTGCCTCGCCTGTTTTGTCTTTGTCTGAAAGAGTCTTCATTTACCTCAATTTCAATACCTACATTGCCGGCCAACCACTCGCTAATACGCTCGAATATTGCGGCTAGTTCCGCTGGCCCTTCTGTTCCACCGTCTACGATGCTGAAGTCAAGGTCTTCTGAAAACCGGTAAGTCTCGTAGTAGCACTTGCGTAAGCACGTTCCGCCTTTGAAGATCCATTTACCGGCGAGGTCTGGATTAGCCGCAATTGCCGCCAGTACCCAACCAAGACAGTAGTCCTTCTCGACAATATCCAGGCGCAGTTGCCACTCGGCCTCGAGAGCTTTTAGTTCCCCGGCTGCTATCAACGCGAGTGTCCTTCAATTTCAACATTCACCCTAACGCCCCACCGCGTTACGGTTTTGCCGCTGGGCTTGGCACTGGGATCTAGTGGAGAAATGCCGGTGGATACCCGTTTGCTACATTCCTTTTCAAGCCCTTTGTCGCCAATGTCGAAGGTTTCGACAAGATAGCCCAAGCGCTTGAATACAGCTCGATTGCCCAGAAGATCGCCGTACTCGACCAGCGTGTGCCAATCCTGGTCATCGAGGTATGAAGTAAGAATCTCTGCACACAGCCGGATGCCACCACCAAGGATGGGCTTATCTAAAATATCCACTACCGTGCGTGCCCGATCGGCTATCGACAGCTTGTAGTCTTCCTGCCAGAGATAACTGACCCCCCATTCCATGAGTTCTCCGGTTGTGTGTGTGAGTAAGTATTCGTGACCCAAAAGGAATTCACGGCTGGATCGGACTCGTCTGGTTGTTTTAACCACAGTCGTGTGAAATATCTGATCCGTTAGTCCCCAATGATTTGCCGCAGTCCACCCGGTGAAGTAGCAGGGACCCCACACTGCGTTTGCAAGGATCAATGGATTTTCGGACCAGGAGGCCGGATTCTCGGCTTCAAGAGGAACAGGTATATAGAGTCCGCGGCGAACCCTACGAAGCCAACCCTCGCGTGCCCAACGAGCCAGTCTCTTTGCGGCTGTAGCGCTATCAACATCGAGGGCTTCTGCTGCATCCTCCACCGAAATTAGGCGTGTACCATGTTCGATCAACGTCGACAGCTCGTTGCGGCCGGATTCAGATATACCTAGTGCTTTTATCATTCGTGAGCCAGTTATTCACTTCATGTATGAATAATTGGACTAATCATATCATGATATGTGCTACACATAATCCACTAGTTCACACTCCAACTGAATAACTGGCTCATTGGCATAGTCAAGTAGAGCCTGGTGGTGTAACTTCTCACCGTCGTTATTAACGGCTTTTAGTTCTAGCTCGTAAGCGTTCAGCACGTATCGCCATATCGCCGTTTCCGCTCCCCGACCGGCGTACACGCCGCCGGTCGGTGTGGGTTTGTGCCAGATAACCCATAAAACTTGGGCTTTCGCTTAGTTCCGGACACGCTCAAGCCCAGATTACATGGATGTTTGGTAGGGGGTGAACACTTACTCTAGCTCTGTTACATCTTGAGAAATATGTTCAGGATATTCCGAGACATGACAGTACGCCCCAACACATCACACGAAGGCGGCTGATGGGCCTCGAACCCGCGACCCCGAGCTTGGGAAGCCCGCGCTCAACTAGTTGAGCTACCGTTGCGTAGATTGTCAGCTCGGGCTCAGCTGACCGGGGCTGTGTCCGCGACCGGCTCCTCGCTCTCGGCCGGCCGTCGCGTGGTCACCCAGTCTGGTCGCAGCGGCATCCCTGAGCGCCCGTCCGCGTTCAGCCGCACGCCGAGCACCTGGTGCAACTCAGTGCGGTTGAGGTCGAACCCGACGCGCGAGGCGGCCATGTACAGGCGCCAAACGCGTGCCCTGCGATCGCCGACTTCAGCAACCGCCTCCTCCCAGGCACCATCAAGATTCGCGCCCCACTCGCGCAGCGTCATCGCATAGTGCTCACGTAAGTTCTCCTCGTGGCGTACCTCGAACCCATGGTCGTGCATCGCCGAGACAATCGCTCCCGGGCCCTCAAGCTCGCCGTCGGGGAAGACGTATCTGTCGATGAACCTCCCGGTTTTGTGCCGCTCGCGGTTCGACGGCCGCGTAATCGTGTGGTTCAGCATCCGGCCCTCAGGTCTCAGCTTGGCATTCAGGAAGCTGAAGTACGATCCGAGATTGCGCCCGCCTATGTGCTCGGTAAGGCCGATTGACGAGACCGCGTCGAACCCGTTCTCGGTCACGTCACGGTAGTCGAGGAAGCGAACCTCGGTCCGGTCTTGGAGGCCGCGTTCGGCGATCGCGTTCTGTGCCCAGGACGCTTGCGGCTCGGACAACGTGACACCGAGCGCGCGCACCCCGTAGTGCTCGGCCGCATGCATGACCATGCCGCCCCAGCCGGCCCCGACGTCCAAGAGACGGTCACCGGGTGCAAGGGCGAGCTTGCGGCAGACGAGGTCGAACTTCTCGGCCTGCGCCTGCTCGAGCGTCTCGTTAAAGGAGGAGAAGACCGCGCAGGTGTAGGCCATCGACGGGCCGAGCACCATCCTATAGAAGCGGTTTGAGACGTCGTAGTGGTGGGAGATCGCCGCGGCGTCACGCGCCTTCGAGTGTCGAATCCCGCGCCGCCAGCGCGGCGGTGCCTCCTCGGGCGGGGCCGGCGAGCGACGCAGCGCGTGGCGCCCGATGCTGCGCAGTATGGCCAGGCGTTCGCCCCACGACGCGTCGTGCCGGTTATGGCCGATCAGGCCGTGAAGGGCAGCGTGTAGGTCGCCATGCACCTCCAGCGCTCCGGTCACGTAAGCGCGTGCCAGACCAAGCTCCCCTGGCGCCGTCGCGAGGTAAGCGAGCGCCTCCGGCTGGCGAACTTCCAGCACTGTTTCGGCATCTGCCGCCCCGGCGCTGCTTCCGTCGTAGGCGTGAAAGGCCACTGCAGCCCGCTCGTCTACGAATCTCGTAAAGATGTCCGCTAGGAGCATCTTCTTTACCTGCTTCTCACGCACTTCTCGTACAAGTCCAGCAGTCTACCATCGGGATCGTAGGTCGACTTGAGCGCTACATAGGCCTCACCACCATAAGTCTCGCGGAACTCACGCTCCTCGTAGAACGACGTCGAGTACAGCGACTTACGCCCGCCTAGGTCAGCAACCAGATGCTCCACGAGCCGGTTGCGATCGCCGTCGCGATCGCCGGGCCGGCGATCGGCGGCCCCCCAGAACCCGAAGTTCACATAGGTCGTGTCCGGGTCGAGCGCGTACAGCGTCCACTGCCTCTCGCATTTGCGCAGACGAAGGGGACATATCCACACCGGTGTGATTCCGACTTCGCGGTGGAAGACCTCTAGGAAATCGGCCGCGCGCTCGACGGGAATCTCAACGTCCTGGATGACGGCCTCGCGGTCCGGGCGGTCTCTCAGACGGTTGAGCCTGCGGAGTAGCTCATGCCGGCGCTCGAAGCCGACGATCTTCCAGTAGACGTCGCTACGCAGCCAGCGCTTGGGCAACAGGCGCCGCAACCGCGGCCGCTGCACCCCCAGACCGCGCGAGCACCAGAACCAGTCGGTGTCCCAGCGCCACAGGTAGTCGTAGATCGTCAGGTAGTCCTCGCTCCGGCGTGGGATCGACTTGTAGTAGATCTGCTGGCCGGTGTAGTCCGATGTGTACGGCGCGTCGTCGACCATCGTACCGACCGAGAGGTAATGAGCGCCGTTTGCGAACACCGTTCCGTCTAGGAAGTCGACGGCCTCGCCGTTCCACGAGCGCGTCGCGGTAAGCTCGGCGACAGCCGCGAAGTAAGCGTCGACGTCGGTAAACGGAAGGTGCCGAAGGCGAACGTAGCGCCGCACGGGCTCGAGTTCGATCTTCAGTTGCAGCGCGTACCCTAGTGTTCCATAAGAGTTTGGGAAGCCATAGAAGAGGTCGCGGTGCTCACCATCAGGGCGGGCGACGACGATCCGCCCGTCGCCGGTCATGATCTCCAGCTCGAGCACCGACTCGTGCGGGCAGCCGTTTCGGAAAGACGTCGACTCGATGCCAAGCCCGGTCACCGCGCCACCGAGCGTGATAGTTCGCAGTTCCGGCACGACGAGTGGCATGAGCCCGTGAGCGAGCGTTACGTCGAGGAGATGCTCGTAGGTCGTCATCCCCTGCACGTCCGCTGTCCGGGCGACCGGGTCCACCGACAACACGCCATCGAAGGCGGCAACGTCGAGACCGATGCCTTGTGTCACCGCGGGCAGGCGGAAAAGGTTCGACGTGCGCTTTGCTAGCCGTACTGGCTCGCCGGCAGGAACCGCCGAGTACTGCTCGCGTAGACTCTCGCGCCGCCGCCGATAAGCTTCGCGTCGATAGGCCTCATCTAGTCGCCCTGCGTCACCAGGCATAGCCGTCTCAAGCGGCATCATCGGCTGAAGGCTATCAACACCTGCTTAGAAAAATTTACATAGCGCCTGAGCGAGCTGGACGACCGCATCTTGCCCGCGGCAATCCGTAAACGCCCCGAACAGGATTCGAACCTGTGACCTACTCCTTAGGAGGGAGTCGCTCTATCCAGCTGAGCTATCGGGGCTTTTGACCTCTATAAGAATGCCACGTATCACATGGGTCTGCACGGGACTTTCAAAGAAGAGCAGTTTTCTCCAAGAAATGATCGTCTCGTCTCGGTGTTGACCCATCGAGTTGGGAGAATGTCTTGACTAGATATTTACGAAATCTTCTTTGCAAATTTGAAGGAACAACGGCTGTCTTTTAGAATTAACGCTCTGTGAAGTTCGGCAGACCGATTATTTGGCTGCTCTTAGCCGTAGGCGCACTTGCAGTTTCAGGGTGTGGCAGCGCGGTTAAAGAGGGAGGCACGGTAGAGACAGGCCTTTACGGAGGCGATCCCGGTGTGATCGCTTTTGACATAGGCACGACAGACGCTGCTCAGGTTTCTGTCAACCTATTTGACGGTCTAACCGAATCCGACTCAGATTCAGGCCGCACGGTACCGAAAGTGGCAGATACCTGGGAGCACAACGACGACCTCACCGTCTGGACGTTCAAGCTGAAGCGCGACTACAAGTTCTGTAACGGCGAAACGGTAACTTCTGAGAGCTTCAAGGCAGGTTGGGAAGCAACAACAGATCCTGATCTGCAGTCTTCGGTGACTTATCTATTTACGGGAGTCAAGGGAACCGACGATGCCGGTAACGCGACAAAGCTCTCAGGTGTCACCACGCCCGATAAGTACATACTTAAAGTGGAGTTGAAAGAGGGCGACAACATCTTTGATAAGAAAGTGTCCCATCCGGCGTTCCAGCCCATACCGGTTTCCTACTACAAGAAAAACAAGAAGAGCTTTCCCACCAAACCGGTCGGCAACGGCCCATTCTGCGTGACTTCGTACAAGAGCGACCGCGCAATCTCCACCCGGGCTAACAGCCACTACAAAGGTACGGATCGCACCGAGCCCAAGATAGACAAGTTGGTGTTCCGAATCTACGCGGACGAGGATGCCTCCTACAAGGCGTTCCGCGCAGGAAGCGTGTTGGCGTCAGAGGTTCCCAACTCTAAGCGCGAGCAGGCAGATGCTCTGCCCGGGACTGAATTTGTAAAGAGAACTCTGCTCGGTACCTACTACTACGGATTCAAGGTAAATGAGGAGCCATGGAAGGGCGAGAAGGGTAAGCTACTGCGCCAGGCGGTCAGCTATGCGATCGACCGCGAGAATATCGTCGAAAACATCTGGGGTGGAGCGGCACGCGTTGCGGACGGCTTTGTGCCGCCGGGAGTTCCGGGCTATCAGTCGGGCGCCTCACCGTACAACTTCGATCCCGAGAAGGCGAAAGAGTTGCTTAAAAAAGCTGGCTACCCAGGTGGAGAAGGACTTGGCGAGCTTACACTGGGCTACAACACTGGATCTGGACACGAAGAGGTGGCTGCATCGGTGCAGAGTGATCTGGCAAAGGTCGGTGTCAAGATGAAGCCGAAGGGTTTTGCAGATTTCGTTGGAGCGTTTATCCCGCAGATTGAGGCCGGGAAGATTCCATTCTTCCGCCTCGGCTGGGTCGCCGACTACAACGCGCAAGAGAACTTCCTGTACCCCAACTTCAGCTCCGAGACCATCCCTGACGGAAATGTGAATCACTACAGGAACAAGAAGTTCGACGAACTGCTTAACAGTGCCGCAGAACAGACCGACAGTGATGAGTCCGACAAGCTGTATCGTGAGGCCGAGAAGATACTTTTCGAGGACCCTCCGATCGTCTCTCTCTTCTACTACAAGTCGTCGAGGATCATCGACTCAGACAAGCTTGGTGGGTACGAGCGCACGCCCGAGGATACAACCCCTTACGAAAAAGTCTTCTTAAAGTAGGACTGACCCGTGATCGGGTTCACCGTCCGTCGTCTCTTGCAGATGGTTTTCGTGCTGTGGGGAGTCGCAACTCTGGTTTTTTTGATGATGGTCGTCATTCCTCCCGGGGATCCGGTGCGAACGATAGTCCCGCATGCCACATCTCCGGAGGTAGTGAAGGAGGTACGTAAGGAGTGGGGCTTCGACGAGCCCCTGACGACTCAGTATGGGGATTGGATGCGCGATCTTTCCCGCCTCGATCTGCGCACTTCATACACAGGCGGCAAACGGCCGGTCATCGATCTTCTCAAGGAACGATTGCCGCGTTCTGCGACCCTTGCTTCTATCGCATTGATCATGGAGGTCGTGTTAGGGATCTTCACAGGTGTTGTGGCGGCCGTACGGCGTTACTCGTTTTGGGACCTTCTAACGACAGTCTCAACCACGATACTGGTAGCCCTGCCTGTCTTCTGGATAGGTGCGTTGCTTCAATACGCATTTGGATGGGCCGAGTGGATGCCCGAGTTCCTGAGGCTACCGCCGGTCGGCTACGAGCCGATCACCGACCCCGGTGGTTGGCGTTTCTACATACTTCCCTCAGTCACCCTTGCGGCCGTCTCCACTGCTTATCTTGCCAGGGTCGTGCGGTCGGACATGATCGAAGTGATGAATATGGACTTCATCAGGACGGCCAGAGCAAAGGGGTTGAGTGAGCGACGGGTCGTATTCCGTCACGGCCTGCGAAACGCGTTGATTCCGATCATCACCCTGGTTGCCGTGGATCTCGGTGCACTGATTGGATCGGCGATCCTTACCGAGGCCGTCTTTGGATTCGAGGGGGTTGGCTCGGCGATCGTGACAGCTATAGACACAGGAAACACGCCTGTGGTCATGGGGTTCACATTGGTTATTACGGCACTGTTTGTAATGCTCAACTTCATCGCTGACATTGCATATGCAGCAGCCGATCCCAGAGTGCGCCATACAGGTGGTGCTACGTAGAAGTGAAACGGCCAGGTGGGGCGAATGCCCACAAAAGGTGAAAAGAATACGGCGACCGGCTACCGGTCTGCCGGGCTTCCTGGCTCAGGATCGGAGCTTGCCGTTGAAAGCTTTGCAACCGAGACAGGCACGACCTCTTCGGGCTTTTCAGATTTCGTAAGACGGTACAGGAAAAACAGGCTTGCGCTCATCGGCTCGGCGATCATCTTGTTCTGGTTGGCCATTGCGATATTCGGTCCCCTACTCGTGGAAGATCCGACCGATCCAAGAGCCATCGACTTTGCCAACAGTTTTCGAGGGGCCACTCAGTCCCGATCACATTCTCGGCACCGATGACCGCGGGCGCGATCTCCTGGCGCGTACGATCTACGGTGCTCGCGTTTCGGTTGCTGTCGGTGCGATCGCGACCCTCGTTTCGCTGGTTCTAGGAGTGCTCCTCGGTGCATTGGCCGGCATGAGAAGAGGCATCATCGATACGTTGATCATGAGGCTCGCGGATATCTTCTTCGCCTTTCCATACGTTCTTGGGACGCTGGCGATCGTCACCGTGATGGAAAACGGCGGGATCTCGGAACGGGGGTTTGTCCCCGTGTTCGTCTCGATAGGTGTGCTTTCCTGGGCCTACTTTGCGCGGCTACTGCGTGGTCAGTTGCTCGCGCTTCGAGAGTTGGACTACGTTACCGCCGCCAGGGCGGCGGGAGCAGGGTCTGCATGGATTTTCAGAAAGCATCTTTTGCCCAATGCACTGCCGCTACTGATTGTTTTCAGCGCGTTGAACATCGGTACGGCGATCCTTGCCGAGGCATCCCTTTCATTCTTGGGCGCGGGCATACAGGAGCCGGATGCGAGTTGGGGTCTCATGCTGAGCGAAGCTACGGACGCGCTCGGTTCAGACAACTGGTTCATGGTGCCGCCGGGAGTGGCACTCGCGAGCGTCGTCTTCGCATTCATCGCGATCGGTGATGGACTACGAGATGCACTTGATCCACGCTTGAAAGAGGTCAGACCATGAGAGATCGAATGGGCGTGACAGTAAGCCCCGCGCAACCGCAGGCGCCGTCCGAGCCACTACTTTCAGTCAAACGCCTTACGGTCGAGTTCCCTGTTGCCAAGAGAAAGGTCCGTGCTGTAGCCGACATCTCGTTCTCACTCAACGAGGGAGAGGCGATCGGCATTGTCGGAGAGTCCGGGTCTGGTAAGACCGTTACTGCGCTATCGATCATGGGGCTTCTGTCTGATCCTGGCAAAGTTGTCGGCGGCAAGGTTGTTTTTAATGGTACGGACATTACGAAGATGCACGAAAAAGAGCTTCTTGCCCTGCGAGGTTGCGAGATTGCGATGGTGTTTCAGGATCCTCAGTCGTCTCTCAACCCGGTCATGACGGTCGGGAGGCAGATCGTTGAGACCTTGCGAGCACACCAAAAGATCTCGCGCGCAAGAGCCTGGAGGATATGCGAGGATCTTCTAGATGAGGTTGGCCTGCCCGAGCCTCATCGTAGGGCGAGACAGTTTCCACATCAGCTGTCCGGTGGTATGCGACAGAGAGTGGGAATCGCAATCGCAGTCGCTAACGCGCCAAAGTTACTGATTGCCGACGAGCCTACGACAGCACTAGATGTAACGGTACAAGCGGAGATCTTGGGGTTGCTGAACCGACTGAGCATAGAGCGTGGAATGGCGCTGATACTGATAAGCCACGATCTAGCTGTAGTTGCACAAGCGGTCGATCGGGTGTGTGTTATCTATGCGGGAGCGATGGTTGAGCTTGGCCCCGTGGGCCAAGTGTTTAGTGAACCGCAGCACCCGTACACGATGGGTCTTCTTGCCTCGCTACCCCCTTTGAACAGGAAGGTTCGAAGACTACGTTCGATCTCTGGGGCGCCGCCGGATAGATCCGAGATGCCACAAGGGTGTTCGTTCTGGCCACGCTGTGAATTTGTAAGAAAGGTGTGTTCTCTGGCTCCGCCGGGCCTAACAGGCTCTGAAGAACATAGGGCAGCCTGCGTGCTCAATAGTCAGGAGAGACTTGAAGCAAGAAGCAGGTGGAAGGTTCGCGATGCGCAATAGACGAGATAGAGATAAATATGGCACTGCTTGAGACTCAGGATCTGACCAAGACCTACGGCAAGTCACGCACATTTGCACGCAATAGAGGCGGCAAGACGGTTGCCGTTGACGATGTCGACCTGAAGGTAGACAAGGGTGAGGCATTAGGTCTTGTTGGGGAGTCCGGCTCTGGGAAGAGCACACTTGCAAGGCTGGTGATGGGTCTCGAACGGCCAACGAGAGGGTGGGTCGCATTCCAAGGGATAATGATGAGAGATATGAAACGGTCAGAGCTGAAAAGTTTTCGGAACCGTGTGCAGCTCGTATTTCAAGATCCGCAAGCGTCGCTAGATCCAAGGATGAGGATTCGGGACTCGATCGCAGAGCCGATGGATGTGCTTGAAAGACCGTCCAGGACCGAGCGCCGCGAGAGGATAACCACGCTCATGAACGATGTCGGATTAAATCCTGGATTGGCTCCTCGCTTTCCACACCAGCTTTCCGGGGGGGAGTGCCAGCGGGTGGGGATCGCTCGGGCGCTTTCGGTCGGCCCCGAGCTGATCGTTCTGGACGAGCCGGTGACGGCGCTAGATGTCTCGATCAGGGCTCAAGTTCTCAACCTGCTGCTTGATCTAAAGGAGCGCCACGGTCTAACCTATCTCTACATCAGCCACGATCTGGCCACCGTCCGCCAGGTCTGCAACCGAGTTGCGGTGATGAAAGACGGTCAAGTCATAGAAGAGGCAGACACCGAGCACCTCTTTGCCGCCCCGAGCCATCAATACACCCAGCGTCTTATCGCCGCAATACCGGTTTTGTCATTAACTTGAAACGAACTACTTAAGCGATACCCGTGCAGTTTTCCCCGCCGTAGCTCTCTGTCCTTGAGCCCCGATGGCCACTGTCTTGATCATGTACTAGCAGCGCGGAATAACTGGCCAGGCTTACCTGCAATAGATCGGTATGCGATCACCTCAGCGGAGAGCTGATGCAACATACTCCGGCGAGACCGTACCGACGGCGACATCCACACCTAGCTCCACTCCCGCAAGCACAGAAAGTCGCGGCACTATCTCGATATGCCAGTGAAAATGCTCAGCATCCTTGGGTGCCGTTCTAACCCACATGTTCAAAGGGGGAATCCCGTCAAATCTCTCAACAAGGAGATTGAGTGCCAGCTCAAGCATCTCGGTCGCCTGCTCGCCGTTATCACTGAAATGTGCGCTGTGCGCGCGGGGAACGATCTGTAGCTGGTACGGCAGTCTTGATGCGAAAGGAGCCAGTATTACAGCGTCGCCGTTCTCTGCTATAAACCGTTCTTTCAGCCGTACTTCCTCTTCCACCAAGTCGCAGAGTAGGCAGCTGCCCTGGGATTGCTCGTAAAAAGCGTTGAATCGCTCCCGCTCACGGTCGACGCTCTGTGGCACGAACGGTAGGGCAAGAAGCTGCGCGTGAGTATGCGCTCGAGATGCCCCGGCCTCTGCGCCTTCGTTGACAAACAGATGCACGTACGAGGCCGCTGAATGTGCCCTGATCCTCTCGCTCCACATATCGAGGGAGGCACGGAGCTCCTCATCGGTTAGATCGGCCATCGAGAACTTGTGTCGCGGAGTGTGGACTATCAACTCATGCGAGCCGATCGCATCATCGGTCTTGAAGAGGTCCATGCCGGATAGATCGGTCACCGTGTCGAGCGGATCTTTGTATCTGGAACCGCCTTGATCTTCAAGCAGGGGATACTTGTTGGGCACAACTCGCGTGCTCCAACCGCCTGTGTTCGCTTCACCACCATTGGGACGGTTGGCAGCGATCTCCAACGGCGTCTGTCTTTCGTTCCCCTCACAGAAGGGACATCTCTCGCCGGGCTCGTCATCGGTCTCCGTCTGTTTTAGATCGAGCGGCCTCTTCGATCGCTCAGGCGCCAGCAGGACCTTCAACCCGCTTAGTGGGTCTGTCCTTAGTTGTGGCTTGTCCTTACCAGTCAAAATGCTGGTCTGAGGTCTTATCTACTCCCCTACGGCTTTTCTCCCGAGCTGATCTGGGAATCGACGAACGGCTTGATCATGTCCATCGGTATCGGGAACAACGTTGTCGTGTTGTTCTCGGAGCCGATCTCAATAAGTGTCTGCAGGTAGCGAAGCTGTATCGTGACCGGGTTACGACTTATCACATTTGCAGCGTCTGCCAGCTTCTCCGAGGCCTGGAACTCGCCTTCGGCTGCGATGATCTTGGCTCGTCGCTCACGCTCGGCCTCCGCCTGACGTGCCATTGCACGCTGCATCTGCCCGGGGATCTCGACATCCTTAATCTCAACCGTTGTTACTTTGATTCCCCACGGCTCGGTCTGCTCGTCGATGATCTTCTGCAGCTCTTCGTTGAGCCTCTCTCGTTCGGACAGAAGCTCGTCCAGCTCTGCCTTGCCAAGAACTGAACGCAGGGTTGTCTGGGCGATCTGTGAGGTGGCAACCAGGAAGTTCTCCACCTGTACGATCGCATCTGTTGGATTCATGACCCGGAAGTAAGCGACCGCGTTGACAGATGCCGGGACGTTATCCCTGGTGATTACCTCCTGTGGTGGGATGTTCAAGGTGACCGTTCGCAGATCGACCCTGACCATCTTGTCGATCACAGGGATCAGCAGTATCAGCCCTGGCCCTTTTTGCCCAATCAATCGGCCAAGCCTGAAGACGACTCCACGTTCATACTCGCGCAGAACTCTTATCGCCGAGGCAAGAACAATTATTAGGAAAAATGCAAGGATTGCAATTGCAGTTACTAGGGCTGTCATCTGATCGGCCTCCTCTGGCTCTTTCTACTCATCGGAAATCTTGTGCACTATAAGTGTTAGACCGTCAACTCTATCCACTATGACTCTGGAGGCGACCTCTATCGCATCTCCGTCTCGGCTTTTGGCGCGCCACAAGGCGCCTGAAACGAAGACCATCCCCTCTGGATCTATCGGTTCACGAACGTCACCCTTCTCCCCAGCAAGCTCCTCCCAGCCGGTTCGAACCCGCCCCTTGTGTGCATTTATGGCCTTGCTCATCACAAACAGGGTAAAGCCGGCAAACAGCACTGCGGTGAAGATGACCAGTGGCACGGATACCCCAAACCCGTCATTTGTGTCAAAAAGGAGCAATCCGCCTGCAGCCAGGCTGATAGCGCCCCCTATCCCGAGCGCACCTCCACTTGTTATCTGAGTCTCCGCGACTATCAGGCCTATCGCCAGAAGTATCAACAACACCCCTGCAACTGTAATCGGTAGCTGAGATAGTGCAAAAAGCGCCAGGATCAATGAGATAACACCCAGCGCCCCCGGGAGGATCATTCCGGGATTGAAAAATTCGAAGCCGATGCCGGCCAAACCTACCAGTAGCAAGATGAAAGCCACGTTCGGGTTGACTATCAGCCCGAGCGCTTTGAACTTAAAAGGCGTGTCACGTTCTTCAACCTCCATCCCCTTGGTCGAGAGTGTCTGCCGCTTCGGGCCCTTCACACGGAACCCGTCCAACTTCCTTAGTAGCTCGACCTGGTTGGTGGCCACAAGATCGACAAGACCACGTTCTTTTGCCTCCGAAGCAGTTACGTTTGTCGCTTTGCGGACCATCTCCTCGGCGAGATCTGGATTTCGACCGTGTTCTTCGGTTAGCGCTCTTATATATGCGGCCGCATCGTTTCTCACTTTTCGGCCCAGCACCTTGTCCTGGCTCCCCGGCCCAATGCTTATGGGGGTCGCAGAACCGATGTTTGTCTGCGGGGCCATCGCAGCTACATCAGCAGCCTCGGTGATGAAAAGACCGGCGGACGCAGCGCGAGCACCGTCTGGATATACGTAGACAACAACAGGCATCGGCGCGGCGATGATCCGCTGAACCATCTCTCTCATGTCTTCCATGAGACCACCCGGTGTATCGAGCCTGACGATCACCATCTCCGCGCCGTCTCGCTCCGCATCGTCCAAAGCCTGCTTGAGCCACGATGAGCTTGCCGGATCGATCGTCGAGTCGATCTCGATCGATGGCACAGTGATTGCCTGAGCGGCTCCAGTAACCATTGGGGCGCAGATCAGCAGGGAGATAGCTAGCGCTTTGACATATCTGAATGGGGACCGGCTCACTCTATCTGCTCACTTTATATATCTCTTGATATCGGCCGCAAGCGCCGATTCTGACGCATACTGGCCGGGGTGTACGCGTATGAGCTTACCTTGGCTTGAGATAAATGCGGTTGCTGGAAATGCTAGGCGGGCGTCAACCATCTCGGCGATCTTCTGATCATGGTCAATATAGCTTGGATAGCTGACCGGATTGCTGACAAGGAAGTCGCGAGCTTCACCTCGGTCGTCGTTTGAGTTGATCCCTATAAATGCGATCTTCTTCCCCTTCTCTAGCGATTGATTACGAAAGTACGGAAACTCTTGTCGACAAGGTCTACACCACGATGCCCACTTATTAATTACGATCGGATACCCGCGTAAATCTTTCAGACGATTCTTAAAAGCAGCAGTGCCGCCGCCCAGAAACTCATTGGCCTGATTATGGAGCTTCTCTAGTACGGGCGGTGAGCCGGACAAAGCATCTAAGTCCTGGGCAGTTCCAGTGGGTTGAGGGCCGCCGTTACCGCATCCCTGCTGTGGCAGCAGCACCAAGAACAGAATTGAGCCGAGCAGGAGATGGGATGGGGATTGAGATAGACGCATAGCAAACAGCAACAATTATCCACATTATGGGCGGAAAGTGCTTTAATAGCGGTAGGCCCGTGAGCGAGTTCTGCGGGCGCAGGCAGGCCGAGTCTTTATACGGTCTGAGTTTTTACTTTTTTTAAGTGGGTAGTTTTTCACTCTGCCCAGTCGAAGCGGGCCGTTCTATCCCAAGGCGGATTCGTTTCTAGATGTTGTGGTTGGAGTGGGTTGCTCTTTTTAATCCCGAAAGCCTAAATATGGCGAACACTGAAGATGTAACTGATAACGCTGTGCCGTTGCCGTCCAAGGCCGAGCTTAGAAAGGTCGAGGAATGGGCGAATGAGTCCCTCATCCAAGAGGGAGAATCGACGGATTCCGCGTTAGCATCGGGTACTGCACGGCGCAAAGCAGTTGACGCAGCCCTCACCGAGATTGAGAAAGGCCACGATGTTCCGAGCCAAGAGTGGAGGCGGCGTTACTCGCTGCTACTTGGGCTGGAACGCCTGCTCTCATACCCCGAGCCGATGCTTGCAGACGACGCCAAGCTGTCGGCGCACCAGGTTGACGCTCTAGCCGGGACGCTGGTCGAGCTCACATCTGAAGTTGAGAACTGGCAGGCAGAAACAGTGCCTGATGTAGTGGAGATGGCGACCGGAGAGCTGGATGTAATAGAGGCTACTGACGCCGGTCCCGCCGAAGATACAGAGTCATTGGACGATGTACCTGATTTAGTTACAGAGGACGAGGAACTGGGCGAGGATGCAGAGGCCGTTAAGGAGATCGACGGCGATTGGGAAAATGGCAACGGCGATTGGGATGGGTCGGTAGACGAAGATGTCGAAATCGGCCCGGAAGGTGAAGTTCCTCCCGAGGATCCGAATGCCGGCCGGAGGTTCTGGTTCGAGCATGCGACAGGCGCGGGCAAGACCGTGGCCGCACTGGGATTCGTTGAGTCTTCCAGGACCGGGGGAATCCTTATTCTCACCCACCGGCGAAACCTGGTAGATCAGTTTCTTGGTGAGCTGAACGATCGTGGTTACGCAGATCGGATCTCAAAAGCTATGTTGGGAGACCAAGACTCCGCTAACGGGCCGGTAACGGTCGAGACCTATCAGTGGTTCGTTCGCAACTCCGGCAATATCTCCGATGCATATTCGATCGTTATATGCGACGAGGCGCATACGGCGCTGGGCGAGAAAACAAGTGCTGCGATCAGAGCATGGCAGGGACCTGTATTTATCGGCATGACTGCGACCGGGGCTCTGATTGCCCGCCATGTAAACGATCTATTTCCCACCCAGACGAGTCGTTTCGATCTGGCACAGGCAGCCCGGCGCGGAGTTATCGTGCCGATTCGCTGCGTACGCATTCCACCCGGCGTGAACGTGCACACTCTGGCAAACGTTCCATTGCGCCGCGGCGAGGTGGATCAGGACTTCGATCTGGAGCAGTTGGCAGCCCTGCTAGACCAAGGCCCGTTCAACGCAGCTATTGCAGACCTCTACAAAGCAAGATTCAGAGACCTTCCGGGCATCGTATACGCGGCAGGTGTTAAGCACTCATACAACGTTGCAGAGGCCATGCGTAAGGCGGGGATAAAGGCCAAGGGAGTCAGCGGTGAGACTCCCAAGCGTGAGTTGACAGAAATACTCGCTGCCTTTGAGCGCGGCGAGATCGATGTACTTGTCAACGCGATGTTGTTGGCTGAGGGTTGGAACTCTCCACGCGCGACCGTATGCATGCATCTTGCACCGACCGCTTCACGGCGTGTCTACCAGCAGCGTGTCGGTCGAGTGACACGTCGCGCTCCTGGCAAGGAGGCTGGGATCGTGATCGATTTGGTGCATCCGTCAACTACGCATGATGAGCCGATTATCACACTTCACAAACTGCTCGACCGGGATGTGTACAGAGGCGGTGCGATCGTTGTTGGCCCGGTCCGGCGCTCGAGATGGAGGAGACTTAGGGTTGAGCGTCGTGTGCTGCCGGTAACGGATGATCCCGAACGCCGTGCGAGTGTTTTTGAACGTGAGCTATGGAGGATTGCGGTTGAACATCTTCCCTACAGTGAACAACATGTCTGGGCTGCTCTTGCGGGAGCCAGAGCGACGCCGAACGTCTGGCGTCGGGCCAAGGCGATGATGAACAGGGATCCCGATCGTGAATTACGCAAACGCTTCCTAGTCACGTGTGTGCAGCGTAATCGAAACTCTGCGTTGAGGATCAGGGCGCTAGTCGAGATCTCAGCACTACGTGACCCCGAAGCGTTTGACGACGCCGTCGAGATCGTCGGTACTTGGTCGCGCGATGAACGGAGTAGCGGCGCAAAAGCGATGTTGCAATCACTGGCGGATCGGCGGATAGGCAGTCGTGAGCAGGCGATTCCATGGCTATGGCATCTGGCCGAATACTCCCGCCAGGTACATGAAAATTACGCAACACAACGTTGGCCCGAGGCCAAACGACTGTTGGGTCTGCTCGTCAATTCGAGTGGCGCTGCTCATACGCGCAATGCGAGACGGCTGGTCCACGCTGCCAAGCAGCAGGACAGGAGGTTGGCAACGGCTCTGATCGCGTCAGCCGTTGCGCACTCCCCGGAGGCAGAGGAGGTCCTTCGCACAGCGCGGGTAAAGATGTCTCAAAAGCCTTCGGGTCTCGCTAGAGAGCTTTCACGGAACTTCCCGAAAGGTCATACGCCGTCTCGTAAAGGGAAAAACAACCGACGACCCAAGCAGGGGTCGGGCCGGAAGCGGGTTAAAAGAGAGGTACGTAGAGACGGCCGGAAGCCGGCACCCAAACCCGTGGTGGTTGACACCACGCAAGATGAGCAGTCCGAGGGCAATGGAGATTTGAACGCTGGGATCGGGCTTGACACTCAACTAGACGCCGATTAGCGGTGACAGTTCAGCACGCATCTAGAGCATCTCAGACATCTACAAGATGAACTTCGCCCGCAGATAGAGTCGTCTGGCCATCACCGGTTGAAACGAGCAGGTTGCCGGAATCATCGATGCCCTCTGCGCGGCCTCGATGTTCAACGCCATCGGCTTCCCATCCGATCGTAAGGCCTCGAAGGAGATCCCTGGATCGATAAAAGTGCAGCAGATGGGCCGTTCTTCCATCTCGCAAGTCCCCAACGTGTTTGTGCAGCCATTCAAGAAACGAACGCAACAACGCCTCACGCTCTATCTCACTGCCGGTTTCGATGAGCAAGGACGTGGCCTGATCACGCAAGCTCTGGGGGAAGTCATCTCTTCGGCTGTTGATGTTCAGGCCTACTCCGACGACCGCCCAGTCGCCTCTGGGCCGAGCCTCGATCAAGATGCCCGCAACCTTGTTTCGGCCTATCCATACATCGTTCGGCCATTTAATCCCGGTACCGCCTCCTGCGACCCGGTCGCAGCACTCGCTTACAGCAACCGCGGCAGCAATCGGGAGGAGCGGCATCTGCTCACTCAGTCCACGTACTATCACGCTGAATGTGAGGTCCAACCCTGGGACAGCCTGCCAATCCCTCCCCTGACGACCCCTACCCGAGGATTGTTCATCGCATAAAACGACCGTTCCATCGCTGGCACCGTCGTCCGCCAACTTTTTTGCGGTTGCGTTGGTTGAGTCGAGGCTCCGATTGAAGACGACCGGTCCGTGCGAGAAAGCCGCGGGCTTCAGAGCCCCCATTAATTCGGCTCCTTCAGTTTAACCTTGCACACCGGCTCTATTTTTAGGGCATTCCTTGCGCAGCCGTGGCTGAAAGCCACAGCGATCGCGCCGAACGAGTCCTCGAAGAGGATGAGGTCCCCGGGCTCGGAATCGTCGAAGGCCATACGCCAAATCGCGCGGTGAATCTCACCGCCGATCTCAAGATCGATCGGCGATCCCGGAGAGAAATCGGCCCCAGACATATGCTCGCGGCCAAGGTTTAATGAGACATTTCCGAACCTGTCCGAAAACAGCGCTTCTGCGTCGATTTGACCCTTGGAGACGGTCGGCTTGGGCAGAGAAAGACCGGTTAGCTCTTCCGGGTCGAAAGGTGCGCCGACCTCGCTCAAACTCTTTCCGGTGGCCATGTGTGCACCAACGGGGCAGAAGATGTCACGGCCGTGGAAGGTCCTCGACACCCAGTCGCTTCTGAAGGGTGAACCGCTTATCTCAACTACTTGCGCGACACCGCCGGAATCGAGTGCGACAGGTATCAGCAATCCGTTATCGGGACCTACCAGCGTACGGCCGTCATTGGTGCGCATGGCAACTGCTCGCCGGTCGGTTCCAACCCCAGGATCGACGACTGCGATGTGCACCCCGATTTCGAAGTACGGCATCGTGCTGCGTAAAAGATATGCAGCCGGGATTAACTGAAAAGGCGAGAGATCGTGCGCGACATCGACAACACGTACCTCGGGCGCGATGCTGTGCATGACCCCGTGACATACACCTACCGATCCATCGCTTAGGCCAAAATCGGAGAGGAATGTGATCAGTGGGCGAGATTGCGACATCTGATGTTTGCTTCTCGCGTGCAGTCCATCATCGGTCGAGCACCGATCATTCGGCCCGTTGACGGCGTGCTCGCAGCTCCCGTTTTGCCCTTTTACGGAAGGTACGTGCCTTGCCAATGTTTGCTCGCAACTTACTTACTATCGACGGTGGCATCTCCAATCCACCGACCAGGCGCTGTGGTCTGAGTTGCAAACCGCCTTCGCTCTCCAGCAGAGTTCCACGGACCTGAAAGTTCAGATCCCAAGTTAGATCCTCGCCGTGGTCGTGCGCTGTGAGACAGGCGTTTCCTGAGACAACTGGTAGCCCCTGCGGTTCATGCTCTATCCACACGCACTTGTTCGAACGGTCAACTCTGATCGGTGCTCGGGTCGATAACGGGAACCCATCGGCACCAACATACGACAGGACCGCAGTCGGATAGCGGCTTCCCAGCTCATCCATACGGTCATCCCAGACAGTTGGTCGCTCGTCAGTAGTAGAGCCCGGGACTGACGTCTCGGGCACTTCCGGTTGCTCAGCCGAATGGCCGAATCGAATCGGATCGGTTCTCATCTCGCCGTTGGGCCACAGGTACACGGTTTCTGGGGTGACATGGATGTAGATGCGGGTGAAGTACCAGTTGAACAGGTCTCGAATTGGCTTCGGAGGGGTGTGTTTAAGCACGCTTGGATACTTTTCCCCGGTGTCCTTTAGGCATCGCTCGCTGTTTGCCACTAGATCGCGATCGTCCACATCTGCGTAGCCTTGGACAAGTACCGACGGAGGCCGATCGAGTCCCGAGCCTTTGCCATATGAGAAGAGCAACGACACCTTCGGGTTCGCCCTGGCATCCTTCGCCTTCTTCGGATAGCCGAGCCCGGTGGTGACGTCTATGTACGGGTCGCCCTGTCTGTAGTAGGGGAACACCGGCCAGGTGATCGGTCGGCCCTTGGCATCGATCGTCGTGTACTCACAGGTCATAAAACGCTCAAATGCCGATCTGGCTTCCTGTGGCAGGCTGTCAATCACTGATCGCAGTATATACAGCCGCATCAGCGGCCGGCGGCCAAGTACGTCGGCCGGGGAGGGGAAACGACAATGAGAGTAAGCGTTCAGGGGGTCTGACCGCCTTAAACTCCCAAGGAACCGTTTCTTACGTGAGAAAAAGACCGCTTTAGATACTCGTACAGTAACTACTCGCAGCATGCAGAAGCTGGATAGACGATGGGTAAGCGGTGGGTCTGGGGTTTGGATTGAAAAGGCTCTGGGACGACTGCACATGGATGCGCAAGCCAGGGAAGGCTTGCGTGGCGTCCCAGGAGTGGCGGGACGAAGCGCTCTTTTCAAGCTGAACCCCAGACCCACTATGAGACTACGTGAACGGTTACCAATGAGACGATACGTGTTGAACGCTGACCTCTGCTGTAACCAGATCTAGTTTCCTGGGTATTAGACTGCGATGCTTAAGCAAATAGGTTCAACGATCTTCTGGTCATATGTAATAGTCAGCTCATTGGCGCTCTTCCCGATCGCCCTTTTGATTTGGGCTCTGACCTGGCCCTTCGATCGTAAGAAGGTTGTTCTGCACGCCTTCACCTGTTTCTGGGCCTCGCTCTATACGTGGTTCAACCCGGTCTGGTCGGTAGACGTCAGCGGAAGAGAGAAGATAGAGCGCAAAGAGGCGTACGTGATGGTCTCAAACCACCAGTCACTGATCGACATACTACTGCTCTTCAGAGTATTCAGACACTTCAAGTGGGTGTCTAAGATAGAAAACTTCCGTGTGCCCGTGGTTGGATGGAACATGTCTCTCAATCGGTACATAAAGCTAAAGCGAGGCGACCGTAAAAGTGTTAAAGAGATGCTTGCCCAGTGCAAGAAAACACTTTCGAAAGGGAGCTCGATCATGATGTTCCCGGAGGGCACGAGATCGAAGGACGGAAAGCTGCAGAATTTCAAGCCGGGTTCATTTCAGCTTGCGAAAGAAACGCATCGGCCGATATTGCCGATAGTGATCGAAGGCGCTGCGAAGGCCTTACCCAAGCGGGGCTTTACGCTGAGCGGCAAACATAGAATCAAGATCCGAATTCTTGATCCGATCCCTTACGAGGAGTTTGCCAACCAATCGGTGGCCGAGCTTACCGGGAAGGCACGCGACATAATCGCCGGTGCGCTTTCAGATAGCACTGGCTCACTCGAGTTGCAGACGTCCTAAGCAAATATGGGGCCTACTTCACCACTGGCGACCCTCGACACTAAGAGCCGAGTGGCACCGACCAGGTTGGACCTTCTAAGCAGGCGAATATTTTTACAACTTGCGCAGCGACTGAAAACGGGACGGATCAGGCTGGTTGAGCGAGGCGGAGAGACCTATCTCGGTGAGTCGGATAGTAATCTCACTGCCACGCTACAGACAAACTCGCCGCGGTTTTTCTCATCACTGCGTAAGAGCAGCGTTGGGGTCGGCTACTCATACATGAAAGGCGAATGGGATACGGATGATCTGGTCGCATTGATTCGCCTGTATATGAGGAACCTGGGGTCGTTCGACAGTTTTCGCATGAAGATGCGCCCGGTTGTGCGACCGGTCAAAGACGCGATTGGCTGGGCCCGTCGCAACACGCCGAGGCGGTCTCGCGGGCAGATCTCCTATCACTACGACCTGGGGAATAAGTTTTTCGAGCTGTTCCTCGATCCAACCATGATGTACTCGTGTGCCGTCTACGGCGAGGACGATTTTGATCTGCACCAGGCACAGACTGCAAAGATCGATCGCATCTGTCAAAAACTTCAACTCCAAGCCGACGATCATCTGGTCGAGATCGGTACCGGTTGGGGATCGTTTGCATGTCACGCCGCTTCAGAGTACGGCTGCAAGGTTACGACCACCACCATCTCGAAGGAACAGCACGCACGCGCCCTTGAACGTGTAAATGAAGCCGGGCTGTCCGAACGTATAGCGGTGTTGCTTTCCGACTACCGTGACCTGGAAGGAACCTACGACAAGCTGGTCTCGATCGAGATGATCGAAGCCGTCGGTTGGCAGTACTTAGACGCCTTTTTTGGCAAGTGCAGCGAATTGTTGAAACCAGATGGCCTGATGGCATTACAAGCTATCACCATCTCCGAACAGCGCTTTGACGACTACAAGAACGCTGACGAGTTCATCAAACGCTTTATCTTTCCTGGCGGCTGTCTGGTCTCGATAGAGGCGATGATGCGATCGGTGCGAAAATCGACCGATCTGCGGGCTATCGGTCTGGAAGACCTAACTGCCCACTACGCCCGTACGTTGAACGATTGGCGCATAAACCTATACAGAAATCTAGAGCCGATACGAGAGCTTGGCTACGACCAGATGTTTTTACGGATGTGGGAGTTCTACCTGGCTGCCTGCGAGGCTGGGTTCAGTGAGCGGCGCATAGGCGATGCGCAGATGGTGTTTGCCAAGCCCGAATTTCGTGGTGAAGTACTGAACACGATCGAAAACCCCGCCCCAGTCGTCGCATAGTTGCTTAACGCTGAGTGTCCGCCAAGATGGCGTCAATCAATCCTTCGATGTCGTGTCGCGCGGCTTCCGCATCTACCTTGAAGCCCAATTGATCGGCAGTCGAGCTTGTGATCGGTCCGATGGAGACCAGGCGCAGACTGTCTGGTAACTTGTCGGGCGATCCGACTGCACTATGCAGACTCCTTACCGTGGAGCTTGAGGTGAAAGTCAGGTAATCGGTATCGGCAAGCTCAGAAAGCTGTGAACTGGAGATCGACTCGGCCACGGTCTCGTATAGCGCGATCTCATCTACGTCCGCACCGCTGGCCTCAAGCCTTTTCGGAAGCACGTTTCGTGCTTCGGCCGCCCTGGCGATGAGCACTCTACTGCCGGACAGCTTTTTCGTTTCAAGCTCGTCTGCCAAAGACTCGGCGATGGCCTTTTCGGGGACGATGTCCGCGGTCACGCCGTGGTGTGATAGCGCATCTGCCGTTCCGGGTCCGATCGCGGCCACTGTCACACCGTGGAGCGAGCGTGCATCGAAGCCAGCATCCTTGAGGGCCCCGAACAGAAGATCGACTCCGTTGGGGCTCGTCAGGCATATGATCTCGTAGTCATCGATCTTTTTAACGGTGCGCTTTACCTCATCACTGTCGATCAGAGGCTCAATCCTGATTGCGGGCAGCAGTACGACCTCTGCACCAAGATCGACAAGTCGATGTGCCAGCCCGCCTGCCTGGACCCTGGCTCGTGTTATCGCGATCTTGACACCGTGCAGCGGTGATCTCTCGAACCAGGCAAGGCTGTCTCGCATCCAAGCTACCGGCCCAACGACCGTCAATGCCGGAGGCTCTATTCCAAAGCTTGTCGCTGCAGCAGCGATCTCTTTCAACGGTGCTGTAACCGTCCTTTGCCTGGACATCGTTCCGCGCTCAACGACCGCCGCGGCAGTGTCAGGATCTTTCCCAGAGTCGATCAGCCTCTTTACGATCGCGTCGAGGTTGCGCATGCCCATGTAGAACACAAGCGTCCCCGGAACATCTGCCAGCTTGTCCCAGTCGATGGCACTGGCCTTTTTTTCCTCATCCTCGTGGCCGGTGATGAAGGTTACGGCGGATGCGATTCCTCTGTGAGTTACCGGGATTCCAGCGTATGCCGCCGCCGCGACTCCTGCCGTAACCCCAGGGACGATCTCGAAGCCTATTCCGGCGTCTGCACACGCGAGCGCCTCCTCACCTCCACGGCCAAAGACAAACGGATCCCCTCCCTTGAGTCGCACTACCGACCTGCCTGCCTTTGCATGCTCGATCAGCAGCTCATTGATCCGCTCTTGGTTCAAGGTGTGTTCCTCGGGTCGCTTGCCGACGAATTTGAGGATGGCATCGTCACGTACGGTCTCCAAGACGACCTTGGGGATTAACCGGTCGTAACAAATTACGTCCGCGTTTGCGATCAGCTCTGCCGCTCGAACCGTTAAAAGGCGGGGATCGCCGGGGCCGGCGCCCACCAGATAGACCGTGCCGAAGTCAGTGCTCACTTTTGAGCAGATCCCTTGTCTGACGTGATTTGAAGCATCTCTATGGCTCCCGCGGCAACAAGCCGCTTTGCGCACCGCTTTCCCAAGGAGTCGGGATCGCTTGGATCACCGGTTACTTGGTCACGAATCCATCTGTTTCCGTCATCGGTCCCTGCGAACGCAGATACGGTAAGCACGGAGTCGCAGATAGCTGCGTGAACGCCCAAAGGCGTATTACAGGTTGCGCCCAGCTCTCGTGCAACCGCGCGCTCGGCCCGCAGACAGATGTGGGACTCGCGGTCCCCTATCTTCACAGCCAGTTGGCGAATATCTTCGTCTGTCTCTCTTATCTGCACTACTAGCGCACCCTGCCCTGGAGCCGGCACCAGGTCTTCAATTTCGAAGACGAATCCGGCCCCGTAATCCAGCCCCAGCCTTTCGAGTCCAGCTACCGCAAGGACGATACCGTCAAAATCACCGTCGAGCTGTCTGCGAAGCCGAGTGTCGACATTGCCGTGCAGGTCACCTACGACTAGGTCCGGCCTGATGGCCTTGAGTTGAGCCTTGCGGCGGATGCTGGAGGTGCCTATGCGTGATCCTTCCCTGATTTCGTCGGTCGAACCTGCTTCCCCAATAAAGAGATCACGGGCATCTGCGCGTTGCGGAGTCGCCACAATCTCCAGGCCGTCAACTTCGACACCAGGAAGATCTTTGGCACTGTGCACTGCAAGATCTACCTCTCCAGCGATCAAGGCTAGTTCGATCTCCTTGACGTATCGGGACTTATCTCCCGATTCGTGGCTTCTATCTCCTGCCGTCGTGATCGGGACAGTCTCTATCTCGAGGCCTTCGTTTGCGGCCTTCATGGCCTGTGCCACCTGCCCGGACTGCGCCAGTGCTAGCCGACTTCCTCGGGTCCCCAGCTTCATTTAGCCTGTGAGGTCTTTCTGCTTTCAGTAGCTTCTGCTCGCTTTGTATCTTGTTGCTTGGGTTGTGCTGGACTTTCCTCGCGTGTCTCGTCATCGAGTCCGAACAGCTCTTGAGCAGCCTGTGTGTACACGTGTCCCATGCCTTCGTCTGCGGCTCTTCTTAATCGAGTCGTCGGCTCGTGCAACAATCGGTTTACAAGTGCCTGAGCCATCTGCTCCAGACGCTCGTGGTCACTCTCGGTTAAGCCTTCCCATCTCGAGCTGTTATCGGCAATAGCTCGATCGACCAGCTGCTGTGCAACCTCCCTTAACGAGGTGATCGTCGGTAGAACCTCCAAACCGTCCAGCCATCGTTTGAAACTTGTCAACTCCTCTTCGATCACAGCTTCGGCTCTTAGCATCTCGGCTCTGTCATCTGGCGCTCTCTTTTCGACAAGATGCTGTAGGTCGTCGATGTCGTAGAGGTGAACTCCGGGCAAATCTCGCACCGCTGGATCAAAATCGCGTGGTACCGCTGTGTCGATAACCAAGAGAGGTTTGTCACGCCGATGCTCCATCAGAACAGCAAGCTCCTCGTGATCGACTATCTGGTGTGGTGAGGCAGTACCGGTAACGACCATGTCGGCCTGCACAAGCTCATCGGGGAGCTGGTCGAGGCGCAGTGCAGATCCACCAAATCTCTGTGCAAGATACCTGGCTCGATCGTAGCGTCTGTTGGCCACATAGATCGTCTCGACCCCACGGTTGACAAGTGCCCTTGCCGTTAGTTTGCCTGTCTTACCTGCTCCGATAACGAGCACTCGCTGCTCACTCAGATTCCCCAGCAACTCTGCCGCCAGATCGACAGCGACAGAACTGACCGATCTTCTTACTCTACTGACCCCGGTTTCCGTTCGAGCCTTTTTGCCGGCTGATAGTGCATTGCGAAACAGTCGGTTGGAGATCATGCCGGTCGCTCCTTCGACGAGGGCCAGCTCGTATGCACGCTTGACCTGACCTTGGATCTCTGCCTCGCCCAAAATCATCGAGTCCAGTCCTGCAGCCACCCGGAAAAGATGTCGTGCGACATCTGCTTCGTGGAGTACGTAAAGATGGTCGGCCAGCTCTGTTGGCGAGAGCGAGGCGTGCTTGGCCAGTGCGTTTAGTGCTTCACCTTCTGCGCTTACGGGCCGGCTGGTCGTCAGATACATCTCTGTACGGTTGCATGTGGACAGCGCAACTGCCTCCTGGATATCGTCGCTTGAGATCAGCCGGTCGAGAACGCTCACGACCTGTCCTTCGGCGAGAGAAACCCGCTCTCTGATATCTACGGAAGTTGTTTTATGTGATAGTCCTATTGCAAGCAATACACTCATTGTTTTAAACAGTCCGGATCCGATTAGCTGTATGCAATATCTAGGTGCGTCGATTGCCGACTTACCTAGTTAAGCCTTGTTGTTATGAGCAACACTAAATATCACTATTTGTTGTGGCCAAATTATAGTGGAAGCGAGCATGCGTTCCATAACATTATGTTATGCATCATATAAAGATCGCATGCCCGCCCACGAAGTTTAAAACGTTGCGAAACCAACTATCGAGAGAAAGATTCGACCATTTTGCGGTGGTCTGCTTCGCTCGTATATCCAGGACCGTCCTCGATGCACCGTGAAACCCACTGATCTATCTCATCGCTCCGCTCTTGTCTAACAAGATCGAGCAGGTTCGAGTAGACGATACGCTCTAAAACGATCTTGCGATCATCTGCATCGGGGTAGCGCTCTTTTAGTTCATCTCTCAGTGCACCAAGAATCTTCAGCTCTTGAGCGTATCCGTCACCGTATGCGTCGCCGATTTCGAGTCTCAGCTTGCGGGCAAGCGCAGGGCTGGCACCGCTGGTAGAGATCGCGATGATTAGATCATCATTGCGGTGTAACGATGGCAGAGTGAAGTTGCACAGCTCAGGATCATCGACGACGTTGCAGAGAATCCCGCGCTTTTCTGCGTGATCGAATACCTGCCTGTTCGTATCCGTGTGCTCCGTCGCGGCGATGACCAGGAAGCAGTTTTCGATATCACTTTCTTCGTACGCTCTCAGTGCGAGATCTATTTCGCCTCTCTCGGCCAACTCTCGTACTTGGTCAGAAGCCTGTTTCGACACGACCTTCACCGTGGCTGAGGCAGCAATTAGTCCCTTGATCTTATTCTCGCCAACACTGCCGGCTCCAACGACAAGACAACTTCGGCCGTTGAGATCGAGTATTGCCGGGTAGTAGGCCTTGCTATCCCAGCTGCGGCCCCGTTCATCCCAGCGATCGAGCATCTCTTGTAGTTTGCCTGTCATCAACTCTCACCTACCGGTGGTGCATGCTTTGGGTGTGTCAACGGTTTATTATTCAAGAGGGGCGGCGCCAGTCGCTTTTTCCGCCCGTCTTCTCCAAAAGCTCGACCCTTTCGATTACAACTCCCTGTTCCAACGCTTTTGTCATGTCGTAGACGGTCAGCGCTGCGACCGCTGCGGCAGTCAGAGCCTCCATCTCGACACCTGTCTTGTAGCTTGCGTGTGCTTCGCTCGTTATCTCGACAGTGCCTTTGGAGGCGTTGACTTCGGTATCGACGTTCACGTAGCTCAACGGCAGCGAGTGGGTCAGAGGGATCAACTCATCAACTCTCTTTGCCGCCTGGACGCCTGCCAGGCGGGCCGTTCCGAGCACGTCACCTTTCGGCGCATCACCCTTTTCAACTGCCTCTGCCGTGGCGACCGACATCTTCACCAACGCGAAGGCCTTCGCCCGCCGATCACTGACCGACTTGTCACCGACATCGACCATGCGCGCCTTACCACTCTCATCGATGTGGCTGAACCGGCCCTCACCGGGCGCATTATCGGGACCCATACCTTTGGTGTCTCTAGCGCTTGTTTTTTCTGCGCCAGAGGCTGTCGCGGAACATCCGTCGTGTCACCTTCAAAGTGGGAATTGCCGATTCGGCCAGTGCCTTCAGCTTGCCGCCCTCCTGTGAGAAGAGCAACTTAAGGCTCCCGCGTGTCGACTCCTTCAACGCCTTGTCGTACGGGTACCACCACATCGATCGCGTAAATGAGGGTTCCCAGGCGATGTGCTTGATGTTCACGCATTCATAGAAGCCGAACTTGGAGTGTGAACGGCCAAGGCCCGAGTCCTTGATCCCGCCCCACGTGCACTGGCAGGCACCGTGTGAGTAGAGGTGCTCATTGATCCAGACCGTGCCGGTGTCGATTCTGTGTGCCAACCTTGTTCCGTGCTCGCGGTCCGATGTCCAGATCGATGCGCCCAGTCCGAAGTCCGAATCGTTGGCGAGTCGGATCGCCTCCTCCTCGGAGTCGACGATCATAATCGGAATTACCGCGCCGAATATCTCCTCGTTCATTATGCGCATGTCGTGATTTACATCGGTGAGGACTGTCGGTGCGTAGAACTTGCCCGGCATGCCGGTCGCAAACGGCCCTCCACAGTGTATGGTCGCTCCGTTTTTCACTGCGTCGTCGACCAAGTCTACGACGATGTCGTACTGGTCCTCAGAGGTCATCGCGCTGATCTCGGTGTCGTCTTCAAGCGGGTTTCCTATCTTGAGTTTTTTCGCCTCCTCGACAACACCGCTTATAAACTGATCGGCTACGTCGCGCATCACGTAGACGCGCTCGATGCCGGCACAGCTCTGGCCGGCGTTTACAAGGCCAGCCCAGACACAACCGGAAATTGCATGAGGAATATGGGCGTCTGACAGAACGATCTGTGGGTCCTTACCGCCAAGCTCGAGGACGGAGCCCTTCATCAAGCGGGCACAGTCCTCGCCGACCTTTCTTCCGACCTCGACCGAGCCGGTGAAAAATATCTTTTGGATACTTGACTCGATCATCGCTTGACCGATCTTGCCGCCCCCGTGAACCGTCCTTAACAGGCCGGTGGGAAGTCCTCCAAGCTCGAATATCTCCTGGATCTTCTGACCGATCAAGCAGGTGAGGCTGGCCGGTTTCAAAACGACGCCGTTGCCGGCCATCAAGGCTATCGCGACCTCGCCGAACGGAATCGACCACGGGTAGTTCCAGGGACCGATGACTCCAACGACTCCGTATGGCTCGAAGCTGAACATACTTTTTTTCTGTTTGAGGAAGATCTGCGTGTACTTGATCTTTTCATCTGCCAAAATCTTGGGGCCGTTGTCGGCGCACCAATGGAGTAGATCGATGGTCGGCATAATCTCTGCCGTATAGGACTCGGCGATCGGCTTCCCCTGCTCTTTAGTGAGCAGCGTTGCCAGCTCGTCAGAGTTTTCAAGCAGTGCCTGCGCCACACGGCGCAGATACTTTGCACGCTCCTCCAGCGGTAGTATGCCCCAATTCTTCTGAGCCTCGGCTACCTCGTCGACTATCCCCTGGACCTGACCCGGGGTAATCGTGTCTACCGATCCCAGGCACTCACCGGTTACGGGGTTGAACGACTGGAGCTCGTCTTTCTTCGGTTTCTCGACATCTTTCTTGCCGTCAACACTGACAGGGCTTTGCGTCATCGCCTCCATCTTCAAATCTCCTCAAGTAGCTTTACGCGATCGTAGAGGGAATTCTAGACCGCGAGCGTTTATTTTGCTTTTCTTTCCTCCCGAATCTGTTTGAGCCGTTTTTTTAGGTCCGACTCCAGGCCGTACTCGGTCGGTCTGTAGTACTCGCGCCCCGCTACTTCATCTGGCATCAACTCCTGGTCGGTGAATGCCTCAGGGTTGCTGTGTGGATAGTCATACCCCTCTCCTCTGCCCAGCTCCTTTGCACCGGGATAGTGCGAGTCCTGCAGGTAGGCGGGAGGTGCCGATGCACCCTCAGCGCGCACATCTGACGCTGCGCGATCGATGGCCGATATCGCCGCGTTCGATTTTGGCGCAAGAGAGAGATAAGTGGCGGCCTGGCTCATGTTGATGCGGCACTCCGGCAAGCCGACGTGCTCGACTGCATGTGCAACCGCCACCGCCGTCTGTAACGCTTGGGGATCGGCGTTACCCACATCCTCCGATGCGAAGATTACCATCCGCCGGGCGATGAAGCGCGGATCTTCCCCACCCTCGAGCATCACGGCCAGGTAGTAGATTGCGGCGTCCGGATCGGAGCCGCGCATCGATTTGATGAAGGCAGAGATGTAGTCGTAGTGCTTGTCTCCACCCTTGTCGTATAGAAGTGCCTTTTTTTGCATCGCATCCTCAGCGATAGCGATGTCGATGCGCTTGTCTCTCTCGGACGCAGTCTTACATGCCAGTTCGAGAGCGTTGTAAGCGATGCGGGCGTCACCGTCTGACTGAACGGCGATGAACTCGAGCACATCTGTCCCGGGGTCTTGCCGCGTTGAGATAAGTTCGCTGTCCTGCTCGAGAGCGTTTTGCATCAGCTTCACGATCTCTTCGACGTCCAGTTGTTTAAGTTCGTAGATCTGGCAGCGCGAGAGCAGTGCCGAGTTGATCTCAAAGTAGGGATTCTCGGTGGTCGCGCCGATCAGGATGAGAAGACCCTCTTCAACTGCCAGCAACAGCGCGTCCTGTTGGGCCTTGTTGAAGCGGTGGATCTCGTCCAAGAAAAAGACAGTCGACTTTCCGTTGACCGATCTCCTCTCCTTGGCGCGACCGACCACCTCACGGACCTGCGGGCTTCCCGCGTTCACTGCCGAGAGCTCCTCGAACGGCAGAGTTGCCTCGACGGCGATTATCCGCGCAAGCGTCGTCTTGCCCGATCCGGGTGGGCCGATGAATATCATCGAGACCGGACGGCCGGACGATATGGCCTCGTGTAACGAGGACCCCTTGGCAAGCAGATGCTCTTGCCCGACGAAACCCTTGAGGGTGTCGGGCCTCATTCTCACCGCCAGGGGGCCGTCGCCCCCATCAGCACGGGGCTTGGGCTCGGCTCCCGGGGTTTCAAAAAGCCTATTCATCTCGGGGATTCTGCCACGTCGTGGGTGTCGTTGGAAGATATATTTTTCTCTTGTTCTATATTCTTCCTATACTGGCTGGGCAATGGAGGAGCAAAAAGTACGTTTGGGAGGTATGGCACTCGGCAACGGGCTGCTGGTTCACGGTCCAGGTCACTGGGCCGCAGCAGTAAGGGATCGTAAGGGCGAGGTCACGATCTCTTCCGGTGAAAAACCGGTGTTCAAGATTGCGCACAAAGTTCCAGGGTTACGCGGGCTCGTACGCTTGATCGAAGCCTTTGCAGTGATTCCGTTGGTGAAGCTCAAGCTGCCCCAGGCGAAGATGCCGATTCAGGATGTCCGCACCACGGCGCCGCTCCTGATTGTGGGTGTTACGACCGCACTGTTTAGAAAGAGGCGTTTGGGGCCGACCGGCGAGCTAGCCCACAACATGATCGGGCTCTCATTTATCTTGCTCGCAATGCGCGGCTCCGATCTAGCTGCCTACCACGGTGTCGAGCACAAGGCGATCCATGCATACGAGTCCGACATCGATGCTGCAGAAGGAGTAAAAGAGCACGACAGATGCGGGTCAAACCTGGTGATGCCGATGTTTTTCACCTCGACTCTGGGTAACTACATAAGGCGGAAGCTGGGTTATGAAGGCCCCATTCCGCGCACGGTCGTCTCTATTGCGAGCACAGCGGCCTCGGTCGAGATCTTTTCCTGGGCCGATCGCAACAAAGAGAAACTGCTCGCCCGCGCGTTGAGGAAACCAGGTATGTTGATGCAGAAACTTTTCGTCACTCGTGAGCCGGACTCTTCGCAGCTCGAGGTTGGTCGCGCGGCAATGGACGAGATACTTAGGCTAGAGAAAGTTACTTAGGATACGATCGGCAGATGCTTGAAGCGATAGATCACATCGGTATTGCGGTCGAAGATCTAGACAGTGCCATCGAGTCCTACTCCGAGCAGCTAGGAATGCCCACCCAGCACAGAGAGACGGTTTCAGAGCAAGGCGTCGAGGCCGTGCTTCTTGACGTGGGAGAAAGCCATATAGAGCTTCTTGCGCCTCTGGGTCCCGATACTCCAGTAGGAAAGTACCTGGCAAAGCGTGGACCGGGTATACACCATATCGCCTACAGGGTGGACGACATTGAAGCTGAGATCGAGAGGTTGAAGGCAGCAGGCATGAAACTGATCGACGAGGCGCCGCGACAGGGAATCTGTGATACAAAGGTTGCGTTCATTCACCCCGGTTCGGTAGGCGGCGTTTTAACCGAGCTCGTACAGTCACCCGAAACACATTAATTAGATAGATGGCAAAAAAGAAAGAGATCGAAAAGATACAAGTTGAGGTCGGCTTCATAGGTGGCCCGGCCTTCGTCGGCAAGATCGAAAAAAGTGCGTTTGAGGATCTGGTTAAGGCTGTTACCAAAGGCGAAGAATGGCGCCAGCTCAAGCTCGAAGACGGTCAGGTGACCTTAAACCTGAAAGTGGTCTCGTACGTGAAGTCTGACCAAGAAGAGACGAGCATTGGCTTTTGACTAGGGCTCTTAAAGCCTCTCTTGTCTTGGCTGCAGCGACTGCCGGCACGGCTCTCTGGTGGCGAAGAAATCCGTCGCCTTGCCCGTACAGCCAACGCTGGGCGGTAGAGCTGCCGCATCCTATCATCACTCGTCGTAGACTGGTGGAGATCCTCAACCCCGAGGCAGGCGAGCGACTGCTGGAGCTGGGTCCGGGACCGGGCTACTACACACTTGAGGTCGCCCGTTGTCTTGAACCGGGCGGACAGCTAGAGGTACTCGATATCCAGCAGGAGATGCTCGACTACGTCACACAGAAGGCCGACGGTGAAAGCGTTACAAACATATCGGCAACTCTTGGTGATGCCCAAAAGCTGCCGTATGACGACGACAGTATCGATGGCGCGTTTTTAGTGACAGTGCTCGGAGAGATACCTGACCAGGACGTCGCTCTAAGGGAGTTGTCCCGTGTTGTGCGTCCCGGAGGCAGGGTTGTGGTCGGTGAAATGGCGGTCGACCCGCACTTTGTCACGATCGGCTCTCTGAAGGAACGAGCTGAGGCCCAAGGTCTTCGGTTCGAGCGGATGCTAGGTGGCCGGCTCGCTTACTTTGCCAGGCTTGGAGCATAAGCAAGAATTAGATTCTTTGGCTTCCCCGGCTTAAGCCAGTTTCAGCTTATTTACTAGAGAGTTCAGTCCAGAGTTGTTCTTCCCGCAATGCAAGTTCAGCCGACTGTTCGGCGATCTTCTTCCACAGTGCCTCATCGTCGGACTTGCTTGCCAGCCTGAACTCATCGGCGAGCTCAGTCCACAGCTCGGCCGCCTCGGCACAGAGATCTGCTGCACCGCCGACTTCTGCGATGCCCTGATCGTCGACAAACTTGAGGAACTCCGAGTAGAGCTTGCGGAAATTGCCGCCACCGGTGCCGCGACGCTCGATCACCTGATAGCTGAACCGTGCACACCACTGCCAGTCCTCGGCCTCTTTTGGCCAGGAGGTGACCTCGTCAGCAAGCTTCTTAAGCGCCGGCATTCCCTGGAGCTCGCCGTAATGAGGTTTGAGCATGTTTGCAGACGCCATCTTGATCGCAGCTCGGGCCATCTCGGGCAGCCTAGCTTGAAGGTCTTCGATCGCCGGTCGATCGATCGCCGTTACCACTTCGCCTTTGAGCGGGAAAGGCTGTGCCGGTGAGTGGCGGGCCTTGGAGAGCGATTCATGTGACACGGTGACTATGTCCTCGAAATCGGTATCTGCAAGGTACACGTTGTCTGAGTCATAGCCAGTTAGTACGACGGCGTGTCCTGGGAAGTGGGCCGAGTTGTCGTAGTGGTCCAGGTAGTAGAGATCGGTGAGTAGCAGTGTCGGATCGCCCGAGTTGATCCTCTCCTTTGCAATCTGCCACGACTTCACAGGGTCTTCATCTTTTTCAAGCATGAATGCCCCGCCCGCAAGCTCGATGAACTGTTCTTCGAGCTTTGCCGCACGGCCGTTGATGGTGCGGCTTGGTGACATGCCAGGGAGCTGCACGTAGAAGAATGCAGCACCGGCGGCGAGCCCGAATACGACTGCCTCCGGGAGGTCGAGGCCGTAGAACCTGAGCAGGTCGGTCAGTGCGGTCGAGCCGCAGTGCTTTCCAGGAACGTGTTCGAATCCCTCAATCTGGACGGCACTGGCCGCCTGTTTTGATGCTTGCTGAGACATTTTGAGTATCTTACGTGTTAATGAAAGTCCTAGAACAGCTTGACCGGCGGCTTCTTCATACCGCCAGAACACGAATGCACGCTAGGCCGATCGAGCGCACGGTGCAGCTGTACTCCTCGCTTGGTGAGAACGGCGCCTTCTGGATAGCGCTCGCCTTGGGTGGAGCAGCCAGTGATAGGAAACGGCGTGGCAGCTGGCTGCGACTGGCGGGGGCCGTGCCGGCCACTCTGGCAGCTAACTTTTTTGTAAAGGCTGCTGTAAGGCGAAAGCGCCCGAGACTTCGCGGTTACAAACCGTTGGGACATTCGGCCTCATCTCTGTCGTTTCCCTCCGCTCATGCGACGACATCGTTTGCAGCAGCGCACATGCTTTCCGAGATGGCCCCCGACTCCCGCGCCGGTTTTTTCTATTTGGCTGGAGCGATGGCAGTAAGTCGAGTCTATCTCGGCATGCACTATCCGTCAGACGTGGTTGCCGGTGCGGCGCTCGGCACGTTGATCGGAAAAGCGTTCGGCCCGGTAGTTTCTGATCGACGGAAAAGCGGGTAGCGATGAGGGTTGGCATCGTCGGTCTGCCAAACGCCGGCAAGTCGACGCTTTTCAACGCCTTGACCCGGGCCGGTGTCGATACCGACATATATCCGTTCACGACGGTCGATCCGAACGTTGCTGTCGTTTCATTGCCGGACGAGCGTCTCCCGGCAGTTATGGCTGCGACTGGAGCAAACGACACGGTAGAGGCGACCGTTGAATTTGTCGACATCGCTGGGCTGGTAGAGGGAGCGCACAAAGGCGAGGGGCTTGGCAATCAGTTTCTGCACAACATACGGGAAGTCGATGCAATCCTCCATGTGGTTCGATCTTTTGAAGATGCGCAGGTGGTGCATCCCACCGGCAGCATAGACCCGGTTCGCGATATCGAGCTGATCGAGACGGAGCTGATACTGGCCGATCTGGAGCGGGTGGAGAAAAGGGTGGAGGAGCTGTCGCGCAAGGCCAAGTCGGGCGAGAAGGACGTGCAGGTTTCCCTCAACTGGGCCGAGGCACTGGTGGCCAAGCTGAGTTCTGGCGCCCCTGCTTCGAGCGTGGCTGTGCCAGAAGGACTTGAAGAACTGGACCGAGAGCTTGCACTTCTGACTACAAAGCCGGTGCTCTACGTTGTGAACGTGACCGAGGAAGATGTCTCGGGCACATCGGAGGCAGCACTATCTGCAGTTGAGGAGAAAGCAAAAGAATCCGGGTTCGGGTTAGTGCAGTTAAGCGCCAGGATTGAGGCGGAGATAGCAGAGCTTGACGCTGACGAAGCAGACGAGATGCGCAAGGAGCTGGGGCTTGGAGAGAGCGGTCTGGACACGGTTGCCCACGGCGCATTCGCGCTGCTCGGCCTTGTCACATTTTTCACCGGCCAGCCAGGTAGCGAGGCCCGTGCCTGGAATATCCCAAAGGGCACAAAGGCCGAAAGAGCAGCCGGCAAGATCCACACCGATATGGAACGTGGCTTTATCCGAGCCGAAGTCGTACCTTGGGAAGAGCTTGTAGAAGCGGGATCGATCGCAGCTGCCAGAGACAAGGGAGTTTTGAGCGCCGAGGGTCGTGACTATGTCGTACAAGACGGCGACGTGGTGACCGTTAAATTCAACGTCTAGCTTTTTTTCAAGTAGAACCAGGTGCTGCGCAGGCCAAGAAGCTTCGCGGACTTCCGGACCGGTTATCGTCTTGGAGCCTTTTGAGCCGAACAGCTTGACTTTGACGGCACGGCCAGACGGGCCTCTCTCCACAACCTTGATTCCACGGAAGCTTCCCTTTACTGATCCCTTGAACTTGTTGGCAAGCGATCCGCGTGAGAAGGTGATCGGCCCCCATCGATGCCTTGGCGATTCACTATCGTAGGGATCGTCGACTCCCTTCAGATAAGAGACCGACTTCGATCCCGGCCATGCGTATTCGATGTTTTCGGTTTTACCGCCGGACGTTGAGAAGAAGTAGGTCGTTGCGACCTTGCCATCGTACGTTACGATCTCTCCCTTGGTGGCGACCACCGCTTTGTTGGTCGCGTCGGTCTCAGCGCTCACTCCACGGTATACCTGGCTTCGGGTGTCGGCGAACTGGTCGAAGTCGCCTCCTTTCTTGCGCGTTGCCAGCGCGTAGGACCTTGCGGCAACAGCTTGGGCCCGTAGGGCATTCTGTGGCCATGAGGAAAGAACCTCGGCCGGTACGACACCCTGAAGATATTTCTCCAGGCCGACCACGTTCACGACCTGGACGCTTTTGCCTCCCTTTGGGAGGAGCTTCAGATACCCACGGTATCTTGCATTCTCGGCCCCGCTCAAAGATCGCCCGGCAACCACCTTGTGACGAGGCCCCGTCAACTTCAACGCGCCTTTGAATGTCTTTACACGCTTGCCGGTCGCGGTTCGTAGAATGAAACCTTTGGAGCTTCTGTAGGCACTGTATTTTCGCTCTGGGTCAATTTTCTTACCACCTGCACTTTGGACCGAGGAGAAAGTTACCTGTCTAGCCGTCTTGACCAGTACACGTGTCGTTCTGGTATCGGCTGGGGCTTGCTCTATCTTGGTACCGCTGTAGTAGTGGGCAAGTATCTGCTCATAGGACGAGCCCTGTTTTGCATAGCCGAACGCTCCCCACTGGCTCATGCCGATTCCGTGGCCGAACCCACGTCCATCGATACGGTAGGAGGTCGCGGCTGGAGCTGCCGATGGTAAGGCAAGTTGAATTGTCAAAAATACGCAGATTGTTAGACATACGCTGAGTAAAGCCGTCGTCGACTCTTGTTTTTTAACTGTCAGTTGCATCTCTTATTACTTCCAATACATATTTAACTGTTTACCGGTGCACAAGTAGCGCTAAAGCAACTTTGGCTGCAACCAGCTTGATACCTGCTTCAATCCCAGAAGCGTGAGAAACAAATTTTAGGAGTTGGCTGTTGACTGGTCGCAAGGCCTCAGATTTATTTGTCGAGTGCTTGGAAGCCGAAGGTGTCGAATTCGTCTTCGGCATACCGGGCGAAGAGACGCTCGATTTAAACGACTCGCTCGATAGGTCGTCTATCAAGTTCATTCCGGTACGCCATGAACAGGGCGGTGCGTACATGGCCGATGTGTACGGTCGTCTCACCGGGCGTGCAGGTGTATGCCTTGGGACGCTGGGCCCCGGTGCAACGAACCTGATTACGGCGGTTGCGGATGCGTACCTCGACCGAGCCCCGCTGGTTGCGCTGACCGGTCAGGGAGACCTGGAGCGCATGCACAAGGAATCCCACCAGTACATAGACATCATCCGGATTATGCAGCCGGTGACCAAGTGGAACGCAAGGCTGACTGACCCGGCGATCATCGCCGAGGTGGTTCGCAAGGCCTTCAAGCTCGCTGAGGGAGAAAAACCCGGGCCCACGCACATCGAGATGCCGGAGGACGTGATGGAGGCGGCTGTCGCGAAGGAGATGAGACCTCTGCCAAATAGCCACCGTGACCAATCGGCGCCGAGTGCCAGGGAAATTCTTCGGGCGGCGGATATCATCGGCAGCGCGGACAATCCCGTAATTCTTGCCGGTAACGGAGTGCTGCGCACCCGTTCGGCCAAGGCGCTAAGGCAGTTTGTTCGTTCGACCGGCATCCCAGCGGCGACAACGTTCATGGGTAAGGGTGCAATCGATGGCACCGATTCGAGGGCACTGGGCACGGTCGGGCTACAAGCAGGCGACTACGCGCTGGCAGGGTTCGATGACGCAGATGTCGTTATCGCGGTAGGTTACGACCTGGTCGAGCACTCGCCAAAGTACTGGAACCCTGATCGTGACAAGCGGATCGTCTATATCGACACTCTGCCGGCAGAGATCGATGAGTACTTCATTCCAGAGACAGAGCTGGTCGGTGATATCTACCACGTACTTACCCGACTCGCGGAGGAGTGCCGTCAACTCGACTATCGGGGCGGAGGCACGCGGCTGCGCGAGTTGGTTCAAAGTACTTTCGAGGAGGCAAAGGACGACGTAAGTTTTCCGGCGCAACCGCCAAGGGCGCTGTACGAGGTGCGAGAGCTGCTCGGCCCGGACGACATCCTGGTCTCGGATGTCGGGCTGCACAAGCTCTGGATCGGTCGCATCTTCCCGGCGCACGAGCCGAACACGGTACTTATAGCCAACGGCCTGGCCGGGATGGGGTTTGCCGTGCCGGCGGGAATCGCGGCAAAACTGGTACATCCCGATCGGAAAGTTGTGACAATATCTGGCGATGGAGGCTTTATGATGAACTGCCAAGAGCTTGAGACGGCCATGCGGCTCGGCACACCGACGGTAAATATCGTCTGGACAAACAAGGCCTATGGCTCGATAGTCTGGAAGCAGCAGAAGAAGTTCGGCCGATGCTCCGGGACCGACTTCGACAATCCAGATTTCGTAGGGCTTGCCGAGTCGTTCGGCATGCCGGCGTGGCGTTGTGAGTCGATAGATGATCTGCCCCGATATTTGAAGGAGGCGCTCGATCAGTCTCTGCCGACGCTGATCGAGTTACCGATCGACTATTCGATGGACGTCGCTATCTCGAAAGAGTTGGGTCCGGAGACGGTGGCAACATGAGTAGAGATTCGGTGGCCGATTACAAGCTACTCGTTGCCGGTGAATGGGTAGCTGGAACAGACTCGGGATGAGATAGTCTCGCCGTTCGACGGCTCCTTGGTTGGTCGTATCGCTATCGGCGATGCAGAGCTGGTTGGCAAGGCGGCGGAATCTGCACGCCACACACTCAACGAGACAGAGTTCCCGCAGTACGAACGCGCAGCCGTTCTCGATCGTGCGGCAGATCTGCTCATAAAACAGAGAGACGACTTCGCCCGTACGATCTGTCTAGAGGCAGGAAAGCCGATCAAGCAGGCGTGGGCCGAGGCCGAACGGGCGGTAAGCACTCTGAAATTCTCCGCTGTCGAATGTCGTAAACTGACTGGAGAGACGGTTCCGATGGAGGCGTCTGCTGCGGGGGTAGGGAAGATGGGCTTTGTTCTGCGTCTGCCCGTGGGTGTCGTCGGTGCGATCACACCGTTCAACTTTCCCCTGAACCTGGTCTGCCACAAGATCGGACCCGCGATCGCGGCCGGCTGTCCCGTGGTACAAAAACCGGCTGGCCAGACACCGCTTTCATCGCTGAAACTCGCAGAGCTTCTGCTCGAGGCAGGTCTACCCGAGACTTGGTTAAACGTAATCTGCGGCAGTGGGTCGGTGGTCGGTGCCGCGATAGTGGAGCACCCCGATATCGCGATGATCACCTTTACCGGATCGGTTCCGGTCGGCTGGGGCATAAGGGCGAAGGTTCCGCACAAGCGGGTCTCACTTGAGCTCGGCTCGACTGCGCCGCTGATCGTCCTGGCAGACGGTGACTGGCAGACGGCGGCCGATAAAGCATCTGTTCATGCATATAGCCACGCCGGTCAGAGCTGCATCTCGATTCAACGCATCTTTCTACACGAATCGGTTGCCGATAAATTTCTCGATCGATTCCTGGGAAAAGTCAGGTCGTTGAAGGTCGGCGATCCACTCGATGCAGAGACAGACGTGGGACCTGTGATAGACGAGGGCAACCGCCAACGAGTCGCCGATTGGATCGACGAGGCCCGCAAGGGGGGGGCAGAGATACTTGCTGGTGGCGAGGTAGATAAGTCCGGACTATTGATGCCCACCGTCATTAAAGACCCGAACAAGGAGGAAAAGGTAGTCTGTCAGGAGGTCTTTGGTCCGGTGGTCACAGTTCATACGTTCAGTGATTTCGATCAGGCGCTGCGGATGGCGAATGATTCGGACTACGGGCTCCAGGCAGGGGTGTTCACATCAGACATTGCAACTGCCCTGGAAGCAGCGAACACATTGGAGTTCGGGGGCGTACTTATAAATGAAGTACCGACCTTCCGAGCAGATCAACAGCCTTACGGCGGAATCAAGGACTCCGGTAATACCCGTGAGGGCCCGGCCTACGCGATCCGCGAGTTGACCGAAGAGCGGTTCGTCAGTCTGCAGGGTTAATTTAGGTTTTTCCCCGGTTCTTTAGGTATTACCCTTCGCCATCTTCGGCAGGTCGAGCGCCTGGTTGAGGATCTCTTCCTCCACGTCATGCTCACGGGCAACCTCGCGCAATGGCCGCCCTGAGTTGGCTGCGTCCTTGACGATCTCAGCGGCCCTGTCGTAGCCAATATGCGGGTTGAGCGCTGTAGCCGTTGCCAGAGTTGCCTCAGCATGGCGTGTGCAGTTTTCGCGATTTGCCTCGATCCCAGCGATGCACTTATCGACGAACACGTTTGAGGTGTTCGTCAGAAGCTCAATCGAGTCGAGGATGTTTCTCGCCATCATCGGGATCGTAAGGTTTATCTCGAAGTTGCCCTGAGTTCCTGCGAAGGTCACGCCGGTGTCGTTTCCGATCACCTGGGCACCGACCTGAGTCACTACCTCGCAGATAACGGGGTTTACCTTGCCGGGCATGATCGAACTTCCCTTCTGAAGCTCTGGGATCTTTATCTCGGCGAGGCCGGTGCGGGGCCCGGAACCCATCCAACGGATGTCGTTGGCGATCTTAATAAGCGATACAGCGATAACTTTTAGAGCGCCTGAGATCTCGACCAGAGCGTCGCGGCTTGCCTGTGACTCGAACGGGTCACGCGGCGGTTTTATATCGAGGCCGAACTGGCCACCCAGATCTTGCCGCACCTTCTCAGCGAACTCGGGGTGGGTGTTTAAACCGGTACCGATCGCCGTACCTCCCAGCGGGATCTCCAGCACACGTTTCAGAGCATCTTCGACTCTCTCTGCTCCCAGCCGGATTTGCGCAGCATATCCGCCGAACTCTTGACCCAAGGTCACCGGAACGGCGTCCATCAGGTGTGTCCGTCCCGACTTAACAACATCTGCGAACTCGTCGGCCTTCGTTTCCAATGCTGATGCCAGCTTGTCGAGAGCCGGCAAAAGCTTGTTGGTTGCCTCATCTGCCGTTGCCAGGTGCACTGCAGAGGGAAAGACATCGTTTGACGACTGACCCATGTTTACGTGGTCGTTGGGGTGGGCGTCGCCACCTGTGAGGTTGGCGATCACTTCATTTGTATTCATATTCGACGATGTTCCAGACCCGGTCTGGAAGACATCGAGCGGGAAGTGCTCGTCGTATGTGCCTTTGCCGACATCATCGCCGGCTGTGGCAATCTTCGCTGCAACTTCGTCGTCAAGCTTTTCTAGCTCGGCGTTGGCACGGGCAGCGGACGCCTTGATCCGTCCCAGCCAGTGGATAACGCTTGCCGGTACTTGCTCTCCGGAGATAGGGAAGTTGCCAATCGCTTTTTCGGTTTCAGCTCCCCAGAGCTGCTTTTCTTCAGTCATCTGGTTCCTCCTGGTCGGTTAGTTCGTCGAGCCTAGCCGACCGTAGAGGGCTTTTGTCCGGTTCGCCTCGTACGCTTTGTCACGTGATATTCAGGCTTGACGTAAGCATTCACCCCCTACCTAAAATCTATGGAATCTGGGGATGAGCGTGTATGGAGCTAAGCGAATCCCCAAGTTGTATGGCCGATGCACCTGAAAGTCAGGCCAGCCGGCGGCGTGTACGCCGGCTGGAGAGGGAAGACGATGATAAGGCGATACGTGCTGAACGCTTACGGCTTGACGATCCTCTGGCCCATAGGGCATTGGACGCGCTTATGGCCGCCGAAACCAACGTGATGGGCCAGGTGCGTATGCAGATTGAGAGGTTTGGCCTCTCGACGACCGGATTTGCTGTCATGGTTTTGTTGACTTCGGCCGGGGGTTCCCTGGAGATGAGGACGGTGCGCCTGCGGTTAAGGGCGAGCAAGGCGACGGTCAGCGAGGTCGTAAGCACCTTGGAGACTCGTGAGCTTGTCGAGCGTAGCCGGATCCCCTCAAACAGAAGGGCGGCGATGCTAACCCTTACAGAAAAAGGGCGAGCACTGGTCGATCAGCTATTTCCACACCACAGCCTACGGGTCAAAGACGCGTTCTCGCAGCTCGACGAGGAAGAGAAGCGTACGTTCGCCAATCTCTGTCGCAAGCTCGCGGCTTGAGAGCCTACGTCAGTAAGATTGGCCGATGGCGCGCCATCGGCCAGTAGATCCGAACCAGTCGTTTCCTGCCCTTGAAGAGGGAGTACTAGAGCGCTGGAAGGAAGCCGACACCTTTCACCGCTCGCTCGAGAGCCGCAAGGATGCGCAGACATACGTCTTCTATGAAGGGCCACCAACCGCCAACGGCAAGCCCGGCTCCCACCACGTGCTCTCACGTGTCTTCAAAGACATATTCCCCCGCTACAAGACGATGTGCGGCTACTACGTACCGCGCAAGGCGGGTTGGGACTGCCACGGCCTTCCGGTCGAGCTGGAGATAGAGCGCGAGCTTGGCATCACCTCGAAGGACGACATAGAGAAGTACGGCATCGCCAAGTTCAATGAAAAGTGCCGCGAGTCGGTCTTTGCCTACGTGAACGAGTGGGACCGTTTGACCGAGCGCATCGGTTTCTGGATAGATCTCGATGATCCGTATGTGACGATGACCAACGATTACATCGAATCGGTCTGGTGGTCGCTCAAGCAGATCTGGGATAAAGACCTGCTCTACCGCGGCAATAAGGTGGTTCCATACTGCCCTCGTTGCGGAACCCCTCTTTCAAGCCACGAGCTGGCACTCGGCTACAAAGAGGTAACAGACCCGTCGGTGTTTTTGCGCTTTCCTGTGGTCGAGTCTTCCGCGGATGCGGTCGGGCCAGATGATGTGCTTCTGGTTTGGACCACAACTCCCTGGACGTTGATCTCCAACACGGCCGTCGCCGTCAACCAGGATGTGACTTACCTGAGGGTGAAGCAAGGCTCGGAGACGTTGATCCTGGCCGAGCCATTGGCAGAGAGGGTTCTGGGCGAGGAGATGGAGGTGCTAGACCGAATTGCGGGCAGTGAGCTTGTCGGCGCCTCGTACAAGCCCCCATTTGACTATCTCGGAGATCTTGGAGATGCCGCACACCGTCTGTACGCGGCAGAGTTCGTGACCACAGAGGACGGCACCGGACTGGTGCACCTGGCTCCTGCCTTTGGGCAGGACGACCTCAACGTGGCAGCAGAATACGACCTTCCAGTCGTCAACCCGGTCGATCTCGACGGCACCTTCCAGGAGAAGGTGACCGACTTTGCTGGCCGTCCAGTCAAGGATGCAGATCCTGACATCATCAAGAATCTTGATCAGCGAGGACTTCTATACAAAGCTCAGGAGTACGAGCACTCTTACCCGCATTGCTGGAGATGTGAAACACCGCTTCTCTACTACGCAACCGGCAGTTGGTACATCTCAACGACTGGGATCCGAAACCGGATGATCAGAGAAAACGAGGAGATAGGCTGGCATCCCGAGCATATAAAACACGGTCGCTTCGGAAAGTGGCTTGAGGGAAACGTCGACTGGGCGCTCTCACGGAAGCGCTACTGGGGAACACCGCTGCCAATTTGGGAGTGTCCGCAAGGCCATCGAACCTGTATCGGCTCGATCGAAGAGTTAAAAGAGGCATCGGTCGATGAGCTGCCAGAGAACCTTGACCTACACCGTCCTCAGATCGATGAGATCAAGCTGGCGTGCAGTGAGTGCGGCGAGGAGATGGGTCGCGTACCCGACGTGATCGACGCATGGTATGACTCGGGCTCGATGCCGTTTGCCCAGTGGCACTATCCCTTTGAAAACAAAGAGCTTTTCAAGGAACGTTTCCCGGCAGAGTTTATCTGTGAGGCGATCGACCAGACCCGTGGTTGGTTCTACTCGTTACTCGCGGTATCGACACTGCTTTTCGACCAAAGCTCCTACAGAAACGTTCTGTGTCTAGGCCTGATCCTCGATCCTGAGGGCTACAAGATGTCCAAGAGCCGCGGCAACGTGGTCGCCCCGTGGGACGTGATCGAGCGCCACGGTGCCGATGCCTTCCGCTGGTACTACTTGACCTCGCAGGCGCCCTGGTCGGGATACCACTTCTCGACGGACACGGTTGGTGAGAGCGTGCGCAAGTTCCTGCTCACAATATGGAACACCTACAGCTTCTACGTTCTCTATGCAAACGTTGAAGACTTCGATGTGGATGCTCATGAACTGCCGACCGAAGATCGACCCCAGATCGATCGTTGGATCCTCTCCAGGTTGCAGACTACGGTGAAGAAGGTGCGTGAACGTCTCGACGACTATGACACGACCAATGCCGGCAAGGCGATCGCTGAACTTACTGACGATCTGTCGAACTGGTACGTGCGACGTTCGCGACGCAGATTCTGGCGCGGCGTCGAGGAGCCCGGTGCGTTCTTGACGCTCAATGAGTGTCTGGTAGCTGTGTCGAAGTTACTGGCACCGTTCACACCATTCATTTCAGACGAGATCTTTGTGAATCTAACTGAACAGGACTCAGTCCACCTGCAGGACTACCCGGAGGCCGACGAGAGCCTGATCGACGAAGATCTAGAGTTTGCGATGAAGACCGTGCGCAGCAGCGTAGAGATGGGGCGTGCAGCTCGCAGCAAGGCGAAGGCGAAGGTGCGCCAACCGCTTGCCGAGGCCGTGGTTGTCTCTGACCAGAAAGAACGCATGGCGCTTGAAGATCTGTCCGAACTGGTGCTGGACGAGTTGAATGTTAAAAAGCTTGAGTTTGTGGAAGACGTATCCGAGCTTGGGCAGTACGAGGTAAAGCCGAATTTCAAGACACTGGGGCCGAGGTTTGGCAGCAAGATGCCCGAAGCCAAGGCGGCGGTGGAGGCACTGGAGGCTGCGAAGGTCGCTCCGATAATCGAACGGGGAGATCATGTGGGAATTATCGTCAGCGGTCGCGAGGAGTCGTTAGGTCCGGACGATCTGGATTTGGTCATGTCGGCAAGAGAGGGCTACGCGCTGGAGAGCCAGGGATCGCGCGCCGTTGCGATCAGCATCGAGATCGACGACGACCTACGTCGTGAGGGATTTGCGAGAGAGATTGTGCACTCCGTACAGAGAACGCGTAAAAACGCCGGCTTGGAAGTTGAGGACAGGATCGAGCTCTCTTTGAGCGGTGACGAAGAGCTGATCGAGGCCGCCCGCGAACTTGCCGACTACGTTTCAGAGGAGACGCTTGCACAGGGCCTTAGCTTCGATAGCGAAATAGGAGGGCATGTTGAGACCGTTGAGATCGAAGGTCTGAGTCTGACGGTAAGTTTGAAAAGGTCTTGACGACAGATTTCACCGCAACTACAAACCGTTCTGCGCCCAAGTAGTCGCCGATCCATGCTGGTTGCTCTAAGCCAAACGCAACCGACAGATCTCGACCTTGGCCCTGTACACCGTCTGTCTGTCCTACGAGAGGACCGGTTGTAGCTCTGACTCGATCTTCTTCTTCGGCTGTGCACCTACCAGTTGTTTCGCAGGCTGGCCGTCTTTGAAGAGGATCATCGTCGGGATCGACAGGACCTGGTGGGCAGCTGCCGTCTGCGGGTTATCGTCGACGTTCAGCTTGACTATGCGGATCGAGTCGTTTTCCTGTGCGATCTCCTCGAGTACGGGCCCAACAACGCGGCAGGGGCCACACCACGGTGCCCAGAAGTCGACCAGCACCGGCTTTTCCGACTCCAATACCTCGGATTGAAAATTCTCGTCTGTTACATCTGAAACCTTGCCCACTTTTTTCCTTCCTTCAAATCGCTTCAAGCACTATCTGATTAGACCCGAATCTCTTGCGTTCGGTGCATATAAAGGTTAGCTCTAGTTGCGAAACCTTAATAGAGGTACCTTCGCCGCAGCCTCAAGAACGATCCGGTTTGACATCTTGCTTTCGCCGACACGTCGGTCGCTAAACACGATCGGCACCTCGACGACTTTGAAGCCCTTCTTGATCGCTCGGTAGGTGAGCTCGACCTGGAAGGCGTATCCGTCAGAGCTGACCGAATCCAGATCGATCGACTCCAACACCTTTCTGGTAAAGCATTTCAACCCACCGGTCAGGTCTCGAACCTCGATACCCAGCAACTTTCGCGCGTATAAGCAACCAGCTCGGCTTATGAACCTTCTCGTCGCGCCCCAGTCGGTGACATCCCCTCCTTCGATATAGCGTGAGCCAAGTACCAGATCGGCGTCTGAGAACGCAGCCTCGATCAGATCGGGCAGATACCTGGGATTGTGCGAGAAGTCGCTGTCCATCTCGCAGATATATTCAGCCCCCTTGTCCAGCGCCACTTTGAAGCCGGCAAGGTAGGCACGTCCTAGGCCTTCCTTTTCAGGTCGGTGCAGAACTTCGATTATCGGGTGCTCTGCTGCCAGCGCATCGGCTATTCGGCCGGTCCCATCGGGTGAGTTGTCATCGACTATAAGGATCGCTCGCTCAGATGTGCAGGCTATCAGTGCCGGCATCACCGCCTCGATGAACGGCCTTATGTTTTCCGCCTCGTTGTATGTGGGAAGAATCAGCCAGACAGGCTCTCGTGTAGACATTGGGCGAGATGGTAGCCTCGTCTCGTTACTCCAGAGTAACACCGTCCTAGCGCTTTACAGTTCAGGTGTTTAGGGTTGAGGTGTGAACAACATCGATATCGCCTCAGCGCTTGACGAGTTGGCAGACCTGTATGAGCTGGACGGCGCCAACTTTTATCGTGTGAACGCTTACCGCCAGGCGGCACAGGTTGTACGGGGCTCGACCGTGTCAGTCGAGGAGCTGGCTCGCGAGGGGAAAGCCAGAGAACTTCCGGGCATCGGCGAGACTCTGCAAGCCAAGATTCTGGCCCTGGTCGATACAGGTGAGATCTCGGCTGCGAGTAAGCTGACCCGGAAGTGGCCGGAGGGCCTTGTCGAGGTGATGAAACTGCCTGGCGTTGGTGCTAAGACTGCGGCAAAGCTGCACACGGAGCTTGAGGTGTCTGACCTGGATGAGTTGCGCAACGCCGCTGAGGCCCATGAATTGAGGAAACTTCCTGGCTTTGGCGCCAAGAGTGAGGAAAACATCCTTGACGCATTAAAGAAAAAGCCTGACCGTTTAGGCGATCGCATCTTGTTGTCGAAGGCGATGGAGACTGCAGAGGAGATCCTGGACGAGTTACGGTCGCTTGATTCATGTACATTTGCCGATGCTGCTGGATCGCTGCGCAGGATGGCAGATACCTGCCACGATGTCGATCTGGTGGCGGCGTCCACGAAACCGGACGAGCTGATAGAGGCAGTATCGAAGCTGCCGCAGGTTGCCGAGGTGGTTGAGTCCGGTGGAGCCGGAATAACTTTTTCCACGCATACCGGAGTTGAGGTAGACCTGAGGGTCGGTGAGCCTGAATGTTACGGAAACCTCTTGCAACACTTCACCGGCTCAAAGGCGCACAACATTGCTCTGCGTGAGCTAGCAGTAGGCAAGGGCCTACATCTGAGCGAGTACGGAATCAAGGACGAAAAAGCGGGCACGGTTCGCACCTACAAGACCGAGGGAGAGATCTACAGCGAGCTTGGACTCGACTATATAGAGCCGGAGTTACGTGAGAATACGGGAGAGATCGAAGCCGCAGCTAGAGCTGAGTTGCCTGATCTGATCGGCTATGAAGCAATTCAGGGAGACCTGCATGTGCACACAACCCTGTCAGATGGTCGCGACAGCCTTGAGGATATGGTGAAGGCGGCTAAGGCCAGAGGGCTCAAGTACTTGGCGATAACCGATCACTCGGCTACGCACGGGTTCGGCGACGATGTCAGCCCGGATAAACTGAAAAAGCAGATCGAGCTTGTGCACTCTCTCGACAAGAAAACGAAAGGTATGAAGCTTCTAGCAGGCAGTGAAGTCAACATTATGGCCGACGGTGCTCTCGACTATGAAGACCAGGTCCTGTCTCGGCTCGACTGGGTTATTGCATGTGTACATACTGCCTTTCGAATGGGCCGTGACGAGATGACGGAACGGATCGTGACGGCAATAAAGAACCCTTTGGTCGATGCCTTTGCCCATCCGACCGGCAGGCTGCTTCTAGAGCGTGACCCGTACGACGTAGATCTAGAACGGGTGATCGAGTGCGCGGCCGAGACAGGAACGATGCTCGAGATAAATGCAAACTCACGGAGACGGGATCTAACAGATAGGTTTGCACGAAGGGCCGCTGAGGCCGGTGCGATGATCGTCATCAACACCGATGCGCACGCTATCGAGTCACTCGATCTGATGCATTACGGGGTTGCGACCGCCCGTCGCGCGTGGCTTACGGCGGACGATGTAGCAAACACCAGGACTTGGCGCGAGTTTTCGAAGCTGCGCAAGCACAAGGCAAGTTAGCAATTCGAAAACGATTCGAACCGTAATTATCGATCGAGCTGTGGATCGCTCTTTACATAGTCCTTAATGGACAAGCCCGTAATAAAACACCACCATCTCAGCTTCTTTACATGAAGGCGTAGATGAAAAAGAAACAATGAGGTTCACGAGCATGAATACAAATACCTACAGGAATCGCATAGCCAAAGTTTTTACAAGCAGCTTTATTTCGCTAGTTGCGCTTGCGATTGCAACAACAGCAACGGCATCGGCAGAGTTGATCGGAAGCAACCTGACGAGGGCTCCGGGCAACAACGACCCAAGCTATGTGCAGTGCAGTGAGGCGCAATGGTGGTGGGAAGAAGGTGACTGCGACTTCTACACCGATCTGTATGCAATCAGTACCGGATCGGAGGAGAGCTACATAGTGGCCGCTGCTCCAGGTGGCCAGTCGGCTGCGACCGTACCCGGGATCGCGACCAAGGGTTTGGTTAGAACTAACGGGTCGAGAACTGTCAACGTCCGTATCGTTAGGTCGGAGGGCAGTCTCGTTTACAAAGTGATCGGCGAGAGTGGTTTTCAAGCGGTCGGCCCAGGTATTTCGGAGCTTCCGATGAGCATTCCTGTTCAACCTGGTGACATGGTTGGCATCAGTGTCACTGAGCAAGATACAAGCAAGACAAACCCCGCCGGCTTCACCAGCCGAACACCCGGCGCGTTTGCACATGCTAAGCAAGGATCTGCCGTGCCGGCTGGAGTATCGGCATCCTACGAAGAGGAAAACAAAACCGAACCACTAGTCCAAGCAGTAATAGAGACGGATCTAGACGGCGATGGACTGGGAGATGAAACCCAGGACCCAGATACAGACAACGACGGTCTCACCAACGACATCGAGGCAAAGTGGGGAACCGACTCACTAGATACAGACTCCGACGACGACGGCATAAAAGACGGCGACGAGGACAAAAACGGAAACGGCAAGCTCGATAGATACAAACGGATCACCAACGCCAGTACGTGCAAGAAAAAGAGCAGCAGTAAGAGCAAAAAACGCTCCAAAAAGGCGTCTGTTGGCAAGAAGTCCAAGAAAAAGAAGAAGAAAAAGAAGTCAAGCACGTTCAAGAAGTTCGGAAAAAAGTACCTGGCAAAGATCGAGACCAGCCCGAAAAAGAAAGACACCGACAAGGACGGTCTATCGGACGGCCTTGAGATAGGGCTGATCGCAGGCATACCGGCCGCAGGTGCGATCAAGGGCACCGATGGCGTTGTCAAGTTTGACGCGCACCCCAAATCGGTTACCAACCCCGCATCAAAAGACACCGACGGCGATCGCATAAGGGATGGAAAAGAAGATCGCAACAAGGACGGTAAGTACAAGAAGGCCAAGAAGCGCAAGAAAGGCAAGAAGGCACGGAAAGGCGAGACAAACCCGAACCGACCTGACTGCAAGAAGAAGAAAAAGAAGAAGAGCCGCCGCTAAACATACATCCCCATCAGTCAGTCGCGGTAACTCCTTTCAAGCACAAAGAGCTCTGCATCTGCGGGGCTCTTTGCTTAGCCGGTTGAGCTTGCTTCGTCGGGCATCGAGCGGTGCCAGCCTGGTGTTCTCAGAACGCGCATCGGCTTGACTGGTGAAGTCTTGTCTATAAAGAAACGCACACCGTCTCTATCCTCGATCGCCTTAACTGCAGACACCTGTTTTCTCCACATTAGTGCCGCCAGCATCAGGTATCCGGCGCCGATTGCTGCAACCTGAGGAAAAAACCATGAAAGCATGCCGCACACGATGACGAAAATGGCAAGTGACCAGAGCCTGTTCCAGAATATGCGCGCCGGCCGCAGATCCGGCAAGGAATTTGTGGTCCGCGCACCTGCGAGCAGCTTCTTGATCCTCTGAGATGGCCGCGCATGCCGACCAGCCCACATACCGACTGCTACCGCTACTACGCACCAGCTACCTCCTACGATCAAGGTCAGGTTGTCGTCCAGACGCGTCGCGGCAAGTACTGTGATAGCGATCAAAGCCGCTGCCGATCCCATAACAAGCTGAACGGCCGCTTTTGTGAAATCGGTGAAGAGCATTCAGTCGGATTTATCAGTCGCAAGCAGATCGAGCAATTTGGCGATGTCGGCGGTTCCATCAACGACAATGTCTGCCATATCGGGCATCTCTTCTGGCCCCTCGCTGGATGAGACACCCACACAGACAGCACGCACCAGCCTTCCCTCACTTACCAGAGTGCGTAGTGCTTTGAATGCATCCAGGTCGGTCCTGTCGTCACCTGCATATAGAGCCAGCTCTATCGGACTGTTGTGAAGCAGAGTGACGAGCGCTGTTCCCTTGTTCACATCGACAGGAGGCCGTATCTCCAACACCTTTCTGCCCCACTGCGCGCAGAGGCCTGCTTCGATCGCCGATTGTGCGACTTTGTTCAATCGTTGCTCGGCCAGAGTCTGATTCTCCGCACGTCGCCAGAGAAAGACTTGAATCGATCCCTTGTCCTCAAGGCTGACTCCGACCTCCCTCAGTTCTTCGGTGAAATGGCCTCGGATGAAAGAATTAACGGCTGGAGCGTATTTCTCAACCTCTGCGGATGTCTCAACCTCATCGGATCCTGCTCGAATTCGTTCAAGCCCATGGCATCCGATGTAGGTGATTCCGTCCAAGCCCACGATCTTTTTCGCTACGGCCGCATTGCGGCCGGACACGCATGCCACAAGCTTGTACTTGCTTGCTAACGAGGTGAGCGCCTTCCCTGCGTCCCTAGGAAGCACAACGTCATCCGGCGACGGCATGATCGGTGCAAGTGTTCCATCAATGTCGAAGAAGAGTGCACTTGAATCGGGGCTCTGGAGGATCGGCCCCAGTATCGATTTCCAGTCGCTTAGACCAGCGACTTCGTTACTCGGATCTATATCGTTCTCCATCATCAAATCCTAATGAGTGTAGGTTTCGTGATTCCCCCACAGTAGTATGCCCAGCGTGACGGTCGATCGCTTGGTAAGACTTGGCGGCATCGGTGTTGTGGCCGGTGGCTTCAGCGCCCTATTCGGCGTTGGCGGTGGTGCGGTTATGGTGCCGCTTCTTCTCTGGCTGGGGTACGGTGAGCGCTCCGCAACCGGAACATCGCTTGCCGCGATATGCATCATCGCCTTGTTCGCCGCTGTCAATCACGGTCTGTACGGAAACGTTCACCTAAACGATGCGGCGCTGGTCGGTATACCAGCGATCGGGGGAGTGCTGATCGGAACCTGGTTGCAACAGCGCGTGCCGACCAGGGCGATCTCGGTTCTGCTTGCACTGTTGCTTGTTGTTGTCGGTACGAAGCTGGTCGTGGGATGACTATCGCTGTCGCAATAAGTATCGGAATCGCCGCCGGTCTGGTCAGTGGCATGCTCGGTGTCGGTGGCGGGATCCTGTTCGTCCCGGCACTCGCGCTGGTTGTCGGGCTTGCCCAGGTCGAGGCGGAGGCAACTTCACTTGCAGCGATGATTCCGGTGGTGCTCGTAGGAACGTACCGCCAGTACCGCTACGGCAATGTACGTTTGAAAGAAGGAGTAGTCGTCGGTGTACTTTCTATACCAGGTGTGATCGTTGGAGCTGCGCTTGCAAACTCAGTCTCCAACCGTACACTCGAGATCGCCTTCGGCTGCCTCATGTTCGTGATCGCCGTGCTTTTGATTAGGCGGGTTTTAAAAAACTCGACAACCGACCATTAGCTTCGACCGAGGGTTCGTTTGGTTGGCTATACGGAGCTTGTTGCGACCGAGAAGTGCTTTCCGACTCCCTCGAGATCGAGCAGAAGTTTTTTCCAGTCCAGTCCACCGGCGTAACCGGTCAACGTTCCATCGGCGCCGACAACCCTGTGACACGGCACGATTATCGGTAAGGGGTTTTTATGCAGAGCACGACCCACCGCTCTTGCCGCTTGAGGCCGCCCTATCTGCGCCGCCAGCTCGCCGTACGTCACCGTCTCGCCGTATGGAACCTTCCTAAGCTCGAACAGCACCCTCCTTTGAAACGGTGAGGTGAGGCTGAAGTCAAGATCTAGGTCGAACCTGTGCAGATGGCCCTTGAAGTAGTCGGCAAGTTGTCTCCAGAGGTTGTCCATGTTGCATGGAGTGAGCATCGCTGTACCCAGCCTTTTTACAAGCTTTGCACTTGTACGTCGTTTGTTCGCATCGATCTCAAGCAGTGCGAGACCATCTGTTGTAGCAGCGGCAGAGGCAGCACCGACAGGCAGCGTGACTGTGCTTGTCATCAGCTCGGCTTTGGTGAGGATCATGCTATTTGTCACAGGGTGAAACTCTCTTGTAGGTTCCCACTCATTCAGATAAGCCTGCTCATACATGAAAGCAAATACAGATGCTTTCAAAAAAACACGTTGTTCACAATGGATTAATAGGTAATTTATCCGCTATTAGCGATAAAACGACACGGATGTCGTCCTGAGTATGGACGCGAAGGACCTAAAGGATGACGTCCGTGAGATCCTTCGGTCGCTTCGCTCCCTCAAGGATGACGTCCGTGAGATCCTTCACTCCCTTCGGTCGCTCAGGATGACGTCCGTGTCACTTCTCTGCAGCTGGGCAGATCATCTGGAATCCACAAAGCCTGCACGCTGCCCACGATGGGGTCGGTTCGAACTTTTGAGACATTATCTCTGATGCGACGACATTGACGGTTTCGCGTACCTCGTCGATCTCGGACTGAGTTCGCGAGACTGGGACCTTCTTGTCGTCGAGTACGTAGTAGTAGCTTTGCTCAGCAGCCTCGAGCTGCCACGCCTCCATCGCTCCAATCTGGTAAACAGAAAGCTGAACGTCGTCCTTCAGCTCTGACTTGCTCCTCGGCCTGCCTGTTTTGTAGTCAATTAGCTCAAAGCTGCCGTCTGGCAACTTGTCTATACGATCTACTCTACCGCGCATGTGGTGAGGCCCTATCTGAAATGAAAAGTTGCGTTCCAACCAAGCAGGCTTGCCCTTCGACGACTGGAAGCTCTTGTGGTACTTGCGCAGTGCCGCGATAGCCTTCTCATGTAGCTGCCGCTCGTCGTCCGTAGAACCAAGGCCAGATCGCCTCCAACCGGACTCAAAGAGCCCGGTCAGCCGTTCAAGCGAACCGCGGCCGTTTTCCGAATCCCGCCTCCTCGCAAGTTCGGAGTGGAAGTGTTCCAGAACGTTGTGGAAAAGTATCCCAAACCGCTGCTGAACGGTCTGTTGCTGGGGGATCGAGTAGATGCGAACAAATTTGTACTTCAGCGGGCACATCCTGTAGGTCTCGATGTCTGTGGCAGATAGTGAGATCCCCTCACCGCGTTTTGGTAGAAAATGATCAAGCGAAGGCTCGACCTTCGAATCGAATATATGCTTGCGCTTAACGGCCTCGTTATCCGCTTCGACCAGAACCTTGTCGAGTCGGGAGGAGAGGAAGGCCTCGCGCTGATCTTCGGTCGCTACCTGTAGAAGCAGTTCGTTTACCTCTGCCACCGATTCCTGTAGCGGGTGCTTCTTCCCACGTTCGATAAGGGCCGAGACCTTTAAAAGCTCCAGATAGCGAACGACGGCGTGATTTATGTCTATGTAGGTGTCGAGTCGCATCTCTGCCAGCCGCGTTCCAAGTCGGGAAACGGTTTCAAGAAGCTCATCGCGAAGTTCCTGGAACGTAGAGTGAAGTCTCTCGTAAGGCCCAAAAAGCTCCTCACGCATGTATTCGGCTTCGGGTTTAAGCTCCTCTGCAACTGCTTCAAGAAAGACGGACGGTTTCTGTACGGTTCCTTCGTTTGACTTTTCAGGCCACGCTAGAACCAGTCGCTTGCGTGCCCTAGTTACAGCAACGTACAACAGTCTGCGCATCTCTGCCTCGAAATCGGCTCGGTTGTCAGCGGGTAGATCTTCGTTTATTAGTGCAGTTGGCACCGTTTCCTTCGACCGGCGTCTTCCGGGTACGCTTCGTTGGGTGAGGCCTACAACGAACACATTGTCAAACTCGAGCCCCTTTGCCGAGTGCATGGTGGTAATCGTTACTGCCGGCGGTGCGTGCTCAGCCTCGGCCTCGTTTTCACTTATGCCGCTTGCTGCGACCGCGACAATGTGCCGGGCAAAGTTGCCAGCGTCGGGGCGTGATCTTCGCTTTGTGTAGCTGGCTGCCATCTGTGAAAACTTGGCGATGTTGAGCAACCGATCGACGGCATCTGTGCTTGGTGCGAATATCTGCTGCTTGCGAAGCCCTGTGGTCTCAACCATCTTCTGCACGAACTCAACTGCACCGAGTTCCCCGAGGTCGGTGACAAGTGTGCGGTATGAATCAAGAAAGTCGCTAATCCGTTCGCGAGTGGCAGATGGAAATTGATCGTCCTCAAGTGAGAGCTCCAGCGCTGACACCATGTCGATCTTCCTCCGGCGCGCGGTCTGGCTACAGCGGGCCAGGTCGACAGCACGTAGCTGCAACGGTGGTCTCGAAAGTACTCGCATCACAGCGCTTGCATCCGAGGGATCGATAAGGAGCCTGAGCCACGCGATCATGTCGCGAATCTCTGCACGATCGAAGAATCGCCCGGCGTTATGTATGCGGACCGGTATATCGCGCTCAGCAAACGCCGCCGCCAGATCAGCGGCCTCTGCTTTGGTTCTCACCAAAGTGCAGATCTTCTCCGGATCTGAATCTTTTTTTGCCAGCAGCGACTTGACCTCGACAGCAACTGCCTGTGCCTGTGCCCTGGGGTTCTGACACCTCCAGATGGAGACACTTTTCTCAGTAGCTTTGCTTTCAGCAACAAGGGATTTCGCGATCCTCTCTTGGTTGCCACGGATCACCGCATCGCCTGCGTCGAGAATCTGTTGGGTTGAGCGATAGTTACGCTCCAACTTGACTACCGTGGCCTTCGGGAATGCCTTCTGGAAATCGAGGATATTTTTCCTTGATGCGCCGCGGAAACGGTAGATCGACTGATCGTCGTCTCCTACGACCGTAACGTTGTTGTTGTCGCTTACAAGCAGTTCGAGAAGGACGCCCTGGGCAAAGTTCGTATCTTGAAACTCGTCAACCAACACATACTGGAATCGATTGGACAGATACTGACGGATTCGGGGGTTTTCCTTCAAAAGCTGGACAGTCCTCACCAGAAGCTCGCCGAAGTCAAGAGCACCCGAGTCGGCCATTATCTTCTCGTGAAGCGCATAGGCCGCGGCGAATTCACGTTGCCGCTCGGCTTCGAGTCTCTCATTTTCTCCGCTCGCCTCTTGCAGCTGCGTGGCTGTCCACTTCTCATAGTCCTCCACGCTGATCAACTCGTCCTTACAACGATCTATACGCTCGATAAACCGTGCAAGCAGTGCCGAAGGGTTGCCACGGGTCTCTGTATGACGCAACTTGACCTGGTCAAGGTTGTCGAGCATCAGTGCCAGACGGTCAGCGGTCGTTACAGGCTCAAAAAACGGATCGACCCCGGCCTCCAGCGCTTCTTCGTGTAACAGGCTGGCGCAGAAGGAGTGGAAGGTGGTCGCATGTAGCTCTTCGTACGGCCTTGTGATCAGACTGTCGATACGGTCGGCCAGCTCCTCAGCTGCCTTCTTGCTGTAGGCAAGTGCGAGGATATTCTCGGGCTCAACCCCATTCTCTACGAGCTGGGCGAAACGCCGACTGATGACTCTGGTCTTTCCTGTGCCGGGCCCCGCCACGATCAAAAGCGGTCCCGTTCCGTGCGTTACGGCCTTTGCCTGTGCATCGTTTAAGCCGTCAAGGAGACTGGACATCGCCGTCATCTTATCGCCGAAGCCCGTACAGAAGTGACGTAGATCTGGTCAAATGCTGCCTCCGCTTCAGCTGACCGTGCATAGACTTCCTGAAGCAAAAAAATGGAAGCACACGAGACCAGCACAAACGATCCCGACTGGCTTGGCCTTTGCAGGCGTGCGGTTGAGGCCATTGAGAGCGTCATCGCCAAGATGCCACGTACCGAGGACCGTAACCGGGAGATCGGTACCGGCGCAGGCGGTGATCGGACACTTCTGATCGACAAGGAGGCTGAGGACATAGTCTTCGAAGAGCTCGAGTCACTCAATTCAGACGGCCATTCATTCACTGCGATATCGGAGGAACGCGGCGAGGTCGCATTCGGCGATGGAAAAGGTGTGGCCGTCGTTATCGACCCGATCGACGGATCATTGAATGCAAAGCGCACCATCCCGTATTTCACGCTCAGCATCGCCGTAGCTTCCGGCAAAGCTATGGACGATGTCGAGTTCGGCTACGTCTACAACTTCGGTGCCAGGGAGGAGTTTTTTGCACGGTCAGGAGAGGGAGCTTGGACGAACGGTAAGGTGCTGGATCCGATCCGCAACGAGCACGCGGATATGCTGGAGATAGTGGCGATCGAGGGCACGAACCCGTTGAAGACCGCTCGTCTTGCCGAGAATCTCGATGGCATGGTCTACCGTCTCCGCGGTTTTGGCACCATCGCGCTTTCCCTTGCATACGTTGCTGCCGGGCGCTGCGACGGACTGATAACGATGCACCCCTGCCGCTCAGTCGATGCAGCAGCCGGGCAGCTGATCGTGCGCGAGGCGGGGGCTAGCACCGAGTTCGTCCTTACCGACGATGGCGTAGATTCAGAGTTAGGACTCGGTGCTCGCTACATTGGTATCGCTGCATGTAGTGAGAGTTGGAAGTCAAAGCTCAAGAAAGCTGCTGGCTCAAGCTAGCTTGCCCAACGTTTACTGAGCACTCAGGAGAACCAGGCGAGCTTCGCTTACGCTGCGTCTTCTTCGGCGTACTGGGATGCTGCCTGATACTTGGCTTCATCCCAAGAGCCGAACAAGAGACAGATGTCTGTCGGCATGTGACAGTGTGAGGGGCGCCTCAGCCACCAACGCCTGTAGGTCTTCTGGTCAAGCTCGTCGAGTGCGATACCCGAATCTTTGGCGGCGTTGCAGAGATCACCGGCTGCACGGTCACGTGTATAGCTGAGTTGTTGTGTGCGTGGTATGTAGTTTCTTTCGTTCATTTGTTTCTTCCGTTCGTTTTAACTGCAATAACTAAAGCGATGTACTGTTAGCTGAGTGTTAGCGCTTTGTGAAAGAGTCTTAACAAAGGAGTTTGTAGCTCTTCAGCATTCAGCACGCATCGCCTTATCATCGTTACCGCTCACAGACCGACGTACATGGCCGTCGGTCGGTGTGACTTTGTGTCGCATCGGCCAAATAACTTGGGGTTTCACTTACGGAACCGGGTCACGTAGCGAGCTTTGAACAGTGCCGCTTACTACCGCCTAGACATAGAAATTCCAAATCGTTGGAATTTCTTCCTTACACGCTCAACCCCAGATTCCATCGATGATTACCGGTGGTGAATAGTTACGTAGCTGTAACCAATCACGGGGAACGGTTTACAAACAGGTGTTCGGTGTGTATTATCTGACCGAGCTTAAATTTAATATTGTTATCCCCACAAGAGAAAGGGTATGAGAATGCCGGAGAGTAAAAGCACTACAAAGCGCCGCACTAGCACCAAGCGTCGCAAGCCTGCCGGCGCAAGCGCTGCAAAGCAGCAGGTTGTTGAGAAGAGCGCTGCTGAAGAGGTAGTAGCCCAGGTAACCGATGCGATTAAAACCGCCGTAAACATTCCGGTTGGAATTGCGTTGGAGGCTGCCGACAAGATTACAGAGGCTTTCGAGCCTTTCAAGGAGCGCGAGAGCGCCGAGAAGGAACTGCGTAAGTTCCGCACCGATCTTCGACGTTCGCTGAAGCGTTATGACCGTCGTGGCAACAAGATAACGAACCTTGCCAAGCGACAGGTACGTAAGCGTCGCAACGAAGTAAAGCGCCACGTCAATAAACGTCGGACAGAGGCACGCAAGTCTGTAAGGGGTGCTCGTACGTCAGTAAAGAGGCGTCGTCGCACCGTTGAGACGCGGGTAAAGCGAGGTCGACGTCAGGCAGAAACGCAGATCAAGCGCGGGCAGAAGCAGGCTGAGAAGCTGCAGACCGTTGCGCAAGACGTAGTTTCTGGGCAGAGCGATGTAGCCCAGCGGATAGTTGACGAAGTCACCGATCAGGTAGACGGTGTACGTCAGCAGTTGCGCGGTGTTTCATAAACTTAAAAGATTAGGCTGCGTCGCTGGATGGAGAGTGGCGAGCGCGGTCAAGATTCTCTCGGCTAGATATTTCTAGCCCGGGAGGATGCAGCAACCTCTCCTCCCTCAAGACCGCCGGGGCCTCAAAGGCCCCGGTCGTCTATTTTGTGGAGAACGTTTGACATAGGTTGAGGGGTTGTTGCTAAGCTCACCGCAAGAATTCCTACCTCTCTGGTCGGATAAAAAGCAGGAGGATTTCGTTCCTATGGTGAGCAAAGACCAAGTAACTGAAGTTTTAGACTCTGTGATCGATCCCGAGCTGCGACGTTCGATCGTAGAGCTTGGAATGGTGAGGTCGATCGACATCACCGATGTTGGAGCCGTCGATGTGACGGTTTCACTTACCACACCGGGATGCCCAATCAAATCCCATTTCGAACAGTCCATCGCTACCAAGGTTGGAGCGCTTGAGGGGGTCAAGCAGGTCAGCGTCGCATTCGACGTTCTTCGCGATGATGAAAAGCAGGCTCTGGCTGAGAAGCTGGGGAGAGGCGGGTTGCCCGAGGGGTCGCTAGCTCAGGTGGAGAACATCATCTGCGTCAGCTCAGGAAAGGGCGGGGTCGGGAAGTCTACGATGACATCGAATTTGGCCGCTGCATTAGCGGCAGATGGAAACCAGGTCGGTGTTCTCGATTGCGATGTCTACGGCTATTCGATACCGCGGATGCTCGGCGTTAAGGGCAAGCCTCCGGTGAACGAGCAGAGGAAGATAGTTCCACTTGAGGGTTCAGGTGGAGTAAAGGTCATATCGGTGGGCTTTTTCGTAGGAGAGAACGAGGCCGTTGTCTGGCGAGGGCCGATGCTACACAAGGCGATCCAGCAGTTCCTGGAGGATGTCGAGTGGGGTGAGTTGGACTACCTGATCTTAGATCTGCCTCCGGGGACCGGAGACGTCTCGATTACGCTGGCGCAACTTCTACCTCAGTCAAAATTCTTGATAGTGACAACGCCACAACCCGCTGCCCAAGAGGTAGCAGCTCGAGCCGCTCAGATGGCACAGGAGATCGACCTCGAGATAATCGGCATCATCGAGAACATGTCCGGCTATGTGGATCCAAACGGTGAACGTCACCAGATATTCGGAGAAGGTGGGGGTCAGCAGCTAGCGGATAAGCTGAACGTTCCTTTGTTGGGCAAGGTTCCACTGGAGGAGGACCTTCGTGAGGCCTCAGACACTGGAGAGCCACTGATTGTGAGCAATCCCGATGCTCCCGCAGCGCAGGCTATTGATCGGGCTGCACGTGGGATCGTCGCTAGTACGCCAAATCAGCTTCCCACGATGCAGGCACCGGCTCCTGCCGCAGCTCCCGGTAAGGGAGGCAAGGAGCTACCGGTTATTCAATAGTACGAACTACTTCTTTACGAAGTAGTCGGCGTTGATCTTGGTGTACTTCTGCCACTCTTCCGGTACCTGATCCTCTGCGAAACAGGCGTCGACAGGGCAGGCTTCCACGCAAGCATCACAGTCTATGCACTCGTCGGGATCTATATAGAGCATCTCTGCCGCTTCGAAGCCTTCCTCGTCAGGGGTGGGGTGTATGCAGTCAACGGGGCATACCTCGACGCATGAGGTGTCTTTCTCACCTATGCAAGGCTCTGTGATTACGTATGTCATCTACTACTCCTTCTTGGGATACGGATATCTTACTATCTGGATCAATCCCGACAAAACGGTCGGATCTACGATCTCGGTATTTTACAGGCCTATCTCAGAAACTGAAGCTATCGCTCTAGATCTGCTCTGTTTGAAGGAAGAATGACTGCTTGCCAGAAATCGATCTTGCGGCCGCTCCTCGTTCGATTTCCCTGGCTTTGTTCATCCATCTGTTTGCCATCTTGTAGACCTTGGCCGATCTGATCGGTAGACGCTCACCTTCGGCGAGCGTCTCCAGCAGGTCCTTTACGTAACGGCCGTCTTCAAGGAAGACTGAGACAGAAGACGCTACGCTCGCCCAACCTTCATCCTCAAGGCTCTGCTTCAACTCCTCAAGTTCAGCAAGTTTCTCGTAAACCAGGTCGTGATGTGTCTGAAATATTCGATTGTCCATAATCAAATTCCTTTTGCCTGTATCTAATAAAGACGCGTTTCGTGACAAAATATGCCGTTTTTCTATGATCTAGTCGGAACGAGGCACGTCTCACATGTGGTCTTCAATTCGATATCCAAACCGATCTTGCACTTACTAGGTAAGACACTATTTAGGGGACATACTCACGGTTTTAATTACGGTTTGAGCCTGAAAATCGGGTCACATATTTCAAAGGAAGACGTGATCTTCGAAATTTGCCGGCGTTTTAAAAATGAAAAGGGCCGACATAAAGCCGGCCCTTTTATCAGTCCATAGATCGGTCTCGTTTGATAGACGAGACGAGTCTAGACTTGAGTTTGTTACATCATGCCGCCCATGCCGCCCATGCCGCCCATGGCGCTTGGATCAGGCATTCCCGGTGCTCCAGCGTCCCTCTCCGGAGGCTCTGCGACCACAACCTCGGTCGTCAGGATGTTCTTGGCGATCGACGCTGCGTTTTCAAGCGCTGAGCGTGTCACCATGGCCGGGTCGAGTATTCCGTCGTCGATCATGTTGTGGTAATCCCCGGTGGAGACGTTGAGGCCTTCATCCGGCTTCAGCTCCTTCACCTTGGATATAACGACCGACCCTTCAAGCCCGGCGTTCTCGGCGAGCTGACGGAGAGGCTCTTCCAGTGCGCGCAATATGATCGCAGCGCCGGTGCTCTCGTCAGTATCCTCGTAGGTCGAGAGATCGATCGCTTCAGAGGCGTTTAACAGTGCAACGCCGCCACCAGCGACAACGCCCTCTTCGAGCGCTGCACGGGTCGCCTGGAGTGCGTCCTCCACGCGGTGCTTTTTCTCTTTCATCTCAGTCTCGGTGGCTGCGCCGACCTTGACCACTGCTACACCGCCGACCAGCTTGGCCAAGCGTTCCTGCAGCTTCTCACGGTCGAAGTCCGAGTCGGTGGCCTCGATCTCTTGCTTGATCTGCTTGATGCGGCCTTTGATGTCGTCCGCATCGCCGGCACCATCGATGATCGTTGTCTCGTCTTTGCCAACCACAACGCGCCGGGCCTTGCCGAGTTGCGATACCTGCGTGTTTTCCAGCTTCAAGCCCATCTCCTCGGTGATTACTTCGCCACCGGCGAGGATCGCAATATCCTCGAGCATGCGCTTGCGTCTGTCACCGAAGCCGGGTGCCTTGACTGCAACTCCCGTGAAGGTGCCACGTAGCTTGTTAACAACCAGTGTTGCCAGAGACTCGCCTTCAACATCCTCGGCGATGATCAGCATCGATTTACCCGACTGCATAACCTGTTCGAGGACCGGAAGCATGTCACGCACCGAGCCGATCTTCTGGTTTACGATCAAGATGTATGGCTCATCTAGTACCGCTTCCATACGTTCTTGGTCGGTCACCATGTACGGGGATATGTAGCCCTTGTCGAACTGCATTCCCTCCGTGAACTCCAGTTCCATGCCGAAGGTCTGACCTTCCTCTACGTTTACAACACCGTCTTTTCCGACCTTCTCTATCGCGTCGGCGATGATGTTGCCGATGTCTTCATCGGCGGCCGAGATATTGGCTACGCGGGCTATCTGATCCCTACCGGATATCTGCTGCGACTGCTTTTCGCGCAGATGCTCGACGATCGATTTAACAGCCTTTTCTATTCCGCGCTTGAGAGCCATAGGGTTCGCACCCGCTGCTACGTTCTTGATACCTGCGCGCACTATCGCCTGCGCAAGCAGAGTCGCGGTCGTTGTGCCGTCGCCGGCCACGTCGTTGGTGGCGGTTGCCACCTCACGCACGAGCTGGGCGCCCTGGTTCTCGAAGACATTCTCGACCTCGATCTCGCGTGCGATCGTCACACCGTCGTTTGTAATCGTCGGCGCTCCGAACTTCTTGTCCAACACCACATAGCGACCCTTCGGACCCAGTGTGGTCTTTACTGCGTTGGCGACGGTGTCAACGCCTGCCTGAAGAGACTGGCGCGCTTCCTCGTCGTATTTAAGCTCTTTGTGAGCCATCTAATGATCCTCCTTTTACAGGTATAAAAACCTTCTTAGCCTTCTATTTTGGCGAGAACGTCTGATTCACGAAGGACAAGCAGCTCGTCGCCCTCGACCTTTATCTCCGTTCCACCGTACTTGCTATAGAGAACTTCGTCACCTTCAGAGACATCAATTGGAATACGGTTACCGTCCTCCACCTTGCCGTCTCCTACGGCCAGAACCTTTCCCTTCTGCGGCTTCTCTTTTGCCGTATCGGGCAGCACTATGCCGCTGGCGGTTATCTCTTCCTCATCTAGTGCCTGAACAATCAGGCGATCGCCCAGGGGTTTGAGCTTCATTTAGCGTTACCTCCGTAAAACCGGGAATTTGCACAAAATACAGGTCTCTAGCGGCTTCATCTTAACCGCTTGGCCCGAAATTGGCACTCTAACCTTGAGAGTGCCAATATTTTCGGAAGCTTACCTAAAAATCCCGGCGCCTGCTGATATACAATGTTGAAGGGTCAGGTCGTGCATTTTGCATTACTACTTTCATCGCAGCAAAACACTGCGATGCAAAATGCACGACCTGACCCTTACTGCTTCTTCTTTCTACCGTTTGGTGTGCGTCCAGCCTGATCTGGGCCCCGATCGACGATTGGGGCGAAACGGACAACGGTAACCGTGTCGTCACGACTTATGTCGCGTCCGTAAATCTGCTCCATAAACCGGATCGTCTCGTCAACTCGACGAAACTCTGGGTTGTCGTGCTGTATGTCTCTGGGAGATAGCTCCGAGATACGCTTCACCTCGACATCGTCGATGACAGCGTCTGCGATCTTCTCACGTGGCCCAAACTTATAGCCGATTGTCAGACAGACAAGATGACCACGACAGTACTTATGTGATTTATCACCCAGGCGAATAGATCCGGTCTTGCGACCGCTTTTGATCTGATCTACGAACAGTGGAGAGTAGAAATTAAGTACGTACATTTTGTCAAGTCCCAGCTTAGCCTCGAAGGAGGCCGTATTTCATCATAATCTAGTAGATATAGCGCTTCAGGGCGTCACGATTTTCCACGATAACCCTGCCCCTGCCTCTACGGACGATCTCCGCCTGTTCGAGCGTCGACAAGAATCTGCTGACACTTTCACGCGAAGTGCCGGCAAGTTGGGCGATATCTGTCTGGGTAGCATGGATTGTGATCGGGCCCACCGGTTCAGAATCGGCGGTCAGGTCTAGCAGTGCTTTGGCCACCCGCCCGGCAACTGCCTGAAACGACTGTCGCGAGATCCTCTCATTTGCCGTTCGAAGCCGACGTGCAAGTGCTGCTAAAAGCTTTACCGTAACGTGAGGGTGCTTGGCCAGCAGAAGGCGCACGTCCTTGCCGACCAAGGCCAGGACCTCTAGATCGTCGAGTGCCTCGACAGATGCCGATCGAACCTCACCGTCGAACATCGCAAGTTCACCGAAAATATCGCCCTTCTCCAGGCTCGCAAGAGTGATAATCCTGCCGTCACTGTGTTGGCGTGTAACCCTTGCTGAGCCGGACTTGACCACGTAACAGGTGTCGCCCCTGTCTCCCTCATTGAACACGTGTGACCCCATTGGGAAACGTCTAAGAACTGCGACCTGCGCCAACGGTTCCAAGTCCTCGTTGGCAAGCTCCGAAAATACTGGAACGATCTTCAGTAACTCAAGTGCGGTGTCATTCATATCTGCGCGCGCTGATTATCGCAGTCAATAGGGAAACACACGAGGGGAAGCATATACACAACAATTTATAGATGCGGGCGGATCCCCAATCTGTTGGCGTCCCTTACGGTAAAAGGTTGTAGTGGACTACGTACTTCAGCATCCAGCGGATCTCCGAGATACGCAGTGTGGTCGCCGCATACAAGGCGATGGCGGATCTCCAGTTCGACATAGCCCGGTGTTTCCTCCAATATCGGACTGCCGGTCTTGCCCGTGCTCCAGTTGACCGACTCGAACTTGTCTACCTCAAAACCGGTCGTTTCACCGAAGTGTCGAGCAAGGTCTTCCTGGTCCCGGTCCAACCAATGTAAAACGCAGGCCGCAGAGTCCTCGACCAGACCGTATGTGTGGGTTCCGTGTGAAAGTAAGACCAGAAAGCGCACCGGGTCGATCGAGGCCTGGATTGCAAACGCAACAAGGCATCCGCCTCTCTCCTCTCCCGATTGGGATGTGAGCACGTACACGCTCTGCTCAACGTGTTCAGTCAGCTCTCTGAGTGCCTCATGCAGTGTCACGCCACGAGTATGACAGGCAGTCGCAGTCCTGTGTAGTGGTTACCCACCCGATCGGCTGATCACATAGGGGTTCAAACACAGCACGAATAGATCACTTGTTGTTAAATCACGGTGGTGGAGTCTGTGTCATGCGTGAAAGCGTCACCCGTGTAACCAACGGCTTGAATCCTCTATTCGAGCTTGCCCTATATACGCTTTGGGCCGTCTTGTTGTGGAGGCTGTAATCGATCGTGAAGACAGGGAGGCCGGCGCGGCTGTAGCGGTTGTAGGTTCTCAGACGCGATGCGGTGGACCAGTCACCACCCCTTCGACTGGTCTTGATGTCACCTGCGTCGGGACTGTTCCATGATGCATCGCCCTTGCCCGAATACCAAGTGTCCTCGAACGCGGCCGCGTCGATCTGGTCGAGATATCCAGGTGTGTCCACCAGGTAAGGGGCGTTCTGAGCAACGACAAGAAAACCGGGGTCCTGCTTGCGCGCGTGAGAACGGAGCTTCTTGATAAAGCCGACCATCGAATTCGCGGCGTCTAGCTTCTTTTTCCTGGCTTCGCGCATGACAGTCTCGTCGTCGTAGGCCTCAACCCAGTCAAGGTAGACGCCATCGAAGCCGGCGTCGATCGCGTTTTGCAGAGCGTTATTGCTTCCGGTAATCATTAACTTTTTCCAGCGTCTGTCCCAGAAGTTGACGGGGTAGTTTCCTGACCAGCCGTCTGGATCGTCGGCCACAATAAAGCTTGGGTGACCACGCTTTCCTCCCTTTGGCTTCCGCCACGAGCTTTTCCAATAGGAGCGGTAGTCTTCTGCCTCGCCGATGTCTATGTAGGCAAGTACCAATCGGCCGGGATGCGATTTCTTCATCTGGGCCACCATGCCGGCTGCGTCGAAGCGCTCGGAGCCCTTTACGGTGTTGGTGGGTTCGAGCACAAGAAGGTCGTAGTCCGAGGCGGCAAGTTTCTGTAGTGCACTGGAGGAGTCAAGGCCCTGGATCTGGTACATCCAGGTTTTTACGTTCTCAAGTGCGGTGACAGTGCTGGGTTCTCCCCTACCGTTTGAAAGCTGTGTCGCCAGCACAATAGATGCGGCAACTATGAAGATTATTGACAGGTAAGTGACGTTTTTCACCTTGATCGGTTCATAGTCCTCTGTTTAGTTTACGCCGATCTGTATCGAGGCTGCAGAGACTTACTGTGAGTGAAGCACCTTGCCGTACTGACGCTCGTAAAAGTCGCGATACTCGCCCGAGCGGATGGGCTGCCACCACCACTCGTTTTCTCTATACCAGTCGACCGTCTGCTCAAGGCCTATCTCAAACCCGGTTTCAGGCTGCCAACCGAGACCCTTGGTCTTGGTGCAGTCGAGAGAGTAGCGCCGGTCGTGCCCGGGCCTGTCTTTTACGTACTCGATCAACGATTCGTCACGGTCGGTCAAACGAAGTATCTCGCGGACCACTTCGATGTTTTTATGCTCATCCTCTGCCCCTATGTTGTATACCTCGCCGTTTTTGCCCCTGCGGAGTGCGACGTCGATCGCCCTGCAGTTGTCTTCCACATACAACCAGTCACGCACCTGCATGCCGTCGCCGTAGACCGGCAGTGGATCACCCGCCAGTGCATTGAGAATGCATAGAGGGATCAGTTTCTCTGGGTACTGGTTGGGGCCGTAGTTGTTCGACGAGCGGGTGATCACGGCGTCTATTCCACTTGTATGGACAAAAGCACTTACCTGCAGGTCGCCGCCTGCCTTGCTGGCCGAGTAGGGCGACGACGGCAGCAGCGGGCTGGTCTCGGTGAACGATCCTTGATCGATCGATCCATATACCTCGTCGGTTGATACTTGCAGGTATCTCTCTACTTTGAGGTCCCGGGTGGCTTCCAGAAGCACATAGGTCCCGTATACGTTGTTCTGAATAAAGCCACCCGGCTCCTGTATCGATCGGTCAACGTGGGTCTCGGCGGCGAAGTTGACCACCGCATCACAGTCCTCCATTACTTCTCGGACAGCGCCGGAATCGCAGATGTCGCCCTCAACGAAATCGAATCGCGGATTACTCTCGACTGCATTGAAGTTCTCACGCCTGCCGGCGTACGTGAGCTTGTCCAGCACGACTACGGAGTCTTCTGCATGCGTATCCAGTGTGAAATTAACGAAATTCGATCCTATGAAACCTGCTCCACCCGTGACCATGATCTTCATTTGGATTGCACCTCTTTCTGCTTACAAGCTTCGCGCAGCTTGAGATATTCGGCCAGACCTTCCTGCCAGCGTGGGAGGCGGATAGGCCGTTCTCTTTCGCTTATAAGCGATGAGTGCGCCGGTCTAGGTGCTTTCCGTTTAACCATCTCCGATGTTGCTGCCATAACTCGACATTCCATGCCCGCCTGCTTGAATATCTCGGTTGCAAAATCGAACCAAGAGCACTCTCCCCAGCCAGCCATATGGTGCACTCCAAACGCTGATGTGTCCAACAGCTCAACAAGCCCGTGTGCAAGATGGCCGGTAAATGTCGGGCAGCCAACTTGGTCGCCTACAACCAGTACCTCGTCGTTGTCTTCGGCCAGGTAGAGCATCGTATCGACGAAGTTCTTACTACCGATTCCGAACAGCCAGGACGTTCTAACAATGTAGTGGTTCTCGTTCAAATTCGCTGTCTCGAGCTCACCAGCCAGTTTTGTTCTGCCATACGCAGATTGGGGGTCGACCTCGTCTGACTCGACGTAGGGAGACTCCTTTTCCCCATCGAAGACGTAATCGGTCGAGACGTATATAACCTTGGCCCCGACCTGGTTGGCGGCACGTGCCAGATTTGCTGCACCATCGGCGTTGATCGCCTGTGCGCCGGGCTCGTTGTCTTCTGCTCCGTCGACATCTGTGTATGCGGCGCAGTTGATAACGGCCTCCGGCAGCTCTGATTGGACAGATTCGATCACCGATTCCAAGTCGGTTACGTCAAGGTCGGCTCGTGCGAGCGCTACCACGTCGTGGTTGGCAGCGTTTGCCGCCGCCTCTACATAACGGCCAAGCTGACCCCCTGCACCTGCGATCAAAACCTTCATCGATCTTACAAAATTCCAATCTCCGAGTTGTCGCCGACCATGAAGCGGTATGCCCTCGGCATAGCATTGTTTCTCTCGAGCTTCACGTTTCTGCCGAGAAGGCTGGCCTCCATACGGCCGCCGAGGTTGCTGATCGTTGCACCGGAGAGGATGATCGAGTGCTCGACCTCTGCCTTCTCGATCGTGACGTCGTCGTCGATCGCGGTGTATGGACCGACGTACGCATCTTTCAGCACTACGCCCTCGCCGATAATAGCCGGACCACGAACCTGGGAGTTTTCAAGTCTGGCGGTAGGCTTGACGACCACACGGCCCTTGACCTCCGAGTTCACCAGCTCCCCTTCGATCTGGGGTTGGATGTCTTCAAGAATGAGTCTGTTTGCCTCCAGGATGTCGTCGAGTCGGCCCGTGTCTTTCCACCAGCCACGCACCACATGTGGCTCAACCCGGTCACCTGCGTCAACCAGGTGTTGGATAGCGTCGGTTATCTCAAGCTCTCCTCGGCCTGAGGGCTCTATCGCACGCGCCGCATCAAAGATCGAGTCTCTGAACATGTAGACGCCGACAAGGGCCAGATCGCTGCGTGGCTCGGCGGGCTTCTCTACCAACTTCACCACTTTATCGCCGTCCAGTTCAGCCACACCGTAGTGCTCGGGATCCGGGACCTTGGTTACCAGGATAGAGGCATCTGGCTCTCTACTTTTGAAGTCATCGACCAGTGCGGCGATTCCATCCTTCAACAGGTTGTCGCCCAGGTACATCACGAACGGAGATTTTTTTATGAAATCCTCCGCGGTAAGCACCGCATGTGCGAGCCCCAACGGCTCATCTTGCTCGATGTATGTCACCTTGATATTCCAGGCTGAGCCGTCACCTACTGCTGCTTGGATCTCTTCACCGGTCTCCGGTGCGATAATGATCCCTATCTCACCGATGCCGGCATCGACCATCGCTTCGATTCCGTAAAAGAGCACCGGCTTGTTTGCAACCGGGACCAGCTGCTTTGCACTGGTGTGTGTTATCGGGCGCAGTCGGGTGCCGTGTCCGCCAGAAAGTATCAGGCCTTTCAAGTCTTTCATAAGCCGTGAAAGCCTAGCGGGAGAGGCGTTAAAGTGCTTATTATCCGCTTAGAGACTGTTCCGTGGCTTTCATAGCTTCCGATGATCCCAGCTGGCCGTACTTTCAATCTTGAACTGCAACGCGATCCGTTTTGCAGCTTGTGCCTTAAGGCTCTCACGCATTGCGTCACTGATTCCTCCATCCGGTGACAGGTACTTCGTCATCACCTCTTCTCCCACACCGAGCACAGTCTCGAAGTCATCGTGGATCTGTGCTGTCGATTTGAGCATGACACCGCGCAGTTCGTTGTATGCGCTGCCATCCTCCACAACCAGCGTTGCCTTTGGATTGCGCTCGAGGTTACATACCTTCTGTGATTTGCCGTAGGTCCAAGCCCACGCTTCACCATCTCTCATCACGAACCAGAGGGGCATTATGTGCGGCCAACCGTCATGTCCATTCGTTGCGACACTTATGACCCGCGGAGCGTCGAGGAACTCGGCGATCTCTGAGTCGGTCATCTTGATTTTGTCTCGCTTACCCGCCATCATGCGCTCCCTTTGTTTTCTAAGGCTCCAGCTTTAACAGATTCGACTTTCCGGCGGTCTTGACGCCTTCTTTTGTCGTAAAGAACGGTTGCGTGACACCATCGCGCCAGGGCTTCATCAGGTCGTCGTAGTGTCTTGATCCAGGGTGTCCCGACTGGCCGGCCGCCTGCTGCCAGCGAGAGTTTGTGTGGTCTGCTACGTCGGCAAGCAGTCTGTACACCGGCAGCCAGTAGGTCTTGTAAGGGTCGGTCGGGGTATACCCGGTCTGCAGAACCGTCTCTTGGGCGCCGAAACCAGGCAGTTTACGGCTGAGAATTTTTGCAAAGGCGGGGTTTGCGTCACCAAGCGGGTGGCTGAACTCTATTTCGTGAGCTTTCCCCCACTTCCATCTGTTGGCGTTCTTTCCAAAGCGCCTTTCCAGGTCGTCGAGGCCTCTGGACAGGGCTTCCATAGCAACGTCTTCCCAGGAGCGGTCATCGAACCATTCCGTGTCGTTCTCTTCCCAGAGTTGCAGCACGCGTTCCTGAGTGCGCCACAACGAAGTCGTTATAGGCATAAATCCTGTGCTCGATTTTGAAAGGTATCGATCTACAAGCTCCTGGTCTCCAAGCAGAGTCTCCGCAAAGAGTGTCGTCAGCTGCGTCAAGAACGCATGGACGATGGTTCCTGCGATCGTATCCGGGGTGAGATTCCCATCCCAGTTTCTAACTCTCTCAAGTGCTCGGGCCTCGCGTTGACAAGGCGGATCGATGCGTGCCAACCTGTGCGCTACCTCGATACCCGGTATCGAGTAGATGTCGAGCTGAATCTTGGAGAAGGTTTCAAGTGAATGCTTCTCAGTTTCCTGTAGAAGCTGTTCGATTCTTTTCGCTCTATACCCATCTTGCCACTCTGAAGTGATGTGGTACGGGTAGTCGTCTGAGACCACTCTGTTGTTGGTCGTTACCAGGAAGCCCGATTCAGGATTCGTCACACTGGGCAATTCGTCGTATGGGACCATACCCTCCCACTCATAGTCTCCTGACCAGCCGGGTTTCGGTACGTCCGGCGCTCCTCCCTTTCGGATCGGGAGCTTACCTATCATCTGGTAGCCGATGTTGCCATCGATATCTGCCCAGACCATGTTTAAAGGCGGAACATTCCAGTCGCGAAAGGCTTCCACGATATCCGAGCCTGATTTGGATTTAGGTCCATCGATCATTACATCGGCAGCACATGGATACTGCAAGGCCGTCCATGACAGTGCTAACGGCGGCTCGTTAACGGCATCGACCGTGTGGTTGATTATCGGTCCGTGATGAGTGCAAATTACCTCGAGTTTCTCGGGCTCGCTGCGTCCCTTGACCTCTATCTCCTCGATACGGGTATCCGCCTCAAGTAGTCTATTTTCAAATTCGTACTCGTGCTTGCCCACTTCGTTATGTATCGGTCGGATGCGTTCAACGAACAGGTCCTGCACATCGGCCAGAACGTTGGTAAATCCCCATGCAACTCTTTCGTTCTGTCCCATGAAGACCCCAGGCTGGCTTGGGAGAGAAGCTCCCTGGACGTCGATCTCGCCGCCACACAGATGGTTGTGGTAGAGCATGTTGGGCATCGAACACGCCATGTGAGGATCGTTTGCAAGGAGCGGCAACCCGGTCTCGGAACGATCACCCGACACTACCCAGTTGTTTGAGCCTGCTGGCTCCCGGCTCAATCCGATCGCCTCTCGCACGGCACCGACTTGTTCGGCCAACTCGATTCCGTTACCTCCGTAAGCCTCGCCCGGCTTCATAACGATGGGATTCCTTCTTGGATACTGCGGCTCGATCCTTGTGAGCTTGTCCGTTCCGATCTCTCTTGCCATTTGAGCACGTATCAGTTCGTGCTCCCAGTTGGTGCACAGCCCCAAGGCCAGTATCTTGATGATCGCCAGCGAGTCGATCGGTGACCACGGCTCAAAGTCTGTCCCCAGGATCTGCAACTCGGCTGGGCGTGATCGAGACGACTCCACCGCAGCGTTCAATCCTGCTGCGTACGCTTCAAGATGTGTATGGAGTTCGTCCGATATCTCTGAGAGCTCGTTCTTTGCAACTCTGTACAGGCCAAGCGTGCGCATAAGACGGTCTATCGGGACCGTCTCCGCTCCGGCAAACTCCGAGACCGTTCCCGAGGCGACCCGTTTATAGAAGAAAAGCTGCCAAAGTCGGTCCTGGGCGTGACAGAAACCTTGTCCGAAGATCATGTCGGACACGCTGCCGGCAGAGATATGCGGCACTCCGTAACGGTCTCTCAGTATCTCAACTTCCGCGTCAAGCCCTTTGACTCGAACGGAACCGTTAACTTTTGGCAGTGGCCGCTTGAAGAATCTGTACCAGACGCCGGCAGCCGATACTCCTGAAGCACCCAACAGGGAAAACAGTATCGAGCTCTTCCTTCGCAACTTCACGCCTAGTCGCAACCGTTATGCAACGACGGCCTGTTTTTTTCGACCACGACTCTTACGTTTGGACATCTGCTTGGCAGCCTCTAATACTGCATTGCGTGCGTCCTCGGGTTCAATTACCGCAGCATCGCCTGCTTCTTTGAGTATCTCTCGTACCAGCCAGTCTTGGCCGGCAAAAGGCAGCTCGACCAGAAGACTTCCGTCACGAAGCTCCTCTAGCACGGTTCGTCCCTCTCTTGCCCATCGTGCTCTCTCTGGCGAGATCCAGACCTTTGCCGATCTTGCTTCGGGAAGTCGACCTGTCCGTGGCCAGCCTTCAAGGTCGGCTAGCGGATCTACTTCGTCACGTGGCTCGAACTTAGTATCCAACGTCGTTACTTCCTTTATCCGATCCAGGCGGAAGTGCCTTACGTTCTCACGTTCCAGGTCGTAGGTGACCAGATACCAGCCCTCCCTGCCGTTGATCAAGGCGTGTGGCTCGACTCGTCTCTCGGTTAACTCATCCTCGCTTGGTTTGTAGTACTCGAACTCCAAAACGGATCGGTTAACTATTGCCGCATTGATGCTCTTTGATATAGCTGAATCGTCGCCGGCCGGCGAGGTTATCTGGAGTCCCTCACGGGATGGATCATCTCCCAGCGCAGCAACTATCTTTTTTCTTGCTCCGGCCAGGCTTCCTGCCGGGATGTGGTCGCCAAGCAGGTCGATCGCTGCGACTAGTGCCTTAGCCTCTAGTGGAAGCAGGCGCGCCGGTTTCGCAAAGCTGTCACCGTAAGGCTGTGGATCGACCTCTATTCTGTCATCTACGATCTCGGCGTATATCACGTAGCTACCGCCTCCGAAATTGACAACGTTCAACACGGAGATGTCCTCGGTCAACTCATCGCGAGAAAGTTGTAAACGCTGACGGACGTCCTTTACATCCAGACTGACCTCTCGAGTCGCGGCATCGATCAGGATGCTTGCGAGAGTCACTAGGCGTGCGAACCGTTCAGGTCTGATCGGCGCATCAGGAGATCGCGCTGGTTTCTCCCTCTCTGATGCTTTGGTTGAACGTCGCACGGCGGAGGCGAGCTTCGGGTCATCGACATGGGTCTCAGCAATGAGAGCTATTCGGTCGCGAGCCTCCTTGGCCAAACCACGTGGCCCAAGTATCCGTGCGTTGTCGCGCAACCCAAGTACCCAGGATATGAGTGGCCTGGATGCCGCGTACTCCGTTTCGAAGATGATTCCCGGCCCTGGTACATTGTCTGTATCTTGTGTTTCGCGCACCGTTCCGTACCCGGCAAAATCTCTTTTAACAAACCATGTGATTCGGTTGGCAATCCATATCTTGGCCTTGCCGTCTACATCCCCGAACTGCCAATCGATGCGATCTGCGAACTCTCCTGGATCGAAGTCGTCCGGAACCTGAAAGTCGTGCTCAGCCTTTGTCGCATACGAGACCTTTCCACGGATGCGAGACAATCTGAAAACCCTGTTTCCCTCACGCTCGTGTGAGTAGCCGACCATGTAAAACTGATTGCCCCTGTAGATCAAGTGGTACGGGTCCACCTTGCGACTCTCCTCGCTGTCGCGTTCCATCGTGTAGTAGACGAACTCGATGCGCTTTCGTCTGGAGATGGCGGTTTCAATCTTGGCCAGACGTTGAGATAGATCTCTGCTGTCCACCTGTCCGGTCAGAGCCACGGCAACCGTACTCTGCTCCGGGGTGTTCAAAGGACTCGGACGCCCCCATGTAAGTTGCTGCAATGCAAGCCTCAAGGGCTCGGCGTATGCAAACGAGCCGTCGAGCAGCGATAGTGCTGTTTGTAAAGCGGCCAGCTCTTTGTTGCTGAACTTGATCGCTGGTAGATAGTAGTTCTCGGGTGGTAGTGAATAAAGCTCTGCCTCGAAGTAGCCGTCGGATGGCTTTTCAACGTTCAGCTTGATACCGAGCGCTTCTAGTTCGGCTCTGTCAGCGTAGAAACGTCGAGCAAAGGCGTCGTCGTTCATCTCGCTGTAGCCCTCAACGTCTCTTTTGATCTCGAGTGCCGATACAGGTCTCCGCTCGGCCATTAGGAACGAGATTAGAGACAGCTCACGTATCAGTTTTTCGGTGTCCTTAGCCATATACGAAATAGTGTATGAAAAACAGCATACTTTCCATCCACATGCTGTTATCTACAAGTTTGCAAAGTTACGCTCACAAAAGTCGGAATTTGCGAAAATGAACTCAGTAGACCGGCGCAATCAACTGAAATCCCTTTCGTAACGGTCGATCCCGTTTGAGATAGTCTCTTGGTGTATGTCCAACTCTGTGCTGATTGTGAACGATCGTCCGGTCCTACGACACGCTCTCGAGCTCTTACTCGAAAGCAGTGATCTGGTCGACGTGTCAGGGGCCACAGGCGACAGTGAAACGGCGATGGAGATTGTTGCCGACAAAAACCCCGATGTCGCCTTGGTCGACCTCGAGCTTGCTACTCAAAAAGCGGAAGACGTCGTTAACGATCTGCTCAGCGTAGACGATGAAATAGGTGTACTGCTCTTCTGCGATAAGACCGTCCCGGCGCAGCTGAAATGCTGCATCGACTCGGGTGCCAGGGGTTGTGTTTCAAAAAATGGCAGCCTTGAGCAACTACAGGGTGCGATCGCTGACGTTGCGAACGGCGGTAGCTGTTACGACCCCAGGCTTGAGAAGGCGGTTGAGGACTCTGGGCTGGGCGACCGGAAACGAGCGCTCTCTACCCGTGAGGCTGAGGTGCTGACGCTTTTGTCCCAGGGTTACTCTGGTGTTGAGGCAGCGAAGCAGCTTTGGCTGTCGCCTGAGACGGTACGCACGCACGTACGTAACGCGATGTCGAAGCTGGGTGCTAAGACAAGGACGCATGCCGTTGTTCTGGCCATGTTGAGCGGTCAGATAGACACAGCCGATTCCCAGTAAGAGCCTTTCTTAGCGGGCGCGGTCGCTAAGCGAAGTACGCGAACCCCTCCAACATGCTGTCCCAGCTCGACCACTGCTGACCTTCGGCAAGCTGTCTTTCCAGCCGGTTGTAACCTCCTAGCCTGCCGCCTAGATTGTCTATTGCGTGGACCAGAGCTGCCTCTCGTGTCTGTGGCTCGACTGGGCTGCCGTGCTCTCTCCTGCCGTGATGTGAAAGCAGAATATGCAGAATTTTCTGTGCAAGCTTCGGTGGAAATGATGGTGTCTCATCAATGGCCCGCCGCAACCTGTAATAGCCGATCGGTATCTCGCCCAGAAGCCGGCCGGCATCAGTGAAATCGATAGCAACTGAATCGATCTGGTAAGCGTCAACTTTGCCTATGTCGTGGACAAGTGCTCCCGCCAGAGCAAGGTCGCTGTCGATCCCGGCGAAGCTATTTGACGCCGCGTTGACGGCTTCACTGATAGTCACGGTGTGTTCAAGTAGACCATGTTCGTATGGCTCGTGGTTCATCTTTGCAGCAGGTGCACGCACGAAATCAGGCCAGAAGTCAGAACTGCGGTTAAAGAGAAGCTCAAGCAGTGCGCGGAGATTCTGGTCTTGCACTGATTTGATCATTGTCCAAAGCTTCTCTTCCAACTCTTTGGGGTCTTCGATCGGACGATCTACTAAATCCGACAACTGCATCTCATCTTCCTGCACCGGCTCTAGTTCGTTGATCGTAATCTGCGCCCCATACCTATCGTCTAACTTGTATCGACCCTTGATCTTGACGACAGCACCCTGCTTGGCGATCGTTGAAATTGTCTGGACATCTTCCCAGATGACCGCCCGGACGATTCCACTCGTATCCGAAACTCTAAGGTTTAGGTAGTCCTCACCGTTCTTCTTTTTCCTTAGTTCATGCTCACGTACGATGAACTGAGAGTCGACTTCCGTGCCGTCTTCAAGATCCCGGATCAGCTGTTTAACCACTTTGCAGTCCTCGTTTTCGTTTGTAGATTGAAGTTAGCTCTGTGACCGGACGCAAGCAGTGGATCGGTATCAGAGAGTGGCGAGGGGCGGAATCGAACCGCCGACGCCACGATTTTCAGTCGTGTGCTCTACCAACTGAGCTACCTCGCCTTAGGAAGCAGATAATAGGTTACCGCCCAGTTGCCCGTGTAGTCTTGTGGATCGCTTTGAGATTTAACACGAGATGGGGAATACTGCTTGCATGCTCCGCCGCGATCGCGGCGGTCGTTGCCGGCTGTGGAGAGCAGGGAAAAAAGCTTGATGGAGCGTTGTCGTACCTGCCAGCCGATGCTCCGCTGGTGATAACCGTCGACACCGATGCGGATGGAGACCAGCTTCAGAATTTGGACAGCCTCGCCAGTGCAACGCCGGGCTGGGAGCTTATAAAGCAGCAGATCCTTGCGATCGTTGGGCTCGACGAAGGGATATTTGCAGGTGATATCAAAACCTGGTTGGGAAACGAGATGGTCATCGGGTCGGGCTCGATATCGGACTTGGGCTCGGGGAAGATAGTGTCGGTGCTCAAGGCTACCGACGGTAGTGCCTTGCGAGAGTTTGCGCAAGATACGGGCAGATCGGGCCTCGAGCGCGTCGGCAAATACCGGGACGCCAGGCTATATGCGAGATTTGATGGCGGTCTGACCGTGGCGATCGACGACGATGTAATCCTCATGTCGGTGAGTAGAGAGGCGATAAAAAATGCGATCGACACAAACCGATCGGGTAGCGCGTTCGATGAGGAAAAGATCACAGACGCGACAGGCGTCAGTGGTCATAGGATCGCAAAGCTATACCTCGATATACAACAGCTGATCGACAAACCGCGAGGCTCTGGCGAGACGCAAGATCTGTCGAAGGTCGCATGGCTTGGATCTCTGACGACCTTGGGAGTCAGTGCTGAGACCGGCGAAAAGGAACTGACCTTCGATCTGAGGCTTGAAAGCAACGGCAGTGATCTGAGCCCGGCGGACATTCCGATCGCGACTGGAACTAGATCGCCTCGACTTCTGGCTGCACCGGGAGGTTATCTTTCCGCAGGACTTAGGGATCTCACGCGGCCCATCCGTTTCGCTGAAGATGTAGTTCGGGCGCTAGATCCAAAGTCGTATGAAAGGTACGGTCAGGCGAAGCGGGTGATCCGACGGATGTTCGGTGTGGACATCGACCAGGACGTGATCGAGCAGCTCGAAGGCGATACAGCGATAGTTGCCGGGCGCAATGGCGTCGGTGCGAAAATCGACATCGAAAGCTCGAGCCGTATGCAGAGATCACTGGGACAGACGATTCCAATCATCACATCTTTTCTGAAAGCAGTCGGCCTCGCCAAGAACCCGAAGATCAAGCACCGCAGGGTTGGCCGAACGGTGATCTATGAGATCAGGGACGGCAACCGCCTTATCGCCAGATACGGCGTTGTCGGCGACGTTCTGGCAATCGGAGTAGGCAAGACCAGCCCGTTCAAGATCAAAACCGAGCGTGTGAAGCGCAGCGATATAGACAACGGACGCGGGTCCTTGCTTGTCTCGATCGACGTGGGCCGGGCACTGGACACGGTTCTAGCAGACAGGGTTCCGCAGTTGATCTCGAACTATCTTGATTTCCTGAACATACGGATCTCAGGCTCAGTAAAGGCTACGACCGAGCTGATTGAGGGTCGGGTTACCTACAAAGTCGGTTAAGAACCACCGTGGGGCTGTCCGGCGGCGGCTGCCCATTCGCGCAGTATCTGTTCGGGGTCTATTGGTTTCCCGCCTTCTTCCCACCAGCCACCTTTCCAGATCTCGAAGTGAAGATGTGGTCCGGTGGAACCGCCTGTCGTTCCGACTGCCGCTATCTGCTGTCCCATCGAAACTCTGTCCCCCTCGTTAACCAGTTGACTTCCGGTCTGCAGGTGCATGAAGGCGTAGTCGAAGCCGTCGTCTCCGTCAAGAATCAGGTAGTGGCCTGCACCGCCCTTCTGGTACTGGCGGAATTTGATTGCTCCAGAAATAGGCGCCACCACAGGGGTCCCCTCTGGTGCCGTCAAGTCGTAACCCTGGTGCGTGTGTCCACGGCGAGGTGCCCCGAACTTTGAGCCGTCGCCTCCCCAGACCCAGGCCCCGGCCACCGGGAATCTCTGGCTTACGACCTGCACCTCGACCACAGAGCTGCTTTTTGCTCTCCTCAAGCTGTGGCCGGCCCTATCATGTGCCCGTATAACGACTCTGTAGTAGCCAGGATCAAACTCAGCGCCCTTAAGCTTGTAAGACTGTGTTACTCCCGTTCTTCGCTTGCCGAGGCTCTTTCGGGTGACAAGCTTTCGTTCTGGGCCCTTTCCCTGGAAAAGTGACAGGCTGACCTGAACTCGAGCGTCACGGTCTTTTATTCGGAAGCGTACGACTGCGTTGCGACCCACTTTGAGCATAGTTCGTGGGGTAACTAAAAACTTGAGCAGAACCGGCGCACGTTTTCCGGCGCTGCTTTTACGTGCCTTTCTCTTCTTTGGCTGAGCGTGATTGGGAGTGCTGGGACCGACGTGACCTGTGGGCCCTTCAACAGTTGTTGTAAGCCCGCCGTGAGGGCTTGCCGAAGCAGCCGTCGGTGCAGCCACGGCTATCGCTGCCAAAATGGACAGCAGAAATGGATAACTGACGTTCCTTCGCACAGTCGTTATATATTCGACTTTCGGCGCCCGCTCCTTTATTCATGCAGGCTAATTTGCGAGGGTTAGAGCCCGTTTGACGGCTTCCTCGGCTGTTTCGGCAGCGTGCAGGCCAACTACGTCGAGATCGTTGTGGTCGAGGATCCAGCTGTTTAAAAGCACCACCTCACGGCCGAGTGATCGAGCGAGACCGACCTCTGAAAGCGTGCCCCACCCCCCTCCTACAGCGACGACCACATCACCGGTAGCGACGACCGCCAGGTTTCTTGCATGGCCGATTCCGCTTGCGATCACATGGTCCGCATAGCGGTTTGCCTCGTTGCGATCGCTACCCGGTACTACCGCGAGGACTGTGCCCTGAGACTCATGAGCTCCTTTGCATGATGCCTCCATGACCCCTGACAGGCCGCCGCTGACCAACACGCATCCTGAGCGGGCGATCTCTGCGCCAACGTTGTGGGCAACAGCTGCAATGGAATCGTCACAGTCGCTTGCGCCAATAACGCTTATGTAAGTGGCTCTGCTGTCTGTCATATGCTCTCAACTCTACTTACATAGCCCCTCAAGCAGCGCAGCGGCGCCGTCCTTGTCTAACGGCTCGTTCAAGTTTCCACACTTAGGCGACTGGACACAGGAGGGACAGCCGCTCTCGCAGGGACACTTTGAGATCAGCTCAAGTGCGTTATCGGACAGTGTCTCGAATTCCCTATATCCCTGTCGCGCAATGCCCACGCCTCCCGGATGTGCGTCGTAGATGAAGATAGTTGCGCCTCCCGTCTGGTAGTGGATGTTGGTTGAGAGGCCTCCCAGATCCCAGCGATCGCACATTGCGATCAGCGGCAGCACGGCGATCTGTGCGTGTTCGGTGGCATGCAGCGAACCCAATAGAGCTATTTTGTCTTCCGGGAGTAGTTCTGGTGGCACCTCGTACCAGAGTGCCTGGGTGAGGAAGTTTTGTTCCGGTAGGTCGAGGGTGAGTAGATCGAGCACCTGACGATCGGCAAGGCCTTTCTTCTGATACGCAACCACCTGTTCGGTTACGGTGACCAGCCCGAAAGCTACCTCTACGCTACCTGCAGTTCTCGATTCGATGACCTCTTCTACGTTGATCTCCGTATGGATTTTCGGTTGAGTGAAGTAGTCGCCCAGGAACTCCTCAACGATCGCTCTCCGTGCAGGAATATCCAGCTCTGCAACCTCATAGGACTCCCCGAGATGCATGTACACAGCACCTGGGTGCACCGTCTTATATGCGCGTTCGGCCTCCACCGTTCCCAGGAATTCGCCGGTCTCTTGCTGGATCACATCGAAGCTATCAGCAGATGCTGAGCGGAGAGACACCGTCCTTGCAGGAAAGCCTTTCTCACGAATCATGTATCTACCTTTATATCTGCGTAGATGCCCGCCATCAACCAACCTGTCCGCAACTTCCTGGAAGCGCGGGCCGAACATCTCTCCATCGTCTTCATCGAGTGGCGCCTCGTAGGCGGCACAGACAAGGTGGTCTCGGAGGATGTTCTCATTTCCATAGTCCAATATCGCTGACTCCACGGGGCGGTCGAGCAGCTGATGAGGGTTTCTGCAGAAGTACTGGTCGAGCGCATCTGGGCCAGCCAAAAAGAGGGCAAGCCCATCTCCAGTGCGTCCAGCACGACCCCATCTCTGTTTTAAACTGGCAACAGTGCCGGGGAATGTTGCACAGACAGCGGCCTCGAGTTGGCCGATGTCGATCCCAAGCTCCAGTGCACTGGTTGCGACAACGCCAAGGAGCCGGCCTTCGGCGAGCTCACCCTCGATTCTACGTCGTTGCTGTGGTGTGTAACCTGCACGGTAAGGCGCTATTAGATTGTAAGCCTCACCGAGTTCTTGCTCCAGCCGCTGATGGCTGAGTTTGAAGATCATCTCAGTTGCACGCCGGGATTGCGTGAAGCAGATCGTACGCACGCCCGAGCATACAAGCTTGGCGAAGATCTCAGCGGCTTCACTTGCAACGGATTTCCGAACCCCGGTTTTTTCATCGATCAGGGGTGGATTCCAGATTGCAACCGTTCTATTCTCTGTCGCCGAACCGTCCTTCTCTATCAGTTGGAAATCAAGTCCTATGAGTTTCTCGGCGAGCTCCACCGGATTGGCGATCGTGGCTGATGTGAGGATGAAGCCGGGCTCGGCACTGTAGAGATTCGCGACTCGACGCAGGCGGCGTAGAACGTTCGCCACATGGGAGCCGAACACACCTCTGTACACATGTGCTTCGTCTAGCACGACGATCTCCAGGTTCTTGAAAAAATCACCCCATGCGCCGTGGTGTGGAAGGATCCCGACGTGCAACATATCGGGGTTGGTGAGGACCAGGTTTGACGTCTTCCTTATCCGTGAACGCTCCCCACTCGGAGTATCGCCGTCGTAGATCGCGAACTGCAGGTTTGCACCGGCGATCTGGGCAAGTTTTCTTGCCTGGTCTTGGGCCAGTGCTTTTGTCGGGTAGATGTAGAGCGCTCGTGTCGCGGGGTCTTTGTAGATCTCATTCAGGGTCGGCAAGTTGAAGCAGAGCGACTTACCGCTGGCCGTGCCGGTTGTGACGATCATGTTGTTTTTATATGACCTTTTGTAGGCTGCAGCCTGATGAGCGTACAGGTTTTCTATTCCGATGCTTTTCAATGCAGTCGCTAGATCGGGATGTAGATCCTCGGGCAGCGGCCGGCTTTTTGCAGATCTTGCCGGCTCATCTTTTAAGGCGATCAGCCTGTCACTCCCGGACGAACCAGAAACGCCGAGAATTTTTTGCCAACGATCATCGGTATTCAAATTAACACCCAAGCTCTTATAGTACGTGGCTCATGAGTACGGTTCACGACTGGTTTACGACAAATACATTCGACTATCGGCAGTTTGAAGTCAGCCAGCTGCTTGCAGCAAAAGAGAGTCAGGATCTGCAACTGAGCGTGTGTCTACCCGCCAAAGAAGTGGCGGACACGATCGGCCCAATTTTGGAGCAGCTAGAGAGTTTGAGTGATGTAGGACTACTGGACCAGGTAGTTGTCGTCGACGCCAACTCCGGCGACGGTACCGCCGAGATTGTCTCTTCATCTTTCGCGTCGGTGTATCAGGAAAGTGAACTCGACTTAGGAGTTGGTCCGTGCCAAGGGAAAGGCGATGCGATGTGGCGGTCGCTGTCTGTTTGCGACGGGGACGTAGTCGCGTTTGTCGATGCCGACTCAACTAACTTCGGCTCACACTATGTTGCGGGCCTGTTTGGTCCCCTTCTGACCAACTTAAAGATAGATTTTGTCAAGGGTGCCTACAGGCGGCCGTTTACAACCGAAAGTAAGCGTTACCCATCCGGGGGTGGTCGGGTGACGGAACTCTGTGCGCGGCCATTGCTTAACCTCTTCTACGCCGACCTCAGAGGGTTCCTGCAGCCGCTTGCGGGTGAGGTCGCCATAAGGCGTGTGCTTCTAAACGAGTTGTCGTTTTCGAGTGGATATGCGGTTGAGATTGCGATGCTTATCGACGTCTTTCAGAATCGTGGCCTAAATGCGATGGCTCAGGTAGACCTCGGTTCAAGAGAGAATCTGCATCAGAGCCTTGATAGCCTCGGAGTGATGTCTTACGGAGTGCTGAAAGCCGTCTGCAGCAGGTTGATCCGAGAAGGTCGGATGGAAGAGGTAGAAGGTGAGAACTATTTGAAGCCGACACAAGATGGTGGACGAGCGTTGACCGAGTTGGAAGTAGAGATCATTGAAAGGCCCCCACGACGAACACTGGAAGGCGTGTCGTGAAAAGGTTGAGGGTGGTCTACGTGGACCTGGATGGAACTCTGCTCGGCCAAAACGGCTCTCTTATACATGACTCGGCCGGCGACTTCTCACGAGCTTCTATTAAGGGGCTCGAGGCGTGCGACAGAGCTGACGTGGAGGTCGTAATCAAGTCGGGCAGGCGTTACCTGCAAGTACAGGCAGCGGCGCGCCTGCTGGGTCAGAGATCTTTTATATGCGAGGTAGGTGCACTGTTGATCGACGACGGTGAAGAGGTCTGGTTGGCAGGTGATTGGAAACCTACCGACGAGCGTAATATCTTCGATCAAATCACCGATACCGGTGCTCCAGAGCTGTTGCTCGATAGATACTCGGGCAGGCTTGAACACCACGCGCCTTGGCATCTAGACCGCGACGTCTCACACCTGTTTCGAGGAGATGTTGACCTTGATCAAGCAAACGAGTTGATAAAGAACGAGTGCCATCCCGAACTCAAGCTGATCGATAACGGTGTAACAGGTAGGCGAAGCGAGAGCCTGACGGTCGATAGGCCGAACATCTACCACCTACTCCCATCATCTGTCAGTAAAGCCAATGCCGTGTCGCAACACATGCGCAGGCGGGACCACGCACCGGAGCAGTGCATGGCCGTGGGCGATTCGATTGAGGATCTAACAGTGGCTGACGTTGTCGGCCGCTTCTTTCTTGTAGCAAACGCGATCGAACACGATCCGGAGTTGGAGCAAGCCGCGGCAGCGAAAGACAATGTCGAGATCACAGAGGGCAAGATGGGCGACGGGTTTTATGAGGCGGTCGTTCGAACACTTGCCGAGCAGCGATAACGGCCGGTCACGAAAAAACGACACAACTCTTTACGAGTCAAAGTCTTTCTTAAGTTTCGCACCCATCTCGAATGCACAGGCAGCCAGAGCTTTCTTTGCGGCTCGTACGCCTTTCGCCCGGGCTTCATAGACGTAGTGAAGATCGAGCTGACGCAGACCGAAGGCGTCGAGCCTGTTCTTGCCGACGATTGCATGGCATGGTATGCCTCTTTGACGGGCGGCGATCGCGACCTCAGCAGGTGCCTTTCCTGCAAGTGTCTGTTGGTCAAGCGTGCCCTCACCGGTTACCACGAAGCTCGATGTCTCAAGTGCTGCGTCAAGATCAAGCAGTTCAAGAACCAGCCGAGCGCCGGGTTTGAGTTCTGCTTTGGCGAATGCCCACAGCCCTCCGGCGAGGCCGCCGCCGGCCCCAGCCATTGCAACATCTGTTGGAGTGCGCCCGGTCGTTCGATGTGCAAGGGCGGCAAGTCGTTTCAATCGCCTCTCAAGTATCGCGACACCCTTGTCGTCCGCACCTTTCTGAGGTGAGTAGAGGGCTGCAGCTCCGGCGGGCCCCGTAAACGGACTGAGTACATCACAGGCGACGCTAAGGAGAACGCCCTTGAGCCGTTTCTGCACCTCCTCGAGATCGACTTCCTGCCTTCCGAACTTGGCACCCAGTGCTTCAAGCGCACCGCGGCCACCGTCGCATGTTGCACTGCCGCCGGCTGTCACAATCACTTCTCGTGCACCGTCTTGCACGGCCATCTGGATTAGTTCACCCACACCTCGGGTAGTCGCTGCAATTGGATCACGCTCCCCACGCTTCGTAAGCGTCAGCCCGCAAGCGTCAGCCATCTCAACAATTGCAGTCTTGCTGTTCGGACTGAGCCCGTATCTGGCGGCGGCGGAAACGCCAAGCGGGCCTGTGACTTCCACCGGATGAAGCTCGAGTTTCAGCTTCTTTGTCAATACATCGAGCGTGCCCTCACCACCATCGGCGATCGGGAGTGTCTCGCACTCCCAGCCAGATTCTCTCAATCCGGAGGCCACACTCAGGGCCGCTTGGGTAGCAGACAGCGTTCCTTTGAAGGAGTCGGGTGCGACAAGTGCCTTTTTAGGACCGGCAGGCAATTGCGGCTAGCCGCCAGAGCCGGAGATCTCTACCGCTTGGCTCTCTATTTCTTCGATAATCATCTCTGTTCTTTCGGTGCGGCTGTTGGGCCCATGATAAGCCGCAAGATACGGTCCGCAAGTGGTGGGGAGATGCCGTGTATTGCGGCAAGCAGTCTGGCTGAACGTGGTATGAACACAGACCGCTTGTTTTTCTCCACCGCCTGGATGATCGCATCTGCCATCTTCTCAGGTGCCAAAGCCCCCGGGCCGCGCCCATACCAGACAGGCATCGTCTCACGCTCGTGTGCGTGCAGGCCAGTCTCTATCTTGCCCGGGTATACACAGGTGACGCTCACTCGGGTGCCTGCCAGATCGTGGCGGAGAGCTTCCACATATGCGCGTTGAGCCGCCTTGCTCGCACCGTACGCACCGGCCTCCGGGAAGCTTCGGTGCGCGGCAGCGGAGGAGACGACAACGATGTGACCTTTGTCCTGGCGCAACATATGAGGAACTACTGCCTCGATGGCATAAACAGTTCCCAGGTAGTTGACCTCAATCATCTGCGCGACCCTTTCGGCAGATAGCTTCTGCGCCGGTGCGTAGTAGGCGATGCCTGCGTTCGCAACGAGCACGTCCACGCTGCCTTCTTGCTCGCAGAATTTCGAGACAGCGGATCTGACCTGGTCCCTGTCGGCCACGTCTGTCGGCAGCAGCGTCGAGTGGGCAAGTGAGTCGGCAAGAGTCTCGAGATCGGTCGAAGGCCGTGCCACGAGCCCCATTCTGCAGCCACGGCCTGCGAACGCCTCAGTGACGGCTCTACCTACTCCGCGCGAGGCCCCAGTTATCAGAACGCGTGTCGATTGATCGATCTTCATGGGTCGATACTAGTTGTAGTAACTAGAATCAAGGAATGTCCTCAGAACAGGTAACCGCTGCCGAGCAGGAGTATCTCGAGACTATCTTCTGGCTGTACGAGGCCGAGCTGCCGATGACGGGAGCGAACATTGCGCGCGCAATGCAGCTTTCGGCCCCGACGGTCCACGAGATGATCGGCAAGCTGGAGAGCAACGGCTTCATCAAGCGCAATGAGGACAAGACGGTTGCCTTCACCGAGGCAGGTCACGATCGTGCCGCCAAGATCGTACGCCGTCACCGGCTGATCGAGCGCTTTTTAACAGATGTTTTAGAGATTCCATGGCACGACTGTCACGAGGAGGCGGTGCGACTCGAGTACGGACTGTCGCCGATGCTCGAGGAGCGAATGCTCGCTGCAGTCGGTGATGCGAAGAGGTGTCCTCACGGGCATCCCTTCGTCGAGGTCGATCGTGAGCCGGGAGCTCCGTTAAACGATGTTGAAGTCGGGGCTAAGGTAACCGTGCTGCGTTTTGAAAACGAAGCCGAGGACATGCTAAGCCACCTCTACGATGTTGGCCTTGAGGTTGGGCTGGAGGGCCGGGTCGTAAATACCGATGGTGGTGAGATAGTAATCGAGTCCGACGGCAAGACTTGTAGAGTGGGCCACGATGTTGCCACCACTATCTCGGTCAAGGCAGATCCCTCACCACCAATCCGCACGGCGCTGCCACCGGAGCACCTGAAACTATCCAGAGCTAGATACGGGCGTTAGCACGGCCCACGGCGTGGCTCAGACGGCTATCTTGACTCTGTCGAGTGCCTTTGCCAGGCGCTTGATGCCTTCTTCGATCTCATCCTCCGACACGCCAGAGTAGGCGAGCCTCATCGCATTTTCGCCGCTGTCTAGCATGAAGTCCGTACCTTTTACGATCGCGACACCTTCCTTTTTTGCCTCGACTTCGAGCTCTGAGACACTGACTCCGTCCGGAAGCTTCACCCAGAGGAAATAGCCGCCGGCGGGAGGCGTGAAGCTGGCCTCTGGAATCTCGCTTTTAAGCGTCTCGACCAACTTGTCCCGTCTGGCTTTCAGTTTTGGCTTTACGAACTTGATGTTCTCATCGATTGCACCGGAGCGACAGAACTCGGCGACAATCGACTGAGAGACCATACTCGGAGAGATGTAGGTCTCAGTTGCAAGCTTTGCGATCTTGCTAATCAGGTCAGGCGGACAGACCAGGTAACCAACTCTTATCCCGGGACAAACTGTTTTGGAGAAAGAGCTTGCGTAGACGACAACATCCGGAGCCAGTGACTGCATTGTCACTACTGGCTCGCCCTCAAATCTGAGCTTTATATACGGATCGTCTTCGAAGATAAGGAAATCGTTGTTCCTCGCTAGCGCAGTGAGTGACGATCGTTTATCAAGCGAGAGTGTTTTGCCAGCAGGGTTCTGAAAGGTCGGGATTATGTGGGCAAGCTTAGGCTTAGCACCTTGTTCGATCAGCGTCGAGACCGCTTGTATGTCGATACCGTCCTCTTCGAGAGGTGCGGTGACGATATCTGCACCCATCTTTTTTAGCGCAAGAAGGGTTCTGTCGTAGGTCGGCGCCTCAACGATGACCGTATCACCTGGCTCGACAACTACATGGAACAAGAAGGCATCGGCCTGCATCGATCCGTTTGTAACCAATACGTGATCGGCATCGACACCGTGCTGGGCTGCGATCCACTCACGTAGAGGCCCGTATCCGGTTGACTTGCCGTACGAAAATGTGCCGGCAGGATCTGTATCGAACGCCTTATTGGCACACTCTCGAAGCCTGTCAGCGGGAATGATGTCTAAGGAGGGAGCACCTCGTGCAAAGCTGATCGTCGATAGTTCGCTCATGAGCCGATTCTGGCGATAGTTTATGCGCTGTACTAAAAAACTGGGCTACTAGCGAGTCTTAAGCCTTCACGCCGACCAGGTCCGCGGCAAGCTGTGCCACTTCGGTCGGGTTCTTGCCTACCCTGATGCCTTGCGCCTCGAGTGCGTCGGCCTTTGCCTGGGCAGTTCCCTTCGATCCGGAGATGATCGCACCTGCGTGGCCCATCCGCTTACCGGGCGGAGCTGTGAAGCCCGCAATGTAGCCAACGACAGGCGTTGAGAGGTTTTCAGCAATAAAGTCAGCAGAACGTTCTTCGTCGTCGCCTCCTATCTCGCCTACCATCACAATCAGATCTGTCTGGGGATCGGCTTCGAACTGCGCGAGGATATCGATGAAAGAGCTGCCCACAACAGGATCGCCACCGATCCCAACGATCGTTGAGTTGCCTACACCTAGTTGTGCCAGCTCGTTACCGATCTGATAGGTGAGTGTTCCCGAACGCGAGACAAGCCCAACACTACCCTGGCTGAAGAAGTGTGCGGGGATTATTCCCACATTCGCCTTACCGGGTGAGAGTACGCCTGGGCAGTTAGGCCCGATCAACTGACAGGGCTGATTGCGGATGTAGTTGTAGACATCGAGCATCTCTTGTGCCGGGATACCCTCGGAGATGCAGATTATTAGCTCTACTCCTGCATCTGCCGCTTCGTAGATCGCATCTGCTGCGAAACGGGGAGGAACGAAAACCAAGGATGTATTGGCAAGAGTTTCATCGACCGCGTCTGAGACCGTATTGAAAACGGGGATTCCCGACACGTCCTGTCCTGCCTTCCCGGGCGTGACACCGGCAACCACGTTGGTGCCGTACTCCTGGTTGCGCGTTGCGTGGAACGATCCCTCGCGCCCGGTCAGACCTTGGACCACAAGCCTCGTGTTTTCGTCTATCAGAATGCTCATGCTGCCAGCTCAACCACCTTGTTTGCGGCACCCAGCATAGTTGCCTCTACGTTCAGGCCTTCAGGTGCTGCTTCTGAAAGCAGTGCTCTGCCCTCTTCGTCGTTTGTGCCGTCCAAACGTACAACTATTGGTACGCAGGCATCGAGCTGGTCTAGAGCGTCGAGCACACCTTTCGCCACTTCATCACAGCGGGTAATGCCGCCGAAAATATTGAAAAGGATCGCCTTGACCTTCTTGTCAGACAGGATGACCTTCAGCGACTCGACTATCTCTTCAGCCTTTGCACCGCCACCTACATCGAGGAAGTTTGCGGGCTCGCCTCCGGCCTGCGCGACAACATCCAGAGTCGACATCACCAGTCCGGCGCCGTTTCCTAAGACCCCGATCGAGCCATCCAACTTCACATAGGTCAGCCCCTTTTCCTTGGCCATCTGCTCCTGCGGATCCGCCGCCGCAGGGTTGCTCATCTCAGAGGCTTCAGGCTGTCTATAGAGCGCGTTCTCGTCGATCGATACCTTTGCATCGAGTGCCACGACCTCACGGTCCGTCGTTATGACCAACGGGTTGATTTCGACCAGCATCGAGTCAAGGCCTCGGAAAGCCTCGTATAGGCGTCCCAGAAGGCCGCTCACGTCCTTAATAACATCTGCATCTATGCCTGCCTCGAAGGCCGCACGCCGCGCGTGGAATGGTTGAAAACCAGGATAGGGATCGATATGAAGCTTGGCTATTTTGTCTGGGTGATCGGCCGCCACCTGCTCGATATCGACACCGCCCATCGTAGAAAGCATCAACAACGGTTTTTTTGCACCACGATCGAAGACGATCGACGCGTAGTACTCGCTCTCGATATCTGAAGCGCGCTCAATCCAGACCTCGTGAACCGTGTGACCGCGTATGTCCATTCCGAGTATGGCTTCAGCGTGGCTCTCCGCCTCGTTTGCATCATTTGCAACTTTTATCCCGCCGGCCTTGCCGCGTCCGCCGATCTGGACTTGGGCCTTGATAACGACCGGTGTTTCCAGATCATCGGCTATTGTCCGTGCCTCAGCGGGGGTTTTGGCTACGGCTCCGCTAGGAGTTGGGACACCGAAGCCAGCGAGCAGTTTTTTACCTTGATGTTCGAGCAGATCCATTTAGTTATATTCCAATGCTTTGTCGGCGCGGCACAGTATCAGACAAGTGAGTAGAGGTATGCCACTACCAAAGAAAATAAAATTTGTAACGTTCGATTGCTACGGCACTCTCATCAACTGGAACGATGGAATCTTCAGCGTTTGCAGCAAGGAGGCTGATAAGGATGGTATCGACCTGGATAGGGAGCAGTTCCTGGCGGCTTTCTTCGAGACTCAGGTAAAAGTTGAGGCCGGATCGTACGAGCTCTACGCCGAGGTACTGCGCCGTACGGTTGTCAAAGCTGCCAAGAGCGTGGGGTGGGATCTAGAGCCTTCGAGGGCTGGATTTCTGCCGGCGAGTGTCGAGTCTTGGCCGACATTTAAAGACACTGCGCCAGTTCTTAAGCGGATCGCCAAAGACTTTGAGATAGGGCTTTTATCGAATATCGACGACAAGCTTCTTGGGGCCTCGCGCAGGCACATTCAGACCGACTTTGACCTCGTTGTAACGGCCCAACAGGTACGTACATACAAGCCCGACCCGGCTCACTTCAAGGAGTGTGCCAGGCGTATCGGTGTCAAAAAGGGGTGGGTGCATGTGACCGGCAGCTACGACGCCGATGTTGAACCGTGCTTAGCGCAGAGGATCCCAGTCATCTGGGTCAACAGGGACGAAGTAAAGCTTGAACCGAGGCAGAAAAAACCGACTGCGGAGGTCAAGAACCTGCGTGAGGCTGCAAAGCTGTTGAAGCCTGCGAAGAAAAAATAGGTAAGCGTTCAGCACGTATCGCCATATCGCCGTTTCCGCTCTCCGGCCGGCGTACACGCCGCCGGCCGGTGTGAGTAGCTTATTACTCATACCGAATGAACTTGGGGATTCGCTTAGCTCCCTGCACGCTCATCCCCAGATTCCATCGATGTTGGGGGGTGAACAGTTACAAAAATAGGTCTTCGGATAGTCTTTTAATTGATAACGGCGATCGTGTCGCCTGTGTTAACGGGGCCGTTTGGGGAGACGTTCAGTTCAGCAACCTTGCCTGCACGGTGAGCAGTGATCTCGTTTTCCATCTTCATCGCTTCGATTACGCAGATCAGCGCACCTTCTGCAACCTCCTGGTCTTTGTCAACATCGACTCGCAGAACCGTTCCCTGTATAGGTGAAACCAGTGCCTCGGCGGGAGCATCTCCACCTGCAGATGCGCTGCCTTCTGACCGTTTGCGACGAGGAGGCCGTTTCAGCTCTACTCCGCCGGGGTTCCCTGTGCTGCTATTGGCGTTCGCAATAACCTTGACTTTGAAAAGGCGTTGGTCCACCTCTACCGCGTAGTCGCGCTCCACCTTCTCTTCATCGTCCCCAGAGCTTTCGGAAATAGTTGGCTTCTCCGGGGCCAGCGACTTCAACCACTTTTTATCGGCGATAAGCTGGCGGCAGGTCTCTCCGTTGTGCCACTCATCGGTCCGCAGGATCGCTGTGTGGAAGGGAATCAGGGTATTTACTCCCTCAATCTCAAACTCGCCCAAAGCGCGTAGCATGCGCGCTGTTGCCGCCTCTCTGTCCCGATCCCAGACGATCAATTTGGCGATCATCGGATCGTACAGTGGAGTTATCTCTGACCCAGACAGCACGCCGGAATCGATTCTCACACCCGGCCCCGCCGGCTCACTGTAGTGGGTTATCAGGCCAGGGGCAGGCGTAAAGTTCTTGTGTGCGGCTTCGGCGTTGATTCTGCATTCGATGGCGCAGCCTTTTATCTCGACATCTTCCTGAGTGACGCTGATCGGCTCTCCTGCCGCAATATGGATCTGTTCGCGAACTATGTCGATTCCGGTCGCCATCTCTGTGACTGTGTGCTCGACCTGGACACGTGTGTTCATCTCGAGGAAGTAGTACTCACCGTCTGCGTAAAGGCCCTCGACGGTCCCAGCCGAGCGGTATCCGACCGCACGCGCGGCGTCGATCGCTATCTTGCCGATCCGTTCACGCATCTCGTCATCGACCATCGGAGCAGGGGTCTCCTCGATCAGCTTCTGGTGACGTCTCTGTATCGAGCAGTCGCGCTCGCCCAGGTGGATCACGTTGCCTTTGGTGTCCGCCAGGACTTGGATCTCGATATGCCTCGGGTCCTCCAGGTACTTTTCGATGTAGACAGTCGCATCGGAGAAGAATTTCTCTCCTTCTCTGCTGGTGCCCTCGAACGCAGACTCAAGATCGTCATCACCGGTTGCGACTCTGAATCCCTTGCCCCCACCACCACCAGCAGCCTTGAAAGCGACCGGATAGCCAGTCTCCTTCAAAATTTTCTTGGCGGCAGCCACCGATGCAACCGGTTTGGTCGTTCCAGGCACGATCGGTACACCGGCTTCCTCCATAAGCCTGCGCGCTTCAGTCTTCGAGCCCATCGACTCGATCGCCTCCGCCGGTGGGCCGATGAAGACGAGTCCCTCCTTCTTGCAGGTTCTGGCAAACTCTGCATTTTCTGCAAGAAATCCGTAGCCGGGGTGGATCGCCTCTGCGCCGGATTGCTTGGCGGCTTCGATTATCTTCTCGACGTTCAGGTAGCTTTCGGGTGCAGGCCCAGCGCCAAGCAGAAAGGCCTCATCTGCCTCGTGCACGTGCAGCGCTTCTCTATCCGGCTCTGAATAAACACCCACGGAGGTGATGCCGAGCTCGGAAAGCGCACGCATCACTCTGATTGCGATCTCACCGCGGTTGGCTACCAGTATCTTTGAGAACATGAGCTACGGAATATAGCTGTAAGGGCAACTATTCAGCACCTATCGCAGAATTGTCGTTTCCCCATTCCGGATTACTTGGCAAGGTGCGCTGGCTCGGGTGTACCGATCACGTTCGTCGCCGGAATCCCCGCCGATGAATGGCCCGCGGCAGCAGTCTCAGGTTCGTCGGAAACTCGGTTCGCCCCGAACAGGAGGCGAAGATAGTGAATCGATATGGCGAGCGCGGCCAGAACGACCGTGATAACTATCGCGTAATAAGGCGAGAAGTCCATGACTCCCGCCTTGGATAGAAGAGCAAGCCCCGACCCGATCATCAGGATGCTTATCGCCAGCCTGAGCGCTCCGGGTGGCAACCTGGTTGTCAGATGTGAACCGATCCAGACACCCGGGATCGATCCTACGAGGATCGTTAGAAGAAGGGGTATATCGACGTTGCCGACGCCCAGATGAGCTAGGCCAGCAGCCCAGAGCAGGATCGCTGCATGAACGACATCGGTGCCGACAACCCTGCGTGGCGCAAGCTTGTAGACGACAATTAGGATGACCGCAACGAGTGTTCCGCTGCCAACCGAGGTTATGCCGACTACAAAGCCTGTGATCGCACCCAGCACGACCGCAAGTGCTTTGTGATTTCTGTCGAGCTTTGTCCGCTCATCTCCATTGTCGGCTTGGGATTTAAAAAGCGCTCTGATTAGAAGTCCGCAACCGAAGATCAGTAGCGTACCCGCGATCATGGCCATAGCAATCGTATTTACCTTGTTGCCGTATGCTGATTTCAGGATCTGTATGACCCAGACGCCACCGATAGCGCCGGGTAAGCTCCCCATTGCCAGCCAAAAGACAAGCCCCAGCTTGACGTTTTTAAGCTTCAGATGTCGCCAACCGCCGACGGTCTTTGTAACGGCTGCGTATGTTATATCGGTGCCGATCGCCGTTACTGGCTTTACACCGAGAACCAAGATCAAGAGAGGTGTCATCAAAGCTGCGCCACCCATGCCGGTCATGCCGATCAGCAACCCGACGCCGAAACCGAAGATTACTGTGACAAGGAAAGGATCCATCAGACACCCCTATACAGGCACCTTCTTCTTAGCCGCTTCGAGCAGGACGTCCGCTATCTCGGCGCGCGTGAAGTGGGTTGGTGGTGCCTCACCCTGTTCAAGCATCTCACGAACTTTTGTGCCGGAGAGAAAGACGTGGTCGTCTGCAGGGTGGGGGCAGGTCTTTGTCGACGCCATGCCGTCGCAGCTGTTGCACCAGAAGGCATGGTCGAAGAACATCGGAGTGATGCCCAACTTGTCTGGGTCGATGTCGTCGAAAATGCGGTGCGCGTCGTAGGTGCCGTAGTAGTCGCCGACTCCGGCGTGGTCACGGCCAACGATGAAGTGTGTGCAGCCGTAGTTCTTGCGCACTATCGCATGGAAGACTGCTTCCCTGGGACCTGCGTAGCGCATCGCCGCAGGGTTAATACCCAGAAGGACACGGTCATCTGGGTAGTATTTCTCCAGAAGAACCTGGTAGCAGTGCATGCGGGTATCGGCCGGTATGTCGTCGGATTTGGTCTCTCCGATTAGTGGGTGTAGGAAAAGCCCGTCGACCATCTCCATCGCGCACTTCTGCAGATATTCATGGGCCCTATGGACTGGATTACGAGTCTGGAATCCGACTACTGTCTGCCAGCCTCGCTCGGCAAAGGCTGCCTTCGATTGCTCCGGCGTGTACAGATATGGCTGGAAGACCTCAGCGTGCTTGGGAAGCTCAACCGTCTCGATCGGGCCGGCGATGCAACGGCTTCCCTCGCTGATCAGTGCGGCGACACCGGGATGTGCCTCATCTGCGGTTCTGTATACGAGATCTGCTTCCTTCTGTACATCCCGCTCAAAGATCTCCTCGATGGTTATATATCCAAGTAGAACGCCACTTTTGTCGCGCAGCTCCGCACGATCGCCCTCAGAGGCCTTAACATCGCTTGCCAGAGTGACTGGAATTGGCCATATCTCTCCGTCGGGCAGCTGCATATCTTCGACTGTGCTACGCCACGACTCCGAGCCCTGGAAGCCGGAAAGTGGCGCCAGCGCACCGACAGAAAGGAGCTCAAAATCCGATACCTGACGTGGTTTTAACTCTATTGATACAGTCATTGTCACTAAAAGGTACTAAATCTGATCGAAAATAGCGAATTTAATGTGTAGGTTCTTTTCTATGCCATGAACAAAATAGATCTCCAAGCACATTCGACGGTCTCGGACGGCGCCCTACCACCGGCAGAAGTTGTCAGCTTGGCTGCCGAGGCCGGGGTGGATGTATTTGCGCTTTCAGATCACGATGCGGTGGACGGTCTCGAAGATGCATCGAGGGAAGCAGAACGAGTAGGGATCGAGCTGATCCCAGCTGTTGAGCTATCAACAGCTCACCACGCAGCCCAGGATCTGCACATGCTGGGCTACAGAATCGATGTAGAGGATGAATCGCTGCAGAAGGCGTTGGAGGTGGCGCAGGGCGAGAGAGTCGATCGCGCACACAAGATCTCGGCCAAGCTTGCCGAGCAGGGAGTACGGTTGTCGGTGGATGCTGCGCTTGAGATCGCTGGAAGCGCGATCGCCTTGGGTCGGCCACATATAGCGACCGCTGCGCTCGAGGATCCCGCGAACAAGGATGTACTGGAGGGAGTCGGCGATAGATCGGCCTTTATTCGCAAGTACTTGGTACCCGGATGCGAGAGCTTTGTAGCTCGCACCTGGCCGACTGTCCCGGAGGCGGTTGAGTTGGTTCACCGGGCTGGGGGCAGCGCGGTCTGGGCGCATCCTTTCTGGGACACCGATGATTTCGATGAAGTTGCGAAGGTACTCGATGAGCTGCGTGAAGCAGGTCTCGACGGTGTGGAGGCCTTCTATCCGTCACATTCACGTGCTCAGACGGCCTTTCTGTTGGATGAATGCCGCAAATATGGCTTTGTGGCAACCGCGTCGTCGGACTTTCACGGCCCCGACCACAACCACTTTTCTGGCTTTCTTACCTACGACACGTACGGGCTGGGCGAGCCGCAGGTGCCTTAGAGCAGCGTCACTTTACGATTCGACCGGTCAGGCTCTTTGTGACTACATTGGGTCTATCGGGAGTGCCGAGGTCTTTGCCGAAGAAGACTCGGTACTTGTTCTTGCCGACCTTCACGATCGACGGGTCGTAGATGCCCCTTCCGGTGACAACTTTGCTGCGGTTGCCGAACTTCTTGCCGTCGGTCGAGGTGAAGCTGTAGATCCCCGTCTTAAGACCGGTTCCCTTTGATGAGCCCGGTGGCGCGGGTAGTACGACCGCCAGCATCATATACAGGCCTTTGCGTATCTCGATTACGGCTGGGTCCACCATCTCTTTCATCCTTGCGCCAGTCTCCTTTTTAAATGAAAGTCCGTCCTTCGAGATCGCGGACATAGTGCCTCCACGAGCAGCATGATCGCCGGATACATAGTAGATTCGTACTCTCCCGTCTCGTAGCTTTATCGCCTCGGGTACAGAGGCCCAGCCGTTGTCGCCGGTCTTGTCTGCGTCGATTCTCAGGCCCTCCTTTTCGAAGTTGAGGCCATCACTGGAGGTAGCTGAGAAGATCTTGTGTGTTGCCTGACCCGGGCCACCCTGCCCCAACGCAGCCTTGTAGTACATCCTCAACTTGCCGTTTGGCAGCTTGACGATCGTTGCGTCACAGACCGCAGCAGGCTGGTCACCGTATTCATCGCTCGACATAAGCCTCGATCCAGTCTCCACACTGAATTTGAGCCCATCTGCGGAAGTTGCAGAGGCGATACCGGGGCCGACGTCAGGCCCTGCGCCGCAGAAGTAGAGTCTTATCTTGTCACTGTTTTTCTTCAAACTGTAGGCGAAAGGGACGCTGCCGTTCTCCACACGCGTACCCTTGTCCTTTGTCCACTTGAACTTGACCTTCTTGCTCTTACCTGTCTTCCCGCTCTTGCTAGAGCTCGATGAGTCTGTCGGCGACAGATATCCACCAAGCAAGAAAATCGATGCAGCCACCAGGAAAGCAAGTACTCCAACAAATGACATCCGTGTCATAACAGTCATATTCATAACTCCATTAAACAGTTGTTTTTACGATTGCACAACCGTTTCTTGGTCGCGCATCTGTTCCAAGAACAGTGACAGTGCGTGAAAGTTCCTCAGGATCAGCATTTTCTAGACCTATGTACTAGCACTGGTTACGGCGCTGTCCTCGAACGTCACGTAGCCGCGCTCTACTAGATAGTTGATCACCTTTTCCGCTGACTCCCTTGGCTCCTCGTTTTCTGTATCGATCACCAGCTCGGGTGACAGCGGCTCCTCGTACGGGTCTGAAATGCCGGTGAACTCCTTGATCTCACCCTTGATCGCTTTCTCGTACAGTCCCTTCGTATCTCTCTCTATGCAGGTCTCCACGGAGGCCTTGGTGTAGACCTCGATAAACGCACCTGCGCCGATCATCGATCGTGCATTATCGCGTGTATCTCGATACGGTGAGATAGCAGCCACCAGGGTTGCCACACCATTACGCGTAAGCAGGTTTGCGACAAAGGCAATGCGGTGGATGTTCTCATCTCGATCCTCGCGGGAGAATCCCAACCCCTTTGAGAGATTGGTCCGAATCATGTCACCGTCCAATATCTCCATTCTTGTCTCGCCCCGGGCTCGCAGTTCTCGGCCGACCAGGTTGCAGATCGTGCTCTTTCCGGCCTGCGAGAGACCGGTGAACCAGAGTGTAAATCCGTGTGCGTGCATCTTGCTTCTCCTAACTCAGTGGTCCTATCCACCTAGGTTGTTTAAAAGACTTTCAGTTCGATGTCGATTCATGTATACCGCACTCCGTTTTCTCAGATTCTGACCAGCGGCCCGAACGGCCGTTCTCGCCGTCAACCACGGGATCTGTGCAGTGGGTGCAGCCGATCGAGAGATAACCCCGGTCGTGCAAAGGGTTGTAGGGAATGTCGTTGTCAGAGATGTATTTCCATACATCCTTCTCTGTCCAGTCGGCCAGCGGGTTGGCTTTGACAAGCCCGAAGCGCCCGTCCCAGAGGATCTTCTTTGTATCGGCCCTGGTTGGGGACTGATCTCTGCGCAGGCCGGATATCCAGCCGTCGACCGACGACAGCGCCCGTGTCAACGGCTCGACCTTCCTGATTGAGCAACACTTGTCGGGGTCTGCCTCCCACAGCTTGTCCCCGTACTTATCAGCCTGCTGGTCAAGCGATATGCCTTTGTAGGTCTCTACCTTGATCCCGTAGTGCTCTTCAAGCTGGCTCCATATCTGATATGTCTCAGGGAAGAGGAGATCCGTATCGATGGTGAAAAAACGGGCCTCTGGCTCGATCTTCAAGAGCATGTCCATGATCACAGAGGCTTCCTTTTGGAATGAGCAGGCCACATAGAGCTTGGGGTGGAACTGAGCGACCATCCAATCGAGAACCTCCACGGTGCTCGATTCTTCAAACTTCTCGGCCATGCTGTACAGTTGTTCCGCAGACCAGTTTTCTTGTTTATCCAAGCTTTTCATCTCTTGTCATCGCGACCTGGTTGGAAGCGTTTTTTTGTTAGGCCGCTATCAAAAGGTACTAATTCCGACCGGAATTGTCCAATTTAGCTTCAAGGACAGATTACTGGTTGCCCCAGCTGGTCCCATCGCCCCAGGAGCTAACCGCAGGGCTCTGTCCGGTTGCCTCGTAGTTGGCGCTCCTGCGCCATGGGCTGAGGGAGGTCACGGACTTGGGTGTAGGGGCGGATTCGTACAGGAACTGCTCCAGCGCTGCGCTGATTGCTGCCGCTTCCTTATCGGTTGGCGCCGGCTCAACTGCCGCGATCTGTGGCCTCTGCGGACGCCTTCTGCCGTTCGATCCCATGATGACTAGAGCGGGATATTGCCGTGCTTGCGTTTCGGCCTATCGACCCGCTTGGTCAGGGTCGCTTCAAGTGCCGAAATAAGTTTCGGTCGTGTTTCATGAGGCATTATCACCTCGTCGATGTATCCACGTTCGGCTGCGGTGTAGGGGTTGGCGAAACGGGCCTTGTAATCTGAGACCAGCATTTCACGGCGCTCATCGGGAGTCGGCGACTTGGCCAGATCGCGTCTGTAGATGATGTTGACCGCTCCCTCGGGGCCCATCACGGCCACCTCGGCGCCGGGCCAGGCGAAGTTGAAGTCGGCAAGCATGTGCTTGGAGTTCATCACGTCGTAAGCCCCGCCGTATGCCTTTCGAGTTACGACTGTCAGCTTGGGGACCGTTGCTTCGGTGAATGCATATAGAAGCTTTGCCCCGTGACGGATTATGCCGCCCCATTCCTGGTTTGTCCCAGGCAGGAACCCGGGCACATCACAGAAAGTAAGGAGTGGGATATTGAACGCATCACAGAAACGGACAAAACGTGCCGCCTTCTCTGATGAGCTGATATCGAGCACTCCCGCCAAAGACTTGGGCTGGTTTCCAACTACCCCTATCGGGTATCCGTTCAAGCGCGAGTACCCGATCACGATGTTCTCGGCAAAGTGCTTTTGCACCTCATAAAACTCGCCGTCATCGACGATTCGCTCGATCACGTCACGCATGTCGTACGGCTTGTTCGGATTGGCAGGAACCAGATCGTCCAACTCTGTGTCCTGCCTGTCGGGATCGTCGTACGGTTCTACCCTCGGCGGTTGCTCCATGTTGTTTAAGGGAAGGAAGCTGGTCAGGTAGCGAACATCTTCCAAGCACTGATCCTCGTTTTCAGCCGCGAAGTGGGCTACACCAGATTTTGTGTTGTGGCTCATCGCCCCACCGAGTTCCTCGAAGGTCGTCTCCTCGCCGGTGACCGTCTTGATCACGTCGGGGCCGGTGATGAACATGTGCGAGGTATTCTTGACCATGAAGATGAAGTCGGTCATAGCAGGTGAGTAGACAGCCCCGCCGGCACATGGGCCCATGATCACGCTGATCTGAGGTATTACGCCTGAGCATTCGACATTGCGAACGAAGACGTCTCCGTATGCACCGAGCGATACCACGCCCTCTTGAATACGTGCGCCTCCGGAATCGTTGAGCCCGATCACCGGACAGCCGATCTTGGCGGCAAGATCCATGATCTTGCACATCTTCTCGGCCATCACCTCGCCGAGGGAGCCACCGAAGACGGTGAAGTCCTGGCTGAATACGCAGACCTTCCTGCCGTCGATTTCGCCGTAACCTGTGACAACGGCATCGCCAACTGGCCGGTTCTTGTCCATCTCGAACTCGTGCGTGCGGTGACGCATAAACATGTCGGTCTCCTGGAAGGAGCCAGGATCGAGCAACTTCTCCACTCGCTCGCGGGCGGTGTACTTGCCCTTCTCGTGCTGTTTTTCGACTGCCTTCTCCGAGCCGGCATGGATCGCCTCGTCTCGCAGCTTCTCGAGCAGATCGACCTTCTCTTTATTGGTCTCGGGAACCTTTTCTCGCATAGATCAAGGAGTGTAGTTCAGCTTTCGTTTCACGAGCCTTTGTACTTGCCGAATACCTCGCCCATGGCGCCGCAGACCTCGCCCAACGTTGCGTGGGCTTTAAGTGCGTCCTTTAGCGGGTAGAGCAAGTTGCCCTCGCCTTTGCATGCCTGCTTGAGCTCCTCCAGCTTTCTCCCAACCTCGGCCTGGTCTCTGCCGGCCTTGAACTTCTTCAGACGTTCTACCTGACGCTTTTCGGCATCGGGATCTATCTTCAGCAGCTCGATCGGCTCTTCCTCGTCCTCTACGAACTTGTTTACACCGACAACTACGTCCTGGCCCGTTCTGTAGCGCTCGTGGTAGCTGAATGCTGATTCCTCGATCTCTCTCTGCATAAATCCCTGATCGACTGCTGCGACCGCGCCACCCATATCGTCGATCTTGGCTATCAGATCGTAGGCCTCACGCTCTATCTCATCCGTCAAGGATTCGACGAAATACGAGCCGGCGAACGGATCGACCGTGTCGGCTGCCCCGGACTCGTAGGCGATCACCTGTTGTGTGCGGAGTGCCATCTTTGCCGATCTTTCAGACGGCAGTGCGAGGGCCTCATCAAAGCCGTTGGTGTGTAACGACTGCGTTCCGCCACAGACTGCGCTGAACCCCTGCAGTGCGACACGGATGATGTTCACCTCCGGCTGCTGCGCGGTGAGTGTCGATCCCCCCGTCTGTGTATGGAATCTGACCATCATCGACTTCGGGTTTTCTGCACCGAACCGCTCACGCATTATCGTCGCCCACATCCTGCGCACCGCTCTGAACTTCGCGACCTCCTGGAAGACGTTGTTGTGTCCGTTGAAAAAGAATGCGAGCCTCGGTGCGAATTGATCGAGCTCCAGTCCGGCGTTCAGCGCTGTCTCGACGTATGCGATGCCGTTGGCGAGCGTGAATGCGACTTCCTGAACAGCGGAGCAGCCCTTCTCGCGCACGTGATAACCGGAGATGGAGATCGTGTTCCACTTTGGCACGTGCTTGGCACAGTAAGCGAATATGTCCGTTGTCAACCGCATCGAGGGCTCCGGTGGATAGATGTAGTTTCCGCGTGCAACGTACTCCTTGAGAATGTCGTTCTGCACCGTGCCGGTCAGCCTTTCTGAGGCGACGCCATGTTCCTCCCCAACCAACTGGTAGAGAAGCAGGAGCACCGCGGCCGGTGCGTTTATCGTCATCGAGGTCGAAACCTTGTCGAGTGGAATCTCGTTGAAGGCGATTCGCATGTCCTCCAGCGACGCGATTGGGACTCCTGTGCGGCCCACCTCCCCCAAGCAGCGGTCGTCGTCGGAGTCTAGGCCCAATTGAGTCGGTAGGTCGAACGCCATCGATAGCCCGGTCGACCCCTGTTCCAGTAGGTACCTGTATCGCTCGTTGGTCTCCTCGGCGGTTGCATAGCCGGCGTACTGGCGCATCGTCCACAGCCGTGAGCGGTACATACCGGGATGAACCCCTCGAGTGAACGGATACTCACCGGGCTTGCCCAGCCTTTGATCGAGTTCGGTCCCTACATCGGATTCGTCATAGGTGGCGCCGATATCGATCCCGGAGTCGGTGTAGTGATGTTCTGTATCGGGCCCAACAACCGGGGCAATGCCCTCGTTGGTGCTGTCGGTTCCACTCTTCCTGGACGCTTCAGTTCCGTCATTTTTCGCTTTGTGGGTTTTCATGACCGGTAGGATAGTCCCCATGACCCTTAAGGTTCGCCTGTTTGCGATGCTGAGAGAACGTGCCGGGCAGGAAACGATCGATATCGAGATTTCCGATGGGGCGACCGTCTCGGAACTGATCTCTCTTTTAAAGGAGAGGGAAGACATCGGTGAGATGATCGAGCGCATCCCTGTCCTGATGGCGAGAAACAGGAGCTATGTGGATGAGCACGTCTCTCTCGCAGAGGGCGACGAACTGGCACTTATACCTCCCGTTAGCGGGGGAGCTGCAACAGAACGCGGTTCAGTTCATGTGCGGGTCAAGGAGGATTCTTTGCAGGCCGATGAGCTGCTCGAATACGTGCGAAGACCGGCCGCTGGTGCTGTGGTTACTTTTTTCGGTACAACGCGTGATGTTCCATATCTTCAGTATGAGGCGTATGTAGAGATGGCCGAGGAGCAAATTCGAGAGATAGTTGAGCGTGCGGTCAAGGAATACGGACTGGAGGCCGCTGCCGTTGAACACAGGATCGGTCGCGTTGAGCGATGTGAACCGAGCGTGATCATTGCGGTCTCGTCAGTACATCGTGAGGAAGCGTTCAATGGGGCGCGGGAGATAATTGATTCGATCAAGGTTTCGGCGCCTATCTGGAAAAAAGAAGCGGGAGAGTTGGAGGAGAAGTGGGTAGAGGGAGTGAGGCCACCGGGTTAGGTGAAGGCACTTCGTCTGGGGGAGGCGAGGGGAGTGGGTCATCGCACGCAGGTCTTCACGTGCCCGTGGTTGCGATCGGCGGTCACGCAGGCCACGGAAAGAGCCGGCTGGCAGCAGCGCTAGCCGGAATAGACGTGGATCGTCTTCAGCGCCGAGGCGGTAGAGACGATGATTCTAAAGAGACCTTCTATGCAACATTGAACCTGAGTCGGCAAGAAAGGGTGACGCTGGTCGACAATCCAGGTGCCAGCGTGGCCGTTAACTCCTTTCTTTCGAAGGTCTTCGGTGCATCATGCTTCGTTCTCGCAATATCGGGCGCCGAAGGTCCGATGCCACAGACATATGAACATCTTCACATCTTGAAGCTGCTGGGGATAGAATCTGGGATCGTTGCAATTACCAAATGGGATCTTGTCTCTGCAACTGCGCACGAGCAGGTTCACCGCGAAGTGGACGAGCTGATCGCGTACGCGGGATATAAGGATGTTCCTGTGGTGTCTGTAAGCGCGGAGACAGGCACGGGTATCGACGAGCTACGAAATGAAGTCGGCACACTCTGCAGGAGATCAACAAAAGGGGGTGACGAAGATCGCCCCACTCGTTTCTTCGTGGATCGTGTGCTCACGGTCAGGTCTGTTGGTGCAGTTGCGACCGGTACGCTTAAATCTGGAGCGTTGTGCAGGGGAGATGCGGTTATCGCATTGCCTGCTCGAACACAGGGCAAGGTCGGCTCGATCCAAGTTCTAGACAAAGGCGTAAAGAGCGTTGGCGCGGTTGAGCGCATTGCGATCGGGTTGGGAGGTATATCGGCAGATGAGATAGGACATGGTGATGTGCTTGTACTCGAAAGTGAGAACCACCCTCCAACCTTCACGATCGAGGCCGATATCGAACTGCTAAAGACAGCTCAGATAGTAAGGCGTAGAACAGGACTTACAGTTCATCTCGGCTCATCCAGTACGCCCGCGAAAGTGACGCCTCTTCCCGATCGAAACCGAGCAGTTGACCCGGGTACAGAGAGCCATGTTCGCATTCGGCTGGAGAGGCCACTGGTGATGGTGGAAGGTGACCGCTTCTTGCTGCGATCTGCCGCTGGTGCTGAGACCGTGGGCGGAGGTGTCGTGACCGAGGCCGCCTCCAGAAAGTGGATTCGGATAGACGAGGAAGAGTTGGGTCGTGGGGCCACCTCCAAGAAGGAAAAGCGCAAGGGTGGCCCACGAGTATTGAGTGGGCACGACATGGTAGTCGAGCACTTGAACGAAGCCCACCAGGCACAACGCTTGCTTGAGATGGATGGCTACTCGCCCCGAACTGCCGCAATGCTGGCAGAGGTGATCAACCTGACGCAGACAAAGACAAAACGACTGCTTAGAGAACTCGCCGGCCAAGGGTCACTGACCGAACTCGACGATTCGATCTTCATCAACTCTCGGGTGCTGGAGGATGCACGCGAAAAGGTCTTGGATGCATGCGATGAAAAGGGAGGGATCAAGCCCTTTGGGATTCAGAGCCTGCTGGGAGTAAGTGTTAAGTATGCGCGGCTGTTCATCGAGAACTTCGAGGGCAGGAAAGACATTGAGAAAAGTGGCAAGGTGTATGTGCGGTGTCAAGGATAGAGCCCGCTGAAGAAGACTTTCTAGGGACTCAGCATGGATCTGGCGCGATCGGCATGTTGCCTGCGCAGTTCGTAAAGGGATGCTCTGCATGTGTCACAACCACGCAGGTGGGCGATCACGTAGGGCATAGACCGGGATGCGCCATCTTCGACCAGCGCCTCGAGGTCGGACCGAAATTTGTCGCAATCCCCGCCCTCGTCGATCGACCGGAATATCAGTAGAAAGCTTTTTCGGCCCTCGCTTATCGAGCGATTGACCTTCGTCCAAGAGAAGCCGGTTAGCTCTGTGATCTCATCGTAGGAGAATCCTTGAGCTTTGAGTATCAGGCACTTTGCCTCTGCTTGTTTTAAAAGATGAAGGGCGGCATCGGCTCTGGTTATCCGCTCACTCCGTCGCATCTGTTCATCCGGTCCAGGCCTGTCGCAGACAAGCTCGGCTTCATCGAGCGCTTCATCTGCACCGCCGAGCATTTGGAGTCGCCGTCGTCTTACCGAGAAGGCCTCATGCTTTACAACCGTATGCATCCACGCAAGTAGAGCTGGCCTATCGATGCTGGGCGCCCGGGTAATGAAGATCTCGAGCGCTCGCTGCCAGACATCGTCTACGTCATCGACGCAGAGCGAGTACTTTCTGGCACTGCGCTTCAGACGTACCTCGTTGTTTCCGATGAATCGGATTATCGCCTCTGCACCCTCGATGAGGACGGTTTGCTCTCTTTGAATCGGTCTTTTGCTGGACCTGAACATCTGTATTCCTCTTTTTTTGGTTTTGGCTTGCGGTGAGCGCCTCGCCATCGGTGGTCGCTGTGGACAGTTGCTTCACCTCGATTACGCCCGCAGGAGTAGAAAGTGACGGACAGTGTTGCTGGAATAGTTTTTCTGGTTCAGTCCGACCGAATATCTACTTGTAGATCTTGAATCCAAGGCGGTGACGAAGTTGTGCTGTTACACTGACTCACTGTTGAGAGTAATTTTCATTGTCTACCTTGTAGGTGTATAAGTAATGGCCGATACATGTCTTGTGACTGGTGGAGCGGGGTTTCTCGGTTCACACCTGTGTGATTTTCTCCTTGAGAGAGGATGCCGTGTTCTCTGCGTCGACAACCTGGACACAGGGACCCTGGAGAACCTCGAACATATCTCCAAGGACGGTGATTTCGCTTTCATCAATCACGATCTGACCAAGCCGATAGAGATATCCGAGGATCTGGATTACGTCTACCACCTGGCCAGCCCTGCCAGCCCGATTGACTATTCAAGACTGCCGCTGCATACTTTGAAAGTCGGCTCGTACGGCACACATCACACGCTTGGTCTGGCCAAGTTCAAGCGGGCGCGTTTTCTACTGGCATCGACGTCGGAGGTGTACGGTGATCCAGAGCTCCACCCACAGCCAGAGACCTATTGGGGGAACGTAAATCCGATAGGGCCACGAGGCGTCTACGACGAGGCGAAGCGCTATGCGGAGGCTCTGACCATGGCCTACCACCGCCAGCAGGGAGTCAACACCTGCATCTCAAGGATATTCAATACCTACGGTCCGCGAATGCGACCACACGACGGTCGCGCGATTCCAACCTTCTTACGGCAGGCGCTTCAGGACAAACCACTGACGGTCTTTGGGGATGGCTCACAGACGAGGAGCTTCTGTTTCGTGGGCGATCAGGTTCGTGGATTGGTGGCACTTGCCGAGTCCGACTACCACCTACCTATCAACCTCGGCAACCCCAACGAGTTGACCTTGCTGGAGCTTGCGAAACTGGTGATCGAAGTTGCGGAGTCCCGTTCCGACATAGTCTACGAGGCGCTGCCTGTCGACGATCCCCAGGTACGCCAGCCGGATATAACAAGGGCGCGGCAGATACTTGATTGGGAGCCACAGGTGGAGATCAGCGCGGGCCTACGTCATACGATCGATGCTGCCGGGGCGGAAAGATTGATCGGCTCCGGCGTATAGAGTAGGTTGCTGAGGGAGCAGCGCTACTTGGTTCCGGGAAAGGTGTTGAATGTACGTGGATCATCAGGGCGGGCAAGGGCTCACTTACTTTAAAATCGTCGCGACTGTGTAGCCGTGGACACTAGCCGAAACCAAGAACCCAGAAAGAGAATGCCCGACGGTGCTACGGGCGAGAAGGTAGCGGCCGGTTCATCTCCAAAGTTGGTTGCGCTGCCACGTGATGTCAGGGCCAAGAGGCCGTACCTGGTGAGCCTTCTTCTGAGAATGGAATGGATTCGGAGGGCCACCAGAGTACTGGTGTTGATGGGGCTGGATTTCCTTGGGCTTGCCCTGGCTTTGATGGTGGCGTTGGCGATCAAGCAAGCGATCCTGGTCGGTGGCTTTGTGATTAACCAAAGCCAGATCGAGCACCTTCTCCCGTTTGCCTTCCTGGTCACCGCACTTCTTTTTGCACGCAACGGGCTGTACGGGGTGCGCGAAACAAGGCCGGGGCTTTCCAAAGTTGTTTCTTCCTTGACGCTGGTCACCGTGGTGGCGCTTATTTTTGCCAAGGTAAGCGGCGAGCAGTTTTCCTCTTACTACATCTTTTACGGCTCGCTTTTCTTTGCGGTTATCTTCGTGTCGGCTCTGCGGTGGATCTACGAGGTTATAACCGGAGCCGTTTGGAAAGCCGCCGGTTATAAGCGCAATGCAATACTGGTGGGCGAAGGCAGCCAGATCGAGTCGGTAGCGTCGGTTCTGTTAAACGATGCGCCTGTTCGCTACGCACGGCTCGAGTATATAGCCGAGCAGGCGGATCACAAGATCTCCGGGCTGAGGAACCTGGGCAGCCTCGATGCCATTCCCAGAAGACTGGATGAGAACCAGATCGACGAAGTGATAATCACCGACCCTGACTTTCCGCCGGAAAGAGCGGTCGCGCTTGTCGACGAGTGCCATAAACGCGGCATCGATGTTCGGGTAGCTCCGACCACGATGGAGATGCTCACCACCAGGGCGGAGTTCGTGCCGGGCCAAAGCCTGCCGCTCTTTGCCGTTCGCCCACCGGTCTTTGAAGGGTGGGATTTCATCATCAAGAGGAGCTTCGACCTGATCGTCTCTTCGATTACGGTTGTCCTACTCTCGCCCCTCCTCCTGCTCATCGCTCTGATGGTGAAACTGACCTCCCCGGGGCCGGTTCTGTTTCGAAGCCGTAGAGCTGGAATCGGCCTTCGAACATTTGACTGCCTGAAGTTCCGCACAATGTACAGCGATGCGGAGGAGAGGCAAGCAGAGGTTGAGCACTTGAATGAAACCGATGGCGCGATTTTTAAAGTGAAAAATGACCCTCGGCTCACTCCTTCGGGCAAGTTCCTGCGCAGGTTCAGCCTCGATGAGCTACCACAGCTTTTCAACGTGCTCCGGGGCGAGATGTCGCTGGTCGGCCCACGTCCCCTGCCTATGCGCGATTTCAACCGCATGGATGAGTGGCATAAGAAGCGGTACCTGGTGCTTCCCGGGATCACCGGGCTCTGGCAGGTGTCGGGGCGCAGTGAGCTCAATTTTGACGAGATGGTGAGGCTCGACTTTCTGTACCTGGAGCAGTGGAACGTATTTCTGGATCTGTCGATACTGGTGAAGACGGTGCCCGCAGTGCTGAGGAGGCGGGGCGCGTTCTAGAGGACGAGATCTGGTCACAGTTGCCGGTGGATAGAGAGGTCCCGCTTTTTCAAGAGCGTAAACGGTTTTTTCTCTCCGCTGCCGACTCGGCACAGAGAGTGCTTGACCTGGGTTGCGGCGACGGGGTTTTTACCTTTGAGCTGGCGGGGACCGGCGTCTCGGTCGTCGGTGCGGACATCTCCACGGAGTCTCTCTCCAGGGCGAGGAGAAAGTATCCCGATCTGGAGTTCCGGCAGGTGAGCTCTGCACAAGGGTTGCCGTTTGAAGACGCAAGCTTCGATCTTGTCATCTGCTCCGAGGTGATCGGCCAAGTCGTTGACACCCAAGCCTTCCTAACAGAAGTCAGGAGAGCACTGTGCTCCTCTGGCAAACTGGTAGTTACGGTTCCATATCACGGAAGGCTTTTAAACACATGGATCGCGCTTGCCAGGTTTGAAAAGCACAACTCGCCACTTGGGCAACAGCTCCGCTTCTATACCAAGAAGTCGCTGAGAGAGCTTTTAGAGATGGTCGGCTTCGAGGTGGTCGATATACGGGCAGTCGGCGGATTTCCACTTTTCCGGCAGATGATCTTCGCCGAAGCCCGCAGGCGTTGACCGGTCTATCTGGATCTGAGAACTGGACGGTGTTTTGTTATTGCTGCGCCGTACCCAGAGACTGCTCTAACGGCTGTTGGGCCGTCGGCTCGAGTGCGGCACGGGCCTCTCTCTGCTTCTTCAAGCGCTTGCGCCGAAGCTTTTTCACTCGCTCCCTCTCCCTTCGATTTGCTTCACGTTTCGCTTCGAGTGCTTGCTCGGCCTTGATAAAGAGCTGTGTAATGCTCTCATCGAAGGGGTCTAAAAAGACCGCTCTCTGAAGCACGCTCAGCGCGAGCTTGGTGCGACCTACATCGAACAGGTAGTAAGAACCAAGCCGCTCCCAGGTCACCGGATTGGCGGGCTGCAGACGCACCGCTTGCTCCAGCGGCCCAAGACCTCCAAGCAGATTGCCGGAAGCGCGCTCGATGGAGCTTAGAGCAAAAAACGGCTCGACCGATGTGGGGTTGATGCGGTGGGCGCTACGAGCATCTGCTGCTGCGTCGCTGAACCTTCCCTGATCGGCCAACTCAAGTGAGCTATCGACCTTGTGGGCCGCACGTTCGGGTTGTGCAACGGACCACATCGATGCACCGATGACGGCAACAACCATGACCGCAGAACCTATCCGTGCGATCCAGTCCAGACGGCCTGATTTGTTGGCCGCCTGTTCGGGCGCCTCGAGTGGGCCACGACCGGCTACCCAGCCGGCGACCAGAAGTATCGGCACGACAACACCCGGCACGAACCAGGTCCAATCGATCGCAGCGTGCAGGCCGAACATGACCACAAGTATCGCCATCGCCGCTGTTGCCTGCCGCTCGGGCTCCCACTTCTGTAGCCGCGCACTTGCCCTTGGATCGAGCGTCCTGTAGGCAGCGACCAACCAAGCGGTACCGGAAAGGACTATTAATAAAACTCCGGCAAGCCCCAGATCTGCCATTGCCTGTGGTATCTGACCGTGTGCGTGGACCACGAATGCGGGAGATTTTCTATAACGCTTGCGCAGTACCTCGAACGTACCGGCGCCGGAGCCCTTGTAGTAGTGGTCACCCCAGATCTCTATAGCCTCTCTCCAGTAACGACTTCTAACGCTGGCCGTTGAGCCGAACCTGGATGGGGAGTTGGAGGGAGTCGTTGCCTCCTCACTGCTAAGCGAGTTCCAGCCTGATTCAACTGTTCCGGTAAGCCCCTTCTCTGACGCAGCAAGTGCAATTACGACGGCAACAGGGATTATTACCAAGATTGCAAGTGAGGACTTTCCGAGCCCGGCTCTGGCTCGTTCCGATAGAGGCCGGTTCGAGTGAAGCCACTGCAGCAGTAAGGCGACTCCGAATAGCGCGGCGATCATTGCCAAAAGGATGACACCCAGTTCGATGCCGGCATTCTTTCGAATCGCAAGCTCCACACTGTCGTCAGTAAGCGCCGCCTTGCTGAAGATCCAGGCGATCACCGGCGTGGTGATAATCACCACAACTCCAAAGACCGGGATGCCGCTCAGTCGCCTGGGTACAACGAGGATGAACCAGAGTGCGACTCCGGCGCCTGCTGCCAGCAGGGATCCTCTTGAATACGAGAGAAGGAGCACGACGATGCTTAGCCCCATCAGAGGATAAGCCGAAGCTCTCAGCAGGTGGTGGACTCTCCTTTCTGTACCTAGCCAGAGGAAGACGACCAATCCGAACGCAGCACTCAAGCCGATCGCGTTCCAGTAGTTGAACGGCGCTCTCAAGCGGGCGTAGGTCTCGTCGGGCGCAAGCCATCCAGGGGCGACCTTTGTCAGCAAGGAGTAGATGACGACGACGGAAATAGTCACAGCTACCGCTGCGATAATCGGAACCCAGCTTTTTTCTCCAGAGGCGGGCGAGGGCGATACCGGAAGCAAATATCGCGAGATAGGAGACCGTTCGGTTGAACTCGAGCCAGGTAGCGCTGGGGATAAGCGACCATGCGATCGAGACCGCGACAAGGACCGCATAGAGTCCGAGTGCGCCGAGTGCTATTCCTCCGTAGAGCCTTGAAGTTCCCTTCACAGCGATCGAGGCTGCGATCGTTATCGCCGAAAGGGTTAGGGCAACAAGCCAGATCGTAGTGTTATCGCTCTGGTGTAGCCCCCCTTCTCCCAAAAAGATGGTCCAGATGAAAAACGCAGACAGCAAAGTTGCAGAGACGTACGGTCCGTAACTGCTCCAAGCAGCCTCAACCCTGGAAAGTCTGTCCTTGCCGCTAGCGTTTGAAGAGGCGGCCAAGCTTCTTGAACCCATCTCTATTTCTGTAAAGGGAGACGCCGGTGATTGCGATCATAGACACGCCTATCAGACCGATAAGTACGGCAACGGAAGTCGGCAGATCGGCGATCAATCCTTTGTCCCCCAGCATCGATGCCGATCCCGGGATCACTTCAGATCTTCCCACCTTGATTGCATCGTCACCGCTGGCGACTGCTTTATTAAACTTTTTTAGGGTCTCTTTATCAGGGACCGCAGCCTTGGTTTTAGATATTCCCAGGTCAGTGACCTTGTTGCCCGAGCCTTTCGATTCCGACAACGCGTCGTTTATAGCATCGAGGCACAGCGTGTACTCGGCAACGTCATCTGGCACCTCGCCCCTGGCATTGTTCAGCTCCTTCTTCGAGTAGTTGCCATTAATAACGCCGTCGATGCAGTCTTTGACTATCTGGCTGCTGCTCGAGGCCTGGGTACCAGTTGCCAACGCCATTGTGGCAAGCAGTGCAATCACAAGGCAGATAGCTGTTGAGCGCATGATTCGGTATCTGACGGTATTTTTCATATCACTTCAAAAGTGCCAAACACATAAAAGTTGCCCAGGTTGCCCTTTCCATGTCGTAACTTTAAAGCAGTGCAAGGCTACCAACGCATCATAAAAGAGAGATCCGACCGTTTTATGGAGCTAGGAGCTTGGCAACCGCTTTGTCAGCTCTAAAGGCGGTTTTAACGGCCAAAATCGCCAGGACAGGAATTGCCAGAAGGGCCAAGAACAGCAACCAGTAAAGCCACGCACCTTCCCAGCTGGTTCCGTATTGAGCGGCACGTTCGAACACGTTTGGAAGTAGCGCAATCGAGATGTTCCTATCGGGCTCCACGAAGAAACGGTCCGCATTGAGGGCCAGTGCGTAGATATCGAGTATGGATAAGGCCGCGACGACGAAGAAAGCCACTGCCTTTTTAACTCTGCCAGCAAAGACCGATACCGCAAGGGCGACCATGATCCCGAAGATGCTTATCAATGGGAAAACGTAGCGGCTTTGAAAGAACGGCTCATCCCTAAGTGACGTGATGTATGAGACGTAGTGCAGGGATATCGCAAGCGCCAGTGCCATAAGCACCAGGAACAGAATAGGCCCCCATTGATTTATTGCTTGCTCCCTTCGTCTGACAAGTGCGAAAATTGACAGTCCGACGACGCTCACACTGAACGCCGCCAACGTCGCTCTGAGCCACTCTGGATAGCTCAGGAGCAGCCAGGGCCCGAACGCGCCCCAAAAGCCACCCAGGAATGTGTGGTAGACGGGGATGCCGCTAGTCCGTGGGAATGTTTCCATAAACGGCAGCTTTGGCAGATACCACTGCCAGAGGTATGAGAGTGCGCCGCTCACGGAGGGGCCGGTATCACCTCCCGATACGGCGTTCACAACCGTACCGCTAATAGCTTGCTGGCCGATCAACGGGTAGATCACTGACCATACGATGACAGGAGCTAAGGCGAGTGCTGCGGACGCACCCAGTGCCCAGTAAAGACTTGGTCCGCTACGTGCAGACCTGATACGCCACAGTGCAAGTGCATAGACGAAAATCACCGCTGGCAAGACGGCCGGCGATATCAGCTTGGTCATCAGGGCCAGTCCGGTGAAGGCTCCGAGCGCTAGAAGCACTGCGGGTGTCGGTCCTCTCTTTAGCGTTCGAACCCCAAAGTATGCGATCCCACTGTACAGAAAGGTCAACATAGAGTCGGGATTCAACACGGTTAGAACGTATGCGACCATCGGCAGCAAGGCGACCGTAAGTGATGCGACGACGCGTGGCCACAGCCTGCTACCGAACAGCTCTTCCGCCAGGGCCCAGCACATAGCCACCGTTCCCAAGAAGAAAAGCAGCGACGCCAACCGCATGATTGCAAGCCGTTGAAAGATGTCACCCGAGGCGGCTTTATAGAAAACTGCTTGGTAGCCGTAGTAGAGGGGAGGGTTCCCCGATGCCATGTTTCTACCACCTCCATCTTTTCTCTCATCCGACCCAAGGTTGGTATCCGTTGCTTCCCATTGGGTTGTTGCCGAGGCTTCGAAGGGTGGACGCCCGGCAAGGCTGCCCTGAACCTCTCTGTAGTTGATCGCGTTCAGTGCTTCGTTCAGCTCGGTTGAGAACTCCGGACGCTTCTCACCACTGGGCAGATTGCCCGTCTCTGCTACGTGCTGCGTGAAAGCAAAGTGAGTGTTTTCATCGGGCCCTTGAAACGGCGGTATCAGGAATGTCCAGCAGAGACCATTTATTAGAGCGACTACCAATACAAGCAGCAGTGACCTACGCGATGGTTGCAGATGCTCTCGAATGTCAGTTAGATAGCGCATGATCGAGTGCTTGTTTGAACCCATCGACCATCTGCTCGTGGGTGTAGTTTGAGACATCTGACAAAGCCTGACCTCCGAGGTTGTCACGAAGCACATTGTCAGCCAAGATCTTTTTTATCGCACCTGCAAGCTCTTCTGAGTTTTGCTCCCGCACCACAATTCCGTTCTGGCCATTACGCACGAGGCCGGCAGCGACTGCACCAACACTATCGCTCGCAATCACGGGGACTCCCTGGTTCATGGCCTCGTTTACAACCAGGCCCCACGGCTCGAGAAAGTCAGAGGTCATTATCGACGGAAGAACGAGCGCCGTTGCAAGCGAGTAGAGGATTGGAAGTCGATCAGGCTTCAGTTGCCCGACCAGTCTGACGCCGGGCACGCCCTCAGCAAGGCCTGAGAGCTGTCCCTCGCCGGCGACAACGAGAACTTCGTCGCCTTTGCGCTCGATGCCTTGCCAGGCACGCAATAGATAACGCAGGCCTTTCTCCTCAACCAGCCTGCCGACGAAGAGCACGATCGGCCCTTCCCCGAGCCCCAGCTCTTTTCGCAAGCCTTCCTGCTCATCTATCGTAACTTGGCGGGAGAAGAAACTGTTGTCGACCGCTTGCGTGGCTTCGAAAATCCCCGTTTCATCATTGCGTTGATGCGCAACATATGCGCTCACATGCGAGCCGTAAGTGATGACTGAATCTGCTTTCCTATAGACCCTGCGCAACGGTGTAGATGAGATTCTGTGGAATGGAGTGCGCGGATGTGCCCACATCGACGCCCACAGGATGAACGGTGTATCGGTATGTCTGCATGATAAGTATGTAAGGGGTAGCACAATGCGCCCGCTGACACCGCTGATTACGGCATCGTGATCGGAACCCGACAGTGCCCTCCAGATGCTTGACTGAGTGCTCAGACATTGGGCAGGGAAGGGATAATCGTCGGCAGTCACCTGAGTCAAAGCCTTATCGTGGAAGTAGAAGTGCGCACCGAGTTGATCGGCGAGCTGCTCAAAGAGCGGCACTCGATATGGAGGGGCTGAGTTGGTTACGATAGCGATGCTCACTTACAGGTCAGCTCTCTCCCAGGGTTTGCCATTTAAAACTTGGTGGTAGATTGTGCTCGTTTGCTCGCCACATCTATTCCATGAGAATGATCTCTCGACTGTCGTTTGCGCGGCAGCACCGAGTTCCTCGTATGTCTTTTTGTCAGACATGACCCGTGAGATCTCAGTTGCAAGTGACGATGGGTCTTTTGGAGGGACGAGAAGGATTCCCTCTCCTTCCTTTTTGATCTCCTCAGGACCTCCCTCGCCCTGACAGCCGATCACTGGGATCCCTGCAGCCATCGCTTCGATATAGGCAACACCGAAAGCCTCGTCAACACTGGGCATGACAAAAAGATGCGCGCGCCTCGCTCGCTCCATGGCCTTATCGTGTTCGAGCATCCCTGTGAAATCCACACGATCCTCCAGACCCAATTCCTCTACCAACCCCTTCAGTCGCTCGGCCTCGGGGCCGTCGCCGATAACTAGATAACGTAGTTCCGGTAACCGATCCGAAATCGATGAAAGTGCTCGTAGGACATCCTGGTGACGCTTGCGTGGGTCGAGATTTGCAACGGTCACAACGGTTGGTACGTCAAGCTTCTCCGGCATGGCTCGAGGAATATCGGTGCCTAGATGTACTACCTGAAAGCCTCTTTCGACCCCCGAGAGCTTTTTTGCCAACTCCATCGTCCACTCGCTGTTGCATAGAACTGCCTCAGATCTAGTAACGGCTTCTGAAACCAACCTCCGACCGGTCGCCGAGCGCTTGGCTGTGTTGAGCAGATCACCACCGTGCAGAGATGTAATCAGCGGCTTCTTCTTTCTCATGCACCAACTGGATGCTGCAAAACCCGCCGGAGCGGCGTAGTGAGCGTGCACCAGATCGATTCCCCAGTCCCGATCGAGACGCTCCAGCGCACGTGCCACTGGAAACTTGGCCCAGAGTCCCCAACTTCCGTACGAGACGCGACGCGGAGGCGCAACAAAGGTGACAGGCGTGGATTGAATGTCTTCAACTCCGGTTGATTCCTCGATCTGTCGATAGCCCCTGATCCAATCTTTCAGGACGGAGACGTCAGGTTTGACTCTCAGTAATGGCTTGATGGCTCTAACCGGCGGTACAGGTCTACGTAACGCTAAAACGTGGACATCTATCCCAAACTCTTTGACCGCTTGCGACTGTTTCAACACCCAGATTCCCAGCGTTGGATCAAGCGACGAGGGGAAAAACTCGCTGACAACTGCAACCTTCAACCTGCCATCTGCCCGATCGGTGTCCATTTCAGTGGTTACTCTAGATAGTTACCAGCTTCTGTGACGAGCAACAAGCTCAGTGGCTTGCTCTCGGTCTATATGCACGTTGTTTGAGAGGAAGTCGCGGGCTTCATCCGTTGCTTGGGCCCTGCTGTAGTCGCTTGCAGGCCGTCGCAGTGAGTGCTCGATTGGAGTTGCGTCGACCACACCCATTCTCCAGCCGTGCTCTTCAGCAACTGCGGACCAATGCAGATCTAAGCCCCAGCCCATCTTCAAGGGCGGAAACGGCATGAAAGCACCGACTGCGTCTCTGTGTATTGCGGTGACCGGTCCGATCTCAACAAATCGCGTCTCACGCAGTACTGTTCGTGGTTGCCTGCGACATATATCCCAGGCAGCGTGGCTGGTACGCGACTGAGCGGGTTGAGCAAGCATCAAGTTGTACTTCTCGATCAAGAAGATGAACCGGTCCAGGAATCGACTGGGAAGCGCGACATCGTCGTCGATGATAAGGATCCAGTCTGCTTCTGCAATGCTCACCAGGTCGAGAAGCGTGTTCAGGTTTTCAAACTTACCGCCACTCAAGGAATCTGCAACTGTAAACCGATCTAGCTCAGGTCTTACCCTACCGAGTGAACCAAGCTTGATATCTACTCTGTGATGCGACCTTTCAAGCTCCACGGCTGCCTCGGGAAGAAGGCAGTCGCCCTCCGGGTTGTAGACACCGAGTACCTGGATGCGTCCAGCAGGATGCGAACCGGCTGCTTGATCGAGCCCTGCGCTACCAGTCTTAAAGGCGAGACCTAGATCGAGCAGGGCATCGTACGCACCTGCAAGCAGTCGTTTTTTCCCCTCGATAGTGCCTGATGCGCCTGACAACAGATCCTCGATTACAAGGTCGCCCCGTTTGGGTGCATTGCTCGCTTCGCCCACCCGCATCACCTGTTGACCGTTGCGTCGGTAATTCGCCCGGCCGAATGTGCGGCCATGATCAGGCCATTTGCACATCGGTATCGCACAGAGTGGCCCAGACAGCCGGCAAATATCTTTAGCTCCTGTGCCAACGGCTTTGTATCACCGCGCATGCGGTCGTACTCACGCAGACCTTTGCCCTGTCTGAAGGCGGCCGATGTAAGGGCTTTTAGCGTTGAGTCATTTCTGCTGCGACGGTGCCAGAGTGAGGCGTCCGAGATATACATGATCTTGCCACCGTCTTTCAGTAAACGCTCCTCCCATTCTTCCTCATCGCCACCGTAGCTTTTGTAGTTCGCATCGAACAGCCCGACCCGATCGAAGGCCGATCTCCTGATCGCCATATTTGCTCCCCAAGCACGATCGATCTGCGTGTCTTCGGATCCATATTCCTGTGTCGTTATCGGTGGCTTGTCGCGGCCACAGAAGCTGAGTTTCAGGCCCTCGAGCTTTGCCCTGATCGGCCCGCTGAAGGCCTCATATTCGGGATAACGCTGCGCTGCCATAACGTAGCTTGCAAGCCAGTTCTCAGGCGTTTCGACATCGTCGTCGACAAAGACCACTAGATCTCCGGCGGAGGCCTCGATACCGGCATTGCGTGCGGCGTTTAAAGCACTATGCGTATCCAATCTAACGGTCTTCCAATCAACGGAGCTTCCCAGACAGGACTGGACGACCCGTTCTACGACCCCGGCTTTAGAAGCATCGTCGACAACGACTATCTCGTAGAGAAGGTGGTGCAGTTGTTGATTCTTCAAAGACTGCAGCGTGATTTCGAGATAGTCGGGCCTATCTCTTGTTGGCACTACCACCGATGCGAGTGGCGACGTGTCTGTTCCTTCCACAGCTATTACCACCCCGTACAGCGTTTTAGTGAAATCAGGGGCCTGGGCCTGACCCTGGTTCTAACCTTAGCCATTTGATGCGTTGTGAAGCATCTCACCAATACAATCTTTTTTGCATGCGGTCATCGGAACAACTTCCATCATCAACCGCGTTGGCCGCCGAAAGGGAGCTAACGAGCAACCGTCAGCTGTGGTTCTTAATCGGTTTGACTTTGGTTGCCGCTGCGCTGCGCTTAGTTACGATCGATGTGCAGAGTTTCTGGCTAGACGAGGCATACACCGTCTCCTTGGTTCGCCGTGACTTCTTTGACATGCTGTCCCAGATACCGGTGTCCGAGTCAACGCCGCCGTTTTATTACATCTTGGCGTGGCTCTGGACCAATGTATTCGGACACGGGGAGATAGGGCTACGCTCACTGTCAGCGGTTTTCGGTACTGCGACAGTGCCGGTTGTCTATCTTGTGGCTCGGAGAGTTGCAGGAGTGCGTGCTGGCCTCATCGCAGCGGCACTGACAGTAGTCAATCCGCTGCTCGTCTGGTATTCGCAGGAGGGAAGAGCCTACGCCTTGATGGTGCTGCTTGGTGCACTTTCGATCCTTTTCTTCATTGAGGCACTTCAGAGTCCGAGGAGAGCAGTATGGATCCGGTGGACGGTGGTATCGGCGCTGGCACTTGCGACCCACTACTTTGCTGTCTTCCTGATCGCTGCCGAGATCGTCTGGCTTTTTGTTGCGATGCCCAAACTTCGCCGCACCTTGGTCATTGCATCTACCCCGGTCGTGCTGGTTGGAGCGGCGCTCGTTCCACTGGCAATAAAACAGCAAGGCCACGGTGGTGCCAAGAGCATCGCTCGCTTGGTCGATCTGAAGACTCGTGTGGCACAGGTCCCCAAGCAGTTTCTTATCGGCTTCGATGCACCTGCTGAGGAACTGCTCGCAGTTCTTGCCGCGGCGATGGTTGCCGTCGGTATTTGGCTGCTGTTGCGCCGTGCAGCGCCACGAACTCGCCGTTCGGTCCTGCCGTTGGTATTTGTTGGTGCTGTCGCAGTTGCGGCGCCGCTTATTCTTGCGTTGATCACCGGTGTCGATTATCTGAACAGTCGTAACGTTCTCACCGCGTGGCCACCTCTTGCCTGCGTGGTTGCAGCAGGCTTCGCAGTCCGGCACGGGAGAAAGGTGGGTATCGCGTCGTTTGCCGTACTGTGCTTCATTTCTCTTCTAACCGTAATTTCGGTAGCCGTGAGGCCGGAGTTCCAGCGAGACGATTGGCGTTCGGCGGTTGGTGCACTCGGTAGCGCAAAAACTGACCGTGCAATCGTTGCAACACCTGCTCATGCCAGTCTGCCACTGTCCGTATATCTACCCGGCGCAAGATACGAAGGATCAAAAGCTGTCCAGGTTGAGGAGGTCATCGTTATCGGGCTCCCAATCCGTGAGGTTGGAGAGGCGTCCAACTCACCTGAAGTAAAGGCCATCCCCATTCCCGGCTTTGAAGTCGTTGAAAGTCTGCGGGAAAGAGGCTTTACACTGGTGCGCTATAGATCGAAAGGACCCACCGATATCAGTACGGATATTCTGCGCGAGGGCCGCCTCAGCTCAGACTGGGCGGCAATATTTATTGAAAAACCCGTTCCCAGCAAAGATACAAAGGATTAACGTAAAGCAACCATCGGTATGAAAAGATCTGAGGGAAATAGCGGTTGCGATCTGCTCGTTCTGTCGCTTGCGACGACCGCGGGCCTCCGACATTCAGATGCGTCTCTGAAAAAAGGGATAGTTGAGTCCGGTATTAACTGCAAGGTCGTGGAGATCAAGATCGGGCTGTCGGGAAAGCTGAGAAGAGGCATGCTGCTGACAGATTTAGTCGAAGCTTGGGCGGCTCGCCGCACCATGATCCGGGCACTTGAAGTTGAAAGGCCGCGTGCGGTCATAGTCTCAACCGTGACGGCATCACTGCTTCTGCCGAGTCGATTTTGGCAGAAGTTTCGCACCGCGATTAGGTTTGACTCACCGGCATCGCTCAACCGTCCAGGGATCGGCAATCGACTGCAGCACAGACTGGAGCGGCGAGCCTTTGAGAGGGCTGACCTGTTGTTACCGCTTGGTGAGATCGCTGCGGAGGCCTGTGGTTTAAAGGAGAAGTCTGTGATCGTTCCAGTCCCGGTAGACGTCGAGGTGGGGGACACCGAACGTGAAGATCTATTTGTGGCATATGCGGGAAACCCAAAAAAGCGTGGCCTTGATCTTCTGTGTACGGCGTGGCAGAGGGCAGGGCTGCGAAATGGGCGCCTGGTTGTCACCGGGATCGATGAACGGGATGCAGCCAGGTGGCTTGAAAGTTGTGGTCAAGAAATCCCGGCAGACATCGAATTTACCGGTCTGGTCGAAAGAGAAAGTTTTTTGGGCCTTCTTCGACGGGCAAGAGCGTTTGTAAACGCATCTCGCTGGGAGGACTTCGGGATCGCCCAGCTAGAAGCGCTGAGCGCAGGTGCACTGCTGGTGACCCTTCCGTCGCCCGGCGCAAACGAAGCATTACCACTGGCGCGACAACTAGCTCCAGAGCTAGTTGTGCAGGACACGCAGCCAGATGGGCTTGCAAGATCGTTGGAATCAGCTGAGCAGGTCAACCAATCGGAGATGGATAGATACCGTACAAACGCGCAGGAGCTTCTAGCACCGTTCAGAGCTACTGCCATCCAAAGTGTGATTGAAGAGAACTTGCTACCGAGGTTGCTGAGCTGACATGCGTGTCTTGATACTGCACAACCGATACCGGCAGCCTGGGGGAGAGGAGCGGGTGGTCGATGTCATGAGCGAGGCGCTTGAACGTGAGGGAGTCGAGTGCAGAACGATGACACGTGACAGTGGCCAGCTGGGCAATATCAAGGCCGGTTTTGGCATGGTGAGGGGTGGACTAGACCCAGCCGCAGTTGCAGACGTTGTGGCTGACTTCGAACCGGATGTCGTACACGCGCACAATATCCACCCGGCGTTTGGGTACCGAGCGCTTACCGGGGCCCGCCAATCCGGGGCAAAGATAGTCATGCACCTTCACAACTTCCGCTTATTCTGTGCGATAGGTACCTCATATCGTGATGGACGCCCTTGCTTTAGCTGTCAGGCAGGAAATACTTGGCCGGGAGTAAAGTGGCGATGTAGAGACTCCTTGGGAGAGGTTCTCATCTACGGATATTCGTTGGGAGTCCACTACAAAAGCTTGCTCAACAGCGTCGACTGGTTTGTGGCCCCAAGCGAGTTCGCTGCTGATCAGTTGGCCACGATGGGCCTCCCGTCGAGTCGAATAACCGTGATCCCGAACCCTGCCCCGAGTGATGCCTTCGTTGAACACTCAGCAGCTTCCGATGGGGAATACGCGCTGTACGCGGGTCGCTTGTCCAGTGAAAAAGGGGCCGATACCGTGATTTCGGCCTCCGTCGAAGCAGGAGTACCTTTGGTAGTGGCGGGTGATGGACCCGAGGCCGATCGGTGTCGAGAAATTGCCCAACGTGGCACGGACGTCAAGATGGTAGGCAGGGTCAGCTCGGAAGAGCTTGGCAAAATGCGTGCAAAAGCAGCTTTCGCCGTTGTGCCATCACGTGGGCCGGAGATGTCTCCTTTAGCGGCGCTTGAGGCAATGGCCGCAGGCCTGCCAGTGCTCGCATCGCGAATCGGTGGCTTACCCGAAATCGTGGGCTTACAACAGACAGTCACTCCTGGCGACGTGGGTCGATGGGCTTGCGGGATGAAGGAAATGTGGGCCTCGTCAGATCAAAGAAGTAAGTTAGGCGTGGAAAACCTTCGAACGGCACACATTAAATTCAATAGCACCAAGTTCGCTACCGACCTGCTCACGCTCTATTCAAACTTGAACTGAAAACAGATCGCGTATTCCAGTATCTATTACAGAATTAATATTTTGTAACAGTTCACAGGTCTGACGTTCTGAATTTTTCGCGCAGATATTGGTGAAGAAACGCGAGGACGAACCGAGTGTTGTAGACGAGGTAACGCTTGAAAAGCCGTTTCGGTTCGCGGTATAAACGGTAAAGCCACTCGAGTCCGCGCTTCTGCATCCATGTCGGCGCCTGTTTGATGCGACCTGCGTGAAAATCAAACGCTGCGCCCACCCCCACAAGAACAGGCGCGTCTAGTTTAGGGCGCATGTGATGCATCCATTTCTCCTGCCTAGGTGCCCCAGTGCCTACCCAGATGATGTCGGGTTCAGCTGAGTTCAGAGTTTGGACTACGTGGTTTTCCTCATTTTTCGATAGCGGGCGGTGTGGTGCCCAATAGTGACCGCAGATAATTAACTTGGGAAACCTTTTGCGCAGTTGAGTAGACAGGACTTCCAGAGTATCTTCGCTATACCCTCCGTACAAGAAAATCCGGTGCCCCTTATCTGCTGACCTCTTGCAGTATCGTGCCATCAGCTCCGGGCCGTAGACACGGTCCTTCAAGTTAGATCCAAGCAGACGAGTTGCCCAGACTATCGGCATCCCGTCCGGCACCACCATCGTAGCTTCGTCGAGAGCGGCACGCATCTCATCATTCTCACGCGCCACCATCAATGCGTGTACGGCCGATGCCACCACGTAGCCAACGTTGCGCTTTGCGATCATCACGTCCATCACATCCATTGCTTGGGCGTAATTGACCAGGGCGATAGGAGTTCCTGCAATGTTCTGAGTACCTAACGAAGCCGTAAGTTGTGACACCGCGTTGTCCGGCTTGTCGCTCATGAAGCAGCCCTTGCGCTAGCCGTCTACTTCCCGGTCCCTAATTTTCTGCTCGAGCTCTGCGATTCTCTGCGCAAGTATTTTGCTCTGGTCGGTGAGCCTGGATATCGTCGTTGAAAAATGAAGGACAAGCAGCAAGAAGAAGCCAAAAGCGATGAAAAACAGTGCAGAGGGGGCGTAGAAGATACCGAGCGCAGACGCAATATTTTCAAGCAAGTTACGCCAGACGGCCAGCAGGAGGAGGACCACTGCACTGCCTATCCACAGAAGCGCATAGCGCTCCATTAAGCGGCGTCTCCTCACTAGTTCCAATACCGAGAGAAGGAGCACTAAGGCGAGAACTATTGCGATTATCTGAATTCTTGTGTCCATGATTAGATTCCGTGCTCAGCTTTTACCGGTGCCTCATCTCCTTTCTCGACCGACGGTCTTGCTCTAAAAAGTCCGATGATTACGGCCAGAAGTACCTTGGCCATATAGTAGGCAGATTGAGTCGGTGTGATCGAAGAACGACCTCCTTCGCGCTGCGACATGCTTACCGGGACTTCCTTCATCTTGAGCCTGTGTGCGTGAACCATCACGATCGCCTCGACTTCGGGGTAATCGTGAGGATAATCTCGTGCAAAGAGCTCTATACCGTGGCGGTTTACCAGCCTGAACCCGGATGTTGGATCGGTCACTCTCTGTCCAACCAGCGGCGAGAGCAGCTTCGCGAAGATCAACATCCCCATTCTGCGAGTTACCGGCGCCTTGTATGTGGTGCCGTTGACGTATCGGGAGCCACAGACCATATCGATGCCCTGCTCTTCGTCCATAGCGTTGGAAAGATCACTTATCTGGGCGGGGTCGTGCTGGCCGTCACCGTCTACTTGGACGGCGTGACTGTAGCCGTGTTCAAGCGCATACCGGTAGCCTGACTGCATCGCACCACCGATACCGAGGTTGAAGGGGTGTTTAATTACCGTTGCGCCTGACTCGATCGCCTCCTGACTCGTTTTATCGGTCGATCCATCATCAACGACGACCACGTCGTAATCCGGTGCTAATTCTTTTACCTTGCCTACGACCGAGGCGACCGTCGCCTCTTCGTTGTAAGCAGGGACTATTGCGATTCGAGTCTTAGACACTTCACTCAGGTCGTTTGCTTTTCGTTTGGATTTTTCTTGCTCGCCTCATTCAAGCGCTAACTGCCCGTGTCGTCTTGCCTTTTGAAAGAAGCTCCAAATCCGACTCAACCATCATATCGACTAGCTCTTCAAAGGTAGTTTTGGGCTCCCAACCAAGCTTGTCGCGCGCTTTTGAGTAGTCTCCGATCAGAAGATCCACTTCCGCCGGTCGCATGAACTCGGGATCGATTTTGATGTATTCATCGGGGTCGAGTTCGACCTTCTTGAAGGCTCGATCAACAAGATCACGTACTGAGTGCGTCTTGCCAGTAGCGATCACGTAGTCCTCAGGCTGGTCCTGCTGCAGCATAAGCCACATCGCTTCGACATAGTCACGTGCATATCCCCAATCCCTCTTTGAGTCGAGATTGCCGAGTGCCAGATCCTCTTGCAACCCCAGTTTTATCGCGGCCACTGCGTTTGTCACCTTGCGCGTGACAAACTCGAGTCCACGTCGCGGCGACTCGTGATTGAACAGAATCCCGGAGCAGGCAAACAGGTCATAGCTTTCCCGGTAGTTCATGGTTATGTAGTGACCGTAAGTCTTAGCTACACCGTACGGGCTTCTTGGATGAAACGGCGTATCCTCAGTCTGAGGTATCTGTTTGACCTTCCCGAACATCTCGCTGCTCGAAGCTTGGTAGAGGCGTGTTTCGGGGCATACTTCTCTTATCGCTTCTAGTAGCCTGGTTACGCCAACGCCCGTGAACTCAGCTGTCAATACCGGTTGATTCCACGAAGTCTTGACAAACGACATTGCCGCGAGGTTGTACACCTCGTCGGGTTGGCACGCCTTCAGGACGTCGTGCAGAGAGCGCTGGTCCAGCAGATCCCCCTGATGCAGTGATACCTGGTCCCTAAAGCCGGTCAGCCGTTCATAGCTCTCGGTCGATGAGCGGCGCACCATCCCGTGGACTTCGTATCCCTTCTCAAGTAGTAGCTCCGCCAAATAGCTGCCATCCTGGCCGGTGATGCCGGTTATCAAGGCCCGCTTTTCACTCATAAATTCATCCCTTTCGCAGTTCTTTGCGCCACCAGTCTAGGGTGTCTTGCATGCTTTGTTTAAGTTGTATTTCAGGTTTCCAACCCGTTACCCGACTTAGCTTTTCATTTGAACCCGTTATCTCCATAACCTCATTTTCTCGAAGAAGTTCTGGGTTCACTTCGTGTTTTACATCCAGATCGGTAAGGGAAGATAGCGTTTCAAGCAACTCTGATATCGGCACCGAGTGCCCACTGCATACGTTGTACACACCGTTTTCAGCTTTTTCCAGTGCCGACCAGTAGGAGCGCACAACGTCTCGAACATCACTGAAGTCCCTACGGACAGCGATGTTGCCGGTCGTGATTAGGACAGAGTCACTGTCACCCACTTCGGCCTCGGCTATCTGTCGGGCAAAGCTAGCGGCTACAAAGGTTGCACCTTGCCCAGGTCCGAAGTGGTTGAACGCCCTAGTGCGCACAATCTGCATATCAAAGGCATCCGCATAGAAACCGCACAGTAGATCGCACTGCGCTTTGCTTAATGCGTAGGGGTTCTGCGGCCGCAGCAGCTGCGTCTCACTTACGGGCAGATCCGAGGGGTCGACAGGGCCGTACTCCTCGCCAGAACATGTCACCAAGACCCGTGCCTCCGGGCACCTGTTTTTCACCGCTTCAAGCAGGGCGCTCGTTGTCCACAGATTGGCTTCAATGACATCTCTCGGCCCTTCCCAGGAGCGTGCCACCGATGCCAGCGCTGCTAGGTGGAAGATGTAGCGTGGTTTGATTTCATCAAGGAGGGCATCAAGTTCGGAGCCCACATTCATCAGATCGAGCGGGACCAGATTGAACCCATCGGTTTGATCAAGCCCCTTGCTGCTCGCCTGCTCTACGCGATCTATTCCAGTGACTTGCGCACCTTGAGATAGACATTGGGCGACCAAGTGTGAACCGGCAAAACCGGCAGCTCCTGTTATAAGTACGTTCATTTGGACAAGTAGAAGGCTGTGGCCGGCAGTTTAGATATTGCCGTGCATCCCGACGGTACGAAGCTTGGCATATGTGCATTCTATATAGCCAAAACGAAACAAGAGGACGTCGGGCTCCATCTCAAGGTAACCAATCTACAGATCGGTGATCACTGCACCTTACAGTTGCAAGATCCACACCTTGAATCAACCGCGGGTAGTATCGGCCCCAGACTTGAGTACTCTCCGCATGGGCAAGATCCCAGGTGTGACAATGGTATTAGGTATAGATTGCAGAGCAACAGTTGCTGGAGCAGCCGGCCGAGGCCGGCTTGTGTTTGAGCTTGTTAATGCCCTAAAAAACAATCCCGAGCTTACGTCGGAACATCGTCTCCGCCTGTACGTAAGAGAACACGAGTTACTTGAATCTTCTCCGAGTAACTTTGAGTGGTGCGCCGACTTATCGAGAGGACCACTGTGGCACCGATCGGTAGCCAGAGACGCAAATCGAACATGTGATGTATTTCTTTCTACAAACAGCTACCTAACGCCTCTTTTTTTGAAAATACCGACCGTGACCTATATTTACGACCTGATTCCTTTCAATAGGCAGCTTAAACCGCGAATGAGCTCAGCGATGATCGAACGGCTATTGCTTCGAACCGCTGCGAAACGATCAGACAGATTGATAGCAATATCGCAATCGACTGCGTCGGATCTTATTGATCGATACCCAGAGACGGCCAGCAAAACCAATGTTGTGCTACTGGCGGCAGACACGAGATTTTCTAGTCAAGTATCAGATGCAGAAATCTCACGAGTGTTAGACAAATACGGCCTCCAAAAGAAATATGTCTTTGTTGTGGGGACGCTGGAGCCGCGTAAAAACCTTCCTCGGCTCATTGATGCGTATGTTGGATTAGAGGCAGTGATTCGAGATGAATATCAACTTGTTATCGCGGGAGCAAAGGGCTGGAGCACGTCCGAGATATATAAGAACTTGGAAGACCAGAAAGATCATGTTCTGCCACTCGGATTTGTACCCGATGGCGACCTGGCTGCACTGTACCGAGCTTGTACTGTTTTTTGTTATCCATCGCTTTACGAAGGACTTGGACTACCGGTACTCGAGGCGATGAGAGCCGGTGCGCCTGTAATCACGTCAGAGACTTCCAGTATGCCGGAAGTTGGTGGTGATGCTGCGATGTACATAGATCCACACGACACGGAGGACATCAGTACTGCTATTAGCCACTTGCTGAAGGACGATAGATCGAGGTCGGCGATGGGTAAACGAGGCATCGAGCAGTCAACAAAGTTTTCTTGGGATCAAGTTGCTCATGACGTTATCGAGGCCTGTCAAGACGTAGTAAGCAGAAGATCAAGATGGCCAAGTTAAAAGGGTGTCGAATCGGATTCAACCTGTTGTTCCTGATTCCAGGTGAGACCGGAGGAATGGAGGTTTATGCAAAGGAGTTGCTGGCCAAGATAATCGATAGTGAACCGGACGCATCATTTTTTGTTTACTTAAACAGCTTGGGTTACGAGGAATATCGCCGGAAATCATGGCCTTCAAATGTGCATCTTAGAAGGGCACGAGTGTCTGGCAAAAGTCGCATAATGAGAACTCTGTATGAAGGAAGCGTTCTCACCCTTGATATTCGACGCGACGAGCTGGACGTGCTTCACAGTCTGGGCAACACGGCCCCTCCCATTGCCTCGACGAAGCTGGTAACGACGATTCATGACATCAACTACAAGCACTTTCCTAGTGCATACTCACGGGTTATGCGACTAGGCCAGAACTTGATAATACCCGTGAGCATCAAACGTGCAGAACGCATCGTGAACGTCATCCAGTTTTTCCAAACAGGATCTGGTTGAGACGTTCGGGGTTTCGGCTCACAAGATAGATGTTGTACCGCTAGGACGAGGTGCAGTGCATAATGTGAAGCCAACAGACGAGGTTACTCTGAGAGAGAGATTCAAGCTGGGGAACAAGCAAATTGTCTATTCAGCACTTGCCATGAAGCCCCACAAGAATGTGCTTCGATTGGTTGAGGCGATAGGAAGAACAACTACGCAAGTCAAACCGATACTTGTAATGTCGGGATATCGCACGTCCTACGAGCAGGAAATCCGGGATAGAGCTGGCGAACTCGGTCTGGCGGAGAACATAAGGCTGTGCGGTTGGCTTTCCAACGAGAATTTCGAAGGGTTTTATCGTATGGCGCGATGTTCAGTGTTTCCCTCGTTGTATGAAGGGTTTGGTTTGCCGGTGTTGGAAGCTATGGCGCGAGATTTACCGGTTGCATGTTCTAACTCCAGTTCGTTACCCGAGGTCGCCGGCGATGCGGCAATTTACTTCGACCCGTACGATGTCGATGCAATTGCTCACGCACTTACTGAGCTGCTTACAGATGCAGAAAAAAGAGAAGAACTTATTACTCTGGGGCGTGAACAAGTGAAAAAGTTCACTTGGGAACGAGCTGCTGCAGAAACTATGGACACATATATAAAAGCGATCAGGGAATAGTGGATAGGCTACTTAGGCATAACGGAGTGGGGCAGATAATCATGCCCGTACTTCCGTTGGATAGTGCGGCGTATTGATCGTGGTGGCCAATAATGAAAATGCCACACATGATGTACTTAAGGCACCTGAGACAGGGCACCGTGTTATAAGAGGCAGTGCGATACGTGTTGCAGGTTATGGGCTGGGCGTGCTTCTTACTGCGGTTGCATCTGTATTTCTACTGAGGCACCTTGGCGTAGCGGATTTTGGTCGCTTTGTGACCGTGATGTCTTTGATATCGATAATTATGGCGATATCGGACGCTGGCCTTGCAGCAATTGGACAGCGAGAATACGTCCTGCGTGAAACAGAGCTAGATAAACGGAAGCTTGTAGCAAACATTCTAGGCCTGCGTCTTCTATTAACCCCAGTGGCAGTAATTGTTGCCGTGGTATTTACTGCCGTAGCAGGATATCCAGCCGTAATGATCGCGGGAACAGCGCTTGCTGGAGCCGGACTCGTGATATTCATGGCTCAGGCATCATTGACAGTTCCTTTATCGGCGGAGCTACGCCTTGTGGCACTATCTTTTACAGAAGTATTGCGCCAACTTGTTTTAGTCGTCTCGTACTTGGTGCTTGTAATTGCAGGGGCTACTCTTCTGCCCTTTTTCACAGTTCAGATTCCAGCGGCTCTGGTTGCACTAATTGCAACTTTATTGTTGGTTCGGAAGAGAGCTGCGCTAAAGCCAATGCTTGATCGTACCGAATTAAAGAGATTGCTCGTAGAGGCATTGCCAATGGCCCTTAGTGTTGCTGCCAATGTAATTTATTTTCGGCTACTGGTTATCATCATGTCTCTGCTGGTTGCAGCTGTCGAAACAGGATACTTTGCTACATCCTTCCGAATAATCGAACTGGCGGTCGGTGTACCGTTTTTACTGTTTTCTTCTGTGCTTCCAGTTTTGACAAGAGCAAGTGATGACGGTGATGTAGAAAGGCTCAAGCTCATCCTGCAACGCATGATCGAGGTTGCATTCATTATGTCGTGTCTTCTTGCAGGATTTATCGCGGTATCGGCGGACACAGTCATCGAGATACTCGGTGGTTCTGAATATGCCAACGCTGCACCAGTTCTGCAAATACAAGCGGTGGCCTTGATTGGTGCATTCGCGAGCCAGGTCTGGCAGCTGGGGCTTGTGTCCATTCACAGGCAGGCCCTACTGATTGCCAGTAACGTAATTGCCCTAGTCTCTGTGTTTACCTTTGCGTTTGTTCTGATTCCAGCGTATGAAGCTGAGGGTGGCGCAATCACTGCAATAATTGGCGAGGTCGTCTTAGCATCAGCGACCCTTTTTATGTTGGTCCGAGCAAAACGCGTACTGATGCCTAACTTCTCGTTTTTGATCAAAATCGTTGCGGCATTATTGCCAGCTGGCGCAATCGTACTATTACTTAGGATAAATTCACTTGCAGAGGCGACAGTCGCCACATCGGTATACTTATTGATTATTGTTTTGACAAAAGCAATTGACCTTGAAATACTGAAACTGCTATTTCGCCGTGTCCCGACAAGTGCTACAGCCGTCGATGTGGGTGATAAGTAATGAAGAAGCCTAAAGTTGTGATAGTACGTGGATATGGTTCAAATCCATGGGAGTTAAATCCGTTAAGCCTTCTTGAAGATGAGTTTGATATTAAGTATTTATTGCCACAAAATAAATATCATGACACTACGCAAATCAAACTTCAGAGTATAAAAGCACATACGTTACGAGACCTGTTTCCCAGAGGAAGGCTAGGAGATATTGCTGGGTACGTGCTCGGGGATCGGTATTTCAGATTCAGTAAGCATCTTGAGGACGCCGACATAGTTCACTCTATAGAACTTGATACCTGGTTTAGCAAACAGGCCGCACAGTACAGAACGAAATATGGATACAAGCTCGCGATATCGGTATGGGAAACGATTCCTTTCCATGGTACATACCGCCATTTCTTAAGGAGCAGGGGGAACAGAAAGCAGATGCTTAATGCAGCGGACCTGTATCTGCCCGCAACGCAGCGAGCACGTAAAACCCTCCTGCTCGAAGGTGTCTTGGAAAAAAAGATAGAGGTATGCGAGCCGGGTATTGCTGGGTACAGTGAAACAGATCAGCCGGAAGCCGAAAAGGAAGGCGCATATGCCAGCGCGAATTCTCAAAATGAGCATGTTGTTATTTCGATTGGCAGGCTTGTTTGGGAAAAAGGCCACCAAGATGTGATCCGCGCAGTAGCAGCTCTTCACAACGGACTTGTGGCTGCACCAGTTAAACCGAAGTTGGTTATCGTCGGCTCAGGTCCGGAAAAAAAACGTCTCAAGAATTACTGTACTGAGCTGGGTATAGAAGATTTTGTGGACTTTGCTGGGGTCCGGTCACATAGAGAGATATATCGATTGCACAAACAATCGTCATGTCTGGTTCTCGCGAGTCTGCCATCTCCTAAGTGGGAAGAGCAGTTCGGTTATGTGATTCCCGAGGCTCTTTCATCCGGGTTATCGGTCATATGTTCGTCGTCGGGTGCGATTCCAGAGGTGCTGGAGAATCAGGGTGCCCTTTTCACTCCTGGTGACTGGATAGGGCTCGCGGAGCGGCTGGCGACTGGGCCACTTGCAGACGACCCGGCGGTTAGAAAGATACCCGACCCCAGTCATATGAATAAATTCCTGCAAGAATCGCATGCTGAGAGGTTGCGGCAAGCTTATCGAGGGCTACTTGCCTAACAAGTGTCACGGCGGAAGGTAGAAGGATTACTGTTTTATCACTGGGGCTTTGTTGCAACCACCATAACGTTGCGTTTCATTTTTGGCAGCCATGCGAGTTTCCAAAGAAATGACGGCCTACTGCTGCGCTTCAGCAGAATGGTTAGATACCAGACGCCAGGCATAAGTGGCTCATAGGCCGCTTTGTCGATTAATAAGCCCTGATCTTCAAATAACTTTCTAAAGCCAGCTCTTGTAAACGGTCGTATATGGGTGTAGTCATCCCATACCCATCGCTGAGCATCGGGCGCAAACGCTGCCAGTCTGCCGCTGGGCCTTAGCACCCGCTTACACTCAGATACGGCCAGCGCAGGAGAACTTAGATGCTCAAGTATGTCTTTCAGCAATACCGCGTCGAAGCTGTTGTCCTCGAAAGGAAGGCAGTCCTCAACCGAACCATGAACCACATTACGATTCTTATTACGTGCATCCGAGACAGCAGATTGAGATGAATCAATCCCAGTGTAGTTGTCGACATGATCCGCCATCATCCTTGGCCGCAGCCCACATCTAGCAGGGCATCGCCTGGCGCAAACCATCTAATGTAGTCATTCCAAAACGGTGGCCCCGGGTGCCAGTCGAAGTATTCGGCAGTGGTATCTGGTGCTGTACCTACATCATTCATATTACTTATTCCTTTATCTACTTGCGGGAACCGGTTAGTGATAATAGTTGCTCCGACATTTCGCGTCGCTAAATGTACTCAAAAGGCCGGCTTCTGGGTGGCTGGAGAAACTTATATAGACTTCTCTTACTATGTCATTACTGAAACGAGTAGCCGAACGCCGTGAAGTCAAGTAGAACCTAGTGGCGTAACTTCTCATCGTCGGTAGTAACGGCTTCTAGCTCAGCTTTCTCACCTCCTCTCCACGTTTATCTGCATCCGCCTTGGTCGTAGACAGAGGCGAGCGAATCAAGCGACAGATAGCGTCGACCGACAAGCCACTCATCGTTCTGCTCGATAAGTAGTGATCCAACAAGACGAATCATCGATCGGTCGTTGGGGAAAATTCCAACGACATCGGTTCTTCTGCCGATCTCGCGGTCAACCCTCTAAGCGGATTGGTGGACCTCGGTTTCTCCAGTGCGCCTGGGAAATGCGTAGAACGCAACAGGCTTCCTCTGCAGCTTCAAGCAGCTCGGCCACCTTGGAGCCGCTCTCTTGAGCCGCTCGAGCACTTGGCCCATACGTTCGCTCGCCTGCTTGCGATCTACCGCGTCGAAGACCTCCCGCAAGGCAGCCGACACCAGATCCACGTTCCGATACTCGGCAGTGCTGATGCATGCTCTGACAAAATGAACGGTGCATCGCTGCCAGGGACAGCTTCAGAACCTGGCCTATAGCGTTCTTCAAGCCCTCGCGGCGGTCTGATGTGCAAAGACGTACTGCCGGTAAGGCCGCGAGTCTTGAGCGATCGTAAGAACTCGATCCAGAAGGCCTGTCGACTCCACCCTCGCCCAAGTCAATGCTCATTAACCTCTTCCGCCTTCCTGTCCCATGGACTCCGTAGGCGACTACCAGCGCCTTGCGGATGAGACATGACCCTTGTCTCGTACCTGTTGACCTGCTTAGCATTCGAGCCATAGGGATGGGTACTCGCCCCTCAAGTGGATCGGCTGTTAAAGACCTCCACCTGTTCATCGAGCCCCTTGCAAAGTGCGGATAACGCGATCCTTGGTCATGCCCTGGATGCCCAGCTGCTCCACAAGGCGATCCACCTTGCGTGTGGATACCCCGTCGACGTACGCCTCGATCACCATACTACGATTGCATGCTCCGACCGGCGTCTAGGTTCAAGGAGCTGGGAGTAGGCGGATCCCCGACGTTCTGCTGAAACCTCCATCTCACTACACGGGTCTCCCAGCCTTCGGCCGATCCGTTTTCTGTGCCAGGTCCGTTCGGGTGAGTCTCACTAGTCCAGCCCCACTCGGTCGAGACTCGGCTCCATCAACTCGCGAACGACTACCTCTACCGCTTGGCGCAGGAAAGTCCGTGTCGCTTCGCAGCGCATCGGTCTACATCGGTAAGGTCGAATCTCGTCTTTGGCCATCGTGGCGGCTCCGTCAGCCGATTTGTCATCAACCGACGAGTCGGCCCACGGTGGTCGGAACTGAATGAGCTCCTACGCGGGCGCCGTTACACCACTATACATACGTGACCCGCCTACGACGATAAATCTAAGGTCTGGGCCCCAGATGCGTCAATGAAAACTGTCTCCAATTGAACGCGAGGCGGTCATTGCCAAGGATAATGCGGGTCGACTATTGGATTGGGGATGCGGATGGGGTCAGGTTAGTTATCTGATGAAACAAGAGGGTATAGATGTTGTTTCATTCGATTATCGTGAGGAAGCTGACACACTCGGCAACTGCAAGCTCCAGGAGTATCCGTCCGTAGAAGCATGCGTCTCGACAGATCCGGTGACTCTTCCTTACGACGACGATAGTTTCGATGCTGTTTTGAGCTGTGGGGTTCTAGAGCATGTAATTAATCCCGATGCGAGTCTCGACGAGATTTGGAGGGTGCTCAAACCAAGTGGGGTCTTTTACATATACAACCTACCAAATAGATACTCATACTTAGAGGAGATTGCCAAACGTATGGGTATCTATTATCACGGGAAGGAAGAACCGGATAAAAAGTATACGAAACGATCCGCATTTTCATTGTTAAAGCGTCACAAGTTCAAGATCGAGAAATTCGGACGTAGGAATATGCTGCCGTTGACGTTAGATGGAAAACTTGCATCGAAAATGTCCGGGACAATTTGGGGCAGCAGCCAAATATTGAGCTACATCTATGGACTTAATTATTTCGCAACCACCCTAGAGATCACTTGCAGAGCTGAGCGCTAGTAACAAATTAGCACCTCTAAGGCAGGTGCTCTGGCTTCATATAACACGCCCAACATGTCGAGTATCACTTATCAAGTAACGCGGCATAATGCTGCTCCGCCTTATTAGCCGAGACCGAGATCGGCAACCAACTTATGTTTGACTTGAACCAATTGTGAGTGCTATTGCGAAGGACGTTGTCATGCTCGAACACCTTTATGATCTCGGAGGCTAGGGTCTCGGGGTCGGCGGAGTCGGCAATATATCCGTTTCCGCCTTGCTCAATCAGCTCCGTTGCCGCGCTATCGGGGCTGTTTGTCACAATAATCGGAACTCCTCGTGCCGCAGCTTCTACTACCACCAGTCCATATCCCTCACGCGTTGACGGAAACAACAGACATAGTGCTTTGGCCAGCGACCTCTCGACAATGTTTTGCTCCACAAAGCCCGGGCACTCGATCTCTTTTTCCAGATGCAGCTCGGATACGCGTTTCTGGATTGCTGGACGATCTGGCCCGTCACCGTAGATCTTCGCCTGTAGGTTGGGTATCTGCCGGCGAGCCGACGCAATAGCTGCAGGGATGTCAGCTGCTCGTTTTTCTGGGACCAGCCTGCCGAGGAATACCACATAGGGAGGGCTGGCGGCCCTTTCTTCGATTTTGATATCAGTCGGTCCGTCGTACAAACCGGGGAGACGAAATATCTCCTTCCTATGTCCGGCGCTACGGAGTCGATCGACCACTGCCTGAGAAAAAGTTATGCTTGCGTCAGTAATGCGCATGGCCAGAGACTGCATGAAAAATCCGATGCGCCCGGCAATCGGTCCCAAATAGTCGATCCAGTACTCCTTGGTCCAGTACTCAAACCAGTCGTCTACCAGCTTCGTATTGCTACGACGAAGTTTAAGCGCCAGCCACGTTGCCAGCAGGCCGAACGAGGGAATGCTCGCGGTGCTGACAATCTCATAGCGTTGGGGATTTCGCAGGAAATGGAGAAAGACTCCCCAGCCGTAGCGCAGCCCGGGAAGGATGCTTCTGCGACCTGAATCCGTATATAGCTCGCCGGCTCGACTTACGGTAACTACGTTGAAGTCCTCATTGACAGGCTCATCAGGTCCCCAGAAATCACGTGTCACGAAATCAACATCGTTGGATTTTGGCTAAGATGGTCAGCAAGGCAGCGATACCAGCGCTCTGCACCGCCAACTGTGTAGGGGTAAAGACAGTCGTATACAACAGCAATTCGCATAACGTCGTTAGGCAGGATACCTGTTGGTTGACCGGCCTCATGTACATAGTATGGTCTGCTGGCGGCTATCGGACAGCAGCCGATGGAACCTGCGATCTTTATGAGTGGCAGGCGTGTTGCAGTAAAAACCGGTACTGATTTATTTTGAATGTGAAGGATAAAGTGTGAAAAATAGACCGCTCTGGCAGTTGCAGCTTGCAGCGATTTGTATTGTCACAGCTGCAACGCTGGTCCTTGCCGCCTTTCTTTTGACTAAGGATGAAGTGCGTAATACCGGCGCGAACGCGGTAAGTCTCGTAGGACCCGTAGCCAAGCTGAAGCCTAGTCAGCAGCTGTGCCTGGCACAGCTTGAACTACCACAGGGAAGCACTGCCATACGCATTTTTACTGAAAGCGGCCCAAAGAATGGAGCCCTGCTTCAGATAGACCTGATTAAAGACGGACGAAGGCTAAGCCGCAAGAAAAGCATGGCTACTTCTGACGGTAGCTCGCTGACAGCCACAATCAATGAGATAAGGCGCAGTACATCGTGGACGAAGGGATCTATCTGTATTAAGAACTTAAGCGATGGGTCACTGAACCTGATTGGTGAAAACTCACAATTGAGTTCTCAGACGATGACAGTGCAAGGGAAGCCAGGCGTGGGTGAGATCCGGGTCGAGTTTACGTCTCGTGGAAAGAAAAGTTTGATATCACTGGTACCGGAGATATTTCATCGCGCCAGCTTGTTTAAAGCAGGGTGGATCGGACCGTGGGTTTTTTACCTGCTGCCGCTTTTGTGGTTGACGATGTTCGTTGGAGCAAGTTTTGTCCTGATAAGAAACTCTTTTAGTTCGCAACTGTCCGATAGCAAGGCTGGAATGTCGGTTCGCAGAACAGCGCTGATAATCGGTGCGATTGCGCTAGTAAACGGAGTTACTTGGGCTACGGTAATGCCCAGCTTCCAGCAGCCTGATGAGCCCGCGCACTTCTCTTATGTGCAATTGGTAGGCCAGCATGTCAAACTGCCTGAGAATAAACCAGGTAACGGACCTCATACAAACGAAGCACAGGTCGCGATCGACTCAGCAAGAACATTCAAAATTGCTGCTAGGCCGACCGGTCAACCGCTTTGGACCGAAGATTCTGAGACAGCTTGGCTTGAACAAACAAATGCACTAGGAGATGATCGGTACAAAGGTGGCGGTTACCCCGGTGGGGCTGCTTCATATCCACCACTTTATTACACGGTAGCAGCGGGGGCATACAGGATAGACCCTGGTGGCAGCGTCTTTTCAAAAGTGTGGCTGGTGCGGGTGTTTTCCGCTCTCCTTGGTGCATTAACAGCCATATTTACGTTTTTATTTGCGCGTGAATTTATCAGAAGCAGGCAGTGGCTGCCGGTTGCGGCTGGCCTGTTCGTCGCATTACACCCACTTTTTATCTCTATCTCCGGGTCGGTAAACAACGACAGCCTGATGGTCATGCTTGCCACGGTCGTTTTATATTTGGTAGCCAGAGCTTTTAATCGGGGCATTAATCCAAGGCTTGCTGCAGCCATAGGTTTTGTTCTTGCCTTAGGGTTGATAACAAAACAGACCATTTTTGGCATTGCGCCAGCGGTGGCTATCGCTGTTTTGTACTTGGCACTAAAGGGGAGCAAGAATCGCTCTGAGGCGTTAAAAGTTCTAACCGCGTCTTTAGTTGCTCTTCTACTGCCGGTTATAGCATGGTACGCAACAAACTATTTAATTGATAGGCCGCTGAGTGGATTTTCAACTTCAACTGCGGGACAACCATTTACGATAACCGGATTCCTATCTTACGTATGGCAGTGGTACCTACCTCCATTGACCTTTATGGGGAAATATTTTGCTCATGATCTCTCAATTTTCTACAGTGCGCCAGCATTCGATGTGTGGGTGCGCGGGTTTTGGGGCGGCTTTGGCTGGCTGGATACCAATTTTCCAACCTATGTGTACAACGCTCTTCAGTTATTGACGGCATCAGTAGCAATGCTGCTTATCTATGCGGCAATAACGTTTTGGAAAACACTTAAAGAGAATCTTGCTCAGGTTTTATTCTGCGTTTTGGCTGTGATCGGCCAGGTAATGCTCGTCCACCTTGCCTCTTATATTGCGTTAATACAGAATGGCACGGCTTTTGCACAGGGCCGATACCTCTTTCCAGTAATTGCAATATTTGCGTTGGCTGCAACTGTTTCCTTGACAGTATTTGGGAGGAGAATGGCGCCGATTGCGGCAGTAACCCTGATAACAGCGATGATTGCATTTAACGCGATCTCGATGGGGCTTGCGTTGACTAGATACTACGTGTGATTCGATCGTTATTCGCGTGCTTTAGAGATTCAACGTACAGTGAGTGGCAGTGCCGATATCGCGACATGTCCGGGCCGGCAGCCCAAATAAAGTGGCTGTTAACTTGCTCGCTCAGTCCCAAATGCTGCAAGGTCGTACAAAAGGTCAAACAGCAGTCGGGGATACACTCTGGATGCTCTGAAAAGCTCTGCCTTCTGTCTGCCGCGGCTTCTTAGCTTCAAAAATGCTTTGGGATTGTTGAGCGCTTGGGTAACTGCGCCGAATAGCTCGTCTGGATCACTGATCTCGATGTAGTCGATTCCCGGTTCGAGGCCATGGCTCGGGCTGAGGGGTTCGCTGATCACCAGATGCCCGGCGGCCAGGTGCAGGGAGACACGGTTTTCGAAGCTGGGGTACTCCTTGTTGTGAAGATTGATCGCGATGCTTGACTTCTCGAATAGGTCAAGCAGTCCCTTCATGTCCAGTCCATGAGCGATGTGGAGAATGTCGTACTCATGTTTGACGCTTCCCAGGTACTTTTCTCTGTGCTTGGTGGAGCGCCCAATAAATATCGGTTGAGTCTCTTGTTGGAACTTTGGCTCTGAATAGACAGTGTCGCTTACTGGAAGAGGGGCCGATCGCCAGATCGGCGCGAGTTCAGATGCGGTGTCGGCGATCAGGGGATCGAACGAGACGATGCGGTCGAAGTTGCCGGGATCCAGCGGTTCTAAATAACTCAATCTCTGCTTCAAATCCTTGTGCCTGTCCTTTGGGCTGCGCGGGAGGGGTTCGGTGAGGTAGCCGAGGGTGATAGCGCTTAGCTCCGAGAAAAGTCCCTCCGGTACTAGCTCCGGTCTGAAGACAACGACGACATCAGGGTTTGTGGCCTGCAACTCCTCAATGATCTTGTCGTAATCCGCCCCCGCGCGATGATCGAATAAAGCTCACCTCTGCCCATTGCGCATGTGGCTCTGGAGCACATATCTCGAAGTAAGTGGCCTGGCCTACGAAAGCTATTCTTGCGCGTTCGGGGTCACCGATCTCGTAGCCTAGCTCGGTAAGTCTCTCAGGTACCGATACCGGTATGCGACTCAGCAGTGGCTGCACGTCTGTTGGGGCTTCGATGCTCATCGCGATCTACGTAAATACCTTTCGCTTGATCTTGCCCAGTACCCTCCGAATCGGTAACGGTATCACGATCCAGGGGAGTCTCTTGATGAATGCTGCAGCCGAGCCAAAAGCGGCCAACAGTTTGTATGCCTTTCTCCTTTTTATATTTCGATTTTCCTCGAGCGCGGTCCTTAGCCTCAGGATCTCAGCTTGGCTTAACATGCACTGAGTGTCCCTCAGTAGCTGCGCCGCTTGAGCGGTCCCCTCTTTGCCATCTTTGGTACTGATTTCCTGTAGAACCGAGAACAGCTCTGCAGAAGACTCTTTCCATGACGGCCATGCACGCGCGGTTTCGAGGGCGTTGTCCTTTAAATTTGCCAGATAGCCTCTCTCACTTGAAAGTAGGTCGAGCTGTCTGGCGCAGCCGCGCAAATCATCGAAGTCGACAACTACACCGTTATGGCCGTGGACAACATACTCCTCATGGCCGGTTACCGGAGTCACACAGCAGGTCGCTCCTTTATGAAATCCCTCCAGTGGGGGGCCAAACATTCCCTCAACTCGTGAGAGCTTCACAACCACATCCGTATCAGAATAAACCTCAGCCATCTCCTTCTGTGAGAGTTCAAACAGCACCTGATCGGCATTGAAGTCCCAAGGGTTGTATTTTTTTGGGGACACCAGGGTGAGGTGGGCACGCTGTTCCATGGAGCGCACCGCTTCGATCGCCTCGAACACTCCCTTGAAGGGAACGTATGGATGTCCTTCGACCAGTACTCTCAGCGGCTCTTCGTCGGGTCTCTGTGCGGGTCGATCGGGTATCTCGAACAGATCCTTGTCCATTCCGTTTCTCACCAGACTGCACTCCGAGTCCGGCCGGATGCGCTCTAGGAAGCCCTTGATCCAGCTAGCCTCGGTTATGAAGTGGACAGGGAGGTCGTAGGTGACCTCGGTGGCGTACCTAAGCAGAGGCTCTCGGGCGCTGTAGAAGCGATCCTCGATGCTTTGCACGAAGTAGGCGTAATTCTTTGCGTTGATATCAAACAAGTCATACGCAGACTCCCACCATGTCGCTATTGCCACTTCAAAGGGTTCAGTCTTCTCGCGGTTAATAAAATTGACGATTTTAACTCCTAAATCTTCTTGAGAAAACGTTGGACCCTCAGCCAATTCCTTGACAAAGATAGTTACATCCACTCCGGCTGACCGAAGTTGCTGTGCATGGCTTAGGACAACATTCACACCGCCGGCCAAATGCAAATCTTTCAGCAGGAAGCAAATTTTCATAATGACACACGTGCTGCGGCTGAGTTCATGTAAATTCCTGTAAAGGGTTGAGAGTTCAAATAGAGCATGTATCTTGGAATTGAAACTCGCATTGTAGCCCATGTATACGGGGCCTCAAGACGATCGTGGGAAGGCTTCGCTGTGCGGTGCTAGCCGACACGAGTCCTCTCGACTCAAGTGTATGATTGAGGTTCAAACTAGACGCCAGCAGGGTAAATAGGGTGAAATGAAGATAAAAGAAGCAGCATCAAATGGTCGAAGGCCTGCCGTAGAAGTTGAGGGCGTCAGCAAGTTGTTCAAGATACCGAAACATGAGGTTTCTACGATAAAAGAACGGGCTCTACACCCCTTCCGCAAAACAGAGCACTATGAGCTTCATGCGCTGGACAGGGTTTCTTTCCAAGTTGCTCAAGGTGAATCCTTTGGGATAGTGGGTCGTAACGGAAGCGGTAAAAGCACGCTTTTGAAGTGCTTGGCGGGCATATATAAAGCAAATGCAGGAGCAATACGTATAACGGGACGTCTGTCCCCTTTTATTGAGCTTGGGGTTGGCTTCAACCCTGATCTGACCGCACGAGACAACGTGATCATCAGTTCGGTTATGCTGGGCTTGACCCCTGCTGAAGCAAAGCGTCGCTTTGATCAGATAATCGAATTTGCCGAGCTAGAAGATTATTTAGATCTCAAGCTAAAAAACTATTCCTCCGGGATGCATGTGCGTTTAGCTTTTTCCGTTATGGCTCAAGTCGACGGTAGTGTGTTATTGGTCGATGAAGTTCTTGCTGTAGGTGATGCAGCATTTCAGCAAAAGTGCTTTGAAAAATTCGATCAGATAAAAGAAGAGGGAAGGACTCTACTTTTAGTTACTCACGACATGACCAATATCGAGCGATTTTGCGACAGGGCGTTGCTATTGGAGGCAGGAAAGATGGTTGCAATAGATGAACCTGCTCGAGTAAGCCAGCTTTACAATGAAATTAATTTCTCGCAGTTGGCTGAAAGAGAAAAGTCAGAAGAAAATTCTGTAGATGATGAAAATCAGGAACTTTCTGGGGGTGAGCGCTTTGGAGATGGTGGTGCTGAAATCGTAGATGCATGGATTGAGGATAAAGGCGGCGAACGGATAGAGACATTACCTCAAGGTGACATCCTTACGATAAAAGCTGAAGTAAAATTCAATAGTGATGTAAAAAATCCAGAGTTCGGCTGTTATGTCGAAAACGACAGTGACATAAAAGTAGTTGCGACAAGTACTGCATGGCAACTAATGGAAACAGGAAACTTTGATAAGGACGAATTAACCGAGGTGACATTTGAGTTCGAGAACAAGTTATCGCCTGGGAAGTACTACATATCGCCTTCGGTAGTGAGGAATAAGCAGGGCACAGATATCATGGACTACAGGCATCGCACGACAGCTATTTATATTTATGGCACGTACGCGCCTGGTGGCGTTGTGGATATGGATAATCAGATTGATATCAAGCATGTGGGAAATAAAAGTATCTAGGCAGCGTGTTAGATAATGGATAGCAAGCTAAAAACAGAGTACCCAACGGAGTCGCTAATAATTAATGGACCGTCTGTTATTGGCCATGACTGGAAGAGATTCTGGAACTTGACATGGACTCTTGCTGCGATGGAATACAAGCTAACGTACTTCGGGTCAGTGCTTGGTTATCTTTGGACACTTATGAGACCGCTCATGCTGTTCGGAGTTCTCTATGTTGTGTTTAGCCAAATACTGGCCATAGGCTCAGAGATACAGGATTATGCTCTTATTCTTCTAATGAACATAATGTTATGGACCTTTTTTACGGACGTAGCAGGAAGCGCAGTAAGCTCAATCGTAGATCGAGAGACCCTTGTTAGAAAAGTACATTATCCCTTGTTGGCGATACCGTTTTCGGTAACCCTCACGGGATTATTCAATCTGGCCGCAAATCTTGTTGCAGTATTTATATTTATTATGGCTTTTGGTATTGCACCAAAAGTTGAGTGGCTGCTTTTTCCTTTGATACTGATTCCATTCATCGTATTTAGTACCGGAGTAGCATTAATACTTTCATCATTATTTGTGCGCTATAGAGACGTAAGACCGATATGGTCTGTCGTACAGACTGCACTATTTTACGCAACGCCGATTCTATATGTAGTAGATATCATTCCGGATAGATTCAAGCAGCTAATAATGTCATCTCCAATCGCAGCGACACTCGAGCAAGTAAGAAAAGCAGTAATAGATCCATCTGCACCCTCAGCGGTTGAAGCCGTTGGTGGCCCAATACCGTTCTTGGTTCCGGTCTGTATTGTAGTCGTTTCGGTTTGGTTTGGGTTGTGGTACTTTATTCGGGAAACTCCGAACGTTGCGGAGGATCTATAGTTTGAGGTTGCACTGGCATAAGAATGCAGAGTAAAAAGCAATTCACTCGTTGAACAACTTGCGAGAGCTCTTGCGGTGCTTCAGTAAATAGACAAATCTATAAATCGCCATAAAGGGCCAGTAAATGAATACGCGGGTCCATTTTCGGTTCCAAGCACCGAGCAAAGCCCGGCGAAGATCGGGAGGGATGACTCCTTCAGGGCCTACCAGCGCTTTATCGATATGACTGTAGCTGTCAAGCTGCGTTCGGTGTCTTAGCTCAATTAACTGTTGCTCAAGTTCTGCCTGCTGACGAGAGAATTCTGCTCGAAGCTCTGCGTGATTGCTCGCAGGAAGTGAGCATGTATGCTTGTAAAGGCCTGATAACTCTAGGCCTGTTTTATCCCACGTGTACTGTGCGGCTGCGGCCTTCAGCTCATCTATATGGTCTCGCCTCTTGTCGGTATCGCTGAGAACCTCGATCACGCGCCTGGCCGATGCGTCTGCATCCCACTTGGTGAGCAGGGAAAGTCCACTTGGCAAGAGTTCCTCGAGCGATGAGTGTGAAGCAAATAGACAGGGAATCCCGGCACGAGCTGCTTCAAATGGCAGAAAACCGAATCCCTCGTACAGAGAGGGATAGAGAACTGCCGTAGCGTGCCGGTACAGCCATGCCTTCTCAGCTCCGTTGACTGCGGCTAGGTCAACTACGCAGGAGTCGAGTTCGGGACGGGTCGCCAAGTACTCTGCTTCATCACCTGCGGACGAGCCAGACAGAACATGTCCGCCGGCAAACACAAGAGATCCCTTCCAGCCGTGTCGTTCACGTAAAGATTCGAGCAGGCGAAGCGCAAAACGGCGGTTTTTATGTCTGAAGTCTGTTCCCAGGCATAGAAGAAACGGGTTCGAATTCAAGGGCTCCAAACCCTTTGGCTTGGAAGGCTCAACTTCTGCGTACGACAGTGAATGATCTGTGCCCGGATACACAACCTCTGCTCTCTCGGGATCGAGAAGCTCCTCCGCTTTAGCAGTTTCAGCTGCATGCTGCGAAATGAAAACAACCTGATCTGCGAGCATGAAGCCAGTTCTAACCAGTTGTCGGTAATTCCACCAATCTTTGAAACTGTTGTAATAGCCGGGATTTACATATGCGATCATGTCGAGTTGTGTCAGAACGATTCGCTCACCCAGCTTTTTTAGAAGCTTAATATCTTTGGGGCAGGCAAGCTGATATGGACGGTGCACAACATGCGAGCGCTCAGTACTGTCGTCCACTGTGTCAGCTTGGAGAAGCTCGACAGATAGCTTGTCAAGGGCTGCTCGGGCATCATCATCCAATTTGTTAGGAACAAAAACTCGCAAGCGTACTCCGCTGATCTTGGATAGAGCACTTATGAGCTCCAGTGTGTATATTGATGTGCCGGACACGAATGTTGAGAGGCAGCTCCCATCAATAGTCAACGAAATACCATTCAACGCTATCGACGCAGCGATTATCGAACGGGCGAGCGGTGAGATAGAACTATCGGCTGTTTCTCGCGCCCAGTCGCTGTAATATTGATACCTATCAGATATAACCGCTTCACGTTCAATTTGTAACTGGTTCTTATCCTCGTCATTTCCAACCGAAGTTACTCCATGGTGTAGTACAAGCACATCATCGGCCACTACGTGTTTTAACCCGGATAAAACACAGCGTTGGCAGAAGTCCACAATCTCGCCGTAGCCTGGCGGAAACGTCTCGTCGAAATCTCCAACAACATCTATCGCGCTTCTGCGGATATAAAGACAGTGGCCAATGCCTGTGGGTATCTGGGCATTGAGGTTGGGTGCGTTCTCGTGCACGGCGGCAGCCGCTGTCTTAAAAGACCACTCCTGCGGGAGCGCGGGGAACGGACGGTTCCGATTTGGAACAGAGAGGAAAGACCCGCTATTTGTGAGAGTGCTTACGGTCGCAATCTGTGAGTCAGAGCTGATAGCTTTGCCCAGAGACTCATACCAGCCAGATGCAACTACACAGTCACTATTCAGTATCACGACATCGGCATCTTTTGTGATTTTGAATACTGAGTTCAAGTTTTTCGCGGACCCTATGTTTGATGGGTGGCGCAGGTAATAGATGCACCGTTCTTGTTCACCGGAGCGATCGATATCCTTGAGAAACATGCGGATTCGTGTGTCAGTACTCCCGTCGTCAGCCACTAATAGCGGAACGTCCGTGGCGGTATGTTTGAGCACACTGTGGATGCACTGAACAAATTCATCATATGACCCGTAGACGGGCACCACAATAACCATGCTCTCGCGCTTGAACTCAAGCCTTTCAGTGGAATCAATCTCTGTCAACTTCACCATCGCTCTACCCTCGCACAAGTCGGCCCACTCTATTCGGCCGAACACTTACTTCAAGACTAGGCTCGTTATTCCTATTGCCTGTGGCACGCTTCTTAAAATACCTTAGTCAGCGGATCAGCTTCATTCATTACAATAGCCCAGGCTAGATTTCGATGCCATTGTGTCTCACATGGGTGGTGACAGTTTACCTTGCACGCTTGTACGATAATCGCGAAGAACTACATATCCTACGCCAGGGTCTTGAACGAGTCCTTCTTCAGACACCATCCAGATGGCACATTTTCAGTACTGATCGTCGACGATTATCGCGACTACATTGACCCTGAGGAGGAGTCGTTCGAGGTTATCGATATCGGGGATATTGGTGTTGACAACTTCCAGGAGATGTTGGGTATCTATGAACTGATTGAGCTTACAACAGCGGTCAAACCGTGGCTATTGCGCACCTTACTTGATCGCGGATATGAGGATGTCATCTATCTAGACCCAGACATCCAGATATTTGAAAGCCTTGATGATGTCGCTGAAGCTTCGCGCAAGCACGGCATCGTACTGACTCCGCATGTAACTGAGCCAATGCCTAAGGACGGGAAAATGCCAGATGAGGCCTACATCCTCAGAGCCGGGACATTCAACTTGGGCTTCATAGGTATTGGACAAGGCAAAGATACTGAGGAATTTCTATCGTGGTGGCAAGATCATCTTGCGACTGAATGTGTTTCAGATCCTGATGAAGGCTATTTTGTTGATCAAAAGTGGATTGACTTTGTGCCCAGCCTTTATCCTCGATCTGACGTTCTTTATGACCGAACGCTGAATGTTGCCTATTGGAACCTTCCGACAAGAAACTTAACTTGTGTGGATGATGATTATTTCGTCAACGGAGAACCATTAAGATTTTTTCACTTTAGTGGCTTCGACCCATCCAAACCGCATCTCCTAAGTAAGTTCCAGGATCGTATAATGCTTAGTGACGAGCCCGCGCTGCGGAAGATCTGTCGCGAATATTCGGACAAAGTACATGAATCCGGCTACGAAGAATCGTGTAAGTGGAACTACACATATTCGACGCTGCCAAATGGTGCATCGTTTGAAGGTAATCTAAAGAGACTTCATATTAAAGCTATGGAGGAAGGTGAAACATTCGGTGACTTGTTCACATCAGAAGGTGTAACGCAGTTCTTTAGATGGCTCAATGAGCCTGCATCGCGTGGGGTCTCACATGGTGTCACAAGATATCTGTACGAAATATACATGAACCGAAGGGACATGCAAGAACGGTTCCCAGACCTAGATGGCCCAGATGGCATCGGATTAATAAAATGGGCAAAGGAATTTGGCAAGGAAGAAGAAAAGATGCATGAAGACTTAATCCCTGAAATTGATCAAGATGCTTTGGATGACGAGGAGAGCAAGGACCAGGTGACATCTTGGAAGGGAGATAAGCGTGGGGTGAATGTTGCTGGCTATTTCTCAGCAGAGCTTGGTGTAGGCCAAGCGGGACGTGCAGTCGTAAACGCGCTTGAAGCAAGCAGTGTTCCAATTACAACTACTTTTTTAAAGCGAACAGAAAATAGGCAAGAACATGCATTTGCCTCTCGTGGCGGCAATTGGAACAGTAAATACGCAGTAAACATTGTTTGCGCTAACGCTGATCAAACGGAAATAATATTTAGGGATCTTGGAGTAGAGAAGGTGACGTGTGGATACTCGATAGGTCTATGGTTTTGGGAGGTGGAGCAGTTCTCCGATCAATGGCCAGATGCATTCAAACTTGTCGACGAGATCTGGGCAGCAAGTGACCATGCCGCAAGAGCAATCGCTGACATTTCGCCAAAGCCCGTTACAAGAGTGAGGCTTCCTATAACCGTGGAAACAAGAGACTTTCTAGCGAGAGGCGAGCTTGGGATAGAAGACGGGTTTACGTTCCTTTTCATATTTGATTATCTGAGCGTTGTCGAAAGAAAGAATCCCTTTGGCTTGATAAGAGCATATACAGAGGCGTTCTCGGAAAAAGAAGGACCAAAACTTCTGATTAAGACAATAAATGGTGACAAGGATGTTGAAGGAATGGAGCGACTTCAAAACATGGTTGCGGAGAGGTCAGATATCGAGATACTTGATGGGTACAAATCACAGCAAGAGCTGGACAGCTTGATAGCAACATGTGATTGTTATGTATCGCTACACAGGGCTGAGGGTTTGGGGCTCACAATGGGTGAGGCGATGTATCTTGGTAAGCCGGTGATCGCGACAGGATACTCTGGAAACATGGAGTTCATGAACAACGAGAACAGTTACTTGGTTGATTACGACATGGTGCCCATCGGAGATGGATCAGAGCCTTACCCATCGGAAGGAAAATGGGCAGAACCGGATATCAAGCACGCTGTTGAGTTGATGAGAGACGTTTTCAACAACCCAAAGAAGGCAAAAACGAAAGGTATGGTCGCCGCAGAGCAGATAAGAAAGCTGCACTCTCCGGAAGTTGCAGGGCAGATTATGCTTAAAAGGCTGCAAACGATTGCATCATGGAAGCCTAAGGAGTCAGATGTGATGTTCGGAAAAGATGGTTTGGAGGACCTGCTTAACCGCGTATCTGCCGGGCCATATTTATCGACCAAGCGGGGAGGCAAGATAAAAAGACTGGCAAAACAATCCTCACTCGGTCTGACGAAACCGTATTCCAATTATCAGCAAGGCATTAATAGTCGCGTAGTGGATCGATTATGTGATCTTGATTCTATGAGCAAAGGGCTTGACGATCAATTAAAGGATCACGGCGATGAATTGAAGACCCACGATGATCAATTGAAGACCCACGATGATCAATTACGGAGGCACGATGATGAAATCACTGGTGAGAAAGCTCGCCTGAACGATCTAGTTGAGCGAGTCGAAATGATTGACGAGAGTTTGAAACGCTTATACAGATCCGAAGGAGCTGTTCCTTATCACACTCGTCATCCCATGAGATCTGCTCGCAGCTCGGCAGATGCTCGCCTGTCTGCGATGGATGAAGCAACTGATGGTTACTCTGCACTTTTGGATAATTTACCAAACGCACCAATTGAGCCGATGAGTATCGAATACTACAGAAATCACCAAATATTGATTGAGATGATTCTCGAAAAAGCCGACTTTGTTCATTTAGTCGCATCAGGTGAACAATTACCAGAGAGGTACGGAGTAGGGTTTGATGAACGAGTTATTGAATTTCCTTGGATAGTGGGCCAGAAAATCAAGGGGCGCGCCTTGGACGCGGGTGCGACTTTGAATCATTCATATATCTTGGATCGTGTACTGCCTATAGCTGAAGAATTACACGTTGTTACCTTGGAGCCAGATGGTGAGGAATGCTTTCCATATAGAGGGGTGTCCTACATTTGGGGTGACTTGAGAGAACTACCAATTACGGATAACTATTATGACACGGTTGTATGTCTCTCTACTCTTGAGCACATTGGAATGGATGTCAGTCGGTGGGGCGGACTAGGCGAACGCGCTAAAGAACCGCACAGGGAAATGTTATTGGCAGTGAGCGAGCTAAAACGAGTGGTTAGGCCTGGAGGTAGCGTGTTTGTTTCTGTACCGTATGGAATCAAAGAGGAAGCCGGATGGTACAGGCAGCTTGACCAAGAGGACGTTGAATCGATAGTTGATGTATTTAGTCCTACCGACACGACCGTAAATGTTTTCAAATATGGAAATGATGGGTGGCAGATCAGTAGTTTGTCTGATGCTGAACGGTGTCAATATCATGATGTCACGAGGCATCAATCGCCAGCGTCAGATAGAGCAGCAGCCGCACGCGCAATAGCGTGTATACGAATGGTTAAGTGAGCAACAAGTGGCGGCAAGAAGATATCTTGTTGCCGAGTAACTTTGGATTTGGTCAACTAAATGAGTACTTTAACACGTACGTTGAGTCTCTAGGAATTCTATTTCCACACGGAAAAGGAAGTCTTGCTGAAGACCAACATACTCAGGGCGTTTACTCTCAAATATGAAGATTAGTGAGTCGAGACGACCATGTACTCGATGTTATTGGGGCATGAAGAGGGAATAGTAAATGCTAGTTGGTGAAGCGAAGAAAACTGCGGAGAAAACATTACATCTTCATCTGGAACGAGCCAACTATACTAACCTGTCGCATGATGTGCATGGAATCAATTACTGCGCTCGGCAGCAAATGGTCACAGCCAACTGATATCGAATCGGTGCGATGGCGCGTGTACTAATAGTTGGGGGCGCGGGCTACGTGGGCGGGTGGCTGACGGACGAAGCAATTCAGGCCGGTCATGACGTTCGAGTCTACGACCTGCTGCTCTACGAGGACCGTTATCTGAAGGATGTACCCTTTGTCTACGGCGATGTCCTTGATCGTGAGCAGCTACACCCGCAGCTTGAGTGGGCCGATGTTGTTGTATGGCTTGCAGCAATAGTGGGCGATCCAGCATGTGCGTTAGACGAAGGACTCACAAAGAAAATCAACTTAGAGTCGGTGCACTGGCTTTGTGCCAACTTTGACGGACGGATCATCTTTCCATCTACGTGCTCCGTATATGGTGCCCAAGATGATGAGCTTGACGAAAGTAGCGATATCAAGCCTCTGTCTCTATACGCAGAGTTGAAGGTTGAAGCAGAGAACCATATTTTGTCAGAAAGACCCAAAAGCCTGATTCTCCGGCTGGCAACACTTGCGGGTGCGGGAGACACCTATTCGCGCATTCGACTCGATCTCGTGGTTAACCTCCTCGTCGTCAGGGCCAAGTTATTTGGAGAGCTAGAGGTGTTCGGTGGCCAGCAGTACCGCCCCCTCTTGCACGTCCGCGACGTAGCCAGTGCGGTAATCCCGAACCTTGAGAGCAATGTGTCGGGGATCTTCAACCTAGGAACCGAAAATGCGACCATTATCGAGCTGGCCGAGCGGATTGCAAAGGATGAAACAACCATTGAGGTGGTCGACACTCCCTTCCAGGACACTCGTAACTACCGCGTATCTTTCAAAAAAGCTGAGGAAGAGCTTGGTTTCAAGGGTCATTATACGGTGGATGACGCAATCGATCAGATGAGATCGCTTGTTGACGCTGGACGGGTCAAGGACCTGAGCATGGCACAATTCTCGAACCTTGAGGCGCTTCGCCCGTATCTAAAACCGGAAGCGATACCTCTTGGAGAGGAGATCCGTTCGGCGCACAGTCTCTCGCGACATACAACACGATCGGAGTTAGAAAATGTCCCCGGATGAACCCAGGATCATCAAGGGTGGGTGTAGTGCGGACGATCGCGGGCGAGTGTACTTCATCAACGACTTCGACCCCAGTGACTGTCGTCGCCTGTACATGGTCGAGAACTTCGCAGTGGGCACCGTGCGTGCGTGGCATGCCCACAAACAGGAGCGCAAGTGGGTAATGGCAACATCGGGGTCGGCACTGGCCTGCTGTGTCAGGATCGACGATTGGGAAAACCCATCGAAGGAGGAGGAAGTCCATCGTTTTGTTCTCGATGCCAGTCAACCCTCTGTGCTGGAGATACCAGAGGGTTACGCCAACGGGGCCATGTCCCTGGTAGATGGCACCAAGCTTCTCTACTTCTCCGACGCAACTTTGGAATCTTCGCTTGAGGATGACTTCAGATTCCCAGCGCGCTACTGGGATCCCTGGCAGGTATCGGAGCGATGACTGTCGACACATCCATCGTAATCCCGACGCTTAACGACGTCAAGACGCTCAGAGCTACTCTAGAGCGCCTTGCCCCAATAATGGCGACGACGAACTCGGCGACGGAGGTGCTGATAGTCGATGCGGGTAGCGAAGACGGCACCCTCGAGTTGGTGGAGGACATAGCAGATAGCCAGCACCTGCTTCATATCCGCATCCTAGTCCAGAATCGCAGCAATCCGGGCTTTGGCAGCCTTCTTCGACTCGGTGTCGCTTATGCGCGAGGACGACGCTGTGTCATTGTCATGCCCGATGCTCGCGACCCCTTGGAACTTGTGCCGAAAATGCTCAGTGAGCTTCATAATGGGGCTCATCTTGTGCTCTGCTCGAGATATGAATCGTCTGATGCGCAACCAACATCGATACCAAGGCGCTTCCGTATTTACCAGGGTATATACCGTCGTGTAATCCGTCTCTTGCTCGGCGCCAATATCCCGGACAGTACATACGGATTCAGAGCGTTTAATCGTACTTTTGTTCAGGCACTTGGTCTGAACTCTACCCGCCTCTCCGTATGTCCCGAGATTACCTTCAAGGTTTTATTGGCTGGCGGTACGATTGCCAGGGTATCCGGAGTACCTACTGGCCCCATGATCCGGGAGCAGTCGAAATTTCGCCTGCGAAGGGAGCTAGCTGGCTACGTTCTTACTCTTTTACGAGCCACATTTCATAGATTGGGGTTGCGATGGTTTTAGGAATCAGTGCATCCTACGAAGTGTTTACCTAGTTTGAAAATGAACGTGAAAGATACAACCGTGATTGTGCTTGGGGCCAGTGGAATGCTCGGCTCGATGGTTACTGATGTTTTAAGTCGCAACAATAACTTGAATATCATCGCGACTGTTCGAAGTTCTGATTTTCAAGATTTGGGCCGTAATAAAATTCCTAGTGCAGATTGGCGCATATTTAATGTCGATTCACATGCGGAGACTGAACACAATCTTTTTGAACTTGGTGAAGCCGCCTGGGTTATTAATGCGATCGGTTTGACAAAGCCATATACGCACGATGACAATCCAGAAGAGATTGAGCGAGCCTTGATTGTCAATAGCATGTTTCCATACTTATTGGCTCGTGTATTTCAAAGGTGTGGAGGTCGCGTTATTCAGATAGCAACAGACTGCGTTTTTGCGGGACAAAGGGATCACTACATTGAAGATGACAATCATGACCCATTGGATGTATATGGTAAAACCAAGAGCTTGGGAGAGGCTCCCATACCAAATATACATCATCTTCGCGCCTCGATTATTGGACCGGAACCAAAGACGTTTATCTTTCTATTGGAATGGTTTAGACGCCAGCAACAAGGAACTAATTTAAATGGGTTCACCAATCATAAATGGAATGGAATAACAACTTTACAATTTGCAAGAATATGTCAAGGTATCATAAGCGATAATATTTCGCTGCCTCAGCTTCAACACTTGGTTCCGAATGATGAAGTGTCAAAATATGAACTTCTAGGTTATCTATCAACGGCTTATAGTCGATCAGATATCACGATTGCATCAACTGAAGCCCCAAGTGCGATCAACCGCACCTTATCAACTAAAAATCATGCCCTCAACAGGAAGCTTTGGGATTTGGCAGGATACGGACAGGAGCCTCCTAACATTTCTGAAATGATAAAGGAAATTGCATCGTTTGATTATCGGTTAAACGATTAATAAGTAATTGTCACTAGTGCAGGAGTGATAGATTGGAGAATAACAAGATTATGTAGTGTAATCTTTTTGATAAACGTGTTAAAAGCGAGATTATTCTTAGCTATATTTGCATTAAGAACAGTCTCGGTGTGTTTTAGCAGAAAACGAAGTGGAACTCTTAGGACCAGCTGGCAGGATATATGAGGAAGACATCATCACATATCGATTTGAGATGTATAAAGCTAGAATTTGATCAGGAGCCATTATGAACGGAACTCTATACGTTGATGTCAAGCTTAAATACATATAAAACGATTATGTTCAGAGTGCAGTGTTTGCATACGGGATAGAAGTGAATGAGCACGATACACGTAATGCTCCTAATGTTGCAGAGTGCTCAGCGCTCATTGGTAGGTCAAATACACGTTGGGTTTCTATTAAACAGAGCACAATTGCGCTGATCGGAATTGAGGGACCGGACGAATGGAACTCGCTTATCCGCGAAGCTGCCGAAGGCTCCTAACCAATGTTGCAAAGAATGTCACAGCGTACTGACTGGCGAGTTAATGGCGCGCTTATTCTCACGGTATTAGGCGGCTTTGTTGCAATTGGGGTCATGTACGTGTTTCCCCGCATCCCAATTGGGCAATCGGCAACGGTCAGCATGGTGGGAGAAGCTGAGCCAGGAGTTAACGTCATTGTCAGCGTCAATGGCAAGGGGGCCGGCAGAATCGCACTATCGCCGAACCAGGGTGAACAGTCCGTGCGAGTGGATAGCCAGTCGATCGAAGCACTTCAACTCAGGTTTGAAGGTAACCCCGGCACTCGCCTTAATCTGTCCGAATTTACGATTGCATACGGATCAAAGGTAGTGATTAAACAGGGTGGTATTCAGTTCTCCCAAATGGTTGGAAAAGATCTAACCGGTCTCAGATTCAGTGCCGACGGGCTTAAGGCACGGATGGTCACTGGCACGGCGAGCCTCGAGTACACGCCGCAGCCGGCCTTAGTTTCACCCGGCCCCATTGACGCCATCCAGTATTGGCTGATCAGTGCAACGAGTGCGCCGGAGACGCTCAACCTTTGGGTAATTGTTTTTATACTAGGCCTGGCAGTGTCAATCGTTGGGGTGCGTCGAAGGGCACTTCTCGCGGCCGCTCTTGGTCTGTGTGTATGGGTGCTCGCCATTGCGTCTTACGAGCTAGTGCCCCTCGTGATCAATCCGGATCCTTCAGTTGCGACAGCTGTCGGAGGTGCGAGCTACTTTGGAACGTCGTATACGGGCCAGCACATAGCAACCTTTGTTAGCTTAATGCTCGTTCTAGTAGGAGCAGCTGCGCTAAGCGCTGTTAAGTATAAAAAAGATCAAAGGAAAAAAACTCGCATCGTTCAGCACTCGATGCGATCCGTAAATGTGGTTTCAGACAAGCGTATTCGACAATTGTCTGCACCTGCCTCAGTAAGCCGTGCAGGAACGATCATCCTCGTGGGCTGGTTTGCTGTAGCGCTTACACTCGTCCCTGCACTAGGACTAGGAACAGATGGGTGGGACGCACCGGCAGCGAACTGGGACGTCGGGAACCTGATTGTTTGGGATTACTTCCGCGAAGTTGGTCTTGTACCCATGCAGGACTACTGGTTCCCTTACGGAAACCGATGGCTTTTCTTCCAGTTCCCTTATGGTCCTGCGTGGGAGTGGCTCGCGCAAATCACAATGCTCGCCATCCTGGCATGGTCTCTGTGGCGACTCTGTCAACGAAGCCCTATAAGAATCGTCATCTGTCTTTTTGCAGTTGCTGCCATCGGTAGCTTGGGAGTCAATGTCTGGCGCTATTTACCAACCTTGCTGGTCGGAACCACATTCGCGGCGCTTGGTCCCGTGCGTAACTGGCGCCCAAATTGGGGCCACCTCATCTTCTTTGGGACATGTTTTCTCACACTCCTCATTGAGGCTGATCTACTCCTATTCGGCTTGGCCAGCGCGGGTCTAGTGCTGATTGGGGACATTCTTTTTGGGTCATTCAAGACACGACCATCACGATTGCTCGTGCGTACGCTCGTCGACGCTGTGCCGGTAGCTGGTGCCATCGTTCTCATTTTTCTGGTGTGGTTGGCGTGGGGAGTAGCACAAGATAATCTGGACCTCTTCCTTCATTTAAATGATGTCGCAGCATATTCCGCACCGAATCAGGCACAAGGGGTGTTAGCCAATCTTTCATTTACGCCGAATGCCAACACTCTTCTAGTTGTCCTGCCGATTCTGATGCTCTTCGCAGGCGTTGTTCAGGGCTTTCTGGGGAAGCAATCCGCAAGCTATGGCGTTTCGCGACTTTTGTTTGCCGCAGCTGGTCCGTCCCTTGTGCTCGTGTCGAGGAGTATTGTCCGGTGGAACGATGATGTGATCCTTGTCTCATTGATAGCGCTGACCTGCGCGGCAATATTGCTGTGGAATCGTCGGAACCTGTTTGCAGCAGCAGTCACAGGGGTGTTCATGGGCGCAGTGTTTGCAGCAGCAGTGACAGGGGTGTTCCCGGGCGCAGTTTTTATTGGGCTCCAGCAGAGCGGTGGACTGCAGAAGTACGTATCCGGTATAGGGGAAACACCTATTCGTGTCGCTGACTCAGCCATTTATCTCACACATCAGGAAGAGATTCGTATTGGCAGGGAGCAGGCCTTCGCGCCGCAAAGATTTCGAGATTGGCCTGAAGCTCGAATTGCCGATCAGCTACGCAAAGTTGCAGAGTCGCAGAATCCTTCATTTGCCGTGCTAGGTGATGCCCCGTTAATGTATATGTTGATTGGCCAGCGTCCGCCAATACACGTGACCCTATATTCCGCGGCGCCGATCTATGAACAACGAAAGATGATTGCAAGCATACGGCGAGACAAACCAAAGTACATTGTATGGAGACGGGATTCCGCTCAAATTGATGCTGTCCCATATGTAGTCCGCGATCCACTGCTGTTCACGTACGTCATCGGACACTATGTTCCGGTCAAGCTGATTCGGGGCACCTGCTCAACTTCGATACCTTCATGCGGGAGTTCAGACATCCTCTCTGTTCGCAAAACGGGCAAGCCGATCCCAGTAAATTACTGGAGATCCCGGCTTGGGACAACCCTCGATCTCGGAGCGATTCCCTCGTATGCAAAACTCCCAGGCAGGCAATCATGTTCCGGCGACAAGGAATGTGTTAAATATGCGGTGATTCAGGGGCATCCTACAAATAGCGGTCAGCCAATCGAGTTTGAAATTTCGGGTCGTGGAAAGAATTATCGCGTTATATTTAACAGCAGCTCCAGCACTAATCATTACACCATCAGGCTCGACCGACTGTGGTTTTGGCAGCTGCTTGGCTCCCGACCGAGGTTGAAAATGCTCACAGCTGGCTTGTCGCTGAAGCAACTGGAGGCTCCCGAAGATGGGAGGCTATATTAGTCGTCAGCCACATGTTGTTCGTGGAACCAACTGACCTTTTTCGCACTGCGCCTTCTAGCTGACCCGCCTACAGACGTTATGAACGTTTCAACCAGATAGAGAAACCGGGCCTCACATAGGGTTGTGAGTTTAGAACAACCACAAGGTGGTCTTCATTCGCGATGCAATCCGAGCTTTTGTATGACGGCATATTTCCACTTATCGGCGGCTGTAACCTCAGCGTCTACTCATTTATTCGCCGGTGCTTGGACTCTGCTTTCCTTGATACGACACCAAACGATGTCCCTTTTTCACAATCATGATCAGGTTCTCGTTTCGAGTGAACTGCAACCATTCTATAACTGGCCCCATTATCCTTAATGCTACTTTTGCTATTGGGTTCGTCGCGCGTCGCCATATTTTCGGCCAATCGAACGCGTCCAGGCAGTATTGCTCTGAAATGTGTAGATCGGCTTGAGCGAACACATGCTCAAGAGACTCGGGAGTGAAGTAGGAACGATGCATGTTCGGGTTGTGCGTGTAAAACAACTCCTCCATCAGCCGGATGTACCCGAGTTTCTTAGCGAGGATAAATCCCAGCTTGAACATGCGACCTTCGGCACTAGGTATCGCTACCACAATCACGCCTTCATCTTTAATGAGCTTGGCAAGTAGTCTCACCGATGTAACTGGCTCTTTTAAATGCTCCAGTACGTGCCAGAGAGTTACGACGTCGTACTTTCGACCCGTGCTCTCGGCGTATTGCTCAAGTGAACACGTTTGAATACGGTCCCTGAGCATTCCCTGATATTCCATGTGACTGGGTTCGATGCCGTAACTGTCTAGACCAATGTCCATACCTATTTGAGTTAGCCAGCCATAGGAGGCACCGACATCCAGCAGTTTACGCCCTGATGGGAGATCCAATCGGTTCAGGACATAGCGGTACTGTCTCTTCCGAAAACTCTCAAAGTATTCGATATATCTGCATTCATCGATGGATGAATGAAACAAGGTGTCATGTTGAGATGTCTCAGATCTGTCTAGAGCGATAAAGAGACCGCAGCTAACGCAGTTGAGGATAGGCCCTCTAGATAAGCAAAAAGGGACGGAAAGCTGCCAGTTTGAGCAGGCCGGACAGCACCCCCGATAGGTTATGCGCTCTGCCTCCGTTAATTGCTGCTCTGTGCGGACCATATGTGCATTCGGGTTTAAACCTCGCGTGGAAAGAGGGCAAATCTCGCGACCCATGACCTCCCAGTTTGTTTAACGCTTCGGATAAAGTCAGCGCCACCAACAAACAGCAGGTGCACCGTCAGTGTCCTTCATGTAATCTGATACCGATGTCAGTGCGTAATCGTGACACCGGCGCATTCTATCGCAACCGTATTACCTCTAGTGATTCCTTCATTTAAGCTAAGCCCCGACATGGCATAGACCAGCAAGCCTACAAGCATGTGCATAGATCACGTTGCATTAGCGGGAGGCAACCAAGAATGCGTGGCTATAATAATTCACCTTATGTCGGCTACTGAATCAATTGATATTTTCCGAGCCGATCCGTGTAGCTTCGGTTTGTGTTTGTATTAATGATCGTCAGCAAAAGCCTCCCACGCATGCACCACATTGCTCTCATTCTAGGCATTCGACCCGATCTGATTCGGGCGAGTCGGGTTATCAAGCTCCTACGCGAGCAAGATGACCTCAAGTTGACCTTCATCTGGTCCGGGCAGCACTACTCAGACAACCTCAAAGACGTCTTCATTCGCGATCTTGACCTGCCGGGGCCGGATATCGAGCTCGGCGCCACAGGGACATCGGATGCCGAGTTTGTTGGTTCAGTAATCACGAAGCTTTCACCCGCACTTGCTGATCTAGAGCCCCAGGCCGTAGTTTTCCTAGGTGATACCAACACAGTCATGGGCTCGATTGCTGCGGGACAGCTGAATATTCCGATAGTCCACATCGAAGGATGTATGCGATCTTACGACTGGCGGATGCCTGAAGAGAAGTATCGCACCGTAATCGACCACCTCTCGGATGTGGTTTACACATACTTCGATGAGTACAAGGAGCAGGGCGTTCGAGAAGGGATAAACGCGCGCAATATTGTCGTTATCAAGAATCTCATAGTTGATGTGCTTGCTGATACTTACTATGCCAATGAGGAGGAGTACCGGGCGCTTGCGTCACCTGAGTTCTTCAAGGACAGGGGCTTGACGCGTAATGAGTTTTACCTGATGACATGTCACCGGCGAGAAAACGTGGAAGAGCCGGAACCCCTCAGCACCATTCTCAATCTTATAAGTGAAAGCCCATGGCACGTGTATTTCCCGGCAAGCTATCGAACCCAAGGCCGTTTGCAAGACTTTGATCTAGCTCTGCCTTCCAATGTCACCATGGTGGATCCGGTTGGATATCGCGAGCTTTTGTGCCTGCTCGTAAACTCACGTGGCGCGATAACCGATTCGGGGACAGTCGTCGAGGAAACAGCCGTGCTGGGTGTTCCCTCTCTACAGTTACGGAAGGCCACTGAGCGCCCGCAGGTCTATGATTGTGGATCGAGTGTCAAGTATGACCCGGTATGTCCGGAGGATTATTCCCCCGCACAGGTGTTTCGCAAGTTAGAACAACTCAAGAAGAAGACCTGGGAGCACAAGCTGGGCGACGGCAAATCCTCAGAGCGTCTCGTTTCCGATCTCATGAATAGACTCCGCTCGGGAACCATTCGAGGACACAAGCCCGAGGATTCACACATAGATGTTTCCAGGTCCTTCATCGAAGACGGCCTTTCCGATGCCGGTGACCTGATTGTCTAATTCGGGATCACACGTCTCCATTGCCGTAGTAGTCCCTGTCTACAACGAGGCCAGCACGATTGAAGAGGCCTGCGAGGCTTTCGTCGACGTTGTGCGACGATATCAAGGGCGAGCAGCCGTACTAGCCGTCGATGACGGCAGCTCAGACGGCAGCAGCTCAATCCTCAACACCCTGGCCGCCAGCTGCGATGTAATGAACTGTGAGCAGCACGAGATAAACCAGGGCTATGGCGCTGCCTTGCGTACCGGTGCAGAGTGGGGTCTGGCCAACGATTTCGATTATGTTGCATTTATAGATAGTGACCTAACGAATCCTCCCGAAGATCTGCTCAAGATGGGGGAACTCGCCAGCTCTGGTGCGCTTTATATAAAAGCCTCTCGTTATGAAACTGGCGGTGGCATGGATGGGGTGCCTTTTCATCGACGAGCCTTCTCGCGCACTGGAAACCTCGTTGGCTCCTGGCTTTTTGGGTTGGGGGTGCCAGACGTGACTAATGGATTCCGGGCGGCTCGTACGGAGCTGTACTGTAGTTGGCCACTGAGTGAGAAAGGATTCGCGGTTATCATGGAAGAGGTTTATTGGGCTGCGGTGGAAGGTGTACGTATTGCCACCTTTCCGACTGTGCTCCGATCGCGCGAAGAATCTCAGCGTTCATCAGCTTTTTCATATACACCGCGAGTTTTTCGCGAATATTTACGCTACCCGGTTCGAGCTTTCGTACAGCGTCATTCCTCTTGCAGCCATCGCAAGAGCTTCAGGTAGTTTGGCGCAGATAATCGACAATAACGCTCATGGTGGAGTTTGTGCTGGTTTTTGTCCTTGCCGGGACCGATCTGGGCCGTCTTGGGCGCTTCGCCAGTTCAGGGTCTGGGGGGATTAGTGAAACCATTTACTATATGATCGTGTTGAGATTTGTTCAACTAGTTACGGTTGTGGAGGCCGGGTTTTTAGTACTGGTATTCCGTTATACGGAGTGATGTTTTCTCAAGGCCATGTATCGCACGAAGGAGGTAGAAAGTCTTTGAGAGTTGCAGTTGTTGGCGCAGGGGTTGCAGGTCTGGTAGCTGCCTATAGGCTTGGCGAGCAAGGGCACTCTTGTGATGTTTACGAACGCTGGCCAGGACTAGGTGGACAGGCCGCAACCATGGATCTTGGCGACAACGTTATGCTCGAACATTATTATCACCATATATTCATGAGCGATCGTCACATTGTCGAGTTAAGTGAAGAAGTTGGCATAGGAGACGAATGGGAGTGGCATCCCTCGAAGGTTGCAATTTTCGCTGATGGTCAGTGCAACGCATTCAGTACGCCAAAGGACTTACTGCGCTTTAAACCACTCAAGTTTCATTCAAGATTACGTATGGGCCTCTCCGTGCTGTTGTTGCAGCTGAGGCAAAAGGATGTCGAACCATTTGAGGATATGACTGCAAAGGAATGGGTCATCCGAAATATGGGCCGAGAGGTATATGAGAAGGTCTGGGGTCCGTTACTGTTGGCGAAATTTAGTAATAGTGCCGATCAGATCTCGATGGCGTGGCTTTGGAGCAAGTTAACCATCAGGCGTCAAATCAAGGGGAAGCAGGCTAAGACAGAGATGCTTGGGTATCCGAAATCGAGCTTCAACGCTATCTTCTCGGCGTTACAGAACAGAATTGAAAGTAATGGCGGGTCTGTATTTATTGATAGACCAGTGGCAAAATTCTCTATAAACGGTAAGGATTTTGAGATAACTCCTGGTCAGCCGGGCTCATTTCGACAGGGTTATGACCCAAGAGCATTTGCACCCATGAACAATGAGGCGTGTAGCTATAACGCTGTTATTGCAACTGTTCCAAATGAGATATTTATCAATATGTTAGATCCCGGACTTGCAAGAAGTATTGGTGAGCAGTACATTTCCCGGCTTAAATCGATTGTGTATCACACCGCTGTCTGTCTGCTGTTGGAAGTGAAGCACCCTCTCACAGAATTTTACTGGACGAATGTGGCTGACCCGGAAATTCCCTTTATTGGACTGATAGAACACACAAACTTTATCTCTTCTGAACGATACGGTGGGAAGCGATTTCTCTATCTTGCCAATTACAAGCCCGCAGGGGACCCCCTAATTGAAATGGATAAGGAACAGCTTCTAGATCATTACGAATCAGGGCTGAAAAAAGTAAACCCGATGTATGAGAGAGATTGGATCAAAAAGTGCTGGCTCTTCAAAGAGCCAGCGGCGCAACCAGTTGTAACCTCCGGGTATCAACGCAAACTACCTCCCTTGGATACCAGCGTTAAAGGATTGGTGCTTGCAAATACAACACAGATCTACCCTGAAGATAGAGGCACAAATTACGCCGTCCGTCTTGGCGATCAGGCAGTGGAGACTCTTCTCGCGCAGAACGTTGGATAGATAGTGAGCCAAGATATGTCATCGGTCGATAATAAACATGATTTGGAGTCAATAAAACAGGCAGAAAGAGCTGTTCTTTCTGCGATTGTTCTCTGCTACAGGGCTGAAGAGAGCATTGATAGGGTGATTGGACCACTATACAAACAGCTCGAGGGCCTGGATGAACAGTTTGAACTTGTCCTCGTCGCCAATTATGACAGAGATATAGCTGATACAACTCCCAAAGTAGTCAAGGAGTTTTCATCTCAGCGTTCCGAGGTGACGGTTGTCTCAAACTCCAAGGAAGGTGCAATGGGTTGGGACATGAGGTCTGGTTTTGAAGCAGCAAGAGGAGAATTTCTTATCGTTATTGATGGTGACGAGCAAAACCCGGTAGAAGATCTGATTAAGGCGTACAAATTGCTTAGAGATAGCGGTGCAGATGTGGTTAAAGGAAGGCGTATTGCCCGCTTCGACGGCTACTACAGGCACCTTGTGTCGATAGTGTACAACGCACTATTTCTGATTTTGTTCCGCACAACTGGTCTATGGGATATCAATGGTAAACCGAAGGGATTGACTAAGTCCGCGTACGAGTCAATGGAGTTAAAGTCTGACGACTGGTTTGCGGATGCTGAGATCGTCATAGAAGCGAAAAGGAAAGGTCTAAAAGTAGTTGAGCTACCAGTTGTTTTTAGGCAAAACCAAGTAAGGTCCTCCTTTGTACGTGTCTCTGCAATATTCGAGTTTCTCGGGAATATGATAAGCAGTTTTTTCAACCGAAAAGCAAGATGAGCAAGAGAACGGTGTTGGTGACCGGTGCGGCTGGTGGTATAGGATCAAAGTTGCTTAAGTCAATTCGTGAAATCGGTTGGCTAAACATTTGCTTGGTACATAATAATATCCCTCCTGAAGCAGACAGCATTGTACGCGGAGACATAAGTGATGCAAAGACGTTGGATAGGGCAACCCGAGGAGTAGACGCCGTATTACATTTGGCTGCATTAACACATTCTAGAGACGATCGTGCATACTTCGAAATTAACCGTGATGGAACAGAGAACTTGGTGAAAGCATGCAACGCCAATAGCGTATCAAGATTTATTCAGATAAGTACTCGTGCGATATCAGAATCAGGTGGAGGATATAGTAGTTCGAAAGCTAAGGCAGAGGATGTGGTGACGCGCAATATAGATAACTGCATAATTATCCGTCTACCAGAAGTGTTTGGCGCGGGGGGCGAAGAGGGGATAGATAAAATCATTGAACAGGTTAAAAAAGGAAGGCTAATACCTTTGGTTGGACGGGGCGAAGATATCCTTGCCCCAGTTCACGTAGACGATATTGTTTCTTCGATCTCAAAGGCACTTGATTCCGAACACGGGGGCAAGACTTATACTCTGGCTGGAGAGCCTGTAAGTATTTCGGAATTTGTTGCGCTTTGTGGCGAAGTGTTTGGATTGAAACCAAAGGTAATAAAGATTCCAACACCTCTAATAGCGGCTGCCTGTACAGCCTCCCAGAAGATTAAACTTCCTGTATATCCGGATCAACTAAAAAGATTACAAGCGCCAAAAACACTGGTTTCACCCGAAGCAAAACATGATCTCGATTTCAAACCGCGGCCGCTCAAAGAGAGCCTTGAGCTAATTGGTTAGCTGGTTTACTGTCAACCTCATACCAGTCAACATATTGACCACATGCTTCAGAAAGCGATATAGAACGCACACCTTTGTCTGGCACTGCGGCAAACATGCCGACTTGACCTGTTAAATGCCTGCCAAGACGGTTAGATTTATCTACTATTACGGTAACTTTCTTTTTTAAACCATACGAACGATAGTTTCCCAGGCGGAAATAGGCACCATAAGTAGTCAGATTTGCTGGTAAACGGAACTGTTTGTTATCCAAAATAATGGTGGCTGACATAGAACCAGAGTATCTGAGAGATAGCTCGTATGTTCCCTTTGGAATCCTAATGTTCTGACTCACTTCTCTCCCCTGTGCTACTAAAGCAACTCCATCTTTAAGGAAAATGGGCTTAGTTCCATTGCGTAAGGTCCAGCTCTCTGCTCTCGCTACGGTAGGAGCAGGGCGAACGTAAGCCGTGCCTTCAATGCGTGAAATCCTGCGGCCAGACGGTGATGAACAGTCAAGTATGCGTCCGGGGTTTTCGTTCTCATCAAGGGTGATTCTTGGTGAAGTTTCAGATGTACGCTTCCAAAGGGTGTAAAACTTTGTGCTTAAAACGGGCTGCCAGTTAGACGAAGGCACACTGGTATAGAGAGATCTGGTTATGACAGCGTACTGATAGTCATCAATACTTTCGGAATCGATCGAATCGAAGTCAATTGCTGTTCCGAGATAAAATGGCTTGCCGGGCCGCCTTTTTGGGGCGATGTGTGGCAGTATCGCATAGATATTTGGCATCGAAAACTTGGAGCCGAAGAGATCCCAGCCAGCGAAGTTTCCAGCGCCGATGAACAGCACCTCTTTACCTTTAACCTCCTCACGGATGTCGGCTAGATCGTTATGTGAGGTAAGAGGTGCAACAGGTGCGTGTCTTAATACTAACCCTGAGCTCCAGAGCGAAAAACCTATATAGAAAACTGCGGCACCGGCCAAAGCAATATTTTCGAATGAAAATTTATGCTCACGTTGTGGTCTGAGATCAAGTACTGCTTTTGCGACTAGCAGCACCGCGACTGGTGCAATTACAACAAGCGTTTTGGCTGTGACGTAAGGGCCCTGAAGGTGCCTTGTGACTAGATAGATCAGTACTCCAGCAGCAAAAAGAGAAGGAACAGAAAAATCCCGTCCTGTTAACCATCTGACAGTGGCAACAAGCGCAAGCAAAAGTGTCGCTCCGACCAAAACACCCAAGATGGTTGGATCGACCTTTGTTGGGTCGAGCCGGAAATCCGGACCAGGCCAGACGCCAAAAATCTCATAGAATGGGATGGGTTCGACAAGGTTACCTAAGAACTCCTTTTTATTTCCAGTAGAAGCAGCAGCGTTGGTAGCTGAAAAGGAGAGGATTCGGTCGATGAGTGGAAGAACAAAAACAACTCCAGTCACCGCTGCGGCCGATACAAATCGAATACCGGCGATCGCCTCACTCTTAACTGGCAGGCGCTTCAGAAATGAATATTCAAGGACAATCCAAATAGAAATGCCGCCAATCGTCCAGGCGACTCCCGGAGGGCCATAGGTCAAGACCATTGCCGCAATGACCAGACCAAGAACAACTCCTGTAGAAAATCTTAACCTATCCTGTTTAATAATTTCCCTGATCAGCAGAATAGAACCTAGAACCAGTAAGCCCTCAATAGTCTCTTTGAATGCTGCTTCGGCATAGTAGGAGACCGATAGATAGGTGGCTGCCGTCACAGTGGCGCAGATTGCAAGCGGAAACATTTTTATATCGTTTTTGAACGCCGCAAAAACGGATGAAGCGGTCAAGACTGGGACGAGGATCATGATGGCAGTGAATGCCGCAGTTAAACTAACTCCCGGGATCAATGATAAGGTTCCTGCAAGGGAATGGGGACCGATTGGGTAGCCAGCCAAATTTTCTCCTAGAGATATTGTGAAGTTGTTACGGAGTGCATCGGCTATTGCTAGATGTGCCCCAATGTCATCATTGAACGTAACACCTATTACTCCGAATCTGTCATTCGCAAGGAACGGAATGAGAAAAGCGACAACACAAGTGACCATTGCTGTGGTCAGCCATAATCCAGGGAGGGAGGGTTTGAATCGCAGGAAGGCAATAGCGACGGTTGAAACTATCGTTAAGAAGATGAAGGCAGTCAATCCGTGGCCTGGTAAGCGGATCACCGCTGCCGCAATAGCGATCGAAAGTGCGAAGCCGACTAGAGGTGCAAAGTCACTATTAATGTTTGCGCGTATCACTCTGAATAGCGCTTGGCCGATTACAGAAGAGGCAGCAAACAATATTAGGATCAACAGAATTAAAGAAATCATAGTTAATGTATAAGTAGACCTATTAGGACCGATCGTTGGCGGTTTTAACTGCGCAATAGTAGCGACTTCCACCCCTGATCAGAGCAAGCCAGAATTTGGCTGTACCCCAGAATAAAAAAGTGGTTTAGCAATTATTAGGCTCATGCTGTGAGAAAACTCTCGTGAATAATGTATTCCCGTGGCCAAAAAACATTGGTCCATTTAGAGAACGCCTCACGTTATGTTGGCAGAGAGGAGGGCGGGTTCTCTTTGGAACCTTCCAGGCCAGCGCCTGCACGCCATTGCGTATTACGAGCTTCAGAAAAGGTATGGATACACATCGACAGAGGCTATTGGGATCGAGCGACGACTGGCGATGGAGGCGATCGCCAAGTATCCGGTAGGTTACTTCTGGAGAACCGTGCAAGGAACCAATCGATTTCTGACCGAAGCACGGCCAGCCACTTTTGATGCTGCTCCGTTCGAGCCACGTGCGGGCGGTACTCCGCTTGGCATGATCAGCACTGGGTGGTATCTAGCGGACATCCGGGGAGGTGCCTGGTGGATCTTGACGATGAACGGTTTCGCCGGAATTCTGGCGATAATGCTAGGGCCGCGGTCGAGCCGCCGCGCGGCGGCTGTCATTCTGTGCGCCTGGTTCGTGTTAGCGTTTGCCACGATCGCCGTGCAAGGTGGCCTGCCGCGCTACTCGGCTCAACTGCTCCCGATCTCGTTCATGGTCGCCACAGCGAGCGCGGTCTTCGGAGCGCGGGCAATGAACAGAGGTGCGCGGGCATTCAGTAGCGACGGTTGAAGTCTCACCCAAAAGACCAGATCTATGCACAGACTCACCTTTGATTATCAAATGCTTCGAAGACCCGTTTATTGAGCTCGAAATCTTGACGATTGACATCTGCATCAACCCCGTCGTGCCGTTCGTGGAGCAGTGAGGGGTAATAGTCGACGACTGTCTCATCGATCATTCCGAAAATTGCACCGGCGCGAAGTAGCTTCAACAACCAATTCATATCCGACGGAAAATCGAACATCCAGGAGTGGAGATCGAGTTCGAAATAGCGGAGTCCAATGTGACAAATTGAGCCCTGCATGGCAAATTTAGTAGCTGCCGGAGGAAAAGTTCCAAAGGTTTTCACTACACCGCCCGGATCGTGCTGTTCGAAACGGCCGTAGCAGATCTCGTATCTCTTTTCTTGGGCTTCGTTAACCAGTGCTATTAGATGGTTCTTTCGCATTCTGTCGTCATCCGAGAAGGGAGCGAACCAGAGGCCGGTGGCTCTTTCCAAAGCGTGGTTAAAGGGAGGGCCACCTGCGACTTGCCAGAGATGATGCCTCGTTGAGGGATATGGACCACGTCTGTTGAGGTTGAGAAACGTCAGCCGGGAGTCGTTGAAACCTGAGATAATCTCTGCTGTTTCTTCTGGAGCATTGTCTCCAACAATAATCACTTCGAAATTCTCGTACTCTTGCGAGAGGATGGAAGGTAGTGACACCTTTTCTAGGGCCTCTAAATTTCGGTAGGTAGCAATGAGGACCGACACCAATGGGTCTGTTTCGGTGAACGGACGTTCGTAGTCCTTTGATCGCCGCAGCGCCAGGAGGCGTTCTCTATTTTCGGGTTCCCTGTTCAGGATGGCCTGCCCGATCTGTAATTGACGTTCAAACTCCCGGTCCATCTTCTCGTAAAGTCTGTTCTGTGCATCAGCGACTTGATCGATTTTGTCTGCCAGTTCCCTTATTTCCCGGCTGGTAATCTCGGTACGTGCAATCAGCTCGCTGTTCAGCGATTCAACCTTTACTGGAACGTCCGCTAGTCGTCGACCGATCACACGGTCGCGAATTCGTTTTGCCTTGGACGAGAGTCGACTCGGCATGGGCAAATAGTAGTCTGCTTCTACTTTTCGGAGGCGCTGGTCTGAGCTTGGCCATGCGCACCTAGACCGCCTACCTACCTACCTTGCTTTAATTGCTTGTGTAGGATTGGTGGCTTGATGCATGAGGCCGCCATGGTAGAGGCAGACGACGAGGTTGACTATCTCAGGAATTACCAGGAATTCTTAGAAGCCGAGAGCCGGAGTATCACCTGACTGTCCCGTTTCTAGATTTGCGGCGTGAGCTCAACGAGTTCGGTGGTGAGCTCGGTGAAACGATAAACCGAGTTATAAGCAGTGGGCAGTTCGTTCTTGGTCCAGAAGTTGAAGAGTTTGAGCACGAGTTCGCTTCCTACTGTCGCGCAAAGCACTGCATAGGTGCGGGTAGCGGCTTTGACGCGCTCCAGCTTCTATTACGTGCTTCGGATATCGGGCCTGGTGATGAGGTGATAGTCCCGGCTTATACGGCGATCGCCACCTGGATGGCGGTAAGTGCGGTCGGTGCAGAGCCAGTACCCGTCGATATCGATCCTCGCACATATAACTTGAATGCAGAATGTGTTAGTCAGGCCGTCACTCCCAAAACACGGGCGGTTATTCCAGTTCATCTCTTCGGCCAACCGGTGGATATTGATCCGGTTATCGAGATAGCTAATCAGTCAAATCTGCTCGTTTTTGAAGATGCTGCTCAGGCGCACGGCTCACGCTATAAAGGCGCCAGAGTGGGTGCTTTTGCGGACGGTGCTGCGTTCAGCTTCTATCCGACCAAGAACTTGGGTTGCCTGGGCGATGGTGGTGCGATCACAATAGATGATGACGAGCTCGCCAGTAGATTGAGATTGCTGCGGACGTGTGGTTGGCGCACTAGGGATGACTCCGAAATATTGGGTTTAGATTCACGGCTAGACGAATTGCAAGCAGCGATTCTTAGACTAAAGCTGGGGCATCTTGACGAATGGAATAAAAAGAGACGTAAAATTGCGTCATATTACAATGAAGCGCTTTCGGAGTCAGATGCAATCGAATTACCAGCCGTAGCTAATTGGTCTGAGCCCGTTTGGCATCAATTTGTAATTAAACACATAAATCGTGACTTGGTTAAAATAAGACTCTCAGAAAGTGGTGTAGAAACAGACATTCATTATTCTCCGCTTCCGCATCTGACTAAGCCGTATGCTCACCTTAAATATTCAGAAGGCGATTTACCAGTCGCGGAAGCAGTATCTCGTGAAGCGCTTAGTCTGCCCTTGTACCCACAATTAACTCAGTCAGAGCTACAACAAATAACAGAAACTCTTTTATCTGCGGCGGCGGAATAGTTTATAGCTCTCTTACTATCTGAGCCGGATTACCAGCAGCAATAACGCCTGCCGGGATTGATGATGTGACAATGGACCCAGAACCGATCACCGAGTTGTCACCAACCGTTGCTCCCTTCAGTATCGTAACTCTAGATCCAACGAAGACGTTATTGCCGACGTTGACTTTGGCGGTACTTGGAACCCCGGTAGTTCTATTCCCGGGGTCTAGAGCGTGGAAATCGCTATCAAAAATCTCAAGGTGGGGCCCGAAAATAGACCCGGAGCCTATATATATTCCGGCGCCCTCACTGATAATAGTGGCGCAGTTGTTGAATACTACATTGTCGGAAAATTCAATTGCTGATTCAGGATACCTAGCCTCGACATAAGAATATCCGCTGTAGAAACCTGTGGACGCCGGCCATCCGAACTGTACGTTTTCCTTGAGAAGGATTGTGCCTGACCCAGAAAACAAGACCGGCTGGACGATCTTTGCCCGACCGTGTACACGTTCACAGTCAGACAGGACTCTGTATTTTGCTCTTCGTGATCGTTGCAGGAGCTGTGAAAGAGTGTGATTGATTGTTTGGCTCCGAGTAATTTTGATCATGGAGGAGGGTAAGACGACTTACTCATACCCAGTATACGCACCACAACTCGTGCGTGTACAACAAGAGCCGGTGCACTGTATGACGCGGCCAAAGGTTGAGCAGGCAAGACTCACCCTGCCAACCACAGTGACGAAAGCGGTACTGCCTCCAAGCGGTCGCCGAATGGAAGCTCTCTGTATGAAGAGCCACTGAACCTGGTCAGACTGGAGTCGGGCGTAAGGGACGTTGGAAAGTACTTTGCGTCCTGCATGCGATCGCCAGCAGAAGGACCAAGACCGGTGAAGCCGCTTGAGCCCAAGCAGAAGACTGCTGAGGGCGTACGGCTTGTCACCGCACGGGAGCTTTTTCAATAAGACCGGAGAAAATCTTTCGATCACGCAGTTGAAGACACTTTTACCTCCAGTGCGACATCAAGTCGATCCATTCTAAGATAAGGTCAATCGCATCGCCCTTGAAGCTGTTGGGCCTTGTTTTTTTCAGTTGTGTGCTGTTCTGGCAACGGTTGCGATTGCAGTTAGACTTTGGCTATGCGCCGACAGAGTGAAGTGACCTTGATCAACGAGGAGCAGATGATGCTCGAGCAGCTGGTCGCTCGCGTAAGCGAGAAGGCCGGCAGCTCGGTAAAGGCGATCTGGCTCTACGGCTCTCGTGCGCGCGGAGAGGGTGGAGCAGAGTCAGACTTGGACGTGATGGTGGTTGTTGATTCGGATATGCGGGCTTGGCAGGAGGAGCTGTTGAAGTTGGCCACCGAGGTGGATAGGCAGTACGGCAGGTTTTTGAGCCTCAGGGTTTTGACCTATGACCTGGCCTGGTTACAGAATCGCCGAGAGATAGAGGCCTTCTTCATCCAAGAGGTGGACCGGGACAAGGTCGTTCTATATGGAAGTGAGTTGTGAGCCCAAGGTCAAAAGAGTACTTCTGGAGAGCACACCGCTCCCTCGAGAGCGCCAAGCCACTGCAATCCAGGGGGTCTCGAAACCAGGCAAGATGTTTGGAATCGCTGCTACCCACAGAGGCAGCAATCTTGATCTCAAGCGCAATCACGCGCTGGTCGGCAGTCTCCCAGGCTCGCACTCTCAGCTCCCCCCCAGGAAATTATGTTGTTGCTATGTGGTCGCATAGACAATATAATGACCACATGGACGTTGGTATACGAGATCTAAAAGCGCACCTGAGTGATTACATAGATCAGGCAGCTGCCGGAAAGAGTCTGACTGTAACGAAGCGGGGCAGGCCGGTAGCCAGAATTGTGCCCTCCGATGGCGTGGACGGGCTGGAGAAGCTTGCCCAAGAGGGGACTCTCACAAGGGGAACCGGCGTGGTGGTTATACCGGAGGGCATGACTCCTCTCCGAGGCAAGGGAAAGTCGGCTGTTGACTATGTCAGAGAAGGAAGACGCTGAACTTTTTTCTGGACACCAGTGCCATAGTGAAGCTATTCGTACCCGAGGAAGAAACCATACAGCTTGGAAGGGCTATTAAGGACAGCGAAAAACTCCTTGTGAGCGAGATAGCCTGGGTCGAGACGACATCGGCCCTGGCCAGGATGCACAAGGGCAATAGAATTTCCTCCGACGACCTGGATAATAAGATCTCTGCGCTTTCCCGTTTCTGGGTTGGTCTTTATAAAGTCAATGTTTCTTGGGCGTTGCTTGTTGAGGCCGCAGATCTTGCGCTGAAATACCGGCTGAAGGCCTATGACTCGATCCAGCTGGCTGCGGTGAGTCGAGCCGCTGCAAGCTCAGATCTCTCATTACTGTGCTGGAACGAGGAAATACTCCGAGCCGCCAAGGATGAGGGTATTGTCTGTTTTGCCTGAAACGGCGGTTGCTTCAGACCAAGTCTCTACCCACACCCGTATTAGCGCCACAACTCGAGCACGTGCAACAAGAGCCGGTGCGCTGCATTACGACCAAACTGCCGACATTGGTACGGCCTCCAAGCGGTCGCCGAACGGAAGCGCTTTGTCGCCTGCGTAGAGCACCACACCACGGGTAAAACGCTTTCCAAGACGATCTCGCAACCAGGCCAGATGTCGAAAATCTTCAGATCGCACCGTTGAAGATACCTTCACTTCCAGTGCGACGACTCGACGATCTATGGTCTCCAGAATGAAGTCAATTTCAACGCCCTTGGAGCTGCGTAGGTGGTATATGCCCGTGTTCTGGTGTGACCAAGACAGTTGTTTGACCAGTTCCATCCCGATAAAGTTCTCACAGATCAGCCCGGCGGCTGCGTTATCCGCCAGGATTCGTTTTGCGTCGAACTGCATCAAGTAGGCGTGAAGGCCGGAGTCACAGATAAGCACCTTTGGTGATTTGACCAACTGCTTCAAGGGGTTACGGTGCCACCCTGGCAGTGAGCGCACAGTAAATACATGCTCAAGCAGAGTCAGATATCGGTCCAAGGTGGTTCTGGGAATTCCCAAATCACTGCTTAGATCGCTTATGTTGATGGGGGATCGCGTCCTATACGCCAGAGAGGATACGATCCTTGGTATCTGAGCTAAGCGCTCCACGTCAGCGATCTCCCGTACCTCTCTTTGTGTGATGGTGTCTAAATAGTTGCGATACCAGCGCTTGCGATCATCCTCACTCTGTCGAGATATCGCCTCAGGAAAGCCACCCTGCAACATACGCTCCACAAGCTGGTCGCTCTCAATGCCCTCGCCGCGCCACTGTATCGGTTCGGGGTTGTAGATCTGGTCGATGAACGTCTCACGCTTGTCGTAGATCTCACCTTGGGAGAGTGGCCATAGCGTTAATATGTCGATACGGCCGGCAAGCGTCTCCGATATGCGTGGCAGAAGCAACACCCTGGCGGATCCAGTCAGGATAAAACGGCCAGGTCGCCGGTCATTGTCCACGGACTCTTTGATTGCAAGCAATAAGTCGGGCACCCTCTGTATCTCGTCGATAATCAAAGGTTTCTTTGATTTGATAAAGCCGACTGGATCGTCCAAGGCAGCGCTTCGAGTAGGCAGGTTGTCCAAGAGAACGTAGTCACTCGGGTAGCTATCAGATATGAGTTCACGCACGAGCGTGGTCTTGCCAGACTGCCGCGGGCCATTGATCAAAACGACCGGTGCCAGTTTAAGCCCCGCTAACACCTCTTTGGTAAGCCACCTCGGATACACGCGTCTATTATAGCCAGTGGGCAGATTATGCCCACTTAGTGGGGATAATATACCCGCTTAGTAGGAATTTTATGCATTCACATAAGGCAGCCATGAAATACATGTCCTGACAAATCCGGCGATTGCTTCAGACCAAGGTTCTACCCGCACCCTGTATTAGCGCCACAACTCGAGCGGGTGTAGCAAGAGCAGGTGCGCTGCATGATGCCGCCACAGGTTGAGCAGGCCGGCCGGGCCAACGTCGGCTCCTTTCTTCATAACGCATTGTGTTATAACGCAATGCTATACGTTACAATGTATTGACCGTGAAGTTTGTTAACAGGGAGACTGAGTTACGAAGGCTTAAGGCGCTGGCCGGCAGCCCGCCCGCTCTGGTTATAGTCAGGGGCAGGCGCAGGGTGGGCAAGAGCTTTCTCTTAAGCGAAGCCTTCAAAGGTAGCCGTGCTGTCAGCTTTCAGGCGGACGAGACTGACGAAGCGCTTCAGCTGGAGACCCTGGCCGAGCAGGTTGTTCGCCAACTTGGGCTTGCAGGCGGCCTCGCCTTCCGCAACTGGGATGAGGCCCTTGATCTGATCGAGTTTGAGGCCAAACGTGAGAAGCTCAATCTCGTGCTCGATGAGTTTCAATATCTCTGTGAGGCGCAACCCGCCCTTCCGTCAATCATTCAAAGACACTGGGACCGATGGCAACGAGCGGGTGTCCCCGTGTGCCTGGTGATATGTGGAAGCGCGCTTTCCTTCATGGAGGGGATGCTCACACAGAGTAGGCCGCTGTACGGTCGCGCAGACTATATGCCGGTCATCGAACCGTTCGACTTCAGGCGCTCGGCCGAGTTGGCGGCCGCAGGCGCCGGCCCGACGCAGCTTATAGAGCGCTACGGAGTGCTCGGTGGCACCCCGCAGTATCAGGTATGGGCCGGGCGAGATCCTCTGAGCAGGATACTGAGAGAGTCGATACTTTCCAGAGGAAGCCCTCTGTATGAAGAGCCACTGAACCTGGTCAGACAGGAGTCGGGCGTAAGGGACGCCGGAACGTACTTTGCGGCCCTGCATGCGATCGCCAGGGGAAGGACCAAGACCGGTGAAGTGGCCGGCACGCTTAGGCTGAGCGCCTCCCATACCTACAGGCTGCTGGAAAAGCTCAAGGCTCTTAAATATGTAGAGCTGATGAAGCCGCTTGAGCCCAAGCAGAAGACTGCCAGGGCGTACTGGCGTATCCTCGATCCATACTTCAGGTTCTGGTTCAGGTACGTGTTCCCGAACCGCAGCAGGCTCGAGGCCTATCGATCAGGCCCTGTGCTGGAAGATATAAACGGCGACCTCAACACCTACACGGGCCACATATTTGAAGATTGCTGCCGTCAGTGGCTGCTGGGATACAGCGGGATTGAAGCCGCACAGAGCTGCGGCACAGTCGGCTCATGGTGGTCGCGTGACGGACAGACGGAGGTCGACATAGCCGGCTGTGAAGAGTTCGGCTACACCCTCCTTGCCTCCTGCAAATGGACCAGATCGGTCGGTACATCTGTACTCGACAGGCTCTACGACGCCAGGGCCGTCATCGGCAAGCCTGCCGCCCAAGCAGAGCTTATGATCTTCGGCAGGGAACACTTTACAAAGAGCTTGGAAGAGCGGGCCGAAGCCGAGGGCGTACGGCTTGTCACCGCACGGGAGCTTTTTCAATAAGACCGGAGAAAATCTTTCGATCACGCAGTTGAAGACACTTTTACCTCCAGTGCGACATCAAGTCGATCCATTCTAAGATAAGGTCAATCGCATCGCCCTTGAAGCTGTTGGGCCTTGTTTTTTTCAGTTGTGTGCTGTTCTGGCAACGGTTGCGATTGCAGTTAGACTTTAGCTATGCGCCGACAGAGTGAAGTGACCTTGATCAACGAGGAGCAGATGATGCTCGAGCAGCTGGTCGCTCGCGTAAACGAGAAGGCCGGCAGCTCGGTAAAGGCGATCTGGCTCTACGGCTCTCGTGCGCGCGGAGAGGGTGGAGCAGAGTCAGACTTGGACGTGATGGTGGTTGTTGATTCGGATATGCGGGTTTGGCAGGAGGAGCTGTTGAAGTTGGCCACCGAAGTGGATAGGCAGTACGGCAGGTTTTTGAGCTTGAGGGTGGTGTGCTACGACATGGCATGGCTAAAGAACCGCCGCAAAATCGAGGCGTTCTTCATCCAGGAGGTTGACCAGGACAAGGTCGTTCTGTGCGGGAGTGAGGAATCCGGGTTCGTTACTGATTGACATTTCAGATTCTTCGCCCCCTCGGGGCTCTGAATGACAGGTCCCCGGGGCTCTGAATGACTTTTTCCGGGGGGAGTACCTAATGTATCTTTTTCCAAAGAGCTGTAACTGGGATGGCCCATATGTCATGTTCCAATGGAAGAATGTTCTTTCCCGTATAGATGACTATTCCTCGCAAGAAACTGTCTTTTAATTCGTCACGCAATCTTTTTATTCCTTTTAGATCCTGGGCATCAACTGATGACGATGCCTTGGTCTCGACTGCTATCACAGCCCCTCCCGCGCTTTCAAGCACGATGTCTACTTCATTGGCCTGTTTAGAACGCCAGTGGTAGAGGGCAGGGCGTACCCGACTTGCCTCAGCCAGTTTGAAAATTTCCATTCCCACGAAGTTTTCAAAAGCAGGACCCATCAGCGAGCCATCCCCCTTTAATTTTTCGAGGTCGATATCAATCAGATTGGCCCAAAGGCCGGTGTCGATAAAGTAGACCTTCGGGGATTTAATTGCTCGGGTACCGATGTTTCTATGCCAGGCGGGCACTCTTCTGACAAGAAAGACCAGCTCCAGGAGATAGAAGTAACGCTTGACCGTTGTCTGTGCAAGACCCAGTGATCTGGACAAGTCGGCATAGTTGATCAGCCCGGTATTTCGTGATGCAAGTAGGCGTAGCAGTCTATCCATATCGAGCACCTTTTCCACAGATACGATGTCACGAATATCACCGCGGAGAACCGAATCCGTATATGAGTTAAACCACTGTGCCATCTCTTGTACTTCGTTTGACCGATCAACAGCCTCAGGGTAGCCGCCAGTGACAATGCGTTTGAGGGTGTCGTTACGTGGCTCACCTATCGTCCTTATCTGAGGATTGAACTCCGGGTCGAATATTTCGTCTACCAGGTTGGAATTTATTCGTTTCTCGATTTCTGCTTGAGCCAGGGGTAACAGATTTGTGATCGCCATTCGACCCGCGAGTGAGTCTGCCAGCCGGGGAAACAGCAGGACATTTGCAGAGCCGGTCAGTAGGAAGCGACCGGGTCTCTGATCGTCATCGACCGACATCTTGATAGGAAGGATGATGTCTATTGCGTTTTGTACCTCATCTATTGTTACAAAAGGCGGCAGCGACTCTATGAAGCCCTGTGGGTCGGAGCGAGCCAGAGATAGCGTTGAGGAGTCATCGAGGGTGAAGTATTCCCTTACGGCGTCATCTCCTTCATCGGTCCCACTGTAGGACGTGACCAGCGTGGTCTTACCGGACCGTCTGGGACCTAACAACAAGCCGACACGCATATGCCTCAAGAGGTCAATCAGCTCCTTGGCTGCATACCTAGGATATAGGTGGGCCATAGTGGATAATTATACACTCAATAGCTGCATATCATCCTTTGAGTGGACGATTTGTCTTATATGAGGTTCTACCCACACCCCGTATTAGCCCCACAACTAGCACAGGTGTAACAAGAGCCGGTGCGCTGCATGATGCCGCCGCAGGTTGAGCAGGCGGGGCCTACGTCGCCACCTAAGAGTTTTGCCGGCGTGACAGGAGGTGTGTGGGTGAGTATCTCCAGCTCCTCTTGCGTATCTGCATCGAGGAATCGTGAGGCGAGCCAGCGCATGATGTAGTCGGGCAGGGATTTGGCGAAGGGGATCTCGGGGTTGCCGGTGATTCTCTCGGGATCGAAGCCCATGTAGGAGAACTTGCGCACGAAGGTCTCAAGCTTTGAATGGACGAAATAAGACTACACTCACCCTGCCAACCACAGGGACGAAAGCGGTACGGCCTCCAAGCGGTCGCCGAAGGGAAGCACTCTGTTGCCCGTGTAGAGCACTACACCCTTAATAAAACGGTCCCCCAACTGGTCTCGAAACCAGGCAAGATGCTTGAAATCGCTGCTACCCACAGAGGCAGCAATCTTGATCTCAAGCGCAATCACGCGCTGGTCGGGAGTCTCAATAACAATGTCAACCTCAATACCACTGGAGCTGCGAAGGTGATAGATCTCGGCTCTCTGTTTCGACCAAGTAAGCTGCTTAACCAGCTCCATACCGACGAAGTTCTCACAGATCAATCCGAGGGTGGCGTCATCTATCTCCAGTCGCTTTGTGTCTACTCCCATAAGATGACTCATGAGGCCAGAGTCGGATAGCAAGAGCTTTGGTGACTTAACCAGCTGCTTTCTTTGACTTCGGTGCCAACCTGGCAGCGCTCGTGTAATAAAGACGTACTGAAGGAGAGACAAGTAGCGTTTTAAGGTGGTGCGTGGGATACCCAGGTCGCTACTGATGTCGCTCTTGTTGATCGGTGCCCGTGATCTTATTGCCAACGCTGTGAGTAGGCTGGGTATCTCCGTCAGTCTCTCGACATCGGCTATGTCCTGTATCTCACGCTGAGTGATCGTTGTCAGGTAGTCCTCAAACCACTGCAGCCGGTCGCCCTCGTCAGAGCGTGAAACTGCCTCTGGATAACCGCCGGCTAGAACTCGACCGATAAGTTCTGGTCGTGTCAGACCCATGTCAGGCTTTTGCTCTAGCGTCCCAGTAAAGAGCGCATCAATTAGGCCGTCTTGTGCGCCCAGTATTTCACCTTGGGACAGAGGCCACAGCGTCAATATCTCGACACGACCGGCCAGCGTTTCCGAGACCTTGGGAAGAAGCAACACACGGGCCGATCCGGTAATCATAAAGCGACCTGGTCGCCGGTCGTTATCGACCGACTCTTTGATTGCCAAAAGAAGATCCGGCGCTCTCTGGATCTCATCGATTATCAGTGGACCACGGTACTTCTGGATGAAACCAACTGGGTCCTTCAGGGCCGAATCTCGCGTAGTTGGGTTGTCCAGCGTCACATAGTCACTTTGGTAGCCGCCGTTCGCAATGTTTCGTACCAGTGTTGTCTTGCCCGCCTGCCTGGGGCCGTTTACCAGCACAACTGGCGATCTCTCCAGTGCCTTTAGGAGCCTGGATTCAACCCATCTTATAAACATATGGCCATATTATAGCCATTGAATGGTCATATTATGATTAACCAATGGTCAAGATATGCCTCTTTGCGGGGCGTACCTACCCACACCCAGTATTAGCTCCACAGCTTGCGCAGGTGTAGCAGGAGCCGGTACGCTGCATGATGCCGCCGCAGGTTGAGCAGGCGGGGCCTACGTCGCCACCTAAGAGTTTTGCAGGCGTGACAGGCGGTGCGTCGGTCATGGCCGAAGCAGCTGGTTGTACATCACTGGCATTAGTGGGGTTCGGCTCGATCTTTGCCGACGAAGTACTTGAAGGCTCATTCGACTGCTGTGAGCCGTTACTGCCATCATTCGAAGACCCATTGGTGTCGCCGTTACCACTTCCGTTTCCATGCTCTGGTAAAAGCCCACTTTCCTCGTTTAACTTTCGCTCTCTCACGTCCGGCGTCATTATGCCCAACTCCTCCTGCGTGTCTGCATCGAGGAAGCGTGAGGCAAGCCACCGCATGATGTAGTCGGGTAGCGACTTTGCGAAGGGAATCTCGGGGTTGCCGGTTATTCCCTCGGGGTCGAAACGCATGTACGAAAACTTGCGTACGAATGTCTCGAGCGGCACCCCGTACTGCAGGCCAACCGATATCGATGTTGCGAAGGCGTTCATCATGCCACGAAGTGTGGAACCGTCCTTGCCGATATCTGTGAGGAAGATCTCGCCTAGGGATCCATCCTCGTACATACCGGCCGTTATATACCCCTCATGACCGGCTATTGAGAACTTGTGTGTTATCGACTGTCGTTCACGTGGCAGGCGCCTGCGTGCCAGACGCGGCTCGTCGCTCTCACCGGCTGTGGGATCTGGAGTCGACGACTGCACCGCATTGGCTGGCGAATCGGAGTCGCTTGGATCCTCGTCGTTCTCATCCTTTTTTTCGGTTCGAAGTGCCTGTGTGGTTTTTGAACCATCACGGTAGATTGCAAGCGCTTTCAAGCCAAGCTTCCAACCCTGTGTGTATGCGTCCTGGATATCCTCGACGGTCGATTCGTTGGGCATATTCACGGTCTTCGAAATTGCCCCGCTGATGAACGGCTGAACCGCCGCCATCATCTTGATATGGCCCATATGGCTTATCGCTCTCTCACCGACCGCAACGTCGAATACGGCCAAGTGCTCGTCTTTTAACGACGGTGCGCCGACAATTGTGCGGTGCTCGTTGATGTGGGCCTCGATCTGCTCGATCTCACCCTCCGAATAGCCGAGATTGCTCAGTGCCAGCGGCACGGTGCGGTTAACGATGGTCATCTGCCCTCCGCCCGCAAGATCTTTGACCTTTACCAGCGAGAAGTCCGGCTCGATGCCGGTCGTGTCACAGTCCATCATGAAGCTGATCGTTCCGGTGGGAGCCAGAACCGTTGCCTGCGAGTTTCTATAACCCGACTTTTCACCCGCCGATACAGCGTCGTCCCAGACAGTGCGCGCAGCATCGATCAGACTGGCAGTGGCTCCGTTTGAGGGGTAGGGGGAAGATTCATCCGCTTCTGCAGTATCGACATCGGGCTTAGTAATCCCGTGCGCTGCGTCGCGGTGCTTGCGCATTATGTTCATATGTGGATCTCGGTTCACTTCGTACGCGTCGTACGGCCCCATCGCTGCTGCAAACTCCGCCGAGGAACGGTATGCCTCGCCGGTCATCAGCGAAGTGATCGCTGCTGCCACGGTGCGTCCCTCATCGGAGTCGTACGGCACACCGCGTGACATGAGTAGAGCTCCAAGGTTGGCGTAACCCAAACCAAGCTGTCTGAAGGCGCGAGCATTGTCGCCGATCCCCTCCGTTGGATAGCTGGAGAAGTCGATCATGATCTCCTGTGCCATCAGCATCACATTAACGGTGTGTTTGAAAGAGCTGATATTGAACGTGCCGTCTTCACGCTCGAACTTCATAAGGTTGATTGAGGATAAGTTGCACGCCGAGTTATCTACATGCATATATTCGGAGCAGGGATTAGACGCGTTAATCCGTCCTGAGTTGGGGCAGGTGTGCCAGTCGTTGATCGTCGTGTCGTACTGCAAGCCGGGGTCGGCACATCGCCAGGCGGCATTGGCGATCTCGTGCATAAGTTCGCCGGCATCGTAGGAGCCGACCGGCTCGCCGGTCTTACGAGCGACTGTCTGCCACTCGTCGCCGCGTTCGACCGTCTTCATAAACTCATCGGTAACTCGCACCGAGTTGTTTGCGTTCTGATACTGGATCGATACATAGCCCTCGCCGCCGATAGACATGTCAAAGCCGGCCTTGGAGAGGGCTCTCGCCTTCTCCTCTTCCTTGGCCTTGCACCAGATGAAGTCTTTGATGTCTGGATGGTCGATATCGAGCACGACCATCTTTGCTGCCCTGCGTGTGGTCCCTCCACTTTTTATCGTTCCCGCCCATGAGTCCGTACCTCGCATGAAGGAGACCGGTCCGGAAGCGAAGCCGGCTCTGGAAAGCCTTTCCTGCGAGCCACGTATCTTTGACAGGTTGATGCCGGAGCCAGAGCCGCCACGGAAGATCAAGCCCTCCTCGGTGTTCCAGTTGAGGATCGACTCCATCGTGTCATCGACCGAAAGGATGAAGCAGTTATGAACGGCAATATTGTTGCTGAGGTACTCGCCGCTTTCGGTCTGAATGTCATAGACATCTTGGACAATTGCGTCTTCGATTCGAATGATCTCCTCCTCGCGCAGATCGCTGCAGTGCCTTAAGCCGCGTAGCTTGAGACTGTCCAAGAGACGCCGGTGTTTATTGGTTCCAATGAAACCCACCAGCTCAGCAAAACGCGCCCTCTCCGAGCCGATGGAAACCGAGACCTCATGAAGGTCGTGGCGATTAGATCTGCGATCGCGCTTGCATATGCGCCGCGAGTAGATACCCAATACGTTAAGCAGGATCTGAACGTCCTCCACCCAACGCTCACCGATCACCGCAAACCCGATGCGTGCGTTCTCATACCCTTGATCGCTATGTTGGATGCTCACATAGCCATCGGCCTGGAAGATGCTGCGGAGGTAGTTGGCAATCTCAAGGTGGCTGGCAGTCCAGAGTCGAGATGGAACCCTTATCTCGGTGCCCCGCGCCAGAAGTTCCCAGCGGTCAACAAAATCACGTAACTGCTCACCATAAAGACGAATACGGCGATAGCGAAGCGAAGTATCCTTGGTCGGGACCTCTCGTACCTTTCGATGGATTTCCGGAAGGGCAATGTTGAGCTGTTCAGTTACCCAACGAAACTCGTCATCGGTAGCTACCTGAAACTCGAGGGTCAACGAACGGTTCGTGCCCTTCTCGTACTGGCCGACGAATCCATCGGCTTGCAGCCAACCGGCGATCGCTGCCTCTGCAGCGAGTTGTGTATCGCCATCATCAGCCAGAAGTTCCAACTCCACTTCGGTTGCTTCAAAGGCAGCTGACGATCCATGGCCCGCGGTGACGAACGCAGGCTGAAGCTGCCTTGAGCGATGCGGGTGTAAGTGTAAACGCATCCCTGGCACAAGCTGGTCTACTTGTAGCCACTGTGGCTGGGATCCACGCTTGGCAACGGCCTTCACCACGTGATCCGGCGTTGCTTCAATGAAGCTGCCGTTGCGTAGGACGATGCGGCGAACTGACTTTCGCCCATTAGCCTTGGTGGCGACGACTCTGGTAACGCCTTGCGAGTCATAGACCTCATGGCCGACCATATCTTGATCGACAAGCTTCCCGATTGGCACCATCCCATCCGGAGTTGAGATCAGTGCGTGGTATGGCTGGCACGCCGAACACTGTTCCTTGCTCTCTCTGGCAAAGCCAACGTTGAACCAGACAGGCGAGTTAAACGAAGCCATCTGGTGCAAGAGGATGTGGGTCAGCTCGCCCTTGAATGTATCTCGATCCTCAGCTGTGGCGAAGTAACCCTGCTCGTCGCCCTTCTCTGTAATGCGATCGGCCACTCTGCCAATCATCTGCCTGGCAGAGCATTCGCGCTCCTCTGTGCCCTGTTGCCCTCGGAAGTATTTCTGAGCGACGATATTGGCTGCGTTTTGTGACCAGGACTTGGGAAACTCAACACCTTTTTGCTCAAATGCGATTTCGTTGCCGTGGCCGATACGTGCATCACGCGTCTCCCACTCGACCTGGTCGAACGGATCTTTGCCTGGCTCGGTGAAGTATCTCTCGATCTCAAGGCCCTTGCCGTCTTCGCTTGCGGTTACGGTTAACTGGATGCGACTACTGGTGGCTATCTTTGCCATCTTAAAACTCTCCTTTTTGGGACTCTCCTATCCCTCTTAAAGCGATCTGGCCTGCTTGAGGGGATAACTTGTAATACTTGCGTATCGATCGGACAAACTTTTTTTGCATTTCAGCCTCCAGAAACCCGCGTTTTGCGGTTTGAATCTTTAACGCCGGACTCTGTACTCAGTCGTTGCAGTTCTTCAGCAAAGTCTGCGACATTGTCAAAGTCCCTGTACACGGATGCGAACCGCACGTAGGCAACTTGATCGAGCTTTCTCAGGCCACGCAGCGCCAGCTCGCCGATCTCCGACGTGGATAGATCGCCCCCGCTTGATTGCAGGTCGTCCTCGATGCTTGAAACAAGTCTGTCGAGCTGTCTCTCATTGACCGGGCGCTTATTGGTTGCCCGAACCAGGCCTCTCAAGAGCTTCTCCCTGTCGAACGGCTGCCGTGTGTCGTCGGACTTGCGTACGGTGAGGCTTTTATACTCATATCGCTCGTATGTAGTGAACCGCTGATCACAACTAGCGCACTTACGGCGTCTGCGAATCGAGCTGTCGTTATCTGTGAGACGGCTGTCGATGACGCTCGTGTCTTGGGCTTGGCAGTACGGACATTCCACATGTCTAATGTACTACATAATGGGTCGCTATCCTTCAATAAACACAATATATTGTGGATTATGCGGATTGTTATCTATAGCAGTTTCGAGGTCTCCCAGGCTTCATTGATCTTGATCTACCCCAAAGCCCGATTGACTCCCAGTAAGCTTGGCGCATGAGTTCGGAGTTGGCCAGGTACGAAGTCCGTAAAATAGTTGGGGATGTCTGTGCAGAGTAGACCCATATGAAGAGGACCTTTAAGAGATCGCGACGATCCGGTAGGTTGTTACCGATGCCTCCCCACGAGATGCGAGTTCTTGTCGGCCCTGTCGATAACTCGTCCTACGACAATCCAAGTGCCGCTCGCATTATCTCTAGTGTGCCCGACGAGGCATATGAGTCCGTCTTGGATTTTGGATGTGGTTGTGGAAGGATTGCCAGGCAATTGATTCAGCAAAGGCCAGTTCCAAAACAGTATCTCGGAATTGACCTCCACATGGGCATGATCGAGTGGTGCAAGAGAAACTTGGAGCCACACGCAACAGGGTTCAGGTTTGAGCATCACGACGTGTTCAATGCTGGCTTGAACCCGGGCGATGACAAGCCGCTCATCAGACCGTTTCCGTCCCCCGACGACGAGTTCTCTCTCGTGTGTGCGTACTCAGTTTTTACACACCTGAATCAAAGTCAGGCTGTACATTATTTGGAAGAGGTTTCGCGAGTACTACGTCCAGATGGCTTCTTTTACTCGAGTTGGTTTCTCTTTGATAAAAGTGACTTTCCGATGATGCAAGAGTTTCAGAACGCACTATTCATTAACGACTGTGACCCTACCAACGCAGTCATATTCGATAAAACGTGGCTCAAAAAAAGGGCTGAGGAAGTTGGGCTCTCGATGATCTCGATATCGCCGCCGAAGATCAGAGGGTTTCAGTGGGTTATTTTGCTGACTCCTAGCCGTCCAGGCATCTCGAGCGTTGAATATCCGGTTGAAACCTCTCCCACCGGTGTGATGCGTCCGCCTCTGATGCCTGAGTCAGCGGAGATGATCGGCAGAACGGAAAGGTCGGCTTAACGGGTTTTTCATATAAACGCAGCGAACATCAGTCAATGATTTTGCATTTCTATGTTTGACGGCAGCTCGAAGTATGTTCCGAAGCTCATTGCAACTCATGTAGCAGTTGCTACAGGCGGAATCCTTAAGGACAAAGTAGCCGTACCGTACAGTGGGCACATCCAGGTGTGCGATCTCTATCAAAATAGGCTTTAAATGCTTGCGAGCGTCTGTTTTATTCCTTCAGCCAGGTCGGTCGTTGCGCGCCATCCAAGCTTCTTTTCTGCTGCGCTTGGGTCAAGTGATATGCGCTGAACCTCGCCCTTGCGCTCCTGTGCAAACTCCGGATCGAAGTTGTGGTCTGTGTGCTTAGACAGTATCTCGATCAGATCCAACACCGATGATTCGACTCCACACCCGATATTGAAAGATCCTCCCACTTCAGCAGATGCTGCCGCAAGGAATGCCTCGACGATGTCTGCGACATACACATAGTCACGTGTCTGGGCTCCATCACCGTAAACAGTTGGACGCTCTCCTGCTCTCAGCTTGCCACAGAAAATCGCTATCACGCCCGCCTCCCCCAGGGGATCCTGTCTCGGCCCGTAGACGTTGCCAAGCCGCAGGCTTACTGTCGAGAGCTCGTGAATCCTTCTATACAACTCGCAGTAGCCTTCAGCGGCAAACTTTGACTGGCCGTATGGAGCGAGGGGCTTGACCGGAGCGCTCTCCGGAGCAGGAATTTGATCTGGCTCACCGTAGATCGCGCCTCCTGTCGAGATGTTGACAAAGCGCTTAACGCCGGCACGGCGCGAAGCCTCTAGGACGTTTATCGTTCCCTCGACATTAATCTTCGCGTCGTAAGCTGGATCGGCGACGGCTTTGCGCACATCTATCTGGGCGGCCAAGTGAAAAACTGTCTCCGGATCGATGCGCTCAACGAGCTCAGCCATGGCACTGCCGTCGCATATGTCGGCGACAGTCAACTCAGCTCCCCTTTCTATCGCTGAGTCAAGGTTCTCCCTCTTTCCGGTAGAGAGATCGTCGATAACGTAGGCTTCGTCGCTACGTTCTATGAGAGCATCGACCAGATTGGAGCCGATAAAACCGGCTCCACCGGTGATCAAGGTACGCACAGCCAGGGTCTTTCGTCGCTAGGCAAGTTCATTCCGTGAAGTAAGTTTTAGCGTAATAGAAGAGACTTTGGGCACTCATCTCTGTTATAAAGAGTGTAAGGGGGTGGTCAGCTGGCCACCGACGGCGAAAAGATCAGATCACCCGAGAGTTCGTGCACCGGTAAAAGGCACTATGGCCTTTGTGAGGTCGTTCTTTTATGCGTAGTTCTTTGGGCGCTTACGGCGGGCGCTTCGTCGGCAGCGGTTGTCTGGGCGGTAGGGGACGGTGCCGGTGCGAACGACAACGACCTGGCTGTTGCCTCGATGATCGAGTCAAACGGTCTTGACAACCTGCTCTATCTTGGCGATGTCTATGAAACAGGGACAGCGGCGGAGTACACCACCCATTACCAGCCTAGTTTCGGACGGTTCAAGGCCATTACATACCCCGTTCCCGGAAACCACGAATGGGGCAATCGTGACACAGGCTACTTCCCTTATTGGATATTGAGGATAGGTGGCGCGCCCTACTACTCGGCCGACATCGGCGACTGGCACGTTTTGGCGCTCAATTCAGAAGCCGACACAGGTGCAGATGGTGCGCAGGTTGCGTGGCTGCGGTCGGAGCTTGCCGCACATCCCGGTACCTGCAATATCGCGCTTATGCACAGACCACGTTTCAGTGCCAGTATCCACGGCGACGAAGCCCAGGTCGATCCATTTTGGCAGGAACTTCAAGGTAAGGCTGCGATAATGTTGAGCGGCCACGACCACAACTACCAGAGGATAAACGTCGGTAGTGGAGCAACTCAGTTTGTAGTCGGCACAGGTGGGCGTGCCCTATATGCAATATCGAACCCTGCATATCCAGGCCTTCAGGCCTCCAACGCGGCAACTTTCGGTGCGATGCGGCTGGACCTTACGCCGGGCCTGGCCGCCTACCAGTACAGAACGGCAGCAAACGAAGTATTGGACCAAGGAACGATCAGTTGTCAGTCGTCTGCAAGCCCAAGCCCCAGCCCTGCACCCGGTGAGCAAAACAGCCCGAACCTCAGCATCAAGTCAATGCCGAAGCGTCAGCTGCTGACACATGCGTTAAGGAAAGGCGTCAGGGTCAAGGTGAAGTGCGATGCTGGCTGCACGGTCTCGACCAAGCTGCAGATCTCGAAAGTCTCTCGGAGTAAACGTTCCAAGAGTGGCAAAGCGAAGTCGAAGCAGCGTCGAACCGTCACTTTGGGCCGGAGGACCTGGAAGATGAAGAGCTCTCGCTCCAGAGTGGGGCGGATTAAGTTTGGCACCAAGTATCGGGCATATCTCAAGCGCAGGTCCCGCATCACCGTGAAAGTGGTTGCGAGCGCCAAAGACCAATCCGGCAATACCACAAAAAAGTCAGCTCGAGTAGTGCTTTCAAGGTCCAGATAGCGTCCCATACGGGAAGAGGCTGCTACTCTCGCGCAACTCAAGGCACCCTTACCTGGACAAAATGCCGGCCTAGTAGCCGTGTATCTTGAGGGATACAAAATGCAACTGATAATCACAGAGAAAAACAACAGCGCCAAAAAAATCGCCGAACATCTGGCTGCAGTCGCCGGTACCAAGCCCCTGTCAAACAAGTCGTACGGTATTCCCTACTACAACTGGTCAGATGACCAGGGTGATAAATGTGCGATAGGCCTAAAGGGTCATGTGATGACAACTGCCTTCCCGGAGCAGTACAGCGACTGGAGGAAGGTCGAGCCGGTCGAGTTGGTAGATGCCAAACTCATTAAAGAGCCGACGCAAAAGAGTGTTGTCAAGGCAGTGAAAAAAGAGGCCAAATCTGCCAGTTCGATAATCATTGCCACGGACTATGACCGAGAGGGAGAGCTGATTGGCCTTGAGGCACTTGACGAGGCGCTGGAGGTCAACCCGGAGTTGAAAGACACGGTCAAGAGAGCTCGCTATTCAGCCCTTACGCGCACAGAGATCGAAAATTCTTTCAACAACCTGGTGGAGTTGTCGATGCCACTGGCCAAGGCGGGAGAGGCAAGGCAAGATATAGACCTAATCTGGGGCGCGACGCTTACCAGGTTTATCTCGCTTGCCACGGGCCGGTTGGGTAACCAGTTTCTATCGGTCGGAAGAGTACAGAGCCCAACCCTTGCGCTGGTTGTGGATCGCGAGCTGGAGCGCCGCGCTCACAAGCCCGAGCCATACTGGGAGCTCTTTGCGGCCTTTGAGCACCCCGATGGCGAGGTCGTGGCCCATCACGCAACAGACAAGTTCTGGAAGGAAGAAGAGGCTAACGCAGCGCTCAAGGCGACGGAAAGCCCGGGCCTGGTCACCAAGGTCGAGGCAAAAAGCAAGACACGGAGACCGCCGGCTCCTTTCAATACAACATCTTTCACAAGCGCAGCTGCGGCGGTGGGCATCACGCCAGCAAGAGCGATGAGGGTCGCTGAGAGCCTCTATATGGACGGCTCAATTAGCTATCCACGTACCGATAACACCGTCTACCCCGATTCGCTCCCGGTCCGTTCGCTGATCAAATCTCTGTCACAGCTGCCCGCGTTTTCTGCAGCCGAGCAGATAGCAAAAAAGGAAAAGCTATCTCCAACAAGAGGCAAGAAACAGACGACCGACCATCCGCCAATCTATCCGACTCAAGCGGTCGACCCGAACAGCTTTACAGACTCTGATAAGCGCAAGATATATGAGCTGGTGGCATCAAGGTTTCTCGCGACGTTTGCAGATCCATCGGTGAGCGAATCGACACGGGTCGATATCGAGGCCGGTACGGAGGGGTACTTCGTTCGAGGCACCAGATTGGTTAAACCTGGTTTTCTAGCTGTTTATCCATACTCACGGAGGGCCGACGAGGAGATCCCCAAGTTTGATGAGGGGCAAAAACTCAACTTTGCAAAAGACCCTTGGTTGGACGCAAAAGAGACCAAACCTCCGCCCAGGATCGGCCAAGGAAAGTTGATAGAGATGATGGAAGAGCGCGGGCTGGGAACAAAAGCCACGCGGCATACCATCATCCAAGGCCTGTACGTTCGTGGTTACATTCACGGCAATCCGGCCGAACCTACCGAGACCGGGATCGCGATGGTCAAGGCGTTGGATGAGTTTGCACAAAGGATTGCGACCCCCGATATGACTGCCGAGCTGGAAGACGACATGGATTCGATCGCCGGAGGGGATAGGTCCAAGGAACAGGTCGTCGATCGTTCGCGGGAGATTTTGCATGTGGTCTATAAGGGCTTGGAGGAAAACAAGAAAAAGCTTGCGGAGACCATCTGGGCGGGCATGAACCAGGACCGAATTCTCGGCCCATGCTACAAATGCCAGGAAGCAGGTCGTAAAGACGAAGATGGAGCGCCGAACATGTTGCGCATCATCCGCGCCAAGAAATCGGGCAAGCGATTCGTTGGATGTCAGGGTTACCCCGAATGTGATCAGACCTACGGGATCCCGCAGCGCGGCGAGCTGATCGGGTTTGAGGAAGTCTGCACAATCTGCAGCAAGGCGCCCAGGCTGAAAGTAACCGGCGGCCGTAGGGCGTGGAACCTCTGCCTCAACGATGAATGTCCGTCGATGGAAGAGATGCGTGCCAAGCGTGAGGCTCGTGCAAAGGCTGCCGCAGAGAAAAAGAAGACCAGTGGCGCAAAAAAGGGCAAAAAAACCAAAGCGAAAAAGAAATCGGAAAGCGCAGATTCCGGCGATCAACCGGAAGCTACCGAGATCGGTGCCAAGAGCTGACTTGGCACGATAGTCTGGCACCTGATGAGTGGAAGCCGGGGTTTTTTCATAACGTTTGAGGGAATCGATCGCTGCGGCAAATCGACGCAAGCGCAGCTTCTTGCCGATGCACTAGGTGGCGATCCTCTGCTGGTAAGAGAACCGGGCGCTACGCCGGCCGGCGAACGGATACGCAAGATACTGCTCGACGAAGATACCAAGCTGGAGGCGATATCCGAAGCCGCGCTGTATGCCGCCGCGCGCGCTGAGTTGGTTGAGTCGAAAGTTCGCCCCGCTCTGGTTGCCGGCAGAAACGTCATCTGCGACAGATACATAGACTCATCACTTGCTTACCAGGGAGTGGCACGCGGCCTCGGCGAGGAACGGGTGCGAACACTGAACGAGAATGTCACCGGAGCGCTCTGGCCCGACCTGACTCTGCTGTTCGAGATATCAGCTGAACAGGCAGTCGAACGTGACGGTGAACGCGACAGACTTGAGCAGGAGGGATTCGCTTTTCAGGAAAAGGTCGCCGAAGCGTATTCGAATCTTGCCCGGCAGAGCCCCGAGAGGATCGTCTGCATCGATGGAGCAGGCTCCATAGAGGACATACACTCGCAGGTCATGGAAATCGTGCAGAGGCAGATCGGAGAAAAAGCAGATGGCTGTTGAGTTGGACGGGACGGAGCACCAATCGCATGCGCGTCTGGTTCTGGGCAAGTCACTCACTTCACTTGAAGACAGCGAGGGCAAGGGCCGCTCGACACTCTCACATGCGTATCTGTTTCAAGGACCGCCGGGCGCTGGTAAACGGGAGGCTGCAAAAGCGTTCGCCGCTGAGATCTTGGCACTAGGCCAAACCGATAGTGGTGAGATCAGACGCCGTGCACTTGCCGGAGTGCACCCCGACCTCGCTTGGATCGAACCGCGAGGAGCTCACGGAATACTGGTGTCCGATATTCGCGAGCACCTGATAGCAGCTGTCTGGCGCCGGCCGTTTGAGGCTGCACGAAGTGTCTACGTTGTAGAGCAGGCCGAGCTGATGAACCGGGAAGCAGCCAACGCTCTGCTCAAGACGTTGGAGGAGCCGCCACCGTACGCGCACATCGTACTGATATCGAACGTTCCGGGGAGGCTGCCCGAAACGGTTCGATCGCGATGCCAACCGGTTCGATTCGGACCGTTGCCGTGGGAGCTGGTTGCTGAAGGGTTGGTGGTGGATGGTGTGCCACAAGACCAAGCTGAGGCGTGCGCTCGGATCTCCGCAGGCGATGCCAACCTTGCGCGCAGGCTGGCCTCTGAGAGTGGTGACCTGGTGCGCGGTGCGGGAAAGCAACTGGCCGACTGTGTGAATGAGGTTGAAGGAAGGTTTGAGCGGCCCTGGCTAGATATGTTGCGTTTGGCAGATGAGGCGGGTTCGCAGGCCGAGAATGAAGCGAAGAACGATATCGACGAGGTTCTCGAGCTTTATCCAAAGGGAAGGGACCGCCAGCGGATCAAACGGGAACTTGAACAGACTGCGAGCAGGCAAAAAAAACGTCAGATGACAACCGTGCTCGATCTTCAACTCAAGCTCGCACAGTACCTGTTCCGCGATCTTGTGGCGCTCGACAGAGGGGCGACTGGGCTCATTCTGAACGTCGATATAAAAGAGTGGCTTTCAGAGCACGCGAGATCAGACACAGCAAGCTATATAGGCGCGATCGAAGCCTGCGAAGACACGCGCCGCCATCTACGCCAGAACGTAGCGGCAGAGCTGGCCCTCGAAGCTCTTTTTTACCGAGTTGAAGAAGCTCTTAGTTAGCCGGTGCCTTGGCTCACTTGCTCTTTATGAGCGGATCGACAATGCTTGCGAACTCATCGATATCGACGGCACCGGAGAGAAACTCCTCTTGGCCCTTCGGCCCCTCGATTACAAATGACGGTGTCGAGTCTACTCCCTCCTCCTCGGCGCGCGTCTCAAAATCTTGAAGCTTCTGGTCGTGAGAGCTGCTCTTTCGATCCTTCTTCCACTTTTCGATATCCAGATCGGGAACCTCTGCAGCGATGCCTTCAACAAACTCATCCGTCACGTAGCCCGCGTTCTCAGCTCCCTGGTTTTTATACAACATATCCGTAAAGTGCCAAGCACCATCCTGCTTGCCCGCTGCAAGTGCAGCCTTTGCAGCAATGGCTGAGTCTTCGCCGATGAATGTGAGGTATACGATCTCCATCTGGACCTTGCCGGGCTTGACGTAGCGCTTTAAGACCTCCGGGAATGTCTTTTCCATAAAAGCCTGGCACGCGGGGCATTGAAGATCGGCAAACTCGTAGACCTTGACCGGGGCTTTCTTGTCCCCCATGACCAGTCCGTCCATCTCTATGCCGGCAAGCGCTTCCTTGACCTCGCTGGACCCCTTCACATCGGAGCCTCCACCATCATCTCCACCCTGGCTAACAACGATCAAGACAACGACAACAACGGCTGCAACTGCGACAACTCCGGCAATCAACCCAGCGGTTCTACGCTTTTTGGTTGATGCTGCTTCTGTCTGCTGACGCTCTTGGCGCTCCCGCTTTAGTTGCTCCTTCTGCTCTTTTCTGCTTGACACGTCGTACCTCACCTATCTCGTTCTTTTACCTTTTATCCAAGATGACGATCGGAATCATAATGTGACGACGGCATCTTTATCAAGGTTTTACTCATTTGAACAGCGATTAGGGCGTACCGAAGGGGACCGTGAAAGCACGGATCATTGGGTTTACTATTCAAGAAAGCAAGCCGACGTAGCTCAGCTGGTAGAGCACTTCACTCGTAATGAAGGGGTCGGGAGTTCGAGTCTCCCCGTCGGCTTCCGCGGTTCGGAGCCTGTCAAGCAAAATGAGACACTCATCGTTCGAATTTAGTGAGCTCCCTCCTTTGTATCGGGTTTATTGATCCATGCTGCTGTAGGTAGCGCCGGCGGCTTCGGCCTATGGGTGAAACGCTCTGGATTACGATCGTAGGCCTCGGCAAGAACGCATTCACGCTTGGCGTGAACTTGATCGGCCTGTCCGTAGTGAACAGACGCCGGCGTCATCAAGCCGATCCCGCTATGCCGGTGGTGGTTGTTGTACCAATCAAAGAACGAGCGGCAGAGCTCGCGCGCCTCGATGATGTCGCCAAACCGGTCCGGGAAGCCAGGCCGGTACTTGAACGTCTTGAACTGAGACTCGGAATATGGGTTGTCGGTCGAGGTGTAAGGCCGGCTATGTGTCTTGGTCACACCGAGATCGGCAAGCAGAAACGCAACGGGCTTTGAGGTCATAGAGCTGCCACGGTCGGCGTGGAGAGTCAAAGTAGACCGCTCAATCTCCTGATGTTGTGTAGCCTGGGCTATAAGTGCCTTGGCTACCTCTGCAGACTCACGATGCTGGACCGTCCAGCCGACTATGTAGCGACTGTAGACATCTAAGATTGCGTAGAGGTAGAAGTAGGTCCACTTCGCAGGGCCGAGTAACTTCGTTATATCCCATCTCCATAGCTCGTTGGGCCGGGATGCGAGCAACTCCGGTCTCTGGTAGGCAGGGTGTGTAAGCTGCCTACGCCGCTCTTTGACCGATCCGTGTACTTGGGCCAGAAACCGGTACATCGTTCGCTCTGACGCCAGGTAACGCCCCTCATCCAAGAGCGTGGCATACACCTGCGCCGGCGATGAGTCGACAAATCGCTCCGAGTGAAGCTCGGCCAGGACCTGTCCGCGCTCAATTGCGCTCAGTGCCCTCGCCGGGACCGGTCTGGGCCGTCTTGGACGCGATGCTGGCCGACGACGGCGCCTGTAGATCGTCGCCGGTGCAGCGCCGAGCGCTCGGCATGCAGGCCTGGTCCCTACGACAGGGGTCAGCTCTTCAACGGTACGTTCGATCATTGCTCGGTGCTCTCTGTCTTGGTCGCGCCCCTGGGCTCGAGCAGATCGCCCAAAAGCGCGGAGACGTTTCCCTGCACCTCGATTACCTTACGTGTCTTCGCAAGCTCTGTCTCGGTTCGGGCAAGCCTACGGTTGAGATCGGCGATCTGCCTATCGCGCTGATCCGCCGGCTTCCTTCCGCGTCGACGGCCCAACGCCTCGAGTGCTCCCTCATCTCGCCTTTTGCGCCACTCCGAAAGAAGCGAGGAGTAAAGTCCCTCACGACGCAGCAGCGCCCCGACATCGCTTGGCTTTGCGCAAGCATCGGCCTCGCGCAGAATCTTTAGCTTGTACTCGGTCGTAAAGCGCCTTCTTTTTGGGCGCTCCACCAGCTCTGGGTCTGGAGGCCCTCCATTTGCAGCGCTCTCGACGTTCGCTCCGCTCCGCTCGCCTACGGCTCGCTCCGCTACGCGAACGTCTGGTCTCTCTACCTTGTTTACCAACATCGTATCCTTCCATTCTCGCCCTTCAAGACTCATTAATTTACAGGTCTTGAGTGTCTCACGTTATGTTGGCAGAGAGGGTCCTCGCGAGTCCCCAGAGTCACTTAAATCCTCATCGACAAGGGACTCACGAGACTAGTCGGACTCCTCTTCCCCCTCGTCGTTTTCTCGTAATGAAGGGGTCGGGAGTTCGAGTCTCCCCGTCGGCTTTGAGTGTTCATCGGAGTTTGCGGCGGGGCGGCCGTTCCCGTGGTCGGTGTCTTGGGTCATTTTCTTACAGGTGACTCACAGCTGATTGTGAAGGCAAAACTAATCGAGCATCCACTAGCAACCCTTAAACAAGCTGATTGCTGGCAGAAAGAGCTCTATCTTCCGGAGCTGCCTATTCAAATCTCCGGAAACGCCACACCAAGATTCCGGATCTGGCCGCCCTCGATACTAAAATACCCGGCATGATCGAACGATGCATTCGACCCCGTGTCGTCGAGGCACTGACAGACACCCGCGTTGTGATGGTTATGGGCGCACGCCAGGTTGGAAAAAGCACTCTGTGCGAGGCAATTTCCGCAGAGGACCACCCCGCGGCGGTAGTCAGCCTCGATGACCAAGGTGCCCGCCAGGCTGCTCTAACTGACCCACGAGGATTCCTAGCTGGCTTCGATGGGCCGCTGATGATTGATGAGGTTCAGCGGGCGCCCGAGTTGCTTGTGGCGATCAAGCAGGTCGTTGATCGAAACATGGATCCCGGGCAGTTTCTACTTACTGGATCCGCGAACATCTTGAGTTCCCGAAAGGTCCAAGAAGCTCTCACCGGGCGGATTGATATCACTAATCTACAGCCTTTCGCCCAAGTCGAGATCGAGAGCGGGACCGCAAATCTTGTCGACTCCTTGTTTCAGGGTTCGCCACCGCAGGTAGAAAATGCGCAAATCGGACGAGAGGCATTTGTCGCACGAGTGGCTGCCGGTGGATATCCCGAGGCCCGCACGAGAGACGGTCACCGTCGCAATCGTTGGTTTGCCAACTATTTAGCGACAACGCTTGAACGAGATCTACGGGACATTGCAGACCTACACAAAGAGCACGAAATGCCGCGCCTACTTTCCCTTCTGGCTACGCGTTCGGCTGGTCTGATGCGCTACTCCAACATAGCCGATGCCCTCGATCTCGACGAAAAGACAGTCAAAAGCTACGTCAGATTGCTGGAGGCAATCTTTCTCATCCGGATAGTTCCAGCATGGCGGCCAGGCTTTATTCAGCGAGTCTCGCATGCACCCAAGGTCTATGTCACAGATACTGGCCTGCTCACTCACCTATTGGGTGCCAACCAGGAGCGAATTGCCACAGACGAGAAGATCACCGGTATGGCGTTGGAGACGTTTGTCGCTACTGAAATCATGAAGCACGCAAGCTGGAGTAAGACAGATCCTCGCATCTACCACTACCGAGATCGACGCGGCTTTGAAGTCGATCTCGTTCTTGAGGATCGTTCGGGGCAAGTTGTGGCTATAGAGGTCAAGGCTTCAGTTTCACTTGGTTCACGCGATACAAGGGGCCTTGCAAAGCTCAGAGATGCGGTGGGCACCGGCTTCGTTGGTGGTGCTGTCATACACACGGGCGATCGGACTCTGCCCCTTGGTGACCGTCTTTGGGGGGTCCCGATTAGCGGACTTTGGTAGGTATGCTCGGTTCCTACCCGTAAAGCCAGCGCCCTCATCGCACACTTTCTACCCAAATCTTATGAGAGCCAAAGTCCTAGCATTGGGCAGAAAGGACGGCTCTCATGGAGACCACGAAAAATGCAGTGAGTTGGTGATGCTCCAGTTGGCGGGGTCATTTTGGGGTCACTCAGTTTGAACCTTGGAGTGCTCGCCAGTACTCAAGGTCACTTAAATCCTCATCAATAAAGGACTCACGAGACTAGTCGGACTCCTCTTCCCCCTCGTCGTTTTCTCGTAATGAAGGGGTCGCCGGTTCGATTCCGGCCGTCGGCTTCCCTGCCTTGGCCAGAAACCGGCGACACCGTTCGCAGTCCCTGCTCACTCGGAGTTCGAGTCTCCCCGTCGGCTTTTGGTGGATAGGGGGTTTGCGGCTTCGCTTCCTTCGCTTACGCTTCTTGTTAGAGCCACTGTACCACTAAGACTTATATCTATAAGTTAGTTGTTATTAAATAACAACCTTGCTATACTTGTTCTCAAGTGGCTATAGTCTTTATTCACACCGAGGCAAAGCTCGAAGTCAAGCAGCTCGAGGCTTCTGAAAGAGCTGCTCTTCTAGCGGCACTGGAGAGAAGTTGAAGGCCGAAGGATTGAAGCTTTCCTATCCCCACCAAAGCGCAGTAAAGGGCCAGGTCGGCATACGCGAGCTTAGGCCCAGGGGCGGAAGATCAAGATTCAGGGCACTTTACTGTCAAGTTGAAAAGGACGCCTTTCTTGTCCTTGCAGTTGGCCCGGAGGCCGAGGTTAACCGGAAGGGTTTTAACAGATCAGTCAAACACGCAAGAGCGCGAATGGAGGCAAGAAAAGGATGAAAAACTACACTCTCTCACAGCTACAGACGTTCGACGATCTGCTTGAAGAGGAGCTACAGGATCCTGAATTTAGAGCGGAGTGGGAAAGGACCGCCTTGGCGCGCTCGATAGCACTCCTGGTTTTGCGCTACCGCACAGAGCAGGGTCTTTCTCAGACAGAGTTTGCAAAAAAACTGGGGATGTCACAGCCAGCGATAGCGAGGCTGGAGCAGGCCAGTCACAATCCGACATTTGAGACTTTGATCAAGCTATCGATCGTGATGGATCTTGAAATAGCGATAGACATAAAGCCGCAGGGCAAGCAGGGAAAATTGATAAACAGCAAGTACAGAGGAACCGCTTTGTTGGATGATGGCGGTGTTGTAGTTGCGGCTGTATAAGTTCGGAACCTCGATCTAGATCCTCAGGTTAGCGCGTCCAATCCGCGTCCACCAGGATCACTTACAGGGCTAATCAGCGTTCACGTGAGTTCACTCTAATTACGCCAAATCTCTGTCAGGCATTAGCTTTGGTTAGCACACATGAACTCCGATGAACAACCACGATCTCACTCGTAATGAAGGGGTCGGGAGTTCGAGTCTCCCCGTCGGCTTTGTGTCTTGGCTGGGTACCGGCGATACCGTTCGCAGCGGCTGCTCACTACCGGTTCGAACCTGGCCGTCGGCTTCTAGCTTGACTACAGCTAATGTGCCGGTACGACCGTGATCTTGGCGTCAACTGCTCGGGCATAAGTTGTTTAGACATGTACAGATAAAAATCCGTAAGCGTTCAGCACGTATCGCCATATCGCCGTTTCCGCTCCCCGACCGATGTACACGCCGCCGGTCGGTGTGGGTTTGTGCCAGATAACCCATAAAACTTGGGCTTTCGCTTAGTTCCGGACACGCTCAAGCCCAGATTACATGGATGTTTGGTAGGGGGGTGAACACTTACTCCTATTAATTCTCAGGGTCGAAGGGTCCCCACTGGAATAACTTGGATGCCATCTTCGCGGACATAGCCGTAACCTGTGCTGACAATGACCCCGAGCATCGTCGGCGCACCACTTTTGCCTTTGTCGATGTGCGCCGCAAACTTTGTCAGACTCTCGGCAGCACTGTCTACCTGACCAGACCCAAGTTTTATTTCAAACGCAGCCCAGCGTCCGTCGGTTGCCTGAACGATAGCGTCAACCTCAAGACCACTGCTGTCTCGGTATTGGAGGACTTGAGCATCCATGGATTGCGCGTAGATACGTAGATCGCGCAAAGCAAGCGACTCGAAAAGAAAACCTAGAAGATTAAGGTCGGTTAGGAGACGGTCGGGTGTGGCACCCAATGCAGCGACCGCTAAAGAGGGATCGATGAAGTGACGCTTGGCGGCGCTGCGCATCACATATTTTGAACGCAAGTGCGGTGCCCAGGCCGGTTGATCCTCAACAATCATCAGACGCTCAAGCGCGTCAAGGTAGTCACGCACTGTATCGTCCTTCAACGGACCATCTGCTCCGCCAGCATCCTTGCCAAGTGTGGTTGCAGCAGTGTAGGTAGATGTATTGCGGGCGAGACTGCGCAGAAGCCTCCCCACTTTGCCCGGGTCACGACGGCCGCCCGCGACTTGGCTTACATCAACCCGACGGATTTCGTCGAGGTAATCTCGCACAGCTCTCAATGACTTGTTAGTAACAAGACCACGAATGCCGGGCCAGCCACCGATGGCAATCTCCCTTGCGATGTCTTGCACTGTTAGGCCGGGGTCGGTCGCTTGCGCCTGTTCGCCAGCAAGCAGTTCGGATAGCGAAACGGCGCCACTGCTTGTCTCGGTCTCAAATAATGACATCGGGCGCATACGAAGGCGAGAGATTCGGCCAGCACCGGTATGTTGGGTGATGTCATCGGCTGGCACAGCGGAGCCAGTCAGTATGAATTGACCGGTATCACTACGGTCATCAACCGCCCGTCGAATATGGTTCCAGATGGACGGCTCCAACTGCCACTCGTCGATTAATCGAGGAGTTGTACCTTCGAGGATCAAGTCAGGTGAAATTGCGACCGCTTGCCGAGCACTCTCATCGACATCAAGCAGCACTTCGCTTGTAGCAATCTGTCTAGCCGTGGATGTCTTGCCGCAGGCCTTTGGACCTTCGATCACCACGGCACCGGTACTCGCAAGTCGCGAAGCCAGCTCATCGTCAACAACTCTTGATTGATATTTTGTTGAAGGTCCCAGGGGGATATTATAGGGTATCTAGCGGGGATTATGTAGAAATATGAGCGGGGAGATTGTAGAACATATAACTAGAGGCCAGCGTTTCATCAGCGCGTCCACCAGGATCACTAACACAGTTAATCAACGGTCACGCGAGTTCATTAATATTGCGCCAAATTCCGGTAGGTCGCTGGCTTTGGTAGCACGTGTGAACTCCTATGAACAGCCGTGATCTCACTCGTAACGAAGGGGTCGCCGGTTCGATTCCGGCCGTCGGCTTTGAGTGTTCATCGGGGTTTGGCCGGCTCGGTTTTGGGGGCAACTAGTGTGCCGGTCCGATCGTGATCTTGGCGTCAACTGCTCGGGCATACTCCCGAATAGTGCTGAGCTTTGCGTCTGCTTGCCTCTCCATGCGCGACACCGCAGCTTGAGTTGTTTGCATCCTGTCAGCCACGGTAGTCTGACTGATCTTTTGAGCTTTCCTTAAAGCCACCAGTTGGTCTATCAGCTCCATCTCGGCGACGGCGGTTTCGTAACGTGTCTTGAACTCAGGATCGTTGGCGCTGTAGCGCTCAACCATCTCGTCAAGAAAATCCATATCTTTCTGCTTCTTTCCCATCGTCGTTTTCTCGTAATGAAGGGGTCGGGAGTTCGAGTCTCTCCGTCGGCTTACTATGGGTAGAGTGTTTGCGGCGCTTGCTCCTTCGTGCAATCACCTCGTGGCGTCCTTCGCTGACGATTCATAAGGCTATCGATCGGTACAACCTTGCTTTGTTCACGCCTGGCCTTCCAAATCTCTTCGCAGGCGTTGATCGCTTGAATGCCTTTTAAACTCGGCCTAGCTCAAAATCGGCAATGCTTGATAAAGGCAAGGGTTGAGCTTTCCGGGGGTATCAGTACGCTCAAACAGCAGAAACCAACACTTGGCTGTTGGCAACTGTGAACTCGCCGAGTTTTTTGCTTTCGGCTTTTTGGCTCAGGCCCTTGCGCTTTTTGTTAGCTGGCGCAATATCCAACACAATCTCAAGGTTAAGTACCTGGGCAAGGTGGGCCAGAGTGTCGATATTGGGATTGTGGTCACCTGATTCAAGCCGACTGACGTTGCCCTGACTCAGTTCGACAAGCTTGGCGAACTCGGTTTGACTAATGCTGTGTTGTGCTCTGTAGGAAACTACTAGTTCCGAAATCGCTCTTGCAAATGCTGTTCTTTCCCACTCCTGGCGATACTCAAGGTCCTTCATTGCCTCATCGTGAAGTTGCTGTGCCGTCTTTAGCTGTGCCAGATTGTATTTTGCCATCGGTTAAGTCACCTCTTCAATTCGTCGCTCGGCCAACTTTACGGCGCGGGCGAAACCTCGTTTTTCCTTCATAGCTTCTGGCGCGTTACCGCAACAAGAAAGGTATCCACATTTACTTGCGTATATAGCGCTCTCCAGATACTGCGACCGGCCCTCGGCCTTAGTTCGCGAAGCTTCCTACTACCTTTTACTTTGCTTTGGTGTGGATATGGCAATCTCGGTCCTTCGATCTCAAGTTTTGCGCTCGCTACATCTATCGCTGACTTTTCTGATTTAGGCAGACCCATCCACTCCGTCTCAGCTTCTGGGTGATACACGACAACGTAGGTAAGCGTTCAGCACGTATCGCCATATCGCCGTCCCCGCTCCCCGACCGGCGTACACGCCGCCGGTCGGTGTGGGTTTGTGCCAGATAACCCATAAAACTTGGGCTTTCGCTTAGTTCCGGACACGCTCAAGCCCAGATTACATGGATGTTTGGTAGGGGGGTGAACACTTACCAACGTAGTTCATGCAACAGCCATATAGTATCTCATACTTGAAATAATATCAAGACTTGTGATTGTACTGAAAGCCCGTCGCTTGCTCATTAATCCAGCCTAGCTCAACCCAGACCCAGAGCTTTCCTATAGTCAGAGTCTATTAGCTACGAAGCCAGGTTCTTGCCCAGTAGTCATGTTAAGAATGCATACCATCTTTTAACAGTATGCGGTTAATGTAAAGACACCTTAACACCAGAAGACATGCGTTAAGACAATAGGGTATTATCTTAACATGGATGAAAATGCTTACCGCAACACTCCCTTCGGCAAGCCCTATACAGTTAGGCTTGGATCTGCTTCTTACTGTGCCTATCTCCCGTCCAATCTCCCTCGGAGGTTGGATCTCGATACTACAACCATCTCGAAGCTTTCGAAAGCGGATCAAATACTCGGCAGACTGGATGCATTAACTTCCTTTGTTCCGAACCCCTATGTCATAGTACGACCGTACTTGCGACGTGAGGCTGTTGCCAGCTCGAGAATAGAGGGAACCCACTCAACCCTTGCAGACGTACTAGCGGCAGAGGCTGCTGAATCAGATTTGACTACGGAGAACCACGATCTTACAGAGGTGTTGAATTATGTATCTTCTCTTGAGTATGGGATCAACACCATAAACACGATTCCGTTGTCGGCCCGTCTTCTCAAGAGTATGCACTCTGTCCTACTCAAAGGGACAAGGGGCGAAAACAAAACTCCCGGCGAATTTCGTAACTCGCAAAACTGGATTGACGGGACTATGCCAGCGGACGCCTTTTTTGTCCCACCAGCGCCGGATGACATGTTGGCGCCCATGACCGATCTTGAGCGGTACCTTAATGAGGATAGTGAGACACCAGCACTTGTAAGTTGCGCAATGGCTCACTATCAATTTGAAACTATCCATCCGTTTCTTGACGGTAACGGCCGATTGGGTAGGCTTTTTATCGTTTTGTATTTGCTCGAAAAGAAAGTTCTTAACGAGCCGATGATCTACTTGTCAGCCTTCCTTGAACAGAACAAAACCGATTATGTTCGATGTCTACAACTCGTACGAGAGCCCGGTGATTACAATGCTTGGTTGCAATTCTTCTTTGATGCCGTAGTTGCACAAGCCCAAACTGCTATCGCGACTGCAAAGCAGCTGCTCGAATTGGGAGAAACGCTAAAGGCAAAGCTCCGAAGTTCTGGCGCGAGAGGTCAGGCGATAGACGTTGTTGACTTGCTGATAGAGAGTCCGTATACATCTGCACCCCGTCTTGTTAAGCGGTTTGGACTGTCTCGCGCGGGAGCCAAGTACATTTTGGACCGACTACAGCGCGAAAAAATAATAAGAAGTGCCAGATCACCCGGACGATCGATGCTGTTTTATGCTCCGGAAATTATGGAAGTATTGGAAGGAGCGTAGCCGAGACTGACATTAGTGACGCCTCTGTTTCTAGGCTTTCATTTTGGGGTCACTCAATCTGGGTTCCGGAGTCCCCAGTGTGAGCGTCACCGTTTGCTTCAATCCCAATGTACGTAGCGCAACATTCAAGACCTGACCCCAGGGTGACCCCAGGGTCTGGCGGCTGTGACTTCGTGCTATTAGAACAAGGGCGCAAAAGGTAGTCACAATTTGCAATAAACTGTTATAATATGGTCACTATGGAAGTGGGAATCAGAGATCTGAAATCGCATGCCAGCGAGTACCTGAATCGTGTAAGTAACGGTGAGGTTTTGACTGTGACCAGGCATGGCACACCCATTGCAGAGATAGTGCCGCTTGAGCGCAGGCGCGGAGCCCCAGACTCCGATCTGAAAGATCTGATTGAGAACGGAACGATAAGGTGGAGGGGGGCCAAGCCCGTTCTTCCAACTCCCGTCAAGATGAAGGGCACGGGCCTAACGGCTTCAGAGATGGTCATAGAGGGTCGGCGCTGAGAATATTTCTAGACACGAGTGCCGTTATCAAACTCTTTATTGACGAGGAGTACTCAGATGATGTCAGGCAGCTCCTCTCGGCTGAAAACACTGTCGAGTTTGTTTCCAGCATTACATACGTGGAAGTACTCGCTGCATTGGCAAGAATTGTTAGCCTTGAAAGAATAAGTCGCGGCGACTTTGAAATTGCAAAGGATCAGTTTCAGACCTTTTGGGCAACTTCAATAGTGGTTGAATTAACGGGCGACATTCGGGAACATGCCGGCGATCTTGCGATCAGGCACACTCTAAGGGGCTACGACGCCGTACAGTTAGCCTCTGCTCTTACTTTCGGCCGGCAAAAGCCATTTTTTGTTTGTTGGGATCACGATTTGACCAGGGCAGCAAAGGCTGAGGGGCTGGATACTTTCTAGCTTGGTTTGTGCCCTCGCTTGCGCCAGTCGCGTAGCCGTTCTTCTGCGAGCTTTATCTCTCCGATGGCGTCCTCTGGGTTTTTTAGAAAGCTTCAAGATCTCTCTCTTCTAGAATTTAAGGCATGAGCCTGCAGCACTACATTGTGATCTACGATTCCGAGCAGCGAAAACTGCTCGATCTTGAGCGATTTGGTGAAGAGCGTGAAGCGGCAGCCCGGCGTTTAAGCGAACTGGAGGACGAACATCTGGGCGACGCATCTCTGCAGATCGTTCTACTAGCCAGTGATTCGCTAAACCAGCTTAGAGTTACTCATCCCCACTACTTCAAAGACCTGGACGTAGCGGTAGCTGCATAGTCAGGCGCTTCGTGGGGTCACTTTGGGGTCACCCAGAAAGGGCTTTTGAGTCACTGCAAGTCCTTGCGTTCCCCTGAAGCCCCACCGTCAAGGGACTCATGAGACTAGTCGGACTCCTCTTCCCCCTCGTCGTTTTCTCGTAATGAAGGGGTCGGGAGTTCGAGTCTCCCCGTCGGCTTCTGTGTCTCCTTCGTCAGGCAGAGTCGCGGACTTTGATTTCTGCGCCTATGGCACTAGCGTAGGCGTTCACAGTACTTAGGCGGGCATCACCGTTTGCTTCAAGTCTCGCAATCGCAGGCTGTTTGGTACCCATTCGCTTCGCTACCGTGGCTTGGCTGATCTTTTTCGCTTTTCTGGTTGCTGTAAGCTCATCGATCATGTCGCGCGCCTGTAAGGCCGCTTGGTAGATAGCTCGAAACTCTGGGTTGAAGGTAGCACGTCGCTCAATCATCTCATCGATGAAGTCGCCAGTAGGTTCTTTAGCTTTCTTGCTCATTTCAATCACCTTATGTATAACAGTAACGTTATTATACCGCTTTCGTTATGTTTGTCTACTTCTTCTGTGTGCGGGGTCGCCGGTTCGAATCCGGCCGTCGGCTTCCTTGCCTTGGCCGGGAACCGGCGACACCGTTCGCAGTCCATGCTCACCGAGAGTTCAAGTCTCCCCGTCGGCTTCGGGATGGGCGACGCCGTCTTTTCTGACATTGGCGATAGCATCCTCGCGTGCGCGGTCTACGCCAAGGGAACAACCCGTGATCGTTTGATGGCGCGGTCTCGTGTGAGTAGCGGGACGTTCTGGACCACACTTGTTGCGGCGATGATCTCGTCGGCTGGGTCTCCCTTGAAATCGAGTGAAGGGATCTCTCGGCAAACTCGTAGGTCGATCGGCCAGATTTGTACCTGGCCGAGTACACGACTAAATTCCGCCGAATCAATATCGAGTTCGATCCTGCCAAGCTGCGCAAGCTTGGTTATCTCCCAGATGACGATCGAAGAAATACTCCATGATTCAGTCTTGAGTAGCTTCGTTTCGTTTGCCTTCAGTTGCCCCTCCAAGGCAAACAGGAAGATGTGCGTATCGAGGTTGATCACCGTTGTGCTTCGGCGGTCCAGCTGATGCCTGTTGAAAGTAGATCGTCCTTTGGACCTACTTCGCCTTTCATCGACCCAATCAACTTCTCGTAGCCGACATTGATTGGTACCAGCTGTGCAACCGGCTTGCCGTGCTTGGTAATGAGAATGCCCTCATTGCTTAGATTCTCAAGCAGCGACAGGCACTGCTCTTTAAACTTGGTGGCATTCAGTGTTTCCATGACTCGATCCTATCAGTGACCACTTTAGCTGTCTAGTTAGATTATATGGTCACTACTACTACATGGGCTCAAAGTGACCCCGTCGATCGTGAAGCCGCTGCTTGCCGTCAAGGCAAGATCAGGGGCGAATCAGGGACGGCTCAGGGTCATTCCCGATGGCGCGCCCCGGCTCCGTCGTGCACAATCTGAACTGTTCCTGAAGACGGTGGAGGGAGAGACCTGATGACAAGCAACGCAAGCAACGAGAAGAGCGGGGCACAGCCCGGGGCACCGGGCCCGCGGCGTTTTGTGCGAACCCGGCGTGGCCGCCTGATCGGCGGCGTCTGCAGCGGCCTGGGCAGCTACTTCAACGTCGACCCGATCCTTCTTCGCATCGCGTTCGTGGGCCTCGCGTTCTTCGGCGGCCTAGGTCTCGTTATCTACCTCGCCATCCTGCTCTTTGTGCCCGAAGAGGGCGTGAGCCGTCCGCCGATCAGCTCGCGGGCGCTCTGGCGGCTTTTTAGCGACGAACAGGGCAGCGAAGACTCAAGTCTAGATCGCGCTCTTTTCCGCACCCTGTTCATGATCGTCCTGATCGCGGTGGTCTCGTCGATTCTCGTGGTCGCCAGCGCCTGGGCCGCCGGTGTAGCCGGCGAGGCGGCCGCCTGGGCCGTGGTCGCAGTGGGCGCCGCGCTCGTCGTGGCGGCGTTTGCGGGCGGTGCGCGCTGGCTTATCGTGCCTGCGATCGCGATCACGCTGCCCGTTGCGATCGTTGCCGCCGCCGACGTTGACTTGCGTGGTGGCTTTGGAGAGCAGATTCACCGTCCGGCTTCGCTTACCGAGCTGCGAGACGCCTACTCTCTTGGCGCCGGGCGCCTCGAGGTCGACCTGCGCAACATCGAGCTTCCCGCGGGTGACACGCCGCTCAGGCTGCGGATCGGGGCGGGCGAATTGGTGATACTCGTGCCCGAGCGGGTCTGTGTCGCGACCCGAGCACGCGTGGGCGCTGGCTACGTCGGCGCGCTGGATCGCGAGGCGGGCGGCCTTGACGTCGACTGGTCGGAGCTCCCGGATTCCCCGCCTGGCGTGCCGCGGCTTGTGGTTGACGGGGACGTTGGTATCGGCGACCTCTACATCGCCAACCGTCCCTTCGGCAGTTGGCGCGGCCCCAACGGCTGGGGTGGATGGGACCGCGACCAGGGCCGGGGCTTTCAGCCCGGGTTCCACGGGACAAACGATGCCTGCCGTCGCTTGCCTGAGGAAGAGGCGAGATGAGTGCACGCCCGCCATCCGTGACCGCGTTGACCGCTGGCTTGACGATCTTTGCGCTGGGAGTCCTGCTGGTCCTCGACCGTGGGGGAAGGGTTGATTTAGGCTTCGCCTTTCTGGGGCCGGCGCTGATCGCTGCGCTCGGGCTGGTGCTGCTCGTGAGCGGGCTTGCGCACCACCGTCGGCGAGGCTAAGATAATTGACAGCGATGGTGCATCGGCGGAACCCGGCTAGCGCCGGCCTGCGTATCGCAAGCGGCGCAGGCTTGCTCGTCATCGCAGGGCTGCTTATGCTCAGGGCGAGCGGTGCTTGGGTGGGCGATGCGCTCGTCTGGCCGGCGCTCGTCGCGGCGCTCGGTGGCCTGCTCATCTGGCGTCAGCCCGTCGCCATCCTCGGGCGCAAGCAGCGGGGATGGGCCGCCCATGCACCAGCGCCAGAGCCTGCGCCACGCGAGGCGTCTTCGGCTCTGCGATCGCTCGGGCGGCCGGAAGTAAGCCGCACCGGGCTTGGTATCGCCCTCGTCTTGGGCGCCGGCTTCGCCTTCCTGTGGGCCAACGGAGCGCTTCGACCGGCGGGCGAGGTCGTTCTCGCCGCGCTCGCCGCGCTCGCCGCGGTGGCGCTGATCTTCGCCCCCTCTTGGCGCCGGCTCGCCCGCAGCCTCGCCTCTGAGAAAGCGGCGCGGGTCCGCGCGCAGGAGCGGGAGGAGGTCGGCGCGCACCTGCACGACTCCGTTTTGCAGACTCTGGCCCTGATCCAGAGAAGCGCCGGCGATCCAAGGCAGGTTGCGAAACTTGCCCGCCGGCAGGAGCGAGAGCTTAGGACCTGGCTGGCGGGCGAAAGTAGCGAGGCGGCTGCAGAGAATCTTGCCGCCGCGCTCAAGGCGGCTGCGTTCGAGGTGGAGACCGCGACCGGCGCCTCGGTCGAGATCGTCGCGGTTGGCGACTGCCCGCTGGACGAGCGCGCTGAGACTGCGCTGGCGGCGGCCCGTGAAGCGATGCTCAACGCGGCCAAGTTCGCTGCCGACCATTCGGTTGCCGTGTTCGCTGAGCTTGCCCCCGAGCGGGTCCAGGTCTTCGTGCGCGACAGGGGCGACGGCTTCGACCCCGACGCGATTCCCACCAAGCGCCGTGGCGTGCGCGAGTCGATCCTGGGCCGCATGCGGCGTGCGGGCGGCAGCGCGACAATCCGTTCGCAGCCGGGTCAGGAAACCGAGGTTGAGATCTCGATCGAGCGGGGGGACAAGCGATGAGCGAAGCATTGCCACGGGTGCTGATTGTTGACGACCACGCGCTCTTCCGCGCGGGCGTGCGCAGCGAGCTGGCCGGTCATGTCGATGTAGTCGGCGAGGCGGGCGAGGTCGCCGAAGCGGTGCGCGCGGTCGAGCAGCTTGAGCCCGAGGTCGTTCTGCTCGACGTGCATATGCCCGACGGCGGGGGAGTTGAGGTGATCCGCCGGGCGGCGCAGGTCAGGCCAGCCGTCCGCTTCCTTGCGCTCTCGGTTAGCGATGCGGCCGAAGACGTCATCGGCGTTGTTCGCGCCGGCGCGCGCGGCTATGTCACCAAGACGATCTCCGGCAAAGACCTCGCCGACGCGGTGCGGCGCGTGTGTGACGGGGACGCGGTCTTCTCGCCGCGGCTTGCCGGCTTCGTTCTGGACGCGTTTGCGGGAGAGCTGCCGTCCTCGGAGGTCGACCCCGAGCTGGACCTGCTGACGCCACGCGAGCGCGAGGTGCTCCAGCACATCGCCCGCGGTTACATGTACAAGGAGATCGCGGCACGGCTCAAGATCTCGCCGAAGACCGTTGAGGCCCATGTATCGGCGGTGCTGAGCAAGCTCCAGCTTTCCAGCCGCCACCAGCTGAGCCGCTGGGCGGTCGAGCGGCGCTTGATCGAGCCGGACTCGTAGCTCGGCGCCAGCTTATCCGGGCGTTTGACTCTGTTTTATGCTCCGGAAATAATGGAAGCATTGGAAGGATGGGTCACTGGTTCAGGGTTTAACCCCGCAGGCCCAGCTTGACAGAACTTCCAATCTGACTATAATTCTAGTCAATGGATACTGTATCGCTATCGGAAGCCAAGGCTAAGTTTTCGGAGTACATCAATCACGTAGCCGATCAACAAGACAGAGTTGTCGTGACTCGCAACGGTAGACCTGCCGCAGTTCTTGTCAATCCAGATGACTTGGATAGCCTGGAAGAAACACTTGCAGTTCTTTCAGATAAACCTCTGCTAGCTCAGATTCAGGCTGGGCTAAAGGCAGCCGACGAGGGAGACGTACTTCCATCGGATGAGGTTAAGAAGCGATTCCTGAATCAGTGAGCTACGACTGGTCCCTCGCTGGTCCTGCAATTCGTCAGCTGGAAAAGCTACCTGAGAAAGTAGTGACTGCGATCGTCGAATCATTTGATTCCATAGCCAAGAATCCCCAACGTATGGGCAAGCCTTTGAAGTTTCATCTACAGGGTCTATGGGCAGCAAGAAGAGGCCCTTACAGAGTTATTTACAAGATCGATGAGGATGAGCGGTCAATCACTATCGTTGCCGTTGCTCACCGATCTAGTTCCTATAAATAGGCAGAGTTTTCTCCTGCCGCTGCTCGCAGCCACTGCACGCTCCCGATTCAAATCAGGCCACTGCTCTCTTTCTTTTCAGATAAAGCATTAATACAGCGATTGTCAGCGAAGCCGTTAATGCCATAACTGGAATAGAGATAAATCCCAATTCATTTACGTATATAGATGTGCACGGCGTGCCTGCCTTGCATGACGTGACTGTTTCCAAGCTAGAAACCCGTTGCACCAAAATATGCCAGATGGATACACACGATACTATTAACGTCATCGGCAGGACATATTTTTTCACCGTTCTGTCGCGAGTTATTATCGCAACGAGCAGGATTAAACTGAGCGGGTAAATACCTATGCGCTGATACCAGCAGTACTCGCAAGGTGCATAGTTAGCGTACTCAGAGAAATACAGACTGCCAAGCAAGGCTACAAGCGCAATAAGAAAAGCTAGAGGTAAAGCAAAAGGATCTATTAGGTCACGGTACAAATGTAAATAATCTTTTGCTGTTCGGGAGAAAATAGACAGTATATAAATTAATGCGGTGCTGGCGATGAAGACCCAACAGAGAATGGTCAGTATCGTGAGAATGCTTGTGACTGTATCTACGGACATATGTCTTTCAAGACCTGCGTTCTGGACCCCTTTTATACCAGCGAGCCATAAAATTTAGGTAAAGACAGCATATAGAAGCAATTCGGACAGCACAATGGCCCTAAGTATCTAGGCGCTGAGCCTCGTCATCTTCCCTGTCGATGATAGCCTGCTCGCTTCGTTCGACGCCGGGTAACTTGGCAGATGTCATTATCTCCTCGATATCGTCTCGCTCCATCACTTCGTTTGCCATCAGCCTCTCTGCAAACTCATCGAGCAGGTCGCGGTTGTCGGATATCAGGTTCTTGGTGGCATTGTATGCCTCGTCTGCCAGGGTTCGTTGTTCCTCATCTCGTAGGGCGCGAGTTCCGTCGGAAACGTATATGTCGTCAGCCGGCACCGTTAGTGAGAAGTGCTCGCCTCCCATGCCGTATTCGTAAACCATCGAGTGGCTGATCTCCGTGACTTTGCTCAAGTCGTCCGCTGCGCCCGTCGTTATCATGCCGAAAACAATTTCCTCAGCTACACGGCCGCCTAGCAAGACCTTCAAGTAGTCGAGCAGCTCATCGCGCGACTTAAGATGACGATCCTCCTCGGGTAGGTTGAGCGTGTAGCCCAGGGCACGGCCGCGTGGGACGATAGAGATCTTCTGCACCTTGTCCACCGATTCAAGCAGTTCAGACACCAGCGCGTGGCCGGCCTCATGCCAGGCGACGACCCTTTTATCGTGGTCAGATAGAGCCTTGTGCGATTGCAGTCCAGTCAGGACTCGCTCGAGCGCCGAATCAAAGTCGTCCATCTCCAGCACAGCACGGTTGCGGCGACCGGCGAAGATCGCCGCCTCGTTGCAGATATTGGCGAGATCGGCACCGCTGAGGCCACTTGTGTGGCGTGAGACGCGATTCAGATCGACCTTGGGATCGAGGGGTTTATTCCGCGTATGAACTTCAAGGATACTCTCACGGCCACGTGTGTCCGGCAGTGTCACAAATATCTGCCGGTCGAAACGACCCGGCCTGAGCAGGGCCTTATCGAGGCTTTCCAGTCGGTTCGAAGCAGCGATGACGACCAGCTGGTGGGTGGGCTCGAAACCGTCCATCTCGACCAGTAACTGGTTGAGAGTCTGGTCCTGCTCGCGCGAGTAGCCGTCACCACCTCGACTGACACCTACGGCATCCAGCTCGTCGATGAAGATGATTGACGGTGCGTGGTCGCGTGCCTCCCGGAACAGTCGCCTGATTCTGGCAGCGCCCAAGCCCGCGAACATCTCGACGAAGGACGATGCCGTTTGACTGAAAAACTGCGCTCCGGACTCATGTGCGACCGCCTTGGCCAACAGGGTCTTGCCGGTTCCCGGAGGACCGTGCAGAAGGAGCCCCTTGGGCACTACAGCACCCAGTTTCTTGAACTTCTTTGGATCGTGTAGAAAGTCGACGACCTCGCGCAGCTCCCGCTTTGGCTCTTGCACTCCGGCGATATCGTCCCAGCCGATGGCACTTTTTGACTGTGGCTTTATCTGCTGTGGCTTAACACGTGGCATCATCTTCATCATTCGCAGCAGCACGAAACAGATCAGGCCCATGAAGATGATCGGCAGCCATGTAATTACCCAGCCCTGGAGCGGTTCCAATGGTGAGAATGCGAATATCATCTAGATCTGCGCCTCCTTGCGCACAATGCCCGTAACAAACATCCCGGTATAAGTGTTGTTCTTTGAATCTTGTCAAATGACCGCCGCTTGTTCAAGTATGTCTTTGTATATCTAGTTTTAGATCGATGAGGCTCTAAAGCCCCGGCCGTTCCGATGCTTACTAGATGCTGGCAGTGATAGTGATCTCGAATAGGTGGTGTTATTGATGATTGGTTGGCGGTTTCCCCTGTTTGCTTTTGTTTTAGTGGTCTCGGTTTTCCTGTTTGGATCGGTGACAACCACTGCTGAACTACCTTCATCAGCCAATACTGCAGCGAAGAAAAAGCCAGGCAAGGACAGATCAACCGGAGGAAAGACCAAAGGAAAGCGCCGGGGTAAGTCGGGCCACGACCGAGGCAAATTAGGCCATGGCCGGCTGTCGAAGAAGCCACCAAAGTTGAGCCCAGAGCAGATGCGGCGCCACAAGAGGAAGTTCAAGAAGGTGAACCCATCTTACAAAATGGACAGCAAAGGCAAACCGCCGCCACCCTCGGTTCATCCGACACCGACACCGACACCGATACTCAACTGGACGGGAATCGCTCAAGCATTCCACCAACGGCTGGATCGATTTCCCGCAGATCACCGCAAGCAACGACTATCTATATATGTCTTCGAACGTGTTCGATACCCAAACCAACGGTAACCAAAATTGGCGCGGCACTGTGGTTTGGAGGATTGAATTGGACGACCTCGATGACAACGACTGCTCGGTCGACTTTACGTGGTGGGACATAGACGATGAGTTCACTCCGGCCTTGGTACAGGGTGCGGGGCCGACCATGTACTGGGCAGCACAGAACAACGGAAACACAAGATTGCGCATCAATCATGTAAGCGACTCGAGCACAGACGACTACTTCCTGAACAGGAACATCACAGACTTCGTTACATCGAACCCAGGTAACTCCAACTGCCCGACGCCGGACGGCTTGGATCCCTGTCAAAGAGCCGACCAAACGACTGGAGCAACCTATCTCCACAGGGGATCGTTACATCGACCAACGGGACGGTCAGTAACTCCTGGGGTGACTATGGTGGCGTCGTTCCTTATGGGGACTGTGTAAACAGTTGGGCGAGCGCCGTTTACTCGATGCAGGGCGGAAATAACGACGGCAACGCTGAACCACGTTATACCTGGTTCGGGCGCGAGCGGGACGGCTGCGCCGATCTGATAGTGGATTCGTTTGGTTTTGCACCAACGACCGCAAAGGTAGGCGACCCTATTTTCTTCGGCGAAACGACGCGCAACATCGGCTCGGCGACGGCCGGGTCCTCGACCACCCGCTTCTATCTATCGCGTGATGATAGGAAGTCGAGCTCGGACAGGCTGCTCGGTGGTGCGGTGAGCGTGTCGAGTCTTACTGCCGGGGCGAGCGAGGGATATCTGTCGACCGCCAACATTCCATCCGGCTCGCATGGAACCTACTACGTACTTGCCTGCGCTGACGACACAGACCAGGTCGCCGAGATAACCACTTCCAACAACTGCGCAGCTGACAGCGACACGCTAGTCGTGCCGATCTCATCTGGAAACGTGCAGTACTTTGCAGACAATCTGGATTTTCCAGAAGCTCCGATCGATGTTGGGTCACGACTGAGACTTGGATTGGAAATTCGGATCATCCAGCCGATCGAGCACACGCCGGATCTGCCGATCGAGATCTGGCTTCTGAGGGGGCCGGACCTCTACAAGGGCGCGGAACTGATTGGAACCCGGACGTTGAAATTCCCTGGTTTGGAAGAGCTGGGAACCCAAAAACCGGGCGATGGACAGGGCCATGATCCCGGCGGAGACAAGGGTGGCGATTCTGGCGTCAGATCGAAGAGATTCAATCTTCGCATACGTCTGCCACTTAAATTAGCGAAACGCCACTACTACGTTGCCCTCTGTACGGGCAAGAAAAAGAAACCGGTCAAGTCTCGATGTGTGCCTTCGACCTCTGTTTTGCACGTGGCGAGGTAGTGCTTGATGGACATTCAAGTAGTCCGTCTTGTCGGTGGCGCTCTTATTGAGTAGAACGGTAATAAGCTACACCACCAGGTTTTACTTGACTTACACTTGATAGATATGCGTTTACCAAGAGGTACGGTCGCCTACGTCATTATGGGGTTTGTTATGTTGATAATAGCCCTGCTGGTGTACGGCCTTATATCAACTAATTCAGGTAGCGGTAAAGAAGGGGCGATCGAACCCGCTGCGCGAGAGAAAGCGCCTGACAAGAAACTACCGGTGCTTGGAAGCAAGGACGAGCTATCCCTGGCCCATTGGCGCGGAAAGGTGATCGTGGTCAACTTCTGGGCCTCCTGGTGCGGTCCCTGCCGTGACGAAGCACCTGCACTTGAACGAATCTGGCGCAAAAACCGTAAAAGAGGCGTCGTGATGGTTGGCATCAACACTATGGATGTGAGCAACGATGCGCTCAAGTTCGTACGCGAGTTCAAGATGACGTATCCATCGTTGCGCGACGGAGACGGCGAGCGCAAACGCAAATGGGGCGCCACCGGTGTACCCGAAACGTTCCTGGTTGACAGAGGTGGCAAGATTGCCTGGATCCGCCGGGGACCGATCAAGGGACCAGAGGTGCAGATGGCGATCGACCGGTTACTAAAAGAAGACCCAAAAAACGCCAAACAATGAGCCAGCGCGATCAAACAAGCGCCGCACACCTTTTGCTCGTCTGAACGATGACCGATACGACTCTCCTTGCAGCGATGGCCGTCGGTTTCATCTCCTTCATCTCGCCGTGTGTACTGCCGCTGGTACCCGGATATCTGTCAGTAGTTTCGGGAGTTGCAGTAGCCGAATTGGAGGGCGGCAGCCGTATTGCTATCAAGAAAGTGTTGGGTCCAGCGCTAATTTTCTGCCTCACCTTTACCGTGGTGTTCGTCGCGCTTGGCGCCACTGCCACCGGCTTAGGGTCACTGCTGCAAGACCATAGAGATCTGCTCAACAAGCTCGCCGGGGCCGCGATTGTGGCAATGGGCGTGTTTTTCATGGCGACCCCTTTTATAGAAAGGTTGAACCGTGACTGGCACCCGCAGGCGCTGCTGCAGAAGGCCCGAAGTGGCGGGCCTTTGATCGCGGGGATCGCGTTCGCATTCGCCTGGACTCCATGCATTGGCCCGACTCTGGCAGCGGTGCTTGCCACCGCCTCCACCAAAAGCACTGTCGGTGAGGGCATGTTGTTGCTAACCGCGTACTCTGCCGGGCTGGCCATCCCCTTCTTGATCACGGCAGTAGCATTCACCAAGGCAACCCGGTTCTTTGGATGGTTCAAGCGACACTATCTGGTGCTGACCGCGTTCGCCGGCGCTGTGTTGGTCATCATGGGAGTCCTGATCTTCACCAACGAGCTTTTCAGAGTGAACGTTGAAATACAGAGGATGTTGGACAGCCTCGGCATCAACATCTTCCAGGACTTTTAACCGAGCCTGATACCGAGCTACATACGCTGCGGAGCGCTGGCGCCAAGCAGCTCCAAGGACCAGGCGAATCTGCAGGCGAAGCAGCAGTAGAAGAACGGCACTATTTCGAGCTGATCTTGTCTACGACATATGCACGATTTAAATACTTCCGATCGATGCCAACTCTCACTTTGCGGAGGCAAAGTGACTGAGCCAACAGGAAGAGATCAGCAGAAATACACCCACTGACTCGGAGAGCGGTCGCATGAGACATAAAGGAGAGCCGTCATGAAGCTTAGGTCCAAGATGCTAGTTATGGGTAGCGTCCTGGCGGCAGCTTTGACCGTCGCCGCTGTGGGAGCGATGCTCACAATGGCTGCAGGTGACCCGGCGGCGGGCAAGACGCTATTTCTAAGCTCCGGCTGCGGTGGCTGTCACGGACTGGCTGACGCAGGCGCATTGGGCGGTAGCGCGTCGAACTTCGACCAGACCAAACCCGCCTTAGTTGCGATCGTGGCTGCGATCCAAAGCCCACCAGGTGGCATGCCACCGAACATCTTGAGCCAACAGCAGGCCGAGGATATCGCAGCCTACATAGTCTCCGTGGCGGGCGTGCAGGCACCGGGCAGCGGTGGACCAGGCAGCGGATCCGGAGAATCGGGCGGTAGTGGACCCGACAGCGGTACCGGCAGCGTAGGCAAGTCCACGGTGCGCGTCACCCTCTACAAGAGTGGGAAGATCAGGATCAGGCCAAAGAAGGCTACGGCTGGAAAAGTGACCTTCAAGATCAAAAACAGAACCAAGCGCAAGCTGAATATCTCGGTGATCCGTATATCCAAGAAGTCCAAGAGTCACCGCAAGCTGCGGGTCAAGCGAGGACGGGTAAGCGAAAAACGTCGCGTGGGTAAAAAGATCAAGCTGAGTCGCTCCAAGCGCACAAAGAAGGTATCTCGCAAGCTGAAGACGGGTAAGTACCTCTTGATCTACAACAGACGCGGCAACTACAAGAAGAAGAGATACGCCGTCCTCAAGGTCACGAAACCTAAGAGCAAAGATCAGGGATCGAGTCAGAGCCCGGGCCAGAGCACGAGCACGGGAACGGGCACAAGCACGGGTGAGCAACCCGGTGACGACGACGGCCCACCACTGCCACCCTTCCTCGCTGCAGGCTGCGGTGGATGCCACAAGCTCGCAGACGCTGGTGCAATGGGTGCAAGTGCCTCGAGCCTGGATATCGAGATGCCCAGCAAGGCAACTGTCGTAGAGGTCGTAACCAACGGAATAACGCACGAGTATAGAAACCCGGCTGTGCCGGCCTGGGATGCGATGCCCGCCTACGCAGCCTCGATGACCGCCCAGGAGATCGATGAACTCGCGACCTACGTCTCTGAGGTCACAGGCGGCGGCGTGACCGCCGGTGAGGAAGAGGGAATCGGTGGGGGGTGCCCGGTCTGTCACGACTTTTAAACCTTCAACGCACTCTGCGTTGATTTTATCTCCAGGGATCGGGCGATTACTTGGCTGGTGACACGGCAGAGATCGAGCCTGAATGACTCGGCCTCCACCGTCTCTGGACCAATTCAAGAGGCCGACAAGAAGAAGTGACAACGGGCCTTGTTGCGTTCATTCGCACACAGCTAGTTGATTGACAAGGGCAGACTTAGAGCCCGTGCCCTTCACCTTTTTTAGCAGGTCCGCTCCACAAGCTGGCATGCCAAAAAAGAACCGCATGTCCTTTACTGGCCGAATCGGCAGACGAAGCAGCAACAGCAGAACGGGACTATTTCGAGCTTAAATTGTCTTACTGTTAGTAAGGCATAAGAGATAGTTATGTTTTGCGGCAAGACCCAGGTACGTTGTTAATCAATGATCACGGAGTAATTGCCGGATACAGACTATATTGCACTGAGGGCAGCCTCAAATATTTTTTCAGTGGCCCTCATACCTTTTTAGATATGCCCCAAATAGATGCACGGCGAAAGGCACGGATGTCCGAGACTAAGACAGAAAGCAAGACTCTCACCACTTTACGCAGACACAGTTGGCTAATTGCAGGAGCCGTTATTGTGGCGACGCTCGTAGTTCAGGCACCGGTCGCTCAAGCCACCATCGGCGCGCTCGACCCCCAGGGCTGCTTCATGGATACGGGCGGCAGCGCCGGGTGCCTTGATATCGTGGATGGGCTTGCGGGGGCCAACAGTGTCGCTGTCTCCCCCGACGGCAAGTCAGTCTACGTCGCGAGCGCTGGAGACCACGCCATCGTGCACTTCGAACGCAACACGACCACTGGCGCGCTCACCCACCAGGGCTGCATCATGGACACCGGTGGCACCGCCGGGTGCGCGCGGACCGAGAATGGGCTTGGTGGGGCTTGGGGCGTCGCCGTCTCCCCCGACGGCAAGTCCGTCTACGTCGCGTCCTTCTCCGATAAAGCCATCGTACGCTTCGAGCGCGACACTACCACCGGCGCGCTCAACCCCCAGGGCTGCTTCATGGATACCGGTGGCACCGCCGGGTGCCTTGATACCGCGGATGGGCTTGCGGGGGCCTTCAGCGTCGCCGTCTCCCCCGACGACATGTCCGTTTACGTCGCGTCCAGCAACGACGACGCCATCGTACGCTTCGAGCGCGACACCGCCACCGGCGCGCTCACCCACCGGGACTGCGTCATGGACACCGGTGGCACCGCCGGGTGCGCGCAGACCAAGAATGGGCTTGATGGGGCCCGTGGCGTCGCCGTCTCCCCCGACGACAAGTCCGTCTACGTCGCGTCCTACTACGACGACGCCATCGTGCGCTTCGAGCGCGACACCGCCACCGGCGCGCTCACCCACCGGGACTGCGTCATGGACACCGGTGGCACCGCCGGGTGCGCGCAGACCAAGAATGGGCTTGATGGGGCCTTCAGCGTCGCCGTCTCCCCTGACGACAAGTCCGTTTACGTCGCGTCCAACAACGACGACGCCATCGTACGCTTCGAGCGCGACACCACCACCGGCGCGCTCACCCACCGGGACTGCGTCATGGACACTGGTGGCACCGCCGGGTGCGTTGATACCGCGGATGGACTTGATGGGGCCATCGCCGTCGCCGTCTCCCCCGACGACAAGTCAGTCTACGTCGCGTCCCTCTACGACGACGACGCCATAGTGCGCTTCGACCGCGACACCGCCACCGGCGCGCTCGACCCCCATGGCTGCGTCATGGACACCGGCGGCACCGCTGGGTGCCTTGTCACCGCGGATGGGCTCGATGGGGCCCGTGGCGTCGCCGTCTCCCCCGACGACAAGTCAGTCTACGTCACGTCCTACGTCGATAAAGCCATCGTGCGCTTCAACCGCGAGGTCCTGCTTGCTCCGGAAAACACCGCCCCACCCGTAATCACAGGAACCCCACATGTCGGCCAGCAGCTCTCATGCTCGCAGGGTGAATGGGACAACGAGCCTGACCCTGACGGCTACAGCTACAAGTGGCAGCGCGATGGAGCAGACATCATCCTCGCCACAGACCGCACCTACACCCTGGTCGATGACGACGCCTCCACAGAGATCACCTGCACCGAAACTGCATCCAACGATGCCGGAGAAGATTCGGCAACCAGCGAGCCGGTCAGCCCCGTTGCCTTACCGCCACCTACTCCACCTACTCCATCTACTCCATCTCCTCCTTCCCTACCCACTACTCCACCTACTCCATCTCCTCCTTCCCCACCCACTACTCCACCTACCTTGCCACTCATAGCGCCACAGCCCGAGCCCTTGGGCAGCGAGGCATACAAGACAGCATGCAACATCACGATCACGTCACCCAAGATAAAGATAAAGAAACAGTCCGTACAGATCGCGACGACTGCCAAGTCAGCATACGACAAGATCACTGGCGGGAAAGCAAGGCGTCTCTTCACCCACGGCGCCGAGGGCTACATCAAGTGGGGCAAGGTGGACGGCAAGGCGGTTGTCTGCAAGAAGTTAAAGATGGCGGTACTTCAAAAGCGGGGCAACCGCTACTACATACCCGGGACCAAGACCCGGGTGTCTTCCAAGTACCTGACACCTAAATACTTCCCCACCAAGGGAACCAGCCTCATCAAGAAGAAAAAGGACGGCAAGCTGCGGCAGAAGAGCGTTAAGAGCAAGAAAAAGACCACCTTTTCCTTCAAGGACTTCAACCGGAAGTCAAAGTATGGAAGAAAGGCCTTGAACAAGCTCAAGAAGCAGAGCTACAGCGGCACATTCGCTGTTATCTATTCGGCCGAGATCGACGGTAAGACGGTAGTGAAGACGATCCTGCTCAAGGCCAAGAAGAAGAAGAAGTGAAAACGGGCCTTGTCGCTTTCATCGATGCATAGCTAGTTGATTGACAAGCGCAGGCTTATAGTCGGTGCCCAACAGCAGAAGACGCTCCCCAAAACGTGCTGCGAAGGTCACGGAAAGCACGGGTCCGGTCATACCGGGCGCTTATGACTGGTAAAACCAAACCGTATATAGTGACTGCGCAAATGTTCTACTATCATTCCATTCGGCACGTAGGAAATCGATGCCAGTTTGTTAGTCAGTACCGAGACTTAGTGTCAACTATACACCGACCGTGATCGGTCGCATGAGACAAAAGGAGATTCATTATGAAGCTTTGGTCAAAGTTTCTAGTTATGGGTATTGCGCTGACCGCGGTCTTTGCTCTAAGTGGAGCGTCGGCGTTCGCAGCAGTAACGGGAGACCCGGTAGCGGGCAAGAAATCCTATAAGAGCAAGTGTGGTAGCTGTCATAAGCTCACATTTGCCGGTGCCAAGTCAGGTTCGTTTTCGGATCTCAATAAAAACAAGAAAAGTGAAGCAGCTGTCTTAGCAGCGATCAAGACTCCGCCAACAGGCATGCCGACGGTAGCCGGGACCGATGAAGAGCTCCAAAACATCGCGGCAGCTGTCGTCGTTGGGGCACAGCAGGCAAAAGCTCTAGCCAAGTGCAAGAAGAAGAAGGGCAAGAAGAAGAAAGACTGCGAAAAGGCAGCGAAGAAGAAGGGAATCCCGAAAAAGGGCGCGGCGGGCAAGCCGATCGCAAAGAGCGCCGGTTGCTTAGGATGCCACATGATAAATGGCAAAGGTGGCAAGAGCGCGTCGAATCTCAGCGAAAAAAGCATGAGCGCCAGCAAGGTAAAGAGCACGGTCCTGGCTGGACTGGGTGCTGCCATGCCGGCTACCACAACACTGACCGACACAGAGCTGAACAATCTCGGCGATTTCGTCGCTGAAGCGTCAAAGATCGGCAAGAAGCGGAAGAAGTGCAAGGGCAAGAGCAAGAAGAAGTGCCTTAAAAAGAATCCGTGGATCTAAAGTAAAAGACGTAACAGGCCACAAAGCCTGAGTTAGAGACGGGCCCCCGTCAAGAGCAGTTTCTTGACGGGGGCCCGTTTTAGTACGTGCGACCAGAGTAGACCTCTAAAAACAACTGATCCCGCTTCTGCATGCATGGTCGCAAGCTAACCGGCCTCATACCAATTATTACGCATAGTCATACCGGGTGCTTATGACTACTGATACACAAATGATGGCTCGGTCAATTTATTTCTGAAATGAGGGGTCACCCCCGAAGTTCAATCATTTTAATGGTAGAGAGACAATCCTCTCCCCGGGGGAGGACTCAGCAATTTCACGTAGCTCACAAGTAAAGATTCAAAAGGGAGCTGTCATGAAGCTTCGGTCCAATATTTTGATTATGGGTTGCGTCCTGGCGGCAGCCTTATCTGCACCGGGAGCAGTTTCTGGACCGGCCTAGGCTGTGCTTTCGGCTTACGTGGCGAACTACCAAGACAACAGCGTCTCCCAATACACGATAGACCCAGGCGGCGGGCAACTTGTCATGGGATGGGACCCAGCGTCAACGGGCTTGAACTTGAGCCCCGATGATATGGCGATTTCCCCAGACGGGAAGTCGGCTTACGTGACGAACTACACGAGCAAAACCATCTCTCAATACCACGTAGATGTCAGCGATGGGGCGCTTAAGGCGATGGCTCCGTCAGCCGTAGTGACCGACGCGCATCTCCAGGCCATCGCGATCTCCCCCGACGGTAAGTCGGCGTACGTGCCGGACTACAACAACAACACCATCTCCCAGTTCACCATAAGCGCCAATGGGACGCTTATCACGAAGGCGGACCCGATGCCGACAGCCGAGTTCCCCAAAGCCATCACAATCTCCCCCGCACAGAGCCCAACGGCTACCTTAACTGCCCAGGGAGGAGTGGCGAAAGCCAACGACCCGGCCCAAGCTAGCGCCGCCTCATTCGACGCCTCGGCCGCCAAGAACGCATCCTCCTATGCCTGGGACTTTGGCGACGGGCAGTCAGAGACCGTCTCTACACCGACCACCACCCACCAGTACCAAAGCGCCGGCACCTACGCCGCAACCCTCACCACGTCCAACAGCGAATGCGACTCAGATGCAGTCTTTACCGGGTCGATCGTATTCACCGGCCAGACCGCCTACTGCAACGGGCCCATGACCTCGACCCAGACCGAGCAGTTAGAGGTAGCTTCCCCGACGTCTCCGCCTCCGACCACGTTCCCGTCTGCGTCCCCATCTATATCCCCGTCCCCATCTACATCACCGACTTCGTCTTCATCCAAGATCACATTCCGGTCACGCACCTCCACCCTAGATAGGAAGGGATTCCTCACCTTCAAACTGACCTGCAAGGGCGCAAACACCTGCTCCGGGACGCTCACGCTTAAGACCGCCGGCAAGGTAACTACCCGCTCACGCACAAAGCGCAAGAAGCGCCGGGTCAAACTCGGCGCAAAGCGCTTCTCAATTCCAGCGGGAAAGACACGGAAGGTCAGGGTGAAGATATCCAAGTCCCGCCGCCGGTACGTCAAGAAGAAGGTGGCCGCAACCGCCAAGCTGACCTTGTCTTCCAAGGAGGCCAAGGCCGCCACTAAAACCGTCACAAAGACCATCAAAGTCAAGAAGGCAAGAAGATGCAAACAAAAGAGATGCAGATAAAGAAAACCATGAAACTAAAGACCAAAACCCTGGTTATGGTCACTGCCCTGGTTGCAGCTTTAACGACCATCGCAGCAGGCGCAGCAATAACAATGGCAGCAGGCGACCTAGGTTCAGGCAAGCCACTCTTCACAAGCTCAGGCTGCGGAGACTGTCACGGACTGGCAGCCGCAGGCGCATTGGGTGGGTCCGCATCCAACTTCGACCAGACCAAGCCCAGCGAAGCTGCGATCGTGGCGGCGATCACAAGCCCACCAGGTGGTATGCCACCAAACAGCTTGAGCCCACAGCAGGTAGAAGACGTCGCTGCATACATAGTCTCTGTGGCGGGTGTGCATGCACCCGGCAGTGGCGGACCAGGCAGTGGACCCGGCGAATCAGGTGACAGTGGTACAGGCAGTGGTACCGGTAGCAAGAAGAAGTCCACAATACGCATCACCCTCTACAAAAGTAAAAAGATAAAGATCAAGCCAAAGAAGGTTGAGGCCGGAAAGATCACCTTCAAGATCAAAAACAAAAGCAAGCGCAAGTTAAAACTCTCCTTGATCCGAATCTCCAAGAAGAAAAAGAGTCACCGCAAGCTAAAGGTAAGACGAGGACGGATAAGCGAAAAACGTCGCCTAGGCAAGAAGATAAAGCTAAGTCGCTCCAAACGAACAAAGAAGGTGTCTCGTAAGTTAAAGACAGGTAAGTACCTGCTTATCGTAAACAGACGCGGCTACTACAAAAAGAAGAGATACGCTGTCCTCACGGTCAAGAAGGCAAAGAGCACAGATCAGAGCTCTAACCAGAGCCCAGGACAGACACCGGGCCATAGCCCGGGTGGGCAAACCTAACAACCCACCGATATCACCGTTCCTAGCTGCAGGCTGCGGAGGCTGTCACGCACTCGCAGACGCTGGCGCAACAGGTGCAAGTGCCTCAAACCTCGATATCGCACAGCCCAGTTACGACACAGTTGCAGAGGTTGTAACCAACGGCATCACAAACTCACTTGGGACTCTGCTGGCACCGGTAGACCAACAGGCGATGCCCGCCTACAACACCAAACTCAGCACCCAAGAGATCCAGGAACTCTCCAGCTACGTCTCGACCGCCACAGGTGGAGGCGACGGAAGCACACAGCCACCTGGCAGGCAGACAGTGCTGAGGTTGGGCTGCGGTTTCTGCCACGCATTGAGCGACGTAGACGGCAAGGGCAACTCCTGGTCAAGCCTCGATATCGCAAAGCCTGCCAAGGCGACAGTTAAAGCCGTGGTCGACAAAGGGATAAAGAATAGGTACTGGGGCCACGCAGACTGGGACGACCTGGTGATGCCCGCATACGACGGCACCCTCACAGAGCAGGAGATAAAGGATGTCGGCAACTACATCTCGACGGTCACCCAAGGAGGCTACGCACAGCCTGCCGGTCGCCAGGCCTTCCTTAAAGGTGGCTGTGGCTCCTGTCACACCTTTGCAGACGCAGGCGCCAAGGGGCACCTACTCCACGGACTTCAACGTAACCAAGCCCACCAGAGCGACGATCGCAGCAGCCATGGACATGGGAAACGACGACCACCCCGACAACACGATGCCCAAATACCCGTACCCCGGCGAGCCAAAAGATCTGACCTCCACGGAGGTTCGTGACATCGTTATCTACATCTCCGGTGTGGTCGGTAGCGGAGCAGGTGGCGGGCCTGACGATGAGACGTGCCAAGCTTGCCACGCATACCCAGATGAGTAGATGGCCGACAGCGCATTAATTCAAGACGGGCGCACGTATCGACAGTACCATCTTCGCGTAGTAACACGCTAGCCAATCCGCATAAACTACAAGATATCGCTTCTCGATGAGGGTTTGCATACTAACTCGGGGTATCTATAATATGTTGAGCCCGGTCATACCTGGTGATTATGACGCCTGAAACTAAGTAAGACCTAGCGATCGTATAAATTATCCCGTACTATCTTATTTATAGGGGTAAATTCGATATCAGTTTGTCAATAGACGGAGTAATTGATGACTGAGCCGAGAAGGAGATGTCACGAAACTGGTGCCCAAAGCCCGGGAACGGTTGCCTGGAACAAAAGGAGAATTGTCATGAAGCTTAGGTCCAAGATCCTAGTTATGGGTAACGTCCTGGCGGCAGCGTTGATCGCCAGCGCCGCCATTGGAGCAGCGTTCGCATCGGCGGCAGGTGACCAGGCGGCCGGCAAGACGCTCTTCACAAGCACCGGCTGCGGCGGCTGCCACACGCTTGCCGACGCAGGCGCCAGTGGCAAGAGTGCGTCGAACCTCGACACCTTAAAGCCAAGCTTCGAGGTGACCTTGAATTCGCTCATCAACTCGCCCAGCGGCATGCCCAGCAACAGCCTGAGCAGTCAGCAAAGAGAGGACCTCGCGACCTACGTGGCCGCTGTTGCGGGCAACCAGTCAGGCGGCGACGGAGGCGGTGGAGGCGGCGAATCGTCGAATACGGTACGCGTCAGTCTCAAGAGCGGATGGAAGATCCATATATCGCCAAGAAAGGCCACAGCTGGAACCGTGACCTTCAAGATCACTAACAAGACCAAGCGCATACAACAGTTCACCCTCATTAGAGCCTCAAAGAAACACAAGTCAAAAAAATCTCGCGCTAAAGCAAAGAAGAAAGCGAGAGTGAAACTGTCGAAGCGCTGGAGGCGCTGGCATAAGAAATGTCGCGTTTATACACGCAAGCGTGACCTAATTGGCAACATGTGCAAAATCGGCCCCGGTAAAACGCGTACAATGCGCCGCAAACTGCGGGTCGGGAGATACTATCTGGTCAATGCCGTACCCGGAAGCTACACGAAGGGGAGGCACTCGACCCTCCGTGTCGTAAAAGCAACACAACCCTCGCCCTCCTCGCCAGGCACCGAACCACTGTCAGCGGCCGCACAGGCCTTCGTCGATGCCGGCTGCGGTGGCTGTCACACGCTAAGCGATGCCCGTACTGTAAGTACTGTTGCCACGAACCTCGACATCGCCAAGCCTAGTTACAGCACGGTTTCCGATGTTGTCACCGACGGCATGCTGTTTAAATTTCAAAGCTCGAGCGTGGATGACCTCGATGAGATGCCCGCCTACAGCGCAAGTTTGTCCCCTCAGCAGATCCATGACATGGCGAACTACGTATCGACCGTCACCGGCGGCGACGACGGCAGCGGCCAGCCGGCAGGCCGGCAGAACTTCCTACTGACCGGTTGTGCCTCATGCCACACGCTCGCTGACGTTGGCGGAACCGCCAGCGACCCGGGCGGGTCGGAGTCCTACTCCAACCTAGACATCGCCAAGCCCAGCTTCACAACGGCTCAATACGCTGTGACGACCGGCTACCACCACATGCCGAAATACCTGACGGGATCCAAGAACGTGCGGCATCTCACCGCCGGCGAGATCGACGATGTCGCAACCTACCTCTCGACCGTCACCGGCGGCCCCGGCCAGGGTGTTGCGCAGGACGACAGGCAGATCTACCTGGCGAAAGGCTGCTCCAGCTGCCACACACTTGCAGATGCGGGTGGTGTGGGTGAGCGTGCCTCGAGCATCGATATTGGCAAGCCCGCCAGTGGCACGGTCACCAGGCTCCTTCAGTACAACATGGGGACGTCGAGTTCTGCCTCACCAAAGAGGTACGGTCTCACACCAGGTATGCCCAACTACACGACAAGCATCAGCGCGGGCGACCGGACGGCCATCGCAACATACCTCTCAACGATCACTGGCGCGAGCGAGGCCGCGAGTAGCGGCAGACAGCTGTCGCTGGTAGGTGGCTGCGGCAACTGCCACATCATCGCCAATACCGATGGGTTGGCAAAGGGGACGCCCGTTGGCGGGGACCTCGACATCCTCAAGCCGAGCTCCTTCGTGACGGACCTGGTGATGACCCTTGGAGTTGGGACCCAGCCACCGCCTGACACCACGCAGGGAATGCCCTGCTACCTCAACGGTTGCGCACCCACCAGCCCAGACGATGCAAACAAATTCACCGCGGCCGAGATCGACGATGTCGCGGAATTCATACGCCAGGCAACCGGCGGGGCCTACTAGAAGCGGGCGGTCTCACCGACCACAGCTGGCCGGTAAAACAGAACAACAAAACAGAGTGCCTGGCCGCCAGGCAGGCACCAGGTAACAAGAATGGCATGATCCCGCCTCTTCATGAGGGGTCGCATGCTCACCTGGCCCGATGCAATTGTTGCACTCGGGGTCATAATAATTACTTATGATCTCCAGAGGCAATCTATACGTAGTGACTGCGCAACCGATCGCCTATCATCCTAAGTGGCGGGTTGGAATCGATACAGGTTTATGTGTACGGTTTTGCGCCTGCTCATACTTTATGGAGGCAAAGTTAGTGAGCCGACAGGAAGATATCGCGCATATAAACCCCATCGATCGGGAACGGTCGCCTAAGACAAAAGGAGCATCGTCATGAAGCTTAGGTCAAAGATTCTAGCTATGAGCAGCGTCCTGGCGGCAGCGTTGATCGCCAGCGCCGCCCTGGGAGCAGCGTTCGCATCGGCGGCAGGTGACCAGGCGGCCGGCAAACAGCTCTTCACAAGCACCGGCTGCGGCGGCTGTCACACGCTTGCCGACGCAGGCGCCAGTGGCAAGAGTGCGTCGAACCTGGACACCTTAAAGCCAAGCTTCGAGGTGACCTTGAATTCGCTCATCAACTCGCCCAGCGGCATGCCCAGCAACAACCTGAGTGCTCAGCAGAGGGAGGATCTCGCGACCTACGTGGTCGCGGTGGCGGGCATGCAGGCACCAGGAAGTGATACGGGCGGCAATACCGGCAGCGATTTCACCGGCGGCGGAAAGTCGAGCACGGTGAGTGTCAAGCTCAAGGGATGGAAGATCAAGATCTCGCCAAAGAAGGTCTCGGCTGGAGTCGTGACCTTCAGGGTCAGCAACCGCAGCAGGGGTTTGCACCAGTTCGCCATCCAGCGCGTCTCAAAGAAATCAAAATCAAAGAAATCAAGCACTCGCGCTAAGTCAAGAACCCGCGCTCAGTGGAGTGCCGCGAGAGCGAATCGCCTAAAGCGCTGGAGGAGCTGGCTGAAGAGGTGCAAGTCTCGCAAGCGTGGCCTGAAGGGGAACATGTGCAAGATCAAACCCGGCCACACACGCAAGATCAAACGCCGCTTGGCGTCCGGGACATACAGGGCGATCAATGCCGTCCCCGGCAGCTACACCAAGGGGAGGGGTGTGAAGTTCACCGTCACGGAAGCAACAGCTGCCGCGCAAACTGCTACGCCAGCCGTGCCGGCTACCGAGCCGGGTCTCCCGCCACTGTCGCCCGACGCGCAGGCTTACGTCGATGCAGGCTGTGCTGGCTGTCACTCGCTCGACGATGCTCGCGCGACAAGTACGGTTGCCACGCCGCTGGACGTAGCCAAGCCCAGTTACGACACGGTCAAGGAGGTTGTCACCGACGGCATGCTGTTCAAGTTCCAAAGTGGGAGCGTGGCGGACCTAGAGGAGATGCCCGCCTACAGCGCAAGCCTCTCCCCGCAGCAGATCCATGACATGGCGAACTACGTATCGACCGTCACCGGAGGCGGCGACGGCAGCAGCCAGCCAGCTGGCCGGCAGGACTTCCTATTGACCGGTTGTGCCTCCTGCCACACGTTCGCTGACGTTGGCGGAACCGCCAGCGATCCGGGTGGGTCAGAGTCCTACTCGAATCTCGATGTCGCCAAGGCCAACAAAGCGACCGTGGTGTCATTCCTTGAGAAGGGCGCCCACCACATGCCGGTATACAAAGAGGCTCCGGGGACCAAGAACCCCCGCCAGCTCAACCCCACCGAACTCGATGATGTAGCAACCTATGTCTCGAATGAGACCGGTGGCAGTGCTGAGCCGGATGGGCCCAGGCAGACCTACCTGGTGAAAGGCTGTAACAGCTGCCACACACTTGCAGATGCGGGTGGCGTGGGTGAGCGCGCCTCGAGCCTTGACGTTGGAAAGCCGCACTACGACACCACAATGAGGATCCTCGAACATAACATGGGAACCTCGGGCAGTGTGTCGCCGAAGAGGTGGGGTCTTACTCCGGGCATGCCCAGCAGAAAATCCTACACTGCGCAGGAGAAAACTGACATTGCGACTTACGTCGCAAGTGCCACGGGTGCCAGTGAGCTCCCGACGACCGGCAGACAGCTGTCGCTGGTGGGTGGTTGCGGCAACTGTCACGAGATCGCCGATACCGACGGCTTGGCGCAGGGAACGCCGGTTGGCGAGAACCTCGACGAAAAGCATCCAAGCACCGCCTGGGTCGATTGGGTGCTGACGAACGGTATTGGGCCACAGCCACCTGACGACGTCACGGTGGGCATGCCGATGTATCTGTCGGTCCCGGCGTGGGTCGGGGTTGATCCGGTATGGGGCGATGTTGACTCGACCGACGTTGACGAGAAGTTCAGCGAAGCCGAGATCGATCTTATGTCGGCCTACATCGACTCCGTAACAGGCTAGGTGGGGCGGTAGCGCAGCACTGCCGATCGGCAGCAGCGTACCGACCGAAGAACCGAAACAGTGCCCGGCACAGGCCGGGCACTGTTTGTTGGTGATGTTGCGTGGTTTTTGCACTGAAGCCGTCGAGGCATAGCGCCTCGGTGCAGGTGCACCCTGCACAAGACGCACAAAAGGTGTGATCCTGCTTCTTCTTGAGGGGTTGCGTGCTATCCCCGGATCTTGTCAACTGTCGGGTGCGGAATCATATAGGATGCTCAGCCTCTCGGGCTTGGTGGGGAATCGAGGCTAAGAGAGCGTCGTAAGCCAGGATCTACCATAAAAACTAACAGTTAGCTGTCATAATTAGATCCCATGGATCGCAACAAGAAACGCACAGCCCGCCTCATCATCGCCCTCGGCGTAGCGGTTCTGCTTGCCGGTGCGTTGGTATATACATCTTTTGGCGTCGGCACAGAGTCGATGCAGCCGTCGGCACTGCTGGCAGACGCGAAGGACGGCAAGCAGTACGAGCTGGCGGGCGTTGTGGCCAAAGGATCGGTCAGTCACAAAGGGGACAAGCTCACCTTCGAGGTCCGCGACCGCAAAGGCAAGACCTCAGTGCCGGTGCGTTATGCAGGCGCCGTACCGGATCCCTTCCGCGAAGGTCGAGAGGTGATCGTCACCGGCAAGCTCAGCCGTGTCGGTGATGGCGTCTTTGTAGCCAAGCGTGACAGCTTGGTGACCAAATGCCCCTCAAAGTTCAAGAAGAAGCGCTCCACATGATGCTAGCGGTGGCAGAGCGACCGGCCAGATGACAACATTCGGCCACACTGTACTGATCATTAGCTTGATCGTTTCGCTCTACGCGATCGCTGCGTCACTCTACGGAGTACGCACCGGAGCGCGCGAGTGGATCGTCTCGGGACGCAGGGCGATCTACGCGCTCGCCGGTCTGCTGACGATCGCGATGATTGTGTTGGAGTCGGCGTTTCTGCGCTCGGATTTCTCGTTCGGGCTGGTGGCCGACAACTCATCCACAACGATGTCCGCCTTCTACAAGCTCACAGCGATGTGGGCGAGCCAGTCCGGTTCCCTGCTGCTGTGGGTGTGGATGCTCTCGATCTTCTCCAGCATTGCTCTGGCAGTCACAAAGCGCCGCCTCCGTGAGATAGCACCATACGCGACAGCGGTGCTGGGAGGGCTCGCTGCCTTCTTCTTGGTGTTGGTGGTGTTCAAGGCGAGCCCGTTCACGCATATCGCAACACCGCCGGTGGAGGGTGTCGGCCTCAATCCGCTTCTACGCAACCCGAGCATGATGTTTCATCCACTACTGCTGTTTGCAGGCTACGTGGGCTGGTCGATTCCGTTTGCATTCGCGATAGGAGCGCTGATCACTCGCCGGCTCGACGCACAGTGGATCCGGTCTACCCGCATCTTTTCGCTGGCGGCTTGGACGTTCCTTTCGGCCGGGGTCCTACTGGGGGCACGTTGGTCTTACGCCGAGTTGGGCTGGGGCGGCTACTGGGGATGGGACGCGGTGGAGAACGCATCTCTGCTGCCATGGTTGGTCGGTACCGCGTTCCTGCACTCGATCATCGTTCAGGAGAAGCGCAACATGCTCAAGGTCTGGAACATGTCGCTGATCGTGGCGACCTTCACGCTGGTGCTGCTCGGCACCTTCCTTGTGCGTTCGGGAATCCTCAGTTCGATTCACGCTTTCGGAGCCTCCACTATCGGTGGCTTTTTCCTCGCCATGATCGTGCTCGTCTTGGTCGTCTCAACGGCGCTGATCGTCTCACGACTCGACGACCTGCGATCCGATCAGCGATCACTGTCACTGTTCTCGCGTGAGGCGGTATTTCTGGTGAACAACCTGGTGCTCGTCGGCCTCACTTTCGTGGTGCTTTGGGGAACGCTCTTCCCTCTGATAGCGGAGGCGCTAACGGGGACAAAATCGAGCGTCGGGCCCCCCTGGTTCGATCGCTACACGGTGCCACTTGCGATTGTCTTGGTGTTGCTGACGGGTATAACGCCTTTGCTTGCGTGGGGTCGGGCTACGCCCAAGCGCATGGCGCGCATGGTGATGGTCCCGGCGATCGCCGCCGCCGCCGTACTGGTGCTGATCGTTCTCTTCACGCCCGTCGCCAACAGTCCGACCTCGCTCATCATGTTTACGTTTGCCGGTTTTGTGCTTGCGACGATCATCGGCGAGTTCTGGCGCGGGATACGTGCGCGTCGGATCATGAGCACTGTCTCGTGGGGGATGGCGTTCGTCACTATGGTGCGCCGCAATCAGCGGCGCTACGGCGGCTACATCGTCCACGTCGGGATCGTGGTGATGTTTCTTGGCGTTGCCGCCTCGTCTGCGTTCGACTCGCGTCGTGATGTCAATCTCGCCCCCGGCAAGAGCACGAGCATCGGCTCCTACGACGTTCGCTATGTGAAGCCGACGGCCACCGTGACCGAAAGCGACCACATCGATCTCGGTGCGGTGCTCGATGTCAGCAAGGACGGAAAAAGGGTTGCGCTGCTGCGTCCCATGCGCAGCTACTACACCTCTTCGGACCCGTCGCTGGGTGCGATCGGGCGCTTCTTCAGGGGCGAGGCGACCAGCGAGATCGGCCTCAAAACCGGGTTCAGGAGAGACATCTGGTCGTCGGTGAAACCCAACCTTCGCGTCTTGAACGGCTCGATCGATCTGGCCAACCGCCGCTTTGCGGATTCACGCCCGGAGGTCCAGGCTACGGTTATCGGGGTGCTGATGCGCCGCTATCTAGACGCCAAGGCGTCGGCTTCATTCCGCCTGATCGTGAGCCCGATGGTCACCTGGATTTGGGTCGGCGGGCTGATCGTCCTTTTCGGTGCGCTGATTGCCCTTTGGCCGACGGGGCAACTCAAGCGAAGGCGCATAGTCGCCTCCCTCCGAGTGGAGCAGCTCGGTCGCAAGCCTTCCTCCGAGCCTGAGGGCACGTAATGACGATTCTCGCTGTGGTCATAATCCTCGCTGTCGTCATACTGGTGGTGGGCTATCCGTTGCTGCGGCCGGCCGCACCCGCAGACGAGAGCCACTCCGAACGGATCACCGCGCTCGAGCTCCGCAAGGAGGCCAAGTACTTCGAGATCCGCGACGCCGAAATGGATTTCCGCACGGATAAGCTGTCCGAGGCGGACTACCACGAGCTCGACAGCTCCCTGCGCCGCGAGGCGATAGAGATCCTGGACGAAATCGACAGCCTAAAGGGATTGGACCCATAGGTTATCCGGCGCTTTGGTGGGCGTCGGGTGCAGTTTTGAGCCACGGCAGTCGATGCAGAGCTCAGTCAGCGTTTCGAGCATTTCGTCGACTTTTGCCGTCAGAGCACTCGTTAAACAAGATGCCGCGCACATCTCGCAACTCGTACACGCACTCTCGTCAACGGCTACGACACCAAGTGGTGGCGTTTTATTACCGATTTTTATTCATCGACTTGACACTGCTTGGTTTTGAGGGTCATGAACTCTTACTATGACTACTACTGAGTCCTCGTCGATGCAGCGGGTGCATCACGCAAAAACTTTAAATACTGCTTTTTACGCTGCTAGCCCATTTATATAAGTAGAAGCTACAAACCGATCGGAAACGGTCGCCTGAGACAGAAAAGGGAGCAACGATGAAGTCTCGATCCAAGATCCTAGTTATGGGCACCGTCCTGGCGACAGCCTTCATCGCATTGGGAGCGACGCTCACAATGGCAGCAGGCGCCCCGGGAGCAGGCAAGCCACTCTTCACAAGCTCAGGTTGCGGAGGCTGCCACGGACTTAAAGATGCAGGCGCCAAGGGCGGAAGTGCATCCAACTTTGACCAGACCAAACCCGGCTTCGCTGCAATCGTGGCTGCGATCGGAAGCCCACCAGGTGGCATGCCACCGAACAGCTTGAGCCCACAGCAGGCAGAAGATATCGCTGCATACATAGTCTCAGTGGCGGGTGCGACACCAGGCGGTGGCAACACAGGCGGTGGCGACACAGGTGGCGGTAATACAGGAGATAACAGCAGCAGCAAAGGCAAGTCCTCGACACGTATCACCATCTACAAAAGCAGAAAGATCAAGATCAAACCGAAGAAGGTCCAAGCCGGAAAGATCACCTTCAAGATCAAAAACAAAAGCAAGCGCAAGTTAAAACTATCCTTGATCCGCATCTCCAAGAAGAAAAAGAGCCACCTCAAGCTACGGATGAAGAAGGGACGGATAAGCGAAAAACGCCGTGTGGGCAAGAAGATAAAGCTGAGCCGCTCCAAGCGCACAAAGAAGGTAAAGCGCAAGTTAAAGACAGGTAAGTACCTGCTGATAGTAAACCAACGTGGCAACTACAGAAAGAGAAGATACGCAGTCCTTGTAGTCACGATGATGATGCCCGCCTACGACGGCACCTTGACCACCCAAGAGATAAAGGACGTTGGAAACTACGTCTCGACAGTGACCGGTGGCGGCTACGCACAGCCGGCAGGCAGGCAGGCAGGCTTTCTTAAAGGGCGGCTGTGGCTCCTGCCACACCTTTGCAGACGCCGGTGTCAAGGGCACGTATTCCACAAACTTCAATGACACCAAACCCACCAAAGCTACGATTGCAGCCGCCATGGACATGGGCAACGACGACTACCCAGACCACACGATGCCCACATACCCATACCCTGGACAGCCAAAAGATCTGACCCCCACGGAGGTCTCCGACATCGTTGACTACATCTCCAGTGTGGTCGGTAGTGGACAGGGCGGCGGGCCTGATGATGAGACGTGCAAGGCCTGCCACGCATATCCGTGGTAGACGACAATCACTGAGACTGCCGGACCTGTGCCCCTGTGCGGCAGGTACTCGCTTTACGTGAGAACTACGGAAATGTGCCGAACTCTCACCTCAGGCGAAGCTGAGGCTCACACGTCGTAGCGTTCCAAGTCGTGGTCGAGCCGGTCGGCGTCTGCGTCTGAGAGATCGGGCGTGGGCTGCTGTCCATCGGCCGCGAGGGTTGTGCGACGCCGCCTGTGTGCCAGGAAGAGCACGACAGCGGTGCCACCGAAGATGAGTGCTAACCCAGGGACCAGGTAGACGAGCCAGTTGATACTACGTCTTCCGGGGTCGGGCAGCGCAAGCACGTCAGGGCCGAACTCGCTCACCATCGCCTGCTTGATCTGCTCCTTCGTCCGGCCACGCTCGATCAGGTCCCTGATGAACTGCCGCTGGCGGTCTGCCTGGGGAGAGTACGACTGGTTGAGCGGCACGCCACAGGTCGGGCACATGACCTCGTCCTCAATGTCCGGCAGCGACGCGCGCGTGGGCGCTCCGTAGGCCGCCGGACCCGTGACCAGCAGCGCAAGTGCCGCTAGCAGCACGAGGACTTGGAGGACGCGCTTCATATCTCAAAAGATACCTGATTCACTTACGTACGGCGGTGAAAAGTCAAAGAGGGTCGAGCTAGCATTGTCTGGAATGTCGACGGTGCGTTCTGTCCTCTACGGGTAGGAACGCCAGGCTGACTGTGACATTTCTTTGTGGAAGTCGGGCGTACGGACGCACTCGCCAAGGTGTGTCGTGAGGGCGCCGGAAGGCTTGGGCCTGGACATTCCAACTACTTATGACCCTCGAAACCAATAAGCACGCAAGAAAGATCGTTGTATTTTACGTGCTGGTGCGTCTATTATATAGGTAGAACATAAATTGAGCCTTTAAGGAAGAAGGCAAAACCATGGTTTTCAAGCTGGATCTACATACAACTCTTACTGTGACTGAGCCGACAAGAAGAGATAACGCACCCTCCAACCGGGAACGGTTGCCTGAGGCAAAAGGAGAGTCGTCATGAAGCTATGGCCCAAGATCGCAGTTATGGGTAGCGGCCTAGTGGCAGCTTTGATAGCCACTGCCACCATGGCAGCGACGATCACAATGGCAGCAGGCGACCCGGGGGCAGGCAAGCCACTCTTCACAAGCTCAGGTTGCGGAGGCTGCCACGGACTTAAAGATGCAGGCGCCAAGGGCGGAAGTGCATCCAACTTTGACCAGACCAAACCCGGCTTCGCTGCAATCGTGGCTGCGATCGGAAGCCCACCAGGTGGCATGCCACCGAACAGCTTGAGCCCACAGCAGGCCGAAGATATCGCTGCATACATAGTCTCAGTGGCGGGCGTGGAACCAGGCGGCGGCGGTACCGGTGGCGATACAGGTGGCGGCAATACAGGCGGCGGCACAGGCGGCGATACCGGCAGTAAAAAGAAGAGTAAAGTACGCGTCACTCTCTACAAAAGCGGAAAGCTCAAGTTCTCACCAAAGACGGCCTTTGCTGGAGAAGTGACCTTAAACATCGTAAATAAGACTAAGAAGAAGCAAAAACTCTCACTGTTCCGCCTCAAGCCAGGCATTAGAGCGCTGAAGGTAAAGCGGGATCGAGTGAAAGGTAAACCGTTCAAGAAGATCAAACTGAACCGCTCCAAGCGCACAAAAAAGGTGAAATATACGCTGAAGACCGGGAAGTACATGGTGATCGTCAACAACAAGGGGAACTTGAGGAAGAAGAAGTACGCTGTCTTAGAGGTCAAGGAACCTGAGGATTCATGCAAGGGCTCAGGCAAGAGCTCGGTAAGCGTCTCTATAAAGAAAAACAGAAAGATCAAAGTATCGACAAAGAAGATCTCGCATGAAACGGTGACCTTAAAGATCCGTAACTACAGCAAGCGCAAGCAAAACCTCTCGGTTATCCGCGTCCCCAAGAAGTCCAAGAGCTACCGCAAACTCTCTGTGCGTCGAGGACGGATCAGTGAAAAAGGTCGCGTGGGTAAGAAGATCAAGATAAACCGTAAGCGCACAGGAAGGGTACGTAGCAAGGTACGTAGCAAGAACGTGCGTCTAAAGCTGAAGCCCGGTACCTACATCGTGATCGACAACAAGCGCGGGAACTACAAAAAGAAGAGATACGCCGTCCTCGAGGTCTCCGAACCTCCGAGCCAGAGTTCATGCTCTAGCCAGAGCTCGGGTGCAAGCTCAGGTACAAGCACAGGTGGGCAGCCTCCCGCAGACGACGACGAACCACTACCTCCTTTCCTTGCTGCAGGCTGTGGAGGTTGCCACGCATTAGCAGACGCAGGTACAACCAGTCCGGTCGCCTCGAACCTCGATATCGGAATGCCCAGCAAGGCAACTGTTGTGGACGTCGTCACCAACGGAATAACGCACGAGTACATAAACCTGCTGCTGCCGCCCTGGGATGCGATGCCCGCCTACGCCTCCTCGATGACCACCCAGGAGATCGATGAGCTTGCGACCTACATCTCTGACGTCACAGGTGGCGGCGATGGCAGCACACAGCCACCCGGCAGGCAGACCGTGCTGCAGATGGGTTGCGGTTCTTGTCACTCGTTCGGCGCCATCGGCACGGTGTCCTCGATATCCACAGACCTTGATGTCACCAAGCCCGTGAATGGCGTGGTTGACCACGGCGTCAGTATGGGCAGCTGCGAGCCGGCTCTGAACGATCCTATGTGCACTGGAGAACTCATCAACCACATGCCTGGTTACAGGCACCCCACCGCCGCCTTGACAGACCCTACGTACGAACCCCGCCTGACCGAGCAGGAGATCGATGACGTCGCAACATACGTCGACGAGGCGACCGGTGAGGGAACAGGAGTCGGTGGGGGATGCTTGGCCTGTCACACCCCACACTGATGAGACATACGAACGCCCCAGCACGGCAGGCGTTCGCTTTAGCTTGCGGCGGTGACGAGTCAAAGGGAGTCGAGCTGGTGTGGTCGGGTTGAGAGCTGCAGGTTGTGGAGAGCCGGCCCCCGGTAAACGGAGGATCAGCCGGGATTTACCATTAAAAGTAACAGTTAGCTGTCATAATTAGATTCCATGAAACGCAGTAGGAAACGCACAGCCCGCCTCATCATCGCCCTCGGCGTAGCGGTTCTGCTTGCCGGTGCGTTGGTATATACATCTTTTGGCGTCGGCACAGAGTCGATGCAGCCGTCGGCACTGCTGGCAGACGCGAAGGACGGCAAGCAGTACGAGCTGACGGGCGTTGTGGCCAAAGGATCGGTCAGTCACAAAGGGGACAAGCTCACCTTCGAGGTCCGCGACCGCAAAGGCAAGACCTCAGTGCCGGTGCGTTATGCAGGCGCCGTACCGGATCCCTTCCGCGAAGGCCGAGAGGTGATCGTTACCGGCGGGCTCAAGAGTGACATATTTGTCGCTAAGCGTGACAGCCTGGTGACCAAGTGCCCCTCCAAGTTCAAGAAGAAGCGCTCCTCCTAGAAGAGCTAGAACGTCGTCTTACCCAGAACTCCAATAACAACTCTTATCGCAGTGCTGGAGTTCAGCCAAGACATGAGGGGATAGAGGCTCATATAGCGCCACTGGCCCGCGTCTATCGTCTCTCACTCCGTATTATCTTCCGAGGCCACGTCCAGCCCGAACAACTCCCGAACTGCCTCGGAATAAACATGCCCCAAGCCTTCGTCGACTGCTCGTCTCAGTCGAACAGTGGGCTCGTGCAGAAGTCTGTTCACAAGTGCCTCCACCATCTGTTCAAGGCGTTCCCTATCACTTCCTGTTAGGCCCTCCCACCTGGAACTGTTATCGGCGAGGGTGCGATCCACAAGCTGTTGAGCAGCCTCTCGCAGAGACGTTATCGTCGGCAGTACTTCGAGCCCGTTCAACCACCGCTCGAAGCTCTTCATCTCCCCCTCGATTACGGTTTCGGCTCTTTGAATCTCGACTCGGTCGTCAGGTGCTCTGCGCTCGACCAGGTCCTGCAGGTCATCCATGTCGTACAGGTGGACGCCGGGCAACGATCTTACTGCGGGGTCGATATCGCGTGGCACAGCAGTGTCGATGATCAGCAGCGGCTTGTCACTGCGCTCACCCATCAGGATCGCAAGCTCCTCATGATCGATAATCTTATGCGGCGACGATGTGCAGCTGACAACGATATCCGCCTGTAGAAGCTCCTCTGGAAGTTTGTCCATTCGCAATACCGACCCGCCGAATCTCTGGGCGAGATACCTGGCCCGGTCGTAGTTCCTGTTGGCCACGTATATGGTCTCGACTCCCCGATTGACCAAAGCCCTCGCCGTCAGCTTGCCTGCTTTGCCGGCGCCGACTACGAGTACTCGCTGCTTGCTCAGATCCCCCAGAAGATCCCCCGCTAACTCGACCGCAACAGAGCTGACCGAGTCTTTTTTCTTGCTGATTCCAGTCTCTGTTCGCACCTTCTTTCCAGCTGCGAGCGCATCTCTAAACAGTCGGTTCGAGATCATGCCGGTCGCTCCCTCGACCAGAGCCAGCTCGTACGCGCGTTTGATCTGCCCCTGGATCTCCGTCTCACCCACTATCATCGAATCCAGGCCTGCGGCCACCTGAAAGAGGTGATGGGCCGCATTGATTTCGTGATGCACGTAGAAGTGGTCGGCCAATTCCGTGAGCGAAAGCTGGGCATGCTCGGCCAGCGCGTTCAGTGCCTCATTCTTGGCATCGACCGGTTTGCCGGTCACAAGATAGAGCTCCGTGCGGTTGCATGTGGAAATCGCCACCGCCTCCTGAATGTTGTCGCTTGCGGTCAGCCGGTCGAGAACGCTTACAACCTGTCCCTCCGTAAGCGAAACTCGCTCTCTTATATCTACGGGAGTTATTTTGTGTGATAGCCCTAGTGCAAGTATCGCACCCATCGTTCAACCGCTTCCTGGCCCGGCACGCTGGACACAAGACCCGGGGACGCTCTTAATCAGCACTTCCTAGTTTAGCTGTAGGACCCTTGAATTCAGAGCGCTTTTTCGACCCCGACACCTCGGTCACTGGTGCTCATCTGAATCTGCCTCTTGTCTGTCGACGTCAGAGTGCTTATCGGCAAGCTCGGAAAGCGTATGCAGCTCTCGCTCGATCCGAGACATTTTTGCACCCAGAATCGCAACGTAGACGAGCAGCACCGCAAAGACCACCAGATAGGCGCCGACGACGTACTTTCCTGCTTCGTCTAAAGGTAGTGCCGGCATTGATTATCTCTCGCTTTCGGATGTCACGACGCTTGAATTTAGAGCAGTGTACCCGCTTGAACTTGCTCCTTGCTCTTGCTCAAATACACGTCTCAAGCGTTTGAGTTTGTTGGATACATTCTTTCCGGTCAACTCCAGCTTCCACAGCGAAGCGTAGAGCAGGCCAATGCCGATCAGGCAGACCAAGAAAGTGAGCCGCATCGACCCCGGCATCGACCCTCCGGTTGCGGATAGCACTCGCGGGTGTATCAGGGACTCCGCGAGCCTGACGGCGAGAAAATTCAAGGGAACGAATGCGCCCGCAGTGATCGCGAACACCGAGGCCACTCGTGCCCGCCGATCTTCGTCCTCGATGGAAAAGCGCAGTGGTATGTAGGTGACGTACAGCAGGAACACGATCAGGAAACTCACAAGGGTGGGCTCGCTCCAAACCCACCACTTCCCCCAGGATGCCTTCGCCCAGATGCTGCCGGTTATCAGAGCAGCGACACCGAAGTTCAGGCTCATGTGGATTGCGACATATGACTTCAGGTCGAATTCGCTCTTCCCAGTGCGTAGATGTTGGATCGCAAAGACACCTCCGGCGATGAAACCAACCAGTGCGAAGATCGAAAGTGGGACGTGTAGATAAAAGATCTTCTGGATGAATCCCTGGTCGGCATCGATCGGGGCGTAGAAGAACACCAAGGCCCAGCCCACGATCAGTGTAATGAGCGTGAGTAGGGTGAGTGTTTTCAAGCCTCTTCCAAACAATGCCTACTCCTCCAGAAGGAAATCGAAGATTGCGAACGCCAGCAGTGCAAAGACGATATCAAAGAGCGCCAGGACCAAGAACCATTTTGCAGGAGGTGACCCGACTGATGCGGCTGCCATGATCGGCTCCGTCGCGTTGCTGGCCGCTATTACCAGGGGCACCATCAGGGGGAGCATCAGGATTGGCAGGATCATTTCGCGTGCTCGTGCATGTATGGTGATCGCAGCCGCGAGGCAGCCGACGCCGGCTAGCCCTAAGTCGGCTAGCGCCAGCACCGGCAACAGCCGAATGACAACCTCTATGAAGTTGTTTTCAAGAAAGAAGAGCGCGAATACGGGTACGGCAACCATCTCCAAGATCACCAGGAAGATGAGCAGAGCCAGTCCCTTCGAGACGAAGACGGCGGTGCGATCGACCGGCGCCAGCAGCACTCCCTCCATGTCTGAGTTTTCGAACTCGCTGACGAACAGGCGGTTGATGGCCAGGATCGACGCAAAGAGCAGAGTGACCCACAGAACGCCGGAGGCGAGCCCGCCCGAGAGGGTGTCGCGGCCGAGGCCGAAGTGAAAGACGACCAGCGTCGCCACCGCGAAGATAACCATCGCCGGCACCGATTCCTTTGCTCTCAGCTCGACCATGAGGTCCTTGCGCAGGATCGCCGCGACTGGAGCCCAGAACGTTGGCTTCACTGGATCGGTCCCCCACACAGTTCCCGGATCTTTGTCTCCTCGACACCGTCTGCATCTTGAGAAAGCACCGCTTTGCTGTCGAACAGGCAGAGAACCGTGTCCGCCTCGGCCAGACCGGCGCCGATGTCATGGGTCACAATGGCTCTTGTTGCCGGCACCGAGCGACCGATCAACGGCTCAACCCTACTCCAGCCGGACGGATCGAGATGCGAGTACGGTTCGTCGAGCAGGAGCAGCTCCGGCTTGTGCAACACGGATCTGCATGCTGCGATCCGCTGCAGTGTTCCCCTGGACAAAGTGCGCACGGGCTCGTCGACGTAGCGGGAGACGCCGGCTGCGTCTAGCAGCTCTTTCAACCGTTGCTCTGCGTTGACCAAGCCATAGAGGCGGGCAAAAAAGTTTAGGTTTTCCATCGGTGTCAGCTCCCGGTAAAGAAGCGGATCGTGTCCGAGGTAGCCGATCTTGGCTCGCAGACCATGTGCATCTCGCGGCAGATCGCAACCCAGCACGTTCAGTGCTCCAGAACTGGGCGTGAGCAGGGTGGCGAACATCCGCAGCAGCGTGCTCTTGCCCGAGCCGTTGGGCCCGAATACCGCCAATGTGCGGCCGGTTGGAAGTGAAAGGTCGACGTTGGAGACGGCCAGGTGATCTCCGAATTTGCGGGACAGGCGCCCGGTCCTGATTGCGGTCGTATTTTCTGCAACTGTGGATGTGGTTTCCATAGGTCTGTAGTTACGTGTCGTTTATTGTGTCGTCGCGTCCATGCCCGGAGTCGCGATCTGCAATCAGGTTGAGCGCGTGAGACAGAACCGGCGACAGAACTGCGAAAGATTCAGTCACCGCCTTCGGGCTGCCGGGCAGGTTGACGATCAGAGTCTCTCCGCGGATGCCCGCTTCCGCCCTACTGAGCATCGCGTACGGTGTTATCTCAAGCGACTTCTGGCGAATGGCCTCGACCAGGCCTGCCGCCGGCCTCTCGATGACCGCGCGGGTTGCCTCCGGTGTGAAGTCGCTGGGCGCAAACCCGGTGCCGCCGGTTGTCAGCACCAGCTCACAGTCCGTGTTGTCACAAAGCTCGCGCAGGCGCGCTTCGATCAACTCGCGCTTATCGGTGATGATCTCCTTGACGAGGACCTCACCTCCGGCTTCGAGCACCAATCGTTCAAGCTCCGGGCCCGAGAGATCCTCTCCCTCGCCCCGGGCCTTCGATGTGCTGATAGTTATTACTGCCGTTCGCATAGATCTCACCAAAACTGACAGGGCTCGCTGTTGTAGCCTCCATCTCAGATCTCCTCAAGTAGCGTGAGCGATCGTAGAAGAATTCTAGATGAATCTGACCTTCTACCACTGACGATCGGGCAAGAGCGTACTTTTGATTACGCTAGGCTAGCCGTCGTTGTGAGTCCCGTAGCGGTTATAACTGGTTCCGGTGGGCTAATTGGGTCCGAGTCGGTGCGTCATTTCATAGAGGCGGGTTTCGATGTTGTTGGGATTGAGAACGATATGCGGGCACATTTCTTTGGGCCCTCTGCATCAACCGCTCATACAACCCAGGCACTAGAGAAGCAGTACCCCGACTATAGGTCGCTCGATATCGATATCCGCGATTCCGATGCAATTGGCAAAGTGTTCGCGGAGTTCTCGACCAAAATTGGATTGATCGTGCACGCAGCGGCTCAACCTTCGCACGACTGGGCTGCCTCTGACCCACAGACCGATTTCGCGACAAACGCAAACGGAACGCTCAACCTGCTGGAAGCCACGAGAGAACATGCGCCTGATGCGCCCTTTATCTTCATGTCTACCAACAAGGTGTATGGAGATCTACCTAACTCACTGCCGCTCGAGGATCTCGATACTCGTCTCGATCTACCCTCCAATCACCGATACTTTCAAGGTATCGACGAGACCATGTCGATCGATGCCTCAATGCATTCCTTGTTTGGTGTATCGAAGGCATCTGCAGATCTACTGGTGCAAGAGTACGGTCGTTATTTCGATATGCCCACCGTCTGCTTCCGGGGCGGATGTTTAACAGGCCCCAACCACGCCGGGGCAGAGCTCCACGGTTTTTTGTCGTACCTGATGAGGTGCGTAGTCACCGGACAGGCATACACTGTCTTTGGCTACCAGGGAAAACAGGTTCGCGACAACATTCACAGCTTCGATCTCGTTCAATCTTTTAACCAGTTTCAGCAAAACCCGGGTCGGTCTAAGGTCTACAACATGGGTGGAGGCCGTTCGAGCAACTGCTCGATGCTTGAAGCGATCGATATTTGTGAGCAGATAGTCGGTCAAAAGTTGAAATGGAGATTGGACGACACTGCGCGCAAGGGAGATCATCGCTGGTGGATAAGCGATCTTGAAAGCTTTAAAACCGACTATCCGGAATGGAAACTCACGTATACCGTGGAATCAATACTCCGAGAAATCTACGAACGTAATGCGGAGCGCTGGAGTTGAAAAATCGGACTAGATCCAGTTTAGGATCGGCCCGAAGAGCAGTAGTGCTGTTGCGACTATCGATGCAAGCGTGAGGACGGCGCGAATCTGTCGCCTGCGTTCGCGCATGTCGTAGACCCACCCGGCAACCAGAAAGAACGTCATGTAGCCGAATATGACAATCAGCGGGATGAACGGGGTGTTCCACCACCAGTACTCCCAGTGAAAGTAACCAGTCTGAACGAGCAGGATCTCGACGAATACCGCAAACAATGAAAACGTGGTGGCCAGAAACAGCCTGTTTGGTACGCCGAGGATCTTTTGCTTGGGATCCTCAGGAAGTGACTTCACATACATGACGCCACCGATAAAAAACATCATCGAGATCTCTATGTTCAGTCCGATCAGGATCAGAAAGCTGGTGTCACCAGTGGTCGTCCACAGTGCTGCACGGTCGGTGAAGTGAAGGATCAGTGAGTTGACGATTTCGTTGATCCAGTCCATGAACCAGAACGCGAGGCCCGCTAAAACGATGTCGAATCTACCGCGCTCGACTTCGACCGTATATATGTACATACAGATGACGAGTAGCGTCACCGTGAACCATTTGAACTGGCTCGGGTCACGCAGAATGTGCAGAGCATCTTGGGTGAAGTCAGTTACAGCCAACATCATGGCGGCAAAGACTAGATGATCGCTTCTCGATCGGCGCATCGCCTTGCTGCGAGGGGAAGGCTGACTTAGGATTGCAGTCCTACGTAAGATCTAAGGAGGAATCGATGAGCGAAGCCACGACAAAGTATCTACTGGACGAAAAGGACATACCCACACACTGGACCAACCTGTTGCCCGATCTTCCCGGTGATCCGACACCACCGTTGAATCCCGAAACCATGGAGCCCGCAGGACCGGATGATCTCTCCGCCATATTCCCGATGGGCCTGATCAAGCAGGAGGTATCCCCCGAGCCTGAGATTGAGATACCGGAAGAGGTTCGCGAGATCTACAAGCTGTGGCGACCGACACCGCTATACCGTGCTCGTCGCCTGGAACGTGCGCTAGATACACCGGCGCACATCTATTACAAGTACGAAGGTGTCTCTCCCGCTGGTTCACACAAGCCGAACACCGCCGTGGCGCAGGCATATGAGAACGCAAAGGCTGGAGTGCAAAAGCTTACGACTGAGACCGGCGCGGGCCAGTGGGGCTCGGCACTTGCCTTTGCCTGCCAGTTGTTCGATCTAGAGTGCGAAGTATTTATGGTCGGGTCCAGCTTCGACCAGAAGCCGTATCGACGTTCGATGATGGAGACCTGGGGGGCAACGGTGCACCGTTCACCTAGCGATGTTACAGAGGCCGGTCGCTCTCAGGCCGAACACCCTACAGGTTCGTTGGGCATCGCGATCTCCGAGGCGGTTGAGATCGCTGCCCAGAACGAGAATTGCAACTACGCACTTGGCTCAGTGCTCAACCACGTTCTTCTGCACCAGACCGTGATCGGGCAGGAATGCATCGCTCAACTCGAGATGGCCGGAGAAGACGCCGACACAATTATCGGGTGCGTAGGCGGCGGCTCGAACTTCGCTGGCCTCGCATTTCCATTTATTCGGCGAGTACTGGGAGGCGAGACCGGTAAAAATTTCATAGCTGCCGAGCCGGCGGCTTGTCCAACTCTCACTCGTGGCAAATACACGTATGACTTCGGCGACACGGTGGGGATGACGCCGTTGATGCCGATGTACACGCTTGGGCACGACTTCGTCCCGCCGCCAGTTCATGCCGGTGGCCTACGCTATCACGGCGATGCCCCGATGATGTGCGGGCTGGTAAAGGCAGGATTGATCGAAGCTCGTGCGTACAAACAGAACGAGACGTTCGCAGCGGCGGTCCAGTTCGCTCGCACTGAGGGGATAATTCCAGCGCCTGAGCCCGCACACGCGATCCGTGCCACGATCGATGAGGCCGAGGCGGCACGTGAGGCCGGTGAGGAGCGTGTAATTCTACTCGCGCTGTGCGGTCATGGAAACTTCGATATGAGCGCCTACGACGCATATCTGGCCGGCGAGCTGGAGGATCCAGAGTTCTCAGAGGAAGAGATGGAGGCTGCACTTGCGAGATTGCCGGAGACGCCGTCAATTGCATAGCGGTTAGAGCCCGTTCAGGGTTGTGCTGTCGTCTCCGCCGGGCGTTTTCGTAGTAGGCGGCTGGCAATTGGGTTTGAAATCCTCGCGAGAACGGGGCCGGCAACCGCCAAGATCAAGACGTAGGCTGCAGCCAGCGGGCCAAGCTTGGGCTCGATGGCCGCAACGACCGCGATCTTTGCAATCAGTATCGAGAACTCGCCCCTGGCGACCAATGTAAATCCGGCGCGCAAGCGGCCGCGGGTTGAGGCCCCTATTCTGCGAGCCGCCCACCAACCCGTGTAGATTTTCGTGGCGGTGGTAATCAGGCCCAGCAGAGCCGCCAATATAAGCACAGGCGGAATGCTGCCGGGGTCTATCTCCAGTCCAAAGAACAGGAAGAATGATGCCGCAAAAAGGTCTCGAAGCGGTGCCAGAAGCTCTCGTGATCGCCTCTCAACCTGGCCCGACAGCGCTATACCGACAAGGAATGCGCCGACCGCGGCAGAGACCTGCAGTTCGTCCGAAATTCCTGCGATCAGAAGGATCACGCCGAGAACCGAGAGCAGCACGACCTCATCGGATCTGTGCATCAGCGCACGACTGATATGTCTGCCGAAGCGGAATGCGATGAGCAAGGTGGTGGCTGCGACGGCCAAAGCTATCGTTAAGGAAATTGAGGCATCCAGCAACGTGCTGCCGGTGACGAGCACCGCTATCAACGGCAGGTAGACGACCATAGCCAGATCCTCCATTACAAGAATCGAGAGGACGGACGGTGTCTCACGGTTACCGAGTCGACCGAGGTCGCCCATGACCTTTGCGATAACACCGGATGAGGAGATATAGGTGATACCGCCCAAAAGCAGCGAGGCCACCGTGCTCCAGCCAAGCACAAGGCCAAACAGAAACCCAGGCACGAAATTTAATGCAATGTCTACCGCGCCGGACGGCAAGCCACTTTTCATAGAGGCACGGAACTCATAGCTGCTGTATTCGAGCCCGAGCATGAAGAGAAGCAGGATCACGCCTATATTTGCACCCAACTCGATGAACTCTTCGGTTAGTCCGAGTGGCAAGAGCCCACCCTTGCCGAATGCGAGACCTGCCAGAAGATAGAAAGGAATCGGTGATACTCCGAGCCCGGAGGATACCCGTGCAAGTATCGCCATTGCGCATAAGACGACGCCAAGCTCGATCAGGAAGTGTGTGTCGCTGCCCCCAGCCGCAAAGGGTAACTCAACCATTCTGCAGGATCTTCAGTGCGTTGCGGATCGCGTCGGGCTTTCCGACCATCACTGCAGTATCTCCTGCATGCAACTCGACCGACGGTAGAGGTACCGCTGTGCTCTCTCCATTGTGGATCAGTGCCACTATCGTTACTCCAACCTTGGAACGAAGCTCGAGGCTGCCGATCGATCTACCCACTACTGCAGAGGACTCCTTGATCTGAAGCCAGTCGATCGTCAATCCTTCAACCTTCTGTTGTAGGTTTGTCAGCTTCTCGACGACCTGCGATCCGCCGAGGACCTCGGCCAGGGCGCGTGCATCGTTAGCATCGATGCGCATCACTTCTGTGCATGAGTCTGGGTCATCTTCATCGTATACGAGGAGCTCCTTGTCACCCGAGTGATGTGAGATTACGCCGATCCTGATTCCACTCGACGTCACGAACTCATAACGGATACCAATTCCGGGAAGCATTGTCTCGTGGATCTCAGGCACGGAGATATTGTTGCGCACAATAAGCGTCAATGCATCATAAAACTTGCAATTTATTAACGGATTCCCGCGCCCTAGGTCGGTTTTCTCTCTATCCTGTTACAGACTTTCTAGATGTCGAGACCTCAGTTCATAGCGGAAACAGATAAAAAGGGCACCTTTGTCAGACAAAGGAGCGTTTTTCGCGACCAAGTGACGGCCGATGGATCGACCGACTTCAAAGCAGAAGCTGGTCGCTATCACCTCTATGTCTCACTCGCCTGTCCCTGGGCCCACAGAACGATCATCTTCAGGAAGCTGAAGAAGCTGGAAGATGCAATATCTCTGACCGTGGTCGATCCGATAAGAGATGAACTCGGTTGGGCGTTCAGAGATGTGCCGGGCTGCGGTCCCGACCCCGTCAACGGCTTCGAATACTTGAGCGATGCCTATACCGCGACCGATCCGGATTTCAAAGGCCGAGTGACCGTGCCGGTTTTGTGGGACGAAGAAGAGGGAAGGATCGTCAACAACGAGTCGTCCGAGATCATCCGCATGCTCAACTCAGAGTTCGATCAGTGGGGCGACGCTGCGGTTGACTTCTATCCGCCCGAATTTCGTGACCAGATCGATGAGATAAACGACTTCGTCTATAGGGATATAAACAACGGTGTATATCGAGCTGGTTTCGCGGTCATGCAGTCGGTGTATGAACAGGCGTTTGACGAGCTTTTCTGTGCGCTTTTTAGGTTGGAGACACGACTGCAAGATCAGCGATATCTTGTGGGGGATGTAATCACCGAAGCAGACTGGAGGCTATTTACCACCCTTGTCCGTTTCGATGCCGTCTACCACGGTCACTTCAAGTGCAATTTGAAGCGATTGGTCGACTACCCGAATCTATGGGGCTACACCCGCGACCTCTACCAGCAACCCGGAGTTGCCGAGACGGTAAACATGGACCACATCAAACGGCACTACTACCAGACACACGGAAGTATCAACCCGACTTTGATCGTGCCTAAAGGGCCGGAGCTGGATTTTTCAACGCCACACAGTCGTGAGCGAATTGGCTGAGGATGGCGACCTCAAATGAGTGAACCCTCAGTTATTGGACACCGGGGCATGGGCATCTACAACGCGGGATCTGAGCATACAGAAAACTCGATCGAGGGGTTCCGTTCTGCATTGCGTGCAGGCGCAGACGGAGTCGAGCTCGATGTTCAGCTATCAGCGGACGGCGAGGCAGTCGTATACCACGACAGCAGGCTCGGTCGTGTAACTCAGGTAGAAGACTTCGGTGGAAAGCGTTCAATTTCTCAACTCAGATCTGACGAACTGTCGGAGGTAGGGCTGCTGGGCGATAAGGGTGGGGCGATCCCAACCTTGCCGCAGGTCCTGCACGAGATACGCAAGGAGCTCGACGGGCGTGAGCTCTGGGTGGAGCTCAAGTCTCAGCGCAACTACGAGGAGGGCAACAAGCTTGTCGAGCGAGTCATTCAGATTCTGTCTGCGGATCGAATCTGGCCACGAACATGGCTTCTCTCGTTCGATCAGCGGATGCTAGAGGTCGCAAGTGAGCTGGCATCAGATGCGAAACTGCTTCTAATAGCCATGCTACGGGTTCGTCGATCGATACAGATCGCCACCATGAACCGATTCGAAGGTGTTGGGATCTACCACCGGTTTGCCGCCGCACCTATTCTTCGTAAAGCCCGTAGAGACCAACTCACCATCGCCACCGGGATTCTCGGCACTGAAAAGCAGATCCGTCGTTTTTTGGGACAGAACGTCGACTATATTTTCACCGACCTTCCGGAGCTCGCTTGTTCGCTCAGGCAAGCTTTGTAGCTACCGGATCTATCCTCTGGTCGTAGGAATCGTCGCCATCTCTTACCCAGGCAAAACCCTGTTGGTCCGGGCGTTGATATTTGGTATCTACCTGCTTTTCTGGGGCGTGCTACACATAGTTATCGCCCTGAGTACGCGTGACGAGGCACGCGAAAGTGTTCTTCTTCTACTGGTCGGAGTTGGTGCGCTTATTGCCGGATTGATCATCGTCGCGCACCCAGACCGCAGCATTTTAGTTCTAACGCTTATGGTCGGCATCTGCCTTGTCTTTGCCGGAATATTGGAGTTTGTAACTGCACTCGGCGAACAGTCGATCAGGAGTTCGAACCTACTACGAGGGATGGTATCTGTTGCAGCCGTCGTGCTCATCTTGTCGTGGCCGGGACCGAGTCTGTTGATTCTTGCACTAGTTATAGGAATCGCCTTCATAGTGCGTGGGATCCTCGACGTCTACGGTGGGATTCGTCTGGCACGACTTCGTAAGAGCTAGCGGTATCTCATCCATACACTTCTCAAGTCTCGCGGAGCGATCTTCGGCGTCCGACGATCACTGCCATCGCGCCTTTACGCTGTTTTGCAAGATTTCATTCAGCATCTTGGGCTTTTTTCAACGAGCACGAACCCTCTATTCATGGGGAAAAACCAGGTTATCTATTAGTTAAATGGACAATTTGTAAAAAAGGTGTAGACAAGACTTAAGTTTGGGGTTACATTGGACGATAGTTCTTTTTGTAGGGGTACGATAGAAAGGGAGATCAAGTGCAGGGACGCGCATCTTCTTATATTCAAGGACGGGTAAATTCACTTATTGCGGTGACAGTCGCAGTATCGGTAGTGGCCTTGGTGTTACTCCATATTGCCTACTCTGAGGAAGCATTAGGTGGTGCGCAAGTTCCTGCCGCTCCGGAGAAGCTCAATGTGAGCCCCAAAGACTGGACTAAGAAGGACAAGTTCTCCGTTTCGTGGAACAACCCAAAGTCTGAGTCACAGGTCACCGGCGTCTACTACAAGCTCGGCTCAGCGCCCAAAGGACCTGAAGACGGTACCTACACGTCGCTGAAGAAGGACAAGAAAAAAGGAAGTATCAAAGGTATTGAGGTCGGCAAGCCCGGCGACCATCCGATCTATGTCTGGCTCAAGGATGGGGCTGGAAACGTATCGGAAAAAAATAGCGCAACGGGCAGTCTCAAGTTCGACGATACGTCACCCGCAGTGCCCGCTTCGTTCAGAGAGAGTCCGGGAGGTTGGAATTCCAGCGACAGCTTCTCGGTGTCCTGGGACAGCGCTGCCAGCACCGATGCAGCGCCGATCGTCGGCGCTTACTATAAGTTGGACAAACCGCCAGAGCGCGAGAGGAATGGAACGTACGTAGAGCTTGGAGACGGCTCTCGCAGCTCGATACAAGGGATCGCTGTCGACACAGAGGGAATTCACCAGATCTACGTTTGGCTTAAGGACGCCGCCGGCAATATCTCTGAGGATAACCTGGTTGAGGGCCACTTGAATTTTGACAAGACCCCGCCGGAGGTGCCGCAAAATCTGACTCTCCTCCCATTCGGTTGGGCCACAGAGAACAACTTCACAGTCTCCTGGATCAATCCCGATACCAGTGGGGTCGCTCCTATAACTGGTGCTTACTACAAGGTCGGTGCTCTTCCCTCCGAGGTAGATGATGGTAGTTACTCAAAGCTGAGCTCCAAGGATCGACGGGTTGCTCTGTACGGCCTTCAGGTGCCGACTGCAGGCAAACACGCCGTCCATGTGTGGCTCAAGGATGCAGCCGGCAACGTCTCACATGAGAATCTCACCTCTGGATATCTCCTGTATGCACCGAAGGTAATCGAGCCTCCAAAGAGGTCACAACCGAGGAAGCCGATCCAGAAACCGCCGGAAAGCGATCCGCTGGATGGCGGAACGGATTCGGACTCAGGCTCGGCATCGCCCGGCTTGGGGGAGGGCATACCAAGCCTCGACCCACCACTTATCACCGCTGTGGGAGTGACCAGAAAATATTTCAGAGTCAGCAGTAGCAGTTCGAGTGGTGACATGGCCAGATGGAAACAGGGCACACAAATCAACTACACCCTTTCGGAGAGCTCAAAGACAACATTCACCGTGGTGCGTAACGTATCGGGATGGAAGCGAGGCGGCTCCTGTACGAAGGCCAGCAGAAAGCTGCGAAAAAAGAGAAGCAAGTGCTCAAGGTATAAAACTGTGGGCAGCTTTACACGACAAGGACAGAGCGGCGACAACTCGACCAAGTTTTCCGGCAAGCTCAACGGGAAGCGGCTCAAGCCCGGCCTGTACCACGTCTACGTTCACGTTGGCAACGGAATGAACACGCCCGCCCCGCTGATTATTAGCTTCAGGGTTGTCCGCGGCCGATAGCCCAGACCATCTGAGTCCTCATATATTGATCGGCGGGTTGATTCCGCTCAGCTCTGCTGCAAGTCTGCCAAGAGTCCCCGCTGCCAGAAGCGCCTTACAGTGGAGAACTTCTGGGGCCGCTATCGGTGTCAAGCTTTTCCATCACATTGTCGGCCAGCGAATCGGGTGCTTTCTCATCGGCCTTTATCCCGGCCAGTTGCTTGACTGTTTTGAATAGATCCTGAATCAGTTTTTTACAGCTTGGGCATATGCTGCGGTGTTTCTCTAGCCTCTGACAGTCATCAGGTGGCATCTCGCTGTCGATATATTCCGAGGCGTGAGACCGAACCCAAAAGTGATCGATCACCTTTTTAACCGGATTGGTCATGACACACCCTCTTCATCTGGGTCCAGATAGTCCCTTATCTCTTTGCACACCTTCATGCGTGCTCGGTGCAGCCTGCTTTTAAACGCGGCCTCGCTGATCTCCATGGTTTCAGCACCCTCTCTGGCCGAGAGACCCTCGATGTCTCGCAGGACGAGCGGGGCTCTGTACTCAAATGAGAGATTCGATATTGAATCGAGCAGCTTTCCTTTCAACATCGGATCCGCATCACGATGGTCGGGCCGCTTGGATACAGAACCGGTCTCTTCCCTTTCTGCATCTAGAGAGAGCATCTCTGCCTTCGGTCTCCGTTCGACCCTTCGTTTGGCTTCATTGATGCCGATTCGATAGAGCCAGGTGAAAAAACTCGACTGACCCTTGAACCTACCGATGCTGCGCCACGCTCGCAAGAAAGCCTCCTGTGTTGCTTCCTCTGCGTCCTTACGATCGCGGACCAAGCGGAACACGCTGGCATAGAGCTTGTCTGAGTGTGCCCGCACCAGCTCTTCAAACGCTTGCCGGTCTCCGTGCTGAGCCCTGTCGACTGTCCTTTTTTCATCTGTAATCTGCAACTTTGACCCTGATCTGTTCGTTTCGGTTCTTGAAATTGACCTATGAATAGGCGCTCAATTGAGATAACGAATTGGGTGAGTGTAGTGATACTTCTGAAGCATGACGCGATGCATTAAACAACTTTTAATCTCTGCGGCACTAAGATCTAACAGTCTCCAAGAATATATGGCTGTCACCCAAAAAACATTAAAGCTCTCAAATGGCCTCAAGCTCCACCGGATGGGTATCGAAGGCACTCAGGCGACGACCGTGCTCGTTGCGTTTGATGCTGGAGCGAGAACCGAGGAGAAGTTCGAGAACGGTGTTGCGCATTTCCTTGAGCATCTTGTCTTCAAGGGTGGGCGAAAGTACCCGGACTCTCGCGCTATCAACGATGCAGCGGAGAAGCTGGGGGCTGTCTTAAACGCCTATACCTCACACGATCTCGTCGCGTTTCACATTACATGCAGAGCCGAGTCTGTTGAGCAGGCGGTAGACCTCTTGACGGACTTCGTTGCGCGCCCTGGATTTGATGCTCAAGAGGTCGACCGTGAGCGCGGCGTTGTGGTTCAGGAGATCGCCCGTGCCAAGGACCAGCCGTCACGGGTTGCGGACGATTTGATCGACCGCGCTGCCTTTGGGCGGCACCCACTAGGTCGTGCAGTACTCGGCACGGTGAAAAATATCAAGTCGTTCGACCGTGATCAGATACTACGTTTTCGCAAACGTCGCTGGGGTACATCGCGTGCGGCGGCGTTTGTCGTGGGCAACCTCACTCACGCGCGTGAGAGGTCACTGGAGGGGCTTTTCGATCGGTTTCCTAAACTGAAAGACCCTCCAGCATACTATCCGACGCCCGATCGTGCTCGGCAAGTTCTGACTGAGAAAAGGGAGACGAACCAGTCTCACCTGAGACTTCTTTGGCGGCCGGAGATCGACCTGGACAGCGCCAGAGAAAGAGCTGCATTTACTGTTTACTCGACACTTCTGGGCGGATCGATGGGATCACGGTTGTTCGATGAGATAAGAGAGCAGCGAGGCCTTTGCTATTCGATCTCGGCACAGTCTCACGAGATCTCCGATGCAGCTCTAATGTATGTGGCGTCCGGCCTGGAGTCGAAGAAGTGCCTCGAGGCATACGGAAGAATCTGTGAGATCGTAGATCAGTTGGCCGAAGAGGGGCCGAACAAGAATGAACTTGAAAGAGCACGTGCCTATGCGTCGGGCAGGCTTATACTCGCGTTTGAAAGCACCGGTGCTGTAGCACGTTATGCAGCGGATCAGGTGGTTGTGTTTGGAGATAGTCCGGATCCAACACTGCCGATCGCTGAGATCGAGAAGGTGCAGATCGAAGACGTCGTTGAGATCGCCTCTCGAATTGACGGCAAACCAGTAGTCGCCTGCGTTGGCCCGCACGAAGCTTCAGACTTCGGCTAGGTTCCGAAGGCTGGGACGTGTAGCCTCTTAGCCGAATATGTTGGATTCAGGCCCAGCGATCCTTGCGGCGGTGTCAGAGCTGTCGGTGCCCGTCGGTGTCCTGGTTTTCGCTGCGCTTCTTGCCACCGCGGTCCTGGTCACTTTTTTAACTGACCGTGTTCAGGTGCCCTTCACCCTGGTTTTGGTACTTGTCGGCTTCGGGGCCAGCGAGGTCGCAAAGTGGCAGGGATTGGATATCGAGTTGGAGGGCGAGACGTTCGAGCAGGTTGTTCTGTTCGGTTTTCTACCTGTACTTGTCTATGCGTCTGCACGAGAGATCTCGGCACGTCTCTTTATACGCAACCTGCTGCCAATCCTGACACTTGCCATACCCGCGTATCTTGTGTCTGCCGTGTTTGTAGCGGGTGGGCTGCATCTTGCTGTTGGGATCTCACTCACCGTTGCGCTGGTCTTCGGCGCACTGATCTCTGCGACCGATCCTGTTACGGTCGTGGCAGTATTTAGGAATCTGGGGGTTCCGAAGAGGCTGTTGACTCTGATTGAGGGAGAGAGCCTTTTAAATGACGGAATAGCGATCGTCGTCTTTCAGATTCTGCTGGTCGCCGCGATGGGAGGGAGCATCAGCATATCGGCTGGTGTGTTCGATTTCGTCAAGGTCTTCTTCGGTGGCGCGGCGATAGGCGCCGTCCTAGCGATGATCGTCGTCACCATTGCACCTAGGGTCGCGCCACTTGCGACACCAGCGCTTTCGCTATCGCTTGCTTACGGCAGCTTTGCGCTTGCAGACGAGGTATTTGGATTTTCAGGGGTTATGGCGACGATGTCCGCCGGGCTTATCGCGGGGGCGTTTAAGCCCTCGGTCACCTCCGCTGAGCAACGCACGTTGGTCGATGGGCTTTGGAACTCGATCGATTTCATCGCAAACGCCGTGCTTTTTCTCTTGATAGGCATCGCGCTGGATGCTGGGATAATCGCTTCGCACATCGGACCGATCTTGTTGGCGATAGGTGCGGTACTGGTTGCACGCTTTGTCGCTGTCGTGCCACTGGTCTCGATCGTGACAGGTCTTGCGCGAATCCCCACGGTGAAGTGGAGGAACCAGTTCGTCTTGGTATGGGGCGGTTTGCGAGGCGCTGTCGCGCTAGCTCTGGCCCTGTCTCTACCCGAGTCGTTTGCCGAGCGTGAGCTTTTCATTGCGATGACCGGAGGCGTTGTACTGGCGGCCCTTCTATTGAATGCAACGACGATACAGCTGTTAGTGAGACGACTGAAGCTCGATGCTCCGAACGCGGCCGAGCGTTTTCTAGCTGCGATCGCACGTATCTTCGGTGTGAATGCTGCGCGTAAAAGGATTGTGGTGATCGGGATGGTTGAGGATCAGGTTGAGCGTGAGCTTGGGTTGATCCAGAAAGACGCAGAAAGAGAGATTTCCAGCCTAGATATCGATGTGGGGGGCCAGCGAAACGCACTGATCGGACGAGGGCTGGCGGTTGAAGCAAGCGCTTACCAGAGACTGCACGATGCAGGCACACTTACTAGTACACAGACCCAGGCTCTTTTCTACACAGTTGAAGATCAGATCGACGCGGTAAACATGGGAGAGCCCATTCCGAGAAAGAGCCACGAGCTCAGCGCTCTGCAAGACCTTATTTCGAAGATCCACGCCGATTCGCAGTCCGGCGGTCGTGTACGTGTCGGTCTCCAACATCACACATACATCCAGGCTCAGAGGCTTGCGGCCAACAGAGCCATCAGAGAGGTCGAAAAACTTGCATACTGCCCAGGTGTGGACAGCACTGCCGTTGACCAAGCGTTGGAGCCGTTCAAGAGGTGGAGCCGACTAGCTTCACAGAAACTTGACGAGCTTTACAAGCAAGACCCGACTCTGGCAGAAAAGGCTTGCCAGATGGAGTCTGCCGAGATAGCTGTCGTCTCCTCTATCGAAGAGATAGAGCACTATGCGGCACTCGGGCTCCTACCTCGCAAGTCGGCAGATGTTGCAGATGAGGCAATAAGAAAAGCGATTGCAGGAAAATGACCAAGTTGGGGTCAGGTCTTGAATGGTGCATTAATAGCGCGCATTAACGACGGAGTACCGTAATGCACCATTCAAGACCTGACCCCTGGCAGTAATGCACCATTCAAGACCTGACCCCTGGCACAATCGGGTGTTGCGCGGTTTTCGGATAGTCTCTTGACTGCAGATGGATTTTTCACCTTCCTCACAAGTTGAATCATTGAAAGAGCAACTGTCGGCGTTTATGGATGAGCATGTCTATCCAGACGAGTTAGATCTTCTTCAAGCTGTGGACAAAGAGGTAGGCCCGGGAGTTCCATTCCCGAAATCGGTTGTTGAAATCCGGGAGAAAGCAAGGTCAGAAGGGCTGTGGAACCTCTTTCTACCAGGTGAAGAGCTAGGAGCGGGTCTTACAAACTGGGAGTACGGGATGCTCTGCGAGGTTATGGGAAGGAGCCCGGTTGCACCCTTCGTCTTCAACTGTGGGGCGCCCGATACTGGCAACATGGAGATCCTCGCCGAGCACGGTAGTGACGAGCAGAAAGAAAGTTGGTTGACGCCTCTACTCGAAGGCTCGACCCGGAGCTGTTTCGCAATGACCGAACCCGATCAAGCCGGCTCGGATCCGACGACGCTTGAAACCAGTGCCGTAAAAGATGGGGACGAGTATGTGATCGACGGTCACAAGTGGTTCTGCACCGGTGCAGTTGGTGCAGAGATTTCGATCGTCATGTGCGTAACCGATACAGAGGCGCCACCTCACAAACGTGCAAGCCAGATTCTGGTACCCACAGATACACCCGGTTTCGAGATCGTGCGGTCGGTCTCGGTAATGGGGCACGCTGGAGGAATCGGGCACTGCGAGATCAAGCTGGAGGGCTGCCGTGTGCCTGTGTCAAACCTGTTGGGTGGGGTCGGCGAGGGTTTCAAGATTGCGCAAGACCGACTCGGGCCGGGTCGTGTCCACCACTGCATGCGTGCGATAGGTGCTGCAGAGCGGGCACACGAGATGATGTGCAAGAGAGCGCTGGAGCGCAGTGCGTTTGGGGGAAAGCTTGCGGAGAAGCAGTTCGTTCAGGACTTTATTGCACTGTCTCGCATGGAGATCGACTCCGCACGACTTATGGTTTTACAAGCTGCCTGGAAGATGGACACCGAGGGAAAGCGCGCAGCGCGGCAGGAGATTTCGATGATCAAGGTGATTGCGGCAAATGCGATGATGAACGTTCTCGACCGAGCGATACAGGTTCACGGAGCTCTCGGCGTCTCAGACGACACACCACTTGCCGCGATGTGGCGCATGGGACGAACACTACGACTGGCCGACGGGCCTGACGAGGTGCACAAGATGGTGGTTGCGCTGCGCGAGCTTAAACGGTGTCAGGATGAAGCTTGAGGGCTCAGTGGCTCTATCCACAAATACAGCAACATGTAAACACTGCAGTGCCGTGTCCAGAGACGTATGAACTCTAGCTACGACCATTATAATCAAGATAGTAGGTAGGCGCTGCCGAACGGCTGCTATCGGATAAAGATCAATCAGGTTATGGTCATAGGTGGCAAGCAAGATCCTCCAACTTCACAGTCACGATTCGTAGCTGGCCGTTCGTAAGTTTCTGCATTTCGCACGCTTCTAAGTAAACAAGGCCATTAGTAAATCAACACCTTGGGGAGGCGAGTCGCGAATGTTGCATAGGGCTCTTTACACGGGATGTATGTCGATGCTTTTTCTCACGTTTATGGTTGTTCAGTCGTATGCGGCACCCGATCACTATTCAAGTACCAAGCTGGCGACTGTAAACCAGTACGTTCCCGGGCAGATGCTGGTGCGCTACAGGCAGGGAGTTAGCAAGGTGGAGCGCGCGAGTTTCAGAGATCGGCGTGGCTTGACACGGCTGGAAGGCGTGCTGCCGGGTCTCGAGCTTGTTCGAGTCGGAAAAGGCCGCAGCCTGCAAAAGGCGATCGGCCAAGCTCGACAGAACAAAGATGTCCTGAGGGCGGAAAGGAACTCGATCTACCGGGTCGAAGCCCTTCCGCCGCCATCGATGCGCCGTATAAAGATAGAAGACCATCTCAAAGACAACATTCATAACTATTTTCAGCAATACAAAGGTCCAAACGACCCCGTCTATCTCAAAAACAAGCAGTGGTCGCTAAAAAACACCGGCAAGCAGTACTACTCAAAAGAAACATCACTATTTGGCAGCTGGGATGCGCCTGAAAGTTACGGTAAGTACCCTGTCGCCGATGCCGATATCGATGCGCCCGAGGCGTGGGAGATGACAACCGGCAGCAAGGATGTGGTGGTTGCGGTTGTAGACACAGGCCTGGAGTACTCCCACAAAGACCTGAAAGACAATATCTGGAAAAACCCGGGAGAGAGCGGCGGCGGTAAGGAGACGAATGGCAAAGACGACGACAAAAACGGTTATGTCGACGACTTCCGCGGTTGGGACTTCAGTTTCAACGACAACGACCCTATGGACAAGCCCAGTGGATGGGAGTTCGGTACTTGGCTGAGTCACGGCACTCTGGTGGCGGGCGTAATAGGAGCTAAGGGGAATAACGCAACAGATATCGCCGGGATCAACTGGGATGTAAAGCTAATGCCGGTCAGGGCGATGGGCGCCACTGGCACCGAGGTGGGGATGATTAAAGCGCTCGACTACGCCGCCTCGATGGGGGCAGATGTAGTTAATATGAGTTGGGGTACGGGAGACCCAGAGTTTGCCGCGGAATTAAATAGCGTTATCGAGAAGTACCCAGACACACTCTTTGTTGCGGCGGCCGGTAACAATGGTTCCGATCACAGCGAGTACGACCTCTATCCGTGCGATCTCAAGTTGGACAATGTGATCTGTACGGCAGCTACCGGCAGCGGCGACGAGCTATCGTATATCTCCGACTACGGGTACTTTGACGTCGATATAGCAGCTCCCGGGGAGGAGATATACTCAACCAACCGGGTGGCTCCGTACGGCTCGCCCGGTCTTTTTTATCTTGCCTTTGGCTCAGCATCTGATGTTGGCTTGATCGGTGACCAAATCGAGAAAACAGGCGGTGTCAACGACAGCTGGGGTGACGGCCTATGCTGTGGCGTAGGCGAGCTGTCAGACAGCCCGGCGGCCGATCAATGGCCGGATGAGGCGAAAGAGTTCGTCAACTACAAGCCGAACACAAACAGCTGGGCGATGCTTCCCGAGCTTGATCTGGAAGGATCATCTTGCACAATCAGCGTCAATGGCCAGTGGGACCTGGCAGACGACAAGGTACTTGTGGAGGCAAGCAAAGTCGGCACAACCAAGTGGCAGAAAATGGGGCAGTTAGACGGTCATACTCCAGGTGATTCCGAGCTGTCAGCAGAGTTTGGCAAGTGGGTTCCACAGCAGCCTCCGCCGTACGACCAGTTCTTAGGTGCCATCTATAACTTTGGCTACAAACAGTCGTTCAACCTGACCGGGTTTAACGGTAAGAAAGTCAACCTGCGCCTGCGCTTGGTGTCAAACGTTTCAAAGCAAGCGGATGGCATCTATATAAACCAGCTGATCGTATTGTGTGACAAGAACGGCACTGAGCAATATCAAAAGGGTCTCTCCAAGTATCCGGAGCTGTTTGAACCGGTAATTCCTGTGAGCGGAACCTCTATCGCTGCCCCTCATGTAACAGGCGTGGCTGCACTTGTGCATTCGGTCAATCCGGACATCCAAGGCTCAGCGCTTAAAAGCGTCTTGATGGGCTCGGTCGATAAAAAATCGAACTTAGAGGATTGGATCAAGTCCGGGGGCCGGTTGAACGCGGAGAAAGCCGTTAAAAAAGCGCTGCCCTACACATTCAAGGCCGGTTGGTTCACCGACGGCAAGGCAACTGGAATAGCGGTAAACAACGACTGGTTCGAGCGGGTTTATCTCTCATATCCCGTAGAAGACAAGGTCACCGCCGGACAGCAGAAATTAGCAGCAGTTCCCTACTCGTATGAGTGGGAGACATGGGCCGAAAAAGGCAGCGGGCCAGGTGAAGTAGACGGACCCAATGATATCTCCTTAGACAGCGGCGGATCGGTATATGTCTCTGATGCCGGCAACAGCCGAGTACAGAGATACAGCTCAGATGGTGAGTACTTGACCGAGACCGCTTTCGGCCTGGTCAAGTCGCTGAAGGGTATCGGTGGCGCCGGCAAAGGAGGGGTCTACGTGGCCGATCAGGGTCAGTTTGGCAGTCTGTCGGGGCGCATTTCATCATTTAAAAGCCCATTTGACCCGTACGACAAGAAATACGACCTGAGCAAACTTAGTTTCGACTTTGGCTGGACGCCCAACGGCCTTCAGTTGGAGGATGTGGCCGTCTATGAAACCGGGTCGAATCTCACATATATATATGCATTAGACGGCAGTGCCGGCAAAGTGCGAAAGTACCAGCGTGTTGGCAACAATGCCAAGAAAGTGGTCGAGTGGGGCGGGCTCGGCAGCTTGCCGGGCAAGTTAAAAGGGCCCCAGGGTATCGCGGTTGACGGGACCGGTTTCGTTTATGTCGCAGATACATTGAACGACCGTGTGCAGGTGTTTGATCCCGATGGATCGCTTTTCACTGTTATCAAAGGCTGGGGGATTGAAAAACCGATGGCTGTTGCAGTAACCGATGATGAGGTGTTCGTCCTGCACCAGACCGTCAACAAAAAAGACGCACACCAGGTGTCAGTGTTTAAACAATCGAATCAGTAAAAGACAACTTTCTTATAGCTCGGTATATCCTGGTCGGGTAATGTCTTGGGTAATGGGGAATCCCAAGCGCATAGGCCACAATGACTATTTCGGCGGTTGAGGGTGTCGAGCGAACAGTGTGAGCTTGATGGCTGAAGACGCAGATTTACAGCCGACGATATATTGCCATACTTATGGATAGAACCACTAGGTCATTGAATGCCACAGAGGGGAAGAGCGGATCGAACAAACGGCTTGTCGATATCGTGGAGACCACTGCGGATGCAGACAGGCTCGAGATACCGCCGCTGGTAGTTAGAAAAAACCTCGAGGAAGTACTACCTGGCAAAGGCAGGCTTGAGCTGGAGCGGCTGGGTGAGGGTCACTCAAACATAACCTTCTTGGCTCGCAGAGGAGGTGATGAGTGGGTATTAAGGAGGCCGCCACGTCCTCCATATGCGCCTACTGCCCACGACGTCATGCGTGAGTACAGAGTTCTGAGTGCGCTCGACGACAGAAATGTGCGGACTCCGAAGACGTTCATGGCCTGCGACGATGAATCTGTAATTGGCGCCCCCTTCTACCTGATGCAGCGCATTCACGGTTGTGTGATCAGGTACGGCCCGCCGGACCATTTGGCAGAACGTGGGCAGTATCGACTGATCGCCGAAGAGCTCGTAGACGCGCTTGTAGAGTTGCACGCCGTTGACTGGAAGGCTGCTGGGCTATCCAAACTCGGAAGCCAACAGGGTATCTGGACCGTCAGCTCGACCGTTGGCAGGGCCAGTGGAAACGCAACAAGACGAGAGAGGTAGAGGTCATTGAGGAGGTTGGCGAGAGACTCACGCAGGCGGTGCCTAACTCACCGCCTGCCACGATCGTTCACGGCGACTACAAGCTTGACAATGTTGTCTTCGCCGATGCTCCACCCGCGAAGCTGCTTGCGATCCTCGACTGGGAGATGGCGACGATAGGCGACCCGCTGGCCGACCTCGGATACATGACAGCTACCTATATAGAAAAGAGCGATCCGGAAAGCGACATCGACATCTCGGGCCCTACAAGGTTGGATGGTTTTCCATCGAGAGCGGAGCTTGTCGAGCGGTATGAACAGAAAAGTGGAAGGTCGATGACCGATCTTCCCTGGTACCAAGCGTTGGCACTTTGGAAGCTCGGGATTCTTCTGGAAGGAAGCTATGGGCGTCTAAAAGCTGGCACGACAGACGATCCGTTTTTCAAGTTACTCGACAAGGGGGTGCCTGAGCTAGCTAAACAGGCGTTGAGGTTTCTTGACGCGCCCTTGGGGTCAGGTCGTGCATTGTGCAGGCTCCTGCACAATGCACGACCTGACCCCTAACAGTTGTCTAGTGCACTTCAAAAAACTTTAGGAAAAGGGTCTAACAACCGATTCCATGTAGTAGACAGATTTCATTTTTTTAGTAATAGATCCAGGGGAGGTGGTTCCTCGAAGGGAACATCAGTGTTGTTCGGCCGGTCGAAACGCGTATCTATCAGCAAAGCAAGGATGCCAACTACAAATCGAGATGATCAATTGGGGGGTAATGCCAGGGGCATGCAGGCAAGTGCCCTGGATGCTGCACCCGTGAGAAACGGCTCGGAAGACGAGCTACCGGTAGAGACCGATCACTTCGGCTCGATTACCCAGAGCGCGCCGCTTGACCGGAAAGCCAGCGGCAACAACGCCAGCATATTCATCGGAGGGTTCATAGGCGCTTTGATCGGCTTGATGCCTGCCGTTGTGGGACATGGAGTCATCACATTCGGGGTTGCCATAGTGATCATCGTTGCCGTAGCTTGGTGTTCCAGGTTCAGGACCCTGGTTGCCGCGTCACTGGTTGCGACAGCTCTCCAGACGGTAGATCTATTTGGAGGCCTATCGGCCTACTCAGTACTGGGAGACGGTGCACCCAGCAAGGTTGACTCGATCGCACTAATTGCAGGAATCTGGGCGGTTGTCGGTATCCGAGCCGTCGATGGCAAGCTCAAGTCGAGGGATCTATCGACACTCGTTGGTCTTGTCAGGAAGGATTTTCTTACAGGTGTCGGCAACCAGCGTGCGTTCTGGGAGGCCCTTTCCGGCTCTATCGCGCTGGCCAGGCGTAGCAACACCGATCTAAGCCTGGTGCTGATGGATATGGACAATTTCAAGCAGGTAAACGACAGGTATGGACATCGGTCGGGCGATCTGGTTCTAAAAGCCGTAGCCGAGGTCTTGGGGCACGTATGCCGGGAATCCGATCAGCTCTTCAGGTACGGGGGTGACGAGTTCGCGATTGTCTGCCCCGATACGCGGGTCTCGGGTGTGGAAGAGCTTTCTTGGAGACTGGTGAAGTCGATCGATAAGATGCCCAAAGGCTTTCCAGCTATCACCGCGTGTGCTGGAGTCGCACAGCTTGAAGGTACACAGAGTGCAAGCGACCTGCTCGATGCCGCCGACCACACGTTGATGAAGGTAAAAAACGACGGTCGATCCGGTAGCGTAGGTGTCGCCAACACTGACGATCGCCTGCAGAGCATCTCAGCCGATTCAAGTGAGTTCAACGCGCAGCAGGCCGCGTTACAGCTTGCGATGGCGTCTCTGTCTCCCGAAAGCGATGCGGGCATAAGTCACTCAGAAAGTGTTGAGCGACTTGCGATATTGATTGCGGGAAGGCTTGGGGTTCGCGGGCACGAATGCGAGAAAGTTCAGTTGGCCGCTCGCGTGCACGATGTCGGAAGCTACGTGATACCGGAGTCGATTCGTGAAAAGCAGGGACCGTTATCGGAGGAGGAGTGGAAACAGGTCCGTGCCCATGTTGAGGCTGGGGAACGGATAGTCACCTCGATACCACAGCTTGCACCGACCGCCGAGATCGTGCGCCATACCCACGAGCGATGGGACGGAAACGGCTACCCGGACGGTCTCGAAGGCGAGCTGATTCCACTGGGCAGCCGGATAATTGCGGTCTGCGATACGTTCCAGGCTCTACGCCACGACCGTGCCTATCGCAAGAGCCTGACAACCAACGAGGCGCTCGATGAGCTAAAACGCTCCTCCGGCACCCAGCTTGACCCAGAGGCTGTGGACGCACTGGTTGAAGTTGTTAGCGATAAACGCCCGCACGGCGGGAATATCTCTCTGGGAACCGGCATAAAAACACGCTAGGAACCTCTGTATATATAGAAGTACCGGATTGTTGGGTCGCAGCCAGCACCCTACAACCGCTTGATTTTCAGACAAAACCGTTACCCTAATCCTAAGATGTTTCCGATAAACATCCCAAATCTGCTTACATTGCTGCGCATTCTTCTGGTGCCGGTCTTAGTAGTCGCACTACTGGTCGAGACTCCGCACGGCAGTTTGCTAGCTGCGATCGTGTTTGCAATCGCCGCTTTGACAGACGGTCTGGACGGGTACATTGCCAGGGCAAGAGGCCACGTCACGAGCTTCGGCAAGATCATGGATCCGATCGCCGATAAGTTGCTGATAACCGCTGCGCTTGTGTCTCTTGTCAGCCTAGGGCGTCTTGCGGCATGGGTTGCGATGGTGATCATCGCCAGAGAGTTCGCGGTCACCGGGCTTCGTATGGCGGCAAGCCAGTCTGGAGTGATTATTTCCGCGAGCATTCTTGGAAAGATCAAGACCGTCACGCAGGTCATAGCCATCCTCGCGCTGATCGCCGCAGATCCGAGTGCGATCTGGGTGCAGGCACTGGTCTATCTTGCGGTTGCAACAACTGTGATCTCGGGCGCAGACTACTTCTTCGGCTTCAGGCGGCATATCGCCAAGGAGCGTGAGCGGATGGAGAAGAAGAGGTCTGAGCAGCGGGTTCGCAGGTCTGGCGCAACTCCTATACGTTAGAAAGCTGATCTAGCCACTCACGCATCGTCGTATGGCGAGATGGGTGGGTGCCTGTTTCAAGGTCGGTGCGGAGCTCGCCCACCGTGCCGTAGCGCTCAGCGATGACGTTATGTTGATGGATCGTCTCCATATTCTCCTGCCGGGCCATTAGAAAGGAATCTCGGCCTAAGCACTCAAAGCTGCCAAGTGTCTGGCGGATCATCTCTCTGGCGCAATCCTCGACAAAGCGTGGGTTGAAATGCGCCCTCTCAACCACGTCGACTTCGTCTGGTCGTTTCATCAACTCATAGATCTCCGAGCTCATCGATGATTCAACGATCCCGAGCAAGGCTTGAGCGTCGATCTCTGCTCCACAATCCTCAGTTGTACCAATATAGAGAGTTCCTACCCCACGTTGGTTGTGGGTTGCAGCAGGTACGGACTGAAATACCCGCTCGATCTCATCGTCAGTGAATCCCTGTTCTTTCAGTCTCAAGCTTGACCGGTCTATCACCATTGCTTGAGCGCAGGGACAGGCCGTCATACCTTGCGCAGTTACACCGACAAGCTTTCTGGTTCCATTCGGCCCCGTGACGGCGCGGCCGTTTATCCAATAAAGCTCCTGTGTTTGCCGTTTCGAGGAGGGCGTTATCTTGTGCTCTGGGTAACGGGCGCGTATCGTGACCTCGGCGCGAGCACCCTTGTGTCTTTCGCGGACCTTCTCAGAGATATGAGTCGCGAGCGTTTCCACCTTGAACGCCTCACCGATCACGACTTCGTCGATCGCCTCGTTGATGATCTCTTCGAACCGTGACATATGAACGCCCGCCTGGTGAGGGCTGAGGTCGACAAAACAGTCAAGCTCAGCGTAGAAGAGTTGTTCCTTGCGGCCGTCGAGCATACGTATTACCTTCTCAACTCCTGTCACGCCGACTCTCGAGAGGCTCAGTCGGGTAGCGGGCTCCAGTGACTGGACATCCGTAGGTCTAAACTCTACTTGGTCTTGATGCATGGTTAAAACCTTAGCGATTACTCGGATTTACTTTCATTCCATAGTTAATTTCATTTGGTCAGGCCATCTCCGCAAAGAGCGAGAATTCGAATCTTCAGTACCAACTTCACAGCTTGTACTAAAGCTATACTCCGGTATCGGTTGGTGGCCACATTGCACAGCCCCTCGCGATACACGTCGCGGAATGTCATGAAAACGTCAGTAATGCGTCTATAGAGAGACGTGAAAAAAATAGAAACAGGTCTTGAGGGTGCATTGGCTCCTAGGGTAATGGTCTTGAGGAGTACGTGTGGGAAGTAGAGAAAACGTGGTAACGGTCTTTGACTCTTTGACTTTAGAGTCCGAGCAGTTGCGCAATCTTTTTTTGGAAGGCCGCGATCGTGGCTATTTGACCTATGAGGAAATTGCAGACTGCCTGGTAGAGGTTGATCTCACCAAGGATCAGACGGAAGAGCTGCATTCACAGATCGTCGAAAACGGTATCGAGCTAATCTCGAAGGACGGATCTCCGATACTTGCCGACAAACAGACCGGGACGGCGGATGGTGTTGGATCCGAGATAGACAGTGCTGGAGGCAAGTCGTTGATTGACCTGACGATCGAGCCATCCATGGACTCCCTGCGGCTTTACTTGCGCGAGATAGGCAAGGTAGCGTTGCTAACGGCCGAACAGGAAGCCGAGCTTGCCAAACGCATCGAGCGCGGAGATCTACTGGCAAAGAAGCACATGGTCGAAGCAAATCTGAGGTTGGTCGTATCTATCTCCAAGGGCTACCTGGGACGTGGCCTTTCATTTCTGGACCTCATTCAGGAAGGATCGATGGGCCTGATCCGTGCGGTTGAGAAGTTTGACTATCGAAGGGGATACAAGTTCTCCACTTACGCGACATGGTGGATCCGTCAAGCGGTGACCAGATCTATCGCTGACAAGTCACGCACCATTCGCATACCGGTGCACATGGTGGAGAAGCTGAACAAGGTCGTTCATGCGGAGAGGCATCTTGTTCAGAGACTAGGGAGAGAGCCTCGTCCCGATGAGATAGCGCGCGTGGTCGACTGCTCAACGCGCGATGTTCGTGACATCCAGCGCATGGCGCAGATGCCGGTGTCGCTTGAAAGGCCCGTTGGTGAGGAGGACGACACCGAGTTGGGTGACTTTGTCGAAGACCAAACTGCCGAGTCGCCGTTTGACAGAGCAACTGACAACATGCAGCGCACTGACATTGAGAAGGCGTTGGAGGCGCTTCCGCTTCGCGAAAAACAAGTAGTTGAGATGCGATTTGGCCTCAGAGGGAACAAGCCGCGGACGCTTGAGGAGGTTGGTCAAGCGTTCGGGGTTACGCGAGAGCGAATCAGGCAGATCGAAAACAACACACTACGAAGGTTGAAAGCCCTACCAGAGGCGCAACGCCTGCGTGAGGAGAGCTCAAAAAATACAGACCGGCTGCTTTGAGGCGGCTTCGCCCATCCGCCGGTAAACTGACTATTCGCAGACGGGGGAGTGCCCGAGTGGTTAAAGGGGGCGGACTGTAAATCCGCTGGCTCAGCCTACGCAGGTTCAAATCCTGCCTCCCCCATAGGGGGCTTGGGGGCCCTTTTTGAGAGAGCATTTCCTCCGGTCATTCCTGAGCCGGTACGCAAGCCATCCCTGGCTTGCGCGTCCATGTAAACACCGGCTCAGAGTCTCTCAAAAAGGACCCCCTGCGCCCCTTCCCCCAAATCTCACATTCGTTTCGAGCAACCACCTCAGAGTCCACAAAAAGCGCCCCCCCGCGCCTTTTTCCCTTTGACCTAGGACTATTGCGTTTGGCTCCTTTCCTGCGGTGCGCTAGTTTGTGTCTGCATGCCCGGCTAGCTCAGTTGGTAGAGCACATCCATGGTAAGGATGGGGTCACCGGTTCAAGTCCGGTGCCGGGCTTCCTTTTGAACAGAGGGATTACGTTGGAGGGGAGATCTTCCGTGTCAGGTTGTGGGGGCGATATGGGGGCAGCCAGTTATGCTGAATATTGGACATGTAGTTGATTACTAGATATCTTGTTGATATGAATGCATCAGTTGATTTTACGATAGCTTTTGAACCTGCCGATGAGGATGGCTGGATTGTTGCGCGCGTGCTTGAGGTTCCAGGTGCATTGAGCCAAGGTCGCACACGTGAAGAGGCACGTCAAAACGTGCTGGACGCACTTCAAACTGTACTGACCCCCGATGAGGAGCTTGTCGGAGAGACCACAAAAGTCGATCTCGAACACCTGCACTTTACGGCAGCAGCGTGAAACGTCGAGACCTCGAGCGTCATCTGCGCTCACACGGCTGTAGTGAGATTGGTGGAGCCAAGCACGCCAAGTGGCGTGGCCCAAACGGCAATGCATCGGCAATGCCACGTCATAAGGAGATCGGTCCGGGCCTCACGCGCTCAATATGCCGCCAGCTTGAAGTCCCTGTCCCAAAGAATGTTCGCTAGGTCGGCAAGGCAAATGACCGATCACTATGAATTTAGTCTCAGACTAAGGATGGGGTCACCGGTTCAAGTCCGGTGCCGGGCTCTCTGCGGCTCGGTTATTCTGGATCACTAACCAGTTTGCTGGGACTGTCAACCCCATCGAAATATTCATGCTTCATGCTTCTAATGACTCGCTGTAGAGATTTTTCGCCCTCACGCTTCGGGTCTTGCTCATCTCTCACGCTAAGAGTGGCTCGGATAACCTCCCCAAGGAGTTCGCAAAATCGATAGAGCTCTATAACACGAACTCCTTGTTCTACCGCCGACGTGCCAAGGTCTCGGGCTTCTGCAAGACTCTGCTCGTAGGAGCCGCTTTTTAGGTCTCGTTCCAGCGAGTCAAGCATCCTGCCGATCCTCTCTTTGGCGTCTGCCGATGAGAAGTATCCCTGGGGCACACCATTCGACTCATAGAAAGCCATGCCGATGTTGGCAATCTGATGTTTTGCTCCGGCCAGTCTGTCTGCCAGGCGCGGCATCGATAGCCCCGGTGGTTCGACCGGTCCTACACCCTTCGGTCGATCGTACTGATCGCTTTTGCGGCGACGCAGTACTCTCTGGATCTCGGCCATGTGGAACCTGCGATGTCCGCCCGATGTACGTATGGCCTTGATCGAGCCGCGCTTATCCCATCGGCGCAGGGTATTGGGCGTAACATTTAGAAGACGGCAGGCCTCGCCTACTGAGAGAGTTTCTTGGCTGTATTGCCGATCGACAGTAACTTCATCCGGCGGGAGGTCCTTCTGATCGGATGCAATTATTGATAATAAACTGCTGGCAACTTGGTGCTTCACTGCCTAACTCGATAATTAGTAGGTTGTATCTAGCGGCTCGATGGTAGCCGATGCCAGCACGCTTCTTCTTCTCGTTCGAAAAATCTTGTGCTTAAAACTACATAAATCGGCTCAATATCTACACGCAGGTGTTAATGACACGACAAATTCTTACGAATAATTTATAAACAGTTAAGTCTTGGCGACGACTGGCGGGGAAGCGATCGTGTGGGTTGCACGCGTCAAGACACATTCGGGAGGACAGATGAGGTTCACTACGAGCTGGAGAGCAGTGACACTGGTTGTCCTGTACGGGATGTCGGTTGCGCTGCCGATTCCAATCACCGCCTCGGCAGCTATGGTGAAAGAGAAATCGGCGTTCATTTTGCATCCGGGCGCCCTGGTGTTCTACACCAGCCCGGACGTGCCCGATCTTCCGGCGCTCACCCTCGACGGTGCGGATCAGACGCTCAACGGGACCTTGAACGAGTGGCGTGTGAGGGACGCGACCGGCTCAAGCAGCGGTTGGAACGTCAGCGTTCAGGGTGATAGCTCAGCAGGCAACAGTGCGGTTTTCAAGGAGTACTGTACCGACGGTTTGCCGGAGAACGGCTGTGACACCGCGGTGGGAGGAGGTCCGGGGCCAGGGTACGTAACCAGTGGTGAATCTCTTGAGGCAAACTCATTGGTGCTAAATAGTGCCGGGGCGAGTTTCAACGCGTACGGCGGCAGCGGTGGCACTCCGCCGACGCACTCATGTGACTCATCCTGCAACGTTGACAGTGCGTCGCCGGTAACAATCGCATCAGCTCCCACTGGTTCAGGAATGGGTACTTACGGGGCGACCGGCTACTCGCAGTCAAGCCTGTCGTTATCGACTCCCATGACTATCAAAGCTATCGGAACTGGCAACAAGGTCTACCGTGTGGATTTAGTTTGGACGCTTGCAAGTGGACCCTCGTAGAGCAATCGGTTCTACCGTCATCGAAATCAGGCTCCACTAAGGCCGGCACTTGTCTGCCCTGACCCAAATGTACCGAGAGACCGTTGTAATTTGCCGGTTAGCTTGCACAGCTTTGATAGTCGCACTCACGGTGTCGAGTAACACTGGGGCGGCAGTAGCTCGGGCACCGCAGATATCAGTTGAGCCCCAGCAGTCAATTGGCGGTAGCTACCGAACGACCAGTTTCTTTCAGATAGCGGGACAGCCGGGGGCCACCGTCCGGGGAGGAAGACTGCTGATTAAAAACGGGGGCCGCAGACCCGCCACGGTCGGTGTTGAACCGGTGGATGCCGAGACCGCGCAGAATCTCGGCTTCGTATACAAGCTAAGTGGCCGTGAAATCCACGGCGTAACCGGTTGGACCAAGCTCGTCAAACGACGCGTGACGGTTGCTCCAAAGAAGACCACTGGCGTCAAGGTCTCGGTGCAGATTCCGACATCGGCCAAAGCCGGCGAGTATTTGAGCGGTATCAGCGTGCAAGTACTGGAGCAAACACAAAAAGCAAGCACCGAATCGGGAGTCGGGATCACAAGCAAGCGGCGTAATGCAGTCGGTCTCATGGTCTCGATTCCCGGTCCCCGCCTTCCAATGATCAAGTTCACCGGCGCAAGTGTCGAACGGCTCCCGGCTGGAGTCACCTTCTTTCTCCATGCAAAAAACCCTGGCAATGTGGTGCTCAGAAAGGTTCATGGTGAGGCCGAAGTTACGCGTGACGGCAAGAAGGTTCTATCAGCGCCAATTAAGCCAGGCACCTTCGTCTCCGCCACATCGATCAAGTACCCGCTACTGGCAATAAACGAGCGGCCCGCTGCAGGCACGCTTTACAGAGTAAAAGCAACGTTGCACTACAGAGGTGGTGTCGCTCGCCTGAATGAACTGGTTCGCTTTGGTAAGAAGCAGGCCAAGAGGCAGGAAGAGTTCGTCGGTCCCAACGAAAAAAATGCTGGAATGCCATGGTGGCCTGCCTTAGGGCTTCTACTCGTACCGATTACGGCCGCTGTTCGCAGGCGCCGACAAAAGTCAATACTCGGTCGATCTGCCGGGCTATCGTTGCTGGAGCGTGAGCTGGCTGGATTCGAGGAATCGGGACGGCCGCTAAGTGTCATCGCGCTTTCCGGGCCAGTTAGCGAGAACGGTACGAGGCGAAAGCTGCTTGCCGGTCTCCGACCAAAGCTGCGCTCCTCTGACAAGATCTGCAGGCTAAGCGACACAGAGCTCTTGATCATCTCCTTCGACACTTGCACCGAGGCGGTTGCCGGACTGGCTGCGGATTTGAGGAGAGCTGTCGCTCAGCTCGACAGTTTTAACGGGGACGCACCAGAGATCGAAGCAGCGACCGCTCAGCAAGGAATTACTACAGAGCAGCTGATCGAAAAAGCTGTAGCGAGCGCCCAACAAAGCAGATACCGTAAGATGCTTGGAAATGGAGATCGGGCAGGGCAGGAGAGCTGATATAGAGGCGCTTATCGTCGGTTTCGTCGTCATCGCCGGTCTCGTTTTGGCTGTTGCTCTTACATCCTATACGCCACATGAGCTGGGCTACGGACTCGGGATGCTGCTTGCGGTCGTTCTGTACGTGAGTGAGTCCAGGAGAGCTAGATCCAACGGGTCAAAGATGCCGACGATCGTGTGGGTAAATCTGGGACTGATCGTACTGTTGTTGGTGGTTAACTATCTGTACGGCGTGAGCAACCAGCCAATCGGCGACGTTCACTCTGTTGAGACATCGATAGACACTCACGTGCCCGTAGTGCCTCCTTTCGTCGTTCCCTACTTAGCGTTCTACGCGTACATCGTTTTCAGCATCGCCTACATTGCTACCCATCTGCTGCACGAGCAGCTTCGAACTTTGTTACTCGCATTGATTCTCGCTACGGCAGTTGGCCTTATCACGTTTGTAATCTTTCAGACCTACGCGCCACCGCCAACGGAGTTCGGCAGCGAGCCATTTCGGTCGATGATGTTGTATGTGGAGAACGATCTGTATGCCGGGAACTTTTACAGCGCGTTTCCTAGCTTGCACGTAGCGTTTTCGGTGGTTTTAGCGATCGCTTGGTGGCGATTGCGAAGGCCGGTTCTTTCACCGCTATTGGTTCTTCTCTCGGTTGCAATCGTTCTTTCAACTCAGTTCCTGCATCAGCATTTTGTCATGGATCTTCTGTACGGAGTGGTGCTTGCGGTAGCAGCCTATGCAACTGCTTGGTGGGCCTGGGGAAGGTAGGCCGTCGGCCGGCTCCTACCTCACTCCTCCTCCACCCTGATGACCTTCGCGCCCGGATGCTTATCCAACTTCAAGAGCTTAAGGTTTTCCTTGGTCGGCTGAAGTAGCTCGTACACTTGGTAGCGCTGGCTTGTCCTGCTTGCCACATCAGCGCCACGGACCTTCAGCTTGATGTTGAACTTGACCAATAGTGGCTTGAATTTGTCCCTGTCTACGTAGTAGTCGACCTTGCTTGTTTTAAGACCTTCCCGTCCGGTGAGGTTGATCCGTATCAGGTAGGCGGGGGTTTTTCCGACCTTGGTTTTTCCAATGACTCTAACTCGATCTTCAGTGAACGCTTCCTTGAGGCCTTCCACGAAATCCCTACGAGGTGTGAATCCTTTCGTCCCTTCGTCTGTCCGGTAGATCTTGACGGTGTTCGTCTCAGGATCGTAGATCTTTGTCGTTTTGCCCTCGACCGCGTGTTCCCTCTCGAGTTTGCCCTTCCGGTCTCGGTTGAACGTGTGAGAATGAAACACCTTGCGGGTGTATGTGTACTGCTCAAAGTTGACTCGTGTGACCCTACGTGGAGTGATTCCCTCTATCGGCTCATCAACCGTTTTGATGTCAGAGACTGCATGAACGATGTTGTTGCCAACTACTAGTGCGGCCTCGGCACGCGCAAGGATCTGCTCGTCGCTTATCTTTGGACCGCCGAGTACGCTGATCAAGACCAAAACGATCGCTGCAACAGCTCCTGCGACACCAACTCGTGCCGGCCAGCCGATCTTGGGGAGGGTGGGTAGACGTAGTCTGCGCCGCTTTTTCTCGGAGGCAAGTCTCTTGGCTTCTGCATAGACCCGCTTCTCGGCCCCGAAGGTGGGCTCGACGGCCGACCAGCTCTCATCGATACGGACAGCCAGGTTGAGAAGGGCCTCGAGTTGCACATCGCCAGCGGCATCTCGCTCGTGTGGCGGCTGCTCCAGCTGATCGGCAAGTCTTTCCTCTATGCCGTTGGGAGGACTCACCCTGGACTCACCCCCTCTTTTTCAAGTGATCCACGTACCTGCTCGAGACCGCGATAGACCAGGCCCTTGCAGGCCTTCTCGGAACGTCCTGCGATCTCTGCCACCTCGGCGAAGCTGTAGCCCTGAACGACTTGGAGATAGACGCAGAGACGTTGGTCTTCTGGAAGGTCACCTATCGCACGGCCAAGTGCCCCTTTCTGGGCCAGAATCTCTACCGAGGGAGTCTTTGCGGCCGGCTCAGGCATGGCCTCGACATCGGATACATCTTCTTTTTCACGTCTTGCTCGGTCGATCAGCCGCCGTCCAGCGACGGTGTATAGAAAGGCGAGAACCGGGCTTCCTTTCCACTTGAGCTTTGGCAGAGACTTGATCGCCTCGGCAAAGACCTGCGCGCAGACATCTTCTGCGTCTGCATCGGTAGCAACCCGTTGTCTGCAGTAGCGGTATATCTGGTCGAAGTATCGCCTGAATACGAGATCCGGGTCCTTCTTCTCCGCTTCAAACTTGCGCCTCTCTTCACCCGTATCTTTTTTGGTTGCGAAGAGGATGAACTCCGATGCGTCAAGCCAGTAGACGATGACCTTGAGAGTGGGGGTTGGTGGCGCACACGAGATGGTTGCCCTGAGGCTTGTTTTGAAACTACTTGACGGTGTCTCTGTGATCGACCCCAAAAGGCCGCCAGCTTTCCCCTGCATTAAAGCCTCTTCTATTAATAGTTCTTCTAGTTACGGCGATATTCTCCAGCAAGTGCTGTACCGAAAGCACACAGACCTGCCGTTAAGAGACAAAGCTCCTCGGTACGGTCCATCTGCATTACTCGGTCCAACAACCTCCTTGCCTGACCTTGCTTTTGACTTCTATGTTGATCTGTAGGTTTCATTCCAGCTTCCGTGCTCGCTCCCTACAAGGTTTATCGCTGGATGAGCAATAAAGTCCCGTGGTTTCACGCACTGATAAAGGCCGGGGCCGATGTAGATGATGGAAGCAGTGCAATCTAGTACGCCAGCAAGTCAAAGAGAGAAGCTTGATTTGACTTGAACGGGTAAAAAAGGATAGAATGACATGTCATTCAGCCACAAACTGAACAGTCACCTCCTCCAGAGCTCGTTGAACGTCGGCGCAGCGAGATCCTTGGTGCAGCCCGCAAAGTCTTCGCAGAGAAGGGCTACATGGATACAACTATCGCTGATATTGCTCGTGAGTTGGGAGTCGGCCACGGTACTTTCTATCGATACTTCGATAACAAGCGTGATATCGCTGAGCACGTCGTGGAGAAAGCGGTCGAGTGCGTAGCCTCAGTCGTTGAGGAAGAGGACCCGACCGCCACAGACTCGCTTGATGAGTACCGCGAGCAGACGATAAGAGTCTGCAACAAGCTGTTCGATCTTTTTCTGGATGATCCCGATCTGGCGAAAGTCTTTTTCTATGTATCGAAATCGATCGACCCAAAGATAACTGCTCGAATTCAAGACGCGCAGGATCTTTTTGCTTCGTTTACTGAGAGATATCTACGGAACGGCATAGAAAAAGGATTTTTAAGATCAGATCTCGACTCAGAGACCACGGCATTTGCAGCCAACAGCCTGATCTTCGAGGCAGCTGAGCGGTTGAATAGATCCGAGAGGCCGGAAGCCGAGGGTGACAGATGGATAAAAGCGGCAACACGGTTGATTTTCGACGGAGTAGGTGCATGAAAACCAGGTCTTTCAATCTAGCTCGGGGGTGGTTTTAGTGTTTTCAATAGACGGTGTATCGATCTACGGCATGGTGCAGGCCGATCTGTTTTTTGCATATGCGATCGGTGCGGGTCTTGCATTTGCGGCCTCAAGGCAACTGATCAAGCGTAATTCTGATCTCGGAGATTCAGAGGAGACACAAAGCGATGATGAAGTTGGTGGCTCAACTCAAGCGGACAGTGGCACTCGCTTCTGGGGAAACCCATATCTCCTGAAGACGGTTCTATATCTGTCACTTCTTTTCATACCGAGTGTTGTCTATCTTCTCTGGGCCTTCCCTAGTTGGGAGACGATGTACGTTGGCGATCGATCGATGCCCGCCTGGCTGATCGCAACATTCATGATCGCGATGTCGGTCCTCGGTGTCCTGGGTTTCTCGATAGTTGACCGTCTGCTCGCCCGAAGGCGCGGGTACCTCGCCTATCTTCAGGTGGTTGCCGCCTACTTCGTGATGTTCTTCATCCTCGTGCATGGCTGGGACGGTCGTGGATACCAGAGGCTTTTATCTGTCTCGGAACAGAACTTCGCAGCTTGGAAGACCGCCACCATCACATCGTGGCTTTCCTCAGACATCGCGCTCACACTACTTGTCATGGGGGTGGCGCTTATCCCTATTCTGTTTTGGATGCAGTTCAGGTGGTTTGCTCAAGGAAGCCTCTTAGTGGGTGCCAGCAGTGAGCGGAGCTCTGTCAGCGCGTACCGCTTTTTAGCCATCATGCTGATCACGATTCTCGTGGTCTCCCTAGGCTCGAGCGTCGTTGCCAGCCTATCGATACATCTACTTGGGTGGATTTTCGGACTTGTTGTTTTTGCAGTTTTTGCCTGGTTTGCAGTGATCCGCCCGGGTGGCTTGGCAGGTTGGTTGTACAAACAGCTCGCATTAGATGAGACAAGTAGCTTGCATGAAAAACCATTGATATCTGGCGACCGAGCACGTACGGCCTCCGCTCATGTGCGGCAGACCGGTGAGGTTCGAGAGAGGAGTGGAGGATGAGGCGTCACCTTGGATCACTAAAGGGGAAGGTAATTGCGATAACCGGTGGCGCTCGCGGGATAGGGCTCGCGACTGCCTCAGATCTGATCGAGCAGGGTGCGCGAGTCAGTATCGGTGATATCGACTATGAACTTGCTGAGTCTGCGGCACGGGATCTCGGCACGAGCGCGTGTTCCTTTGAGCTTGATGTCACCGACCGGGATTCTTTTGAAGAGTTCGTATCCGAGACACAGTCGAAGCTCGGTCCCTTGGACACACTTATTAACAATGCTGGAATAATGCCGATCGCACGGCTTGTCGATGAAAGTGACGAGACAAGCGCTCAGACTGTTGACGTCAACTTACATGGTGTTATAAACGGCATGAAGCTCGCCTTGCCAGGGATGCTCGAACGCAATCAGGGGCAGATCGTCAATATCGCTTCGGTAATAGGCAAGGTCGCCGTACCGGGGGTTGGCGTCTACACCGCTAGCAAGTTTGCGGTCGTTGGCCTGACCGAAGCAGCGCGCGGGGAGATCACCGGGAGTGGGGTCCAGTTGACGCTTGTCCTTCCCACCATCGTCTCGACGGAGCTCGCGGCGGGTGTGCCGATGGGCAGGGGTTTGAAGCCGGTGACAGCCGAAGATGTGGCCAGAGCCATCGTAACGTCAATTATTAAAAAACAACGTGACGTATATGTGCCACGCCACATGCGTGCACTGTGCCTAGCTACGCCATTGTTGCCCGCGCGTTTTACTGATCGCGTTCGTCACCTTGTGATGCATGACCGGTTACTGGAAAGCCTCGATCTCATCGAACGAGAGGGATACGATCGGCGGGTTTCCTCGACTCGGGAACAGCAGCGGTAACTATTTTGGTTGAGATATAGAACCGTGCTCAGGTGTGAGGCAGGGTAAAGCTACCTTGCTAGCCTGGCATCTATGAATTCGATCGGCAGGCGTCAGGAGCAGTAACAAGTTGGCAAGAGTAACGACTGAGAACCCCGACAATCTGCCGCTTGCCGGCATGATGGTGAAGACCATCCTTGAAAGAAACGCAGACGATCCGAAGGTCTCTCGAGTTATGGACGGCATGAATGGGGATGTGGCGCTTTTTGCAAGTCAGATGCAGATCGGTCTTTCCTTTGCGTCGGGTGAGGTCCGTATATCGCCGGAGCTACCTTCCGCGCCGAAGGCGACACTCTCGGCACCGATCGATGCGTTCCTGAACGTAGGACTGAGAAAGAGACTGATCTCCACTGCAATCAGTAGACGGGTGAAGGTAAAGGGTGATCCTATATTTTTACTAAAGCTGGCCCGCCGCATTTTTGAGGATCAAATAGACGACATGAGCAAGAAGAAGGTACAGACAGAGCTGGAAAAGATCCTCGGCTCCGAGAGAGTCGCAAGCGACCAGGCCGACCTGGTTGAGTTCTCCGAGGACATGACCGAAAATCCCTCGGGTAAGCCGGATTTTGTAGCCAAAGCGACGAGCACCGAAGAGATCGTTGAGATAGTCAAGCTCGCTAATAAAGAGAGCGTTCCAATAACACCGAGGGTTGCGGGCACCAACCTGGGCGGTCTTGCGATTCCTGCGCAAGGCGGAATAGTTCTTGATCTGCGCGAGATGAACAAGATCATCAGCGTCAACGAGGACGAGATGTATGCGTTGATCGAGCCAGGCGTGACCTTTGGTGATATCAAGCAGTACCTAGACCAGAATCACCCGAACCTGAGGATGGGCTACTCGCTCTCGCCTCCGTATACGTCGGTCATCTGCAACATGTTGCTCGACGGGTTAAGCAACCTCTCCCACAAGCACGGCAGTATGGCCGAGTGGCTGAACACGGTTGAGGCGGTAATGCCGACCGGTGAGGTCATGAAGGCCGGCGCGGGAGCACTCAGCGATACCTGGTTTGCAAGGGGGCCGCTACCCGACCTGATGGGACTTTTCATCAACTGGCAGGGAACAACCGGGATTGTTACCAAGGCCGCCGTACAGCTATGGCCACAACACGAGCACAGAGGGCGCTACTTCATACTTACGTACGATCCCGAGTCTTCGTTTTCGATGGTCCGCAAGTTTGCAAGGATGGAGATCCTCGACGACATCGGCTGCCTCTCATGGCCAACCGGCAAGATGCTGCTCGGGAACGAGAATCCCACCTATCGCGACCCAACCGAGCCGGAGTTTTTCGTGTACGTGGATATAAGTGCCCCATCGAAGAATCTACTCAAAGAGAAGGTGGCGCTGACCGGGGAAGTTGTAGAGGGTTACCAGCGAAGACGGTTACACGATGGACCGCCCGGTCGAGGTGTCGGACATCGTCAAGCTGAATCCCGAGTTCGAGTCGCTCGCGGAGTTTCCAACGACGCTCAGCTTTCTTTTGGACAACCCCGGTGGCGGGTTGACCTGGGTCGGAACGTATGGCCCGACAGGCAACTGGGAAGAGGCCTATCGCCGAGGCGAAGAGATCATGACCAGGCACGGCTTTCCTCCGACGGTCGTAACCAGAGCGATGAGTGGAGGTCATTACGCGGTGCTTCGCTTTATAGAGGTATTCGACAAGTCAGACCCGAAAGACGTTAAACGTGTCAGCAAGACCAACCGCGAACTGTGCGAGATGGTGCTCGAACTCGACTACATCCCCTACAAGGCACCTGCCTGGGCGGTCGAGATGTTCAAGGACCAAATCGACCCGACCTACTTAGAGATGCTGGGCAAGATCAAGAAGCTTGTCGACCCAAACGGCATAATGAACCCGGGCCGCTGGCTCTTCTAATTGGTTACAGGGACTAGAGTACTTCTACTACTTGCTGGTCAGCTTGACCGTGTTCTGTATCTTCACACCGCTTACCTCTGCGGTGTAGACGACCACAAAGCTGCCGCGGTAGCGTTTCTTCTTCAGCCTGTTCAAGGCGTTCTTTCCACGCTTCGACCTGCGGTTGTAGTTTTTATACGAGAACTTTGTCCGCTTCTTGCTCGCCTGACTTTTGAGTCGCAAGGTGCCGATCCTTTTCTTCTTCAATTTCTTCAGCGTTTTTGCGAACCGCTTGTAGGCAAGGCTCTTCTTCGAGATCTTGATCTTCGTACCGGGGATGTAGTAGCGCTTGGCACGCTTTTCGAGCAGGAGCATCCTTATCTTCTTGCACTTGACCTGCCTGCCGGCGACCTTGCCCCACTTGATCTGCCCCTTGGAGCCGTGATTGAATGAGCGCATGCCTTCTTTCTGGAGACCCTTCCCCTCCTCGACTTGTTGCCCTTGATCTTCACCTTCGGCGAGGTGAGCTTCAGTTTGCAGGCTTTCTTGTACGCGCTTTTGCTTGGTGACATCTTCATCGGGGCCGAGTTATTTTGGGGTGGCGCCGGTGGCTGAGGTGGAACGGGCGGGCGCTCTGGGTCCGGTTTCGCGTTATCGCAGCAAAAAGATGTTGCTAAATCCTGCGATGTATGGATCTGCCGTCAGATTAGTGGCATCAGACTCAAATACAACGAAACGGCTATCGGGTGTGACCTGTGGGTGATAGCTGTTTCTATTGGTCTGAGTGCCGTCTGGTTTCGCTGAGATAAGGCTCGTTTTGTTATCACCCAGATCGTGAGAGAAGATGTCGAACTTGCCGTTGACGTCGTCCGCGACCAGGTTGGTTGCATGAGATTGAAAAATGATCTGGCGACTATCGTCGGTGATCTGGGGGCTGTAGCTGCCGCTATTTGCCTGAGCCCCATTTGAGTCAACTGATACGCGTCTGGTTCCGCCGTTTCGAAGATCCCGAACGAAAATGTCAGACCGGCCATTGTTGTCATCGTCTACTAGGTTGGATGCGTCAGACTCAAACACCACGGAATGGATGTCGGGAGTTACCTGTGGGCTGTAGCTTCCACTATTTGGCGGCTCGTCGTCAACGGAAATAAGAAATGTCTCGCCCAGGCGCGTGTCGCGCAAGAATACATCGGGGGCGTTGTTTGCATCGATTCCCTCGACGAGGTTTATTGCATCAGATTGAAAGACCACGTAGCGACCGTTAGAAGTAATCTGTGGCTCCGTGCTGTGGTTGGTTCCTTGGGCCTCATTTGTACTGACAGAGACCATTGTTGTACGACCGCTTAACAGGTCGACTCTGAAGATATCTGAAGCTCCGTTCTGGTCACCATCGACCAAATTTGAAGCGTTCGACTCATACACCACGTAGTTGCCATCAGCAGTTATCTGTGGTCTCCCGCTGCTTCCATCGGAAAGATCTGCAGCTTGATCTGTGAAAGAGGCGAGGAAATTATCGCCTGTTTCCCGATCGTAGCGATAGATGTTGTGCTGGTTGTTATCGATGATCCGAGCAACAAGATCATCTGCATTTGATTTGTAAACAACGTAGCGACCGGAGGCAGATATGGCTGCTTGATAGCTACTGCCATCCGCTGAAGCACCATTTCCATCTCTGCTTTTTGAAACCAAGGTAGTAACACCGTTTGATTGATCGCGCAGAAACACATCTGATGAGTTGTTGTCATCGCCTGCAACCAAGTTTGAGGCGTTGGACTCAAACACGACGAAACGGCCATCCGCGCTGATTTGAGGAAAGGTGACTATTGCTGTTGGTGGCTGCACTATCCAGCCCAACCGATACTTTGGTCAAGTCCACCGACTCTGCTCTGCTCTGTGGGGTCGTAACCGATAGTTGTAGGCAAAAAATCAAGCCAGTCACTACATAGGCCGTAGCCAATAAAAACTGTCTTGGCTGCACGTACAGAGAGGTTTTCATCTAGCTCCTCCTTGGCTTTCATCTGTCCTTTTAGTCCATCCTTGACGGTTGTCTACCCGCCTTTGCATCTCTGTGACTGGGTTTAGGCAGATTTGTTACGGGGAGGAACAGGTACCAATATCGCCGGATTCAAATCGCAAGACAACTTGAATTGGCCGGCCGCTTAATTCCACTCGGCCAGACACTTCTTGCAGTTGGCCTGTAACCGTTTGCCGGAAGCCGGGTATAGCAGTATTGAGATATATCAAACTTGCGATTATTGGCGGGGTGGAATGATTCAAATGAGCGTCTATCAACTCGATAGGAAAGTGAGTATCTAGTGAAGGAACAACCGACATTGAAGAGGATAAAGGAGCGCGCAACCAAGTTCAGAGGCGAGGCAGATCCCTACTACGTAGCTATCGCCGATCAGGTTTCTGAGCAGCGGTTGGTGCGGGGAGCTGTCGCAGACCGAGCTTGCAAAGCTTTGCGGGACTACGCAGTCGGCGATTGCCAGGGTCGAGCGCGGCTTGCGTCCGCCTCGTATCGACACGCTTCGTCAGATAGCAAATGCACTCGACTGCGAACTTGTAGTCGAGCTTAGGCCGAGAACTAAAGCGGAAGGGAAAGATAAATGAGCAAGTTATTAGGCGTTGAAGAGGTTGAAATTACACGAAGCGAGAAATTCCTTGCCTTCGTGCTAGCCGCCTTTCTCTTAATCGGTGGCATCTGGGCCTATGTCGAGCCTCTGGACCGCACGACCGGGTATGTGCCGGATCCTATGTTCGAGGTATACGGCGAGTACGGCGAAAAGAAGTTTGGCACTACTCAAGACCGGAACGCGATAAAAGCGCACGATAACGCCGTGAGCAGCGTTAACCGCTTGAAAGAACTAGCCGGGAAGCGGCGAGAGGACCTTGAGTTCAAGTAGAGAGTCGTATCGCACAGCACTTGACGCGGGTAAGCCGGCCGGTGAGAAGGAGCAGGCTTACGAGCGTGCACAGGTCGTGCTTGACAGGACCAACAAGGAGTTACGTGCCGCCAAAGGTGAAGTCAATGAGACGGCCCTCGCTGCAAGGGCCGCTGAAAGTAACATCACCGATGAAAGGCGTGCTGCGAACAAGAAAGCGAAGCAGCGCACACACAACCGGAAGCTACTCACCTTCTTCTTGCGCTTGGCATTTGTTTTAGGATCACTGGGAGTCGCGTAACTTGCTCTTCAATCGTCTGCGGCGCAAACAGTCGCGGTATATCCCAGTTGCTTGGGCCGGTATCGGATTTGCCACCGCTTTAGCGCTAGTGATGGCGACCGACTACACGACAGACTACATAGACGTCGGCAAGGTCGGCCCGCTGGTTCTGTCTTTGACCGGAATCACATTTACTTTGCTGGCGATTGCGGCTTTGCACCGTTTCCTCGCGAAGCGGACTCCGCAACGCCGGGTGCGCAGGAATCAATGTCCGTTTTGTGGATACCCGGTGACCGACAACAGCCACTGTGAAGGTTGTGGGAGATGCGTCATCGCGGAATGTTCCAGTTGTGGTGATGCCAGACGAGTGGGCAGCCAACACTGCCGATCCTGTGGAAAGGTGTAGGTGAGCATGATGAGTGAAGAGCGATTTAACAAAATCGAAGCGAAAATAGAAAACCTCTCAAAGCGTCTGCGTCACCTTGAGCAGGTGAGGTCCGACGTTCCCGTCCAGGCTGACCGTACTGCCGAGCAGAGGCAACAGGTCGAGAAGCATGTGGCCGCGCCAAGACCAGATGTCAGGCCAACACCACCGAAGCCTCAAAGACCGGTGCGTCAGCGTCCTGAAACAGTTCCTGCAACGCCGAAGCGATCGCCGAAGGTTGAGATGCCGAGCATGAAAGATACAGCTCGCAAGTTCGAGGAGCTTCTCGGCGGAAGGCTATTAGCTTGGGCTGGGGGAGCCGCGTTCATCGTGGGCGTTGGGTTCTTCCTTGCCCTTGCGATAAGCAACGGATGGATCGGTGAGACTGCACGTACCATAATGGCGTTTATTGCATCTGTGGCTCTCCTGGGTGGCGGGGTCCTGCTGCACGAGAAGAAAGGTCGAACACAGGCATCGCTTGCCATCGCCAGTGCCGGAATCGCGGGTCTCTTCCTGTCCCTTGTTGCTGCAACACAGCTCTATGACCTGATTCCATTGTCTACGTCACTGGGCATGGCGCTCGGTATAGGTGCTGTTGGTACAGCGGTCGCTGTGCGGTTTTCTTCCGAGACTGTCGGTGGTCTAGGTCTGATCGGTGCAATTCTGGCACCGGCGTTGGTTGGAGCGGATGCCTCGGGTACGACGGTTGCCTTCATCTTGGTAGCGCTTGCCTCGACAGTCGGGGTGCTCGCCTGGCAGAAGTGGTGGTGGCTTGCTTACGCTGCGTTCATAGTCAGCGCTCCTCAGATCGTTTCGTGGGTCGATGTGAGTGAGTCCGGTGTGGCGGTTGCCTCTGTTCTAAGCGTGTTTTTAGTTTTGAACATAGGCGGCGATCGGGTACGAGCTACGTGTCCCGACCGAGAAGGTACGTGCGTCATCACTGACGCTGCTCACGGCGGCAACTGCTCTCGTGACTCTCGCGGGCTACTTCAAGCTCGATCAGTTGAGTACCGGCCCCGGGGCAGAAATTTGGCTTGTGGGCCTGGCAGTTTTTCATGTTGCGCTTGGTCTTGCTCTCGTCTATTCAGGCAGCTTCAACCGGCTTCTGGGTATCTGGATCGTCGGCAAGGGGGTCGCACTGGCGGATATTGCGTTCGGCTTGATAGGCAGCGGGCCAGTTCTTTTAGCGGGCTGGTCGGTCTCAGCCGTGTTCTTTGCCTACGTCGGTTTCCGTAGTTCGCAGGACAGGTTGGCGACACAGATCGGCGCGATCGCCCAGCTTATCTTGGCGGGCGGTGTCATCCTTATCTTGGAGGCACCGTTGGAGTCCGTTAACGGTGGACCTGAAGTCTTGCCGGGGCAATCATTGGCTTGACCACGCTAACGGCGGCCTTTTTCGCATGCGGCAGGTTGCTCGTCGAAGAAAGCGGAGACCGTATACAGATCTTCGACATCTTGGGATTTGCGACGCTCGCCTATCTGGCCGCGGTCGCACTTGACGGGGTTGCCGTCACTGTGTCCTGGGTCGCACTGGGATCTATCCTGGTCGCTCTTTATTCAAAGATCGGATTTCGCTCGGACGACGAGAAGATCTTCACACAGCTGACCGCCGCATGTCTGTTCCTACTTGCTGCTGGCCATATCCTGACGTTGGATGCTCCACCCGAGGCCATAGTCGAGGGACCGGAGAGCCTTGCTGCAGCGATTATCGGACTGGTCGCATTTGCTACCTCGGCGTTTGCTTGTGCACGAATACTGTCGGGAGAAAACAGACTGTGGTTACAGGGCCTCGACAGTATTGGCTTCGTGACGCTCGCCTATTTGGCGGCAGTTACTCTTGACGATCTTTGGGTGGTCGTTGCTTGGGCTGGGCTTGGCATTGCAGTTGCACTGCTAAACAGGTATCTGGACCGATCGGTTGCGATGGGCGTTGCCGGCCTATCTCTCGCGGGAGCGCTGCTGCACTCGCTTGCGTTGGAAGCTCAACCAGTGTCCTTAGTGGAAGGACTAAGCGATGTCCCAGAAGCCCTGGCTTCGCTGCTCTCAGTGAGCGTGGGCTGCTTTGTGGTCGGTTACGTCATGCGCAACGAGGAGAAGTGGTGGAAACCAACTCTCTATGTCGGCGGTGGAACGGTTGTGTTGTATCTTGCCTCGACGCTTATCGTCACTCCATTTCAGCCTGGGGAGAGCGTAGTCGGCGCCGATCTTGCAAGCCTCGATGTACGCCAGCAGGGACAGATGTTGCTGAGCATTTTCTGGGCGATAACCGGCCTCGTATTTTTAGCCTATGGGTTGATCCGCGATCATGGCTTACCACGCCTTGCGGGCTTCGGCCTGTTGGTGATCGCGATTTTCAAGGTCTTCACGTACGACCTTTCGACTCTCGACTCTATATACAGAGTTCTGTCACTCGTTGTGCTTGGGCTCTTGCTTTTGGTTTCTGCCTACATGTATCAGAGGATGAGATCGCGTAAAAGGAGCCGGTTAACCCTGGTTAATTGCTATTCATCATCTGACGACAGAGCCAGGTCTGTCCTGCGCACCGAGCGTGGGCCGTCTAGCTCTTGCAGCCACGAGCCGCCGCCTTCGGAGTAGTCGAAGTCGGCGTCTCTGGCATCTGAGGTATCCCACAGCGGCAGCAGGTGCTCGTAGAACGGTGCCGAGTACTTGAGCCGGTGGGCGGCGTCCATGGCCACTGCGCTCTCTTCGGGAACCAGTGGGTCGTGGTAGGAGCCGACGATTGTCCAGTCGGTGCCGTCACCGACCTGAGGATTGTCGCCCAGGCCTCCTAAGAAACGGGAGCCGGGGATCATCTCGCGACACTGTCTTGACCAGCCGCAGAAGATCGAAAGCGATACACCGTCGTGTGGTGACTCCAGAGTAACGACATCCTCAACCTGGAGTTCCGGCGGGAAGTCGGGATGGTTCTCCTCCTGCTTGGTCAATGCGTATCGGATGATCAGGCCACCCATCGAGTGCCCGACAAGATCGACCGGCTGTCCCTGGCTCGTGTAGTGGTCGTAGACCGTCCATGCGAGGTGGTAGCCGAGATGCTCGATCGGAGTGTCGTCTGCGTGGCTGTTCGGATTTAAACGATCGTGGTTGAACCTGAAGCTCCACCACCTGTTGTCTCCGTAGTGGGCGTTGTGGCTGCCGTGGTGGTCGATGTCGTCCTCGCAGAAGCTATCACCGGCGTAGTACTTCATACCGACCAGCGGCATGCCGTTCCAACCCCAATCGTTGAACGCGTCGTGCATCGGTCCCCAACTGGCAGGGCACGGATACCCGATTCCACCAAATGGGTTGAGCCCATGGACGAAGATGACCGGCTTGTCTCTGCCGTTTCCTTCGGCCTGTGTAACGGATGCAAGTACTAACACTGCAGCTATCGAAGCCATTGCCAACGCCCTGAGATACATGTCTCTCCCAACCTCACAATCTCCCGGGCATTGAGGACAGGTGTCAGGTTAACCGAACGGTTGAACCGACGCAAGGGTATTTAGAGCTTGAGGATGTTTACTTAAGCTCTTCCGGCTTGAATACCTGTACTCGTCCGCCCTTGCCGAGATCGACGACGTAGATATTGTCGTTTTTATCGGTGGCTGACAGCACGGGGCTTGATGAACTCGCCGGAGTTTGAACCCTTCTTGCCGATCTCTGTCAACGGCATACCTGTTTTGTCGAAGATCTGGACTCTGTGGTTGTCTGTGTCTGCGACGATCACATTTCCTTCAGAGTCAATTGCGATGCTGCTGGCACCTTTGAACTTTCCGGCCTCGTCGCCGTGGCCTCCCCATTGTTCGAGGATTTTATGATCGCTGCCGATCGCCAAGATCCTTGTTACCAGCTGATTTTCACCGTCGAGCGTGTAGATCTCGCTCGTGTTCGTATTTTTTGCCACATCGATCGGCTTTGGGAATTTGAAGCAACACCCGTTCTGATTTAAAGGTGTATAGCCATGTACATATTTAAGATCACTTGAAAGCGGATTGCCGGTTGCAAGCAGCAGGCTGTCGAATATTGAGAACTTACCGGAGCTATCTGCCAGGTGAACGGTGCCTTTTTTCCCACCACCCACTCCCTTTGGGTTTTTCACCAAGACGTTTGGACCCATCGTCTGAGCCAGGTAGCCGCCGTAAGATGAAAATCGCTGCACCCGATGGTTGCCGGAGTCCGATACGTAAACCCAACTTTGGTTATCAACGGCTACGTCGTGCGGGGTGCTGAACTGGCCGGGGCCTGTGCCCTTCTTTCCCCAGCTGTCCCATTTTGTGGGCAGGAACCCCCACTTGAAGTTCGTTCCTATCTTTATCCTGTTTGAGCCGGCATCGACAACGTAAACCTTTTTCTTCCCCCACTTGTCTGCAACTGCAATTCCACGTAGATCTTTGAAGCGCTTGTTGCCGTCGTACCAACCGCCGAGGTAGACATATCTCTTCAACGTCTTAAGTGCTCTATAGGCGTTCAACCTACCGCCACTCTTCACCTTGTTCTTCAGGGCGTCCTTTTTATCGACCGAGTCGATCAGCTTCTGCTTCATCTCAGCTCCGGTCAGCTTGGAGTCCTTTGCCAGCATCAATGCAGCGACACCGACAACGTGCGGTGCGGAAAAGGAAGTTCCGGAGACGGTCTCCAGATTGCCTGTCACCCAGCTGTAGCCGTACGGCTTGGGATTGTAGTTGTCGCAGTTAACCCGGACGATTCCCATATATATCCCATCGCCCTGATTGCTGCCGTTGCTTAGAAGCCGAAATCGGATATATACCTTCTGTCCATCAACCGCGGAGAGGCTGAAGCCTGTCTTGTAGGCAAAATCAATAACCGCACCGATAAATGCACTAAACAGTGGTTCCTGTTGCGGTACCCATTTGCCGAGCTCGGCACTGAGCTTAGAGTCGCCCGGAGTTTGCCCGGTAAATTACCCCTACTTTTTTCCAGTTGGAGAATCCTGTTGTGGACGTCTCTACCAACACCTTGTCGTCTGCAAGATCCCACTGTCCCGATACCTCGATTACACACCCATACTGGTCTGTGAGGTCAACTTGAGGCGTTCGTGCCCAGCTGTTCGTATTCGGTTTGTAGTCAGTGAAGACTGGATCTCCCTCGGGGTATAGCTGTGAGGGGCTGTCTGCAATCGTTGGCAGCACACAGCACTTGTCCTTGCCCCAGCTGTTATTTACACCACCGGTTGCAAGCTCCTCGGCCAAATCGTTAGTCTGCCCGGTGGCTTGATATGGAGTGCTGTCATCGTTCTGGTTTTCGGGTGACATCGTCGTGAGGATCTTCTCGCCTGGTGCTGCAATCTGCACCTCTTCTTTACCGTAGTTTGAGAAGTATGCGAGCTTGTCGGCACTGTTAGTTGCAGCGACACAGATCAGGTTCTCAAGATCGAGAGTGCATGGTTGGCTCGATGATGGAGATTCGTCAAGATCATGTGGTGTAGTTGCCGGAGGCTGCAACGTAGAGAGTATTCGGATACTTCTGCATTAACTCGTAAAAGCGCACTTGCGAACTCAACATCCGGTGTGCCGAAGCTCATGTTCACGACGCGGGCACCGTTTTCTCCTGCATAGTCAATCGCCTTCATGATGCCGACGTCGGTTCCGACACTGAACCCGCCTGCGATAAAGGTCCGCAACGGCATCACATTCACGTCCCAATTTACTCCGGTCATCCGGTTTCCGTTGTTTCCCTCTGCACCGATAACGCCGGATACCAGGGTTCCGTGTCCCACCGGTCCGGGATCCAAAGGTCTATTGTCGTTGCTGGTGAAGTCCCAGCCAAGGTAGTCGTCGACGTAGCCGTTGCCGTCGTCGTCTACTCCGTTGCCTTCCTTGCCGCTGCCGATCTCGCCGGGATTGCGCCAGATGTTGTTCTTTAGGTCGGGGTGGTTGTAGGCGACTCCGGAGTCGACGACCGCGACGGTGACATCGGTGCTTCCCGTCGTAATGTCCCATGCCTCTTCGGCATCGATGTCGGCATCCTTTACCGACGCGCCGTATCCTGCTGGAGCGTCGGAAGGTGTGTCGTCGTCGCTTTTCGGGTAGTACTTCTTGCCGCTGTTGTGTAAAGACCATTGATTGTCGACCACGAACTGGGGATCGTTCGGGGTCTTCTCATGTAAGTAGTAGTAAGAGTTGTGCTCGGTGTGTTCGACACGTGGGTCGTCTCTTACTGCCCTGAGCGCAAGTTGTAAGTCTGTGCTCGTTTGCGTTCTGACCAGTTCGAGGTTGGGGCGAACCTTTTCAAGACGGGCGAGTCTCCGGTTTTTGCGGAAACTCTGTTTTGTCCTGCTGCTCACCCCATCCTTGAACTGGATAAGCATCTGGTTTGGAGCATATGCAGGTTTATCGCTCAATCTCTCGCCCGAAGCAGACCCAAGTGAATCGCTTGTGATCGCCAAGGCGCTTGTGCTGAATGTGGCTGAAATCAAAAGCAGAGTGAATGAGGAAAGTAAAAAAAGCGGTTTTCTGAATGTGTGTAAGTGCAAAGTTTCTCCCACCCCGGATCAAGTTTTTCTACGTCAACAAAAATGACCTCTGGTGGTTGACATCATTACGGGGACCGTTGGCGTGGGCTGCCTTCTATGTGGATGCTTGGTTCTATGAAAATGTCGGCCCTGGAACAACGAATGCGTTTGCCATCGCGGCAAGGTTTTTCTGCCTTGTCACTGGTTTAGAATTAAATCGATAAAGGTGAGCTAAGGAAAGTACACTCGAAACAGTGGCGTCTTCTGATCAAATACTGGGAATCTATATTGCCGCCTCCCGAACGTCGGCAAAGAAACTCGACTGCCTAGATTGCGGTCTTGGTGTCTGGGACGTTCTGATCATTGGGCTCCCGCTGCTTCTGCTAGTCGGCGCAGTGGTCTACGCCGTTTTCCTGGCACGAAACGGCGAGATGGTGAGTCGATAGATCTACCTCGCGCTACAGGGTGGGGCTTACTTCGACCTCCGGCAGACTCGAACTCGACTACATATCGCTACTGCCTTCATGCAGCCGTTCGTTGGTGATGCCCAGAACTTCCCTGGCCTTTTTAAGTTCGGATAAGCGCATGTTTACACCTTTGATCACGACCGGGACCAAGGCACCGCTGACGATTAACGCAGCGATGCCAAAAGCGATTGGGAAGTCGCTGGACGATGCGTAGATGATTGCGACGATGCCGAATGTGTCCAATAGAAGCATGGCAACTATCGCGATTCGCCCGATTCTCCTGCTTCTCTGATATCTCTCACTGTTTTTCAAGTACGACCGTATTTCAGGATTGTTCATCAGCGACCTGAGGTTGACTATTTGATCTGAGTCAGACATGGGTTCGTAGTCTATTCACTTTGTCTTCGTGCCTTTTTATTACGGATGAAAACTGTCAAATTATTTCTATTGCATGTACGCTCACATTAGGTCGAACTTGAGGCGTTTGGGACGGATAGATGGAGGAATCAGCCCTTGTATTCCGATCTAAGGGCCCCAATTGGTGCTTGCACCTAGTATCCGGCTGCAAATCTTCGCCTGACTTCGTCATCAGTCGCCGAAATTGTCACAACAACTATTCCGGCCCCTTGTGTTCTAGAACTGCTGATTTTCGCTCAAACTAATACGGCCGAACTTACGGACGGGGGTGCTAGGTAGCTCAATCACTCCCTGCGCTGGGTCAACGCCAGTCAGCTCATTTAGTCGTTTCGACAGTAACCGAACCGTCTGGTGCCGTCTTCTCGGTCTTGGTCTCTCGCGTTTCGAACACGCCGTCGCCGTCAGCGTCTTCCTCAGTAACCGTCTCCTTGACAACCGTGCCATCCGGCTCAGTCCAAGTCTTGGTCGTAGATTTTCCTGCTGAGTCGACTGTCCCGTCGCTGTTGTCGTCGTACTCCCAACTCTTTGTCGTTACGTTGGTCCCGTTCGGTTCTGTCCACTGCTTAGTGGTCTCGGTCAAGGTGTCATCGGCCTCACCATCTCCGTCCGTGTCCGTGTTAACCGACTTCTCGGTTGTGATCGACGTGCCGTCTGCCAGAACTGACGTTGTAGATGTAGATTCGAGTATCACGGTGTCTGGTACGCCATCGCCAGTCTTCGTCAACCATTTTCGTCGTAATCTTTACGATCGTTCCCGAGGGGTAGTAGGTTGTTTGTACGGTGATGTAGTGGTCGGGTTTGCCATCCCCGTCGATGTCCTCGGTCGCTGTCGAAGTCGATGTCCACGGGTCCGCGATATGTCCCTTGACCAGCACATACTGCTTCTCGCCGCTAACCTCCTCGTCGAACTCCCAGAGCGACTGGTGCGCATCGATCTTGGTCGTGAGCTTCCAGTTGGTACCGCAGATATATGTAGCACCGATCTTGGTGCAGAAAACTGCTTTCGCTTTCTGGGCATCTCCATCTCGCGGATCCGCCAGCACATTCCCTGGTAGCTGATTGGGGTTTTTACTGGGAGCGTGGTTACCCCCTCCTGATCCACTGTTGCCCTTGGGTGGCCTTTTGTCGTCGCAGGGATTGTTGTCTCCATGTTGAGCAGGAGGTTGTGGGTCGTCTGGACCCGGTGCGGGCCCAGGAGTAGGTGGTGAATCGTTTTTGCCACCATCGTAGAAGTCGTCGTTGGCGTCGTCGTTTGGAGAGCCAGAGGCGGGCTTAGGCTCTGGGTCTGGCTCTGGGTCTGGATTAGGATCAGGTGCGGGTTGGGGAGCAGGGCCTTGCTCGTCTGGGTCTGGCTTGGGCTCTGGCGTAGGATCTGGCTTTGGCTGGGGCTTGGGCTCTGGAGTGGGTCCTGGGTCTACGCTTGCCGAGCCTGCTGGGCAGTCATCTGTCGGAGAGGGGCCTGGTTTCTTGCCGTCGTTGGGAAGCATCGGTAGCTGACCGCACTTGAGCATCACCGAGTGGAGCTTGTCTTTGATAAGCGTTCCCGATCCATACCCTGGGGATGAGTCGGATAGCTGATTGCCTAGAGGGGTGGGATCAGAGGGATCGGCTGGCTTTGGGTTAGTGGGCTCGGTCTTGTCTGCGCACTCGTCTTTGGCCGCGTAGCCAGGCTGATCTGGGCTCAGAGGCCTTTCTGGCCCATCGCAGTAGTTGATGCGCTTTCCTGGCTCGGGATCCACTGGTGCAGCGCGATCTATGCAGTCCTTGCTTCCGCCTGAGCCGGTGAGCTTGCCACCAGAGCTAGAGCTAGAAGGGGGATCGCAAGCGACACCCTTGAGGGTGTCGTCACCGGAGTTAGCTGTGTCGGAGTTCTGCTCGAGCTTGTCGTCACAGTCAGTGTCGTCCAATGAGCCATAGCAGTCCTTTGAAGGTGGAGTTGGGTCTTCAGAGCTAGCAGGCTTGCAGTCGTCTTTACCCTTTGGGTCGTAACACTTATCTGTGCCAGGTCCCGATGGGTCTGGTCCTGGTCCTGGCTTGCTGCAAGGGTCTGTTTTGTTGATGAGCACATCGCAATCGACGAAGTTGCCCGGTAGGTCTAGGCCTCCTGCCTGGGCTTGAGCGAAGGGATCGGCCATCGCTGCAGGGCCAATACACTCTGCTCCCTCGGGGATGGGGGCGGCGTGAGATGGGGTGGTAAGGGTGACAAGCGTTGCCAGTGTGGCAAACGCCGCTAGCAACGCGACTGATAAATATCGAAGAGTGGTCGAGCTGCGTTTTTGACAGTCAGAGATCACTTGGCTGCCTCCCAGGAGGTTTGTGCTCTAGAGCAGAGATACACGGATAAAAAGCTCGCAGGAATCCAGGGTCGTCTGTGTACAGGGTCCGTCGGCACTGCATCAGCTACTTCACCTTTTTCCATTCACCGGCACCAGCGTACTCGTACTCATCCGTGCTGCCATCGGGATTGGTGACAGTTTTCTTTATCGGATTTCCGCGTTCGTCGTACTCGGTCACCGTCTTCGTACCGTTCGGCTCAGTTACCGTCACTGTCTTCACGTGGCCGTCCGCGTACTCGTACACCTTCACCCTGCCAAACAAAGTTATTGTCTTTTTCGTCAGCTTTCCATTCTCGCCGTACTCGGTCACTTTGGTCCAAAGTGGATCCTCCTGCCCCTTTCTAGTGGCCGTTTCCGATTTTTTCTTCAGCTGGCCGTCCGCGTAGTACTCGTACTCTGTCACCTTCTGGTTGCCCACAGGGTTGGTCATAGTCTCTTTCTTCAGCTTGCCGTTCTCTCCATACTCGTACTCGGTAACTGTCTTATCGCCATTTGGCTCAGTGACCGTCTTCTGCGTCAGCTGACCTTTTGCGTTGTACTGCTTGTCGACCTTCGGGCGTTTTGCCTCCGCCTCTTGCTCGGCCTTCTTCTTGGCGTCCTCGAGTGTCTGCTTATACAATTGATACCAGTTGCTTGGTTTGTTGACCTGAGCTGGAACCTCGCTCGGCGGTCTCGACTGCGGAGGATCCGCCAGCACATTCCCTGGTAGCTGATTGGGGTTTTTACTGGGAGCGTGGTTACCCCCTCCTGATCCACTGTTGCCCTTGGGTGGCCTTTTGTCGTCGCAGGGATCGTTGTCTCCATGTTGAGCAGGAGGTTGTGGGTCGTCTGGACCCGGTGCGGGCCCAGGAGTAGGTGGTGAATCGTTTTTGCCACCATCGTAGAAGTCGTCGTTGGCGTCGTCGTTTGGAGAGCCAGAGGCGGGCTTAGGCTCTGGGTCTGGCTCTGGGTCTGGATTAGGATCAGGTGCGGGTTGGGGAGCAGGGCCTTGCTCGTCTGGGTCTGGCTTGGGCTCTGGCGTAGGATCTGGCTTTGGCTGGGGCTTGGGCTCTGGAGTGGGTCCTGGGTCTACGCTTGCCGAGCCTGCTGGGCAGTCATCTGTCGGAGAGGGGCCTGGTTTCTTGCCGTCGTTGGGAAGCATCGGTAGCTGACCGCACTTGAGCATCACCGAGTGGAGCTTGTCTTTGATAAGCGTTCCCGATCCATACCCTGGGGATGAGTCGGATAGCTGATTGCCTAGAGGGGTGGGATCAGAGGGATCGGCTGGCTTTGGGTTAGTGGGCTCGGTCTTGTCTGCGCACTCGTCTTTGGCCGCGTAGCCAGGCTGATCTGGGCTCAGAGGCCTTTCTGGCCCATCGCAGTAGTTGATGCGCTTTCCTGGCTCGGGATCCACTGGTGCAGCGCGATCTATGCAGTCCTTGCTTCCGCCTGAGCCGGTGAGCTTGCCACCAGAGCTAGAGCTAGAAGGGGGATCGCAAGCGACACCCTTGAGGGTGTCGTCACCGGAGTTAGCTGTGTCGGAGTTCTGCTCGAGCTTGTCGTCACAGTCAGTGTCGTCCAATGAGCCATAGCAGTCCTTTGAAGGTGGAGTTGGGTCTTCAGAGCTAGCAGGCTTGCAGTCGTCTTTACCCTTTGGGTCGTAACACTTATCTGTGCCAGGTCCCGATGGGTCTGGTCCTGGTCCTGGCTTGCTGCAAGGGTCTGTTTTGTTGATGAGCACATCGCAATCGACGAAGTTGCCCGGTAGGTCTAGGCCTCCTGCCTGGGCTTGAGCGAAGGGATCGGCCATCGCTGCAGGGCCAATACACTCTGCTCCCTCGGGGATGGGGGCGGCGTGAGATGGGGTGGTAAGGGTGACAAGCGTTGCCAGTGTGGCAAACGCCGCTAGCAACGCGACTGTGCCAGCGCAGATAGCCAGAGTTGAAGTTTTTAGGTGTGCTGTCGTCCCTGAATGGTTCCTCCTCGTATAAAAGCGAGTCATCGGATCAAACCTTTCTGTTCAGTGCTCAGTCGTATTTGTCTTTGATTAATAGAAGAAGACCCGCATCACCAGTAACTTACGGATGAAAACTGTCAAATTATTTGTATTGCATATTCGCTCGCATAAGGTCGATCTTGAGGCGTTTGGGACGGACAGATGGAGGATTCAGCTCTTGTATTCCAATCTAGGGATGGCTGGCCTTCATCAGCTACCTGTATGGCATTTGCCAAGACTGTCGTAAAGAGCGGCCACATAGGCGTTAAGCTCGTAGCTCAAAAGAAACTCTCGGCCTGTCCACCTTACGTTTCTTCCCAAGCCTCCGATTCCGGTACCCAAAACAGTATTTTGCAGTCTCGGACAATCTGGAGTTTCAGGATCTCGGAGTATTCATATCAGTACGCGTACGTAACGGCTTTTCCAAGTGTGTACAAATCGTCGAAAAAGCGGGATAGCTGTCACAAATTGTCGGTACTTGGATCTATATGTCTGATATCGGATATCTGATGGGTGGCAATCTTGCGCTTTATGCGCACAAACAGTTAGTGGGGTACGAAGTGTTTAAAGTGTGGACTCGACTTGTGGCTGCAACTGCGATGTTGATAGTTCTATCTGGTCTTACCGGAACGGGTGCAGCAGCTCCTCACCGTCAGCCAGTCTTCGAGCACGGCGTTGCCAGCGGCGATGTTACGTCTTCCACCGCTGTCGTCTGGACACGTGTTGATCGAAAAGCCAAGATCAAGTTGGAGGTATACGACAACCCCCGTTTGCACGGCAGGAAGGTCTTCAAACAGAAGTTGAAGGCGACGGCTGCCACCGACTTCACAGCTAAGACAACTGTAAGAGGACTGGAGCCCAATACAACCTACTACTACCAGTGGCGTCGTGGCAGGGCGAAAAGTCCAGCGGGCACCTTCACTACTGCACAGGCCGCGAGTACTTCAGCAAATGTGAGTTTTGCCTACTCGGGAGATTCCGATGGGACCAACGTCAACGGGAGCCCGTTCCACGGCAACTTCGAGGTTCTGGACGCAGTGCGTGGAGAGAACCCGGACTTCTTTGTATATCTCGGTGACACTATCTACTCCGATTCGAGTTTGCGGCCAAGCCCGGCAACAACGTTGGACGAGTACCGCGCGGCCTACAAAGAAAACCGTGAGGTCGAAGCTCTGCCAGAGCTACTCAAATCCACGTCGATCTACGCCCAATGGGACGACCACGAGGTGATGAACGACTACGACGGTGGAACCGTCGACCCGGACCGCTACGAGGTAGGTCGCAGAGCATTCTTCGAGTACATGCCGATCTCCGACACGTATGTGGCGTTTGTACCTTCGGACGGATCTCCCCCCGCCGGCTGCGCAGGCAACCCCGTGATGAAGAAGTTTCACCGTGGCAGCGATGTCGACATCTTCATACCGGATGAGCGCTCGTGCCGTAGCGCCTCGGTTGAAGTGGAGTGCCAGGGCGATCTGGCACCGACCTTGCCAGCTTCCGTACGGCCGTCGTTCGGCCTTCCGGCGTCACCACCGCCCGGCTGTCTTGAGGCGATCAACGATCCCGGCCGGACGATGTTGGGCACGATGCAGAAGGCGAGGCTGAAAAGCGCTCTTCGCAGCTCCGACACCGAGTTCAAGTTCGTGATCAGTGAGTTGGCCATCCAGCAGTTCTACGCTCTGCCGTACGATCGCTGGGAGGGCTACGCCGCCGAGCGGGCTGAGATTCTCAACTTCATCCGTGACAACAACATCGAGAACGTGATCTTCTTGACGACCGACAATCACGCAAACATCATCAACGAGGTCTTCGTAGACCGCTTCACCGACCCCGAACCAATTGCGCAGGAGCTGGTCACCGGCCCGATCGCAACCTTTACATTGGAGGACGAGATACTTGCCGGATACGGTCCGGATCTTCTGCTGGCGTTCCACGGCATCTTGAACCTGGTTGGGGTGGACTGTCGCAACCTCGATACGTTCTCGTACGGCAAGGTCGATGTGGAAGGCGGCGCCGGGACGGCGAATATCGAGCTTAAAGGTGCTGATGGCGCGACGCTGCACGACGATCTCGATCCGTCCGTGGCGTGTAGCAAGCCTATTTTTTAACGAACCGCGGTAACGACCGCTGTAACAGCAGCGACGATCAGAATCAGGGCGATAAACCTCACCAGCGATTCCTCTGAGAGCCTGCCGGTCAGGCGCGCACCGATCAGTGCGCCGGGAATAGAGGCCGCTCCACCGACAAGAACTAGCGCCAGGTCTGGTGGTGACGATGACAGGTGCCCAACGACTGCAGCGATCCCCAGCATCAGCCCGACGATCTGATTTGTGCCGACCGTGCGTTCTGGCGACTCTCCCACCAGTCTGATAATCGCTGGAATACGCAGTGAACCGAGTATCAAACCAACCATCCCGCCGAGCACTCCAATAACTCCCCCTGAGACGACTGCGGCCTGAAGGTTCAAACCGTGAGGCCCGTCTTTCACGCTGGCCCTCTTTCTCAGCGGCCGGAAAGTCAGATCAACTGCGCTGTAAACCAGCACGACTGCGATCAGAATCAAAAGTGTTCGTGATGAGATAGCACCTGACAGATAGCCGCCCGCAAGTCCTCCCACTATCGATGGCGGCCCCATCCAAGCGACCAGTCGCCAGTTGACTCTCCCGGCTCTGATGTGCGTTGTCGATGCGGTGCCGGCGGCGATCGCGCTGATGGCGATATTGGCCGCCGCCCCCGACGCAGGTGAGCTGGCCAGAAGCAGTGTTGCCGGCAGCCTGATATTGCCCAGCACCAGCCCGGCCGTACCACCGGCCACGGCAAAAGCAAAACACCATATGGCGAACGCTGCAAGTTCCCAGTCCATGATCCCTAACTAAAGCATGCAACGTCGATACGTGGAACTTTTTCCGCGCAGGAGCATAGTTCTAGATAGAGACCAAAAAGCCAGGAAGGGGCTACCTCATGGATGAAGCGAGATCAGGGAGCGATGTAAAAACCGGCAGAAAGGCCCGGTACTCAACACACTTCGTGTCGATTCTCATTGCAGCCACATGTCTGATAGGAGCGGGCTCGTCAACGGCCATTGCCGACACCGGCAATCCGGACAGCCTGGCTGGAACCTGGGAGTTTGTTAGGGGCGGAAGCGGCGAAGTCGAGTTTGTGGGTGGATCCGGTTCATACACGGGGATTGTCCGAGAGCCAGTTACTTTTGAATGCACTCACCCAGCAGGTGAAGCTCTTTTCACATTCAGCTGGACTGGTACCGGGGCTTCCTACATGGAGTCATACGAAGGTGGGGAACTTTGGTACACGGACGAGTGCAAGCCCCTCTCTTACGGACATACCGAGGCAACGCTGGCCAGGTATCAGGATGTTCCTATCTGCACGTCTGAAGATGATGTCATGAAAAAGCAGGCCCCCCTAATATCTTGCTTGTAGCACCAAGCAATAAAAACAAAAGAAAGGAGACCTGCTATGAACAACATAGCAATTGACCTACATCGACGTCGTTCATACATCCACGCCTGTGACGATCAGGGCGAAAAGATCTTCGCCGGCAGGATCGAAAACTCTTGCGATAACTTCCGTGAGATTCTGTCTGAGTTCGACCCTGCAGATACCAGAATCTGCGTTGAGGCAACCTACGGCTGGGAGTGGCTGGCAGATCTACTGGAGGATGAGAGCTTCGACTTAAAACTGGCCCATCCCCTGCGGACCAAGGCGATCGCGTCAGCCAGGGTAAAGACAGATGCGGTAGATGCCAAGACCCTGGCCCATCTTCTGCGTACCGATCTTCTGCCCGAAGCCTATATCGCTCCGCGGCCTTTAAGAGATCTACGTCAGATCCTGCGCCAGCGTATGAGCCTGGTTGCGGTAAGGACCTCGCTTAAGAACCGCGTGCACGCTTATCTGGCAAGCTTCGGCATCCAGCACGACCACGCCGATCTGTTCGGACGTGCCGGGATGATGTTTCTGGAGAGCCTCGATCTACGCCGGCCTGGAAAAGACAGAATCGAGACGCTGCTCAGACTGGTTGACGACTTGAACCGTGAGATCGAGCTGATCGACAAGCAGGTCAAGCAGATTGCCGGCGAGACAGAGGAGGTATCGGTACTTACCCAGATACCCGGGATCGGCCCCTATACGGCACTTCTGGTTATCGCTGAGGTCGGAGATGTCTCTCGCTTTAGAAACCCACGCAAGCTTGCGTCCTGGGCAGGCCTTACACCTAGAACCAGAAGCTCGGATGCAAAGGTGCGTACGGGCCACATATCCCGACAGGGATCGCCTGCCTTACGTTGGGCGATGGTCGAGGCGGCCCAGAAGGCAGAGCGCTCGGGTGGTCACCTGAGAGAGATGTTTGAACGCATCGCTAAACGCAGAGGCCGCAAGGTAGCCAGAGTCGCGGTTGCACGCGAGATACTCGAGCTTTGCTACTACGGCTTGCGTGATGGTGAGATTCGCCGCTTAGCCGGCGGTGAAGAAAAGGACTCGGATCGGGACAGTGCGGTAGATGTCAGGGAGGCAGCTTAGGTCATGCCCTCCCGCGAGCATGATTGCGTTTCCCGATCTGGGTACCAAAAGAAAAGGTTTGCACGTTTGGGCGAGCTCGTGTTTGTCATGTGCCTCTTAAGTGACGGCCGATATGTAATGTCTGAGCCCCCAAGTACCGCAAGACACAATGTGCCTACCTAGTACGGCCGGATAGATGACTGGAGCGTATCCGCATATGCCTAGATCGATGTCGAGAGATGGGCTGCCCCAACAACGACCCCCTTAAGGTTGGACTTGACATGGAAGGCTTTTTCATAGATGACATCTTCAACCCGGAGATCGAATGCTGTCCTATCAGTTCATTTGAAACTGTGCCTGAGATCTCATCACCCTGCGAGCAAAGCATCTTGTTTTTAAATTCCACTTCACCTGACGGTTCAAAGCAGGGCGCCTCCACACTAATAAGGAAAGACACCTTAGGCTACGTCGACACGGGCGACGGAGACGGGGATCAATGCTCCACCGATCCATCGTCATGTGAGCCTCCGCCTTCCGGTACCACGCCACCCGATCCGGGAACGTCTGTCGATACGACACCACCGGTCGTGACACTTGTGATGTCGCGCCCAACATTTGCCGTTGGCTCATCTGGGGTGAAGTCGGCCTTCAATCCAGCAGTAACAGCTGCAAATACAAAAAACAAGGGGAAGAGGGTTGCCCGCGGCAGCAGTTTCCAGGTGACGCTTTCAGAGGCTGCCGAAATAAAAGTGAGAATCGTCAAACGTGACCGGGGTCTGAAACTTTCCACGAAGCCAGGTAGGAAAAAGCGTTGCGTGCGAGCCTCGAAGAAGGCACAGCGCAGGCTGGTTGGTCCCCTTAAGAAGAGATACTCGGGGACGTCACTGAAAAACAAGGCCAAAAAGCGCCTGCGAAGAGCAAAGTGTCTTATAAAGAGAAAGAAGGGTTCCATTCAATGGGACGGTGTCGAGGGCGCCAACAAGAAAGAGTTCAGTGGTCGCATCGAAGGAAAGAGACTTTCCCCAGGGCTCTACATTGCAGAAGCTAGGGCAGTAGATGCGGCTGGAAACGTTTCCGTGACAAAGAGAAAGATCTTCCGGATCGCTTCAGCTAAACACGGACAGAAGAAGTAGTAAGAAATACGGTTCTGTTCTCCAAGCGGGTCATTATTATCCTTTGGCAGGCACTGCGTTGGTGCCTGCTTGTACTGCTATCCGGCTTCTGACACATTCGTGTGTGACTGGCCTTAGTGTAAGAGGGGGTCGTATGAAGTGGACTCTGATCGCCAGCTCGGCACCGACTTCGGGAGATGCCGTCTACAACACTCTGCGCCTGGTTCTGAAGGCATATAAACGCGGCCACGAGCTGCGTCTCTTTTTTATCAACGATGCGGTCGATGTGGCTCGTGAGGGATTTGAGCCAGGAGAGATTCGTGAACTGCTGGATGTGTGCATATCCGAGGGAATCCCGGTAAAGATCTGCACGACCTGCGTGACCCGATGTGGCATAGGCGAGGGGGCGATCAGATCCGATGTCGATATGGCGACCATGGACGATCTTGCAGATTGGATTGAGGACTCCGATCGCGTTCTGACCTTCTGACGATGATAAGGGGGATCGAATGAGCAGCGTAAAAAAGGTGGTCGTTCTGGGTGGCGGCGTCGGTGGCGTTGTCACAGCGCTGGAGCTGAGAAAAAAGCTACCCAACGAACATAAAGTGGTTTTGGTCGATCGCACACCCGAGTATCTCTTTTCGCCTTCACTACTCTGGCTGATGACTGGGGATCGAACCGAAGCGAAGATAACCGGATCGCTCCGAAAGCTTGAAAAGAAGGGGATCGAGCTCGTTATTGGGGAGATAGAGCAGATAGATCCCAATGAACGAACGGTGACGGTTGGCGGCTCAACGGTTGGGGGCGACTACATGGTCATCTCACTGGGAGCCGACCTAGACGAGGGTGTGATTCCCGGTCTTTCAAGTGCAGGTCACGGCTTCTACTCGCTAGCAGGAGCAAAAAGCCTCAAAGGTGAGCTGGAGCGGCTAAGTTCCGGCAGGCTGGTTGTGATGACATCGGAGCCGGTGTATAAATGTCCGGCTGCGCCCTACGAGGCCGCGTTGCTGCTAGAGGCTTATCTGCAGAAACAGGGAGCCCGAGATAGCGTGCAGATCGATATGTATGCGGCTGAGCCCGGCCCGATGGGAGTTGCCGGGCCCGAGGTCTCGGCCGGTGTCAGATCGATGGTTGAGGGGAAGGGCATCGCGTATCACCCTGAGCACAAGGTTGAATTGGTTGACCCAGAGAAACGCAGTATCCGTTTTGAGAACGGTGCACAGGCGGACTTCGATCTCCTCGCCTACGTTCCGCCACATCGTGCACCTCGGTCGGTTACTGAAGCTGGTCTTACAGCAGATAGCGGCTGGGTGCCGGTCGATCGACACACTCTCGAAACAGGCAACCCTGGCGTCTACGCGATCGGCGATGTTGCGACCATCCCGCTGGCAATGGGAAAGCCGTTACCAAAGGCCGGTGTCTTTGCTCATGGCGAGGCCAAGGTTGTGGCACAAAACATCACGGCGGACATTCTCGGTAAAGAAGGACGTGACAACTACTTGGGCCACGGCTCCTGTTTCGTTGAAACAGGAGGCGGGAGGGCAGCCTTTGGCAGGGGTGACTTCTTTGCGGAGCCAAAACCAAAGGTGAAGCTGCACAAACCCAGCCGTCACTGGCACTGGGGAAAGGTCTTGTTCGAAAAGAAGTGGCTAAGGCCGCTGAGATAGATTCGTGGCCGGGGCGCGAGCTGGGCAGTTGTGGCAGCGTTGATAAGCGGTTGACTCGTGGTTGTAAACAGATAAGATATCCTACCTCTGAGGTCGGAATTAAATAGAAAGGAAATTTATGCCTTATCAGGTACCTGATCTGCCGTATGAGTACGGTGCGCTAGAGCCGTACATAGACGAGCAGACAATGAAAATTCACCACGATAAGCACCATCAGGCCTATGTCGATAAAGCGAACGCTGCACTTGAAGGTACGGAGTGGGCTGAGCTGGATGTTGAGGAAGTATTGAAGAGCCTCGATCAACTGCCTGTAGACAAGCAGACGGCTGTACGCAACAACGCTGGCGGTCACGCTAACCACACCTTCTTCTGGCAGATCATGTCGCCAGACGGCGGCGGCGAGCCCGATGGGGCGCTTGCCGACGCGATCGACTCGACATTGGGTGGCTTCGAGAAGTTCAAGCAGGATTTCATGGCGGCCGGTATTACCCGCTTTGGCAGCGGTTGGGCCTGGCTGGTTCACAACGGCTCGGGGCTTGAGATTATGAGCACGCCCAACCAGGACTCGCCGATCAGCGAGGGCAAGATCCCATTGCTGGGCGTGGATGTCTGGGAACACGCCTACTACCTCAAGTACCAAAACAGGCGCCCTGACTATCTAGAGGCTTGGTTCAATGTAGTCAACTGGTCAGAGGTTGCACGACGTCTTACAGACATACAAGAGGGGCGGCTGGTTTCAGCTAACTAACTCCCCTTGACCTAACGTAAAAACGGGAGTACGTTTGTATTAGGACGGAACGAGAGAAGGGGCATGGATGGCCCGTAGATCAAAGTTAGTTGCGATCGCGATTCCGGCGCTTGCAGTGTGTGTTGTGTCGATATTTTTACTACCCGCGAGTGTGTTCGCAAGCAATAGCGCATACGTCGTCGACTACAACTCGGCCAATATCTATCAGTTCAACGTCAACTCGTCGACGGGGGCGCTGACGGCTAAAAGCCCATCCAGCCTGTCAGCGAACGGCTCGACGCCAAGGAGCATCGCGGTCAGCCCCGATGCCCAGAACGCCTACGTAGCCACCCTGTGGGGCACGTCCCAGTTCAGCATCAACGCTGTTAGTGGCGCGCTCGCCGCGTTGTCTCCGACCTACCTGGCCCTGGGCTCGAACAAGTACGGCGTTGCCGTCAGCCCAAACGGCGCGAGCGTCTACACCAGCGTGTACACCACCGTAGGCCAGTACGACAGAGCGCTGGCCACGGGATTGCTAACGGCGAAAGCCCCGGAGACCGTAGCTGCGGGCTCGAACCTCGGCAGAGTTGTAGTAACCCCCGACGGCCAAAGCGCCTACGTCACCAGCACCGGCAACCACAGGGTCTACCAGTTCGACGTAGACCAGGCAACGGGGGCACTAACGGCAAAAACTCCGGCTTATGTGTCCGCGGGCTCGAGCCCGATTGGGATCGCTATAACCCCCGATGGCCAGAACGCCTACGTCGCCAGCAACGGTAACAGCAGTGTCTACCAGTTCGACATCGACCAGGCAACGGGGGCACTCACGCCGATGTCCACGCCCTTCGTATCCTCGGGCTCGAGCCCGACGGCCATCACTGTAAGCCCGGATGGCGGCAGCGCCTACGTCGTCCGCTACACCACCTCCAGTCCTGCCGTGTACCAATATGACATCAACTCATCTACGGGGGCGCTAACGGCGAAGACTCCACCTAGCGTGAGTTTGTACACGAACGCTTACGACGTCGCCATGCACCCGGATGGCAAAAGCTTGTACACCGCTCACCTGTACGGCAGTGGCAGCTCCGACGTATCCCAGTTCGACGTTGACGAGAGCACCGGTGTGCTTTCTGCCAAGAGCCCGGCAACCGTATATGCAGGATCGGCGCCATTCAGCGTTACCGTGACCCCCAGCCAGGCCCCCACCGCTGCTTTCACCGCATCCAGCCCGGCTTATACAGGTTCCTCGGTGTCGTTCAACGGCTCCAGCTCGAGCGACACAGACGGCACCGTGGCCCGCTACGACTGGGATTTCGGTGACACAACAACTCTCGATGACGGTGGCCCGACGCCGAACCACACGTACAACTCATCGGGAAACTACGACGTGACCCTGACCGTGACCGATAGCGACGGCTGCTCAACCCAGCTGATCTTCACCGGCCGGACCGCCTACTGCAACGGTGGGCCCAGTGCGACGACAACAACGGAAGTTGCGGTCTCCGATCCTCCACCGCCACCCGTAAATACTGCGCTACCAACTATATCCGGCAGCCCGTACGTCGGACAGCAACTCTCCTGCTCGACGGGCACCTGGACCAACAACCCGACCGTCTACAGCTATGAGTGGCGTCGAGGTGGCACGCCGATATCCGGTGCTGCAAGCTCTACATATACGCTAGTTGGATCTGATGCAGGCAACTCGATTACCTGTCGTGTCACAGCCACCAACGCCGGCGGCAGCAACTCCGCGACGAGCAGTGCTGTTGAGGCCATCGGCGCTCCCGCCAACACAGCTCTACCCGCAATATCCGGGTCCCAAGTCGTAGGACAGGAGCTCTCCTGCTCGCAGGGCACCTGGACCAACAGCCCGACTGGCTACGCCTACCAGTGGAAACGAGATGGCTCGCCGATATTCGGTGCCACAAGCCCCACTTACACACTTATTGCGGGTGACGCCAATCACCAAATCAGATGTTCTGTTACCGCCTCCAACGCAGGTGGTAGCAATGAAGCCACGAGCGAGTTGGTCATCCCCATCGGTCCGCCGGTCAACACCGTACTACCGGCAATATCCGGTACTCCTTATGTGGGCCAGACACTCACCTGCTCGAACGGAACTTGGGCTTTCCCTGACACTATTGATTTCTTCACCTACCAATGGCGCCGAGACGGCTCGCCGATCAGCGGAGCTACCAGCTCCACCTACACCCTCGTAGAGGCCGATGCCTCCACCTCGATCACCTGCCGTGTCACCGCTTCCAACGAAGCGGCTGATGTCACAGCGACGAGCAGCTCAGTCAACGCCATCGGCGTTCCTGCCAACACAGTCATACCATCTATCTCCGGCACCCCCCACGTCGGCCAGCAGCTCTCCTGCTCGACAGGTACCTGGACCAACAACCCGACCGTCTACAGCTACGAGTGGCGCCGAGATGGTTCGCCGATCAGCGGAGCCACTGACTCCACCTACGATCTCGTCGAGGCCGATGCTTCCACCTTGATTACATGTCGCAATACGGCCACGAATTTGGCGGGCAGCACTGTAGCGACCAGCAACTCGGTCAACGCCATCGGCGTGCCAGCCAACTCCTCTCTGCCGTCGGTATCGGGTACCTCCAGCGTTGGCCAGCAGTTGTCGTGCACGCAGGGCACCTGGATCAAGGATCCCACAGACTACACATACCAGTGGAAACGCGATGGTGAGGAGATCATCTTCGGCACAGGCAATACCTACAATCTGGTTACAACTGATGCAGGCCATGCGATCACTTGCCAAGTTACCGCCTCCAATGCGGCGGGCAGCAGTTCGGTCAGCAGCAGCGCCGTCAATGTGCCAACGCCCCTGGCGCCTGCCCAGGACACCACGCCTCCAGTTGTAACCATCGACTCGGGCCCAGGAAATGTCTTGAAAGAGATAAGTACGATATTCACCTTCCACGCAAACGAGGAAAGGGTAGGTTTCGAGTGCCAGCTCAACAGCGAGGGCTGGGGCCCATGTGGATCGCCCGAGGTCGTCTACGGGCTCGCTCTGGGTCGCCACACCTTCCAGGTGAGAGCACAGGACAGGGCGGGGAACACAGGACTACCTGCAACCTGGACCTGGGTTGTCGATCGCAAGGCACCGAGGCTGGACCGCTCGAGTATCAAGAAGGGCAAGAAGAGGCCACCGGCCATACGTTTGAAGGATCTTGCCACCATAAGTGGTATCACAAGCGACGACTACGCGGATGTCAAGAAGGTGAAGCTTAAGCTAAAAATCACCAACGCGCAAAAGAAACGCAAGAAGAATAAGTGTGCATATCTAAGCCTTAAATCTGGAAAGCGGATAAAGCACAGATGCAAGCGCGCATACACCAAGGTACAAGGTACAGACAAATGGAGCCTGCCCTTGCCGATGAAAGTTCGCAACAGAATGAGAAGCAGGGATCGCTACCGTCTCTATATCAGAACCACCGACACCGTCGGGAACCAGAAGACGTACGGAGTTAGCTTTAGAGTTAAAAAATAGGGTCCGACTGCGGTAACAGCCTTTTAGCCGATTCCAAACTGAAAATCCGCAACAAACCGTGCAACAGGTGTTTCTTTTGAGACAAGAAAATCGACGAAAGAGCTCTTTATTGGTACCCTGATTGATTGAACGAGTCAAGAATTGACGCCTAGCTAATTGCGGGACTCGGCAAAATTCGCCGCTAGGTTAACTCTAGGAACTGACCGGATATGCATACAGGTACTTATTCGACGCGAAAAATGACCCGTAGTGAAACGGCGGCGGCTGCTTGGCCTGCAAGAATCGTTGTCGCGATGCTTCTGACGCTACTAGTGACCTCACTGGTACATACAAACACGTCTGAAGCCAGGAAATCGACGAAGGCCAAGAATGCCGATGCCCGTGTTATTGCCGATGGAGTCGAGGTCGCCGGAGTAGATGTCGGTGGCAGCACGATCGCAACTGCCTCGACCAAGCTCAATCAAAAGCTCTCAGGCGCAGCAGGCCAGCACATCTTCGTATATGTGGGTAGGAGGAAGTTCGGCCTGTCGGCAAAGCGGGCGAAGATTCGGCTAGATGCACTACGCACGGCAAAACGAGCCTACTACGCAGGGCGTGATGCGACCGCATCACAGACTATTGAAGTAGACGAAGGTGGAGCTGTACAGAAAACCATCACCGTGCCACTTGCTATCGATTATTCACCGGCAGCAGTGAAGAAGTTTGCTCAAAATGTTGCGAGACGAGTTAGTAGGCGCTCAAGAAACGCGAGGGCAGTAATTCTGATCACAAAGATAAGGGTGCGACGGGCACGATCTGGACTTAGTGTCGATGCAAATCAACTCACGGACGCTCTAACCGCCAGGATAAAGGACCCGACGATTAAACGGAGGCTGCGTATAAAGACTCGGAAGGTACTGCCCGCAGTGACCAACTCGAACGTCAAGAACAAGTACGGCACGGTACTGACAATCGATCGCAACAACTACAAGCTGAGGCTCTTCAAGAGGCTCAAAGTGAAGCGAACGTATCGAATAGCCTTAGGGCAGGCCGGGTTCGACACCCCATCCGGGATGTTCCGGATCGGCAACAAGTCAAACTGTCCGGTTTGGACCGCTCCGAACAAACCTTGGGCCGGCTCGCTTGCAGGGCAGAGTTTTTCCTGTGGCGACCCACAAAACCCGCTGATTGCAAGATGGCTTGGAGTGGACGGAGCCGATGGTGTCGGGATTCACGGCACTGGTGCAATCGGTTCTATCGGTGGCCCCGCATCTCACGGATGCATTCGAATGATTCCGTCAGATGTCAAGAAGCTCTATCCGCTGGTTCCTGTGGGTACGCCGATCCGAATCAGCCGCTAAGTAAGTAATCAAACGGCCTCGACTATTAAATTATCAACTTACAGATGCAAGAAAGAACGGAACATCTAAAGGCGTCTCCCCCTCTTTTTAAAAGTGGAGTCGTAGACAGATTCACACGAGTTCATCCCGCGATTCCGCTGATCATCTTTGTACCGCTTGCGACCTATCTTCTATATTTTGCGATCGCCGATACGGAGATCGGTGCACTGAGCATCGTCGGCCTCTTTGCCGCAGGCCTCTTGTTTTGGACACTGCTCGAGTATTGGATGCACCGGCTGGTGTTCCACTTCAGACCACGCGGGAGACGCCAGGAGAAGATCGTCTTTCTGATCCATGGAGTGCACCACGAGCACCCGAACGATCCAAAGCATCTGGTGATACCGCCGCTCATGAGCATTCCCCTGGCCGTTGTCTTCTGGATTTTTCTCATGGCCGTACTAGGCGCAGAACTGTTTCTACCGGCCTTCTCAGGTCTGTTAGTGGGATACCTGATATACGACATGGGTCACTATCACTGGCACCACCACACACCGCGAACAAAGGTCGGCAAGTATCTGCGCAAACACCACATGCAAGACCACTTCGACAGTGAAAAGACTGCTTACGGCGTAAGCTCCCCGATCTGGGACTACGTTTTCCGTACGAGACCGCGTGAGCGCTGAGGTCCTATCAGAATTGACCCAAAATCCCGTATCGCAAACGTCTTACTTTTCCAAACATCGCCTCGTCGGGGTATGCTGTCTAAGTGAAAGTCGCCTGCGGTTTTGACCACGCTGGATACAGTCTGAAAGAGACTGTTCTCGGTGTGTTGCGCAATGAGGGTCACGAGGTGGTAGATCTGGGCACCGACTCATCCGATCCGGTCGATTACCCCGATAAGGCACTTGACGTTGCCCGTGAGGTTGTGGGCGGTAAGGCGGAGCGCGGTGTTTTGGTCTGTGGATCGGGTGCTGGGATCGCCATTGCTGCCAATAAGGTTGAGGGGATAAGGGCCGCTGCGGCGATGGATACCTATACCGCACATCAGTGTGTCGAGCACGACGATGTAAACGTTCTCTGTCTAGGCGGTAGAGTGACCGGCAGTGCTCTCGCTGCAGACATCCTGCGCACATTCATGGCAGCAAAATACACCGGTGAGGAGCGTCACCGCCGCAGACTGGCAAGGATTGCCGTGATCGAGCGCGACGGAATCAATTCCAATCTTTCAGGGGTCAAAGAGGAAAAGTAAGAAGATCTATGAAGGAGGAGGTTCACAGTTGACGGATACAGCGGCGACCGAGACCAGGCTGGCGGTGCTTTCAAAGTTGGGCACCAGCGTCTGGCTCGACTTCATCAAGCGATCAACTATTGAATCGGGCGAGCTCGAGCGACTGGTACGTGAAGACAGTGTGGTTGGCGAGACTTCGAACCCCTCGATTTTCGAGAAGGCGATCATCGGCAGCGACGACTATGACCAGCGTCTGAGTCAGCTCAACGACGAGGGTTTGGAAGTACCGGAGATCTACGAGACGATTGCAGTAGAGGATGTGCAGGCAGCGGCGGACATCATGCGTTCGGTCTACGACGATACAGGAGGCCTGGACGGCTATGTGAGCCTGGAAGTGGCTCCCTCACTTGCGTGCGACACTGAAGGAACGGTCGAAGCCGCGGCGCATCTGTGGCAACGCTTGGATCGGCCCAACGTAATGATCAAGATTCCCGGAAACGAGGAAGGGCTGGAAGCGATACGGCGCTCGATCGCTTCGGGGATAAACGTAAACGCGACGTTGCTATTTGCTGTAGATGCGTATAAGAAGGTTGCCGACGCATACATTTCAGGCTTGGAGGACCGTGCTGAGGCGGGCGAGTCGATCGACGGGATCGCCTCAGTTGCAAGTTTCTTCGTCTCCCGCATAGACACCGCTGTAGATAAAAAGCTCGATGAGTTAGGCAAGGCAGATCTTGCCGGAAAAGCGGCTGTGGCAAACGCACAGGTTGCGTACGCAGCGTATCTTGAGCTGTTCGAAGGGGAGCGATTCAAGAAATTGGGCGATAAGGGCGCAAAGCGGCAGCGTGTTCTTTGGGCCTCAACCAGCACAAAGAACCCTGAGTACTCTGACGTCAAATACATAGAAGAGCTTGCCGGCAAGAACGTCGTCAACACGATGCCGTTGGAGACACTGGAGGCATTTCGGGATCACGGTGAGATAGAGGACAGACTCAGTGGGGAGGGCGACAGTGCGAAGAAGGTGTTGGAGGAGTTGAACTCGGCAGGTGTAGATTTCAACCAGGTGACCGATCAACTGCTGGAGGAGGGAATCGAAAGCTTCGCTCAGGCGATGGAGAAGCTGTTGCAGGGGGTTGAGAACTTTGCAGGGGGTTGAGAAGCCTCGAACGGCGGTTGTTCCCAGCTGCCCCGAAGGAGTTAGTGCCGCTCTTACAGATACGCAGTCAGAAGAGATATGCAGTCAGCTCGAGTGGGCCCGCGATGGGCATGTAGCGAAGCGGATCTGGGACGCCGACTACACCCTGTGGAAGCCCGACCCGGATGAGATCACAAACCGACTGGGCTGGCTAAGTATCTCCAAGAAGATGCTGGCTGCAAGGGGTGAGATCGAAGCCTTTGTCGATGATGTGCGCTCTCATGGTTTCACTCACTGCGCACTACTCGGGATGGGAGGCTCCAGCCTGGCCCCAGAAGTGATGGGCAACTCGTTAGGCATCAGGGATGGCTACCTTGGCTTGCACGTACTTGACTCGACCCATCCGGACGTCGTCTCCGAACTCGCAGAGCGGCTGCCGTTGGAAAAGACGCTTTTTTTGGTCTCGTCCAAGTCGGGGGGAACGCTGGAGACCCTCTCCCTTTACAAGTTCCTCCGCGATCTGGTTGGGGATGCCTCGCAGTTTACGGCGATAACAGATCCCGGCTCATCCCTTGCCGAGCTCGCCGAGAAGGAAGGCTTTAGAAAGATCTTCATCAACGACCCTAATATCGGAGGACGCTATTCGGCACTTTCCAATTTCGGGCTGGTGCCGGCTGCACTTATCGGAGCCGACCTACAGGGCTTACTTGAAAGCGCGGAAACGGCAGCTACTCGCTCCGCGGCAGAAGATGATGACCTGTGCGTTGGGTTATGGCTTGGCTGTGCGATCGGTCGACTTGCCTTGCAAGGTCGCGACAAGCTGACATTCATCTGTTCGGAGCCGTTTGAGAGCTTCGGGCTCTGGGCCGAACAGCTTGTGGCGGAGAGCTCAGGCAAGGATGGCAAGGGCATCGTACCGATCGCCGATGAGTCTTTGGGTGACCCATCCGAGTACGGCGAAGATCGAGTGTTTGTGTACGTAAGCAACGGAGAAGCACCGGACGAAGATGTCGACCGCAAGCTCGATGCGCTTGCTACTGAAGGCCATCCGGTGCTCACGGTTCCCTTCCGCGGGACAGCCGATCTCGGTGCCCAGTTCTTTGAATGGGAATTTGCCGTCGCTGTCGCTTGTGCGGTTATCGGCGTAAACGCGTTCGATCAGCCGAACGTGCAGGAGGCAAAGGATCTGACCAATAAGGAGATTGAACTTTTTCTCAGCGAGGGACATCTCGATGACGGAGGTGAGGTCCTCCGCGAGGGCAACCTATCGGTATACGGCGATGACGGCGATATCTCCGATCAACTTGCCGGGCTTCTTGGCAACGTGGGTGATGGAAACTACGTTGCAACGATGGCGTACGTTCCCTACGGAGACGAGATTTACGCGGAGTTGCAGAAGCTACGCTCCACAGTACGTATGGCGACGAAGGCTGCAACGACGGTTGGCTATGGACCGCGTTTTCTTCATTCAACAGGCCAGCTGCACAAGGGTGGGCCGCCGATAGGCTTCTTTATTCAGATCACCAGCGACGGTAAAGATGGGATTGAAATTCCACAGGCAGGCTACGAATTTGCAACGCTCATCAAGGCACAGTCAGCTGGCGATCTCAAAGCGTTGCAGTCCCGCGATCTGCCCGTGTTCCGCGTCCATATAGAGGGTGACGTTGCCGGTGGATTGAGGGAACTTGTCGAAAAAACAAAGAGTGTGCTTTGCTAGCCAGGGCTCAATGATGGTGCGTGGTCTACTTGACCGTTGAGCAACTAGAAAATCCGTTTGCCCAAGATGTACCGGAGCAGTTGCCACGCCCCGCGACTCTGGTCATCTTCGGCGCCACCGGCGATCTAACTGCACGCAAGCTCTTGCCCGCGATCTACAACATCGGTTTGGCGGGGATACTGCCGGAGAAGTTTCGTCTGATAGGGGTCGCGTTCGACAGTGACAAGGAAGGTTTTCTGAAAGCAGTCAAAGAGGCGCTGAAAGCACATTCGCGCACCGGATTTGACGAAAAGACGTGGCCTGCTTTAAGTGAGAGCATCGATTTCATTAGAGGCGACTTTGCAGATGGTGCGCTGTACGAGAATCTGAAAGACCTGCTGGATGAAAGCGATAAGTCGATCGGTACCCAGACCAGACGACTGTTCTATATGGCGACTGCACCAAGGTTTTTCGGGACGATAGCTGCAGAGTTGGGCAAGGCGGGACTCGGTGCTGGGGCAGAGCCGGAAACCAGGCTGCTGGTAGAGAAGCCCTTTGGCCGCGACCTCGCTTCTGGTGTCGAGCTCAATGCCGCACTGCTTGCTGCCTTCAACGACGATCAGATACTGCGGATCGACCACTACCTGGCCAAGGAGACAGTCCAGAACCTACTCTTCTTCCGCTTCACCAACGGGATATTCGAACCGGTCTGGAATCGTCGATACGTGGACCATATCCAGATAACGGTTGCCGAGGAGCTAGGGATAGGAGAGCGTGCAGGCTACTACGACACAGCCGGCGCGTTAAGGGATGTCGTTCAAAACCACATTCTGCAACTCGTCTCGCTGATAGGGATGGAACCTCCTGCCAGTTTCGATGCGGAGTTGATGCACAATGAGAAGGTGAAACTACTGCAGGCGGTCGAGGCGCCGGTCATCGGTGATGTGCCGGAGATTTCGGTTAGAGGTCAGTATGGAGCCGGCCGGGTTGACGCTGAGCCGGTCGTTGGTTACCTGGAAGAGGACGGGATCGATGAGGGCTCACAGACCGAGACCTACGTTGCGATGAAGCTTTTGATCGACAACTGGCGCTGGGCGGGAACGCCCTTCTATATTCGGACCGGCAAGAGACTGCCACTCAGATTAACGGAGATAGTGGTTCGGTTTAAACCGGTTCCCCATCTTCCTATCGCTGCCTCTGGCGCCCTGGGAGTCGTTCCAAACGAGCTTGTCTTCAGGGTTCAACCCAATGAGGGCGCTTCACTTAGACTGGTCGCGAAGGTTCCGGGTTTCTCAGCAACGGTTCGCCCTGTTCGGATGGATTTCCAGTACGGCGCATCTTTTGTCTGGGAGTCTCCAGAGGCCTACGAAACGTTGATTCACGATGCGCTCTTAGATGATAAAACCCGTTTCACCAGTACCAATGAGGTTGAGCAAACCTGGCGGGTCGCTGATCCGCTACTCAAGGCGTGGAGCGAGAACCTGGATGCGCTGGTTGTCTACGAGGCGGGAACCGACGGCCCATCTCAGGCCGACGACCTGCTGGCCCGCGACGGACGAGAGTGGCGAAAGCTTTGAGCGAAGGTAACGGAGGCCCGTATAGCTCGTGGAACGGGACGGAAACAAAGCCCGCCGAAGTTGCCGCTGCCTTGGCAAAACTCGAGATGCAGCACACACATGATGGAAGACACGAACCACTTATACGAACGCTGAATCTGGTAGTGACCGGTGTTGTCGCGAGTGAGGACGAACAGTTCGAGGACCGGCTGAGCGAACTCACACGTCATAGCCCGGCACGAACGATCGTGCTACACGAGCGCGAGGAAAACGGCCTCGATGCCGAGGTCAGGCTCTACTGTGCATCGAGCGGACCGTCCGGTGTCAGTGGCCACTGCAACGATCGGGTGATCCTCTGGGCAGACAGAGGCAGACTCGAACACGCTGACTCCCTAATCGACCAGCTACTGGTACGCGACCTCGAGACCGTTGCCTGGGTGGGTGCGGACAGCGCCAGTCCAGCGGATGCTGCGATCGTCTCAACCAGCGATCAGGTTGTGATCGATACGGCTGTCGGCGAGCTGAAATCGACTCTGGGACGGGCGATCGATTCTGCCGATCTGACCAGGGTGCACGATCTTGCATGGGGACGGACGCAGTACTGGAGAGCCAGGGTTGCCACTGAGTTCGATGCGACTGACAGGCTGATGTTTTTAAAAAACGTTGACACACTTAAAGTCGAATACTGTCATGACTTTGAGGCTTCGGCGTTCCTCACCGCAGGGTGGATAGCTGCACGTCTGGGCTGGCAGATCCTATCGGCACATAAAAAAGGCGATCAGGGCTGGGTTGGTGAGGCGATCACGCAGGCGGAAAGTCCAGTCGAGATCGAGCTACGAGAAGTCAAGGAGCCGATGAGCTGCGGTGGCCTCACTGGGTTGGAGTTTGGAGCCGACGACCAGAAGGTAGAACTGAATCGCGGAGTCGTCATCGGTAGCGATTCCGATATCTTTCCTCAAGCCGCACGCCCGGTCGGAGATTTCAGCTTAGGCTACGACACCTCGCTGGAAGTGCTAAAACCGTTGTTCGGGCACTAAGGGCAAACGTAGGTCCCCAGGGCTAGTCGGTAAGCTGGGATCGGTCATGCAGGAAAGTATCCAAAACGGTGATTCTAAGAATCGCTATCCAGCGATCGAAGACTATGCGTTCCTATCGGACTCACAGACATCGGCAATGGTCGGACCTGACGGGTCGATTGAGTGGATGTGTGCACCTCGGTTTGACAGTCCCAGCATTTTCGCACGCATGCTCGACAGGGAGAAAGGCGGTGCGTTTGAGATAGAGATTGAGGGTGCCGGTGCGCCTGAGCGCAGCTATGCCGTCGGAACGTTCGTCTTGGAAAGCTGTTATTCAACACCGAGCGGCACAGTTACCGTCCACGACTTTCTCTCGCTCGAGGCCGAGGGCGAACACGGTAGAGGCCAGGTCGTTTCACACGACATGCTCGTCCGGCTGATCACCTGCGACAGTGGTTCCGCGAAGGTCCGAGTACGGGTGGATGCCAGACCGGATTACGGAGCCGGTAGTCCTGAGTGGGAGGGGGCCGGCAATCTCTACAAGGCTGAAATTCCAGAGACGTCGCTCTGGGTGAGTAGTGATCGCGATCTGACGGTTAATGGTGGCAAGATCTGCTCAGAGGTCGAGCTCGATGTCGGCCAGTCTGCGGCGTATGGGCTGCGTTATCGAGAGTCGGCGATACGTCGTATCGATAGCGAGGTTGCCAAGGAGTTGATGGAGACAACTGATCGAAACGGGACAGATCGAGCGTTGGCGGCGGGTGGCCGATGAGATCCACGAAAGCGTCTGTGAGTTGGGCTATGACGAGGAGGTTGAGTCATTCGTGCAGTTCTACGGATCCAAAGCTCTCGATGCCTCTGCTCTGAGGTTCTCTCTAGTGGGCTTCCTTCCAGGTGACGATCCTCGAATCGTCTCTACGATCGATCGGATCGAAGAGGAGCTGTCTGCGGGAAACGGCCTCCTCTACCGATACAGGCTTGATCAGACAGAAGACGGACTGTCCGGGGATGAGGGAGCATTCGCCATCTGCTCGTTCTGGCTTGTCTCTGCGCTACTTTTGGCAGGCAGAGAGGCGCGGGCAAGAGAGCTGTTTCACGAACTTGCCGGCTATGCGAGCCCCCTGGGCCTCTATTCAGAGGAGATCCACCCGGACGGATACATGCTTGGCAACTTTCCCCAAGCGTTTACCCACCTTGCGCTGATTCAGGCAGCGGTCAACTTAAGCCACGCTGACGATCGCGAGACGCTACACGCTTGGGCTGCGGCGCGTCGCTGACTCGATCTCAATTGGATCTGCTTCGGTTGGCAGTACCGTGACGGGCCCATCCACCCAAACACGCACACTATCCCCTGGATGCCATGCAGGAAATCCGAGCCGGCGGCAACGAACTTCCAGACCCGATGACAACTTCACGATAACGACTTGATTGTGGCCATAAAACTCTCTGCTTACGACGACCCCAGCTTGCCCTGACTCGCTTGATCGTGCTGGGCTCACTGCAGCGAGCGCAATCGATTCAGGCCTGATGACGATTTCAGCTGGGCCTGTGAACCCTGGGTTTATGCCGAATCGTGCAAGCTCACAGTCAACCCAGCCCTCGCCTGCAATACCGGGAATCACGTTCGCTCCTCCAAGAAAAGATGCAACCCAACGGTTTGATGGCGAGCCGTAGACGCCTTCCGGAGTTCCAGACTCCTCTATCTTGCCTTTGCGCATTACAGAGACAGAATCTGCAAGGCTCAGTGCCTCTTCCTGGTCGTGAGTAACAAAAACCGCCGTCGCGTCTGCGGATTTCAAGATGTCACGAACTTCCTGTCGTACGCGGTTTCTCAAAGTCGCATCGAGGCTTGAGAATGGCTCGTCGAGCAGCAGTACATCCGGCTCTGGGGCCAGCGCACGAGCCAAGGCCACTCGCTGTTGTTGCCCGCCTGAGATCTGGTTGGGAAATCGATCCAAGATGTCTTCGAGTCCGACAAGTTCAATCACCGACTCGATACGTTCATCGGGCATATCTTTCGGGACTCCATAGCTGATATTTCTAGCAACTGTCATGTGCGGAAACAGTGCGTATTCCTGAAACACCATCCCAACCTTTCGCTTCTCGGGCGGAAGATAGATGCGTGGGTTGCAGAGAGTGCGATCTCCAATCGAAACAGTGCCGCCACTGGGGCGCTCGAATCCAGCGATCAGCCTCAAGACGGTCGTCTTGCCGCAGCCACTTGGCCCTACGAGAGCGGCAATCTGTCCCCTCTCAACCTCCAAAGACAGACCGTCCACCGCAACGACCTTCCCATAGGACTTGTTCAGCCCTTGACAGCGCAAGAAACTCATCGTCGCCCCAGTGTGAGCAGATAGAGGGGCAGAGCTGATACTGCCAAAAGGGCAAGTGACGGCGCCGCCGCACGTTCAAAAAAGCCGACGTTTGTGGCTCGCCATATCTCTGTTGCCAGTGTCTCAAAGCCGATCGGTGCAAGTATCAATGTCGCGGGCAGCTCCTTGATCGCAGTTAAAAATACCAATGCAGCTCCCGCAATAACACCGGGCGCTGCAAGTCTGACCGTAATGGTACGAAGCACTGAAAGCGGTCTGCGTCCAAGGCTACGTGCAACTTCCTCAATACGTGGGCTTATCTGCAGGAGCGAGGCACGAGTCGTGCCGATCACAATTGGTATGAAGAGCACTACGAAGCTGAAGATCAGAAGGGGCAGCGTCTGATAGACCGGTTGCGCTACTCGCGTTCCGAAGTAGACCAAGGAGAGCGCCACGACAACACCGGGCAGTGCGTAGCCTGTAAAACTCAGGCGCTCGATCCATCTACTTAAAAAGCCAGTATGACGTACGGCCAGTATCGCAATCGGAGCGGCAAGCAACGCGGCGAATACAGCCGCGCTACCTGAGGCGAATAGCGAGTGAGACGCAGCCCTTAGAAGCTTCGTAATGTCAAGTTCTCCCGCGAAGCTCTGTGTAAGCCAGTACAGAAGCACGACGATCGGCAAGATCAGCGCGGCAAGAGCCAATCCTAAGCAGTAGACAGTTGCGGGCCAGCGCCAGCGACCGAGCCGATACTTAAGCGAACGTCGTCCGCCACCTGTCTGCGCATATCTGTCTCTGCCACGTACCGCATATTCGAGTACGAGCAGGGTTGCTGTAAGCAGTACAAGGATGAGCGCAAGTGAAGCCGCACCGGTGCGGTCGAAACTCAAACTGTAAGAGGTGTAGATGACTCTGGTGAACGAGTCGAATCTCATCAGCGATACGGCGCCGAAGTCACTGAGAGCGTAGAGGGCAACCAGTAGACCACCCGCACCGATCGCAGGGACCAGCTGTGGAAGGACGACGGTACGAAAGGCAGCCCAGGGCGATCGGCCCATACCCATTGCTGCCTCTTCGAGTTGTGGGTTTAGTCGTGCAAGGACCGTGCGCACGGGTAGAAGCACATACGGGTAGGTGAACAGGGTCAAGACCATCCAGGCGCCGAAAAAACCGTATATGGGGGGCAGCCTCTCAATCCCGAACGGTCCCTCCAACAGGCTTTGTGCGAGTCCGCGCGGACCCATGGCTGAGATCAGCAGGTAGGCACCGATGTAGCTTGGGATCACTAATGGCAACGATAGGATGACCGACCAGAAGTTCTTGCCCGGTAGGTCGGTTCGTGTCGTCAGCCATGCTGCAGGTACGGCGATCGCGATCGTTGTCGCTGTAACGGCAGCTGCCAGCCCTGCACTACGAATAAACAGATGTAGTGTTCGGGGGCGCCACACGGCATCCCAGGCATTTGCTGGAGACTGCCCAACGACGATCAGCAGGTAGATAAACGGTAGCGCAAAAGCCAGCGCCAGAATGACACCGACCAGAAATAACACCAGAGGAGGACGGTGGCGTTGCCTTAATCGTGCAACGCCACCGAATACCGTGTCGGCAACTTGTTGTCCGTTGCCCCGTACTTGCATCCCTCCTTATGAGCCCATCCCTCCTACAGGGACAGGCACTATAGAACGTCTGTCTTTTCCAGCAGCGTTACCGTTCCCTTAAGGTCATCAAGGTTTGACAGGTCGATCTCCGGCTGTTCAATCTGATCGAGAGGAACGATACTTGGATCGGCCTCGACTCCGGCAGCTATCGGGTACTCGTTGATCTCCGTTGCGAAGTACTGCTGTGTTTTTTTAGACAGCAGGTAGTTCACCAGCTTCTGCGCTGTATCAACGTCCTTCGTGCTGGAGACTATGCCGATACCTGCCACATTTATCAGAGCTCCCGCATCGCCGCCCTTGGGGTAGAAGATACCGACCGGATAGTCATCGCCCTCTTCCTCATACGCCTGGGCAACGTAGTAGTGGTTGATAAAGCCAACGTCGATCTCCCCGCTTGCGATCGCATCTCTGATCGGTGTGTTTTCCGGATACTCTTGAACGCCGTTCTCACGGATGCCGACCAGCCAGTCCTCGGCACCCTTTTCTCCCTCAGTCTTTCGGAGTGCAGTTACAAACGACTGGAAGGAGGCGTTCGGAGGTGCCCAACCTATCCGCCCCTTCCACTTCTCATCCGTGAAACCCAGGATCGAATCTGGAAGGTCCTTCTCCGTCAGCTTCTCACGGTTGTAGGCGACGATCCGTGCTCGTCCTGAGGTGCCGATCCACCTACCCTCCTTGGATCGGAACTTCTTTGGCACCTTCTCGAGCACTGTCTCGTCGAGCTCGGCGAGCAGTCCCTCCTTTTGCAGTAGGCCCAGTGCACTGGCATCCTGAGAGAAAAAGGCGTCTGCTGGGCTGTTCTTACCCTCTTCGATGATCGTCTGGGCAAGCTCTGCCGAGTCTCCGTACCGCACCTTCAAATCAACTCCTGTGTCTTTCTCAAACCGTTTGAAAAGTGGGCCAACATACTCCTCTTCACGGCCCGAGTAAACGGTCAATGTTCCACCCTTCTTTGCCTCTGTGGTTGTCGTTGAACTTTTATCGCCATTGTCGTCTCCGCCGCAGGCTGCAAGCGCGATCACCACAAAGACGAATGCGGAGGTGATGAAAAGGATCAGTCTTTTAGACATTTGTTGTCTCCCTTCGGACGATTGGTCCATAATCGATTCAATTTGACGTTTCGCATCTGCAGGACCCTGCCTAGGCGTGTAGCTAGAAAATCCGACCTCTTTAGTCGGGAATTATTAGGGCACCCTAACATATTCCGACCGTTCTTGTCGGGTATACGGTCTGCGGCGGCCTATTGTCTGGACCACTCGACCTGCTTGTCGGGCGAATCACATCTCTCGTATGTTTTTAGGTCACAGTCCGATACCTCGCACCCTGAACACGCGCCCCCTTTCTTCCAGAAGGACCTGTAGAGAAGAAATAGGGCAAATCCAGCAACTATCACTGCCACTGCTATGTCTATTGAATCCACTAAGAGCCTCCTATACCAAGCAGAGTTCCACCCTGATAGACGACAAACGCCGTGCTCCAAGCCAGGGTCATCTGATAAGCAACGGAAAATCCCGGCCACCTCCACCTTCCGAACTCCTGTCTCAGTGACATCAACGCAGCCACGCAGGGCGTGTACAGGAGGACAAAGACCATGAAGGCGTATGCACTCAGCGGCGAGAACGATCCCTGGATTTTAGATTTCAATCCCTGACGCTGCTCGCTTTCATCTCCAGTAATACTTGTAATCCTGAGCGTGGAGAAGACGTTCACAACTGAGTCCTTAGCAGCGAATAAAAATGATGACCCTATCTCTTTTAAATCCTCTCCAATCGTTGGCGTATCCACGGATTTTCTGCCATTGTCGGGCTCAACATAGATCTCTCCCATCGTGCTGACGACCACCTCTTTTGCAGATATTCCCGTGATGAGAGAGGATGCCGCCTCCCAATTTCCGAACCCCAGGGGCTTGAACACGGGAGCTGCCACTCCGCCTACCTCGGCGAGATAGGAGTCTTTCGTCTGATCGACTCCCGGGGGAAGATTAAGAAGGGACCATACGATTATTGAAACCGCAAGAATAATTGTGCCGGCCTTGACAATAAAGTGCTTGACCTTTTCCCACGTGTGTATCATGAGGCCATTGATCGTGGGTAACCTGTAAGGCGGAAGCTCCATAATAAATAGTGGCGGCTTTCCCCTAAAGAGGGTTCTTTTAAATATGACTCCCATTAACACGGCCATGGCAATCCCCAGAACGTATAGAGACCAAAGAACCGTGCCGGAGTGAGCGGCGAAAAATGCACCAACGAAAAGGACATACACCGGCAGCCTTGCGCTGCACGACATGAGAGGAATTAGAAGACCCGTAAGTACCTTGTCTCTTGGATTATCCAGTGTTCTTGTTGCGTAGATGGCGGGGACGTTGCAACCGAAACCGAGAATCATCGGAATGAAGGACTTACCGTGCAGACCCATCGAGTGCATGGCTCTGTCCATCACGAAGGCAGCTCTTGCCATGTAGCCGCTGCCCTCAAGCAGGGTTAGGAAGAACATGATTGCGCCGATGACAGGCACGAACGTGAGAACGAAACCAACTCCCGCGATGACCCCGTCTGTAACGAGAGAGATCATCCACTCCCTGGCACCGAAAAAGCTCAACGACGTCTCCGCATATCTGGAGACAGGGCCGGTGAACAGCTGATCGACCCAGTCGACAAAGGGGGTCGATAAGTCGAATGCTATTTTAAAGACGAGCCACATAGCTGCAAGAAAGATAGGCACACCGAGAATCCTGTTCAGCACTATCTGGTCGACCTGCTTAGTCAATCCGGCCCTTTTAAACATCGGCCGTTTCAAGACCGCATGCGTCAGGCCGGCGGATAAGGCATATCTTTCATTCGCGACAACTGTTTCAGGATCGTCGCCGTACTCTTCTTCTAGACGTTGAACAGAGTCGTCTATAAGTGAAATGGCTTGTTCTTCACTGAGGTTGGCCTCTTCCAATACGTGACTATCTTTTTCCAATAGCTTGATGCTGAGCCATCTGCTTGGATATCTCTCGGCAAGCGTGGGGAAGGCATGTTCAACGTTATTTTCAATGAGATCTAACGCAGGTTCAATCGTTTCACCATAGTTCAAAAGCTTTGGCTTGTGAGAAGCTGGATCATCGGCAAGTTCAACTACACGATCTAGCAGTTTCTCAATTCCCTTCTTCTTGGTAGAAACAGTCTTAGTTACTTTTATACCCAGCAACTCTTCCATCGCTGGGATATCAATCTTCTCACCGGATCTTTCTACTTCGTCATAGATATTGAGAGCTAGTATTAATGGGATCTCCATCTCAATTAGCTGTAAAGCAAGGTAGAGATTGCGCTCAAGGTTCGTCGAATCAATGACATCTACGATCACATCCGGACTATCGTTGACCAGGTAGTCGCGCGCTATCTTCTCTTCCTCTGTATACGGGCTGAGACTGTACGTACCGGGCAAGTCAACCAGCTTGATTGTTCTGCCTTTGTAATCAAACACGGCATCTCTTTTTTCGATCGTTACACCTGGCCAATTACCAACTTGCAATCGTGTTCCAGCGATGGCGTTGATCAACGTCGTTTTGCCGGAGTTGGGGTTACCTGCAACTGCAACCGTTAATTGCTGCATATTTAGACCTTTTTACGTAATTAAAATATTCTGATGCGAATAAATAAACCTTTTAAACTTCTACGGTGATATTTTCAGCTTCACTTTTTCTGAAAGACAGGCTGTAGTTTTTTATTGTTACCTTTATCGGACCACCAAGCGGTGCAATTCTCTCGACTTTTATGTTTTCGCCGACCAATACGCCCATGTCTGAGAGTCTTCTCTTCATTCGACCCTTGGCGTCGATCTTCGTGATCGTTCCGCGTTCGCCTGGCTTTAATGTGGATAGCCTCAATTGAGAATTCTCCTGACGGTCATCTCCGTTGCCATACTGTGGCTGATTGCAATTTTTAAGTTCCCCGACTCAACTAGTAGTGGTCCTTTAGTTCTGCGACTGAGAACCTCAATTGTCGAACCAGGTCGCAGGCCCATCTCCCCGGCTCTGAGCTGTGACTTAGCTAGTCCTCTGGATCTTTCGCTGTGCGAGTCTGTACGATTTTTAACGTACGTCGTCAATACCTCGGCTTTTTCTCCGTCTTGTAGATCAATCAGTTGTAACATCCGTGTGCCTCCACACGTTAAGTCTGCGGTGAGAGCTCCGTTTGGGCCGCTTGAACACGGCTTGCCACGGTTTAAGCCACACCGCTAATCCGACTAACTCAGTAGGATAATATTAGGGTACCCTAATTAGGTTACCCTAACAAATTCCGAGTAGATTTGTCGGGTATCCAGAGAAATCAGTACGGACAATGCGTTTGCAGGCAAATTGAGGTAGATTCTCGGGTATGAGTGGCGCTGAGCACGGTCACAGACACTCGCATACGCAGGCGGATGCGGAGCTGTGGAAATCGGATCGTGGTATCTGGGCAGTCAAGATCTCTTTTGCCGCACTTATGGCGACAGCGCTGCTTCAGGCTGTCGTCGTCGGTCTCACCGGCTCGGTTGCATTGCTTGCCGACACAATTCATAACGTTGGCGATGCGCTGACAGCACTACCGCTTGCTGCTGCCTTTTACCTTGGCAGGCGATCTTCAACGCGCAGATTCACCTATGGGCTCAGCCGAAGTGAGGACATTGCGGGCATGCTGATAGTCACCCTGATTCTCTTCAGTGCGATCTTCGCCGGTTACGAATCGATAGATCGGTTGTTAAACCCAAAAGAGCCATCGTTGCTGGGGGTCGTTGCTCTGGCAGGCTTCGTTGGCTTTGTCGGCAACGAAGCCGTCGCTGTTTATCGAATCAGGGTCGGACGTGAGATCGGATCGGCTGCGTTGATCGCGGATGGTAAGCACGCGCGCGTCGATGGCCTCACATCTTTGGCTGTCGTCATCGGAGCTGCGGGTGTGGCGATGGGATTCAAGTTGGCCGATCCCATCGTAGGCCTCCTGATCACGATGGCGATCTTACGAATCGTTGTGCATACGGCCCGTGACGTGGGACTGAGAGCACTGGATGCGATCGAACCTGAAACCGTCGACCGGATCCAGGATGTAGCTTCATCAACCGATGGCGTCGTCGAGGTCGGAGAGGTGAGGGCACGCTGGGTAGGCCACAATGTACATACCGAAGTAAATGTGGCCGTTGCATCGGGGGTAACGGTTGCTCAAGGACATGAAACAGCGAAGCTTGTAAGGAGAAAATTGATCGAGGAAATCCCACATTTAGGTGCTGCAATAGTTCACGTAGATCCGGAAGAAGAGGCCAACGAGAGCTTTCATCAGCTTTAATAGGTACATGGCTAGAGGAGATGTACGTGTTCTAGTGAAGCTTGCATGCGAAGAATGCAAGCGAAGAAACTACGACACAACAAAAAGTAAACGAAATAATCCCGATCGCATTCAGATGCGAAAGTACTGTCGTTGGTGCGGAAAACACACGTCGCACAAGGAGACCAGGTAGTGGCAAGAGACAGAAAGCGGGCGAAGCGGCGAAAGGCTAAACAGCGTAAGCATCAACAACAAGCTCAACCATCGGGTCGGGAGGTTGAGCGACAGGAGCCAACCGCAGGTGCCGAGGAAAAAATGAACGAGGTGGTAGAGGCGCCGGAACCCAAGCAGGCACCCGAGCCAGAAGTCGCGCCTCAAGCCAAATCGAGACCTAAAGAGCGCGAAGCTGGCCCGCGACACGGTAAAGTCTTAACATTCTTCATCGAAGTCCGTAGCGAACTCAAGCGGGTACAGTGGCCGGACAGAGCCACACTTGCGCAAGGAACGGCAGCTGTATTTGTCGCATGCGCAATAGCTGGCCTGTACTTGGGAGTGTGGGACTACGTGTGGAGCACTATTGTTAAAGCGCTGTTATAGAGAGCTATTTAGAACGGGTTGAGGAATAGGCAAGATGTTTCGCTGGTACGTAATAAACACATACTCTGGTCATGAGAACAAGGTCAAGCAGAACCTTGAGCATCGAGCTCTCTTCATGAAGCAGCAGGAAAAGGTTCGACAGGTCGTTGTGCCGACGGAACAGGTTTCGGAGATCAAGGATGGACAGAAGATCCAGGTTGAGAAACGCACGATGCCGGGCTATGTGCTTGTGAACATGGAGATGAGCGACGATTCATGGGGCGTCGTCAAGGGCACTCCTGGCGTAACAGGGTTCGTTGGGTCTAGGGATGAGCCTGTGCCGCTCACAAAGTCTGAAGTCGACCGTATGCTACACCGTGAGACCGCTGAGCGACCACGCGTACGTGCGCAGTTCTCTGTTGGAGAGAGCGTTAAGGTAGTTTCAGGCCCGTTATCGGATTTCAGTGGAGAGATCTCGGAGGTAAACAACGACGCTGCGAAGCTCAAGGTACTGGTCTCGATATTTGGTCGTGAGACACCGGTCGAGGTCGGATTCGACCAAGTCAAGAAAATCTAGCTGTAAAATTATTTGAGATGGCACAGAAAGAAGTCATAACGCTTATCAAGTTGCAGATTCCTGGCGGTGGAGCCAATCCCGCGCCTCCTGTCGGCCCTGCTCTTGGTCAACATGGCTTGAACATCATGGACTTCTGCAAGGCGTTCAACGAAAAGACAAAAGCTGATGCGGGAACGATCATTCCAGTCGAGATCAGTGTCTATCGGGACCGATCATTTGATTTCATAACAAAGACTCCACCTGCAGCTGTTTTGATAAAAAAAGCGGCTGGAATCGACAAAGGGTCGGGCGAGCCGAACAAGGAGAAGGTCGGCACGATCAATGCTGATCAGGTGAGGGAGATCGCAAAGACCAAGATGGAGGATTTAAGCGCCCACGACGAGGATCAGGCGATGAAGATAATCGAAGGCACGGCGCGGTCGATGGGTGTTGTGGTTGAGTAGCATGACCTCTGCCTCAATGCACATAGGTGCTTATGGGAGTGATCTCTAATGGCACGCGGCAAGCGATTCAAGGGATTGATAGAAAAAGTCGATCGAGAGCGGGAATACTCACCAGTCGAAGCGGTGTCGCTGGTGAAGCAACTCCAATCGACTAATTTCACTGAGACGGTTGAGATTCATATCCAATTGGGAGTGGACGTCCGTCACGCGGAGGAACAGGTACGCGGCACGATGGTGATGCCGCACGGACTAGGGCGCGATGTCAAAGTAGTGGTTATTGCTGAGGGCGACAAGGCACGTGAAGCCGAGGAAGCAGGAGCTGATGAGGTCGGCTCTGACGACCTCATGAAAAAGATAGAGGACGGATGGACAGACTTCGACATAGTGATCGCGGCACCGGATCTGATGTCCAAGGTAGGAAAGTTGGGGAGAGTTCTCGGCCCGCAGGGAAAGATGCCGAATCCGAAGGCCGGCACCGTGACGCAGGATATCGGAAAGGCCGTAACCGAGACCAAAGCAGGTAAGGTGGAATACCGCACCGACCGTGGAGGCAACGTCCATCAAGTCATCGGCCGCACCGACTTTGACGAGCAAAAGCTGCTGGAGAACTACACCGCTCTCGTGGACGAGATAGTGAGAGTTAAGCCTTCCGCTACAAAGGGTCGATACATCAACTCGATTACACTTTCAACTACCATGGGTCCCGGAGTAAAGGTTGATCCATTGAAGAAGAGCGAAACTGTTGAGGAGGCGACTGCCTAGCGGCTAGAGTCACGTGGAAGCATTAAACACTTGCCGAAGATGTTTGGCGCACGTCAGTGCATAAGTCCGGATCAGGCGGGTTACTGGTAAAAGTACACTTTCTACCTACCCGCCATGTGCGGGTTTTTTCACGGAAATCACAGGTAAAAGAAGAAGATGGACAAAGTACAAAAACAAGAGACAGTTGAGACAGTAGCTTCACTGATCGGCGAAGCTCAGTCCGTGATCGCGGTCGACTATCGTGGTATTGACGTACCTCAGATCAACGAGCTCCGTGCAAAACTGCGTGAGGCAGACTCAACATTTCGGATCGTGAAAAACTCGCTCACTGAACTTGCAGCCGACAAAGCGGGCGAGCCACAGCTCAAGTCACTCATAGAGGGTCCGACTGCTTTTACATTTGTACGCGGAGACGCGATGATGGCTGCTAAAGCACTAAACAAATTTGTCCGTGACGAGAAGGTGATCCAATTCAGAGGTGGATTTGTGGATGGCTCAGAGGTCACAGCAGATGATCTAGCACGACTTGCCAAGCTACCGGCGATGGATCAGTTACAGGCTCAGCTAGTGGGTGCGGTCTCCTCGCCGTTGACCATACTGGTTCGGGGCCTTAACTCGATGATCGGCGGACTGGCAACCGCGCTGGCTGATCTTCAGAAGAAACGTGAATCAGAGGAACCGGCAGTCGAGGAACCGAAATCTGAAAAGGCGAAACCTGAAGAGCGGGAAGAGAAGGAATCGGAAGAGTCGGAGGAGCCAGAAGGTACGGAGGACAAGGAACCCGAGAAGGGAGACCCACCAGCACCGGACGATGAGGCCGATCAGCAGCAAGAGCCCGATCAAGGCTCAGATGAGACCAGTGAGACAGAAGAAGCTTAAGGAGGACTAGCAGAATGGCAGCAAAAAAAGCATTATCAACCGACGAATGGGTGGAGGAGCTCGAGAATATCTCAGTGCTTGAATTGGCCGAGCGGGTCAAAGCACTTGAGGATAAGTTCGGCGTCTCTGCTGCGGCAGTTGCCGCACCCGCGGCTGCTGCAGTAGGTGCAGAAGCGGGCGGAGAGGAAGAAAAAAGTACGGCCGATGTTGTGCTGACTGCAGCAGGTGACAAGAAAATCCAAGTTATCAAGGTCGTTCGTTCGGTAACAGGTCTAGGCCTGAAGGAGGCGAAGGCTCTTGTCGACGCGGCGCCAGAGGCGGTCAAGGAGGATCTCGATATCGAAGAGGCCAAAAAGCTGAAGTCAGAGCTTGAAGAGGCCGGCGGTTCGGTGGAGCTAAAGTAGGATCTAAGGCACAAAACATCGGCTGAGCAGGCAATCTACACTGTGTGCCCGAGGCCGAGGAATATATGTGTAGAAACAGTAAAAGATCTTTGTTACACTAAAAGGTTGCGCGTCTAAAGATGCCTGGCCTAGTATCTTGTTAATAATTTGACCTTGAGGAGTTGCCAACTTGGCACCTGTTGATGCCCTTCGTCAACGCAAGAATTTTTCTAGATTAGAAGAGGTTCTTGAACCACCCAACCTTCTGGATATTCAGCGCAAGTCATTTGAATGGCTTGTAAATCCCAAGGAGGGTGGCATTCGTGAGACGATCAACGATGTTTCACCAATAGAGGACTACAGTGGAAATCTCTGTGTTCAGTTCGGGGATTTCGTGTTTGAGGAGCCCACCCACTCGATTGAAGAGTGCAGAGAAGAAGGACCTGACCTACTCACGGCCGCTTTCGGTAAAGGTTGGCTTTATCAACAAAGATACTGGGGAGATCAGGGAGCAAGCCGTGTTCATGGGCGACTTCCCATGGCTGACTGACTGGGGCACATTTCTGATAAACGGAACCGAGCGGGTTGTCGTTACTCAGCTGGTGCGCTCACCAGGTGCATATGTGATGGAGCCAAAGGACGCGGAAAAACAGGTGTTCATCGCGAATCTAATGCCATCTCGCGGGTCGTGGCTCGAGCTTGAGATCGACAAGAAGGGCCGCGTTTTCGTTCGCATCGATCGCAAGCGAAAGCTGCCGGTGACCGTGCTTCTTCGCTCTATCGGCTACGAAACCGACGAGGAGATCCTCAAGCTCTTTGACAACTCCATATACATAAAGAACACGATTGAAGCGGACACGGAGCAGACCAAAACCCAGGATGGTGCTCTGATCGAGCTGTTCAAGAAACAGAGGCCAGGTGAGCCGCCCTCACTCGACAGTGCCCGCTCGTTGGTCAACGCTCTGTTCTTCGATACCAAGAGGTACGACTTGACCAGGGTGGGTCGCTACAAGCTGAACTCCAGGCTGGGTCTCAAGGAGAGTCTCGATAAGCGCGTTCTCACAAACAAAGACATCGTGGCCCTTGTTAAAGAACTGGTGTCACTTCCGAAGCTACTCGGCATTCCCGAAGATGCCGACGCTGGAATCAAAGACTACGCGGCAGAGGCGCAGTCCCTATCAAGGGAGCCTGTCCAGGACCATCTCGACGAGTACGAGCATTTCGGAAATCGGCGATTACGTACGGTCGGAGAACTAATTCAAGAGGCGTTGCGAGTTGGTCTATATCGCATGGAGCGAGTTGTTCGAGAGCGCCTAACGACTGAGGACGCGGACACCATTACACCGCAGACAATCATCAATATACGGCCGGTGGTTGCGGCACTCAAAGAGTTCTTCGGCTCGTCACAGCTATCTCAGTTCATGGATCAGACCAATACTCTCTCCGGCTTGACTCACCGACGAAGGCTCTCAGCTCTCGGTGCTGGGGGATTGACACGTGAACGCGCTCCGATAGAAGTGCGCGATGTTCATACCACCCACTACGGACGTATGTGCCCGATCGAGACTCCCGAGGGTCCGAACATCGGTCTTATTGCGTCACTTTCATCTTTCGCCTCTGTCTCGGAGCACGGGTTTGTGCAAACGCCCTACAGAGTGGTTAAGGACGGCAAGGTGTCAAAGAAGATTGTTTGGATGGATGCCACACAAGAAGAGGACAGCATAATAGCTCAGGCAAACGCGGAAATCGATCCAAAGACGCACAAGCTGAAAGGCCCGCAGGTGCTGTGTCGCTCACAAGACGGTGTCACCGCAGTATCGCCGAAGAATGTCGAGATGATGGATGTCTCACCGACCCAGATATGGTCTGTTGCAACATCATTAATTCCTTTCTTGGAGCACGATGACGCCAACCGTGCACTGATGGGGTCAAACATGCAACGTCAAGCAGTACCGCTATTAAAGACGGATGCGCCACTGATCGGCACCGGTATTGAGGAGCGTGCGGCGATGGATAGCGGTGACCTCTTGCGCGCAGAGCGCGCTGGGAAGGTCACCTACGTCGACGCTGAAAAGGTAGAGATCCAGCCGAGCAAAGGTTCAACAAAGAAGGACGAATACTCACCTTTAAAGTTCATGCGCTCTAACCAAGGTACGATGATCCACCAGAAGCCGGTAGTCACAGTTGGTCAGGTGGTGAAAAAGGGCCAGGTTTTAGCGGACGGTGCTTCCACATCTATGGGCGAGCTTGCGCTCGGCCGAAACCTACTGGTCGCGTTCATGTCATGGGAGGGCTTCAACTTTGAGGATGCGATCATCATCTCGGATCGGCTTGTAAAAGATGAAGAACTAACGTCGATCCACATAGAGGAGTACGAAGTCGATGCACGGGCGACCAAGCTTGGCGATGAGGAGATAACACGCGACATTCCAAACAGATCTGAAGAATCTCTTCGCAATCTGGATGAACACGGCATCGTCCGTATCGGTGCAGAGGTTGCCTCGGGCGACGTACTTGTAGGCAAAGTCACACCCAAGGGTGAAACTGAGCTGACAGCCGAGGAGAAGCTGATTCGAGCGATCTTCAAGGAGAAAGCACGAGATGTCCGCGACACGTCACTGAAAGTTCCTCACGGCGAAGGTGGCGTGGTGATCGACGTCAAGACCTTCTCGAGAGATGATGGAGATGATCTGGCGCCAGGCGTGAATGAATTGGTTCGTGTCTACGTGGCCACCAAGAGAAAGATCTCCGAGGGTGACAAACTGGCAGGCCGCCACGGGAACAAGGGTGTGATCTCAAAGATCGTGCCAGAGGAAGACATGCCGTTCCTAGAGGACGGGACACCGATAGACGTAATCCTGAATCCACTGGGCGTTCCCAGCCGCATGAATCTGGGTCAGATTCTAGAAACGCATCTGGGGTGGGTTGCCGCACACGGTTGGTACAACGATGGCTCCGACGCATACAAGGAGGGGCAACAAAACTCAGGCAAGGTGTACATATCTTGCCCGGTCTTCGACGGTGCCACCGTCGAAGACGTTGACCAGGCTCTGGTCAAGTGGCAGGAGGAGAACCAGGACTCAGAGGTCAAGTTCGATATCGATAAAAAGGAACGGCTTGGAAACCAGTGTAGTGGCAAAGTGATGCTCTACAACGGACGCACCGGCGAGCCGTTCGATCAAAAGGTGACGGTCGGCAACGCATACATTCTGAAACTCCATCATCTGGTAGACGACAAGATTCACGCTCGTTCGACAGGCCCATACTCGCTTGTGACACAACAGCCGCTCGGTGGTAAGGCGCAGTTCGGTGGTCAGCGATTCGGCGAGATGGAGGTTTGGGCGTTAGAAGCGTACGGAGCCGCGTACACGCTTCAAGAGATGCTGACCATCAAGTCAGACGACACCCAGGGCAGGGTAAAGGCGTACGAGGCGATAGTGAAGGGTGAGAACATTCCTCAGCCTTCGATCCCTGAGTCGTTCAAGGTTCTACTCAAGGAGATGCAATCACTTTGTCTAAGCGTTGACGTGGTTAGCGAAGAGGGCGAAGACATCACGATCCAGGAAGAAGAAGACGATCTTCTCCGTGCAGCCGAGGAGCTCGGTATAGATCTATCAGGCGTTCGTGCAACCAGCGATGACGGAAAAAAGGGCGGCAAGAAGAGCGGCAAGCAGGGTAATGACGTACCCCAAGATGAGCGGGAAGATGAAATAGTCTCGGGTGAGATCGCAGGGGACGTCACGTCGGACGAAGAAGTCGGTGATGAAGAGGTCGGACCAGGCTCGAAAGCCGGAATAGTCGATGAGTCACCAGGTGAACAACTGAAAAAGTATGTAGAGGCAGACGGCGGTGAAAAGAAACCTAAAGCAAAGAGCAAGAGCAAGTCATCGACAGGTAAAGACAAGAAGAAAGGCTCAAGCAAGAGCGAGGCCAGTAGCAAGAGCGAGAAAAAGGACGAGGATTGAGGTAAGGAGCACTTTTGATCGACATTAACAATTTTGACGCAATTGCGATTGGGCTGGCATCCAGCAAGCAGATTCGATCGTGGTCATCTGGAGAAGTTGTCAAGCCGGAGACCATCAACTACAGGACGCTCAAACCTGAAAAGGACGGGCTTTTCTGTGAGCGCATCTTCGGACCGACCAAGGATTGGGAGTGCTACTGCGGCAAGTACAAGAGAGTTCGGTACAAGGGAATAGTCTGCGAACGCTGCGGCGTTGAAGTCACTCGCTCCCGAGTACGTAGGGAGAGGATGGGCCACATCGATCTGGCGGCTCCCGTTTCACACATCTGGTTCTTCAAAGGTGTCCCCAGCCGCATCGGCTACCTACTCGACATTGCTCCGAAGGAACTTGAGAAAGTTCTCTACTTTGCCGCGAGCATGATCACCTGGGTCGATGAAGAAGCGCGCAAAAAAGATCTGCCAAAGCTCGAGAAGGAGATTAAGAAGGTCCTCGACGAGTACAAGGCCGAGAAGGAGCAGAGAAACCAGGAGCTGGCGGAGTCCCTGGAACGCAGACTCGAGTACTTAAAAAGCGGAAAACAAACCAATTTCAGCGACGAGGACTTCCTATGGGTCGAGTCGATCGATGTAAATGTGAAGAAGCTCAAAAAAGATGAGCGCGAAAAAATTGAGAAAGCGCTGCAAAAGATCATCGACGCTGAAGTGACCGACACCGATGCCTTCATGGAAGACTCTTCGGAGCGTCTGAGACAGGCGTGGGAGACATTCCAAGAGATGCAGCCAAAAGATGTGGTAATCGATGAGTCGGTCTTTCGCGAACTGAAAGATAGGTTCGGATCATCATTCGGCCTAGGAGAGTACTTCCGTGGCGGGATGGGCGCAGAGGCAGTACGCGATCTCTTAGAGCAGGTCGATCTCGACGCCGACGCCGTAGAACTTGAAGAAATCAGCAAGACAGCGAAGGGTCAGAAGCAGAATCGTGCCGTCAAGCGGCTCAGGGTTGCTGAGGCATTTCGTCAATCAGACAACAAACCAGAATGGATGATCTGCGAGGCGGTTCCCGTTATCCCGCCGGAGCTGAGGCCGATGGTTCAACTCGATGGTGGGCGTTTTGCCACATCCGACCTGAACGATCTCTACAGAAGAGTTATAAACCGTAACAACAGGTTAAAGCGACTACTCGATCTGGGCGCACCTGAGATAATCGTCAACAACGAAAAGAGAATGTTGCAGGAAGCAGTGGATGCGTTGTTCGATAACGGGCGCCGTGGTCGACCGGTGACCGGGCCTGGCAACAGACCTCTGAAATCTTTGTCGGATATGCTCAAGGGGAAACAGGGCCGTTTTCGACAGAACCTTCTTGGTAAGCGCGTGGACTACTCCGGGCGTTCCGTGATAGTGGCAGGTCCACACTTGAGGCTCAATCAGTGTGGTTTGCCAAAAGCTATGGCGTTGGAGTTGTTTAAGCCGTTCATTATGGCGCGTCTAGTCGAGCGTAAGTCAGTTCAGAACATCAAAGCCGCCAAGAAGATGGTCGACTCACAATTTCCAGAGGTATGGGACGTGTTGGACGAGGTGATCAAGGAACACCCTGTGCTCTTGAATCGTGCACCCACTCTACACAGACTTGGCATCCAGGCATTTGAGCCCCTTCTAGTGGAGGGCAAGGCGATCCAGATCCATCCGTTGGTATGCCATGCGTTCAACGCCGACTTCGACGGTGACCAGATGGCCGTGCACGTTCCTCTCTCGGCCGAGGCTCAGGCGGAGGCACGCCTATTGATGCTCTCCACGAACAACATACTTTCACCGGCAAATGGATTCCCGCTTGCATCACCGACACAGGACATGGTACTCGGCATCTATTACCTCACTTACGGTCCAACAGATCAAGAGCTTCTTGAGATGGATCCGGACAAGATCAAACCCCGGCCACACATCGTACGGACTGCCCAGGAGGCTGAATTCGCATACGAGACTCACGCAGTGAAGCTGCACGATCTGGTGATGTATAGGAGAAAGATAGGAGATCACGTACTTACCACGATCGGTCGAATCCTCTTTAATGACGCGATCGAGCGAGCACTAACTGACGTGTTGGGTGAGAAGTTCAACCTCGAGGATTATAGGTTCGTCAATTGGACTCTCAGCAAGCGTGATGTAAATGCGATGATCACGGATAACGTAGATAAATATGGTGCTCCAGTGGTTGCAGAGATACTTGATGCTTACAAGGAGGTCGGTTTTCACTTTGCCACCGTGGCGGGAATAACCGTCTCAAAGAACGACGTCGTGATTCCACCAAACAAGACCGAGATTCTCGATAGATACGAGGACGAAGTAAAGGAGATACATGGCCAGTATGACATGGGCTTGATTACCCAAGAGGAAAGGCACGATAGAGTCGTTGACAAATGGGGTGACGCCACGGACGAAGTTGGCGAGGCCATGGAAAAGAACCTGGATGAGTTGAATTCCATATTCATGATGGCCAACTCAGGCGCACGGGGATCGTCGAAGCAGATTCGTCAACTCGCCGGCATGCGGGGCCTTATGGCAAATCCAAAAGGTGAGATAATCGAGCGGCCGATTAAATCGAACTTCATGGAGGGGCTCTCGGTGCTTGAGTATTTCGTCTCTACTCACGGCGCCCGCAAAGGACTCGCAGACACAGCGTTACGCACAGCGGACTCAGGCTATCTGACTCGACGTCTGGTCGATGTGACCCAGGATGTGATCATTCGCGAAGAGGACTGTAAAACCCGCGAGTTTATTGAGCTACCGCTCTACCTGAGCGGTGAGCCGAACCAGAACCTACTTGGGCGGACAGTTGCCAAGAAGGTCATGACCAAGCGCGACCGTTCGATTCTGCCCAAAAACGGGATGATCACCAAAAAGAAGATGACTGAGCTGATTGAGGGATTGGATACCGGCAAGGGTGTTGTGGTACCGGTCCGTTCAGCACTTAAATGTCAGGCGGAGTCAGGTATCTGTCAACGCTGTTACGGGATGTCGCTTGCAACCAGCGATGTGTGCGAAATGGGTGATGCCGTCGGAATTATCGCGGCGCAATCGATCGGCGAGCCCGGTACCCAGCTGACGATGCGTACCTTCCATACAGGTGGTGTAGCCGGCGCTGACATCACCCACGGCCTGCCGCGTGTTGTGGAGCTCTTCGAAGCTCGTAAGCCAAAAGGTGTGGCGAAAATAGCCGCATTTGCAGGCAAAATCTCGATTGAAGAATCAGAGAAGACTAAGAAAGTAATGATCACGAGCGACAAGGGTAAAGAAAAGAGTTACACGTTCCCACTTCGCACGCTGTTACTCGTTGAGAACGGCCAGACAGTAGAGGCGGGCCAGCAGCTGCAGGATGGCGCTTTGCATCCAGGTGAGATGACCGAGATCGTTGGTCGCACACCGACGGAGAAGTACCTGATCAAGGAGGTACAGAAGGTATACAAATCCCAGGGTGTGGATATAAACGACAAACACGTTGAGGTCATCATCCGGCAGATGTTGAAGAAGGTTAAGATCGAACAGCGGGGCGATACCGAGTATCTCCCAGGGCAGCTTGTCGATCGGCATGAGTTGAAGTTGCGTAACAAGGAAGTAAAGGAAGCTGGAGGCAAGCAAGCCTCCTCTACTGAGGTCATTCTTGGAATAACCAAAGCATCACTTGCGACGGACTCGTTCCTCTCGGCGGCTTCGTTCCAGGAGACGACCAAGGTTCTCACCGACGCTGCGCTGGAGGGAAAGACCGATAGTCTCGCCGGACTCAAGGAGAATGTAATCATCGGTAAGTTGATTCCAGCAGCGACCGGTCTACGTCACTATCGCACGATCGAAATCGAGCCAGCCGAGGATATCCCCAGACCATCAGCTGAAGATATTGACATGATCGACCAGGACGAGCTTGCTGCCGAGCTCGGTCTTACCGATACCAACGGGAGGGGCGAGTCGGGTGAAAGTCTGAGCGAGTCGATAGGTGAGGTTTCAGATGGCGGTGCTTCATGACAGCCGGGCGAATCTCGTCCGATAAACGCGCTGCTAGCATCGCTTAGTCATGCCTACTATTAATCAACTAGTTCGCAAGGGTCGGGTCCGGCCGAAGAAGAAGATGACGACCCCTGGATTGAAGTCGGGTACAGCAGGAAAGCAAATTGTTTCAGCACCTCAGAGGAGAGGTGTCTGTACACGAGTCGCCACGACAACCCCAAAGAAGCCGAACTCAGCACTGCGCAAGATTGCGCGTGTCCGTCTGACCAACGGCATGGAAGTGACTGCGTACATTCCAGGTGAGGGTCACAACCTCCAGGAGCACTCTGTAGTTCTTATTAGAGGGGGACGGGTTAAGGATCTGCCTGGTGTACGTTACAAAGTCGTGCGCGGAACGCTCGACACAGCAGGTGTTATAGATCGCAAGCAGGCTCGCTCGGTATACGGCGTTAAAGCGTGAGGGTGTAGAAGTTGGCACGACGGACCAGAGCAGTTAAGCGCTCCATCGAGAATGACAGCACCTACGACAGTATGCTGGTCCAGCAACTGATAAACCGGGTGCTAAGAGACGGAAAGAAATCGGTTGCGGAGCAGATTACCTACCGTGCACTTGACGTAATCGGTGAGCGCTCGGGAAAAGAGCCGATGAAGGTCCTGAAGAAGTCGGTAGAAGAGCTTACGCCGCGGCTGGAAGTTCGCTCACGTCGGGTTGGAGGCGCAACCTACCAGGTTCCGATCGAGGTGGCTCCACGCCGTGGCCGAACACTGGCCGTACGTTGGCTTGTGCAGTTTGCACGCCAGCGTCGAGAGCATTCGATGTCCGACCGGCTAGCAGGTGAGATATTGGATGCGTTTGAGCATCAGGGCGGGGCGTTCAAGAAAAAAGAAGACATGTTTCGCATGGCTCAAGCGAACAAAGCGTTCGCACACTATCGCTGGTAATAAGCCGTTGTTGGCGTCCATTTGACGATTGTGAGCTCTGCTACCATCACTGATTGAGCCGCTGTGTGCGGCTTACCTATGAAAGATTGGGGCACATACACGAAGTAATCGGAGGGCGCAAGAGGTCTTGCATGTGCCCGAGAGGGCTTTTTTTATGCCCAAAACTGAGGCAAAATCGTTTACAAGGTATTGAGAAAATGGCTGAAGAATTTCCGTTAGAAAAAGTTCGTAACATCGGCATTATGGCCCACATCGACGCTGGGAAGACGACGACGACTGAACGGATCCTCTACTACACGGGTCGCACCTACAAGATGGGCGAGGTACATGAGGGCGCTGCAGTGATGGATTGGATGGAGCAGGAACAGGAGCGTGGCATAACGATCACCTCTGCTGCCACCGCGTGCGAATGGAACGATCACATGATCAACATAATCGACACACCTGGCCATGTGGACTTCACAGTCGAGGTCGAGAGGAGCCTGAGAGTCCTGGATGGTGCGATCGCGGTCTTCGATGCAGTTGCAGGAGTTGAGCCACAGTCTGAGACGGTGTGGAGGCAGGCGGACAAATACAAAGTTCCCCGTATCGCCTATATGAACAAAATGGATCGAGTCGGTGCCGACTTCGATATGTGCGTGCAGTCGATGGTCGAACGTCTTGGTGCTCACCCGATACCTATACAGATTCCAATCGGCAGTGAAGAGAACCTTCAGGGAGTTGTTGATCTGATCGAAAACAAGGCTCTTGTATGGAGCGATGAGTTGGGTAGTAACTGGGAGGAAAAGGAGATCCCCGACGATCTGGCAGAGATTGCACACCAACGTCGCACTGAGTTGATAGAGGCTTGTGCCGAATATGACGACGAACTACTCGACAAATACCTTCACGATCAGGAGATATCACCTGACCGGATAAAAAAGGCACTGCGCCAATCGACGCTTGACATACACGTTACACCAGTAGTCTGTGGTTCGAGTTTCAAAAACAAGGGAGTTCAGCCTCTGCTAAATGCGGTGATCGACCTTCTTCCATCGCCGCTCGATGTGCCCGCTGTAGTCGGGATCGAAAGGGACAAGCAGGGTAGGGAGGTTGAGGCTGAGCGGCTCTGCGACTCCAAGGCGCCTTTCTCCGCACTCGCCTTCAAAGTCATGACCGATCCTTACGTCGGCAAGCTGACTTATTTCCGCGTCTACTCGGGCATGCTTGAGGCAGGCGACCAAGTTTTGAACTCGTCGACGGGCAACACCGAACGGGTTGGTCGAATTCTTGAGATGCATGCAAACAGCCGTGAAGAACGGGATGAGATCAGAGCCGGCCATATCGTTGCAGGAGTTGGGTTGAAAAAGACGACAACGGGTGACACGCTCTGCGCAAAGGACAGCCCGATAGTGCTGGAGCAGATGACATTTCCCGAGCCAGTCATTTCTATCTCAATCGAACCCAAGACGAAAGTAGACCAGGAAAAACTCGGGACCAGCTTACACAGACTTGCGGAGGAGGATCCAACGTTCCAAATACGCTCCGACGAAGAGACGGGTCAGACTCTCATTTCAGGGATGGGCGAGTTGCACCTCGAGGTGCTCGTCGAGAGGCTACTTAGGGAGTTCAAGGTTGATGCCAATGTCGGAAAACCGGAGGTTGCGTATCGAGAGACTATTCAGGATGCTGTCCAGAAAGTCGAAGGGAAGTTTGTGCGGCAGACCGGTGGACGGGGGCAGTACGGGCATGTCTACATCGACTTGGAGCCTGCGGCTGGAGTTGGCTTCGATATGGAGAACAAGATCAAAGGTGGCGCCATCCCGATCGAGTACATTCCGTCGGTTAAGAAGGGGATTAAAGAGGCACTTGAAAACGGTGTGGTGGCGGGATATCCGGTCGTCGATGTCCGGGTTACGCTGGTTGACGGTTCCCACCACGACGTCGACTCTTCAGAAGCGGCCTTCAAGGTTGCCGGTTCGATGGCACTTAAAGCTGCCGTCAAGCGGTGCAAGCCGTGTCTGTTAGAGCCAGTCATGGCAGTCGAGGTCGTGACTCCGGAGCAGTACATGGGCGATGTGATAGGAGATTTAAATTCACGCCGTGGACATGTCGAGGATATGGATGATCGCGGCAACGCGAAGGTGATAAGCGCGAAAGTTCCGCTAAACGAGATGTTCGGATACTCGACAGATCTGCGTTCAAAGACGCAAGGTAGAGCGACTTACACGATGCAGTTCGAGCGGTACAGCGAGGTGCCAAAGAGCGTCTCGGACGATATCATCGAGCATCGTGCCGGTGTGCCTGTCGGAGCGAAGTCATAATTTTTGTGGGGTGAATGGCACCAAACGGACCAAAAACACTGTATATTCTCATGGTTCGCGCCTTGGTTGGCGGGTGCAGGTACTGAAAGGAGCATAGAAGTTGTCGAAACAGAAGTTCGAAAGAGATAAACCGCACGTAAACGTTGGCACGATAGGCCATGTTGACCACGGCAAGACAACGTTGACTGCGGCGATCACGAGTGTGCTGAACGAGAAGAACTCCGCGACCGAGGTGAAGAGCTTCGACGATATCGACAATGCTCCCGAGGAGAAGGAACGTGGCATCACAATCGCTACTTCTCACGTAGAGTACGAGACCGATAATCGACACTATGCTCACGTTGACTGTCCCGGTCACGCAGACTATGTGAAGAACATGATCACCGGTGCTGCTCAGATGGATGGCTCGATCCTAGTCGTCTCAGCAGCGGATGGCGCAATGCCGCAGACTCGCGAGCACATTTTGCTGTCCAGGCAGGTCGGCGTGCCGTACATAGTTGTTTTTCTGAACAAGACCGATCAGGTAGACGATCCCGAGCTACTCGAGCTTGTAGAGGTCGAGGTCAGGGAGCTTCTGAGCGAGTATGAGTTCCCGGGAGACGATATTCCGTTCATAGCGGGCTCGGCTCTCAAGGCTCTTGAGGGTGACGAGGAGGAGAAAAAGAAAATTCTCGAATTGGCGGACGCTCTCGACTCTTACATTCCGGAGCCGGAGCGTGAACTCGATAAACCGTTCCTGATGCCCGTGGAGGACGTGTTCTCGATCTCCGGACGCGGTACAGTGGCGACGGGCCGTATTGAGCAGGGCAAGGTCATCGTTGGTGAAGAGGTCGAGATCGTGGGTATCAAGCCTGAGGTCGAGAAGACTGTTGTCACCGGCGTTGAGATGTTCCGTAAACTGCTTGATGAGGGCCTTGCGGGTGACAACGTAGGATGTCTACTACGTGGAGTAAAGCGTGAAGATATTGAGCGTGGACAGGTTCTTGCAAAGCCCGGGTCGATAACACCGCACACTAAGTTCGACGCAGAGGTCTACTGCCTCAAGAAGGATGAAGGTGGCCGCCATACACCATTTTTCAACGGATACCGGCCACAGTTCTACTTCCGAACTACAGATGTGACCGGCAACGTCAAGTTGCAGGAAGGCACGGAGATGGTGATGCCGGGCGACAACACACAGGTGGAGGTGGAGTTGATCCAGCCGATAGCCTTGGACCAGGGTGTCAGGTTCGCGATCCGCGAGGGCGGCCGAACAGTAGGTTCAGGAGTCGTTACAAAGATCATCGAGTAGTTGCCAGCTTTACGGTGTTGACAAAACCTCCGTAGATTTTTAAAACATAAAAAGGAAGATACGAGACTTAGGGCGGGGCCAACAGGCCGCCGCCTTAAGCGCGAAAAGGAGTAAAAAAAGAAGGGCTGCCTGAAAGAGAGTTTTTTTGGCAGGAAAAGCAGAAGGAAATGGTTACACTGACTCAAAACAAAATTCGTATCAGGCTGAAGGCATTCGACCATGAAGCGATCGATCGTGCGGCTGTGGAGATCGTGGAAACAGCAGAACGTACAGGCGCATCCGTCACCGGGCCTGTGCCTCTGCCCACAGAGAAGAATATCTACTGCGTTATCAGAAGTCCGTTCAAGGACAAGGACTCGCGTGAACATTTTGAAATACGTACCCACAAGCGGCTGATCGATATAGAACAGCCGACACCGCGCACGGTTGACTCGCTGCAACGGCTTGACCAACTGCCTGCCGGCGTTGACATAGAGATACGGCTTTAAGGTGGATTTAGAAGTGGCTGGGATAGTAGGGACAAAGCTCGGCATGACTCAACTTTTCTCCGAACAAGGGAACGTCATTCCGGTGACTGCGGTTGAGGCTGGTCCCTGTACGGTCACGGCTGTGCGCACGCACGAGAAGGACGGTTACGATGCAGTCCAGCTCGCCTTTGGAGAGGTCAAGAGTTCGCGTTTAACGAAGGCTGAGCTGGGTCACTTGAAAAAGGCAGGAGCTGATCCAAGTCGCACACTGGCTGAGTTCAGAGGACAGCAGGAGCTCAAGATAGGTGACCAGGTAACTGTTGAGTCGTTCGAGAAGGGCCAGCGCATTAGAGTAACGGCTCGTTCGAAAGGAAAAGGATTCCAGGGCAACATCAAACGGCACGGTGCGCATCGTGGTCCCGTCTCGCACGGATCGCGTCATGGGCGGGCACCTGGATCTATCGGGGCAAGTGCCACACCAGCAAAGGTGATTAAAGGAATGAAGATGCCCGGTCACATGGGAAATAAGCGCGTGACACAGGCTGGTCTCGAGGTGGTAGACATAGACAGCGAAAGGAACCTGCTGCTAATAAAAGGCTCGATCCCGGGTCCTGTCGGTGGCTTCGTGGAGGTGCGAAGTGGCTGAGAATAAGGCTGAAAGACTTGGAGCAAGCGGCAACGTTGCACTACCGCCGCAGATTTTCAGCGAGAAGTTCAACGGTCCACTCGTGCACGAGACCGTAAAGGCGGAGATGGCTGCACTTCGCGCGGGCACTGCCTCGACAAAAACGAGGGCTATGGTGAGAGGCGGAGGCATCAAACCCTGGCGTCAGAAGGGAACGGGTCGCGCGAGAGCGGGCTCGATCAGATCGCCGATCTGGACCGGTGGAGGAACGACCTTCGGTCCGTCGCCACGTCATTACACGATGAAAGTCAACCGAAAGGCCAGAAAGAAAGCTCTCCGGGCTGCGCTTTCGTTACACGCTGCCAGGAAGAGTATCGCTGTTGTCGACCCAGAATCCTTTGATGAGCCAAAGACGAGCAAGGCAGACGAGCTTCTATCAAAGTGGGGTGCAGATGCACCGACCCTCGTTCTTTTAGCTGACGACGAGGAGGCCTGTGCAAAATCTTTTAGGAATCTCGCTCAGGTGGATGTCCAATCGTCGGTGGACGCGACGGTTACCGAAATAATCCGCGCTGCTTCCTTGGTTGTTACGCCGGCCGCTTTGGACCTTTTGGCCTCACGTGCTGTCGCTCACGACGATAGACAAGGCTCTACCGGAGAGGGTGAATGAGCGTGGACGCCAGACAGGTAATAATCGCGCCGGTAGTTAGCGAGAAAAGCTATGCGCTTATGGCGACAAACAAGTACAGCTTTAGAGTGCATGCAAGGGCAAACAAGGTTCATATTAGAGACGCGATAGAGGAAATCTTTGACGTGAAGGTAGTGGGAGTGAGAACAATAAAGGTGCGCTCAAAGCCGAAGAGGCGCGGACTGACCTCGGGTAAAACACGAAGCTGGAAAAAAGCGATTGTGGAGCTGGCTCCAGGAGACACGATCGAGTTGTTTGAGACCACGCACGCAAGGTGACCGAAGCAAGGAATAGGTAGATACTCAATGGCGACAAAGAAATTTAAACCGACATCTCCGGGACGACGATTTTCCATCTTGGTGGACTCCCCCGAGCTAACACGATCGAAGCCCGAGAAGAAGCTGACCAGCGGCAAGCCCTCGACTGGCGGACGTAACTCCTATGGCCGGATCACGAGCCGTCATAAGGGCGGTGGCCATAAACGCCGCCTACGAAAAATAGATTTCCGTCGCGACAAGGATGGGGTGCCCGCCACCGTTGCGGCGATCGAGTACGATCCAAATCGCTCGGCCCACATCGCTCTTTTGCATTACGCAGATGGAGAGAAGAGGTACATTCTTGCTCCCGAAAAACTGGAAGTTGGGACAAAGGTTGAGTCTGGCCCAAAAGCAGAGATTCAGATTGGAAACTGCCTGGCGTTGAAGGACATGCCGACGGGATCCGTCGTCCATAACGTGGAGCTGAGCCCCGGTCTTGGAGGACAGTTGGGACGTTCAGCCGGTATGGCAATTCAACTTACTGCCAAGGAAAAGGATATGGCTACGTTACGGATGCCGTCAGGTGAGGTTCGGTTAACGCATGTCAACTGTAGAGCAACCATCGGTGCCGTGGGTAACAGCGAGCATCAGAACATCAAGCTCGGTAAGGCTGGTCGTGCACGTTGGAAGGGCAAGCGTCCACAAACTCGTGGCACGGCGATGAACCCCGTGGATCACCCGCACGGAGGCGGAGAAGGGTCTACAACATCGGGTAGGCACCCGGTTACACCGTGGGGCAAGCCGACACTCGGCTACAGAACACGGAAAAAGGGAAAGGACTCGGACAAGCTCATTGTCCGTGGTCGCAGGAGGGGCAAGAACTAGACATGGGCAGATCGACAAAAAAAGGCCCCTGGGCCGACGAGAAGTTACTACGTAAGATCGAGGTATTGAACGAATCCGGGGAGAAGCATGTGGTCAAGACGTGGTCACGACAGTCGACCATATTTCCAGAGATGGTGGGTCACACTATCGCTGTTCACGACGGGCGTAAACATGTACCGGTCTTCATCACCGAGGGGATGGTCGGACACAGTCTTGGCGAGTTTGCACCTACCCGCACCTTCCGTGCACACTCAGGATCCGGCGAGGGAGCAAGGTCTAAGGAAGCAACATGATGGCGGAAAAAGATAGAAAAGAAGAGATGGGCAAGGAAAAAGCGAGCGGCGCGCCTACCGGTGAGGATCGGGCGAAGAAGAAAACTCCATCCGAGAAGAAATCAACCGACAAGAAGTTGTCGGGTAAGGCTAAAGCCAAGTCGACACGACCCAAGTCTGGCGAAAAGAAAGGCAAGAAGGAATCTGAAGGCAAGGCGAAACGTGAGGGAAGCAAAGCTGTAAAAAAAGCGACCGCGAAGCCCGAGAAGAGTGAGAAAAAGCCTGCGGCTGACAAGGCTCCGATGGCGAAGAAAAAGGGCAAAAGCCAGGAGGCCACATCTACTGCCAAGCGATCCGTTGGTGTAGACGAGCTTGAGCGCCCGGTTATAACCGCAAAAGCAAGGTACGTTCGAACATCACCCCGAAAAGCGAGGGTGGTTGCCGATCAGATCAGGGGCAAGACCGTTGACCAGGCACGTGCAACGCTTCTACTCTCAACACGGGGAGTGGCAAAGCAGCTCGCAAGCTTGCTCGACTCGGCAGTGGCCAACGCAGAGAACAACCTTGAGTTGGACGAGGAGGATCTTGCCATAAACGAGCTAATGGTTGACGAGGGACCGACGTTGAAGCGATTCCGACCTCGTGCCATGGGAAGAGCGACTCCGATTCACAAACGCACCAGCCATCTAACGCTATCACTGACCACATTTGACTCAGAAGCTGCATCGAGCGGTAGAGAGGCCGACTAACCGGGGGATTTGATTATGGGACAAAAGGTACATCCAACAAGTCTGCGTGTCGGCTACATAATGGACTGGAAGTCAGTTTGGTTCGCCGAGCGCGATTTCGCCGATAAGTTAAACGAGGACATCAAGATACGCGAGCATATAAACGAGAAACTGGCACACGCAGGGCTATCTGACATAACTATTCGGAAAAGTACAAGCGACGTCACAGTGGACATAAACACAGCGAGACCGGGAATTGTCATCGGCAAATCGGGCTCGGAAGTGGATGCATTACGGAAAGAGTTACATGATTTGACCGGCAAGCAGGTGAAGGTAAATATTTTGGAGGTCAAGCGGCCCGAACTAGACGCGAAACTTGTTGCACAGTCGATCGCAGAACAACTTCAAGGTCGTGTTGCTTACCGTAGGGCGATGAAACGTGCTCTTACCTCCGCTATTCGCTCTGGCGCTAAAGGTGTACGCATTCAGGTGTCAGGTAGGTTGGGTGGAGCTGAGATGGCGCGTAGACAGAGTTACTCCGACGGTAGCGTGCCGCTGCATACGATGAGAGCCGAAATCGACTACGGGTTCGCTGAGGCAAAGACCACCGCTGGCAGGATAGGAGTCAAGTGCTGGATAAACAAGGGCGAAGTTATGCCGGAGGGCTTCACGGACGAGCCAACTGACAGCAGTGCAAGTCAGGTCAAGAAAAAGAGAGATGAGAAAAGGAAAGCGCCCGGGGAAAAGGGCGGTAAGAAATTGACCGGCGGTGAGAAGCACGGCGAGAAGAAGGACGAGGAGAAGAAGGACGAGAAAGAAGCTGTCGCTGAGAAGAAGGACAAGCAAGAAGCTGTCGCTGAGAAGAAGGACGAGGAGAAGAAGGACGAGAAAGAAGCTGTCGCTGAGAAGAAGGACGAGGACGAGGCCGATAAAGAGGAGATTGAGCAGTAATGCTCATGCCTAAGCGCGTCAAATATCGCAAACAGCATCGCGGTCGCATGCGTGGTGTATCCAAGGGCGGTACCGAGGTCTCCTTCGGCGAGTACGGCCTCAAAAGCATGGAACCTGGCTGGGTTACAAACCGTCAGATCGAGGCTGCTCGAATCGCGATGACGCGCAAAATCAAGCGCGGTGGCAAGGTGTGGGTAAATGTTTTTCCAGACAAGCCTGTTACAAAAAAACCAGCGGAAACCAGGATGGGCTCGGGGAAGGGCAATCCAGAGGAGTGGGTAGCAGTCGTAAAGCCAGGGCGGGTCATGTTTGAGATCGCTGGAGTGTCGGAACCCTTGGCAAAGGAAGCTCTAAGGCTTGCTGGTCATAAGCTGCCGATAAAGACAAAGATGGCCGCTAGGGTGGAGCGCTGATGAAAGCGTCGGATATTCAGACGATGCGCAACGATCAGCTTGCGGAACACGTGCGAAAGACTCGTGAGGAGCTGTTCAACTTAAAATTTCAGCATGCGACGGGTGAGTTGGAAAATACTGCAAAAGTAGGACATGTGAAAAAAGAGTTGGCCAGGGCGCTGACTGTAGCCCGGCAACGGAGCATAGAGATTAAGGCAAACGTGCCGACGGGGGAATAGATGGTTAACGATAAAGAGAAAAAAGAAAGTAAAGAAGTCGAGCAGGAAGAGATAACCGACGCTGGCAAGAACGAGACAGAGATGAACGACGCTGCAGAACCGAAAGCTGAAGAGAAAAAGCCTGAGGAACCGAAAGCTGAAGAGGCAAAGCCTGAGGAGCCGAAAGCTGAAGAGAAAAAGCCTGAGGAACCGAAAACCGAACAGGCAGAGGAAGACGAAGAGGAAAAACTTAGTCCCAGAAAGATTCGCAAGCTGGAGCGATCCACGCAGCGTAAGTCAGCCAATCCGCCGATGTCAGCTGAAGAGCGGATAAATAGACGCACCAAGATCAAGGCGGAGAAGGCAGAGGCTCGCAAACGTACGAGGTTGCGATATAAAGAGAAGCGCAAGAAGAAGAGTGAACAAGCTGCCGCACCTTTGGTGGCTGCTGCAACGGCTAAACCGCGTAACCTGATCAAGAAGCGCAAGGGTGTCGTTGTCTCTGGAAAAGCGGACAAGACGATTACGGTTCTAATCGAATCGCGAAAGCCGCACCCCACTTATAAGAAAATTTTACGACGTACCAGGAAAATTCATGTTCACGATGAGCGCAACGAGGCCAAAGAGGGAGATACTGTCAACGTGATTGAGTGTCGTCCGATGTCTCGTACTAAGCGCTGGCGGCTGGACGAGATAATCAAGAGGGCTCGGTAGAGGGGTTTTTCAGTGGTCCAGGCAGAGACAAGGCTAAAAGTTGTCGATAACACGGGAGCCAGAGAGCTACTCTGCATTAGAGTGCTCGGTGGGTCGAGACGCCGTTGTGCGAGCGTGGGAGACGTGATCGTGGGGAGCATCAAGGTAGCCTCACCTCGCGGGACTGTGAAGCGGGGAGAGGTCGTTGAGGCTGTAGTTGTTCGCACGACCAAGGAGATAGGAAGAGATGACGGAACATACATCTCGTTTGATGAGAACGCTGCCGTATTGATCGATAAGACAATGAACCCTCGAGGAACAAGAATATTCGGCCCGGTCGGTAGAGAGTTGAGAGAACGCAACTTCATGAGGATCATCTCGCTCGCACCGGAGGTGCTTTAGACGTGGTTGTAACGAAACTTTGGGTAGTTGGTGATCGCTGATGGCACGAAATCTAAGGATCAAACAAGGTGACATGGTCAAAGTGATCACCGGCAAGGATGAGGGTAAGACCGGTAAGGTGATCCGTGTTGAGCCAAAAAAGAAACGACTCTATGTTGAGCAATTGAACATGGTTAAACGTCACCAGCGTCCCCGCTCAGTAAAGGATGCGCAAAAGGGTGGCAAGGTCGGTGGAGTGATCGAGAAAGAGGGCCCCATCCATGTAAGCAACGTGATGCTGATCGAACCAAAATCGGGCCTTCCGTCACGGATTGGTATAGAACGTAAAGACGGCAAGCGGATGCGCGTGACCCGTCGCTCTAACGAGGTACTGGACTGATGTCACGTTTAAAGGAAAAATACTTCTCCGAGATTCGTCCCAAGTTGAAGGAAGACATGGGCTACGGGAGCATTGAGCAAGTTCCTAAACTTGAGAAGATAGTGCTCAACATGGGGGTTGGCGACGCTAAGCAGAACACTAAAATGTTGGATGCCGCAGTAGAGCAGCTATCTAAGATTGCGGGACAGCATCCATCGGTCAGGCACGCCAAAACATCGGTCGCAGGATTCAAGGTAAGGGAAGGTATGCCCGTCGGCGTAGCCGTGACCGTGAGGCGCGAGCGCATGTATGAGCTTTTTGATCGAATAACTACGATCGCAATTCCGAGAGTTCGTGACTTTCGGGGACTAAACCCACGCTCGTTTGACGGGAGGGGCAACTTCTCATTTGGGATAAAAGAACAGATAGTTTTTCCTGAGATAGATTACGATTCGATAGACGAGGTTCGGGGCCTTGACGTGACGATCGCGACAACTGCGGCCACAGATGACGAGGCTCGCCAGCTACTAGATGCTTTTGGGTTCCCGTTTCGTCGTATCGAGGAACAGCAGAGCCGGCCGGAAAAAGACGGTCAAAATAAGCCAGAGGTTGAGCCTGAGGAGGCCAGTGCAGAACCTTCAGATGATCCGGAGAGCGAAAAAGCTTCAGTCGAGGTAGTAAAACAAGATAGTGGAGCGGAGGCTGAGGAGCCTGTCGGCGAGGAGACTGAAGACGATGATTTGCAGCAGAACGAGCAGGGCGAGGAACATTAATTTGAATAACTACCTAACATTGGACATTGATGGCTAAAGAATCACTGAAGGTAAAACAGTCAAGAACACCTAAGTACAAGACGCGGGCCTACAATCGCTGCAGGCGATGCGGACGGTCGAGGGCGTACTATAAAAAATTTGGACTATGCAGAATCTGCCTACGCGAACTGGCACATGAGGGCATGATCCCTGGAATGACCAAATCAAGCTGGTGAGTGGAGACTACCGATGAATGACCCTGTCGCTGACTTTCTAACACGAATACGAAACGCTCTAGCAGCGGGATATGAGCAGGTCGAGATTCCGGCATCAAACTTGAAGGTGGAGGTGGCGGGTCTTCTCAAAGATGAGGGCTATATCGAAGGCTTCGAAGTCGAAGATCGACGAGTCGGCAAGGCCATCCGAATCGACTTGAAGTACGTCGATGAGGGACGCTCTGTGATCATGGGTTTGAAGCGGATATCGACTCCTGGAAGGCGAAGTTACGTGACCTGTGCAGAGATTCCGAGAGTACGAGGCGGTATGGGTACAACCGTGCTGTCGACTTCGCAAGGCGTGATGTCAGGCCACCAGGCCCGCAAGCGAGGAATCGGTGGCGAACTTATGGCATACGTTTGGTAACTGGGTGGTCGATTTAGTCTTATGAGTCGCATTGGCAACAAACCGATTGAGATACCTGACGGGGTGGATGTTTCGATAAAGAGCTCGCTGGTAAGCGTCAAGGGTGTAAAGGGTGAGCTTGCTCGGCAGGTCTCACCTGAGATGAGCGTCAAGAAAGCAGACGATGAGGTGATTGTTGAACGGCCCAGTGATCGGGGCGAGCACAAGGCGCTTCACGGTCTAACTCGATCAATTATCTCCAACATGATTGAGGGAGTACGCGATGGCTACGAGAAACGGCTTGAGATCCAGGGTGTCGGTTATCGTGCCAAACTGAAGGGTAAGCAGCTTGAACTGTCTGTCGGTCTGTCACACCCGGTTTTGATCTCAGCTCCAGAAGATATCGAGTTTGAGCTACCGTCACAGACTGAAGTAGTCGTACGAGGGATAGATAAACAGCTCGTGGGACAGGTAGCGGCAGAGGTGCGCAAGACACGGCCTCCAGAGCCGTATAAGGGCAAGGGGATTCGCTATCAGGGTGAGCATGTTGTTCGAAAGGAAGGTAAGCGCGCATAGAGACCAAATGGCGCGCGGTGACCGAGATGGCAATGAGCAAGAAGACAAAAGCACGTGAAAAACGACGCCGGAGAGTACGGTCGAAGGTCAGCGGATCAGCGACTCGGCCAAGGCTTTCCATATTCCGCTCCAACAGAGGCGTCTCGGGACAGCTCGTGGACGACGACAAGGGTCACACGCTGGTGGCTGCTACTTGGACCGAGAAGGAGCTGCGGAAATTGGCGCCGATGCAACAGGCGGATAAAGTGGGCAAGACTCTGGCGGAGCGCGCAAAGAAGAAAAACATCGAAACCTGTGTGTTCGATCGTGGCGGATATCTCTACCATGGTCGAGTAAAGGCTGCGGCGGATGGTGCACGCGAGGGAGGGCTAGTTTTCTAGTAACCTCAACGAAAATGAGCGGCAAAAAAGATATAAATCCAAAGGGACTTGACCTGCAAGAGCGGGTAATCGAGATCAACCGTGTTGCCAAGGTTGTAAAGGGCGGACGTAGGTTCTCGTTCACAGCGCTGGTTGCCGTAGGCGACGAGAAGTCGCTTGTCGGAGTTGGTTACGGGAAGGCGAATGAAGTGCCTATGGCAATTCAGAAAGGTGTCGATCGAGCCAAGGAAAACCTTTTTAGGGTGCCGATGTACAAGTCGACAATCACACATGAAATTGTCGGTAGATATGGCGCGGGTAGGGTGCTGCTAAAGCCTGCGAGCCCGGGTACGGGCGTGATCGCGGGTGGCGGTGTGCGTGCGGTCCTTGAGCTTGCAGGGCTACGCGATGTGTTGTCAAAATCACTCGGAACCCAAAACCCGATCAATCTGGTGAAAGCAACGGTACAAGGATTGAAATCTCTGTCCAGCCCGAGAGAGGTAGCTCGACTGCGTGGGAAAACTGTTGCTGAGGTTCTGGGGGTTGAGCCCCCCGCTGATGATCAGAAGCCGCAGGAAGAGCCAAACAAAGAAGCAACAGCGACAACAGAAGAAACTGCGACCCAAGCGGACATCGCTTCATAGAGTCCAATGAGCAGCTCGGATCGGATAGGCCTACACAACCTAGAACCCGCCAAGGGGTCATCGAGGAAGAAGAAACGCGTCGGTAGAGGCGAGGGCTCTGGCATGGGGAAGACGTCCGGGCGTGGGCACAGGGGAGCAGGTGCCCGCTCGGGCAGCAAGCGCAAGTTGGGCTACGAGGGAGGTCAGACGCCGATCCATATGCGAATGCGCAAGCTGCGGGGCCCACATATGAAGAAGTCAATGCCGTTCGAGATGTTTCGGACTTCGACACAGCCCGTGAATGTAAGCGAATTGAACCAATTCAAGGAGGGTGAGGTTGTAACGCCGGAACTTTTACGTGAGAATGGGCTGGCGAAGAAAAAATCGGTGCCTGTAAAAATTCTGGCTCGCGGCGAGCTAAAAAAGAAGCTTACGATCAAGGCGCACGCTTTCAGTGCTTCTGCCAAGGAGAAGATTGAGGCAGCTGGTGGCACTGCAGAAGTGATAGAGGCAGAAAACTAGTGGTTGCAACACTACTAAGCGCCTTCACTGTTCCCGAAATACGGCGCAAAATAGCCTTTACTGCAGCAATGCTTGCTCTGTACAGGCTAGGGGCATACGTACCTGTTCCCGGTATCGACATAGATACGCTCAAGGAGATCGAGTCGAACTTCACCGGCTCGAACATTCTCGGCTTCCTGAACCTATTTTCTGGTGGCGGCCTGCAAAGGATGGCGATTTTTGCACTCGGAATAATGCCCTACATCACTGCATCGATCATCTTGCAGTTAATGACAGTCGTTGTGCCGTCACTGGAAAAACTCCAAAAAGAGGGTGAAGTTGGTCAGCAGAAGATAACTCAGTACACGCGTTACCTGACGGTGGCGCTCGCTGGAGCACAGTCGGTAGGTTATGTATTTCTATTCCAAACCTTCCAAAACCAGGCAGGTACGAGCGTAATCGGACAGCTGACGATAGGGAAGGTATTCCTAGTGGTTGTGACGCTTACCGCTGGAACGACACTACTCATGTGGATGGGGGAGCTGATAACTCAGCGAGGGATCGGCAACGGAATATCGTTGATGATCTTCGCCAGCATCATCTCCGGTCTACCAGGCGGTTTGAGAGCCTGGTGGACAAATCCCGACGATATATTTGTAGCTGGGATGCCTTTCCTTGCCCTCGCTGTAATCGCGGCGATCGTCTTCATACAGGAGGGACAACGACGAATACCTGTCCAGTACGCAAAAAGGGTGATAGGGCGCAGGATGACCAGTGGTGGGTCTACATACCTACCGTTGCGGGTGAATATGGCTGGCGTGATCCCGGTCATCTTTGCCGCGTCACTGATGGCATTTCCTCCGACCGTAGGACAGCTGATACAGACGCCCTGGGCTCAGGATTTCTCAGCTTTTTTCAGTCCTAACGGCTGGGCGTATCTTGTTGGAGAGGTTTTCTTCATAATCATCTTCACATACTTCTACACTGCTGTAACTTTCAATCCAGTAGACCAGGCCGACAATTTGAAAAAGTATGGTGGCTTCATACCCGGGGTGAGACCCGGAAGACCGACGGCCGAGTACCTGGATCGAATAATCGCACGACTCACATTCCCTGGTGCGCTTTACCTGGCAGCTGTAGCCGCTTTACCGACGCTGATGATCAACCAGACAAGTGCGAACTTCTTCTTCGGTGGCACCTCGCTGCTGATCGTCGTTGGTGTGGCGCTCGATACCATGAAACAACTCGAGGCTCAGTTAATGATGAGAAGTTACGAGGGTTTCCTGAAGTGACACGGTTACCAGACAGCACATAGGGGGGTAGTAAGCTGTCTCAGCTGAACCTGATACTAATGGGCTCACCCGGCGCGGGCAAGGGCACTCAGGCCCAGCGTTTGCAGCAAGATTTTGACCTGTCAAACTTCGCTACCGGCAACATGTTGCGCAAGGAGGTAAAAAACAACTCCGAAGTTGGCATCGAGGCCAAAAAGTGCTTAGACAGAGGTGACCTAGTTCCAGACGGTCTGGTTATCGAGTTAATAAGACAAAAGCTGAGCGCACCGGAATCGACGGACGGATTTATTCTTGACGGATTCCCTCGCACAGTCAAGCAGGCAGAGGCACTGGACGATTTGTTGGACGAACTGGACAGGACTATTACCGCGGTTATAGATATCGAAGTTCCGGACAAAGAAGTGATTAACAGGCTTACCGGTAGACGTGTCTGTGTCAAGGCCGGCCACACCTTCCATATCGAGCTGGACCCGCCGAAGCACGAGGATCGCTGCGATCTTGACGGTAGTCGTCTCGTCACACGGGATGATGACAAGCTGGAGACGGTGTGTCGCAGGTTGGATACGAACAAGGAAAAGACACAGCCTGTGATCTCGTACTACGAGGATAAAGGGATCTTGAGGAAGGTTGATGGTTCGCTGGAGCCCGATGAGGTGCATGCACATATACGTGCTCTGATCGCGACTCTTCGCTACGAGGAAGCCGTCTGAGGCCAATATTCCCGGCAGGCCGACTCGATCGCAGAAAAAAAGTGATAGTCAAGAAAACCCCAGAAGAGATCGAGAAGATGGCTGCGGCTGGCAAGATAGTCGCGGACTGTCTTCAAATGCTTCGCAAAAGGTGCAAGCCAGGTGTAAAAACGATCGACCTGGACACTGCAGCTGACGACTACATCCGTTCACATGACGGTGTGCCCGCCTTCAAGGGCTACAGAGGCTTTCCTGGCTCCATCTGTACCTCACCTAACTCGGCGGTTGTACATGGGATCCCGGGACCCTACGAACTGAGCCGTGGTGACATCATTTCAGTCGATGTAGGCGTGCAGCTTGATGGGTGGATGGCAGATGCGGCGATCACGGTTCCGGTTGGACAGGTCGGTGTAATCGCAAAGCAGCTGATGGACACAACCTTGGATTCCCTTTACAAGGCAGTCGAACAGTGTCGCTCGGGGAATCGGCTAGGCGATGTATCTCATGCAGTTGAAAAGAGGGTCAAGAAAGAGCAGTTCTCGGTTGTTAGATCGCTGGTAGGACACGGAATAGGCAAAGACCTGCATGAGGATCCTCAGGTGCCGAATTTCGGAATGCCAGACAGGGGTCCGGAGCTAGAAGTGGGTTATGTACTGGCTGTGGAACCGATGATAAATGCCGGAGCACAGACAGTTCGTGTCGGTAACGACAATTGGGCGATCTACACTGAGGATGGTTCTCTGGCTGCGCACTTCGAGCACACAATCGCCATCACCGAGGACGGCCCACGGATTCTTACTCCCTGGAACGGGAAAGAGTGAGGGCCTAACCGTTTACCCCTGCCAAACACCGATGAAATCTATGGGTCTCGTAGCTAGATTCGAAGAGTGCCGTTTACTACCGCCTGGGGCGTAGAAAACCCAAATCATTGGGTTATGGAGGCGGGTCTCGTAGGTAAATTGGAACAGTGCCGTTCGCTACCCCCTCAGCATAGAAAACCCAAATCATTGGGTTTTCTTGGTATCATGCTTAGCTGGCCAGTTGCCGATTCAGGGGCAACTTGCGCCCGCCTCTCAAATAAAGGGATTTCAAGTGAAAGTTAGAGCATCAGTCAAACCCATGTGTGAAAAGTGCCGCGTTGTGCGGCGCCACGGCAAGGTGTTTGTAATCTGTAAGAATCCTCGACACAAACAGAGGCAGGGATAGTTCTTGGCTCGCATCGCTGGGGTAAACATCCCACTAAACAAGCACGTTGAGATAGGCCTGACCTATATCTACGGCATAGGTCGTTCTACTTCAAATAAGCTATTAGAGCAAACCGATGTCGACCCAAACACCTATGTCAAGGATCTAACCGACAACGAAATAGTGAAGCTGCGCGAGGCGATCGACAGCGAAGTTCAGGTTGAGGGAGATCTGCGCAGTGAGCGATCTCAGAACATTCAGAGGCTAAACGAGATAGGCAGTTATCGTGGCTTTAGGCACAGGAGAAACCTCCCCTCACGCGGTCAGAGGACAAAAACCAACGCACGTAGTAGCAAGGGTCCAAAGAAGATGGCCGGCTCAGGTCGAAAGAAAGCTCCCACAGCAGGGTAATCGCGTCAGGAATCTATGATGGCAGAGAAAAAAAGAACCAAAGGAAGACGGCGCAAGGAGCGTAAAAACATTCCTTTCGGTCAGGCTCATATAAAAACATCGTTCAACAACACAATCATCACGCTCACCGATAGGGAGGGCAAGGTGATCGCCTGGGAATCTGCCGGAAGCGCAGGGTTCAAAGGCTCACGAAAGTCGACCCCGTTTGCAGCTCAAGTAACCGCAGACGCCGCTGCACGGAAGGGTATTGAACAAGGGCTGAAAAAAGTCGAAGTGTTTGTCAAAGGACCTGGTTCAGGTCGTGAGACGGCTGTTAGATCTCTACAGGCTGCCGGTCTTGAGATAACTGGCGTGAAGGACAAATCGCCGCACGCACACAACGGCGTTAGACAGAAAAAGCGTCGCAGGGTATAGATAAGAAGGATTGAGATGGCAAGGGATACAGACCCACAGTGCAAGCAGTGCAGGCGCGAAGGACAGAAGCTCTTTCTTAAAGGTGCGCGCTGTTTTTCCGATAAGTGCGGCGTCGAGCGCCGCTCGTACCCGCCAGGAGAGCATGGCAGGGACCGGATTAGGCAATCGGAGTATCTGCTGCAGCTACGAGAAAAGCAGAAAGCACGTCGTTACTACCAGGTATTAGAGAAGCAGTTCCGCAACTACTATAAAAAGGCTTCTCGTAAAGCAGGGATAACCGGCGAGAACCTTTTGAGAATGCTTGAGTGCAGGTTAGACAACGTTTTAGTCAGACTCGGATTTGCGGCTTCCCGCAGACAGTCACGGCAGCTGGTCCGGCACGGTCACTTCAGTGTGAACGGCAGGAGAGTCAACATTCCCTCTTATCAGCTGACAGCTGGAGACGTGATCGCGATTAAAGACTCATCCGGGGCAGAACCAATTGTTCGAAGTGCGACCGATCTCACCTCGACCGTTCCTGCTTGGTTGCAGGCTGACTACGACTCTCTAACCGCAAAGGTATTGCGTGAGCCTGCGCGTAGCGAGATATCAGCACCTGTTCGCGAGCAGCTGATAATCGAGCTGTACTCGAAGTAGTTTTTGTAGGAACGCTTGTGAATAGATATCTAGTAACCAAAATTTAACGAAACTGGAGGCAAAAAAGTGACCGATTTCCAAATACCCAAGCTGGTGTCAGACGAGTCTGACGAGTTCACCGGTAGGTTTACAATTGAGCCGTTGGATAGGGGATTCGGCTACACATTCGGCAACTCCTTAAGACGGGTGTTGCTTTCGATGCTGACCGGTGCTGCTGTTACATCGGTGAGAATCGAGGGAGTAGCACACGAGTTCTCAACGGTCAAAGGAGTCAAAGAGGACGTTACGGACATTATCCTCAACTTGAAAGACTTGATTTGTAAGCTCCATACCGAGGATGACGAGATCGAGGTTGCGCTTGTCAAGACGGGACCGGGAGAGGTGACGGCCGCAGATATCGACCTGCCGGCTGGTGTGGAGATCCTCAAACCCAAGAAGGCCCATATTGCAACTTTGGAGAAGCGCACCAAGCTGGAGATGTACATAACGATCGGAAAGGGTCGTGGGTACATGCCGGTTGACGTGAGCAAGCAGAGCGATCGTCCGATCGGTGTAATTCCGATCGACGCGATGTTTTCGCCGGCTCGTCGGGTTTCGTACAAGGTCGAGACGGCACGAGTCGGTCAACGCACCGACTACGACAAGCTGACGATCAACACTGAGACAGACGGCTCAGTGGAGCCCCAGACAGCGCTACGTGAAGCAGCTGAGATTCTGATCCAAAACCTGGCGATCTTCACAGACTCAGAAAGAGTCGAAGAGTTGAGGGAGGAGCAGGTGCAGGCGATTGCAGCTGCGACCGGTGCCGAGGCTGCTGGCATACCTACTCCGGGAGTTGATGGTGTTGACGAGATACTGATCGAGGAGTTGGAGCTCGGAGTGCGCTCATACAACTGCCTCAAGCGAGCGGGTATTAAAAGTGTCGGTGAGCTGATTCAGAAAAGCGAAGGTGAGCTGAGTGCGATCCCTAACTTTGGTAAGAAGTCGATCGACGAGGTTAAAGATACATTGGCCGCGCGGGGTCTGAGTCTTAAGCAGGGATAGACTCCAGGAACTAACAATGCGACATCGTAAGAAAAGAAACAAGCTATCACGTTCAGCAGGGCATCGACGCGCCCTGGTATCGAATCTCTGTAAGCAGGTGATTGATCACGAGCGAGTTGAAACGACAGAAGCCAAAGCTAAGGCAGTGAAGCCGGAGTTGGAGAAGCTGATCACGTTAAGCAAGCGCGGTGATCTTCACGCTCGTCGGCAAGCTCTCTCTGCCCTCAGGCAGGACAAGTTCGCCGTTCATAAGCTGTTTGACGATATAGCGGTACGATACAAGGACCGCGATGGCGGCTACTGTCGCATTCTCAAGGTCGGCCCACGCAAATCCGATGCCACAGAGATGGTATTCCTCGAGCTCGTATAGTTTTTTAGTGCCCATACAACACGTATCGCCTGCGGCCGATGTGATCGTAGAATTGATATTGGCGCGACGATGAAAATCCTGATAACAAACGACGATGGCATTCAGGCACAAGGCCTCCACTCGATACGCAAGGCTCTGCTCGAACTTGACAACGTAGAGCTTGCCGTAATCGCGCCGGACTCAAATCGGAGCGCTTCGGCGCGCAGCATAACCACGCGCGAGCCGCTGTGGGTCGAGAAGATCGAATTTGGTGACGGCACTCATGGATACGCGACAGACGGCACTCCGGTCGATTGTGTACGTTTTGCCGCTCTTGGCCTTCTTGAATTTGAGCCTGAACTGATCGTCTCAGGGATAAACCACGGATCCAATCTCGGTGATGACGTCACGTACTCAGGGACAGTTGCCGCTGCTCTCGAGGGGATAGTTCTTGGGGTGCCGGCTATCTCGATCTCCCAACAGTCCGAAAAACGAGAGCTTGACTTTCGCTTTGGAAGCAAATTTGATTTCGAGGTTGCGTCAAAGTTCACGGCGAGGCTAATCGCGGAACGTGGGCCACAGGGACTGCCAGAAGGCACCCTTCTGAACATCAACTGTCCGGCATGTGTGGACGGGGAGATTGAAGGTGCGGAGGTGACGAAACTTGGCAAGCGCATCTATCACGACAAACTAGAGACGGACAAGACAGAAGGTACGGCCCGCACCAGGTACCGCATCTATGGGGACGATCCGACCTATCACCATGAGGATGGATCGGACTTTGCAGCGATCGCAAAGAGCAAGATATCCGTTACACCAGTTCACTTTAACCTTACCGATAGACCGGGGATGGAAAAACTACTCGAGTGGCGGCTGGATGACCTACTTTAGACGATGAAACTGGACCCGAAACAGCGCATCGAAAAGCTTCGGCGCGAGATCGAGAATCACAATCACCGCTACTACGTGCTCGACGACCCAGAGATCTCCGATGTTAAATTTGACGAGCTTTTCAGGGAACTTCAGCGGTTAGAGGATGAGCATCCAGAGCTTCGTAGCCCAGATTCACCGACGCAGAGGGTCGGTGCGAAGCCGACGACCGGGTTCAATCATGTGAGCCATCCGGAACCGATGCTCTCACTTGCAAATGCGCGCAATGCAGAGGAACTTCGCGCTTGGAACAAACGGATAGTGACTTTGCTGGAGAAAGAGGGAGCGAGCAGAGAGGAGATCGAATTTGTGACTGAGCCCAAGATCGATGGGCTGGCGATTTCACTGGTCTACGAGGATGGCGTACTGGTTCGCGGGGCTACCAGGGGCGACGGCGAGACAGGGGAGGACGTTACCCAGAACCTGAGGACGATCGCTGCGATTCCGTTGCGCATCTACGGACAAGAAGGGGTGAGGCTGCCCAGTATGGTTGAGGTGCGAGGCGAGGTATATCTACCCTTGGCAGCGTTTGCGGAGTTGAATGAAGCAAGAGCCCAGGCAAATGAGTCAACCTTCGCTAACCCACGCAACGCTGCGGCCGGGTCGATCCGTCAGCTGAACCCACAGATTGCAGCAGAAAGGCCTCTCTCGATCTGGTGCTACGGCATCGGTGGATCAGTCGGCCTAGAAATGGATAGCCACTATCGGCTACTGCAGTGGCTCGGTGAGCATGGGTTCAAGATCAATCGGGATGTCGCACTATGTAAGTCGATAGACGAGGTAATCGATTCTTGTGGGAAGTGGGAGCAGCGTCGTGAGGAGCTTGACTACGAGATCGACGGAGTCGTCGTCAAAGTAGACAACTTGAACCTACAACGAGTTCTCGGCGTCGCAGGGCGGGAGCCTCGAGGTGCAATAGCTTTCAAGTTTGCACCGACCACAGTGACAACCCAACTGCTCGAGATCAGATGGAACGTTGGTAGAACTGGCAACCTGGTTCCATACGCGGTTTTAGAACCGGTCGAGGTTGCGGGAGTGGTCGTAAGACAGGCGACTCTCCACAACGAGGAAGATCTAGAGAGAAAGGATGTCCGCGAAGGAGATGAGGTCGTGATTACCAGGGCCGGCGACGTTATCCCGCAAGTCATATCCCCTGTATTGCAGAAACGAAAACCTGGAGCGCAGAGGCCTCGGCCCCCAGAACACTGTCCTGCATGTGGCACCAAGACGATCAAGATTGAAGACGAGGTTTGGACTCGATGTCCGAATCGCGAGGACTGCCCAGGCCAAGTCGTCCAGTCTTTAAAGCACTTTGCGTCGAAAGGTGCAATGGACATCGAGGGCTTGGGAGACAAGCTCATCGAGCGTTTCTACGAGGAGAAGATCATCCGCAGCCTCTCAGATATCTACGACCTGACAGTTGAGCGCCTGGAGCCCTTGGAAGGCTTTCAAAAAAAGTCTGCGGAGAATCTCATAAATGCGATCGAGAAGTCCAGGCTAAGGCCTTTTCCAAGGGTCCTTTTTGCGATCGGCATACACGGTGTTGGGGCGATCAACGCGCGTTCACTGGCCGACGCCTTTGACTCGATGGATGCTCTGATGGAGGCCGATGTGGAGAAGATCGAGCGTGTTGACGGTATTGGGCCGGTACTTTCAGGCACGATCGACAAGACTCTCAATGAGAAACGCAATCACGATCTGATCGAGAAATTGAGAGTAGCGGGGTTGAGAATGTCACAAGAGACGACCGTGCCGCGCGAGGGCCGGCTGTCCGGAAAGACCCTTGTCTTAACGGGCACGCTTGAGAGTATGGATCGAGAAGAGGCAAAGGAGAGGATCGAGGACCTCGGAGGAAAAGTATCGGCTTCGGTTAGCAAAAAGACCGACTACGTTGTAGCAGGTGAAGACCCAGGATCGAAGTTGGACAAGGCCAGGGAGATGGGGGTGGAGATCATTAACGAGCAGGAGTTTTTGCAAAAGGTTGACGATATTGCATAGATGGTTAATTTCTAATTCTTACGCCTTCTGTCCGTACTGTGCCTCTCTGAGTCCTGAAAGCTATCCCCTCACGGGTCCTGTCCCCGATGGGGCCCATCGCCTCCGGGCAAGTATGTCCTCGGCGATCAAACCCATCGGCGCCACCCGTTCGACCATTGTTTTGAGTCAGGAACTGAAAAGTGCCAAACGTCTCGTCAACGGAAGACACACAATCACGCAACGACCTATGAATGGAGCTCGGTTTCATAAGTCATTGCGCATATATGAACCGAGATCGAAGAATCCGTGGCTTGAATAGAAGTTATGAGTCTGGTCGTAATTGGCTACATCCGAACGTTCCGCCTGTCTGACTTCGTACTTCAAAGCAACCGCAATCTAGTACCTTGCCATCGTATCTGCCATTCGATCCTGGATCTGTCTTGCCTTCCAGGTGGATACTCCGTTCATCAAGATCGAAAAGACGAGTTGCTTGCCGCTGCGGGTCTTGACATAACCGGACAGAGAACTTACACCGTTGATAGTCCCCGTCTTTGCGCGCAGTCTGCCGCGTGCGGCGCCCTGCCTCATGCGCTTGCGTAAGGTGCCACTCCGTCCGGCTAAAGGCAGTGTGCGGTAGAAGTCATCGAATTCCGGGCTCTCTCTCATATGCAATAGCAGTTGACCGACACCTTGAGGGGAGGCTCGGTCTCTGCGGGATAGCCCCGATCCGTCACCGACTCTGATGCTCAACCCCTGCTCGTCGGCAAACCTTTTTATCTCTGCTGCACCGGCTCCGGTGGAGCCCTTTCCGCCAAACCCGGCCCCCAGTCCCTTCGTCAGCATCTCGGCAAAGTAGTTGTCCGAAACCAGATTTGTCCTACGCACCAGCCTCATCAGTGTGGGAGAGGTCGTCTGGGCGAGAATCTCGGCATCTGCCGGTGTGGCTCCCTTATATCCGGTCCGTTTCGCCTTGATGCCCTGATCTCCCAGTATCGCAGAGAAGCGATCGGCTGCAAACTTGGGTGGGTTGCGCTGAAAAAACCGACCAAACACGTCTTTGTGCCCGGTGTTGAGTGCCAGTGCGCTTAAAGGCCCTACATAGGCAGAGGTGAGATAGTTGGACGACGGCACGCCGCGCCGGCTGTCGAAGTGGCTCTCATCGCCGTAGACACGGCCGCTGACCTTTCGAATGCCAAGTTTGTACAGAGCCTCGGACAGCTTTGTGAGTCGAGTTGATGCAGACCAGGAATGGCGGCGGGCATATCCTTCGGTGGCAAGCGTTGGGTCGCCGAAGCCTTTTAAGTAGAGATCTCCACGCCAGGTAGAGCCATCGAGAGCTCCGGTTCCGTAGACAGCTGTTTGTACTCTGTATTCGGCTCCCCACCGGTCCAATGCTGCCGCTGTTGTGAAAAGCTTCTGGTTCGAGGCGAGAATGCGCTTGGTGGACGCGCGCCGCTTGAAAACGCTCTTTTTATCGGTCGCGTTGTAGACCCATGCGCCGCTAACCCTGCCCGCACTTGACATGAGACTCCCCAGCTTTCCACCGATCCTGCCGTTGGCCGCCTGTGCAGCAGGGGGTATCGACAGCGTAAGTAACAACACCGATACGGCCCCTATCAGACGTATGTTCATTTCAATTCCTTGAGCGTAGCGACGTGTCATGCGGAACATAAACGACCATGCCTTGTTTAACCCTTGCGAGAGGGCGAAGAAGCGCTCTGTAGCTCGGTTATTGTGTCCATTGTTACTATTAGGGTATCTATGGAAATTGCGGAAACGACCTACGTGTTCTTCCGCACAAGCTGATATAAGCTGGTTGGTAAATGGGCAAGGTAGTCAAGCTCGATACCTCGGTCAAGAAAAAAGCGAGACCGGGTTCGAAGAAACAGAAGGTTGCATCCAATGGTACCCGTTCAAAAACCGCGCTTGTGCTCGGCGGCGGGGGATTTACTGGCGCGGTCTATGAGATCGGCGCCCTACGTGCCCTTGATCTTCTTTCGGTAAACCACACGGTCAACGAGTTCGATATATATGTTGGAACCAGCGCGGGTGCGTTCGTGGCCAGCCTTGCCGCGAACGGTATCGCTCCCGAGGAGATGATGCGGGTTCTGGATAAGCAAACGCCCGTTGCTTTTCGCACGGTTGACCTGGGTACGCTGCTACGTCCAAACTACAGGGACTTTGTCACAAGGGCCTTGCAACTGCCGATTCGGACAGTTGAAATGGCGATCAACTTTGCGCGCAACCGAGGGCAGGTGTCGTGGATGGATCTGGCAACTGGCTTTGCCGAAGGGATGCCACCGGGCATTTACAGCGGAAGCGGCGTACATACTTATTTAAAGGAAGTGTTCTCCGACCCCGATCGAGTGAACGACTTCCGCCTCTTGGAGCGGGATCTATATCTGGCAGCAACTGATCTCGACACCTGTGAGAGGATTGTCCTTGGAGAACAGGAGTGGGACGATGTACCCATATCCAAGGCAGTTGCCGCTTCGTCCGCGCTGCCGGTGGTCTACAAGCCTGTGAAGATCAAGGGCAGGGAGATGATCGACGGCGGTATAAGGTCGACTACCAACATCGATATCGCCGTTAAGGCAGGAGCCAAGTTCATCGTTGTCGTCAACCCACTGGTTCCGTACGTGAATGACTTCAAGAAGCGCATACCGACGATGTTTGGTAGCAAGGTGCGCCGCATCTCGGACATGGGCCTTGCCCAGGTCGGCTTTCAGACGTTCAAGATGCTCGGCTACTCGAGGCTTCATGAACTTTCGGAGGAGTGGGTGGACCGATATCCTGGAGTAGACATAATCCTGATCGAACCGGAACCGGACGATGAGATGATGTTTGGAACCAGCATTATGAACTTCTCCGCGCGCCTGGAGATCGCAAGGCACGGATTTGAGTCGGTCACCTTGAAGCTTTCGAAGCAGTACCGGCGTTATAAGCAGATATGCGGAAATCACGGCATTGATATCGAGGCCAAACGCGTCAACAAGGTACTAAAGGACGTGGAGGAAGAGGCAGAGAGAGTCAGCGCCTGGCGCCGCATTCTCGAGCAGACAACCGGCGCGCTGTTACGATAGCGGTTCTGTAGAGCTGGCAAAAAGCCGTTTACGCGGTTATTTGTTGCCGCTCTTTATGCGCACTGATCTCAGCGCCGCGTTCTGCGAGCATCATCTTGCGGTAACTGAGCGGCGACATGCCGTAGAAGCGACGGAACACCTTGTTGAAATCGTGTCCGTCGACCGGGCCGGTTATTCGCGCAATCTCCTTAGCGGTAAGATGTGGCTGCTCAACCAGGAGTTTCGCAGCGTGTTCCATGCGAAGTCGACGCTGGTATTGAGACGGTGATTCGTTTCTCAGTTTCGTAAATACGCGTATTAGGCCGTTGTAGCTGTAGCCGACCTTCTCTGCAACATCAGAAACGCTCAGATCTTGAGTTCGAAGAAGTGTTGCTGCCCTCTCGACCTTCATCGCGGCAAGCTCGGCCCCTGGTGTTGAGCCGTTGTCAGCGGAAAACGCTCTTCTTAGCTTGGCGGGCGTTGTCCCTGCACGATCGGCAATCTCCTCAGGTGTAAGACCAGACGCCATCTCACCCCTCATGATTTCGATAGCCTGTTGTCGCAGAAGACGTCTTGCTTGCCCGGTCTTTTCCATGCGCCTGGCTTTTGCAGCTATCACATTCGTGCTTGGAGGAGGGCCCAAGCCTGCTTCTGCAAGTGCCGTCTTCCAGCTACCGAAGCGATGGAGAATGGTGGAGTAACATGGTGCAAATCCGTTACCGATATAGGATTTGACATCCGGTGAGTATCCCAGATCCTTTGCGGCCGAGCGTAGGGACTTCAAGCAGTCCTCTTTTGTGTATTGAGATTTCTTTGACATTGGTGGCAGGGAATCTGCCCTGTCTACACTGTTAGAGTTGAAAAGGCGTGAAAAGTTACGCAACTGCTTGAAATTACGATTTAAAAAGCGGCTTGAGCGATACCACTGTAACGCGACGTACTAGGTACTCGAGTGTTCCCGCAGATCACTTTTCGTACATCGAGTCGAGCTCTTTGCGAACTTCTCATTGACGACATTACGTTTTACCTTCAACGATGGGGTCAGCTCGCCACTCTCTTGGCTGAGCAGAACTGGCAGTATCGTGAACTTCTTGATCTGCTCTACTCTGGCGATCTTTTCGTTTGTCTTGTCGAACGCAGGCTGGATCAGCTCTCTAACCCTCGGATCTTTGGCTAGAGAGGCCAGGTCCGTCTCCTCCAGGCCTTGTTCCTGGGCCCAAGGCACTATCTCCTCCGGATCGATCGTGACAAGGGCGGTTAGGTAAGGACGGCGGTCGCCGTGCACTACAGCCTCGGAGATAAACTGGTTCTGCTTTAAGGAGTTCTCTATATTTGCGGGCGTTATGTTTTTACCGCCGGCCGTGATGATGATGTCTTTCTTTCGACCCGTTATATTGAGAAAGCCGTCCTCGTCAAGTGTGCCGATATCTCCCGTATGCAGCCACCTGTCGACTATCGCCTCGTTGGTTGCGGTCTCGTCTTGCCAGTACCCCTGAAAGATGTTCGCTCCACTGATCAGTACCTCGCCGTCGTCCGCGATCCTTACCTCACAGCCAGGCAAAGGCTTGCCTACGCTGCCGAACTTGAAATCGTCCTCTCGGTTCATCGTCGCGACCGTGGATGTCTCGGTCATCCCGTATCCCTCCAACACCAAGATGCCACAGGCCCAGAAAAACTCCAGAATCTCTGGGGCAATCGGGGCTCCACCCGAAACCGCCGTTTTGATGTTTCCGCCAAAGAGGTTGCGCACGTTTGAGAACATCTCGCGATCTGCTAGCTCGAACTTTTCGGCCAACTCTCCCTCCGGCTCCCCTCCGTCCAACTGAAGCTGTCGAACCTCCTTGCCGATCTCGACCGCCCGGCGGAATTTCTCCTGCTCCTCGGGGCCGGCTTTCTCCGCAACAGCTGTTGCCAACGTGTAGATCTTTTCAAACATACGCGGAACGCTCGGGAAATATGATGGCTTTAGCTCCATCAGATCCTGGACGATATTTGGAATTGCTGTGAAAAAGGCGAGGGTGGCGCCCACATCGACACTGGCAAAGCCAATCAAGCGTGCGAAGCTGTGCGCCAAGGGCAGGAATAGGTAGGCGGTCTGACCGGTGTCAAGCTGGGCTTCGGACTCGATCATATCGAGCATGCTCCTGTAGTTACCATGATTGACGACACAGCCCTTGGGCGGCCCCGTGGTTCCTGATGTATAGATTATCGTGCAGATATCGTCAGGAGAGACAGACGCGACCCGCTCTCTAAGCTCTTCGTCGCTTACGTCCTTGCCCTTCTCTATTAGGTCCGAAGTCGAGATCGCATCGTCGTGCGGCTTGTCTCCTAGGATCACTATATGGTCAAGTAGCGGCAGGTTGCCAGAGATCTTTTTTATCTTTTCGAGCTGTCCCTCGTCCTCGACGATGATCAGCCGCGATTCTGAATGCTCGAGAACGTACTGGCACTCCTCGGGCGAGTTTGTCTGATAGATGGGGGCCACCGTTGCCCCGGCTGAAAGCGCGGCGAAGTCGAAATAACTCCATTCTGGCCTTGAATTGCAGAGGATTGCGACGCGGTCCTCGGGCTTGATGCCCAGCGCGATCAATCCCTTAGCACGCTCGCCAACCTTTTCACCTACCTCTTTGTAGGTGATATCTGTCCACTGATCACCGTCTTTGTATTTGAATGCGACCGTGTCCCCGTTCTTCTCTGCCGACAGGTACGGCATATCCGCCATCGTACGAGATCCAGTTGAGGCCTCGGCGGCCACGCCGATCTTTGCTTCCATCAGACTGTTCCCCTCTCTCACCAACAGTTCTTTATCTAGAAAGCCTGCTGGATTATCTTAAAAAGCCTTCCCTCAATAGTGCAGATGTGATTATGCAGCACGCTAGACCGTATGTACACGGTTGTAGCTCGAAAACAGGCAGATCGACACCGATTGAACGGCTCTTAGATCGGGTTGGGGATATCTATAAACGACTGCTTGACGTTGAATTTTTCCGCCAGCATCTCCCCCAAGCGCTTAACACCCAGTTTCTCAGTGTGATAGTGGCCGGCTGCGATCAAATGGATACCGCCCTCTCGGGCGTCGGCCATCGCATGTTCTGCCGGCTCACCGGTGACAAGCGCATCTAGCGACCGCTCAATCGCCTCCGGTATAGCTTTGCAGCCCGCGCCTGAGACAAATCCAACCCTTTCTATCCTTTCAGGGCCGTTATCAAAAACAAGTGGTTCATTTCCAAGTAGTTCAACGATCGACTTGCAAAGCACGTCCACTCCCAAACCCTGATCGCTCCTGCCGACGCATCCGATCGCCTGCCCTTGATAGTTACCGAAAGCACAATCTTCTATCTCCAGACCAAGACCTTGGCAGAGCAGAGCGTTGTTGCCTACTTCACGGTGTGCATCGAGCGGCAGGTGGTAGGCGACGAGGTTTATGTCGGCCTCCAGCAAGGTTTTGAGCCGGTCGGCCATCTGTCTGGTTATTCGATGTGGTAGGAAGTCCCAGAGTATGCCGTGGTGCACGAGCACCAACTGTGCCCCTGCATCGCTTGCCTTCTGGAAAAGCTCAAGTTGGCCAGAGACGCCACAGACAATGGATCTCACATTGTCCGAGCCGGGTACCTGTAGTCCGTTCGGCCCTAGATCGTCGAACCGATCCGGGCTTAGAAGCCCGTCCAAGTAGGAGACGATCTCATCTCTTGCTGCCATCGTGGCTCAAGCCTACTAGATACTCGTACATGTATATCTGGCGTAACTATTCATCACCCATTTACATCAATGGAATCTGGGGATGAGCGTGTAAGGAGCTAAGCGAATCCCCAAGTTATTCGGCCGATCTGGCTGCTAGTCACACCGGCCGGCGGCGTGTACATCGGCCGGAGAACGGAAACGGTAATTCGACGATATGTGCTGAGCGTTCACTATCGGACACAACCCGGTCAAAAACACATACCCTTCCGGGCATGTCGAAAACAGACAACAGTCAGTTCATCGAGTCGCTGATGGATACGAACCTCTACAGCATCGGAGCGTTCTTCACCGACGAACACCCTGAGCTGGTCGATGAAGTTGTAAATCAGAGTGTCTCGATCGAGAAACAGGGCTTGGGCGCATACGCAGACAGTAACGGCCTCACTATCGAGGAGTGTTTTCAGACGTTGGTTACCGGTCTAGCTGTGCGCTACTACAAGGCCGTTGCGGGATAGTTCGTTATCACCGATAATCTTGTAGAAGGTAGCGGTTGGTGTCGATCAAACTGTTTTTGGCCTGCTAGCTTTACCTTTTCGGGGCGTGGCGCAGCTTGGTAGCGCGCACCGTTCGGGTCGGTGAGGTCCTCGGTTCAAATCCGAGCGCCCCGATTGCGACTTTGCTCACGTCCGGGCAAGACGCGGTCTTGCCCGGCGCAAAGTCGCGAACAACTATGTGGTTCGCTAATCGCTCACCCCAAGATAAAGAATGGCCTGGAATGACGTAAGCGTGTGTTGCGGATTTGAACCGAGGCTCGGTTCGCAGGGTCTGCTATCAAGCAGGCCCGATGGGAGCATGTCAACCAGCCATGGTTGACATGCGAGCCCGAGCGCCCCGATTGCGACTTTGCTCACGTCCGGGCAAGACGCGGTCGCAGGGTTTGCTAATCAGCAAGCCCGATGAGTGACTGTCAAGGGAGCTTTGCGACCTTGACAGTCGATCCCGGCGCAAAGTCGCGAACAACTATGGGGTTCGCTTAACGCTCACCCCAAGAAAAAGAGTGGCCTGAAATGACGTAACCGTGTGTGTCGGATTTGAACCGATCCTCGGTTCGCAGAAGAAAAGCCAATGATATGAAGAAATTCGAACGATTTGGAATTTCCATGCCGAGGCGGTAGCTTGCGCCACTGACCGAAGCTCGCTACGAGACCCGCTTCCACGCCGGAGCTGTAGTAAACGGCACTCTTCGAATCTCACTACGAAATTCGCTTCTGTAAGCCAGGCTCTTCTGTGTAATCTCAGCTCGGCATCTTCACGGCCAAGACGGTGGGTTGGGCATCGCGTACATAACGGACTCCAAATAAGTGGTTAAAAATAAGCAACTAGCTGAGCGAATAACATATGTAGGATGGGCAATAATCAGACTAAGAATGGTCATATATCAGGCATTGCTGGTATGCTTGGCATCGTGTTTAAACGACACATAAGATCAAGTATCAATGCGACTCTTGCAGACACACCTGTCGTGCTCTTGACCGGGGCTCGGCAGGTTGGAAAGAGTACATTGATTCGTATGGTGGCCGATGACATAGGCGCACGCTACCTGAGCCTCGACGAGGATGCCGTGATGTCTATTGCAGGGTCTGATCCGGCCGGTTTCATTGCCGACTTGGATACACCTGTAGTCATAGACGAGGTTCAACGGGCGCCAGAACTGCTTCGTGCGATAAAGCAAGCTGTTGATGACATTCGTTACGAGGGGAATAATTCGGCATCTGGCCTTTTCCTGCTAACTGGATCTACCAATATTTGGACTTCATTGCGTGTCTCTGAATCTTTGGCAGGTCGCGTAGAGCGACTTCCACTGTGGCCCCTGTCGCAAGGTGAGTTGCGTGGTGTTCGAGAATCGTTTGTCGATTCACTCTTTAAAGGAAAGTTGCCGACTGTGAGCGGCGCTGGAGCCGGTCGCTCATGCATCAGTGGGGCTCTTGTGCAGGGTGGTTACCCCGAGGCCATAAAACGTGACCAGCCGGAGAGGCGCGATTACTGGTATGAAAACTATATTGGCACCGTCATAGAACGGGATGTTCGCGATCTATCCAATATTCATGAGCTTGGGGAGGTTCCCACACTGCTAAGGCTTGTCGCCGGTCGCATCGCCGGTCTGCTGAATTTATCTTCCGTGGCTCGGGATCTTGGCATCCCACGAATGACGGTCGCTCGTTACTTAAAACTGCTTGAGGCGGTTTATCTAATCCAGCTAATCCCGGCGTGGCGTAAGAATGTTGGCCAAAGACTTATTAAGAGCCCAAAAACTTGGCTCACCGACAGTGGCCTGGCAGCTCATCTCCTCGGATTTGACGCTACACGTATCGAAAGAGACGATACAGGTGTTCCAGGATCACTCTTTGAAAACTTTGTGGGCATTGAATTGCTCAAGCAATCCTCTTGGGCTGAAACAAAGGTTCGTTTCTACCACTACCGCACGGCGGGTGGCATGGAAGTTGACATAGTTCTTGAGAATAACTCTGGGGATGTTTGCGGAGTTGAGGTAAAGCTTGCAGCAACTGTAACTAAAAAGGACTTTCGTGGTTTAGAGCATCTCAGGGAAAAGCTTGGTGATCGTTTTCAGGCCGGTGTCATCATCTATACGGGAAGTGAAAGCGTGCCTTTCGGCGATCGACTCTGGTTGGCACCTGTATCGGCCTTGTGGGCTGCGCAGTAGCGCATTGTTCGGGTCGGTGAGGTTTGGAATGCCCCGGCTTTCGCATGCAAGTGATTTGGCATGCCAACATTAGATCGACTACATTGACAAACATCAATATAGGCTGATACTCTTACATCGATGAGTATCGATATAACACTAGAGCCAAAGCAGAAACGTCAAGCGGGCGAGGTCTGCTGCCAGCCGGTCGCTTATCCGAAGATCGATAAGGACCAGGCGGCCCAGATCGCAAAGACGGTCAAGGCATTGGCCGACCCGGTGAGGGTTCAGCTTGTAGACGTATTGAGGCGCGACGCCGGCAAGGCCTGCGTCTGTGAGCTGATTCCACTGTTTGACCTCTCACAGCCGACCATCTCACACCATCTGAAGGTGCTGCGCGATGCCGGCATCGTGGGAGTCGAAAGACAGGGACTTTGGGCCTACTACTACGTGATAGAAGACAACCTACAGGAGGTGCAGAGATGGCTAAGGTAAAAGAAGCCGATCAAGAAGAAATTCGCGAGGCGGTACGTGAAACATACGCCGGTGCGGCAAAAGAGGCCGACAAGGCAGGGTGCGAAACCAGCTGCTGCGGAGACCAAACGGCTGAGGCATCGTTGGGTGGTGTTTTCTACAACGCTGAGGAAAGAGATGCGGCAACCCACGCTGTGGCAAACACATCACTAGGTTGCGGTAACCCGACCGCCGTTGCGGATCTGGCGGAGGGCGAAGCGGTTCTCGACCTCGGGTCCGGCACCGGGACCGACGTTCTGGTCTCGGCCAAGCGTGTCGGCCCGACCGGCAAGGTCTACGGCCTGGACATGACAGACGAGATGCTCGAGGTCGCCCGAAAAAACGCAGACAATGCCGATTTCAAAAACGTCGAATGGCTCAAGGGATATATAGAAGACATTCCTTTGGCTGACGAGACAGTCGATGTCGTCATCTCGAACTGCGTGATAAACCTCTCTGCAGACAAGAGTAAGGTGCTGCAGGACTCGTTCAGGGTCTTAAAGCCCGGAGGTCGCTTCTCGGTGACCGACGTCCTTGCCGAGCCAGATATGGATGAAAAAACACGGAACGACATCGCAAAGTGGACCGGATGCGTAGCCGGGGCGTTAACCGACACCGAGTTCACCGAGCTCCTAGAAGGAGCCGGCTTCGAACAGGTGGAGATCGAAAGAACTCACGAGGTCCACGACTACGTCTACTCGGCGATCGTAAGGGCACGAAAGCCGTCCAGTTAGTTCGGCTTGAGTCAATGAATAGTTAAAAACGCTAAACGACGATCCTTTATAAATGTGGGTGGCAGTCTCTGCCGCCCACAACTATTAACCTTCGACTAGCCTTTGCATCTATGCCATCAATCTCTGGGATTCTTGACCATTTCCGACCGAATATCCCGTACGATGGAATTGTTGGCTCTATCTACGACTATGGTGTCGAGCACGAGCTCTTAGGACGAGTTGCGGGATGGTTGATGTGGAGGATGGACACCCGCCTGATGTATGAGAGCATGGCCTGCGTTGCAGAAGCGGAAGACGGCAGCACCATCCTCGATATTCCTTGTGGTGGCGGCGTTGTGTTTCGTTATCTAAATCCGGAACAAGATGTGCGCTATCTAGCTGTTGATATCGCAACAGAGATGCAGGAACGTGCACGGCGCGAAGCAGAAAAACGCGAGCTTAAACAGATCGAGTTCGTCGAGGCCAGCGTTGAAGAGCTGCCACTTGAAGATGCAAGCATCGATCTCTGCATCTGCTTCAACGGTCTGCACTGCTTTCCGAACCCGGAAGCGGCGATCGCTGAAATGGCACGCTGCCTGCGCCCAGGTGGGCGCCTGATAGGCGCAACCTTGGTTCGCGACCGAGGGCTACCGAACAATCTACTCCTTAAGTTTCTTCAAATGGCGGGGCCTTTCGGTCCGGGTGGATCCGAGGCAGACTACAAGCGCTGGTTCAAAGAGGCCGGGCTCAACGGTCTCTCCATGGAGTTTACGGGCGCTGAAGCGATCTTTGTAGCGCAAATGTAAGCCGGTTGAAGCAGCTTACAGTGCGCAACATTTAGCGGCTGTGGGTTCTTATAAGCAGAGAGCAAAAAACTGCATATCGATCACGGAAAGGTCAAAAGATGAGCGTACGGATACCGCTTTTGGTCATTGCAAGCGCAGCGCTGGCGCTTGTGACAACTTTTTTCTGGGCTAATACTGCGTACAGCCAGGATCTGCGCCTTCACGTTTCTGCGCAAAACGTCACTTTTGCCGGTGCAGACGGGCAGCAGATGCAGTGGCAGAGAGTTGCTCCCGAATATGCAGCCATTGCGATCGATCAGCGCACGCCCGACGGCCCGATCGTTATCGCCGGTGTTCCAAACACGATGGATGGTCTGTTAGAGACACAGATGTGCGAGGCTGTCGGCTGCCACGTCTACAAGATGGACGCGGATGGCGGCAACGTTGTAAAGCTCTTCAGCGAGTATGACGGTAAAAACGACGGTTTCGGCTTTATGCGCGTTGCTATCTCGGACGACGGACACAGAGTTGCCGCCGCAGCGATAGATACTTTCAATCAGGGCGGCGGTTCTTACTCGACTCCCTCTAAACAGGGACGCTCGTGGCTCTGGCGAGAAGGTAAGATCGCCAAACGCACCGTAACGCAACAGATGCTGACCATTGCAACCCGAAAGAAAAACAAAAGTAAGGGAAAGGCAAGCACCGCTTCAAAGAAAGGAAACAGCTTTTTGGCTGCCGGTGGGAAGGGCCTGGTGCTGAAAACCAGCAGCAGCAGATGGCGAAAGAGCAGTTCTGGCCCATCTTGCGCCTTCTACGACATCGATACAAACGGGCCAAGAACGTTGATGGCCGGCTGGTCAGGCACTTACAAGCTATCGAAGCACGGTGAGGCCCGGAAGATTGGTGCCTCGAGCAGCTCGGTATGGTCGGACGATAAGGGCAAGACGATCGCGATCAATCTGGTTGCGGGGTCCGGTGGAGACCTGGCCATGTCAGGCAATTCCGGTCGCAGCTGGAAATCGCAGAAACTGATCGACAACGTCGGGCAGGGAGACTGCGACGGACATCCCTGCAACGACAACGCTGAAGGCGCACGTCTAGGTTTTGACGAGATCGCCGGCACCGGTAGCGACGATCTTTGGGCCTTTGGTGTCCGCGCAGACACGCCAGGAGGCAGGGTCTATCGCTACAGAGGAGATAACACCTGGGTAAGGATCCCGTTCCCGTCAGAGATCTTCTCAGCGTCGGGCGCTGTCGTACTCGAGCAAGGTCATCCGCTTGTCGCAACCGGCGAGGGGATCTGGCGCGCTGTTCCCGCAGATACGCCGCGCGGCAAGTAGATGAGGGCAAGGTCAGGGATGAACAGATCCCTACAGATACAGACCGATATTTGAACTACTCTTGTGGCTGTGCGACCGTTGATACATATAGCTGCCGTTGCTCTTGCGCCAGTTCCTCTCGTTCTGGCGGGATGTGGGGGTTCGTCGAATGGGACGAGCGAGCTGATCTCGATCGAGATCTCGGGCGGGCTCACCGGCAAACAGCACAATATCGTTGTACTCCAGGACGGCATGGCGAGCTGCAACGACCAGGAATCGAAGAAACTTACTGACAAACGTTTGAAGGAAGCCAAAAGCCTGGCGGAAGATGTCGAGCCGCTCGCCAAGAAGAACGCTTCGTACGGCGCGCCGTTTCCCGATGCGCGTCAATACTCGGCAAGCGTTGGGGACGGTACGGTGAAATGGTTCGATGGGCCGGAAGCTACTGCCGTGTTAGACCGTGCTGTTCGCTTTGCCAACAGCGCTCAGGTTCTTTTCTGTTAGGATCCAGGGTTCTCTACTAACGGAATGCGGGTGTCGCGTTATATATGCCGGCGATCACGTCATAGCTCGGCTTTTTCGCGCCAAACCGGTCTAGCAGGCCCTTCTGGTGGAACGGCGGTTTGATACAGGTGTCGGACCCGCCCGTCCAGTTGGGCTTTACGACGAAGTTCCTGAGCGCCCAGATCGAGGCGCCGTTGATGAAGTCGCGAGCGTCGATGTGGCTCAAAGTGAATCTGAGCCAGTCGATCTGGAACTCGTAGGTGCCCTTCACGGCAGGATCACCGTTGCAACCTGCCTCGGCCCCAAACTCGGTTGCGATCAACGCCTTGTCCGGGTATTTGAGGTGCATTTGATCCAGATAGATCGGAAGTTGGTTCCTATCTTCAATCTGGCCGTTTGGGCCGTGGTACCAGCCGAAGTACAGGTTGAGTCCAATTACGTCGAGGATCTTGTATGTCCTTTGCGCCGGGACGGACGGGTAGCCTGGAATGGCCGCGGCACAGAGTCGCGAGGGGTCAAGCTCGTGGACCATCTTGCAAGCCTGCGTTATATAGGTCCTCTGGCCTATCGACTGGTCGGGTTTGCTGGGCAGCTCGTTGAATATGCTGTACGCAAAGACCGAAGGATTATTTTGCTGGGTGCGCATCATCCCGTCCAGCATGCTCAGGCCCCGGTCCCTTATCTTCTTTTGGCCCAGGTACGACTTGCTCAACTGGTAGAAAGGAATCTCGGACCAGACGACGATTCCATTCTTGTCGGCAAGCTCGAGAAATCTTGGGTGGAACGGGTAGTGGGTGCGGGTGAAGTTGGCGCCCAGGTTCTGCAGGTGTCTGATGTTCGAGACGTGGTGTCTTGGCGAAAGCGCTGCTCCGTAGCCCTCAACATATTCGTGGATTGCCGCTCCGCGCAGGTTGACCGGCTTGCCGTTCAAAAGCAGGCGCCCACGGTTGTTCACCTGCCACTTGCGGATCCCTATGCGGTAGGTCAGGTTCTGCTCTGCCCTTTCCCCGGTTTCGCCCAGCTTGACCTTCACCGTATAGAGAGTCCCCTTACCGATGCTCCAGAGGCGCGGATTCGGGACTTTGACCTTGCCCTGGACAGTTACGAACTTACGTGCTTCTACTCCCTTTTTGGGGAACTTGATTTTCCGTTTGAACCCGCCAGGACCGGTGATTGTCCCTTGGAAGAGCCGTGCATCGTTGTCCCTAGGCTGTTTGTGGTCGGTGTAGTTACGTACCGTCATCTTGACCACTACCGTTGCGGTGCACTTGGCACACGGTAGGATCGGCCTAACCTGCACGTTAGTCGAGTCTAACTTGCCCACCTTGCGGAGGTATACCTCGCGATTGATGCCCCACCAGTTCCACCAACCCAGTTTGTCGGCCTCAGGCACGTCGCCGAACTGGCGGCGGCTGTCAACCCGTACTACAAGGCGGTTGACACCGTTCTTCTTTAACTTCTGTGCGAAAAGCTCGAACGGGATGAAGTCGCCGCGATTCTGGCCGATCGGAGTTCCGTTGATCCAGGCCTTCGCGTGATAGTTGACCGACTCGAATCTCAGAGCCCACAGCTGCGCGTACGCCTTCTTAGGCGTGCGGAAGTCGATCCTGTACCAACAGACGCCACCGGCATAGCTTGCCTCGGAGTAGTCGTTAGCGTTACAGGACTTGGGTACCTGGGTCTTTTGCCAGTTCTCAAGGCCGGCCTGGCGCTGCCAGAGGTTGGTTTTGCCGACGTCGTATGGGTCCATCCGCAGGTACCACTGGCCGCTTAAAAGGTAGCGTCCGTCTGGGCCGTTCTTGTAGAGGGCCCTTTCCTTCGGTGCAGATGCCGCTGTAGCCATAGCTGCAGGCATCAGCAACGCTGCGCATAGAAGGACAATAGTTGTGGAGAGCTTCCACGTTCTGGTCTGCATAAGCTGCATAGGGTAGCGATTAGAGTTCGGGGATTCGTCATCATTTAAGGAATCAACACATAAACAGGAGGATTGTCTCGTGTCCGACGTAGTTATTTCTTCGGCCGTTCGTACGGCCATCGGTTCATATGGAAAGAGTCTCAAAGGGGTACCGCCTACCGAACTAGGTGCAACATGTGTCGCAGAATCGTTGAAGCGCGCCGGTCTTGAGGGAGAGAATGTCGATCAGGTCGTCTTTGGCAACGTTATCCATACAGAGACCAGAGACATGTACATGGCTCGGGTCGTGGGTGTTAACTCCGGTATACCGAAGGAGGTTCCAGCCCTTACAGTCAACCGCCTCTGCGGTACCGGGGTGCAGGCGATCATCTCCGGCGCTCAGGCAATTGCAACCGGTGACGCCGGTGTTGTCGTTGCCGGTGGCGCAGAATCGATGAGCCGTGGCCCGTACTGGGATCCCAAAGCTCGCTGGGGCGCGCGCATGGGAGACACGGCGATCATCGATCCGGTAGTCGGAGGGCTGACCGATCCGTTCGGCAACGGCCATATGGCGGTAACTGCCGAGAACCTGGCCGAATCGCATTCGATCTCCCGTGAAGCGCAGGACGAGTTTTCTGTAGAGAGCCATAGAAAGGCAGCGAAGGCGCAGGAAGAGGGGCTCTTTGACGACCAGATAGTGCCGGTGGAGATTAAAGTCAAGCGCGAGAAGCACGAATTCAAGCGGGATGAGCACATACGCCCGGATGCATCTCTGGAGAAGATGGCGAAACTGCCCCCGGTGTTCAAGAAAGATGGCACTGTCACTGCCGGTAACGCATCGGGCATGAACGACGCGGCGTCTGCTTGCGTCTTGCTGTCGAAAGATAGAGCCGGCGAGCTCGGCGTGCCGGTAAGAGCACGGATAATCGACTACGCGTACTGTGGCGTCGATCCCAAGATCATGGGGATCGGGCCGGTTCCTGCTGTTAAGAAGGTGCTGGATCGTAGCGGTGTCAAGCTCGATGAGATCGAAGTGATCGAGCTGAATGAAGCCTTTGCAGCACAGGCATTGGCGGTAATCCACGATCTGGAGCTTCCACTTGAAAAGGTAAACCCGGTGGGAGGTGCGGTTGCACTCGGTCACCCCGTCTCAGCGACCGGAGCGATCTTGGTGACGAAGATCCTCTCCGAGATGGAGCGCAACAACTACAAGCTGGGCTTGGTGACGCTCTGTATCGGCGGAGGCCAGGGAATAGCGCTTCTCCTAGGGCGCGACTGAGTAGTAGCTTGCTGTCTCGGCCAGTTCGAGCGTGATGTTTAGTGCACCGTCTCGCAGTCGGGCGAAACGGTGTCGAAGCGGTCCTTAAAGACGGTGTCGTTGCCGGGTCCGCAGTCGATTACGTCGGCCTGACCGTCGAGTGCGTTGACGCGGTCATCGCCGTGGCCACCGTGTATGTCATCGGAGTCCATGCCTGGGAAGAGCTGGTCGTCTCCGTCGCCACCCCAGAGACTGTCGTTGCCACGGCTTCCGACCAGATAGTCGTCACCGAAGCCACCGATCAACTTGTCGTTTCCGAATTCACCGAAGATCTGATCGGCGCCGCCTAGGCCGTCTAGATAGTCGTCGCCCTTACCGCCGGTGATGATATCGTCGCCCTTACTGCCTTTAATCCGGTCGTTTTCGTCTGAGCCGATCTTTGCCTTCGATTTGACCTCCCCTGGGTCGTCTGGAACATCTGGGCTGAAAACTATCTCTTCACAGTTCACCATCTTGGTGCCGCGGCCGATCTTCTTACCGTCGCCCACGTCTGCGAGGTCACCGATGACCGTGTCATAGCCGGGCCCACAGTCGGCCAACTTGTCACTGTGGCCCTTGCCTTTGATCTTTATATGGCTCGGTGTGGGATCGACCATGTTGAGGGTGTCGTCGCCTCCACCACCGTAGATGTAGTCCTGGCCGCTGTATCCGTAGAGGATGTCGTCGCCGCCGTCTCCGAATACGCGATCGGGTCCCTTGCCGCCGTGGATCTCATCGCTGCCGTCACCTCCGTGTACGACATCCCTTGCTCCGCCTGACCAGATGACATCGTTGCCGGGGCCACCGCTTATCTTCTCAGTCCCGGTTAGGCCGGATATGAAGTCATCACCAGCCTCACCAAACAGCCTATCCGGCCCACGGTTGCCGAACAGCTGATCGTTTCCTGGGCCTCCCTCGATGTGGTCGTGCCCGAAGGTTCCTCCATCTAGTGTGTCGTTACCGGCACCGCCGGCTATAGTGTCGTCGCCATCGCCACCGTCTATGAAATCATCGCCAGAGCTTCCCCAGATCGCGTCGTTTCCGGTTCCGCCGAAGGCCTTGTCGTTGCCCGCGCCCGCCCTTATCTTGTCGTTTCCTGAGTCGCCTTTGACTATGTCGTCTCCCGGCCCACCGTAGAGAAAGTCGACCGAACTGCCGCCGAGTAGACGGTCGCTGCCGGGCCCGCCGTAAAGCCAGTCGCTGCTTCGACGGCCGGTGATGTAGTCGTTCCCGCCGTGTCCTTTAAGTATGTCCCTCGCCTTCGAGCCGATGAGCTTGTCTGAGCCTCCGAAACCGCTGGCCATGTTTCTGGTCTTCTTCGGCTTGACTCTGATCGTAATTGCGTCTGCTGCAAAGGCCGTTGCCAAAGAGAAAGACCCGAGTGCCAGCATCCCGGTAATCAAAACCAAAGCTCTTCCTCTAAACATTGAGAACATCTTTTCGTCTTTCAGGTTCCTTCCCATTGGCAAGACTTGGCGTATTACGTGGCGCTAAAAGCCCGTCCATGGATCGCCGTTTCTACCCTCTATAAGGCAATCCCCCCAGCGAATGGCAGTACATATCACGATTCGATCTCCAGCAATTTTAATCTTTGTAAGTTGGTTCATCTTCTAACGCGACCGCCAAAAACAGCGGCAATTACGCTTTTTAAGCCGCAAGTCGATACTCGATCTAAATCTTGCGTTCTACTTGATATGACGTTTTCTAGCGGAAATGGTTATGGATTAATTTGTGCATTCCCACAGACTGGGTTTGGCGATGATGCTATTTGAGCTTGTGCTTCCAGAAAACCAGGGATATTCAGCTGTGCACGTCTTCGCAGTCGGCATCGATTGCGTCGAGGCGGTCTTTGAAGATGGTGTCGAAACCGGGGCCGCAATGGATTACATCGCGCCAGCCGTCGAGTGAGTTGATGCGGTCATTGCCGTGGCCGCCGAACACCTCGTCGGCGTTTTTACCGGGAAATAGCTTGTCATCGCCGTCGCCGCCTCTTAGCAAGTCATTGCCGCGGCTGCCGATGATGTAGTCGTCACCGTGATCGCCCAGTAGCTCGTCGTCGCCAAACTCTCCGAATATCTCGTCATCACCACCACGGCCATTTACGTAGTCATTGCCCTTGTTCGCGCTGATGATGTCGCCCTTGCTGGTGCCGATGATCTTGTCGTCGCCTTTGGTGCCGATGATGCCCCTGGTGTCGATTGCGCCAGGATCCTCGGGCACCTCGGTACCAAGAACCTTGATCTCGCAATCGACTAAGGGGGTATGTGCACCGATGGTTTGTCCGTCTCCTAGATCCGCCTTATCGCCGATAACAGTGTCAATCCCTGGACCGCAGTCAACGCGGCTGTCGCTGTGGCCCTTGCCCTTGTCGATGATCCACGAGGGGTCCGGGTCCACGATGTTTATCACGTCGTCTCCCGGGCCTCCTTCTATCTTGTCTTGACCGCTATGGCCGTAGATCTCGTCTGCTCCAGCGCCGCCGTTGATTATGTCTGGAGCCTTACCCCCATGCATTATGTCGTTACCGTTGCCGCCAATCATGTCGTCTCTTGCTCCCCCACCCATCATCAGATCGTTTCCGTCACCCCCCACCAGCCGGTCCGTGCCGGTAAGCCCGGACATCACGTCGTCTCCCGGGCCACCGTCTATGCGATCGGGCCCGCGGTCGCCCTGCAGCACATCGTCTCCCGGGCCACCGACAAGGTACCCGTGGCCGTACCCGTCGAAGATGAAGTCGTTTCCGACACCACCAAACATCCGGTCGTCGCCGTCGCCGCCGTCAATCCATTCGTCTCCGGCTGCACCGTATATCGAGTCGTCACCGGTACCACCATAGATCTGGTCGTTGCCCGTGCCTGCCCTTATCTGGTCGTCACCCGAGTCGCCCTTGAGCAGGTCGTCGCCAGAGTTGCCCCATATGAAGTCGACTGCGCTGCCACCACGGATACTGTCCCTGCCAGGTCCACCGGTAATCCTGTCCGAGCTTCCTCGACCGACTATCGTGTCACCACCACCACGGCCAAAAAGATAGTCCCGTGCCTTCGAGCCATATATCTGGTCGGACTTACCCGTGCCGTGTGCGTAGTTGAGTGTTTTCTTTGCTTTTACGTGGATTGTCTTTGCTTCGACCAACAGGGGGGACGAAAGAAGCAGCGCACCGATAGACAACATGCCGAAAAGCCATAGCAAAGCCCTGCTGTCAAGCGCGGCTCGATATCTCACCTTGGGATCCTTCCCATCTGGGTATATGCGTCCAATACTTATATCGGCAGATAACCGCATTAATAAAGGAAAAAGCTTTTTAATGCACGATCTCGCAATCGGCAGCGACCGAGTCGAGCCTGTCTTTGATGACCCGGTCAAGGCCCGGACCGCAATCGACTCGATCGGCGAAGCCGTCTATCGAGTTGATGCGATCGTTGCCGTTGCTGCCAAAGACGCGATCCTGTCCCATGCCGGGGAATAACCTGTCATTACCGTTCATGCCAACTAGTTTGTCGTTGCCACGGCCGCCGACGATGTAGTCATCACCGCCGCCCCCAATCAGAATGTCGTTGCCGAACCCGCCGAAGATCTGGTCATCGCCACCGCGACCGTTTATGTAGTTGTCGCCTGGACCGCCAAGGATCCTCTCGGTACCGGTGAGCCCGTTCAATGTCATTACCTAAACCACCGTAGAGCCAGTCCGGGCTGCGGCGTCCGTTGATGGAATCGTTACCGCCGCGCCGGTGATCGATTTTTTTACGTATGAAAATATAATCCGAGACTTCCTTGCCCGGTGATTTCGGGTATTGGGGCTTGGGACTGTAATCGAGATTTCGTGTCCTGTTCGGCACTGACCTCTCTCTTTAAAGAGCGTTGAGGACGCTAGTTCTTACGGTCTAGGAGCTTATATTTACAACCAATTAGTTATACCCTGGCTCGCCCGGAAGAACGATGCGTACCTTCTCATTTTCAACTACTGCCCTGGGCTGGACCGGCTCCATCGATCTGGTTGGAGCATCTTCGAGCACCTCACGCACGGTTGAGAACCTGGCAAGATCCTCGAGCTGCTTGAGCGTTGGGAAGATCATCTTCATCTCACCTGCTTGGTGCTGATCCAAGGCCTCTTGCGGTTGAAGCCAGCGCGCATCGACGATCTCCATCCGATCAGGCTTGGGAGATGCCTCAGGCGGTGCGGGGGCTATATAGAAGTGGGCGTCAAACCGTACGCCAAGCTCAGCCGGCGTTATCCACCGAGCGAAAGGGATGAGGCTGTCCGGCCCGTCAAGCTCGATACCGGTCTCTTCGGCCAACTCTCTCAACGCAGTATTGCGGAATCTCGCGTTGGCAGATCCGGTGTCGTGATCGTCCGATTCGACCATTCCACCAGGAAAGACCCAGAAGCCGGGCAGATTACGCGAATCGGGGCTGCGCTGCCCCATTATTACTTGTAGCTTGGACTCAGCTTGGGCATCGTCGTCGCGCAGCAGGATGGCGGCCGCGGCTTTGCTTGGCTCTACCGTGTTTTCTTGGCTTGAGTCCCTGGGCACCTGTACCCTCGATTCATTCGTTTCGCGCATGGTAGCTACGCCGTAGCTGCCTCTGTCATTGGAGACAACTTTTTCGCTATCGAGTCGATCGAACGAGTGGTGATGTCCACTAGCTCTTTCAGGTCGTTGTCCTTTATTGCAAGAGGTGGCATCAAAACAACGACATCTTTGAGCGGTCTGATAATCGCACCCTTCTCACGGGCCTCAAGCGCGACACGGTGACCGGCGCGGATTCCTGTGTCGAACGGTATCTCTCGCTCTGGGTCGTGAGCAAGCTCTATTCCAACCATAAGGCCGCACTGCCTTATCTCACTGACAATAGAGTGTTGATCGATCGGCTGTAGAAGTTCTGTTAGGAGCTCGATCTTGTCCTTCAGACTCTCCAAGGTTGCCTCCTTCTCAAAGAGATCGAGGCTCGCCAAGGCTGCGGCGCAGGCGAGTGGGTTTCCGGTATAGGTGTGGCCGTGGAAAAAGGTGCGAAACTCGTCGTAGTCACCGAGGAAGCCCTCGTAGATCTCCTCAGTGGCGAGCGTTGCGGCCAACGGTAGGTAGCCACCGCTGATGCCCTTGGCTAAACAGAGAAGATCCGGCGCTACGTTTTCCTGCTCACACGCGAACATAGTGCCGGTACGGCCAAAACCTGTTGCGACCTCATCACAGATCAACAGAACGTTGTGCAGATCACAGAGCTCGCGTACCCTTGAAAGGTATCCGGGTGGATGCAGGAGCATCCCGGCCGCTCCTTGGACCAAGGGCTCGACGATTACAGCCGCGATCTCGTCCGAGTGAGACGAGAGAAGGCCCTCCATCTGATCGGCGTCTCCCGGTCGCGCTTTGAATGTGTCAAAAAGCAGTGGCTTGTACAACGAGTGAAAAAGATCTATTCCTCCGGCTGAAACGGAGCCGAGCGTGTCTCCGTGGTAGGCCTCTTCAAGCGTGACGAAGCGCTGTTTTCTTGTGTATGGCTCACCCTTTTGTTGCCAGTATTGAAAGGCGATCTTGAGTGCTATCTCTACTGCTGTCGAACCTGAGTCTGAGCAGAAGACTCTTGTCAACCTTTCGGGCGTGATTTCGACCAGACGCTTGGCCAGCTCCACGGCTTTCGGATGGGTCAGACCGAGCATCGTCGTATGTGCGACGTGATCGAGCTGGTCGCGAACCGCGGCATCTATGTACGGATGCCGGTGACCGTGGATGTTGCACCAGAGCGATGAGACGCCGTCTATATACTGCTTGCCGTCGGCGTCGGTCAGTGTCGTGCCCTCGGCCTCGACGATTACAGGAGCACTCTCACCTTGCCAATCGCGCATCTGTGTGAAGGGGTGCCAGACATATTTGGCATCGTCGGAGGCAATCCTGTCGCTGTCAAAGACCACAGGCAGATGCTAGCTTCTTGATGGTGCACATAGAAAAACGTATATCGCTCTATGCACTGGTTTTCACCGTTGGTGCCGCCAGCCTAGGGACGGAGATCGCAGCTGTCAGGTTGATGGCCCCCTTCTTCGGGACCATGACGATTATCTGGGCCAACACCATCGGTGTCATTTTGGTCTCGCTCTCTCTTGGTTACTGGCTGGGCGGTCGTTTTGCCGATCGCCATCCGACCCGTGCCGGTCTGTCGCTGGTCTGCCTGGTCGCTGCGCTACTGCTTGGTGCCGTTCCCTTCATCGCGATTCCGTTTCTCGATATCTCGATAGAGGCGCTCAATACTGTGTCGGCAGGCGCGTTCATCGGCTCTCTCTTCACCGTTCTATTTCTGGTTGCGCCCCCGGTGATACTGCTCGGCGCCGCCTCGCCGTACGCGATCAGGCTTGCGACCGACGCGGTTGAGCAGGCGGGGACCGTAGCAGGGAGAATGTATGCGATATCAACTGTTGGTAGCCTCTTGGGCACCTTCGGCTCGGCGCTACTTCTCATACCCTTGGTTGGCACGCGCAGGACCTTCTTGATCTTTGCACTCCTGTTGGCCGTTGTTGCAGTGCTCGGTCTCAAGCGTCGCTACCTCGTTGCTCCGGTGGCGCTGGCCGCGGTCATTGCAATGCCGGCGGGGATAGTCAAGGCCGGATCGGACGGTCGTGTGATCTTCGAGACTGAAACGCAGTACCAATATGTAAGAGTTGTCGAAGAAGGCGAAAGCCGCTACCTGGAGCTCAATGAGGGCAGGGCGGTCCACTCGCTCTATCGCAAGGGAAGCTACTTGACCGAAAATATCTGGGATGCGTACCTGGTCACGCCGTTTGCGGCTCTTGCAACGCCTCCGAAAAGGGTCGCGATGCTCGGCAACGCTGCGGGCACGACCGCCAGGGCGTACGGCCACTACTTTCCCCGGACCTGGTTTGACGCCGTCGAGATCGACTCGAAGCTCACCGAGATCGGGAGGCGTTACTTCGATCTGAAAAATCCGCGGATGCGCGTCTACCATGAGGATGCACGCCCCTTCTTGCGGAGGTCCAAAAAGAGGTACGACCTTGTTGCCGTTGACGCCTACCGGCAACCGTATATCCCCTTCTACCTGACCACAAGAGAGTTCTTTCAGCAGGTTGCAGAGCGCTTGACCGATCGCGGCGTGGTGCTCGTGAACGTGGGCCATCCTGAGGGCAATTACGATCTGGAAAAAGTGCTGGCAGCCACGATGGCGGAAGTATTTCCAACGGTGGTGCGCTATCCGGCGGAGCCAACAAACACGGTGCTGATGGGTCGCTTCGGGCCTGCAAGTGGAGCATTGCTGAAAGCACGGGCCGCTCGACTCCCGAATGATCTGAGACCCATTGCTCGCGAGGCTGCAGCCAGGATCACCGATGCAGCGACAAACGGTCCCGTCTACACCGACGACAAGGCGCCGGTCGAGTGGCTGATCGATAAATCGATCATCGAGTTCGCGGCACAGGCGGACTAATTACTCGAACAACAGAGACGCCAAATCCGAGTCATTCAAATGGTCGGTCAAGGTAGTGGGAGAAGGGTCGGCGAGTATCTGTTCGGTTCCAAGGTCCAAGGGTCAAATGCTAGTGGGATGAGATCGTGGTGGCCATAGTCGTTAGAGTAACCGTTCACGCAGTCTCATAGTGGGTCTGGGGTTCAGCTTGAAAAGAGCGCTTCGTCCCGCCACTCCTGGGACGCCACGCAAGCCTTCCCTGGCTTGCGCATCCATGTGCAGTCGTCCCAGAGCCTTTTCAATCCAAACCCCAGACCCACCGCCTACCCATCGTCGGTCCAGCTTCTGCATGCTGCGAGTAGTTACTGTACGAGTATCTAAAGCGGTCTTTTCCTCACCTAAGAAACGGTTGGTCGAGCGGGTGACGGTGATGGGTGTATGCCCGAGGACATACTTGCCCGGAGGGGATGGACCCCAACCCGTGACTTAGACCCGCGAGCACAAGCGGCTACGAAGAAGGGAGGGGTGTGAATCAGGATCTTTGGGGTTTAAGACGATTGGAACCCCTGAACGCTTACTCGTTAGACATTCGAGCGCCAACAGTTGCACTTGGTTGACATATGACTCGATTATGTCAAGTCCTTAGGTGTACCATTGTTTGGTGATAGAGGGCAGCACTTGACATATGTCAAGACTAATGAAACCATATGGCTAGCTATAAGAAAGAGGTCAACGAGCTTCTGCGCCAACTCAGGCGGGATGGCTTTGAGATCGAGGAAGGTGCAAAGAAACACAAGGTACGACTATCGGGTTCGGGTTGGAAGGGTAAGTGGTTGAGCCTTCCAAAGACACCAAGCTCTCCGCGTTGGCGTCAGAGGGCACGGAGCGAGCTACGAACACGGTTTGGGTACGAAGCCGAGGAACACAAGAGAAAATGACAGACTACGAGACTAGAATCGAGATCAAGATCCCGAAACGGATTGACAAGGAGGCTCTGGACCGAGTCTACGACGAGCTACTTGACGATGGCTACTTGGTGGACCCGATTATGTCCTGTGACCTCGAGGAGGAAAATACGTTGGCTCTCAGTTACGAGTTCGAGGCGGCAAATCCCTACGAAGCCGTAAAGGCCGGGATGGACAAGCTATGGGATCATCTTGGATATACCAACCCCAATCGAAGCCAGGTCGTCTCAATCGATGCTCATCCGTATATTGACCCTGAGCTTGCCGAACTCGTCTCCCAGGCAGAGATGGCCCGACGTCTTGGTCTGTCTCGCGAGCGAGTACGTCAACTCGCCGCTCACCCAGACTTTCCGGTTCCCGTTCAACCAAGCGTGCGTACAGGTCTCTACCGTTGGGGCGATATTATGAGATGGAACGAGCGCCGGCTTGAACGAGTCCGGCCTGCGGCGTAGAGTGCTCCCCGCAGCCAGGGCGTTAAATATCCTGACAGGGAGGTGTCTGGATGCCATTTTTTATTATTCGAACAGCAGAGATGCCAGCCCCGAGTCTGTCAGCCTACTGGTCAAGGCGACAGGAGAAGGGTCGGCGAGTACATCTTCCGGCAACTTCGGAACACAGACAGTCTCAACTTTGCTTGCTTGTCTCACCATCTCAAGATTCGACCGCTCAATCTCATCGGGATCCTCCGGCCACGGCGTAAACACCACAGCACGCACATCTGTGCCAACAGCTTCGGCCACCTCAACCGCTTGGAGAGTGTGGTTGATCGTCCCTAAACCGGGTCTCGTAACTATGACAAGAGGCAGGTGCAGATCTAACACGAGATCACGGATCATGTAACTCGCGGTAATAGGCACAAGCAGTCCGCCCACCCCCTCACAGATGAAGATCTCCGATGACTCGTGCAAGGCCCTTGCCTTTTCGACGATCGATGCCGGCTCGATCCTCTCACCTTCGATCTGCGCCGCAAGATGGGGCGAGGCTGCACGCTGGAATCTGTATGGCGATATCTCCTCGAGCGACTGCGAAGAGCCTGCAGCGACACGCAGAAACTCCCCGTCAGAAAGCGACTGGGTCTGATCGTCAAGGCCGGTTTCAATTGGCTTGAAAACCGACACATTCAAACCACGTATAGCTGCGGTTGCGGCCAGTAGCCCTGCGATCACAGTCTTGCCCACGCCAGTGTCGGTGCCGGTTATAAATAGACCGCGCACTGGTCAGTGGTCAAGCTGCTTCGCGCAACTCTTGTACCTCGTCGAAGCGGTCCTCGATACTCTGAACGGATGCAGGTTTGGACATGCCGACCTCTCTTGCCGCTGCTGTCAGAGCGTGCGCTGCATCTATCAGTTCACGCTCTGTATTTGAGGCAGAGACGGTGATGCGTAGTCTGCAGTTATCCTCCGGGACAGTGGGAGGCCGGATCCCTTGGGCGAACACGCCCCTTTCGAGTGCCGCTTCACACAACTCCATCGTCTGACCGGCCCCGCCGACTCGCAGCGGAATGATGTGCGTTTCGCTCGTACCCAGATCGAAGCCTTCGTTCATGAGCTCTTGTCTCAATGTGCGGGCGTTCAGTTTCAATCGGTCTACCCGCTCGGGCCTCTCCTGCAAGATCTTCAACGATGCATGTGCCGCAGCGACTGAGGGCGGCGGTAGTGCGGTCGAGAAGATAAAAGAGCGGGCGCTGTTTACAAGATAGCGGTGGACATCCCGGTCGCAGCAGGCGAAGGCGCCGTAGCTTCCCAGGGCCTTGCCGAGAGTTCCGACCAACACGTCCACCTCCTCTACTAGACCAAGCTCCGCCGTAAGCCCACGACCCCCGGGGCCGTAGGTACCAACTGCGTGTGCTTCGTCGACCATCACTCTTGCGTCGTAGCGATTCGCGATATCCACTATCTCCTCCAGGGGAGCCAGGTCCCCGTCCATCGAGAAAATTCCGTCGGTAGCGATCAGGCTACCCCGGCCCTCTGCTTGCTCGAGTCCCCACTCGAGGTGTTCCGTGTCACGGTGCCGGTAGATGAACGTCTCAGCACCTGAAAGGCGGCAGCCGTCGATGATGCTGGCATGGTTTAGCTCGTCAGAGAAGACGACGTCCCCTTTCCTGGCAAGCGATGAGATGACCCCGACGTTCGCCAGGTAGCCAGAACCGAACACCAGGCTCCTTCCGTAACCGAAGAACTCTGCAAGCGACTCTTCCAGACGCCGGTGCACGGTCATGTTGCCCGAGATAAGCCTCGATGCTCCTGCTCCGGCCCCGCACCGCATAGCGGCATTTGCGGCGGCGCGTCTGACCTCAGGGTGGTTTGCGAGCCCCAGATAGTTGTTAGAACATAGGAGAAGTACCGGTTTACCGTCTAGCAACACACGGGCGCCCTGTGGCCCGCTGACCAGTCGCATCCGTCGATAAAGCCCCAAACCTTTAAGCTCCTCCAGCCGATCCTGTATGTCGTTCACAGCTCCCTCCTTGCCGGCCGGTCGAAACCGGCCAAATGCACTACCCCACCATCGCTACCTGATCCATTTCCTTGTCACCCTTTGGTTTTCTTGATGTGTCCAGACCAAGACTCTTAAATATGTCGATGTCGTCTTCTATTCGTGACCCTTGAGTTGTTAGAAAGTCGCCGATCATAACTCCGTTCAATCCTGCCTTCACCGCCAACGGCTGCAGGTCACCAAGATTTTCAACTCTGCCGCCGCAGAGCCTGAAAAGCGCTTCTGGCAGGATCAATCGGAATATCGCAACCCATTTAACAGCCTCCCAAGGATCTATAGGCTCGCGGTTGCCGAGTCTTGTTCCCGGTCTTGGGTTCAGCAGGTTGATCGGCAAGCTGGTCGGATTTATCTCTGCAAGCTCGAACGCCATCTCGACTCGCTGGCGGCGGCTTTCACCAAGGTTCAGGATTCCACCGACACAGGTCTCGAGTCCTGCCTCCTTTACAGCATCGATCGATCTGAGGCGATCCTCGTATCTAACCGTCGTCGATACCTGTGGGTAGTAGCTTTCCGACGTCTCGACATTGTGGTGGATCCGTCTGACCCCTGCCCTTTTAAGCCTTAATGCTTGATCTGGTGTCAGATGGCCGATCGATGCGCAGCATTTCAAATCAGTCTTTGTATCAACCAACTCCGCTGCTTCGAGCACTTTCTCAAAGTCTCGCTCACGCATGTCCTGACCCTGCGTGACTATGCAAAATCTATGCGCTCCTCCTTCTTCTGCAGCTTGTGCGTGTTCCAAAATCTCGTCTGGATCCAGCATTGCGTGCATAGGCGTCTCGGCCTCCGCAAAGCGGGACTGTGCGCAGAAACCGCAGTCATGTTCGCAACCGCCGCTTTTTGCATTGACGAGTGAGCAGAGATCGGTGGAGTTGCCGTGGAACTCTTGGCGGATGGCCCAGGCGCGCTCGACCAACGCCTCGATCTCGGCGTGGTCTTCCAACTCGCCTAGGGCAATCGCTTCATCGAAAGAAATCAAAGGTGGCATCAGCACGCTCCGTGTTATCGCTTTTTCCTACCTACCAGGATAGGCTCCTTAAGAATTTGAGTCTACGAGCGGTATCGGACGCGAGTGCTGGTGCGCTATTCGCCCTTCCAGTCGGGCTTTCGCTTCTCCGCGAAGGCGGTCACCCCTTCGCGGAAGTCCTGGGTTTCGAAACAGGAGCGACGTAAGGTGATCAACTCCTCTACTTGTGAGTCGTCCAACCTCTCGAAGTCGGCCAACATTCTGATGATCTTCTTGTTCCCCTTCTGTGAAAGTGGGGCGTTAGCAGCGATCTCTTCGGACAGCTCAACCGCAGCGTCATTCAGTGCTTCCATCTCCGTGATTCTGTTCACTAAGCCGATCTCTTGACCTCTTTCGGAGATTAGGGGCTCACCGGTGAAGAAGATCTCTTTTGTATTCGGCACACCGACGGAGTCGATGAACTTTTTCAACCCTGTGTGGCTGTATATGAGTCCAAGCTTGGCCGGTGGCATTCCCAGCTTGACCCCGGTTGCAGCGATCCTCAGATCACAGGTGAGCGCGAGTTCCAATCCACCCCCGAGCGCGTGTCCATTTATCGCTGCAACGGTCGGGTACGGGAAGTCCTCGACTGCTTCGATCGCCTTATGAAACGGATGCGCCACCAGACGTTCCGCATCTTCGGCGAAGCTGTTTATGGGAATATCGCCGATGTCGTAGCCGGAAGAGAACATCTTTTCACACCCGGTTATAACTAAACAGCGGGTTGAGATTCCTTCTCCTAGCTCGGTACAAGCTTCGGATATTGCATCGAGAATCGTATGGTCCAGAGCGTTTCGTTTATCGGCGTTGTTGATCGTCAGTCTCGCCACCGCTTCTGCGGGGCGATCGAGTAACAGCTTTCCGCTTGCAAGTTCCTTTTCCATGGTGGTCAACGGTCTAGGTCAAAAAAGAGTGCTATTCGAGCACGACGAGGGTATCTCCCTCGTTCACCGCCTGACCCTCCTTAACTTTTATCTCTTTCACGGTTCCGGCGTCCTCAGCTTCAACCGGTACCTCCATCTTCATCGATTCAAGGATCACGACTGTATCTCCGTCCTCGATGGAGGTGCCCGGCTCAACCTCTATCTTCCACACGGTCCCGGTTAATTGAGCTTCAATGTCTGGCACGTCCTATCCTCCTGTTGGAATGAGCAGAGCGCAGAATACCGTCTCATGATGTCCAAGAGCACATATGTGATCATTACAGCCCGAAATGAGGCCGTCTCAGTCGGCGCGACGATCGATGCGCTATCGGCCGTATTACCCGGTGCAGAGCTGGTAGTTGTCGATGACTATTCCTCAGATTTGACTGTGGCTGAGGCAGAAGCCCACGGTGCCAGGGTTTTCAATAACAGTTCAGACCAAGGCAAAGGAGAAGCGGCGACCGGTGCAGTGCGATCACTGCTTGAAAGAGATGTGACCGGTGGACCGGTTCTTTTCTGCGATGCCGATCTGGGAAGCTCTGCAGAGCGTCTGACGAAACTGCTCGAAGTAGTCGAAGCTGGCGATGCAGACATCGCTGTCGCAAGATTCAAAAAGAAGATTGGGGGTGGGGTGGGTCTAGCACGCGGTTTTGCTGCATGGGCGATCAAGCGCCTTACAGAAAAACAACTCGACGCGCCTATATCTGGACAGCGTGCAGTGCGATCTGAGGTACTCGAAGATGTTCTGCCGTTTGCCTCGGGCTTTGGCATGGAGCTGGGGATGACGGTCGATGCGCTTAGGGCGGGGCACACGTTAACTGAGGTTGAGATTGACTTAGAGCATCGCCCAACCGGTCGCAACCTGCGTGGGTTCCACCACCGCGCACGGCAGCTCAAGGACTTCGTCAGGGTCTATCTATCCAGGCGCTGAGTTTAGGGATAGGTATGACGCCAGTATGGGTTAGCTGCCTCCTGGCGGAAAGCCCTTTTAGCGCCCGAGGAAGAATCGATTCGCAAGTTAGAGATCGAGCCATCGTCGTTTTCCCAACGATCGTGGAAGTAGTTGACAGCTTTTATGTCGGGGTAGTCGGTGCGGATCGTTTGGAAGAACTCGTGAATCCACTTTGCCTTCGACCCGACTTTGCGGCACTCTGCAACACCACCTTCACCGATGTAGATCGGCTTCGATGGGGCCATCGCCTTCAGTTCTTTGTATGCCGGGCCGATCAGCTCTTTCGGCCTGGTCCACTCTTCATCACATTCCTGTGCGCCGTAGATGCTCATGCCTACCCAGTCGATGTAGTCGTCGCCCGGGTAGTAGTTTGCAAAGCTGTTCCAGCCAGTGTCTGGGATACCGGGCACATTTACGTGGAAACCGAAACTTATGTTGTCGGCACCCACCTGTCGTGCGATCTTTACGACGCGGCGGTTGGTTGCAGCGTAGCGTTCCGGGCCGTCGGGCTTCTTTGGGTCACCGAAGCCGCTCCGTTTGCCGCCGCCGTTGTGTACACCGTCCCAGTCGTTGAACCAGTTGCCGTTCATCTCGACACCGAACTCGACGAAGATATCGCCACCGACCTTCTTTGCCTGGCGCATCCATCGCTTTATGTAGCCGTCCCACTTGCTGGCGATGATGCGACGCAGCTTGTAACGGCTGTGGCTTTTGTTCTGTTCGAATGTGGGCCACGGTGCCCAGTGAAAGTCCGGCAGAGCTCCTCGCGACTGCACCAGTCGCACTTGCCGCGTGGGGAACTTCTTACGACCCCACCAGTTCGAGAAACGCGCCCAGGCGAGCTTCTGGCCTGAAAGCGATTCGTAGCGATCCAATCTCGCTTTGGTGACAGTGTCTTCCTGCTCGCCGAACATCGCATAGGCACCCAGATAGGCACCCTTGTCGGGCGGTTTGACCGGTCCCGCATAGGTCGTTTGGCAGGAGGGAAGCAGGAAAGCAAGGCTGAGCAACACAAAATACAGGGTTCGAATTTGATACCCGGCATAGAGGCATTTCTTCAGCCGTACAATAGACCCCATCGGTATCTACTGTACTCCGGTTTTGCTGATGTACGAGCTACTTCCTCCGGAAAAATGTTATAACTAGGAGATTAATCCGGGCCAAGTAAATGACATGCGCTCAAGGTATGCTGGATTACATTAGGGTTAACGAGCGTGAGCGATTTCATCCTTTCGATAGACCAGGGTACGACGGGCACGACCTGCATGCTGTTCGATGGCGACGGCAAGATCGGCGGTCGTGCATACAGCGAATTCGAGCAGCACTTTCCAAAGCCCGGCTGGGTCGAGCACGACGCCGCTGAGATCTGGTCTGTCACCTGTGGCGTAGCCGAGCAGTGCATCGTGTCCGCAGATGTAGATGCCAACGATCTAAGCGCGATCGGGATAACAAATCAGCGTGAAACAGTGGTGGCCTGGGATCCTGAGTCCAGCAAGCCACTTCACCGGGCGTTGGTCTGGCAGGATCGGCGAACGGCGGACATATGTGACCAGCTCGAGCGCGATGGCAACCTCAGCTTGGTCCGCGACCGCACCGGACTGGTGATCGACCCATACTTCTCCGGCACAAAGATCAAATGGATGCTGGACAATGTCGAAGGTCTGCACAAAAAGGCAGAGAACGGTCGGGCGGTGTTCGGGACGATCGACTCCTGGTTGACCTTCAAGCTCACCGGTAGGCACGTCACCGACTACTCGAACGCTTCGAGAACGCTTCTCTTCAATATCCACGATCTGGAGTGGGACAGCGATCTGTGCGAGATGCTCGGTGTGCCCATGCAGTCGTTGCCTGAGCCGCTGCCGTCTGCGCACGTATATGCAGAGACAGACGCCAACGCTTTTTTAGGGGCAAGGATCCCTGTTGCTGGAATCGCAGGTGACCAGCAGGCCGCACTGTTCGGACAGGCTTGTCTTGAGCCTGGCCTCGGGAAAAACACGTACGGCACCGGTTCGTTCGTGCTTGAGAACATCGGTCCAAACGTTCCCGAACCTCGGGAGGGCCTGCTTACGACAGTTGCCTGGGGCCTGGAAGATAGAGTGGACTACGCACTTGAGGCCAGCATCTTCATCACTGGAGCCGCCGTGCAGTGGCTGAGAGACGGCTTGGGGATCATCGAGTCGGCGGCGGAGACAGAGGAGCTTGCACGATCGCTTGACTCTAACGATGGCGTCTATTTTGTTCCAGCTCTGACCGGCCTGGGATCACCCCACTGGGATCCACATGCACGAGGCACCATCGTCGGCCTAACTCGCGGCAGCGGACGTGCGCACCTGGCACGTGCTGCGCTAGAGGCCATGGCCTACCAGACTCGCGATGCGGTTGAAGCGATGGAGTCGGCCTCAAACAAGAAGCTGGCCGAGCTACGTGCCGACGGAGGGGCAGTAGAAAACAGTTGGCTCATGCAGTTTCAGGCAGACATCTTGGGGGTGCCGGTGATCGTGCCGGAAGTGGCCGAGACCACAGCCTTGGGAGCCGCGTATCTGGCAGGAATAGCAACTGGGCAGTGGCAGTTAGATGAGGTTGGCGGGATGTGGCGGGAGGCCGCACGCTACGAACCGAAGATGGGCTCCGATCAAAGAGACGAGCTACTCGGGCTCTGGCGTCAAGCTCTAGATGCGTCTAAGGGTCTGAGCGCGTAACCGAATCGCTTCAGCGGGTTTATTTAGTTTGATGCCTCTGGATCAACGACCCGCCGAGTACTTTGCGCGCTACCACGAGCGGTGCCGAACGCGTGATCCCGATTACGTCTACGAATTAGCGCGGATGATATTGACCGGGCCGATGATTGCTGGGTTCAGGGCAAGGTCGATAGATATCGAAAACGTACCGAAGACCGGTGCCGTAATCCTCGCACCGAACCATTTCAGCGTTTTTGATCACTTCCTACTTGCGGTCTATCTGCCACGTGAGGTCCGCTTCATGGCCAAATCAGAGTTGTTCAAAGGGCCGCTCAAGTTCATTCTCTCACACGGTGGCTCGTTCCCCGTGCGGCGGAAGCGCCACGATCAGGAGGCGATCGATACTGCCCTCTCGATACTTGAGCGCGAGCAGGTCCTTGCGATGTACGCCGAGGGGAAACGGTCACGTACGGGCAAGCTTGGAGAGCCGAAACGGGGACTGGGACGTATCGTCCTACAGAGCGGTGCACCGGTAGTTCCCGTCGCGATCCACGGCACCAGTGAGACCAAGAGGATGAAGCACCTACAGCTGCCGCCAAAGGTGACTGTCCAGTACGGCGAGCAGATGACGTTTCCACAGATCGCGGATCCGTCATTTGACTTAGCCCATGAGGTCTCATGTCAGGTTTTTAAAAAAATCAGGTTTATGTATGAGCGACTCGACAGAGAGGGTCGTCGTGCCGTCATCCACGAGCACGGAACGGTGGCGGCTCACTCGTAGAGGGCTCCGAGCCCGCTCCAGACCTCAGCGTCATGACTGGGGATGATCAGGGCATCCGGACGTTGTTTCTCATAGAGCTGAAGCTCGTGCAGCGTGACCATACAGCGGTGCGCATCGGTTACGACTGTGGGTAGTTTGAGCTCGCGATAGTTTCGCCTGACAAAGGCTGCATCGCCTGCCATCAGCACCTCTCCCTCTTTCAACCTGGCGATCACCGCCATGTGACCCATCGAGTGGCCGGGTGTGTGGCAGAGCCTTATCGAGCCATCGCCGAAGAGGTCGATTGAGCGACCGAAGCTCTCGTATGAGCCGACGTCTGTATCACCGAAACGGGCCTCGCGAAAGTCGAATGCGAAGTCAAAATGCCGGTGCACATAACCGCGCATTGTCGGTCGGCCAGCACTTGCAGCACGCCACTCCCCCTCGCCAACAACAAAGACCGCACGTGGGAACTGCGAGATTCCACTGGCGTGGTCCTGGTGTAGGTGCGTCATGATCACTACCTGCACCGACGAGGCGCTCGACCCAAGCGACTCAAGCCGCTTGGGAACTGACTGCTCGACCGTCGCCCGTATCGTGAACAGGCGGGACATCGTCCGGCCCAGGTTCTTTGACGGATCGACGGCCACTGTATTGTGGAAACCGGTGTCGACCAGGATCAGCCCGGCGGTTGGATGTTCCAATAAAAACGCTGGAACCGGTACCCAGCTCCACTTCTCCTTCGGGACTCCTATCCCGTAGCCGCGAAGCTTCCACAACTTGCTATCGGCTCTCACCCCGAAGTTCGGTGGGGCAAGAATCTCGCCGGTAATCATCGGTCGCAGCTTGACGGTTGCGCCCCCACTGCCGCCCGATAAAGGTGGGTGGAGCGCTCTCGGTTTTGCGTCGACGCTCATCAGGCTAGTCCGGCCGGCGTTTCAGAAGTACCTTGTTAATGGTCTTGGCGACAACCTCGTCGCGCTGGTTCGAGATCGTCAGATGGAAGGTGGCGAGGCCGAGGTCCTCGTCGCGTTCCTCTTTTTCCTTCAATTCCGATTCCACTTTGATCGTGTCGCCGATCTTTGTCGGCAGGAAGAAGCGGACCTTGTCCATTCCGTAAAAGGCGACGATCGGCCCCGGTTCCAATGGCAGCAGTCCGAACGCATAGGAGAGCACCAGCATGCCGTGCGCAATCCGTTCTCCGAAGATCGATTCCTTTGCCCACTCGATGTCGGTATGCAACGGATACCAGTCGCCGGTCAGAGCCGAAAAATTGACCAAATCACCCTCGGTGATCGTTCTCCCGGCGGTTGTATAGCTGTCTCCGATCTCGAGATCGTCAAAATACCGGGCAAAATCGCCCACCTTAGTGCTCTGCTTAACCTCCGTCACAGCTGTTCTCCTCCTTCAGAAGCACTGTCTAAACTGACTAACCTTCTTCCGTCTTGTGAGCCGAACTTCCGCCTCTAGCAAAGTGTCGTTTGTCCATCTCGTCGAGCTTGACGATAACATGGTCAGGCTCTATCGACAGCGTCTCCGCAACACTTTCGGTGACGTTTTCTATTAGCTTCTCCTTCAGCTCATCGTTTCGCCCAGAAAAGAGCGATATCTCAACGTATGGCATGGCGCACTCAGGTGATCATGCCGCCGAACTGACCGCCAGTGACGTTCAGAACTTGGCCGTGGACATAGTTGGAGAGCCCAGATGCTAAGAACAGCACTGGCCCCGCAGCTTCCGCAGTTTGCGCGGGCCGCCCCAGAGGAATGATCATCGCCGCCATCTGTCTCATCTGCTCCGGTATTCCGATCTCGATCTCTTGGCCGTCTTCACCCACCTCTATCTTCTCGCCCTTCTCCTTGGACTGGGTCAGACGCGTCTCGACAAAACCGAAGGCGACCGCGTTCACATTGATCTTGAACTGGCCCCACTCCTTCGCGACCGTCTTGGTCAAGCCGGTGACGCCTGCCTTTCCGGACGAGTAGTTCGCCTGGCCGGCATTGCCCATCGTGCCAGATATCGAGGTGATGTTGACTATCTTGCGAAATACCTCTTTGCCTTCCGCAGCCTCCTTCTTTGCCGGCTCGCGCATATGCGGCGCGGCGGCCCGGATCATGCGGAACGGCACAACCGTATGGATGTCGAGCATCGCCTGAAACTGGTCGTCGCCCATCTTGTGCACCATGCCATCCCAGGTGTATCCGGCGTTGTTGACGACGATGTCCAATTTGCCGAAGTTATCGACAGCCTTTCCGACCAGATCGTCGCAGGCGCCCTCTTTGGTCAGGTCGCCCGATACGGCGATCGTCTCGCCATCGAGCTCGGAAGAGGTCTGTTCGGCGATATCGCCGTCTATGTCGTTGATCACCACCTGTGCGCCCTCCTGCAGGAAAAGCTCCGCGGTGGCCCGGCCGATGCCGCGAGCCGAACCGGTGATGATTGCTGTCTTACCATCTAGAAGTCCCATAGTTGCTCCCTTGGGTCGTACGAATCTTAAGGCGAGGGCAGCATACCTTCTTTTTGCACAGCGATGGCAGATAGACCTGGCTCGTACCTTGCCGCTGGGGCCGAGGTGCAAAAAGACGCATCTCGTATAAGGGCCTACTTGCACGCCACCCGTTCAAATGAGGGTAAGAGGCGGTATCGGGGAACTACAGCCCGAGTTGCCTTGAGATGATCTCCTTCATGATCTCGTCGGTGCCACCGCCTATCGGGCCAAGTCGTGTATCACGTAGTGCACGCTCGATTCCGTACTCTTTCATGTAGCCGTATCCACCGAATATCTGGACTGCTTCGTTTGCGACCTCAAAGGCGGCGCGCTGGGTCATAAGCTTTGCCTCCGAGACCTCTCTGAGCGCATCTTGACCTGATATGAACTGACGGAGGCAGTGATAGGTCATCGCTCTGCCCACTTCGATCTTCGTCGACATCCAGGCAAACTTGTGACGGATCGCCTGGAAGTTGCCTATCTTGCGCCCGAAAGCTTCACGCTCCTTTGCATATTCGAGGGTCACCTCAAACAACTTTTGCATTCCAGCGACAGCACCCAGAGCCATCAGCAGACGCTCCCACTGGAAGTTGGCCATTATCTGGTAGAAGCCTCGGTTTTCCTCTCCAAGTAAGTTTTCTTCGGGCACCTCGACATCCTGAAATGCAAGCTCGGCAGTGTCGGAGGCGTGCCAGCCAAGTTTCTCCAGCTTCCGAGTCACTGACACTCCAGGCATCCCGCTTTCCAGAACAAAGAATGAAAGGCCTTGGTGTCCACCCTCCTTGGATGTTTTAACTGCGGTGACCAGCAGGTCTGCGCGCGCACCGTTGGTGATGAACGTCTTGGAGCCGTTGACTATGTAGCCGCCGTTGACACGCTCGGCCCTTGTGGCAATCGAAGCGACATCCGAGCCTGCGCCGGGCTCGGTGATCGCCAGGGCACATATCTTCTCACCCTTGATCGCCGGCACCAGCCAGCGCTTTTTCTGTTCCTCAGCGCCGAACTTGTATATTGGCGGCGAGGCGATGCCGGTGTGCGCACCGATTCCTGCTGCCACACCGCCTGAACCGCACCGCGCCATCTCCTCGACGAACACGGCATCGTGTACGTAGTCACCGCCCTGGCCGCCGTACTCCTCGGGAAACTTGAGACCCAAGAAACCAAGCTCACCGGCGCGGGTGAAAAGCTCGTTTGGGAACCAGCGCTCATCCTCCCACTGCTCAACATGCGGTGCTATCTCCTTTTCGACAAAGGTACGGATACTCGAGCGGAGATGCTCATGTTCGTCGGTGAAGGGTGGAACTATTGTCTGCAAACGGTAAAGACTATCCCCCAGCGTCACGGATTATAAAAAAATACCGAAGGTTGACGCTTTTTACTTATCCATTGACATAGAAATCAGCCTCTAGAGACAAAGTGAAATTAGGGGTATCATGGTGAGTTAGAGAGATGCATAGCTCTCCGGGACGGCTGGGGAGCGTACATGGGCCATGGAAGGCAGCGTGCCCCCGACGATTAGAAGCTGTATTTGGAAGCAGGGTTTATTGGCGGCGCTTTTTGTGTTGCTTTGCTTTGCGATGGCTACATCCGCGTTTGCCAGAACGGCCTACGTTGGACGCAGTACATCGACCGATCTAACAATGGTTGATTTTGCAACCGGACCCTCTGACGACTACACCAGTCCTTCTACATACCAGGTGCGCGGGGCCACCCCTGCGGGCGGATCAGTTCGTGGGATTGCTATTGCACCCGATGGCAGCAATGTCTACGTTGGTAACTACTTTAACGACACCTTGGGTGTTATCCGGACCTCCGATGACCTGCTCGATACGTCTATCCCACTGCTGGGTGGTGGAAGCTGGCGGTATCCAGCCGTCACACCCGACGGCGGCCACGTATATATCTCGAACTACTTCCTGAATAACGTGGCAGTTATAAGGACTTCGGACAACTCGGTTGAGACATACGTACCAGTGGGATCAGAGCCGCGTGGTATTGCAATATCTCCTGACGGCAGCCGTGTCTTCGTTGCCAATTTTGGGGGTGCCGACGATATCTCGGTGATCGATACATCCACCGACACTGTTATACAGACCTTCCCAGTACCGGGTGCGGACGGGATGTATGACATATCGATAACACCCGACGGCCGCACCCTTTTTGCCGGTCAGTACTACCCCAACGAGCTGTGGGCGATTAGAGCTTCTGACGGTGCGGTTCTGGATACGATCAGTGTTGGATCCGAGCCCCACGGAGTTGCGATCGGACCGGAAGGCGATCGCGTCTACGTGACTAACCAGCTATCCGGCAATCTGTCGATAATTGATTCCTCTGACCCGAGCTATCTCTCTGAAGTTGCAGGCTCACCTGTTTCAACTGCACCGGGGAGCTCACCCGAAGATGTAGCGATCAGCCCCGATGGGAAACGGGCCCTTGTTACCTCGATCGCTGTAGCAGGCAACCGCGTCTGTGCCGTCGATACCGTTAACATTGCGCTGATCACCTGTCTCGCAGTCGGCAACGATCCCTGGGGGATCGCGATAACACCGAATCAACGACCGATAGCCGGTCTCTCGGTTGCGGACGGGACGGTTGGCACACCGATCACTCTGGACGCGTCGAGCTCAACCGACACCGACGGCTCGATAGTCGGCTACGACTGGACTTTTGGAGACGGCACAACAAGTCAAACGAGCACAGCGATGACTACCCATACCTATTCAACTCCGGGTACTTACAGCGCAACCGTGACCGTGACCGATAACGAAGGCGCTGCAGACGGTACGCAGGGTTTCACCGGTCAGGGTGCTTACTTCTACTCTCCCGGACAGCCTTCGGCGACCGTCCCCTTTACCGTATCGGCGGCGTCAAGTGGTGACGATGGATCGACTCCGGCTACACAGAAAGTAGAGACGAGGCTTACTGCCGGTTTCGTGAAGAAGAAGCGCGTAAGTAAAAGCAAGCGCGCGAAGGGCTTCGCCAAGTCCAAGACCTATACCGTAAGACATGCAACGGTTCGTGCCGGCAAGAAGATGGCACTACGCGGCACATTGAAAACAAAATCTGGTGGGCGGGCCGTATCCGGTATGACTGTGCATATACAGAGGCGACCGGTCTACAGCAAGAAGTGGCGTAACTACAAATGGGCGAGGACAAACAGCAAGGGCCGGTATTCAGTCGTTGCAAGGGCAAAGGTGACGAGCCATCTGCGGTCGGTATTCCGCGGAACGGACGGCTTTGACGGAACCAGAGCCTACACACGACTTTCAAAGAGGCCGATCGTCTCGCTCAATGTATCGAGTAGGGCGAAGTCGGGCACGTCGCTGCGAATTTCCGGTCGAGTGAAAGGTGCATCCAAACGCGCTGTGCCGGTAGCTCTACAGTTCAAGCGCAGCAGTGGCGGCTGGCAGACCTTTCACATGGTCTCAACCAAGAAAGCCCGGTTCAGCACCAATGTCCGACTCGCCAAGCGGAGTATCGATTACAGCATTCGACTGAGGGCCAAGGTATACAGCAGCTTCGGTAAAGCGTTCCGCTCCGCACGTTCACGCTCGGCGAAGGTTCAGATCACAGTGGCTCGCTGATAGTCCGTACGGAGCTAGCTGTTGGGTTAAAAAACTCGTTCACAGTTCTTCCACTTGTCGTGGCTGTCCCGGACCAACGTGTCTCGGCCACCGCCGCAGTTTATGTAGTCGCGTTTACCGTCGAGTGAACGGATCTTGTCTCTACCTTTCCCTCCGTAGAGGCGGTCCCGGCCGAATCCGCCGTTAATAAGGTCGTTTCCGTTGCCGCCCTTGATTAGATCCTTGCCACGCCCGCCTTCGATCACGTCTTTACCGGACTGGCCGTACAGTTTGTCATCTCCTTTGCGCCCGAATATATAGTCGTTGCCCAAGCCGCCGTGGATCTCGTCTTTGCCGCCACTACCCGCCAATGAATCCTCGGAGCCCTGTCCTTTGATGACCTCGTCATAACGGTTTCCGTGAAAGTAGTCGCGGCCGCTGGTGCCGACGGTGTTTCTGTCGCATGCATCCCCGATCCGGTCGCTGTCAAAATCCTTCTGACTTGCGTTTTTGTCAACAGGGCAGTTGTCAATACGGTCTACCTTACCGTCCTTGTCTCCGTCTTTTTCGATTTCTACGTAGCCTGCCTGGAGGGGTTTCACGCTGCTTCGACGTACCGATCTGTTCTTACCGCACGGTTTTATGAAGCTTGTTTGGTAGACCCATGCTTTGTCTGGAACACCATCGAAAACATAGATCTTGACGTATCTCCGGCGTGTGGGCGTTCCAACCTCTTCGCTGTTAACGTTGGTCGGCTTGAGGTAGGGATCGTCGGTTGACTCGACGGCTCCCTCGATCAGCGCACGGTTTCTGCTTACATAGGTGCAGGTGATGCTGCCCCATGACTGATAGCGATCAATTGTTTGCTGTCCTCCACTACTGCCGTGCCTAATGCGAGTTGTATGGAAACGGTCGTTTGCCGACCCACCGAACGGGTCGTACCAAGAGCCTGTATCGATTGCACCTGCGGAGTCGATCGGGTTGTGGTTGAAGTGGAACTCATAGCCGCTCGTCGTTGAACGTTGATACGAGCCTTCTCCCCACACTGAGGCCTCGTTTACGATGATAGCGGAATTGACATCCTTCGCTACAAGCAGCGCAGTTACGAGAAGGATCGTCAGAGACAGAGCGGCTTTGCACAACTGAGTCACAGTAGCTTTCGGTCTTGCGTCCATCCTGAACATCTAGCCTTTTTCGCTTATACGAAGACAGGCTGCGTAGTCGGTCTCCACTTACAAAACAGTGCCGGGCAGAGAAAGTTGTGTCGGGGTTGGATGCGCCAAGCAGGAACCTGGCGAGGCTGTGCTATCTACAACAAGTCCCTTATCCCGAGATTGACCGTGTCCTCTCGACGTCTGATGTTGACTCTGTAGTTACGCGAAAAGAAGAGTTGTCTTACGAACTTATATTCTACAGCCCGTACGACCGCCCGATCAGGTCGAGCATGATCTCGTCGGTACCGGCGCCGATCCGGTTCAGGCGCATATCGCGCCAGGCTCGTTCCACTCCGTACTCCTTCATGTAGCCGTAGCCGCCGTGAATCTGGATCGCTTCGTTACAAACCTCCTCCGAAACCCTGGAGGCATATAACTTCGCCTGAGTGATTTCGCGGACCGGGTACTCGTCGTTCTCGTGGCGCCATGCGGTGGTGTAGACCATCTGTCTGGCGGTCTCGATCTTCATGCTCATCTCGGCGAACTTGTGGCGGATCGCCTGGAACTTGCCGATCGGTCTTCCAAAGGCCTCGCGTTCCTTTGCGTATTCAAGCGTCCGCTCGAATACTCGCTGTGCACCGGCTATGCAACCTGCAGCGGCGATCAGGCGCTCTCCCTGAAGTTCCCACATGATTTGGTAGAAGCCCTTACCCTCATCTCCCAGTAGGTTCTCCGCAGGCACCCGCACGTTTTCAAACGAAAGCTCTGCGGTGTCGGATGCATGCATGCCCAGTTTTTCCAGCTTGCTTATTACGTTGTAGCCTGGGCTGTCGCAATCGACTACGAAGATCGAAAAACCGTCGTATCCTGCGTCGGGGTCGGTCTTGGTGACCAACACTATAAAGTCGGCGCGTACGCCGTTGGTTATGAACGTCTTGGAGCCGTTTATCACGTACTCATCCTCGTCACGCTCGGCTCTTGTCTTGATCGCTGCGACGTCCGAGCCTGCGCCTGGCTCGGTTATTCCCAGAGCGGCGATCTTCTCACCCTTTATTGCAGGCACTAGGTACTTTTGCTTTGTCTCTTCGCTCCCGAACTGGAGGATCGGAGGAGTTGCCATATCGGTATGAACTGCAACGCCCATGCCCAGCCCACCGCTGTTTGCGTATGCCATCGCTTCCGCCCGTGCCAGGGAGTAGTAGTAGTCGCCCCCCGAGCCGCCGTACTCTTCTGGAAAGCAGAGTCCAATAAAGCCAAGTTCTCCCATCCGCTGGATCACCGAGTCGGGGAAAGTTGTCTCTTCCCACTCGTCGGCGTGGGGTGCGAGCTCCTTTAAAGCAAAGTCCTTTATCGTCTCACGCATCATGTCGTGTTCATCGGTGAATATGAAGTGCTTTTTCTTGGCTGAAAAGTCCGGTTTGATCTCAGTTTCTGCCGTGGCCATCTACCCCGCTCCTTAATAAACGTATACGTATGCAGCACCCGGCAAATGCCGGTTACCACTTGACAACAGTGTGCTCTAGAACATATAAGAGTGTACTCACAAAGTAAACAGTAGAACTGACTACTTTCTAAATGGGATACAAAAACCTACTCTACGAGGTAAAAGACGGTGTGGCGACCGTCACCTTGAACCGTCCCGAGCAACGGAATTCACTGAACGCCGAGATGCTTATTGAGCTTGTTGACGCGTTTGAGACAGTGCGTGACGACGATCAGGTCAAAGCGGCAGTTCTGACCGGCGCAGGCGAAAAGGTCTTCTGCGCAGGGGCAGACCTTGGAGGATTCGGGGTCGATACGCCGCTGATACACAAACACTACGGATCGAGCCTTTTTGTAAAGCTATTTAAGACGATGTCGAACCTTGGTAAGCCGACCCTCGGAGCGGCTAACGGCCACGTGATCGCCGGCGGTATGGGGCTGTGTATCAACTGTGATCTAGTGATCGCCAAAGAGGGCGTCTATTTCAGAACCCCGGAAATCAACGTCGGCATATTCCCCTTCATGATCATGTCGGTCCTCTACCGGAACGTGCCGCGCAAGAAGGTAAATGAGATGATGCTGATTGGGGACAAGATTCAGGCAGAAGATGCAGTTGAGTACGGGCTGATCAACAAGGTCGTGCCGGCAGATAAGTATGACGAAGCGGTCTCGGAGTGGGCTGCAAAGCTCGCCTCTAAAAGCCCAGTGTTGATGCGTCTCGGTCGAGACGCGATGTACAGACAGCAGGATATGGCGTTCGAAGACGCTCTCGACTACTTGCACTCTCAGCTTTCTCTTGCTTTTTCGACCGAGGACATACTCGAGGGTGTTCAGGCATTTTTTGAAAAACGTGACCCACAGTGGAAAGGGAGATAGCGATGAAGCCGTTCAAAGCAGAGCGGGCACAGGCAGACCCAAAGCTAGACGGACTCGACAACAAGATGGTCGAGGTAGTGAAGGATCTGCATGAGCGCCGTGAGACAAACCGTGCGGGTGGGGGAAAAGAAAAGATTGAACTACAGCACTCTCGCGACAAGCTGACAGCGCGCGAACGGCTAGATCTCCTGATCGACGAGGGCACATTCGTAGAGCTCGGAATTCACGGTAAGCCGCATTTCGCAATGCAGTTGATGCAGGGCAAGGAGGCGCCGGCCGACGGAGTCATCACCGGTTGGGGCAAGATCGACGGTCGCATTGTCTGTGTGGTTGCCTACGACTTCACAGTGATGGCGGGATCGATGGGAATGACCGGTGAGATGAAGGTGACCCGGTTGCGTGAGATGTCACTGCAGAAGAGGATCCCGTTCATATGGCTACTCGATTCTGCAGGCGCTCGTATTCAAGAGGCCGCCGGATCGCTCTTTGCAGGTTCTGGATGGCTTTTCCAAGAAGAGGTTGTCATGAGTGGCGTTACGCCGCTGATCGCTGCGATGCTGGGGCCATGCTCGGCAGGTACCGCCTACATTCCGGCACTTTCTGACTTCGTACCGATGGTCAGCGGGCGCGGGTCACTGGCACTTGCCGGACCACACGTGGTGAAGGCCGTTACAGGTGAGGACCTGTCACAAGAGGAGTTGGGCGGTGCAAAGGTCCACTGTCGCCAGTCCGGCGTGGGAGACCTGGAGGTCGATTCCGACGAGGAGTGTATCGAGAAGGTGAAGGACTACCTCTCATACTTCCCTCAGAACTGCGAGGAAAAGCCTCCGGTAAAGGAGACGGACGATCCTTTGGACCGAATGGACAAGGAACTGATGGAGATCGTGCCCGACTCACCAAGGAAGCCCTACGACATGTACGAGATCATCAAACGGATCGTCGATGACGGTGAGTACCTGGATATAAAGCCCAAGTGGGCGAAGACGATCATCACATGCCTGGCCAGGTTCGGTGGAAGGCCGGTCGGCATCGTTGCCAGCCAGCCCAAGGTGATGGCGGGGATTCTGGATAACGACTCGGCAGACAAAGCGTCTCGCTTCATCAATCTATGTGATGCGTTCAACATCCCGCTCGTCTTCCTCCAGGACGTTCCTGGCTTCATGGTTGGGAGCAAGGTGGAGAAGGAGGGTATCATTCGCCACGGAGCCAAGATGCTCTACGCGGTGTCGCGTGCGACCGTGCCGAAGATAACCGTGATCGTCCGGAAGGCATATGGCGCCGGATACTTTGTCATGTGTGGCAAGGCCTACGAGCCAGACCTGATAGTCGGATGGCCGACTGCGGAGATCTCGGTGATGGGGCCGGAGGGAGCGGTCAACATCATCTTCCGCAAGCAGATAGATGAGGCCGAAGATCCCGATAAGACTCGATCGGAGTTCGAGGACAACATCCGCAAAGAGATCAACCCGTACATCGCAGCGGGCAATGCGATGATCGACGACATCATCGACCCGCGTGAGACGCGGCCGACCATCATCAGAGGCCTCGAGATGGCAGCAGACAAGCACGTAGAGCGGCCTTATAAAAAGCATGGAGTGATGCCGGTATGAGTTCTTGCAGCACAGGGACTCGCCCCTCGGGGAACGCTTCATCCTGCCACTCCTTCGGCGATACGCTCGCCATCCATGGCTCGCGCGTCCGTGGGAATCGCCTCAGAGTCCCCGATTGGCAAGCCCCTGTGCTGCAAGAACTAAGTAGTCAAAAGATAGAGGGGATGGAATGCGATGAGTAGGTTGGAAGATCCGGTAATCATCACCTGCGCAATCTCTGGTGTGGTGGCGAATAAGGAGCAGTGCCCTGCGATTCCATATACGCCTGAGGAGTACGCTCAAGAGGCACGCAGAGCAGTGGATGCGGGGGCGTCGGTTCTCCATGTCCATGCTCGTAAGCCTGACGGCACTCCCTCGTACGAGGTATCCGACTACCGCGCGATAACCGATGCGATTTTTGGTGAGGTGGACGATGTGCTGATCAACTACTCGACCGGGGCGATCGGTATCTCGCGCGAACAGCGGGTTGCGCACATCATCGAGTTGAAGCCCGAGCTGGGAGCACTCAACATGAGTTCGATGAACTATGCCAAGTACTCTCGCAGGCGCAAGGACTTCGTGTTCAAGGCGGTATTTGAGAATTCGTTCGAAGACATCGTCTTCTTTTTAGAGACGATGATCGGTGCAGGCGTCAAGCCAGAGCACGAATGCTTCGATGCGGGCCACATCGCGAACGTAGAGCCGTTGATTGACATGGGGATCCTGACGATGCCGTTGCAGGTGAGCTGCATCCTCGGAGTTGTGGGCGGTATGCCGCCCTCGGCGCGCAACCTGGCGCATATGGCGTCGATGGTGCCCGGCGGTGACGGTGAGAGCACCTGGGAAGTGATCGGCATCTCGCGGCAGCAGTGGATGCTGGTGGCCGCCGCGCTGTCTTTGGGTGGAAATATCCGTGTCGGGCTCGAGGACAACCTCTATACAGCAGACGGTGAGATGGCCAGCTCAAACGGCGACCTGGTGGAGCAGGCCGCAAGAATGACCCGGGACTCGGGACGCTCGATCGCGTCTCCTGCCAAAGCGCGTGAGCTTCTTGGTGTTGAAAAGATGAAGTGGCCACCGGAGGCTGCTCAAACAACCGCGGCGTGAGTTATCCACTTGAGGACGTCAAAGTCCTCGATTTAACCAGGCTTCTTCCCGGCCCGTTTTGCACGTTGATGCTGGCGGACTACGGCGCCGATGTTCTTAGGATCGAGGACACAGGCGCAGGTGACTATTTGCGATTCTGGCCACCGTACTACGGTGATAATGCAGACAACCAGGCGGGCACACGTAGTGCCGCATATCTTGCACTAAATCGCGGTAAGCGTGCAATGCGACTGGATCTCAAGAAGGAAGAAGGCAAAGAGATCCTGTTGAGACTGATCGAAAGCCACGACGTACTTGTCGAGTCGTTCCGTCCAGGGGTGATGGACAGGCTCGGACTGGGCTACGAGACTCTGTGCGAGCGCAACTCTGCGCTGATCTACTGCGCGATATCTGGGTATGGACAAGACGGCGTCAACAGGGACCGTGCCGGGCACGATATGAACTATCTAGGTCTCGCCGGCATGCTCGGTTTGACCGGGCGTAAAGGGGGCCCGCCGGTCCAGGCCGCCGGTCAGATAGCTGACCTCGGTGGCGGCGCATTGATGGCGTTGTTCGGGATAATGACGGCGATGCACGAGCGTTCGCGTTCAGGGGAGGGACAGTTCTTAGATGTCTCTATGACGGACGGCGCTCTCTCTTGGCTGTCGATTCTGGCAGCGGCGTATTTCTGCAGCGGTGACGTGCCTCATCGGGGTGACCCCGACCTCTCTGGAGGCAGGGTCTGTTACTTCGTCTACGAGACTTCGGACGGACGCTGGATGAGTCTCGGTGCTCTCGAACCGAAGTTCTGGCGCGAGTGGTGCGTTGGAGTTGGCAGAGATGACCTGATCGACAGGCAGCTCGAGCACCCGGACTCAGATACCGGCAAGCAGGTCTCCGAGGTTTTTAAACAGAAGACGTTCGACCAATGGGTATCTTTCAGCCAGGAACATGAATGTTGTCTGGAGCCGGTCCTGGAGCTGGACGAGGCATTAGAGTCGGATCTATTTGAAAGCCGTTCCTCGGTGGTCGAGTACGAGCATCCGAGCTTCGGCAGAGTTCGCCAAGTAGGGCCCCCGGTCAGGTTTTCTAGGACGGCCGCCCGAGAGCCGTCAGCCGCACCCGGTCTGGGTGAGCACACCGACGACGTTCTTACCGAAATAGGTCTGAACGAAGACGAGATTGATCGGCTAAGGAAAAACGGAGTTGTATGAGGCAAGATGGGATCTGATGACGAACTCCTGAGAATGAGTGAGTTATGTGCCGCTGCGGGTGTTTCTGCAGGGACCGTGAAGCACTATCTTAGAGAAGGCCTGCTACCGAAGCCTGTCAAGACTTCACGGAATATGGCGTACTACTCTCAGGAATCGGTTGAGCGGATAAAGCTGATCAAACGCCTGCAGAAGGACCGTTTTCTGCCGCTAAAGGTGATACGAGAGGCGATCGATGCCGGCCAAGATGAAGGACTTGAGTATCTGCGTGCGATCTCGGAGATTGAGGACCGGATTCTGGAGCGAGCGCTGCGTGGCGAACGGGCTAGGACGGCCACCAGATCCAGCCTGCTCAAAAGAGTGGGCCTCCCGAGTGAGGTCTTGGAAAGGCTCGAAGGCCTCAACGTTATATCGCCCAAAGTCGATGGAAAGACGAAGCGGTACGGTGCTTTGGATGTAGGCATCGTTGAGGCGATCTCCCGCATGCGCGATTCAGGCTTTTCAGAGGATCTCGGCTTCGTCGCCGACGACCTGCTTCTCTACAGGGATGGGCTACAGAGAATAGTTCGGGCTGAAGTAGAGCGTTTTCTAAGCCGGTTGGCTGGCAGGGTTGAACCCGACAAGGCGGTTGGGCTAATGGAGGACGCCATCCTGCCGCTGCGAGACTTGATCTCGGCTTTACACGTCAAGCTGCTTGTATCGGAGCTTCAATCGCAAAAGAAATTGCGTAACGAAAAGGTGGACTCAGGCGTCTAAGTAAAGAGCCTTTTTGTTGTAGTTAACAGGTAGGACAATGGTTGGCACTATGTTCAAGGACGACGTACTCTCAAGCGGTGGGTGGAAGGATTCAATGAAAGGTTTGGCAAAAGGCATTGCGATTGCCCCCGGCCTGATGCCCATACTTGCTCTTCTCGCTATCACAGCACCAGCCGCTGTCGCAAGCGATGAAACGCTGATCGTCGGCTTCGATGAAGGTGTTTCAAAGAAGGAGATGAGGCACAGACTTACCTCGGCAGGTGCCAAGCCGGTGCGCAAGATCGATCTGATTAACGCGTACGAGATAGAGGCAGTCTCAGGCGACGAGAGAGCGATGGCCGACGAGCTCCGTGAAAAACAAGGTATCGAATACGTTGAAGACAATCCGCAACTGAAACTTGATGCCTTGCCCAACGATACTGTGTGGTCGCAGCCGCTGTCAGAGCTTCACTGGGCTCTGCACAACGATAATTTCGGTACCGCAGACGCAGACATCGATGCAGCTGAAGCCTGGGATATATCGACTGGGTCGAGTGGGGTTACAGTTGCGACTATCGATACCGGCGCTGACTACACCCATCTCGATCTACGTAGCAATATATGGGTGAACGCGGGAGAAGTGCCCGGAAATGGGCTAGACGATGACGGCGACGGGCTGATCGACAACGTCAACGGTTATGACCACGGTGACAACGATCCCGACCCGTACGACGAGGGTGGCTCAGACACAGGTCACGGTACGTCTGTAGCCGGAGTCATAGGAGCACAAGGCAACAACGGAACCGGCACTACCGGCGTCAGCTGGAACGTGAGCGTGATGGTGTTGAAGTTCACCGGTGCGATCGGCTCGAATCCCGGTCAATCAAGGGACGTCGCGGACATGCTAGCGGCACTCGATAACGCCGTAAGAGAAGGAGTCGTTGTCGTCAATATGAGCTTCGGAAGTGCAGAGGCATGCGCGAGCCAGGCCCTTCAGAACGGTCTAAATGCAGCCGAAGCAGCCGGGATATTGATAGTTGCATCGGCAGGGAACGACCAGGCGAACACCGATACGATTCCACACTGTCCATCTGGATCGCCTAATTCGAACATCATCTCAGTTGCGAACACGGACGAAAACGACAACCTGACCTCGACATCGAACTATGGCCCATCGACCATCGACCTTGCAGCACCGGGAAGGCACATACTGAGCACCGTACCCGGTGGCTATGCCTACGCCAGCGGTACTTCATTTTCCGCTCCTCAGGTAACTGGAGTAGCTGCCCTTATCAAGTCGATCATCCCTCAAGCGACCGCTTCCCAGATACGCGCGGCGATACTGGGTGCGGTTGATCAGAAGCCGCAGCTGACTGGACTGGTCGCAACCGGTGGGCGGCTAAACGCACACCGCGCGATGCAGGTCGTCGACCAGGCTGGACCGACGGCCACGATGCGACTGAATGAAGGAAAAAAGTACTCGCGTAAACGCAAGATTGCTGTTCAGTTCATCGACGCAGCAGACAGCTCTGGCATTGGTAGCACGAGTTTCACAGTGAACGGTGCCCCCGTCGGCCCGCTAACGCCATTTGCGGCAGCCTCAAGTATCGATCTTGCCAAGGATCAAGGTGCCCAATCGGTGCAGGCTAAGTTGGTCGACCGTGTCGGCAACTCGACCTCTCTGAGCGGAAAGGTCACGTACGATCGCTCGCGGCCGAAGAGGTTCAGGATTAAAAGCGTCAAGGCCAAGAGGAAGCGCGGGCGCAAGACGAGCACAGTGGTCGTCAAGTGGAGTAGGGCGCGCGACAAGCTCAGCGGGATTAAGAAGTACAGGATCTATCGCGGGATGTTCAGAAAGACGAGCCGCAAGCAAAAGAGCAAGAAAAAGGGTGGCAAGAAAAAACGCTGCCACTTCCGTAAGGCGAAGGTCGTGTCCTGGAAGCGGCGCAAGACGCAGCTCAAGGTGCGAAGTCGCGGCCGGCACTGCATCCGTATCGTGGCGGTGGACAAGGCGGGAAACAAGCGGCGCTCACGATACAAGAAAGTTCGAGTGCGATAGGGCCGCCGATAAATTTGGCTGTCCTCAGGTGATAAAACGACTCTAATCGGGTCCGGCACCCATATAATCAATTGCGATTGACTCGTGAGTCAATCACTACTTAAGCAGTTTCTAGAGAAAGAGGGAAACGGTGCGGGCAGCCGCAATACAGCTTCACTCCACCGACGACACCGATCGTAACCTTGATGTCGCGGAGCGACTGATTCGGGAAGCAACTGGCGCGGGTGCCGAGCTTGTTGTCCTACCGGAGAAGTTCAATTTGATGGGAACTGCCTCTCAGTGGCGGCAAGGTGCTGAGCCTCTTGATGGGCCAACTATCTCCTGGGCAGGAAACCTTGCTCGTGATCAGAAGATCTGGCTGGTCGCCGGAAGCATCGTCGAAAAAAAAGATGATGGCAAGTGTGCAAATACATCGGTTCTTTTAGGGCCGGACGGAACGTGCAAGGCGATATACAGGAAGATCCATATGTTCGACGTGGAGGTTGGAGGAGTTCCATATCGAGAATCAGATCTGGAAGACGCTGGTACTGAGATCGTTGTCGCCGATGCAGCAGGAGTCTCGCTCGGTATGTCTGTCTGTTACGACTTAAGGTATCCGGAGCTGTATCGCATACTTGCATTGAAGGGTGCGAAGGTAGTCTGTATCCCGTCAGCATTTACAGAGCACACAGGTAAGGACCATTGGGAAACACTTATTAGAGCTCGAGCAATCGAAAATCAGACATTTATCGTTGCTGCGGACCAGGTTGGGCCCTGCCCGCCCAAGCACGCAAGCTACGGCCACTCGATGATCGTCGATCCGTGGGGCGACATCCTTGCGCAGACGGAGGACAGCGAGACCTTTGTAGTTGCCGACCTTGATCTCGCATCTCAGGTAGAGATCCGAAAAAACCTTCCTTCGTTAGAGAATCGCAGGCCCGAAGCTTATGAGTGGCCGGCTGGGGGTGTTGACTGATGGGCTCAACGGAAGGAAACGAAACGCTGGATAAACGCCGAATCATCCTGGACGCAGCGATTGGAGTATTTGCCAACAAAGGTTTCCACGGCTGCAGAGTGTCGGACATCGCGAAAGAGGCGGGCGTTGCCTACGGACTTGTCTATCACTACTTCGGCTCTAAAGAGGAGATGCTAAACACGCTTTTTTCAGAGCGGTGGGGTGTGCTCTTGGATCGGATATCCGAGATCGACGATGAGGACAGATCGGCCAGAGAGAAGCTGTACGACGTTGCATCGTTCATTATCGATTCCTACCAGCACGATCCTGACTTGATGAAGGTGATAATCGTTGAGGTCACCAGAGCTGCAAACTCCTTCGGTCGTTTCCATCTCAAGGAGATCGAGGAGGCGTACAGACGAATCGAGGGCATTGTGGCAGGAGCACAAGGAGACGGGACTTTTAAGAAATCGATTCCGCCTGAGTTCGCCAGCATGGTGTTCTACGGCGCGATCGAGCAGCTCCTTTCCGGTTGGATTTTTAACATTCTTCCAAAGGGAGATGAGGAGTTCGAGCGAGCCAAGGCACAGGTCGTTGAGGCCGTCTGCAGTGGGCTTGAGATCGATAAAGAAGGTACTGCTGCAAAGGCTACGGGCTAAGTAGTCCAAAGATGATCGAATCACTCGGCGAAACTAGACGCCAGGACCGCATTCTTCACGGAGTCGCCAAGGTCGGGAACCTTTTAACGGCAATCTTTCTCTACCCGGCATGGATAGTCGGCCAGAGACTGGTCAGGCCTGCGCGCGCACTCCTATCCATGGTTGAGGGTGAACAGTTGGATCGATCTTCGTCTGTGTGGGTATCACGACAGCAATCAGGTAGGCGCTTACAGAGTGAGGTTGTAGGCATCCTGCAGGAGATTCCCGCCAATCCACGTGGTCTGCGCAGATATGCGACAGCTAAAAAAGGCTTGGCAGAGCTCAGCTCCTTTCTTTTCTCCCAGAAGCGTCAGACGGTCAATTTCGGCTACTCATACCCGGGGCAGTTCGAGTACAAGGTGATCACTGGAGCTGACGATGAGCGTTTTGCATCCGTCGTTGGGTTGCACGATGATCCGAGGCCTGGACTCGTGATCGTGCACGGGTTCATGTCCAACAAGCTGTTCGACTACGTGCGTGAACCGGCGGTGTTAGCGTTCTTTGAATGGGGTTTCAACGTTGCAGTCATCGATCAGAGGGGGTTTGGGCAGTCGGAGATGCTGTCGGAAGCACCCAACACCCTGGGCTGGAAAGAGGGTAAGGACATCCTCTGCGCTGCCCGACATCTAAAACAGAATGGCTCTACCTCAGTTGGGGTTCTTGGTTACTCGCTTGGAGGCGGCTGCTCGATAAACGCTTCCGCAGAGGACGGCGCGGATTCGATGCTGGATGGTGGCGTACTGGCCATTAACCCGCCGGCAGATACGAGGGTCGCATTTGAATGCATCTCAACGAAGCCACGACTGGGCCACCCTTTCTGGGCGCCGTACCATCTTTTTCAGATAAGGCTCAAATCGAGGGTGAGAAATCTTGGTGGCGGGGTAGGAGCACCGGATTTTCGCGAGGTTCTTGAAGAGAACATTCTGCCCTACTACGGCATAAGCGATGAAGAGCTTTTCGATCTCTCCAGTCCTAGAAATCAGATAGGAAAGGCGAAGGTGCCTTTACTTGTACTTCACTCCGAAGACGATATGTTCGTTCCTCAGGAGCATCCAAAGATACTCGCCGAGGAAGGAGAAGGGAATCCGAACGTGTTCGTCTGGGTCATGCCTTGGGGAGGGCATGCGGCGTTTGATGCTCTTGACAGACGTTGGACACATTCGGTCCTGCAGAGCTACTTCGAATATTGGGCTGACGGTAAGACCGTTAACGAAGCTAGTGTTTGAATTGGAGACTATCCCTGCGGGGTCTATATGTGATTAACTTGGCGGAAGTAGATCGAGAACGATCTATATGCAGTATCAAGATTTCTTAGAGACGATAAACAAATGAGAGTAAAAGGAACCGGTGAGAGATGAGTGAGAACCTACTTTTGAAGCGTCTCGTGTGGAGCGGGCTGGTCACTGGGCTAGGTGCCCTGGCAACGATCGCTGCGCAGAGGATTGCGGCTAAGATCTGGGAGCAGATCTTCGACGAAGAACCGCCCGAATAGTGATGGACAAAGCCAGCACAGATCAGAAAGACACAGCCAAAGGTACCGAGACAGGTGCGGAAGGCTTTGATCCACAGGTCGCGCACGACACCGATGGCGCTACCAATATCGCTCAGCTCGATATGCCGGTAACTGAAAAGCCGGAGTTCTACCTTGGTGCATCCTTTGTCGGTGGATTTCTCTTGGCTCGTCTCCTACGAAGGGTAGGAAGAGGGGGAGGGGGCTCAAACGATGAGTGACCCGGAGAGCACCGACGTAAACGGTAAGAGCCCCACAAAAGTCGTTGGAGCGTCGGTAGGTGAGATCACCGAGAAGGTAACACTGCTGGTGCACGAGGAGATCGAGCTTGCGAAGGCCGAAGTCTCGGCCAAGCTTTCACGTCTTGGTGCAGGGGCGGCCATCGGAGCTGCCGCGGGAATTTTCGTTCTATTAGGTGTATTCGGCGCCGTTAATGCTCTTGGCTGGGGATTGGCAGAGCTGTTCGACCACGCCTGGCTGGGATTTCTGGTCATGGCAGGTGCGATGTTCGTAATTGCAGTAATAGCTGGTGTTATCGCTGCAGCGCTATTCAAAAACTCCTCACCCATCCCTGAGATGGCGATCGAAGAGGCGCGCAAGACAAAAGAGATGATCGAGTCGAGTGATACTGATGGCTAAGTCACGTTCACCGGAAGAGATTCGTCAGTCGATCATCGAAACGCGTCAAGATCTGGTGCAGTCGGTGGAGCGTTTGCGCGATGGCATGCGTGAGCTGACCGACTGGAGAAGTCGTGTCGTGGAAAACAAAAAAGCCGCTGTCATCGGAGCCGCAGTTACAGGTTTCGTGATCGGCGGCGGCATTGCAGCTATCGGCGGCGCTCTTTTCAGGCGCGGCGGAGACTAGGGGTAGATCTAGATAGAGATGTCGCAGTTTGCGATTTCAGCCAGGACTGTCGTAAAGATCCTCTTGGTCATCCTCTCTTTTTATATAGCAATACAGCTAATCGCAGCCACGAAAACCGTGTGGATCTGGGTCGCAGTATCAATTTTTTTAGCACTGGCTATGGCACGGCCGGTGAACATGTTACACAAGCGCAAGGTGCCACGCTCGCTGGCGATTTTTATCGTATACATAGGGATGTTCGCTGCGATCTTCGGTGTGGGACTGCTAGTTGTGCCACCGATTGCCAACCAGGTTCAAGAGCTTGCAGAAGATGCTCCGGGATATATTGAGGATCTCACAGAGAAGAATAAAAGGTTTGCGGAGTACGACGAGCGTTACCACATAAGCGAAAAGCTGACCGAGCAGGTTGAGAACTTGCCAGATCGGCTCGGGGACGCAGCCGGTGCATTACAGGACGTTACAGTCACTGCCTTTCAACGGATTCTTGCAGTTGTGACGATCCTGGTGCTCACCTTCTTCCTGGTGAAGGACGGTGGAAGGTGGTGGCGTGCCTTCTTGGAGATGCAGCCGCCAAAGCGAGCTGAACGTATGCGTTACATCGGGGACGATATCTACAAGGCGGTTGGGGGGTACGTGACAGGCAACCTTGTCATCAGCGTTATCGCCGGTTTCATTACCTGGGTCACCTTGGAACTTTTAAACGTTCCCTTCGCCGTTCCATTAGCGGTGATGATGGCCTTTCTCGATCTGATCCCGATGATCGGGGCAACTATCGGTGGGGTCATAATCGCGATCGTCGCAGCGTTCGTCGACTTCCCAACAGCACTGATCGTCTGGGTGATTGTGTTGGTCGTCTACCAACAGATCGAAAACCACATTGTCCAGCCTCAGATCTACAAGCACGCTGTCGATCTCCACCCGCTGGTCGTCATCATCGCGATTCTGATTGGCGGTATGTTGCTCGGCGTGCTGGGCGCACTTCTGGCGATACCGGTTGCAGCCGCGGCCCAGCTGATCATCAAAGATGTGTGGACCCACCGCGAAGAGTCTGAGCTGCTTTCTTCTTCGGCCCACGAGGCAGAACCGGCAGAAGACTCTTAGTAGGTTTTTAGCAACTCCGACTCGACGCTGCCGAAGCCGAGTAGGCCCGGTCCGACATGGGCGCCGATCACCGGGCCAATCTCCGAGACGAATAGCGGATCGCAGCCCATGATCTTGCGTATCTCGGTGGCCAGATCCTCAACGGCATCTGGTGCTTGAATATGTTGTACCACCCAGGTCTCAGCGCCGCTTTCTTTGCGCTGCATTGCGAAGTCAAGCAGTCTTTCGAACGCTCTTTTGCTGGTGCGAACTCGCTCGACCGGCGTTACCTCGTTTTCAAATGTCAGTATCGGCTTGATCTTCAAGGTAGTTCCGATCCAGGCGGACGCTGTGCCGATGCGGCCACCGCGCCTCAGATATTCAAGCGTATCTACAGCGAACCACATCTTCAGGCTCTTGCGTGTCTTGGCCACACCTTTCTCAACCTCTTTCAAACTGGCGCCGTTTTGCGTGATCTTGGACGCGACGAGAGCCAACATCCCCAGTCCTCCACCTGCTGAGTCGGAGTCGATCACGGCTATCCGGTCGCTCGAGATGCCGTCCTTTTCAAGCTGTGCTTTTGCTTTGAGCGCGCTCTCGCAGGTTCCCGATATCCCCCCTGAGAGATGAATTGAGGCGATCTCGTGGCCGGCTTCGAGCAGCGGGCTGTAGGTCTCTATGAAGTCACCGACGGAAGGTTGAGATGTGGTTGGCATCTCATCCGCCACCTTCAAATCTTGGTAGAACTCACCCAGATCGATATCTGACTCTCTGTCACTTCGCTCACCACGATTGATATAGAGACTGACTCTCTCGATGCCCTGCTTAAGGCATGTCTCGTCCGGCAGGTACGCAGTTGTGTCTGTGACTACGGCGACGCTCATCGGCGGTGCAGGTTAACATATGGAATAGAATTCGCGGCGTGGCAAAAACACTTCTCACGGGCGGAACGGGGTTTATCGGCTCTCACATCGCTCAGAAACTAGTGACTCGTGGCGACGATCTCAAGCTGACCGTTCGCAAAGACTCGGATACCTCAGCTCTGAACGGCATCGAGTTTGAAAAGGTGACCGCTGACATTCTGGACCGTCGAGCATTGCGCAGGGCGATGAAGGATGTCGACAAGGTCTTTCACGCGGCGGCACAGGTTGACTACTGGGCAAGCGCAGAAGAGCACTTCGAGGTTAACGTCACAGGTACTCGCAATGTGTTGAGTGAAGCCCTACACGCCGGTGTTGAGAGGGTTGTCTACACCTCGAGCGCTGCGGCGGTTGGACCGGCGAAGCCTCGATCTACAACCGACGAGAAGAACCTTTTCACAGTGGGTAGGCTGGGAATTCCGTACGTGAACTCGAAGCGCGAAGCCGAGATAGAGGCGCTGAGGCTCGCGGCTCAGGGTCTCCCGGTCGTTATCGTCAACCCGACATACGTCTTGGGTTCCGGCGACCTACGCAACAGCTCTACCCAGCTGGTTGATCACTTTCTCAATCGCAGGATTCCAGCATATGTGGATGGTGGAACGAACGTAGTCGATGTCGAGGAAGTCGCGGTTGGGCACCTTCAAGCAGATAAGAAGGGGAAAGTGGGCGAGCGGTACATTCTTGGTAACAAAAACTACACGTACGACAGGCTGTTCGCGGAGCTCTCAAGACTATCGGGGGTCGAGCCGCCTGCGGTGAAACTGCCATACGAAGTCACGATACGTTTGGCGCAGTTGGCGAAGGCAGCCTCTGTGCCAACCTTGTTGACGCCCGATCTAGTAAAGACCGCTGGGCTCTGGTGGACATACAAAGTAACTAAGGCGAAGCGAGAGCTTGGATATAAAACTGGCGATCCATCGCTCACTCTTCAAAAAACGATCGAGTGGTACCTCGAGTTAAGCAGGGACGGCATGGGTCGCCGCAGAAGGCAGCCGCTGCCCTTGAAGTTACTCGGTCGAACGATCAGATTCAACGAAAGGATGATGCGCGAGGCGGGAAGCATCGTGGGGCTGGACATCTGATGGTTGAAGGGGGTAACGGCGGAGGCAAGCGTACCGTGGTGATACTCGGCGGCGGTGCGTCGAGGGGCGCTTACCAGGTGGGTTGCCTAAAGCGACTGGAGGAAGAGGGAATCGAACCCGATCTGATGATCGGTTCTTCGATCGGTGTAATCAACTCGTTGCTATGGGCGACAGGCGGCGCCGATCACGCATGGGGATTCTGGTCAAAGGCGCTGTCGATACCGCGACTGTTCGATCTATCGCTTAGGACGAACCCGATCACATCTAACGCGATCTTCTCGATGGACCGCTTCACCAGGTATGTCGAAGCGGAAGTTGATTTCGAAAAGTGTTACAGCAACGACGTTGAGTTGACATACGTGCTGGCCAACATGTCCGAGGGTCACGAGGAGCTGAGGGGCAACCGCACCGAGTCGGACCTCGAACACTTCAAAAAGGTAACCCGGATTGGCTACTCGGTCCCAGTCCTCCACCCACTGATAGAGATGGACGGAGATCAGTATGCTGACGGTGGCTTTCTTTGGAACGTTCCGTTCGAGTATGCAGAAGACTGGAACGCGACCGACATCTATGTGCTCTCGGTGGTACCGAGCAAGTTGAAGAGAGCGGACAGTCTGCGTCTCCTACCTCAGGTTGCGTTGCGCATGTACGAGATTTTTTGGCGTACCTTTGGAAATTCGTCGCATCTGGAAAAGCACATAGAGGACGGCAAGTATCAGGACATAAACGTCACGGTTTTAGAGCCCAGTCCCGATCTGGGTATGTTCGATCCGTTAAAGATGTTGCACGCTCACCCGTCGAAGAGCAAGAAGTTCCTCTGGAGCGGCTATCGAGACACCGAGCAGGCCTTGCACGGCGCTGGTGATGGAAGGAGTGGGCGAGCACGGGGGACAATCCCAGAGTGAGCGTAACGCTCTATCGCTGCAAGACGCCGACCAACTACCTGTGCGCGTGTGGACGCGCAGCCCGTGTGCTCAATTCGCTCGGGATCGACTACGAAACCGTACGTGTGCCATATAAAAAAAGTGAGCGTCCTGAGGTAGAGAAGCTGACCGGTCAGAAGCTTGTCCCAGTATTGGTTGATGGGGATGAGGTCCTACACGACTCCAAACGTATTGTTGAGTACTTGGAGAAGCGCGACCGGGACCGGTAGCGTCCTCGCGGTATAATTCTTAAAAAGAGTCTGATTGAACGGAATTTATTGATGATCACAATTACTGAGAAAGCAGCAGAGAAAGTAAAGGAGTTTCTCGAGGCTCAGGGTGAGTCCGAGGGAAACGCGTTGAGGGTCGCCGTCAAGGGTGGTGGCTGCTCAGGCTTTCAGTATTCGCTTACTTTCGACTCTAAACGTGATGACGACGTGGTGGTCGAAGGCAGAGATGTTCGCATGCTGGTAGACAAAGTTTCAAAAGAGTTCGTCGAAGGCTCCGAAATCGACTATATAGAGAGCCTTCAGGGTGCAGGCTTTTCAGTCAACAACCCAAACGTCACCGCCTCATGCGGCTGTGGCCAATCGTTTCAGGCCAAGAGCGACGCAGAGACGGCCCCTGCAGGCTAGGGCGACTGAAATACAGACTATTCAGGGCTTGGATTCGCCGGGCACTCCGATGTTCGATGAGTACTTCGGCTGGATCTTGGTCTCTGGCCTTATGTGGTGCACTGCCTGGGCGACAGCTATCGCAGCCTCGGAAAAGCCGGTTGCGATCAGCTTCAGCTTGCCATCGAAGGTTGTTATATCTCCGCATGCCCAGATTGCGTCCAGGTTCGTCTCCATCAAGTGAGACACTTTGATCGCGTTCTTCTCTATCTCAAGGCCCCAGTCGTTCATCGGGCCGAGATGGGTCTTGAAGCCGAGCTGCAACAAGACTGCATCGCAATCAATCGTCTCCTCAAGCTCTCCTTCATCGCCGCCCTTGGCGACAATACGCTCTATCTGTCCGTCGCCGCTCACGTCAGTGACCTGGAAAGGGGTGAGTACGTTTATGCTCCCGCTGTCTCCAGCCTCTTTGATCTGCGCTGCCGTTCCCTCGTGGGCTCTGAACTGGTTGCGTCTGTGAATCAGAGTTATCTCCGATGCCGTGTCGAGCAGGCCAAGTGCCCAGTCGCAGGCAGAGTCGCCACCACCGATAATCACCACTCGCTTGTCCGAGAATATGGACTTCTCCGACACGATGTAGTGAAGCCCGCGGTGCTCCCATGGATCCAAGTCGACTCCCGGCAGCTTTTTCGGCTCGAATGCCCCGTGGCCGCCAGCAATGACGAGTGCGCGTGATAGAAGATCGCCGCTGCTGGTGGTCAGACGTACGATCGTTTTTTCTTTGTCTTCAGGATCCTCCTCGTAGGAGATCGACTGCGCTGTGGCCTCTAAGTGCACAGGGATATCGAACTGTCCAATCGATTGCTCCTTGAGAAGCTCAACCAGATCATGGCCGAGAACCTGCGGGTGGCCGACTATGTCGAAGATCATTTTCTCGGGGTAGAGCGTCGTGATCTGCCCACCAATCGTCGGTAGCGATTCTACGATCCTCACACTTGTCTCACGCATGCCTGCCCAGAAGGATGCGGCAAGCCCGACCGGTCCAGCACCGATGACTGTGATGTCACGAATCTCCTTGGAATCCGCCTCTATCGTCACCGGATCCGTACTCTTTTCAATATTTTTTTCTGCAGACATATCCATCCTCGTTTACAACTCGGGTTCTTGGCGTTTGGAAGCACTGTCGGCCGTGCAAGTCTCTCACAGGCCGAGAGCCGAGCATTATAACGTTCGAGTCCGGGCCACTGCGTGTAACCAGACATGGATATAGTCGCATCGTTGTCTTTTCGTCTAATAAAGCTATGTGTGACTCTCTCGGCTGTAGCCGTATTGGCTTCGTCTGCCGGGACGACTCTGGCTGTCGCGAAAGTAGGCATCTCCAGCAACGACAAGAACGCTGTCGTTGCATTCATCCCCAATCGCCCCGGCGACCTTAGACTGCTCGACCAGGCCCGTTCGCTGGGCGGCTTTGCGACGGGGCTCGCAAGTCCGTCGGTTGGTCGCGACGTACCGGCAGTCCAGACCTATCTGGATCTAGGACAGGGGGCGAGCGTCAACTACATACTCTACGAACCACTTCCACCCGATCCGGCGAAGTTCAATCGGTTCGGTAAAGGCATGAGAGCCACTGCCTTCTCTGCGTTAGAGAAGAGGGCGGAAGATGTGCCCGCAACGATCAAGCCCGGTCTTCTTGCCTCTGCGCTCGAGCGGTCAGGAGTAAAGGTTGCCTACGCTTACTCTCCAGAAGCGGTCAACGGTGTCCGTGGGTCACCGCAGGCGCTCGCTGCGATGAACAGGCGCGGAGTGGTACGGGAGATCGGCAGGGTTAGTGAGATCCGCAGCCTTCTGCAACGCAACCGAATGGTGATCTCATGGCTGCCGGCCGATCAAGTGGAAACGCTTTCCGGACTGCTTGCAGAAGATGATCTTCTGGTGCTCATCGGTGCTCCTTTGTCGACCGGCAACCGCAACCATATGCTCCCGGTAGCGGTCCGCGGGCTTTCTGGTGACGGAACGCTCTCATCGCAGACGACGAGGACGAAGGGGTTGATCACGGTCCCCGACATTGCGACGACGGTAGTCGATCGATTCTCGATAGATGAGCCGGATGGATTTCAAGGTGCAAGATTGGATCTCAAACCTGCCGAGAGTGTCCGAGCGCTTGAGAAGTTGGACGGTCGACTGTCGGTGATCGAAGCTCGACGACTGCCGGCACTGGCAGTGCTGGCCGGTGCCATGCTGTCAATGGTCGCACTGTTGATCGTTACCCTCGGGCGCAGGGGCCTACGGCTCGGCTTACGTGTCTCCGCGCTCGCCGTATTCTGGTTGCCTGGTGTGCTCCTGCTCGCGGCATCATTTGAACTGTCGGCGGTGTCGGAGTATGTGCTGATTGCGGCAGTAGCGCTCGCACTTGCATTTGGTACTGCTCTTTTATTACCGGCTCGGATTGCGCCGATCGTTGCAATCGGTGCGAGCCTGACGGCGACTGTCATCGACCTGGCGTTTGGCTCGCAGTTGACACAGCTTTCGCTTCTGGGCCAAATCCTTCCGACCGCCGAATTTTTCGGAATAGGAAATGAGCTGGAGGGACTTTTGGCGGCGTCGTTCCTGCTCGGCGCAGGGTTGATGGTAGACGTTGCAGGCATACGAAATCGCTCGCTGGCAATTCTTATCATGGGAGGAATCTTTGCGTTCATTTTGGGTTGGACAGAGCTGGGAGCCGACGTAGGTGGCGTAGTCGTTGTCGCGACGGGTTCAGTAGTTGCCGCAACTCTGGTAGCCGAGAAAAAGCTGAACGTGGGCCGGGTCCTTCTTGCAGCAGTCGCTGCCGCTGCCGCTCTGGCGGTCGTGGTTGCTGCCGATCTGATCACAGGTGGCGGTTCGCACTTGACCGAGCAGCTCACTGGCTCAGGTGGAAAAGGAGATATCGGCTTGACGATCGCCAGGCGAGCAGAGCTTGCATACAGGTCTCTCATGGATCCGGCGGTCCTGATCCTCGCAATTGTCGCGCTCGCACTTCTATTGGTCGGGCATAGGCAGCGCAAGATGCTCCTGCGACCGTTGAAAGAGCGCAGATGGGCCGGTACAAGAGCAGGTATCACCGCAGCTGTTGTCGCCACAGTTGTCGGGTTCTTTGTGAACGATTCTGGCCCGATTCTGCTTATTGCGGGGACCGCAGAGATAGTGTTATTTCTAGGGTATATCTGGGCGACGCCGAATCAATGGGATCAGAGTAAGGTTCTACACGCATCGTGATCTGTACCATGCAGATAGTCAATATCCGATTGGGGTAGTTAGGTGCGCATAGCTTTCGTCTCGCCATACAGCTGGACGTTCCCCGGAGGGGTGAACCGGCATATAGAGGAACTCTCCGAGGCGCTTGAGGTCAAGGGCCATGAGACCCGGATCTTCGCACCTTGGGATCCAGATGATCGTACGACCAAGCTGTTGCACCGTCGCAGCGCGACGCAACGTGAACGTCAAAGCAATCTCGTCCCACTGGGCAGAACGGTGGGGTTCCCGATGAACGGAGCGGTTTCGAATATCTCTGTCTTCCCACGCGCTTCAGCGATCTTGAGAAACAATCTCCGCGAAGACTTCGACGTGGTGCATATCCATGAGCCGACCGCTCCAGTGGCATCTTGGGATGCGATGGCGCTCTCGAAGCTGCCAACTATCGCAACGTTCCACGCCTACTCCAGCGGAGTCGTATCGAACACGATCTCAAGGCTTCTCGGTGGTGGGCGTCTGATGAACAAGTTACACGGACGCATCGCCGTATCTGAGGCGGCAAGATGGACCGGCCGACGGTTCTTCGGTGGTGAGTATCGCGTAATCCCGAACGGAGTCGATCTGTCAAATGTACTCCGTGGTCCGAAATCTAGTGCCGATCACCTACGCATCCTGTTTGTGGGTCGACCAGAAGAGCGGAAGGGCCTACCCGTATTGATCAGTGCGTTCAGCGCGTTGCGGGAGCATATGACGACGGAGTTGACAATAGTCGGATCGGAATCGAGTGAAGTGGACCCGTTGCTTCTGCACAGTGGATGCGATCCTGCAGATGTGCACCTGCTTGGCCGCTTGCCCGACGATCGACTTTGGCAAGAGCTTCACCGGGCAGATATCGTCTGCGCCCCTTCATTAGGCGGAGAGAGTTTTGGAATGATTTTGATCGAGGCCCAGGCTGCAGGTACGGCCGTTGTCTGCTCAGACATCGCCGGCTATAGAGATGTCGTTGATGACGGCCGAAACGCGGTGCTCGTACCACCAGGAAAGCCTGCCGATTTGGCGCTAGCGCTGGAGTCGCTCGGCTTGAGCCCGGAACGGCGAAGAGTGCTGGGTGAGGCTGGGAGAAGAAGTGCACAACGATTCGACTGGCCCCACGTTGCAGACCAAGTCACAGATAGCTACGAGGATGCGATAGAGACACATGCTCGCGTGCAGTCCAAGGTCGGCCTATCGAAGCTGATAGAGCGTACGGGATTGAGACCGTCGGGCGGACAGGAGCGAGTCCCTGCGCGTAGGCTTCCCTCGCTCGATCCGGCACCTGCAAGAAGTGGCCTCATGTCGTTTGCTCGACGGGCCGGGCTGGCGGTCACCATGTTGGGCGGTGTCACGCTTGCTTTTATCGCACTCAAGAAGATCGGTATTGAAAGTGTTGTCTCGGCCTTTGTTCGTTCGAGCCCCAGCTGGGTATTGTTGGCCGTTGCCTTGATGGCGCTCTCCCCACTTCTTCGAGCGAGTGCGTGGCAAAGGATCATATTCGAGGCGTTACCAGGCAAGATTGTGCGCTGGCGTGACATCTTGCGCGGCACGCTGATCGGGATCCTGATGTCCGCAACTCTGCCCGCGCGCTTGGGAGAGCCGTCCCGTGCTCTGGTTGTCGCCAGGAGGATCGGCCGGCCGCGCGAGAACCTTCCTACAGTTATCGGCACCCTGGTGTCGCAGACTTTGTTGAATCTACTCGCACTCGTGACCCTCGGTGGGATGATGATTTTTTCGGTTGGGGTCATGCACAGGGTTGAGGAGTCGCTGCTCCTGATCAGTCTCGCGCCGGCGATTCTGGTTGGATCGATGATCGCCATGCCGGCGATACTTAGAAGTGGAGCTAAGAGTAAGAATGGGCGTGTCCGTAAAGTGATCGGCAAGGTCCACGGTGCGTTGGTCCAGGTCCGTGATGGCCTGAATGTTTTTCGCAAGCCTAAGGCTGGCCTGATTTCCGCCGGCTTCCAGCTCTCTGCGTGGGTGCTGCAGTGGCTTGCCTGCTACACGCTCTTTTTCGCGTTGGGTCTAGATGGACAGGTCGGGCTTGGCGCTGCTGCAGCGGTGCTTTTTGCGGTTAATGTAACTGCGGCGGTGCCGGCGACACCGAGCAATATCGGTGTTTTCCAGGCGGCTGTGGTCGCAGTTCTGGCCGGTGCCTACGGTGTCGACTGGGGCAGTGCGTTGGCCTACGGCATAGTGCTGCAAGCGGTTGAGCTTGGCACCGCCCTGGCGATGGGGATACCGGCGCTTATGGGCGAGGGCCTGTCATGGCGCGATGTCCGGGCAAGGGCATTCGCAGCGGCGCCGGTGGAGCTGCCAGGGCGTGAGAAGCCCGAGCCGGTGGCAGAAGAGATTTAAAGTCTTTAAAGCCTCCTGGAGCTAGCCCAACTCGTTTTTCTCGGCGGCCTTTTCGGCGAGCCTCTCCACCGATTTCTGAGAAGGTCCTCCATTGCGGTTGGACGAAAGGGAGAAGAAGTAAAAGAGCTTTCCCTTCTTCCAGGCAAAGACGTAGATAGGAATGTTTGCTGCCTCTATCTTGTAGGAACGGGAGAAGTCACCGAGTTCGATATCGATCTCGTCGGGATCCTTGCCGGCACGCTTGAACGTCTGCTCGACCATCTTCTTTGCAGCGCCACCATCTTTTAGCTCAGCGACCGATTCGATCAGTATGAGAATCCGAGCGTCACCGGTCCGTGACTGATATCTGCGGGCCGATCCGCGCACAAACCCGTGGGATTTAAGTTGCCGCTTAAGCTCGGTCGTCTGCCCGGCAGTGTGAACGCCTGCCACCGTGACAAATTTGTTCAATTCTGCGTTCGAGGCGGACTCTCTCAACTTCGGCAGTGTGCGCGGCAGCTCAGATCGGTCGAGCAGCAAGTTGCTTAGCGAGCGAGGCGCATCGTCATCGCCACAGGCTGAGACTGCAAGTGAAATGAGGGCTACAGAGCAAAAGACAACATAGATGTTGATTGTGGTGAGCTTCTTCACAGTCACCTGATTAGCTTTATATCTAGATCTAGATCGACGTTTAACCACTGGCGATCTGTCGTATATACAGGCGCATCAAACTTTGTCGCTACAGCCAAACAAGCTCTATCGGCTAGTGACAATCCTGACTCTTTTGTGATCATGTAGATAGCTCCTGCCAACTCCGACTCAATAAGTTCAAAAGGAAGTATTCTCAAACCAAGCGATCGCATCTTTTCTGCCACGTTGCCTACATCAACATCACGAGAGAGCAGTTTTTTTATTACCTCGCTCCAGTTTACGGTTGATATAACTGAGTCATCAATTGAAGCAGTGACAACGCCTGCTCCACCTTCTTTTTGAAGAAACGCCAGAACAGCTGAAGCATCAAGCACTACTATCGAGCTTTTCTGCATCTTGTCTCGCTTCGCGCCTCCGCTCTTTAATCAGCTCTTCCGCGAGGCTCACTCCGTCCGGCACGTGTGAGCCAACATGTTCTTGAAGCTCACGGACGAGTGATTTGCGCGATTCAAATATCAACCTCCCATCCTGTATGCGGGACAAAAGCTCATCACCCTCTGACAAACCAAGTTTTCGGCGCTGTTTCGCAGGTAATACGACACGTCCCTGTTTTCCTACTCTAACCGTTGACATGTGCATATTGTGTCACATCTGCAATGGATATGCCACAGAATATAAGATAGTGACATATATCGAGCTGTGAATATTGAGTGGGTCAGGAACCTGTCTACCACAGTCAGGTGTGGGGGACGGTCGTCAGAAGCTGATCAATCCTCGTCGCTTGGCAGATAGCCGTAGCTTTGCAATCTCTGTATCCAGCTCCTTACGATCAACGATGCGTTCTACAGCGAAACCGCGCTTTGCTGAATACTTTGCAAGTTCAGCTTTTGAAAGGGGGCGAAACAAGACGCGATGGCTGCCAACTCTCATTCTCATCCACGGTTTGTTTGCCTTGAGAAGTTTGATATCTAGATTTTGTGGATGCGGCTCCGTGCGTAGATCTTCCTCAATTGCATTCTTGACCTTCTTATAGGCGTTTGTACTACTCAACCTCTTAAGATCTTTGAAAGCTTTCTTGGATATAACTATCTCGTAAGCTATTTTTCACTCCTCAAGCATCTTGAGGGCGTCTTTCCAAAGTATCCCTTTGCCGGCCGATACCTCTTCATCAGCCTTTTCTAGGTCTCTAAGGATTGAGTCCTGCGTTAATACAAGGTCTTCCAGCTCCTCAAGGGGTACCAGGGCAACAGCCGCTTCGCCGTTACGTGTAATAACCGCTACCTCCCCGCTTGAGCGAACCTCATCGATAACTTCGCTCGTATTGCGAGACAAGTCTCGGATCCCATGAACTGACATAACTATATCTCCCTATGTCTGACTATTGTATGACACTATTGTAGTAGAGATGTCAGACGAATGTCAAACGCACCAATAGGGTCAGGTCTGATTCGGTGCGCCAATGCACCATAAAAGACCTGACCCCCGGTGTGACCCTCGGTGTTCCAGCTCTTCGGACCGTCAGGATGACTTCTAAGGCTGTGGTGCTTTATTGGCCTCTTTCGGGAATAAATCCGCTCTTCATTCCGAAGTATGTCGATTGGGGATGATGTGCGATTATCGCAACCGTCGACTGTTCCGGTTCGATTGCAAAGCCGTCTGAAAGAGTGAGTCCGATCTGCTTCGCATCGAGCATGCGAAAAACCGGTACGTGCTGCTCCTGGTCGGGGCAGGCTGGATAGCCCCACGAATATCGACGGCCCACGTTCGCATCGACGCCGAGCTCCTTGCGAACACTGCCGTGGACCCATTCAGCGACTCCTTCTGCTGCCTGTACTCCAAGGCCGTGAACGTAGAGCTGCTCGGAATAGTCACCCGACTTCTCCAGGCTTGCACACAGCTCGGTGACCTTCGGTCCAACGGTTACCGCTTGCAGCACAACCAGATCTCGCTCGCCAGAATCAAGAGGACGCCAGTAGTCTGAAAGGCAGAGGCGGTCGTGTCCCGGTTGGCGCGGGAAAGCCAGCCGCTCGATATCTTTATCGGGATCTTCGGGATCGAAGAAGATGAGGTCGTTGCCCTCTGAGTTTACCGGGAAGTATCCGTAAACTGCCTTCGGGAGCAGGTAGTCATTCTCATTCCACATACGCTCCAGTCTCGGCTTGAAGTTCTCGTCGACAAGTTTCTCCCACTCCTCGCCTTTGACTCCCTTGCCTCCCCAATGGAGCTTGAAAAGAACATGTGTGTCCAAGACTTGGAAGACCTGATCCATATCGACGTCGATCTCACGGGTTCCCATAAAGGGAGGTGTGGGGATCGGATTGTCAGCTTTGACAGCTGATCGGACCGAGTCGTCGCTCACATCTTTCGTCCCTTTTTTATCTCCTTTTTCACGCAGTTTCTCCGCCTCGTTGCGGGTCTTTTCTAGCAGCGAGTCACGGGCATCCTGATCTACTAGCTTGTCCATTGTGCCGAGCCCTTGAAAGGCGTCTTTGCAGTAGAAGACCCCCGGCGTGTAGATCTCGTCCGACTCCTTGCCCCCTGGATACAGCATACGTCGACCAAAGTCACGGTTTATCGCAGCACCGCCGATAAGTACCGGGTAGTCCAGCTTCTGCTCATGCAGCTCAGCAACGCAGATCGGTATCTGCTTCGAGGTGGAGACAAGCAATGCCGAGAGCCCGATCGCGGTCGCGTTGTGCTCCCGGGCAGCCTCCAGGATCTGGTTGACCGGTACCTGCTTGCCCAGATCGACGCATGTGAAGCCGTTATTTGTCAGGATCGTGTTCACCAGCGACTTACCGATATCGTGCACATCGCCGTACACAGTTGCGAGAACGACGGTGCCCTTTGTATGGCCCTCGATCCTTTCCATGTAGTTCTCGAGATGGGAGACTGCGCGCTTCATCACCTCGGCGGACTGTAAAACGAAAGGCAGAATCAGCTCGCCCGCACCGAACTTGTCACCGACCTCCTTCATGGCCGGAAGCAGTACGTCGTTCAATGTCGGAACCGCGCCTATCTTTTCGACCGAGCGGTCGATCCAGTCCTCCACATTCTCCTTCTTGCGTTTCAGAATGTGCCAGTGAAGCGCTTCTTCTGGCTCCATTCCCGCCGTCGCATCGGCCTCAGTCTCCTCCACCTTGTCGCCCACCTCCTCGAAGTGGTCTATGAAGCGCTCGAGTGCATCCGTCCGTCTGTTGAATATGAGGTTGTCGGCCAATCCACGCTCTTTTTCGTCGATCTCTGCGTACGGCGTTATCTCCTTGGGGTGCACCATCGCCAGGTCGAGCCCGGCATCGACTGCGTGATGTAGGAAGACTGAGTTGAGTACCGCTCGCGCAGCTGGTGCGACGCCGAATGAGACGTTCGATACACCCAGTGAGGTCAGGACACCCGGCAGCTCCGCCTTGATCTTTCTAATTCCCTCCAGTGTCTCGACTGCCGAGGGCTTCCACTCATCATCCCCGGTTGTGAGCGTGAACGTCAACGGGTCGAAGATCAAAAGCTCTGGGTCCAGTCCGTGTTCGTCGCAGGCGTAGCCGTAGATGCGTTTTGCAACCTCGAGCTTGCGATCGGCAGTTTTGGCCATACTCTCCTCATCTATTGTGAGCGCGATCAGTGCAGCGCCGTGCTCTAGGCAGAGTCGAGACACCTTGTCGAGCTTTTCCCGTCCTGCCTCCAGGTTGACAGAGTTGACGACCGAGCGTCCGGGTGCCTGCTCAAGGGCGGCCTCGATCACCTCAGGCTCGGTCGAGTCGATCTGGATAGGTGCATCTACTCGCAGCGCACACTGCTTTACCAACGTTCGCATCTGCTCGGCCTCATCTTCCCGCTCGGTCAGAGCGACGCAGAGATCGAGTAGGTGGGCACCGCCCTCAACCTGTGTCTCGGCGATCGAGACCAGGCCCTCATAGTCATCGTTGAGGAGCAGCTCCTTTGCCCTGCGCGAGCCCTGAGAATTAACGCGCTCACCGGTGATTGTCGGTGCCGGCTCCTGCTTCAGGGCGGTTGCGGACATCATCGAGCTGACCTTGCCCTTCCAGGCGTCTGCGGGACGTGGGCCGGCTGGCCGGCCCTTGACCTTCTCTGCGATAGCTTTGATATGTTCGGGCGTGGTACCGCAGCAGCCACCGACGATCGAGGCGCCGAAGCGCTCAACATATTCCTGCAGGACAGCCGCCAACGGCTCTGGCTGTTCAGGGAAGATCGTCTCACCGTCCGGTCCCTGAGAGGGTATGCCGGCGTTTGGAACACACTGGATCGGAACCGGTGAGCTCTCGCCCAAGAACCGGATTGCATCGCGCATATCTTCGGGACCTGTCGAGCAGTTGAGACCTATTGCATCTACATTGAGCCCGGTCAGTATCGTCAGGACCGCTTCGATATCTGTTCCCAGGAGCATCTTGCCACTTTCTGGGAGTAGCGAGACAGATGTCTGTATCGGCACCGATCGGCCTGTCTGCTTCATCGCCTCGCGTGCGCCGAAGACGGCTGCTTTTACCTCGAGGATGTCCTGGGCGGTCTCGATCAGGATCAGATCGGCCCCGCCCTCGATCAGGCCCTTTGCCTGTTCGGTAAATACTTTCACCAGTTTGCCAAAGCCGATATCACCCAGAGTTGGATCGTCCGATGCGGGTAGAAATCCGGTCGGTCCGATATCGCCGGCAACGAAGATCTTTTCACCGGCGGCCTTACGGGCGATCTCGGCCGCCTTTCGGTTTATCTCTAACGTCTGCGCGCCGAGACCCCACTCATCAAGTTTTATTCGGCTGCCCTGAAATGAGTCTGTCACAACGACCTCTGCACCGGCGGCGATCATCGACTCATGTACGCCCTCGATCACATCTGGACGGTTGAGCACTAACGCCTCGTGGCACTTTCCTTCCAGGCCGCCGTAGTCTGTGGAGGTCAGATCGAACTGCTCCAGGGTTGCACCCATACCACCGTCATAGACGACGACACGGCTCTTTATCGCATCAAGATAGTCACGCATGGTCACTCAATGGTATTTACCGAGTATGCGCTCGGTGTTGAGATTCCTTTAATCAAGCGGTTTAGGCTTGAACGGTTTCTCGCTGAGTTGACTCTCTAGGGTGTAGGTGAAGATTTTCGGGTCACCTTTTCGAGGATACACCTTGAACCTCAGCAGGTACCTGCCCTTGCGCAGCCTCCTGCCGTTGCGCAACTTGGCGAGCACCCGTCTGTCACGTGCTCTATAGCGGCCTTTCTTCCCGGTTGCGAGCGGACGATATGTCTGAAGCGGGTAGAGTTGCTGCGACGACTCCATTTGAGGCCACGAGCCGACGTACCGCTACAGGCTGTGCGGCGGCGCGGGAGATCGATTCGGTAGCAGCGCCGGCCACGCTTTCTAACTAGGCTGGCCTTGAGCTTCTTGATCCCACCCGGCGCGCGCACGCTTCCGCTGAATCCGCGAGAGATCGCCTTAGCGATCCGGCGGCGCGAAACCCGCCTTGCTCTCTTACTACTAAGCGAAAGCGATGTGAGCCTTAAAGTGATCTTCGGCACACCCGGAGCCGGTACTTGCGTCTGTACGGTGGGCGTCTCACTCGCAGCGCCTGTGGGCTGTGGCTGCGGTTCCGTATCGGGCACCTCGGGTTGCTGACCGCTATCCGGCGGCGGGCAAGCAGCTGTGCTGCTGACGGGGTTGGCAAGCACGAGCTCGACGGTGCGGTCCCTAGACCTTCCGCCCGCATCATCCTGGTCGTCCTCGCCTGTGGAGCCCTGCCAGTCGTTGAAGGAAAGCTCGCGTCCGATCGAGGCGAGGGTCAAGGGATCGCTTCTTCCATTTGGGAAGGATAGGTCGGGGCTGTCGCCCGGATCGGGGCGCCCGGCGTGATCGACGAGCGTTTCGAACGCCGAGATCGTGCCGTCGCAGTTATCGTACACTTGGATCAAGCGCGCCTGACTAGGCCAGTCGTTGTGCGCGGCTGTGGAGGTCTCCCAAAAGGCGCCGCCGGTTAGATCGTTGCTATAACTGGCGACGTAGTTTGCATGCTCGTGGCCGGCGACGTAGAGAATGACGTTCGGGTAGCGCAGGAAGAGTTCCTCCAGGCTCTCCAGGTGTTCCTGCTGCGCCGGCGTGCCACGCTCGTCGATAAGCCCGAAGTGATAGGGGGCTTCGCTCGATGGGTTGGTGTCGTAGGCGTTATCAATAGTCGCCAGGGTATGGTGCCCGTAGACGATTACGAGTTCGTTCGCACGAGTGGCTTTCTGAAGCTCGTCCTCCAGCCAGTGGAACTGATCGTCGCGAATCGCTCCATTAGCAAAGAAGACGCGGTTGGTTGTGTCAAGACCGATGTAGCGGATTCCCACCTTGGGTGAGAACGAGTAGTACGTTGCATCGGGCTTGTCGTCGGGCACTTCGGCAAAGCCGTGACCGTTGGGCACGTTTGGCGTCTCTGACTCCTCGTCGAAGTGCTGGGCGATCCACTGTTGCTGGTCAAGCATCTTCCGTGCCGGGTCGGGAGGAACGGCGGTCCAGTTGTCCGGCTCGCCGTCGCCGTCGCCGTCCGGTGGTTCCCTGATCCACTTGTCGGGTGGCAGGAACGGTAGCTCCAAGGGATCGCCGGGAAGCCACTTGCGGCAGCCCTGAGCGAGTTCGTCTATCTCCGCGAAGCTCGCCCAGTTGTCGGTGCCGACCCCTCGAACGACAGGGCCGAACGCGGGGTGGTTGTACATGAAGTTGGGATCGTGGGGACCGATCAGCGTTCCGAGGACGAGACTATCGTGGTTGCCGAACACGCCATACCACGGCCTACCGAGTCCCCTCGACTCGAATGGCAGCTGTGCCGCCTCGAAGAGTCCGGGGAAGTTACGTACTGCGATCGAGCGGCGCTTCTGTAACCTGTTCTGCGCCTCGATCTCCGAGTAGCCGGGGCCGTCGTCGTCGGCCAGGGGATTGTTGGGGGTGCCATCCGGATCGTAGAAGCCGACCTCCTTCCCGCTCCAACGGTCGGTACCACCCTTGATGCCGTCGTATCGCGGCGCCGGCCTACCCCCGACATCAACGCCGGGGCACGCTTGCTCTGCGTAGGATGGGTCTCCAGAGTCGGGGTCGATGCTGCCACCGTTGAGGACGTTTACGTAGCCGCGAGTCTCGTTGAGCTGGATGTTATCGACGCTGTCTCCGGTGACAATGTAGTTATCGATCGCTGCACCGTCGATCGGAGAGCGAATGTCCCGCAACGCCTCCATCATAGCCGCACCTGTCTGCGCCGAAAGCGCCTCCTGAGGACGATACGATGGCGAGATCAACCCATCTCCGGCCTCTGCCCGCGCGGGGGACTCCTCATCAGTAACGTGGAGATCGGTCAGCTGACCGAAGTGGATCAGCTGCTCGCGTGAGCGCCCGCGATCCAGGCGGGGCGTGACGCCCACGCCGACTGTCCGGACGAAGTACTCGCTCCCAGCGCTATATTCCAAGCGGTTGTCGCCGTCGAGGTCGGTAATGCTCCGTTCGGTTGTAGTCGCGGCGCTAGCGACGGCGGGTGCGAAAAGAAGAATCACCACCGCTCCGCAGACCAGCGTACCTACTTTTTTGCGAGATTTTCTAGCCATCGTGACGTCCCTGTACCTAGAATGCAAGAGTCACGAAATCGTTCCGACCACCAGGCGGCAAAGCTCTACCATCGATCTGTTAGCCAGCAGCCAAGGATGTAGAGTGGGCGAGCACACTGGACTCTAGAAAGTGCAAGGATTCAGCGGCATCGGTCGGTTATAGCCTTTAGGCACAAGCTTGGAGGCCCGGATCACACCGTACTCCTCTTGGGGTGAGCGCGGAGTGTGAGCGACCCATGTGACAGTGGCGTGTAACCCAGCGGCCGCTGCGCCTATCGGGCGCACCCCCGTTCCGGGCGCGTTCCCACCAGGATCGGGATCAACCTTGGCGCGCTCCAGGTACCGTTTGGCCGCAGTACTGCGGCAACGGCGTTAAGATTGCTACTCCACGGGTCACGATTCCATGCTACGACACCCTTTCCCTCACTGGAGAGAGCAAACGTTAGGGAGTGGCCCGCCTGCTCCGCTACCGTAACCTTATTACTCCACTGGCCGCCACGCGGACGGTAGGCAGCGTAAAGACGCTGATAGAGGCAGTACTGACTCTCCGTCCAAACTAGCGGACGCCGCCTCGCCCGTCCATCGCCAAGATCGGTCCGGCGATTACCTCTTTCTCCCCGAGGCGTACCGGAGTGCTCCAGCTGCCGGCCGATGGCCGCTCCGCCGAGCACAGTTGACGCTTCTCCTCGAAGTCTTTACAGAGCCAAGCTGCCACAGCGTTACCCTGCTGGTCCAGAGTTACTTGCATGTCCCAGGCTGTATCCCGTGGCTCGTCCAAAGTGACGGGCCCAGTCCAGTCTCCACTTGGCCCACGATGAGCGGAGCGCACAATCCAGTCGCCACCGTCAAGCTCCTCTGCCCAGACCGCTACTGCACGCCCGTCGTCGTTTACGGTGATGGTGACATCGCCAAGTAAGTACTCGTTTTCTGTTCTCCACACTGCGAGTGTTTCTGGCTCGCTCCACGACGCATTCGGCCCTGACCTACGGTTTGCAACACGTACAACCTTTTCGCCAGGCGCAATCTGCTCCAGCCAGATGGCCACCACCTCGCCGGACTCCGCAACCGCCAAGTCGTTCTTCTCGAGCCCCGGGACGTCCATGGCTTGTGTGGATAGCGTGACCGGCCCGTCCCAGCCTTGCTCAGCTGCGGCGGGCTTGTACCTCGCTTTGATACCTTCGCGAGTCGGCGAGAGATAGGTTTTGTATAGCACGACCGTATTACAGGCACCGTCCATCTTGACTACGGCCCTGTGTACCCAGTCTTCAGGCAGGGAAAGATCAGTTGGGCCACGCCACTGGCCGTTAGAGAGTGTTGCTGCTTGGCCCTTCGCGGTTCCTTGCTTTCGCGTTCTTGGATAAGCGTTCCAAACTGAAACTGCATCGCCGTTCGGACACATCGCTACATCCGGATAGGTGGAGAAATAGTCATGCGTTGAAAGCAATTGGGATGGACTCCAGCTCTCTGCCATAGCGTCTTGACTGCTACCCAGACCTATGACAGCAAGCAGCACCACCGCCACCAGCCGGCAATAGGGCATATTAGGGCCCAATTGCTCGGACCAGGGCTCGGCCACTCATCTGTCGGCACGGGCTCATCTACATACCGGACGAGGTTGTGGCAAACTTGGTTGGCCCGCCAAAAGGTCGAGGTCGTATGCCCAAATATGGCCGTCGTACAACCGTACTCCGGACCTCCAGACGATCGTGGCTAGTCCTCCTGCGGTCTGTACGCGTACATCGCCAGCTATCGGCCCGGTCCAGGGCAGCCGCATCGAAGTGCTCCACGCCCCTTGCCGGTCACGCTGTACGGCAACTACCTGCTCGTTGATGGACCAAGACACCACGACGCGACCCTCTGTGTCTACCGCCAAGGACGGCACGGATCCTGATTCGCTAAACCTGCGCGGCGCAGACCAGTCATCGGTGTTGGACCGCTCAGAGAGCTTCACCACGGGGAACGCACAGTCGTCGGGCTCGTTTTCGACCCACGCTACCAAGGCATCGCCTAGGTCGTTTGTGGCCAAGACGGGATGACCGAAATACGACGTCCCGTCAATCCTTGTTCGCTCAGTCCATTGACCGGCCTCTGCGCTCTCGGCGGTGCAGACCTTTTCCGACTTCCCTTCCTCTCTGCAGTACCAGACGGTAAGGGCGAGCCCAGCTCTGTCTACTGTCACGTCCACCCCCCGGTTGTCCGGGCTGTTCGAGATGGCCAAGGGCTCTTGCCAGCTGCCTCCGTCACGCTCGGCTACCTGCACGGCGGTCGCTTCCGGCACTCCACGAGACCAGAGGACAACTGCTCGACCACCTTCGTTTACCGCGACCGCAATATCCTGGAGAGGTTCCTCCGACACTCCCCCCAGCGATATGGACTCTGACCAACGGGAATCTGGTCCTCGCGGTCGCGTTGCAACTTGTACTGATCGTGATCCCTCCGCGCTCACCTCATCCCAAGCGGCGATCGCCTCGCCGGAGGGAGAAACTGCTAGATCGAAAGTGGCGTAGTTGAGAAGGGGGCCGCCCAGGCGCTCCGTTAGGACTACTGGCTCGCTCCACTCGGACCCGCGTAGCCGATAGCGTGTCTCCAGCCACTTTTCCCCGTCGAAGCCCTTGGTCCGTATGGCAAGAAGAGTGGAGTTGCAACCTTCGTCCATTGCGAGTCTCGGAACAAAAGTTGAGCCGTTCCACAAGGTGGTAGTTTCACCCCACCTCGCTCCTTGTGACCGGGAAATCCCCTGCAAGAGTTCACCAGGAGATTTTTCCTTCCCAAGCCTTTGTCGTTGGCCTCCCAGGCTGCCCACGTGTCTCCACGCGGACACATAGCTACATCGGGATTTTTCGACAGGACACTTATTGGCGAAAGTCGCTGAGCCTCGGGAAAGCTTTTTGCTCCGGCGTCCCATTGACTGCCCAAGAAAAACACAGGTAGCAGCACCGTTACAACTACTGCGCCCCATATGCATCTATGTAGATTAGGTTGCGGCAAGCTAAACGCTGATAGTGAGCGGCGAGGGATGTCCAGTTTGCTCAACTTGCGCTTGCATGAAGTCGGTGCCACAGATCAATTCCTAACTAGTTCCCCCGGAAAAAATGTCAATCAGAATGACAAGCGAGAGTTTTCCGGCGCAGTTAACTAGATGCATAACTAATAATGCAGCTGGTTGAAAAACGTTCCGTATTCCCCCCCGGTGCCCGGGCTTTTCGTAACTTATAGTGCAGACCCAAACACCGATCGATCGGCTACTACATTCGCTCTTCTGGGCTCTTGTCTTCTATCTCGATCTAAATCTGTTTCGCAGACCCTTACTAAACAGCATCTTGGCGCCGCGGCTGATCCTCTGGGACTTCTTTTTTGAGTAGGGAAACCGCGAGACCTCCGACTTAGGCGTTAGACGGGATATCACCAGTGACTCCGTCCGGCAGTACTTGCGTATTCCTCCGGGACCGTGTCGGGTAGCCGACGCCCGACTCCTTCCAGCCACCGAACGGCACATCGGAAGCCATATAGTTGATCAAAACGTCGTTGACGTTGCAAGCGCCGCACTCGATCCTCCGCGCGACCCTCTCGCCTCTTTTCTTATCCTTGCTCCAAACGCTCGCGCAGAGCCCGTAGCGGCTGTCGTTGGCAAGTCTGATCGCCTCCTCCTCATCCCTTACTTTCATCACCGGCAGCACCGGGCCAAACGTCTCTTCGGTCATGATCTTCATAGAGTGGTCGACGTCGACCAGCACTGTAGGTTCGTAGTACGCACCAGTTTCATCGGGTTTTTCGCGACCGCCAGTCAGTACTTTCGCGCCCTTCTCAACCGCATCGGATACATGCTCGGCAACAGTTTGCAGCTGCTGCGGCGTCGTCATCGTGCCTATATCGGCCCATTCTTGGCCTGACCCTTGACGCAGTTTTTGCACACGTCCAACCAAGCGGTCAACGAAAGGCTGATAGATCGTCTCCTCAACGTAGACACGCTCCACCGACATACAGATCTGGCCTGAGTTGGAGAGGCCACCCCAGCTAGCCCCGGCAGTTGCTCGATCCAGGTCAGCATCTTTTAGGACAAGCATCGGGTCCTTGCCGCCCAGCTCCAAGCTGAAGGGAGTGAGGTTGCGACCTGCGCGTTCTGCCACCTTCCGCCCTGTTGCGACACTACCGGTAAAACCGACAAAGTCCACCGAGTCGATCAAGGCCTCACCGGTGGCACCCAGTCCGGTCACTACCTCCAGTACCGGAGGTAGCCCCAGCTCATCGGTCCAGCAACGAGCGAGCCATGAAAGTGTTAGTGGTGTAATTTCAGAAGGCTTTATCACCACCGTGCAACCTGCCATCAGAGCCGGGACCGCATCTCCCAGCGTTAGGTTTATTGGGAAGTTCCACGGCCCTATCAGGCCAACTACCGGCTGAGGTCTCGTCACAACCTTCAGAGACTTGGTCTTCATCCACAGCGAATGAGATTTGGGTGTCTGTTCCACCAGAAACTTGGCCGCGTTCTTTCCGTAGTAGCTGACCTCGCCCGCCAATACGAGGATTTCGTTCGGCGCCTCGGATCTCGCCTTGCCGGTCTCTTCAACCAGGCGATCGATGAACTCTTCTTCGTTTGCAAACAGGAACTGACTGAAGGTTCTTAAGGCTTCATATCTGCCCTTGAATCCGAGCTGCTCCCAGGCAGGTTGAGCCGAGCGGAGCCCTTCGACCACTGCGGCGACATCTTCTCGTGAAAATTCAGGAACATTGGCGATTGTCTCCCCTGTTGCGGGGTTCTTTACCTTAAAAGTGGCCAAATCTGTGGTCGTAGACTCAGATCTAGAGCCAAATCTCCTCATTTATTCCTCCTAGACAAGCGGTGAACTGCGTCTAGGTGAATATTAGACATCTGTACATGGGCGCGCTTGCCCACCGCCCCTAACTTATATACAGCGAAAAGTGCAAACACACCCAAGGAGGTGCTTCATGACAGGATCACGAACGACCAAGCGGGCCATCATGGCGATGTCCGGCCTGGTCGCTGCACTTGTCATTCCCACAACCGCATCGGCTGCCGCGCCACTAACCGTATCCGCCGTGGACACGATGTGGGTGATATTTGCCGCAGTTTTGGTGATGTTCATGCAAGTTGGGTTCATGTTCTTGGAGATCGGCTTCTCGCGTGGAAAAAACGTTGGAACCGTCGTTGCAAAGGTCTTGACCAACTTCTCGATCGCTGCAATCGCCTTCTGGGCGATCGGCTTTGCGATCGCTTTCGGCGGCACCGGCTGGTTTGCCGGTGACTCGGGTTTTTTCTTCTCGCACGCCCAGGCGGGTTTTGACGATCCGATCCTTACCTCCGGAACCGAAGCGACGGTTGCCCCGTCCGCTTTTCTGTTTTTCCAGTTTGCTTTCGCCGCAGTATCGCTCGCAATTGTCTGGGGTACGACACTTGAACGGATCAAGTTCGGTGTCTACATCATCTACTCGATCGTCTTTGCTGCACTGATCTATCCGATCGGCGCCCACTGGATCTTCGGTGGAGGATGGCTGGCCGAGCTTGGCCCCGGGATGCTCGATTTTGCCGGGTCCACGGTGGTTCACTTGATCGGAGCCGCAGGAGGCCTAGCCGCGTTACTGCTACTTGGGCCAAGGCGTGGGAAGTACGGGTCTAACGGCAAGCCCCGCCCGATTCCGGGACACTCGATGCCGTTCGTCGGACTGGCTGTCTTTGTGCTTTGGTTCGGTTGGTTCGGTTTCAACCCGGGCTCGACGGTTGCGGCAATTGGAAACCAGTTTGCCGAGGTTGCCCTGGTAACGAACCTGGCCGCCGCCGCGGGAGTGATAGCAGCGGTTACGACCATCTATCTGAAGACGCGCACGGTGGATATAGGTATGTCAGCTAACGGTGCGATCGCGGGCCTTGTGGCGATAACCGCGCCATCCGGCTTTGTTGAGTTCTGGTCAGCTCCGATAATCGGTGCTGTTGCCGGAGTTATCGTGGTGTACGGGATATTGGCGATCGACAAAGTCCTCGACGATCCGGTCGGTGCCCTTTCAGCGCACGGATTGGCCGGCATCTGGGGCACGTTGTCGGTAGGCCTATTCGCATCGGAAAGGCTTGCACCGGACAACGTTGGCCTCTTCTATAACGGCAACTTTGAGCAACTCGGCATCCAAGCGCTGGGTGTTACGGCGGCCTTTGCGTTCGTCTTTACCGCCAGTTTCGTAACCTTCTGGCTGATAAAGAAGACCTACGGTCTCCGTGTCGAGCCGAAGGAAGAGGACGCCGGGCTTGATATAACCGAGCACGGTATGTATGGATACCCAGAGCAGTTCATCCCGCGGTCCGAGCTTGACGAGGGGTTGGCTGTGGCTATGAGCCCGATCGCAGGCGGTGCAGTGGGGAAACCATCGGCCCCGACCAGCGGTATGGGGGATTAAGGAGAAAATGATGAAGAAGATAGATGCGTTTGTAAGACCAGAGAGCTTCGAGCAAATCCGGCAGGAGCTTTTAAAGAGCGGCTTTCCCAGCCTGACGATCTCCGACGTGAAGGGGACCGGTAGGCAAGAGGGGATTACCGAGCACTACCGTGGAGCGGAGATGGACGTCAACGTTCGACCAAAGCTCAAGTTGGAGATAGTCGTCGATGACAGCGACCTTACGTTTGTGACGGAGACGATCTTGAAGCACGCAAGGACAGGGAAAATTGGGGACGGAAAGATATTCGTGCTGCCGGTAGAGAACGTGATTCGTGTGAGGACAGGCGAATCGGGGGAGAAGGTACTGAAGGTGCACGAGGAGGACGAGATCCCTCAGTAGCTGGCTTTCTGCGTGCGATGGATATAGATACGACAACTTGGACAGATCGTTTATCTGAGGTAGTGTGTGCGAGTCCGGGGCTCTGGTCGTCGCCAGGTAGGTCTTGGCAGGATGCTCTATCGACTTGTTATTTGTTACACAGCGAAAGCGAAGAAGGAGGCAGCAAAATATGGCTGCAGTAGGAACTGAACCAAAGACGTCACCGGAGGAGATCGTTGCAAAGGTCGAAGAGTTCGATATCGGATTTATAAGACTCTGGTTTACCGATATTCTCGGGCAGCTCAAGAGTTTTGCGATCAACAAGAGCGAGCTGGAGCATGCACTGAACGATGGAATGGGCTTTGACGGCTCTTCGATCACAGGTTTCAACGCAATCGAAGAGTCGGACATGATCGCGATGCCAGATCCCGACACATTTGCAATCTTACCCTGGAGGTCGCAGGAGAAGCCAGTCGGAAGAATGTTCTGTGATGTGCTCGTTCCCGGTGGCGGGCCGTACGAGGGAGACCCGCGCTGGGTTATGCGTAAGGCGATCGCTCGGGCCAACGACATGGGCTTTGATACGTTCAATCTAGGGCCGGAGCTCGAGTTCTTCTACTTCAAGCAATCGGAGTTGAACGGTGGTGCGCCCGAAACTCTCGATGCCGGTGGATACTTTGACCTGACTACGCTGGACGCAGGATCTGACCTGCGCCGGGATACGGTGCTGGCATTGGAGCAACTAGGAATTAATATCGAGTACACCCACCACGAGGTTGGTCCCTCGCAGCACGAGATCGATATGCGCTACGCCGAAGGCCTGCGCATGGCCGACAATGCAATGACCTATCGCATCACCGTCAAGGAGATCGCGATGAAGTACGGGGTCTACGCTACGTTCATGCCCAAGCCGCTGTTCGGCGAGAACGGCTCTGGCATGCATGTGCATCAGTCGCTGTTTAACAATGGCAGCAACGCCTTCTTCGATCCCGATGATGAGTACCATCTGAGCAGTACGGCAAAGTCGTTCATCGCAGGACAGCTCAAGCATGCTCGTGAGCTATCGGCGCTGTTCGCGCAGTCGGTCAACTCCTATAAGCGGTTGGTACCTGGCTACGAGGCGCCCGTGTACCTCTCATGGTCACGTCGTAACCGGTCAGCTCTGATCCGTGTTCCTATGTATCACCCAGGCAAGGAGCAGGCCACGCGCTGTGAGTTGCGCTGCCCAGATCCGGCTTGTAACCCCTATCTGACCTTCGCGGCAATGTTGCACGCTGGGCTCGAGGGCATTGAGAAGGGCTATGAGTTACCGGACCCAATGGAGACCAACCTCTATGACATCACTCCGGAAGAGCGGGAAAGGCTTGGAATAGAGCAGTTGCCAGAGACGCTCGGCGAGGCGATCGAGGTGATGGCGGAGTCTGAGCTGGTAAACAAGGCACTCGGCGATCACATCTTTACTCGCTACATAGAGTTGAAGCGTGAAGAGTGGGCTGAGTACCGCGTTCAGGTTTCACGATGGGAGTTGGAGAAGTATCTCCCGATTCTCTAAGGAGGGATCTTGTTGGATATTGAAACGATGACCTGCTTAAGCTGCTGTTGCGCAGGTCATCGTTTAACAACTGGCTCAGTCCCGTAAAATCTTTCTATAATCGATCGAGCTACAAATTCGCCCTAACAAGGGAGCATATGGCCCGGGGAGAATTACTTTTGCTAGCGGGACAAACTTTCAGGAGTTTTCAGTGTCAAGAACAGATATAACCGTGCGCCTGGCCGGCGAGTCAGGTGAGGGAGTGATCTCCGGCGGCGACATCCTCACCAATGGGGCGGCCAGGACCGGCTACTGGGCATACACATTCCGTACCTATCCGTCAGAGATCAAGGGTGGCCCATGTATGTACCAGGTGCGGATGGGTTGTGAAAGAGTGCTGTCACGAGGCAACACCACCGACCTTTTGGTCTGTTTCAACCAAGAGGGCTTCGATCGCGAGCACAATGCTGTCGGTCCAGACGGCTATATCGTGTATGAGGCAAGTTCGGTTGAGGTAACGCCTGAATTCAAAGACCGTGCGCTCGCTGCTCCGCTGGAAGAGCTTGCCAAGGAGGCCGGCGGCAGTATTCGCGGCAAGAATATGGTCGCGATCGGCACAGTATGTGGCATGCTGGATCTGGATACTACGAAGATCGAAGAGTTGATACTCAAGCGCTACGCACACAAAGGTGAAGTTGGCGAATCAAATATAAAGGCGCTCAAGGCAGGCGTAGAAAACGTAAAAGAAGGCTTAGGGGATAAGCTGAAACTGGGAGCACCTAAGTTGACCGGTAAAGACGACCGGCTTCTGCTTTCCGGAAATCAGGCGATTTGCCTGGGTGCCCTGCAGTCGGGACTCGGCTTTTTCGCGGGCTATCCGATAACGCCTGCGTCAGACATCCTGGAGTGGCTGACCGGACAGCTGCCCAAGTTTGACGGGCTGGCGATGCAGACCGAAGATGAGATATCTGCGATGTCGGCGATCATAGGAGCTTCTTATGCCGGCAACAAGTCGATGACCGCAACATCGGGCCCCGGTCTATCGCTTATGGCCGAACTGATCGGGCTCGCTGGAATGGCGGAGATCCCCACTGTGATCGTGGACAGCCAACGTGCCGGGCCGTCGACCGGCATGCCGACCAAGACAGAGCAGTCGGATCTGAACTTCGCGCTATACGGTAGCCATGGTGACGCACCTCGCGTTGTGATGGCGCCTACGTCTGTCGATGACTGCTTCACCGTAATGATCGAGGCGTTCAATGCTGCTGAGTGTTATCAAGTCCCGGTGATAGTCCTGACCGACCAATCTCTATCACACCGTCTCGAGACGGTTCCAAGACCGGAACTCGGCGAGTACGAAGTGGTGGACCGGATCAAGCCGGACGATTCGCTGGCGGAAAACGACTACGAGAGGTACGTCGATACTGAGAGCGGCATATCGCCGATGTCGGTTCCAGGAGAGAGGGGAGCGTATGTCTCCACCGGTATCGAGCACGATGCGGGTGCCAATCCTCAGTACGAGCCAGAGCTTCGCAAAAAGATGATGGACAAGCGTTTTCGCAAGCTGGAGCCGCTGGCGGCAAGCGGAAGGTTTTCGGAGTGGGGGCCAAAGGATGCGGATATCGGCATTCTTGGCTGGGGCTCGACCGAGGGTGCCGCACAGGAGGCATCCAAGCTTGCAGCAGACGAGGGAATCACGGTTGCTGGACTTTTCCCGAGAACGCTGATGCCATTGCCCGTCGACGCAATCAAAGAATGGGCGGAGGGTAAACGACGTATATTCGTCCCAGAGGTCAACTACGCCGGGCAGTTCGCACGTCTGCTTCGTAGTGACGTTGGCATAGAGGTTGAATCGATAGCAAGGATTACGGGTCTACCTTTTACGGCCGTAGACATATTCGAGAGCATCAAGGTAAGCGAGGGGGCAAAAGTTGGCTGACGATAAGCCGGACATCAAAGCCGAAGGCAGGAGCCCAAAGGAATACAAGTCTGACCTGCCGCCGATCTGGTGTCCCGGATGCGGCGACTACGGAGTGCTTGCTGCCTGTTACAAGGCTTTTGCACAACTCGATCTCGATCCAGACAACACGGTTGTTGTGTCAGGGATCGGCTGTTCGAGTCGCTTTCCCGGTTTTGTGACGACCTATGGGTTCCATGGCGTGCACGGACGCGCACTACCTACGGGAACGGGAATTAAACTGGCTAATCCAGACCTTCACGTAGTGGTCGTAGGTGGCGACGGTGACGGCTTCGCGATCGGAGGCGGCCACTTTCCACACGCTGCCCGTAGAAACGTAGATATCACATACATCGTCATGGACAACCAGATCTACGGGCTGACAAAAGGACAGGTTTCGCCGACATCCCTTTACGAGCAGAAGACACCTTCGAGCCCGTTCGGCAACCTGGAGCAGCCGATGAACACGATCGCGACAGCGCTGGGTGCAGGGTGTTCGTTTGCTGCCAGGGGAGCCAGCTTTAAGGCAAAGGAGTTGACCAAGATGATCGTCGAGGGGATCGAACACCCGGGATTCTCGTTCATAGATGCCTTAAGCCCTTGCGTTGTGTTCAACAATACGATGCAGCAGTGGAAGCAAGATGTGCATGATCTGCCAGAAGGCCACGATATGACCGATCGCGCACGGGCATTTGCTGCCGCAATCGACGACAATAAGTCGCTAGGCATCTTCTACAAGACCGAAAAACCTACGTTCGATGGGCAGATAAAGGAGATGCAGAAAGCAGCAAAAAAGACCACGGTCGACAAGCTGATCGACGGTTTTGCCGTCGAGCAAAAGACCACGGCATAGCCGAAAACGCCCTCCGATTCACCTGGTCGTACTTACCACGCTGATCACTTAAAAAAGTTTTTTTTAAGCAACACAACTTACTCTAAGGTAAAGTGTTGGATTGTGTGAAAGGAATCATCCCTTGCCCGGGATGTGCAAGGAGCGATTAGGCTTACGGATGGGTGCCCTCGGCGGGGCAACGGACGGGTTCGGCCGAGGGCTTTTTTCTGCCCAATCGTCATCCTGAGGGAGCGAAGCGACCGAAGGATCTAGGCCGGACTCTTCGCCTACAGCTCAGAGTGACAACGCGTCAGCTACTACTACTGCTGGATCGGCTTCGGCTCTTCTGAAACTGTGACTACGAACGCGCCTTCGGGCGCAGAGCCGTCGGCAAGTAGCGTCTTGATGTCACCATTGACATTGCCCGCTACCTTGTACTTGACCGTGTGGGATCCGGCCACCACGGCGGTGAGCTTCCAGACCGCCTTGACTGTCTTGCCCGGTTCCAGCTCGCCAAGGATGTAGGTGTTCACGTTGGAGCTCGCCGATCCGGGCGGCGGTTCGTTGACGGTCCAGACAGGACGTTTGGGATCGGCCACTCCCTTCTCGGTGCTGCGGTAGTTGAACCCGTCTACGGTCACGGCAAGCTCAGGGATTGTGGTGTCGCCAGCGTTTCGAACCTCGATCTTTAACTCGACCGGCTCGGCCAGTCTTTGTTTTAAGGGGAAGTCGGCATCGACGACTTCGACCCTCCAAATCTCGGTGCTCTTACCGCCGTTTTTATCCGAAGATTCTCCGCAGCCGATTGCGAGAAACGAAAGCGCAACAAGCACTGCCACGGACAAAAATAGTCGCCATCTCACCCTCATGGGAAAGAAAAATACCATTGTCTGCCTAAATACGTGCGGAACTAACTAATCTATGTCTTACTCTTACTAGTAGATATAGGCATTTTCGCTCCGCAAAAAGGTCTAACAAAGGGAGGGTTATTAATGGTTAGAGGCGTCGCCGAACGAGCATATCTTCCTGCGAAGAATATGTTCGAGCAGTTCGGGGAGATGGTGACGCTCACCGGCAAGACGATCGTCTCCGCGATCCGACCGCCCTATCCATACGGCGGCGAGTTCATATCTCAGTTCACGTTTGCGCTGAAGGTGTGCTGGTTCCCGTTGATAGTCTCGACCGTCGCGTTCGGGTTCGGAGCGCCCGGGATCCAGGCCGCGAACTTCTTCCAGCTGGTCGGTTCGCTGGATCGTCTGGGAGGCTTCTTCGTTCTGGCCTCGGTCAGGGAGTTCGCCCCCTTCGTGGTGGCGATAATCATGGGCGGTGTGGCAGGCACTGCGATCACCGCCGATCTCGGTGCTCGCAAGATCCGCGAGGAGCTGGACGCTCTGGAAGTCTTGGGAGTTGACCCGGTGAAGAACCTGGTCGTGCCGCGCTTTCTGGCACTGATGCTTCTGACCGGTCTCTTCGACATCTTTGCCCTGATCTTCGGTGTCTTCGGTGGCGTACTCGCGACGATCGCCTATCACGAGCCACTGGCAGGCTTCTGGGCCTCGTTTTTCACCGGCGCCTCTGTCACCGACCTCTGGGGAAGCCTCTTGAAGACTACTATCTTCGGTGCGATCATCGCGATCGTCTGCTGTTACAAGGGTATAACGGCCTCCGGGGGGGCTGCCGGAGTCGGCCGAGCAGTTAACCAAGCGGTCGTCGTTAGCTACCTCGTCGTATTTTCCTTCAACTACGCCTTCACCCAGACCCTTTTGGCGACAAACCCTGAGCTTTCGGTGATCAAATGAACCCAAGTATGGGATGGCTTGATATTCCGAGGGAATGGCTTTCTAGCGCCGGTGACATAACCCGTTTCTGCGGGCAGGTCGTAGCCGACATCCTGAACGGCCGCGTCTTTCGCTTCTTCGGCGAGGTTCTACGTCAGGCAGGCATCCTGATCCTCGGCTCGACACTTGTCATCTGGGGCCTTATCTTCATCCTGGGGCTGATCATCGGCATCGAGGGCGCCTATTTGAACAGAGCGATAGGTGCGCCCGGATATGCAGGCATTTTTACTTCGGTCGGCAACCTGCGCGAGATCGTTCCCTTCGCTTTCGGCTACATGATGTCGGCAAAGATCGGTACCGGTATCGTTGCGGAGATCGGCTCGATGCGGATCAACGAAGAGATCGACGCGATGGAGGTGATGGGCATTCGCCCGATAGCCTTCCTGGCCTCGACCAGGCTGCTGGCGAGCTGGCTGGTTCTTCCGTTCATCTACTTAGTGGGGCTAGGAATGGGCTTCTTCGCATCGTACCTGGTAGTGGTCGTTCAGGTCGGGGATGCCTCGAGCGGAACCTATCTGGACGTCTTCTGGCAGTTCCAGAACCCGCTCGACCTTATCTTCTCGGTCGTGAAGGCGATGACGATGGCGACTGCGATCGTGCTTGTCGGCTGCTACTACGGTTATACGGCGGGCGGCGGTCCGGTCGGCGTCGGGCAGGCGACCGCCAAGTCGATGATCTTGAATATCGTGCTGGTGCATCTGATCGGGATGGGCCTGACGGCGCTGTTCTGGGGAGGGGGAAATGCCAACGCCCCGGTCGGCGGATAGGGGCTGGAAAGCATGGAAGGTATGCGACTAATCAGAAAGATACATGAGGAGCTATGAGTGACAACCAAACAAATCCAAACGGTTCATCGAGCCATGCAGGCCAGGATCTGACGACCGATAAACAAAGTGCTGGAGTAGGGTACGGTGGGAACGGCCGAGAGACCTCGATCGACGTCGTCGACCTCTACAAGGCCTTCGGTCGTAACAAGGTCTTGGACGGCGTGAACCTCGGTATCCCCGATGGGATGATCTCGATGGTGCTCGGCCCTTCGGGCACCGGAAAGAGCGTCTTGATCAAGCACTTCGTCGGGCTTCTGTTCCCAGACAAAGGCGATGTGCTGATCGACAAAGAGAGCGTCCCAGAGATGACCGACGACCGTCTCTACGAGGTGCGCAGAAAGTTCGGCGTTTTGTTTCAGGACGGGGCGCTGTTCGGGTCGATGAACCTCTACGATAACGTGGCGTTTCCGTTGAGGCAGCACACCGAAAAGTCCGAGGATGAGATCCGCGAAATTATCAGCAGACGCCTCTCGGAGGTCGGGCTTGCGGGATCCGAGGAGAAGATGCCCAACGAGCTATCGGGCGGTATGCGCAAACGTGCGGGCTTCGCCCGGGCGCTGGTGCTCGATCCGAGCATCTTGCTGTTTGATGAGCCGGACTCCGGCCTCGACCCGGTGCGCACCGCTCTTCTATGTGACCTGATTCGCGAAGTGCACGAAGAAAACGGAGGCACCTACGTGGTGATCACCCACGACATCAACAGTGCGCGACGCCTGGCGGAGTTCATGGCGATCCTCTGGAAGGGCAAGATCGTCGAGGCGGGGCTCAAAGAGGATCTGCTCGAAACAGACAACCAGTTCGTGAGTCAGTTCCTGGCAGGTTCACCCGAGGGCCCCCTGGGGATGGAGTAGGAGTCAGAGGATGAGCCGACCCAATGTCATTCTGAACGAAGCCTGTGTCGCTCCGAGCGAACCAATTGTCACTCTGAGCGAAGCGAAGAGTCTGACCAGATCCTTCGCTGCGCTTCGCGCAACTCAGGAAGACAAAGAGGGGCGCGATGAAGGTTAGTGTTGCAAGGGCAGCGGCGGCGGCGGCGCTGGCGCTGGCAGTGGTTGCCATCTTCATCCTGATGTTCGGACAGCCAGGCAACGGCTATCAGATCAGCGGGACCTTTCAAAACGCGGGCCAGCTTGTAAAAGGAAATCGCGTGCTGGTAGGAGGCAACACGGCCGGCAAGATAAAGAAGATCGAGCTGACCGATACCAATGAGGTGAAGATAACGCTTGAAGTCTCCGATCAATACGCGCCGCTGCACGAGGGAACAACGCTGACTCAGCGCCGTGAGTCGCTGTCGGGAGTCGGTAACGGCTACATCGCGCTGAATCCGGGGCCCAACAACCGGCAGGAGATGGCAGACGGCGGCCACATCGGCCTGGACCGTACGACCTCGGTGGTAAACATCGATCAGTTCTACAGCATGTTCGACGCCGACGCCCGCAAGAACCTGCGCACCCTGATACGTCAGCTGTCTGCCAGCATGGACGGCCAGGGCAAGGCGGCTAACGAAGCCTTCAAGTACTTGGGCCCGGCGGTCGGGGCGTCCTCCGAAGTGATCGGTGAGTTGGTAGCTGACGAACAGGTCTTCGAACAGTTCATCGTCGATTCCAGCCGTCTCGCAACCGCGCTGGCCGACCGGAGAGACGACCTTGCGGCCCTCGTCAGCAATGCGGACACTGCGACCGGTGCAATCGCAAGCGAAAGTGCGGCCCTGTCCGAGGCGCTTAACGCACTTCCCTCAACACTGAAGGAAGCCAACACCACCTTCGCCAACCTGCGTGACTCCCTCGACACGCTCGACCCGCTGGTGGAGGACATGGAGCCGGCAGCCGATGCGCTCGACCCGTTCCTAGAGGATCTGGAGCCGGTCTTGCGTGATGGAAAGTCGGCGATCAAGGACCTACGGCGTATCGTCTACCGCAAAGGATCGGACAACGATCTAACCGACCTGCTTGTGGATGCAAAGACTGTCGGCAAAAAGTCCGATACGGCTTTTCCGAATGCGATTGAGGGCATGAAGGACCTTCAGCCGATACTCGAGTTCGGCGTACCTTACGCACCTGATCTCACCGGCTTTATAACCAGGCTTGCCGAAGTCCCTGCCTACTATGACGCAAACGGCCACATGGCGAAGGTCAATGTGGATACTCTCGACTTCAACCTGCAGGGTTCGACGCTCGTACAGAACCCTGGCTCCACTCGTAACGGCGGGCTGCAGACCGGCCGCCTGAGAAGGTGTCCGGGCGGTGCGACGCAAGGCTCCGCGGACGGCTCCAACCCGTTCCTGCCCTCACCCACCTTCGACTGTGACCCCTCGACCATACCTCCGGGCCCATGAGAAGGATGATCGCGATAGCCCTACTCTTTCTGCTCGGTGTCTCGGCACTGGTCTTCGGCGTCGCAGCAGAACAGGAGGATCAGGCCAAATACTCGGTTAAGGCGATCTTCGACACCGCCTCCAACGTCAACGTCGGCGGTGACCTGAAAGTGGCTGGAGTCGTGGTCGGCTCGGTCGGCAGCATCGAGCTGACGGAGAATAACAAGGCCGCGATTACGCTGCATGTGAAACAGAAGGGGATCGGGCCGTTCAAGGAGGATGCCCGCTGCGAGATCATCGTCACCTCATTGATAGGAGAACAGCCGATCCAGTGTGAGCCCGGCTCGGCCGATGCCGCGGTGCTCGAGACACCGCCGGGGGAGAAGCTGCCGGTCCTGCCGGTCACCCGTACAGGCGTGCCGGTCCCGGTCGACAGGGTGCTCGACAACATGCGTGAGCCAACCCGTGAAAGGTTTCGGATCTTCATCAACGAGCTCGGAATAAGCTTTGCGGCTCGTGGTGACGACCTCGCCAAGGCGTTGCGCAGGTCCACTCCCGCACTGAGGCAGATGAATCGGGTATTGAAGATTCTCGACAGGCAGAACGATACACTCAGCAAGCTGGTTACGACGACCGATCAGGTCATGGAGCCACTGGCCCGTGACAAGAGAGCGGTCGCCGACTCGATCGTCCAGATCAACAGCGTGGCGCAGGCAACTGCCGCACGCCGCGAAGAGATACGTGAGTCGATCGACCGTTTTCCGCCGCTGCTTCGCGAGCTCAAGCCCACCATGGAACAGATCGGCAAGCTGTCGGATGAGGCTGCGCCGATCCTGGCGGACCTGAACGCCGTCGCACCGGACATAAGCCGTTTCATAGTAGACCTGGGGCCGTTTGCAGAGGAAGCAGTTCCTACGCTTCAGTCACTGGGCGACACGGCCGACCTTGCCGGGCCGATCCTCACCAAGTCGGACTCATTGATCGAAAAGATCGATACGATGACGATCTCAGCCAAACCGGCGTCACAGAACCTTGCCGCACTGCTTACCGACCTGCAGGACACCGGCGGCATCGAGCGGTTCATGGATATGATCTTCTACCTTGGGTCGGCGTCGGGGATGTACGACTCGGTCAGCCACTTTATACCTAACAGACTACTGGCAAACACCTGCGTCGACTACGCGACCTCGGGCAAGGTTCAGCCTGCCTGCAAGGCCAAGTTCACCGGTAGGTCGTCCAAGTCCGCATCGACCGCAAGCTCGACGTCCGAAGGCCAGGAAGAGCTTCTCGACTACCTGCTTGGAGATTGACATGACCGCATGCCACAACAAGCGAGACGGGGTGGAGCTGTGAGGCAGCGAGGCGCCCGCACGATCCTTAAAAACAACGTCGTCATCGGCGTGATCACGGTGCTGGTGCTGGTTCTGATGGTCTTCATCGCCGGCAACGCCAACCAGGGACTGCCTTTCGTTCCGACCTACGACATCGAGGCCGAGGTACCGGACGCCTCGGGTCTCCTTCCGAACAACGAAGTCAAGATAGCCGGGCTGCGCGTCGGCTTCGTAAAGGGGATCGAGACGGTTGCGCACGAAGACGGAAGCTACACCGTCCTGCTCTCAATGAAGCTCGATGAGACGGCAAGGCCGGTCTACAAAAACGCGAGCGTGCAGGTGAGGCAGACATCGACTCTGGGGCTCAAATACCTGGGACTGGAACCGGGCACGCCAAGTGCGGGAGCTATGAAAGAGGGCGAGACGATACCGCTCGCCAGCTCATCGACAACACCGGTCGAGCTGCAGGACTGGTTCAACATCTTCGATAAGAAGACCAGGGACGACATCCGTATCTCGTTACGCGGTATCGGAGGCGCGCTTGCAGGCAGAGGCACCGCGTTGAACGAAACCATTCAGGTACTGCCGTCTGCGCTCGAGAACCTGGAGCCTGTTGCAGAGACGCTGGCGGAGCCTGCCACCGGCCTGGAACGGTTTTTTATCAGCCTGGGAGAGATGCAGGCCCAACTTGCACCGGCCGCCCAGTCTTTTGCAAGTCTGTTCGTCAACCTCGATACCACTTTCGGCGCGCTTGCCGGTGTGACCACCGAGCTGCAGCAGATGATCGAGAAGACCCCATCGACGTTTTCAGTCTCGACCAAGGCACTTAGATCGACGCGGCCCTTCCTGCGACGTACGACCGAGCTGTCGGCAGAGTTGCGGCCGTCTTTCAGCGACCTGCGTGACGCGGCCCCCGACCTGGCTGATACTGCGACGGCAGGCAAAGAGGAGCTGCCGCGGGCGCCGGCGTTCAACCGCAGGCTCGACACATCTCTGCGTACCATAGAGGACTTTGCCGAGGATGCGAACGTGCCGCTTGCGGTGGATGCGCTAGAGAGCACGGCGGCGATCTTGAACCCATACCTGGCGTTCGTCACGCCCGCCCAGACGACCTGCAACTACCTTACGCTGTTTTTCCGGAACGCCTCGGGGTTCCTCTCCGAGGGCAGTCCGGGTGTAGGCAACTGGATCAGGTTCGCGGCCATCCTGGCGCCACAAGGACCCAACAACTTAGGCTTTCCCGCCTCTGCCCCGGCGGACGGGCCGGAGCTGGGCAACTACCTTCACTCGAACCCCTACCCGAACACCGCGGCGCCGGGCCAGGACAACGAGTGCGAGGCAGGTCGTGAGTGGTACACCGACAAGCAGAAGGTTATCGGCAACGTTCCCGGCAATCAGGGCCAGGTGACGGAGGGGCGATGAGCGGGCCGGGCCGGACACTGGGATTCGGAGAGCGGGCCAAGAAGGCAGCGCTGGTACCGCACAGCCGTGCCGTCGGTGTGAGCCTCGAGCGTGTCGGCCTGGTCGCGCTGACTCTCTCGATCATTGCATCCTTAGCAGTATTTGCGAAGCCACTTCAGTGGCAGCCGGGTTGGGAGTTGAACGCCGTCTTCGAGAACTCGATAAATATCCGCACCGGCTCTCCCGTGCGTGTCTCAGGGGTCGATGTCGGTGAAGTAAAAAGTCTCTCGCGAGCCTCCAACACCAACTTCAGCACCGTCAAGATGAACATTGAGGAAAAAGGCCGGCCGATCATGAAGGACGCACAGGCAAAGATCCGGCCGCGGCTCTTCTTGGAGGGAAGCTACTTCGTCGATCTGAAACCGGGTACTCCATCGGCACCAGAGCTCGAGTCGGGAGACACGATCTCTGTATCGCAGACTGCCACAGCCGTACAGTTCGACGAGGTACTCACGGCGTTGCAGGCAGACACTAGAGAGAACCTCAGGGAGACGCTCAAGGGGCTCTCGCAGGCCTTTGACGGTCAGGGAGAGCCGGAAGAGGCGGCCGGACCCGTCAGTGAGACGACAGGTGAGTCGAACAGCGATGAAACAGAAGATGCAAGCTCCAGCAGCGGTGAAGGTACAACCGCATCCGCGGCAGGCGAAGACGCCGTTAAAGATAAGGCCGGCAAGCGTGACCTCACAGGCGCCGAGGAGATAAACAAGACGTTCGACAACCTTACCCCCGCTTTGAAGGACACTGATCGCGTCAGCACCGCCATGCTTGGCGAGCAGGCAGGTGACTTGCGCAGGCTCGTGTACGGGCTTCAGAGGACGATCTCGGCACTGGATCGAAACCAGCCGGAGATCCAAGATCTCGTCACCAACTTCAACACAACCGCCGCAGCTCTGGCGTCGGAGTCCGCCTCACTCTCGGCCGCCATCGACGAACTGCCCGATACGATTATCCAAGCGCGCACCACTCTCGGCCATCTGGACAGTTCACTGCCCGCACTGGACGCCTTTGCAAAGGATATAAGGCCCGGAGTTCGTGAGATCCCGGCTACCGTCGATGCCTCGCCTGGCTGGCTGACGCAGGTGGGCGCGCTGGTGCAGGAGGACGAGCTGGGAGGGGTGCTTGCGAATCTGAGCCCCACCGTACGCGATCTGGCGGAAGTGACAGCAGATGCAAGTACCCTGCTCGACGAGATAGACAACTTGAGCCGGTGCACCACAGACGTGATGGTCCCGACCTTCAGCCAGCCGGTCAACGATCCGCCTCATACAAGTGGCGAGGAGCCTTACAAGGAGTTCTTCTATGCGCTGGTAGGCACTACCAGCGCTCTGCAGAACTTCGACGGCAACGGGCCGTACATCTCTCTCGCAGGTGGCGGCGGTGACACGACCGTATCGCTTGGAAAACTGAGCGGTGTCGGCGAAACGGTCTTTGCAAGCGTGCCCTCGGGCAACCTACCGTTGGGTACCAGGCCGAAGATGCCCGATAAAAAGCCGCCGTACGGGCCGGAGAAGCTGTGCAAGGACCAGAAGCGGCCCGATCTGAACGCGGCAGAGACAGGTCCCGCGCCGTCTGTGATCGCGACCGGCTCCGTGACCGGGGCAGGCGGAGCTACGGTTGGCGCTGAAGGCGATAACTCTGGTGACGAAGGTGTATTCGGCGGACTGGGCGGGGACCCCTTGGGCGGTGAGGGCGAATGAAACGTGCGATAAAGAAACACCTCCGTGACTTCGTAGCGATCATCTCGATGGTCGTGCTGGCGGTTGGCGTAGGGGGGTATATCCTGGTCAAACAAGGACAGAATCTGCCGTTTATCGGCGAGGATCTCTACGAGATCAAGGCGAAGTTCGCGACCGCGCAGGCGTTGGTTGCCGGTCAGGGACAGTCGGTGAAGATCGCCGGCGTCGAGGTGGGCAAGATCTCGGACGTGCAGTTAGAAGACGGGCAGGCGGTGGTGACGATGCAGATCGAGAAGGAACATACGGTCTACAAGAACGCCAAGATGTTGATGGCGCCGACCACGCCGTTGAAGGACGAGAACATAGATCTCAACCCGGGAGACCCAAGTGCGGGAGAGCTTTCTGCAGGCGAGACCCTGCCTCAGGCAAATACCAATCCCGACGTGAACCTCGAAGAGATCCTTGCGGTGATGGACAGAGACACGCGCCAGTACCTGCAGATGCTTCTGGCGTCAGCTGACGAAGGCCTCGGTAAGAACGGTGAGAAGTTGAAATCAACCTTTGGCGAGCTTAGGCTTACGACCAACTATCTAAAGAGGATCAACGGCAAGATCGCCCAGAGGCGCACGAACCTGAAGAGGCTTATCACCAACTTCCAGTCGCTGACGACCGAGGTGGGCGCAAAGGACGATGAGCTTGCACAGATGGTCGACTCGGTGAACGCGAATTTCCAGGCGATGGCCGAGGCCTCACCCTCCCTCCGTGAAACTGTCAAGCTGCTGCCGGGGACGCTCGAATCGACTACCTCGGCGCTCAAGAAGGGCGACCGAATGGCGCGCCTTCTGGGCCCGACGCTTGACGACCTGAGGCCGGGAGCACGCGCACTCGACTCAACAATGAAGGATCTGCGTCCGTTCTTTGAAAAAACAGAGCCGGTTGTGCGCGATCAGCTGCGGCCGTTTGCCAAGGAGGCGGCCGGGCCGGTGGAGAGCTTACGTCCCGCTGCCGCGAGGCTTGCCGATATCACTCCCGATCTCAGCGAGGTCTTCGGTTCGCTCAACTACCTTTCAAACGAGATGGCATACAACAACGGTAAAGACCAGCCGTACCTTTTCTGGGCCGGCTGGAATGCTCACAACCTTGCATCGAACGTCTCCGCCCAAGACGCGCAGGGAGTCAAGTTGCGCGGCCTGATCGCAATGAGATGCATAGATCTCAGCGCGCTTAACAACCTGGCAAAGAACCCCGACTTCGCCAACGTAAGGCTGCTGCAGCTTGGCCTCGACCTGCCCGACCTAAACAAGGTGTGCTGATGATTACCTTCACCGACAACGCCAGGGGTTTCTGTGCTGACAGGAGGAACCACTGATGCAGAACCAGGCTCAAAGCATAGGACGGATTATCACGATGGTCGTCTTTGTGCTGGCCTGCTTCAGCCTGATCCTCTTCATGTGGGTTACTTTCGGTGGGCCGGTTCCATTCCAGCCGCACGGCTACCGGTTCAAGGTTCCGCTGGAGGAGGCAAGCCAGCTGACCAAAGAGGCCGACGTGCGCATCTCCGGCGTGGCAGTGGGCAAGGTGAAGAATGTCGAGCTGGACGATGGCAAGGCACTGACCACTATCGAAATGGATGAAGAGTACGCTCCGGTACCGGTAGATACAAGGGTGGTTCAGCGCACCAAGTCACTGTTGAGCGAGGCGTACCTGGAGATAACACCGGGATCACCGGACTCCCCAGAGCTTGCCGAGGGCAAGACGCTGTCGGCGGCAAATCTGGAGGAGACGGTAGAGCTGGACGAGCTTCTCTCCACCTTTGACCCAAAGACAAGGGAGGCGATGCGCAAGTGGCTGGATCAGAGCGCGGTTGCGTTGAACGGTCGTGGCTGGGATCTGAACACAGCGTTCGCCTACTTTGCCCCCTTTACCGAAAACCTGGACAAGGTTACGGAGATCCTCAATCGCGACGATGAGGGTTTGAGATTAATGGTCAAGAACGGAGGAGAGGTCTTTGCCTCCCTCAGCCAGAGCGGCAGGCTCGGCTCGTTGGTAGAGAACTCGAACACCGTCTTCGCAGTGACGGCCAGCAACAGCTCCGAACTGGTGGAGGCGGTAAGGCTCCTGCCCAAGTTCCTCGACGAGAGCAAAGCCACGGTCAAAAGGGTCGATCGATTTGCCACAGACACAGATCCGTTGATACGGAAGATGATGCCGGTGGCCGAACGCATGCGTCCGGTGATGGAGGAGACCAAGGAGATAGCACCTGACCTCAAGCAGTTGATGGAGGGCTTGGGTCCTCTCTTCGAAGCCTCGAAAGATGGAATTCCGGGCATAAACAAGACACTCGACAACGCAAGGCCGTTGATGGCACAGCTCTATCCGTTCCTTTTGACCTTGAACCCAGCGCTTGAGTGGATCGTGCAGTACAACCGCGAAACGACAGCGCTCTTTGGCAACGTAGCAGCACTGGGGCAGGCGACCGATCTGCCTCAGGGTGCTGTAGCGCCGGTTCACTATATCCGTGTATTGCCGTCGCTTAACTCCGAGAGCTTTGCCGCCTACCCGACCAGGCTGCCTTCGAACAGGGCAAACGCATACAGCGCACCGGGCTCGTTCGATCAGCTGGCAACGGGCTTGCCGGTGTTCAGCAGCGCAACCTGTTCCACCGATCCACTGCCCACGGTAGGGTCAACTACGCCGGAGGATCTCAAGCAGTTGATGGATCGTTTTGTCTTCGATCTCGGCTCGGCGATGGCGCCGTCATGCGTGCCGCAGCCCAACTTCAACTTCCAAGGCCAGTCGTTGCGCTATCCGCACGTGCGGCCCGAGAGTCCGTGACCGTAGGATCTTAGATCGGAGACCGTTGAAAGTAAGTCGTATCTTGGGCTGGCTGGGTACGTGGCTGGCGCGGCACGCCGGGGCCACCAGTGCGGTAGCTTTGATTCTTGCGGTCACCGGTGCGTTTTTTGCTTTCAAGGCTCAACCTCAAGCACCTATCGAATCACTACTCGATCCTTCATCGCCTGAGTCGCGTGACACAAAGAGGTTTGAGCAGCAGTTCGGCAGCGGTCCTGTGTACGTCCTGATACAGGGCAAGCTGGATCAGTTGCTTCTGTCTTCAGACCTTCTGGCGATCTTGAGTTTCGAGGGCTGCATTGCCGGGAACGTGCCGGAAGGAAGCCCACCACCGAAAGGCGTATGCGCTGAGCTGGCAGAGTTGAAACCGGCAAAGGTCGTCTACGGGCCCGGAACCTTTATCAATCAATCGGCGGTTGAGCTGAGCGCTCAGATCGAAAAAGCTCGCAGCCGCGGGTCGAAACGTGCAAAAAAAGCGGCAAAAGCTGCACGCCATTTGGCCCTGGCTCAAGGCAGGACCAAGAAGGAGGCCGATGCACTTGCAAAGAAAGCGGAGGAGCTTGCCTACGCAGAGTTCGTTCGTGACTCGTTGAGCCTGGCGCTCAAATACGGATTGCGCTCCCTACCCCAGATCGACAATCCCGCCTTCGTCTCAAGGGTCGTGTTCGACCCTAAACGGGGAGCGGGAGTGCCGAAGCCCCGTTTTTCATATCTGTTCCCCTCAAAAGAAAGTGCGCTGATACAGATTCGGCTTCGCCCCGATCTCTCGCAGAGCGAGCGCAAAGAGGCCGTTCGATTGATCAGGGAGACGACCGAGGAGAGCGGGTTGGAACTGGAGAACGGAGACTACGTGGTCACCGGGCCGGAGGTCGTGTCCCAGGACCTCGCTGCAGCTCTCTCTGAAAAGATGCGTCTGTTACTTCTTCTCGCAGTCGTAGTTATGGGCGTGGTTTTGCTTGTCAGCTTTCATGTGCGTCGACGTCTGCTTCCGCTGCTGCTGGCTGTTCTTGCAGTGGCCTTTTACTACGGCATATTGGATCTGGCCGGGGTGGAGCTCACTCTCACCGCTGTCGCTGCGATGCCGCTTATCTTCGGGCTCGCCGTCGATTACGCCGTGCAGTATCAGGCCCGTTTCAGCGAAGAGCAGAGGGCGCGAGGTCGCCCCGATTCAGTTAGCCAAGCAGCACGACTGGGGATGCCGTTGGTCGCAGGTGCATGGATCGTCTCATTGGCTGGGATGCTGGCGCTGCTTTTTGCACCGGTACCGGCCGTTCGCGACTTTGGAGCGGTATTGGTGGCCGGAATAGGCACAGCGTTTCTGTACGTGTTTTTTGCAGGATCGGCACTTATGGCGGGGCCGGGGTGGAGTGCCAGAAGGTTGGATGTACGTCCGGTCAGGGCCGTGAGGGGCCGGTTGACGTCGTTGTGGGCCTCTCTCGGACAGATCGTCGCAAGCAGCTCGATAGCGTGTGGTGTGCGCAACGGTACAGCCGGTGTCGCTCGATGTATATTCGCGATATCCGTAGATAGGCCGGGGACGGTCCTCCTCGTCGCATCTATCGTCGCTGTATCTGGTGCAGTTCTGAGCACCCAGATCTCGACAACGGCGGATCTGCGCCAGCTTGTCCCGGAGGATCAACCCGCACTCAAAGGAGTAAACGCGCTTGAGGCAGAGACCGGTATCTCTGGGGAGATCGATGTCACCCTACGTGGCAGAAACGCTACGGACCCGAAAGTCATCGGTTGGCTTGCCGGCTATGAAGAACGTGTATTGAAGCGACACGGGTATAAGAAAAGCAAGGGTTGCAAGGGAAGCGATCTCTGTCCTGGATTTTCGATCACTAGGTTGATCGAAGGTGGTGAGAAAAAAGATCGGCAGGTCGAGGCGCTGATCAAGGCGATCCCTCCCTACTTCCGCAGCGCGATCATCGCAGACGACGATCAAGCCGTGAACTTGGTTTTGGGCATTCCGGTGATGGACCTGGGTCAACAGGAAGATCTGATCAAGGATCTAAAGCGCACGCTACACCCACCCAAGGGAGTTACTGCAAGCGTAAGTGGCCTACCGGTGATAGCTGCCAAGGCGAGCTCGGAGATCGAGAGCAGTCGCCACTGGCTGACACTGGCGGCGTTGGCTTTCGTGCTGATCATGCTTGCTCTCATCTATCGCAGTCCAATGCGGGCAATCGTGCCGTTTGTGCCGGTTGTGATGGCTGTCGGTTGGTCGGGACTGCTTCTTTACGCACTCGGGGTCAAACTGAACCCCTTCACTGTGACGCTCACCGTGATCGTGGTCGCAATATCGACCGAGTTCAGCGTGATCTTAAGTGGGCGCTACCTTCAGCAGCGCAAGCGCGGCGGAGAACCGGTCGAGGCACTTGCACACACATTCAGTACGACCGGAAGAGCGGTGCTCGCATCCGCACTGACCGCTGTAGCTGGGTTCGGTGTGCTCACTCTTTCAAACATCCAAATTCTTAGAGATTTTGGTTTCGTATCGGTGGTCGATCTCGCGGTGTCGTTGGTGGGGGTTGCGATCGTGCTTCCAGCTACCGTTCAACTCTGGGAAAGACACTCGCAAGGCAGGCCGTGGATGCAGCGGGGATCGACACGTTGAAGCCGACAAGGGCGAAGATTGAGCCGCATATCAGGGACGAGTTCCCCGAGCTGGTCCTGTCATACATCCGCGTTCGCATAGAGCATGGCAGTAGCCGGCACATGGCAAAAAGGCTCAAACTACTTGCTGATCGGATAGGTGGAGCTCAGGCGGTGACGCTACGCGAACAGCCGACGCCACACGCCTACCGCACATTTTTCCGTCACATAGGGCTCGACCCGGATGTGACAAGGACACCGATAGAGGAGGTCGTGGTGAGGCGTCTGGTGACTGGAGGGTTCAGGAGGTCCTGGCCCGCAAGCGATGCCCTGACGCTTGCGGTCGCAGACACAGGAGTGGCGATATGGGCGTACGACGGGGACGCTGTCCGGGGCGACTTGGTACTACGGCAGGCGGTCGAAGGCGAGCGGGTTGGAGCCAGCACCGTATCTGCGGGGACGATACTGATCTCCGACGAGATAGAGCCTCTATCGGTGCTTTTCGGAAGCGCATCGGCCGAGGCAGAGGCGAAACCTGACTCAGCCAGTGCGGTTGCATGTGGCTTGAAGGTTGCGGGAGTGTCGCAGCTGGAGGTAGACGAGGCTTTATCGATTTTTCATGAGGCCCTGGCACGATGATACGATCACAGTAGGTGGTCGACCGTGATCAATACCGTCGAAGTCGATAGATACTCGGTAGCAGCGTCAGACGTTCAGGAGATGTCTGCGAAGGACCAGCTGCGGAGGCAGATCGGGCGCTTGGAGATGAAGTTGGCACGATTGGCAGCAGACGGCTGTCGGACCGCGATAGGTGGCGGTGAGAACCAATCGCCGGGGAGCGCACGAATGTTGGGGCTGAAGGAACTGGAAGAGGAACGAGACAGACTTGTGCACCGTCTCCGCACAGCCGAGAACGAGCTTTCAGAGATTCGTGCGACACATGCACGAGCTCACAGTCTGTTGCAAGCACTGCTGGCCGACCCGGCCTCACACAAGTGGATCCGGGTCTCGAACGAAGATCTTGGTAAACCCGGCTGTCGTCATTGGCACTCGAGGCCTCGTTTCGGGATTCTGGGAATGCTTTTCGGCTGGTGGCGAGTGAAGATGTCATCGGGCTGTCCATAAGCATGGGGCGTAGAGAGAGGCGTCGGCAGCGTGAAGGCGTCATCGCGGAAAAACAGTCATCAGAGTCAGAGCGCGCGCGAGTCGAGAAGAAACGAGAAGACACTGTTCGACCTCAGCGCCCGCCCGCTCCATGGGGCTCCGCACCGCTAACCGAGCTGGCGGTCTTTATCGCACTTGTGTGTGGAGTTATAGGGCTGATCGTCTGGGGGCTGGTCGGACAGGCGATGATCGCGGGCGCGGTAGTACTGGGTATGCTTGCCGGTCTGGAGCTCGCCATACGCGAGCACTTTGCAGGCTACAGGTCGCACTCGACACTTCTGGCCGGACTACCGGCGATCGTCGTGTTTACAGTTCTGACTCTGCTCATCCCTGGGAGGGAGGGGTTTGCAGTTGTTTTAAAGCTGGCCGTAGCCCTTCTTGTGTTTGCACCTATCTTCTACTTCCTACGCACAAGGTTCAAGAGCCTCGCGGGCAGGAGCTGGAGATAGTTCTGCCCTTCCTTGGTAAGTGAGTATTTTTTTCGGTCCAACGGGTAAAACGCATAGAATTGTTCTTAGAGATGGAAGAGAAGGCTGTAAAAAGAGGTTTCATCCCAAACGTCGGCTCGTTTGCGCTTATCTGCTTCATGCTGCTGAGTAGCCTGATGCTTTGGATCGCAGTGCCTCTCGGCTGGTTATGGGTCGGCTCACAGGTGCAGGCAGCCACCGACTCGCTTGGATACGCGTTGCTTTCGATCGTAGTGGGCGTTGCGTTGAGCATCGCACTGCTTGTGTGGGTACTGGGAGGGCTCAATCGCCGCTATATGAGCCTGCGCGGCGAGACTCACTCAAGCGGGTTCGGCGCTCTGGAGATCGTCCTGGTCTCAACCGCGGTGGTCGCGGTTGCTGCATTTATGGTTTGGTTCGTCGCCTTCAGCGGTACCAGCCCAATGCCGTTGAACATCGGGTATTAGCGGCCGATATTACGGATCAAGCCATCGAATCTGACCGTGTAGCGCGTTCTCTTCAGTGTGGCTGCTCAATAGACTGTCCAGTCGGCGTATAAACAATCCCACTGTCTTACGATTGCGGGGCAGGCTTTTGTCCGACGTAAAGACAAGACCGGCATGTTCCTTGCTTTTCACGAGCGACGCGAAGTCGGCGACGTTATTGGTCACGATTACTCGATGGTCTTCGACCATTCGTTCAATCAGCTCATAATCGCTAAGCCCGATGAGAGCGGGATCCTCAGTCACTGCACATACGTCATGTCCCCGGGCTCGCAACTTTTGAGCAATCTTCTTTGAGTAAAGCTCATCGAGCAGTAGCTTCAACTAAGAACCTCTTGCTCACGCCGGTAGGCCTCTTCCTCGTGGTCGGCTATCTCTTGCATGCGTTCGGCAAATCGGTCGACTTCATCTTGATATTCAGCGTAATACCTAACTGCCGCTTTAACTCGGCCCTGAGGAATATCTAGATAATCGGCCGTGTCCTTGACCGAGTTGTCGTTTCCTCGAAGAGTCCCGATCACCTGCCAGACGTCGAGGCGCGTGCCCGTGAGAGCCGGTCGTCGACCGACCGCGCCTTCGCGGAAAAATATCTGAGGGTGCACGTCCATCCGTAAGCCCTCGTCAATGAGCTGCTGTGCCAGTGAGTTGGCTGAGGCATCCTTGAGTAGGGCTTGCTTCTCTAAACGGTCCAGAACCGGTGCGGACATACGAAAGGACCTTTGCCGCGTCGCTGGCTTGGTCATCTTGTGCCCGGATCGGTGAGTTCGCGTTCTTTGGCTCTTCCTTGACATGTGTTACATTGTATCACACTAAATCACAAGTTTTGTTTATACCCTATATTCCACACCCGAAAGAGCGCCCTTAACTGTTGCAGCTGTCGCCGTATTTATCGTGTGGTTCGTCGCCTTCAGCGGTACCACCACAATGCCGATGAATATTGGGTACTAGAGATGTTGGGGGGTGAACAGTTACGGGCTGGCCGATATTTAATTAGTACTATATGCGAAATACATCGCGGATAGTTGCACTATATGCTATATTAGTCGCATATGGTTCATAGATCTTACTGGCTGCGCCGCATTGAAGGGCTTTGGAGCCGAAGAAACATCATCTGGCTGCACGGGGTCAGACGAGTCGGAAAGACTGTTCTTTGCCAGAGTATCGACTCAATTGAGTATTTCGACTGTGAGCTTCCCCGGATTAGAATTGAGCTAGAAGACTCTGAAGCATTCTTGAAGAAGGTTGGTGGTAAGCGCATTGTCCTAGATGAGATTCATAAACTTGCAAATCCATCTGAGCTGCTAAAAATAGCGGCCGATCACTACACGGAGACCAAGATAGTCGCCACAGGGTCATCTACTCTGCAGGCGTCGTCCAAATTTCGTGACACACTAACCGGTCGAAAACTGACACTTTGGCTCTTACCAATATTAAATACCGAGCTACCCGAGTTTGGAGACTATGGACTGGATCACAGACTGGTCAACGGTGGCCTGCCGCCGTTTTTTCTTGCAGAAGGCAAGATTGACGAAGAGATGCGTGACTGGTTTGACTCCTTTTGGGCACGCGATCTTCTCGAACTTTTCAGGTTGGAGAGAAGGGATGGATTCCAAAAACTGACTGAGTTACTTTTTGTCAACAGTGGCGGCATCTTTGAGGCAACTCGGTTCGCGGGACCTTGCGAGATTAATCGGCAGACCGTAACCAACTACCTGCGTGTACTGGAGTCCACGTTAGCAACCCAGGTAGTTCGTCCGTACTCTTCAAGAAGCTCAGCTGAGATCGTCTCGGCACCCAAGGTATACATGTTCGATACGGGTCTTGTGAGCTACTACAGAGGAATCAAGTCGCTTTCCACAGATAGCAAGGGATCGTTATGGGAACATTACGTTCTCAACGAACTAAACGCATTGCTACAAGGCAGGCAAGTCTGCTACTGGCGCGATAAACACGGACACGAAGTTGATTTTGTGGTAACCCAAAGAGGAGGGCCTCCGCTGGCAATAGAGTGCAAGTGGTCTTATCACAACTTCGATGTCAAGAGCCTAAGGTCATTTAGAAAACGTTATCCAGATGGCGAAAACTTAGTAGTGACCACAGATACAGAGGGAGTATTTGAACGTGAGATCTCTGGACTATCGGTTAAATTCACCGATCTAGCAGGTCTTGTGGATCACGCGACTCAACTTAGGACATAGCCGATCGATCGATGTAGAGTAGGGGAATCGTTTATCAGGCTGCGACCAGTCTCTGATCTCGGAAACGGTCTGGAGGGGGTGGTGCAACTTCGGGGTTTGTCCTTGCGACGAGGAGCGTGGATAGCAGAACGCTCTGTCTCTCCGTCAAGTCGGCGATTCGCTTGTTCTCAGATAGACCGGTAGGGAGTAAAAATTTGCGGCTACGTTCCTTGCCCCAACGGCGCTGGCTTGTTAAGAGCTCACAGATCTTCATACTCTCGGCTTCCCAAGGGCAGTTGGTAATCACGTCTGCTGCCTCTATCTTTCCAGAGGCGATCTGTCTCTTCAGTCTGGCTCTGGCCAGTCGTACGCGATTGGCTTGAGCCAGCGCGCGCATATGTTGCGAATCGGTAGTTATGTTGGATAAACCCATGGCTACACCCCCTTGGACAAGGACAATTTAAGACTTCACTTCTAACCCCTGCGAGCTAATGCCCGCTTTCGGGTGAGAATCGGGCTCAGTATCTCGGCCCACTGCGCCGGTCTCTCCTACTCGGCCACCGCATCTTTGAGCGGCTGAACGGAAACTACGTGCAATGACGGGATAGGTCAACAGGGAACCGTCCGACAGGTTCGCTAAGAGCGCACTTTTTTTTCATAAGAGACTTTGTCCAATATTGGACAAGCGGATCTATACCCCAAAGCGGTTATTTGAACCTTTCAAATTTGGAGCTTCGACTCTGCCGGAAGATCGACGGTCGGTCGTACGGTACGTTTCGGTCGAGTTGTTTTAAATTCACGCACTTTGAGAAAAATTGGGAGTGACCCTTTCGAAGATCTCGATCGCGCGGTCCAGATGCTGGCGTTCGTGGGTAGCCATCACACTGGTTCTCAGCAGCGCTCCACCTCGTGGCACGGCTGGATACAGCGCGACGTTGGTGTAGAGGCCTTCGTCATACAGTGCCTTCCAGAGGGTCACGGCCTGGATGTCGTCTCCAACTACGATCGGTACGATCGGGGAGATCGTCTCGCCAACTCCAGGCACTTCAGTAGGCTCAATTAGCTGCAAATCAAGGGTTTTTAGGCCTTCATACAGATATCGTGCGTTGTCCAGCACGCGCTTGAAAAGCTCAACTCCTGCTTCCGAGCGGCAGATTTTGACCGCCTCGAGCGCGGCACCGACGGCGGCAGGAACCGATGAGGCTGTAAAAAGGAAAGGTCTGGATGAGATCCTCAAGTAGTCGATCACCTCGGCCGGCCCGGCGATAAACCCCCCACAGCTTGCCAGCGACTTAGAGAACGTTCCCATCCGTAGGTCGGTCTCATCCTGTAGGTTGAAAAGCTCTGTCGTTCCGGCTCCGGTCGGTCCCAGAACGCCCACCGCGTGAGCCTCATCGACCATCAACCTCGCCCCAGCTTCGCGGCAGAGTTTGGCAACGGGGCCCAGATCGCAGATATCGCCCTCCATGCTGAAGACACCGTCGACGACCACCAGAACCCCACCCCCGTCGTCTGCGGCACGATCGAGCATCTTTTCAAGCTTGTCCATCTTCTTATGCCTGTAGGGGCGTATACGGGCGCCTGAGAGCTTGCAGCCATCGAGGATCGAGGCGTGGTCGGCAGAGTCGCAGATAACGGTGTCTGACGGCCCAAGAAGGGTCCCGATGCAGCCAAGGTTCGCTTGATAGCCGGTCGTAAAGACCAATGCGTCCTCCTCGGAAAGCCACTCAGCTATCTCGACCTCGAGCTCTCGGTGTAGAGGGATCTCAGAGTAATTCTGCGCGCTCATTCAGTGATAATGATTGAAACCAGCGTGTCTTTGCTTCAATCGTTTCTTCGTTTCGATTGTGCCATATCGTCTTTTTTATGGATTCTGCTTTATTACGGTCCTGTTGTCCATAAATTGATTCTACCAACGTTAGCACTAACCTGCTCCTGGCGCTCCGAAAGCGGCGCAGATGAAGCCAGCGGCGCAGATGAGGCCAGCGGCACAGATGAAGCCAGCGTTTGGTAGATCGCGTCATAGACGAGACTTGCGCAACGCCAGCACACATAATCGTGTGCAAGCAAAGGTTGTCAGCCAATCAGCCGATAACGCCGGTTGAGCTTGTCGAAACCAGCGTTTTCTGACAAGTCTTGCGTGCACACTCGCTAATGTAGTGCGGACCATGTGAAGATTACGATTTTACTTTGATGATTCGTTGAATCAGCGGCATCATTTCTGGAATATCTTCAGTCACTGTTTTCCAGATGACTGTAAAATTGACCCCAAAATAATCATGCACGAGTTTATCGCGCATCCCCGCCATTTCCCGCCAGGGCACCACGGGGTATTTATATCATAACTCATGTTACGCACTGAGTAGTGCATAACGGGATAAAATAAGGTCAAGGAGTGAAGCATGAACAAAGAAATCCTTGACCTGTACACAGACTATTTGATCAGTTCATTTGGGCAAACGACAGCCACGGGATTATCACAATTGATGGATGGAGAAATCAGTCATGACCAAGTGACCCGGATGCTATCCAGTCCGAAAATGACATCCAAAGACTGGTGGCAAATGGTCAAGCCACAAGTGCGCAAGATCGAGCAAGAAGATGGGTTCATGATCATTGATGATTCGATTGAAGAGAAACCATACACGGATGAGAACGAGATCATCTGTTGGCATTACGATCATTCCAAAGAGCGCACTGTCAAAGGGATCAATTTTATCACAACGCTGTACTATGCCCAAGAAGTGGCGTTGCCGGTGGCCTTTGAGATCGTCTCCAAAACCGAGAAATACACCGACAAGAAAACCGGCAAAGAGAAACGCAAAAGCAAGATCACCAAGAATGAGCATTATCGGCGAATGTTGCAAGCCGTTTACAAAAACAAGATTCCGTTCGAATATGTACTCAATGACATCTGGTTTGCTTCTGCAGAGAACATGCGCTTTGTGAAACTGGATCTGAAGAAAGAGTTCATCATGGCGCTCAAGAGTAATCGCAAAGTGGCTTTGTCCGAAGATGATAAATCCAATGGGTAAGTATCAGCGGATCGACCAACTGGAATTGCCAGAAGGCACATCCAAACCATTTACCTGGAAGGGGTTCCCTTTCCCTTCATTTGGTTCGCCAGGTCTTCACAAACGAAGATGGCTCAACGGGTGTGCGCTATCTGGTGACCAGTGACTTGACCCTGGATGCTGACCAGATCATCACAATCTACCAAAAACGGTGGAAAGTCGAAGAGTATCATCGCTCGCTCAAGCAAAATGCGTCTCTGGCCAAATCACCAACTCGCACTGAGACGACTCAAACCAATCATTTCGTGGCTGCACTTTGGTCGTTTGTCAAAATTGAGTTGTTGAAGGTGCAAACGAACAAAAACCATTATCAGTTGAAAGCTCAGTTGTATTTTTCAGCTTTGCAGGTAGCTTTCCAAGAACTGCAAAAGCTGCAATTAGAACTCGCTCAACAGCCTGTTACTGCGTAACATGAGTTCTTAAAATTAACAGGGACTTTTGTCGCCTCACCAATAACTTCCAAAAGGCTCTGATAACGGCAAATACAGTTTTCTCGTCTTAATAAATTCATCCGCCGTCATCCCGGATAATGAAATGAATAGCTTTCTCTGCATTCTCAATGATATCGTGGAGGTAAATTCGATATAAAGGCGTTCTGTTTTCATACCGCCAGGGTCTCTGAAGAACTCCGCGCCCCTAAAGCTGGCTTGAGTGCATCCCGCATAACTATGTCCACCTGAACCCCTAGTAGATCGGATAAGTAGTTTTCTATCTCGATAAAAGTAAACAGCCCCGGCACCTTTGAAAAAGTGACTAATAAATCGAGATCGCTGGTCTTATCTTGTTCTGCGCGAACAGTAGGAACCGAAAATTTCCAACGTTAAAAGATGATATTTCTCTTTCAATATTGGAAAATGTTTACGCAATTCCTCGAGAAAAATCGACAGTTTCCTTTTCTTTTTCATCCATACTAAAATTGTACTCTACAACAAATTCATTGATAACCTGGCGCGCTCCGCCCACGTGACACCGACTCGTTTTTTATTAGTGCCATAACATCTTTCTATTATCATCACCCCCAATTTAAGTGCAACTGCGAATCCTATCGCAGGTCGCGCTACTCCAATTCTCATGAATTGGAGTAGCGAGCCCCTCTACTTCTCTTGCCGGATTTGCGAAACATCCAATTCGACCGGCACTTCACGCTGGTTATTGATAAATTGTAGCAAGACTCGTACCCGTTCCTGACCGTCCAGGCGTGAATTAAAAATGGCCTCATACCCGGCAAAGGGGCCTCCGTGCACGCGTACCGTATCACCGGGTTTCAAACCATCGAAGAGTTCACCACCGGCTTCGGCAATCTCTTGCACACGCTGGCGCATTTCGTTGAGCACATTGTCGGGGATACGGGCAGGTTCGCCTCCAAAAGAAACCAACCCCAGCGAATGGGGCATCCATTGGAAAGCTGAAATACCGCGGTCTTCCAGGTGTCCCTGATAAAAAGATAGCCCGGAAAATACGGTTCTGACTTTGCGTGAGCGTGGGTAAACGGGATGCACCCGCACCCCGCGGGTAATAGTGTTCTATCTCCTGGGTGCGAAGCTGCTGAGCAATACGCTAATGAGTCAGGCCACAT